>NZ_CP154262.1:0-1201568 GCF_039529835.1 Arthrobacter sp. TMP15
TATCTATCCACAAGCTCTTTCTCTCGCTATCTTCTGAGGTTTTCATACTCTAGGCTTGGCCCTGAACAAGTTATCCACGTATGTGCATAACTCTGTGGATTACCGCACATCAAGGATTCTCTACACCTCCGAAACACAGTTCAATACGTGTAGTAGAAGTCACGTGCGATGGGCACATAAATACCAACATTCCGGTACAACGCCCGGAAGTGAGGACGGAACAGTCAATGAGCACTGAGGACATCAATGACGTTGGAAGTTCCTGGCGGCGAGTCATTAGGATTTTGGAACGCGATGAAAGGGTCTCTCCGCGACAGCGTGGTTTTGTAGTCCTTACACAACCCCAAGGACTGATCGGCAACACTCTTTTGGTGGCTGTACCCAACGAGCTAACTCGCGAAGTGTTGCAGAATCAGCTCAGCACCGCTCTCAACGAGGCCCTTTCACAGGTATTCTCCGAAGACATAAGTTGTGCGTTCAGTGTCAACGCCGACCTGGTTCCGCACGTAAAAGAGGAAGAGCCTGTTGCTTTACCATCTCCGGACCGCAACGATCGCACGGATCGACATGACGTTAAAGAGCGCCATGAGCGCAGTGAGCTCACCTCACATAATCAGCGTTCAGACCGCACAGAACATGTATCCAAGCCTGCACCAACTTTGCCCAGCAATTCGCACGAGTTTGGCCGGCTCAATCCCAAGTATGTTTTCGACTCTTTTGTGATTGGTTCATCCAATCGGTTCGCCCATGCAGCAGCAGTAGCTGTTGCTGAAGCCCCAGCAAAGGCCTACAACCCTTTGTTCATCTACGGAGATTCGGGTCTAGGCAAAACACATCTCCTTCACGCCATCGGACACTACGCCCGGCGGCTATATACGGGGATACGAGTACGCTATGTGAACTCTGAGGAGTTCACCAATGATTTCATCAACTCCATCCGCGATGACGAAGGGGCAAGCTTCAAGCAGCTCTACCGCAATGTAGACATCCTGCTCATCGACGATATTCAGTTCCTGGCAAATAAAGACGCAACCCAAGAAGAGTTCTTCCACACTTTCAATGCTCTTCATAACCACAACAAGCAGGTTGTCATCACTTCGGATCTGCCACCAAAGCGTCTGCAGGGATTCGAGGAGCGGATGCGTTCTCGCTTCGAGTGGGGTTTGTTGACGGATGTCCAGCCTCCGGAACTTGAAACTAGGATCGCTATCCTGCGTAAAAAGGCAATCGGTGAGGGTCTCTCTGCACCTGATGACGCGTTGGAATACATTGCTTCTAAAATCTCAACCAATATTCGTGAGCTGGAAGGCGCACTAATCCGCGTCACGGCGTTTGCCAGCTTGAACCGGCAGCCCGTTGATGTGGGTCTTGCGGAGCTCGTCCTCAAAGATCTCATCACTGACGATGGTGCCCAGGAAGTCACATCGGCGGCTATTTTGGGTCAAACTGCTGCCTACTTTAACATCTCCTTAGAGGAGCTATGCAGCAAATCCCGCACGCGTTCCTTAGTGACCGCCCGCCAGATCGCAATGTATCTGTGCCGTGAGCTAACAGACATGTCACTACCCAAAATTGGTCAGGAATTCGGTGGCCGCGACCACACGACCGTGATGCACGCTGATCGAAAAATCCGGGAACTAATGGCTGAACGTCGTGCCATCTATAACCAGGTCACAGAGCTCACAAACAAGATCAAACAGCAGCAACGCGAGGGTTAGTTCCCACAACACAAAATAATTTGGCTAATTTTTGGTGTGGATACATCTGGGGATAACTAAGTGCACAAGTTGTTATAGCTGCGGATAACCTGCAGGCCATCTGTGGATCACCAAAACTGGCAAGAAAGTTTTCCCCGCTTCCCCACAGCGGTAAGCGGGAGCACCTCACAACCTGTACACAGGCAACTTCGGTATGACGGCGTACTCAGGGCCGGTTATCCACAGTATCCACAGGACTTATTAACACTACTAACTACAAGAATTATTCGTTTCAAACAACATTTACCTATGCTCCATCTTTCATCCCTCACGAAGCACAGACCAATGCCCAACTGGGCAGGTCTAGGGGCTAAGCTGATTCCAAGCATGTAATTCTTTCTATGGTTATTTGTCCTCACCGGAGAAGTACCCTGATCGCAAATGAAATTTTTCGCACCATGAAAGGCGGCACCCTTCCGTGAAGTTCCGAGTCGAACGGGATGTTCTGACCGAAGCAGTCAGCTGGGCCGCACGATCCTTGTCACCGCGTCCGCCAGTTCCAGTACTTTCAGGCCTTCTACTTAAAGCTGAAGCTGGCACTTTGAGCTTGGCAAGTTTTGACTATGAAATCTCAGCCCGGCTGCAAATACCTGCTGACATTTCAGAAGAAGGATCCATCTTGGTTTCAGGGCGCCTGCTAGCTGATATTTGTCGCAGCCTGCCCGCAGCTCCAGTTGAAGTGGAAACAGATGGCAGCAAAGTCACCCTCACGTGCCGCAGTAGTCGTTTCCATTTAGCCACTATGCCGGTCAGCGACTACCCCGAACTTCCGGCACTGCCAGATGTAAGTGGAACTGTTGATGGGGAGGCGTTTTCTCAAGCAGTTGCCCAGGTCATTATTGCCTCCAGCAAAGATGACACCTTGCCCATTCTCACCGGTGTGAAAATGGAAATTGAAGGTGACCTCATCACTCTGCTGGCTACGGACAGGTACCGCTTAGCACTACGTGAAATCCGGTGGAACCCAACTTCTCCAAATATCTCCACAGGTGCTTTGGTCAAGGCTAAAACTCTTAGCGAGGTTGCCAAGACATTGGGTAGTGCCGGCAATATCAACATTGCTTTGTCGCAGAACAAGGAACTCATCGGCTTTGAAAGTGGTGGACGCCGGACAACCTCGTTACTTGTTGATGGTGATTACCCAAAAATCCGTTCATTGTTCCCGGACACAACCCCCATTCACGCAATAGTTGAGACACATGCCTTGGCTGAGGCCGTCCGCCGTGTTTCCCTTGTTGCAGAACGCAACACTCCTGTCCGTTTGATTTTCACTGATGGGCAACTCACATTGGATGCAGGAACCGGGGAGGATGCCCAGGCTTCGGAAAATCTTGAAGCAACACTTGTTGGCGATGAAATTACAGTAGCCTTCAACCCCCACTACCTCAGTGAAGGTCTAAACGCTTTCGACAGCAAGTATGTAAGGTTCTCTTTCACCTCCGCACCCAAACCGGCAATGCTCAGCGCTCAAGATGACATTGACGGCGAACGTCGAGATGAATACCGCTACCTTGTGATGCCTGTGAGACTTCCCAACCAGTAGTTCTTTGCCGGTTCCGGCACATCACCATTTCTTGCTATGCAACCGCAGCACCCACCAATGGAAAAGAGGCACTAAAGTGCATATTGGACTCATCGGACTTGGAAAAATGGGCTTCAACATGAGGGCCCGTCTTCGTGCCGCACAAATAGAGGTGACTGGGTTTGACCAGAACCCCGAACTCACTGATGTGGCTTCGTTGGCTGATTTGGTGGCTGCTGTTCCCGCTCCACGGTTGATCTGGGTAATGGTTCCTTCAGGTGCTATCACGTCCTCAGTGATTACAGCTTTATCGGAAGTGCTTGAACCCGGTGATTTGCTTGTAGATGGTGGAAACTCCAGGTTCACCGAAGATCAAAAACACGGTGAGATGCTTGCAGCCAAAGAAATTCACTTCATGGATGTTGGAGTGTCTGGTGGAGTATGGGGACTGAAAAACGGGTATGGGCTGATGGCTGGTGGATCGGATGCAGACATTGAGCGGGCCCTGCCAGTTTTGGATGCTCTTCGCCCTGAAGGTGAACGCGCTGACAGTTTTGTACACGTGGGCGAGGTAGGTGCCGGCCACTACGCAAAAATGGTTCACAATGGTATTGAATATGGATTGATGCAGGCCTATGCCGAGGGGTATGAACTACTGGCCAAGAAGGAAATAATCCAGGATCTACCAGGCACTTTTCGTGCATGGCAAAAGGGGACGGTTGTTCGCTCTTGGCTGCTTGACTTGATGGTCAAGGCATTAGATGAGGACCCCGGTTTGGAGTCCATTGACGATTACGTTGAAGATTCAGGGGAAGGGCGCTGGACTGTGGAAGAAGCCATTGCCAATGCGGTGCCGGCTCCGGCGATTACAGCAGCCCTCTTTGCCAGGTTCTCCTCCCGCGAAGATAACTCCCCAGCAATGAAAATGGTCTCGGCGTTGCGCAACCAATTTGGTGGGCATGCCACAAAACCTGCCGGTTCCTAGCAGTGGATAAAATTCAGCTTCATGTATCTTGAACACCTTTCCCTGACAGATTTCCGTAGCTATGCCCAAGTTGACCTGACACTCACCCCGGGTGTCACAGTGCTTGTAGGAGCTAACGGACTGGGTAAAACTAACCTTGTGGAAGCTATTGGCTATTTGTCGACGCTTTCCTCACATCGGGTGAGTGCGGATGCCCCGCTATTGCGCTTTGGAACAGAACGGGCACTAGTGAGAGCCCAACTGGTCAGGGGCGAACAAAAGGTCATGGTTGAGGTTGAGATCAATGCTTCCAGAGCTAATCGTGCCCGTATTAATCGTGCTAATCCTGTTCGCTCCCGGGATATTTTGGGGCTGTGCAGAACGGTTTTGTTTGCTCCTGAAGATTTAGCTTTAGTCAAGGGTGATCCTGGAAATCGTCGTCGGTTTTTAGACGACCTTTTGGTTGTTTTGTTACCCAAACACGCGGGTACTCGCAGCGATTACGACAGGGTTCTGAAACAGCGCAACGCTCTGCTGAAATCAGCACGAGCCCAGCATTTTTCCAGAGCAGGCATCTCGGAAGTTCAATTGTCCACTCTTGATGTTTGGGATGAGCATCTGGCTGTGGCTGCAGCTAGTTTATTGGCAGCAAGACTCGATTTACTTAATCGTCTGCGCCCCCATATGGCCGAGGCCTACGCACAGCTGACCGACGGAACCAAGCTGCTACGGGCGCTGTATCGTAGTTCTCTGGATGCGTCAGAGGAGTACGACGGCGCCTCCCCCAACACGTTTGCAGAACCTGGGATTGCTAATAGTCCCGTACAGGTAGAGGCAGCGGACTTCTCGCTGTGCACTTTGGATGAGCTTGTACAAAAGTACCGTGAGGAGCTGGTGCGGTCCAGAAGCCGCGAGTTAGAGCGGGGTATGTCTTTGGTTGGTCCCCACCGGGACGAACTGGAACTGCTTTTGGGACAGGCACCAGCTCGTGGCTATGCATCGCACGGTGAGTCTTGGTCAATTGCCCTGGCATTGAGGCTTGCCTCATTCCATGTTTTAGATGAGGACAAACATGTGGCGGGGAACCAACCAATTTTGATCCTTGATGATGTTTTTGCCGAACTGGATTCCCAACGACGTCGGAAATTGGCTTTAATGGTGGCCGCGGCTGAGCAAGTACTTGTGACAGCGGCCGTTGGTGGAGACATCCCCGACGAGTTATCGGGTTCAACGATCCAGGTCATCCCCGGCGGCGTTGCTCCCAATGAGTGATCAGCCTGTTGGTTCCGCCTCTGTTGATCCAATAGGTCAAAAGCGCAGTGCCCAAGCCGCGGCCAAGGACCATGACACCGAAATTGATGCGGCTCAGGCTGCGCTGAACCGGATGCGCCGGATTGCCAAGAGCCGGGGGGAGTTGCGAATTCCGCGCAGCAGATTGGGCGAGAAATCTGTTCCAAGGAGTAAAAAGAAACCATTTCTTGACGTCAAATATGGTGGTGGAAGAGATCCACTGGGATTAGGGAATGTGGTGAGCCGCCTAGTCTCCGACCGCGGGTGGAGCTCTCCGTTGGCGGTTGGATCAGTTATGGCCCATTGGGATACTTTGGTTGGACCGGAGATCGCAGCCCACTGTCAGCCAGAGAGTTTTGAAACTACAACTTTGCATGTCAGATGTGATTCAACCAGTTGGGCAACACAATTGCGATTACTTTCGGCGTCGCTGTTGGCCAAATTTGATACAGATTTGGGGAGGGGGGTAGTAACAAATATTTTGGTTCTTGGGCCGGCTGCCCCTAGTTGGCGTAAAGGTTTCCGAAACGTCAAAGGCCGTGGACCGCGGGACACGTACGGGTAGTAATGTGCCGGTTGGTGCAAACCCGGTCCGTGCAGGGCAGAGGCTTTCAAACCCTCTTGGGCGTACATCTCCTTAAAGAAGGAACAGCAATGGCCTCCTGAGTACGTTTTCTGGCGTTTTAGGACACGATGAGACCCCATATGCGCCTGCCACAAGGTAGAATTATTCAATAACCGTCTCTCCGCGGCGCTGTGGCAGTATTTTTGGTTAAGTTGAGAGCGGTATTTATCTGCCTTCCAAGAGGAATCGACGCACAGACGAGTGAGAGTTGTCTGCCGTCCCGACGTTGGCAATCGAGCTAAAAACAAGAGGGGTCGAACGCGCCTGTGACGACGAATAATCCGGATAGTGCCGTAAATCCAGAGCCGGAAAACACGCAGCCAAGCGCGGCGGCAGAAACCGAAGCATCTTCCGTGCCAGTGAAAAATCCTGGTCACTACGATGCCAGTGACATCACTGTTTTGGAAGGCTTGGAAGCCGTCCGGAAGCGTCCTGGTATGTATATTGGCTCCACAGGTCCTCGCGGCTTGCATCACTTGGTCTATGAAGTGGTCGATAACTCCGTAGATGAAGCGTTGGCTGGCTACTGTGACCACATCGAAATCACCCTGACCGCTGACGGCGGTGTAAAGGTGGTGGACAACGGCCGTGGAATTCCGGTTGATATCCACCCGACAGAGGGAAAGCCCACCGTCGAAGTTGTTATGACCATCCTGCACGCTGGCGGAAAATTTGGCGGCAGCGGTTACGCGGTTTCAGGTGGTCTGCACGGTGTTGGCATTTCCGTTGTCAATGCGCTTTCCAGCAGAGTTGAAACTGAAATCCACCGCAAAGGTTTTGTTTGGCGGATGAGTTTTGCCGACGGTGGAAAACCACAGGGCACCCTCGTCAAAGGCGAAGTGACCGCTGAGACGGGAACAACACAGACGTTTTACCCTGACGCAACCATTTTTGATTCGATAGATTTCGATTTCGAAACTCTGCGGGCACGCTTCCAGCAGATGGCCTTCTTGAATAAGGGCTTGAAGATCACGCTCTCTGACGAGCGCACTGTATTAACAGCACCGGATGAAGACCCGGATTTGGACGCCATCCCCGAGGGGAAAGACACCACCACTGGCAAACGAGTTGTCATCTACGAGTACAAAGATGGCCTGCTTGATTACGTTAAACACCTCAACACGTCAAAGAAGTATGAGCCGGTTCACGAGGACGTCATAGCCTTCGAAACTGAGGATTCAAGCCGAAGCATGGCTGTTGAAATTGCTATGCAGTGGACAACTTCCTTCTCCGAGAGTGTTCACACGTATGCAAACACCATCAACACTCATGAGGGTGGTACACACGAGGAAGGCTTCCGTGCCGCCATGACCTCATTGATCAACCGATATGCGCGTGAAAAGAACATCATCAAGGAAAAGGATGACAATCTGACAGGGGATGACATCCGTGAAGGTCTCACAGCCGTCATTTCCGTCAAGCTTTCTGAACCTCAGTTTGAGGGACAAACCAAAACTAAACTTGGTAACTCAGAAGTTAAGGGGTTTGTTCAGCGTGTTGTCACGGATGGACTTGGCGATTGGCTTGAACGCAACCCTGGTCCGGCAAGAGATGTCATTCGGAAATCGATCCAAGCTTCCATGGCGCGTTTGGCCGCTCGTAAGGCCCGTGAAAATACACGCAGGAAGGGCTTGCTTGAATCAGGCGGTATGCCCGGAAAACTAAAAGACTGCCAATCTAAAGATCCGGCGTTGTCGGAGATTTATATTGTGGAGGGTGACTCGGCCGGCGGCTCCGCCGTGCGCGGAAGAAACCCAACTACTCAGGCTATTCTTCCTCTTCGCGGGAAAATTCTAAATGTTGAACGTGCGCGCCTGGATCGCGCATTGGGAAATGCTGAAGTTCAGGCCATGATTACTGCGTTTGGTGCAGGTATTGGTGAAGACTTTGATGTAACAAAGGCCAGATATCACAAGATCGTATTGATGGCCGACGCTGACGTTGACGGACAACACATCACAACTCTGTTGTTGACTCTCCTGTTCCGCTACATGCGTCCCCTGATCGAGAACGGCTACGTGTACCTGGCACAGCCCCCCTTGTACAGGATCAAGTGGTCAAATGCACCCCACGACTATGTTTTCAGCGACAAAGAGCGGGACGCGACGTTGGCAGCAGGGGCGGCTTCTGGCCGAAGAATCCCTAAGGATAACGGGATCCAACGTTACAAGGGTCTGGGCGAAATGGACTACACGGAGCTATGGGACACCACCATGGATCCGGCACACCGCACTCTTCTCCAAGTGACTATGGATGATGCTGCAGAAGCCGACCAGATCTTTTCCATCCTCATGGGTGAAGACGTTGAATCACGACGTAACTTCATCCAACAAAATGCCAAGGATGTAAGGTTCCTCGACATCTAGGTTGGGCCAGCATGAGCCCCTGGTTATAGTGCGAATCGGACATATATTGGGAATGGAATATTAAAGATTATGAGTGACGAAACACCGCAGAACCCCGAAGAACCCAGTGCGGATGCCACGGGTGGTGAAATTCTCGAAGGAAACCTAATGCATGACAAAGTTGAGCAGATCGATCTCCAGGAGGAGATGAAGCGCTCTTATCTGGACTATGCCATGGCCGTTATTGTGGGCCGTGCGCTTCCTGACGTTCGTGATGGTCTCAAACCTGTGCACCGCCGAGTTCTCTACGCCATGTTTGATGGTGGATACCGACCTGAGCGGTCATTCAACAAATGTGCACGCGTTGTTGGTGAGGTCATGGGCCAGTATCACCCTCACGGTGACACAGCCATCTACGATGCCCTGGTACGACTAATCCAAGACTGGACCATGCGTTATCCCTTGGCACTTGGCCAGGGCAACTTTGGTTCCCCCGGTAACGATGGTGCTGCTGCACCCCGTTATACCGAGACGAAAATGGCACCGCTTGCCATGGAAATGGTCAGGGACATTGACGAAGAAACCGTCGATTTCCAAGATAACTATGATGGCAAGAACCAAGAACCCACCATTCTTCCCTCCAGGTTCCCCAACCTGTTGGTCAATGGTTCTTCAGGCATTGCTGTGGGTATGGCAACAAATATCCCGCCACACAATCTGCGTGAAGTTGCCGAAGGTGTCCAGTGGTACCTGGCCAACCCGGGAGTGGGACGTGAAGAACTTCTTGAAGCTCTTATCGAACGCGTCAAGGGACCTGATTTCCCCACTGGGGCACAGATTCTGGGACGCAAGGGTATTGAAGATGCCTACCGCACTGGCCGAGGCTCCATCACGATGCGTGCTGTGGTCAATGTTGAAGAAATTCAGGGACGCACGTGCTTAGTTGTTACTGAGTTGCCTTACCAAGCGAATCCCGACAACCTTGCCATTAAGATTGCCGACCTTGTCAAGGACGGCAAAATTGCGGGTATCGCGGACCTTCGTGATGAGACTTCCGGGCGCACAGGCCAGCGTCTCGTTGTTGTACTTAAGCGTGATGCAGTTGCCAAGGTTGTCCTAAACAATTTGTACAAACATACGCAGTTGCAGGAGAACTTTAGCGCCAACATGTTGGCAATTGTTGACGGTGTTCCTCGCACTCTGCCACTGGATGCCTTCATTCGTCACTGGGTTAACCACCAGATGGATGTGATTGTTCGGCGCACACGGTTCCGGTTACGCAAGGCCGAGGAAGAAGCACACATACAGCGTGCACTTCTGAAGGCTTTGGAAGCACTCGATGCTGTCATCGCCCTTATCAGGCGCTCAAGTACCACCGAGGAAGCCCGTGACGGCTTGATCGGGTTGCTAGATATTGATGAAATCCAGGCCAAAGCTATTCTGGATATGCAGTTGCGCCGGTTGGCCGCACTGGAACACCAGAAGATCCAAGATCGTCATGACGTACTCCAAACCATGATTACCGAGTTCAACCGGATTTTGGCTGACCCAGTGGTGCAACGCGGGATTGTCAGTGATGAATTGACAGACATCACTACCCGCTACGGTGATGATCGCAGAACCGAGATCATGATGGGCTACGACCCTAACATGAGCATGGAAGACCTGATCCCCGAAGAAGAAATGGTAGTAACCATCACCCGCGGCGGCTACGTCAAGCGTACGCGCAGCGATAATTACCGTACCCAGCATCGTGGGGGTAAGGGTGTCAAGGGTGCACAGTTGCGTGGAGACGACGTTGTGGAGCACTTCTTCGTGACAACCACGCATCATTGGCTGTTATTTTTCACAAACCTTGGTCGCGTTTACAGAGCTAAAGCCTACGAGCTTGTTGAAGCTGGCCGTGATGCCAAGGGTCAGCATGTGGCGAACCTTTTGGCGTTCCAACCGGATGAAAAGATCGCCCAGGTTATGGAGCTCAAGGATTATCAGCAGTCTCCATACCTAGTTCTTGCAACGAAGAATGGTTTGGTTAAGAAGACCTCGCTAGAGGACTACGACACCAATCGTTCCGCCGGTGTCATTGCCATCAACCTACGTGACGGCGATGAACTTGTCTCGGCGCAATTGGTCTCCGATACCGACGACCTCTTGTTGGTATCCCGCAAGGGACAGTCCATCCGTTTTACCGCAACGAACGAGGCACTGCGTCCGATGGGGCGCGCAACCTCTGGTGTAACGGGAATGAAGTTCCGTAACTTCGATGAGTTGCTTTCAGCAGCAGTAGTTACGGATGAATCTTATGTGTTTATTGTCACGGAGGGCGGATACGCGAAGCGCACGGCCGTTCAGGAATATCGATTGCAGGGCCGCGGCGGTTTAGGAATCAAGGTCGCCAAGCTGGTTGAAGACCGCGGAGACCTCATTGGGGCTTTGATTGTTCAGGAAGATGATGAGGTTTTGGTGGTAATGAGCGGCGGTAAAGTCGTCCGTTCAGACGTGTCCGAGGTTCCGGCCAAGGGACGTGACACCATGGGTGTTATTTTTGCCAAGCCCGACAAGAATGACCGCATTATAGGCATTGCCCGCAATAGCGAGCGGGGCCTTGTTGAAGAAATTGAAGCTGCTGAAGCAGGGGCTGGCGAGACCATGGCAGCCCCTGCGGTAGCAGTTGATGCCGTGATTGAGGAAACCCCACAGATTGATGAAGTACCGTTAAAGCGTAATGACGGAACAACTGGAGGTACCGATTGAGCACCAATAAACCAATACCGCGGCCTGGTTCCGCGCCAAGGGTAGGTACTCCGGCCCGCCCAACGCAGCGCCCAAACAGCCCAACAGGGCCAGCCAAGTCAACAGGGGCAGCCAAATCAACAGGAGCATCTGCTGCAAAGCAGCGTCCTGTAGCCAAACCGCAGACGCCTCCGACATTGGTTAAGCCCGCTCCTAAGGCTAAAGCTCGCCGTGCCCGCCTTCTGGTGAGCAAGGTCGATCCCTGGTCTGTGTTGAAGATGGCATTTTTGCTCTCTGTTGCATTAGGAATCGTCACAGTTGTGGCTTCCATAGTCTTATGGACAGTCTTAGACACTATTGGTTTGTTTGACACGGTGAATGCTTTTGTCAACGACATTCAGGGTCAGGAGGGCGGTAGTCCCTTCGATGTCTTGAGTATTGCCTCCCTGGGACAGGTTGCCTCATTCTCCACTATTGTCGCCGTCGTGAATGTGGTCTTGCTAACAACACTTTCTGTTCTTTCGGCCTGGTTGTACAACATCTCTGCCACTTTGGTGGGTGGCATCGGTGTTACTTTGACCGATGACTAGGATTCCAAAGTAGGAAAATTTTCCTAAAACTCCTGAATCGGCGGGCCTAAACTGTTTGTAAGCCCGCCGATTTTGGACTTTGGGAATGTGTGGGGTAAAGTTTTATCTCGGCCCGATGAAGGTCAATGAGGGCGTATAGCTCAGGCGGTTAGAGCGCTTCGCTGATAACGAAGAGGTCCCTGGTTCAAGTCCAGGTACGCCCACGGAACCGAAGGTTCTCGTTGAAGGATGGTATGCAGTGAAGAAGTTGCTTATATTGGCTACGCTAGGATTCGCTGCTGTTTTTCTCAACAAGAAGTGGCAGGAATCCAAAGTTGTGAAGACAACATGGAGCAAGGCAACTGATTCGGTAAATTGAGTCTTTTAGTTGTGTTTCATATATACTAGATAGGCCTCATGGGGGCATGGCGCAATTGGTAGCGCACCTGCTTTGCAAGCAGGGGGTTCGGGGTTCGAGTCCCCGTGCCTCCACCATGAAGAACGATCCTGGTCTTAGGACCAGGATCGTTCTTGTTTTTGCGAAAGTCTCCCAGCCCGAGGGTTAGTGGTTAGGTCGATGGCTGGCAGGTGTACAGGTAGATTGCTTCCTCAACCATTACCTCGTGTGTCTTACGCTTAGATTGTGATCTTTCTACTGGCCGTTGTGGGTATTCTTGGTGTTTCGGCATCCGGACCGATTATGGCTGCCACCATGGCCCCAGCCCTGACAATTGCTCTATGGCGCAATGTCCTTGGGGCGGCCGTGCTGGGTTTGCCATCTTTCCTTCGAACTCCGAGGAAATATCTGACGCTGACGCCTTATGAGCGCAAGTACATAGTCATTGCTGCCTCAGCACTGGCCCTTCACTTCGCCTGCTTTGTAACGTCCGTGAAACTGACAACCGTGGCAGCTGCCACTGCCCTCGTATGCCTGCAAGCGGCATGGATCGCGCTGTTCCAGTGGATTAGGGGCTTCAAGCCTCCCACGACCGTGCTGTTGGGGCTTGCAGCGGCCCTTGCCGGGGTCCTGGTGATTACGGGTTTCGACATGGGTGTTTCAACCGAAGCGCTGCAGGGGGATCTACTGGCAGTGGCCGGCGGTATTCTTGCAGCTATCTATACTCTTGCAGGCTCAAAAGTACGCAAAAGCCTCTCAACGAGCGTGTACTCAAGTCTCTGCTACAGCCTCTGTTCGGTCATTCTGTTAGCGATGTGTTTAGTTTTCCGGCAACCGTTGGTGAACATTCCTCCGGAAGCTTGGTGGGGCATCTTGGCCGTGACAATTGCGGCGCAGCTTTTTGGACACACCATTTTCAACTACCTCCTTGCAACTATTTCGCCGCTGGTGGTGTCCATGATGATCTTGGTTGAAATTCCGGGCGCAGCACTCTTAGCAGGATTCTTCCTGGGCCAAACTCTTCCGACCGGAACGTATGCGGGCCTGATCCTGATTCTTGTCGGGTTAGCCGTTGTGGTCATCCGCCAAAGCCGTAGCGGCATCAAGGAATTGCCGCCAGCCACCCTTTAAACCAGTAGCCCTTTAAACCAGTGTGAGGGCCAGGACAAGTTACATCCCGACCCTCACATTGGTACCTGGCCCCTTATGCGGCAGGGTGGCCAGTAGATCCACAAGATAGGGATTCCACCGGCGTTGCTATCTTGAGCGGTGAACTACTTCTTGGGCTCTGTGGGCTTGGGTTTGGGCGCTGCATCCTTAACCGTGTGAGCGGCTGCGTCCTTTGCATCCGCTACAGCTTCCTTGGCATCGGTCGCCGCCTCTGAGAGGTCTTCCTTCACATCCGAAACGTGTTTGGAAGCGGGCTTGGAAACAGCTTCGGAGACCTTGTCCGAGACAGCCTCAACCGCTTCTTCTGCCTTTCCTTGGATGTCCCTCGCCTTTTCCTGAACAGCGTCGGCAACCTTCTGCGCAGTCTTCTTCGCGCTGTCGTCCGCAGGCACTGGGGCAGGGACGCTGGATGAGGCATGAGCCGAAGCTGTGGGGGCAGGGGTCTTCCACGGGTCAGCAACAGGTTTAGACGCCTTCCAGACAGCTACCCCCGCTGCTGTTGCGGCAACGACTATGCCTACAACAATCCAGCCTTTACCTGACTTGTTGTCCTTCTTGACGGCCTTTTTCATTTCCGCAGCAAATTTTTTGGCTGAGCTCGCCGCAGCCTTCTCAGCCTTGGCCAGGGCCTTCTTGTTGCCCGTCAGCTTAGCGGCAGCAATTTCAAACTGGTGGGAACCCTTGGATTTCTCCAACGCAACCTCGACGGCGTGCGCGGCGTCCCCGATCTTGCCAGAGACACGCGGGATAAAGTCATCGACAACCCTGTCCTTGGCGGAATTGATACCCGAACCAGCCTTACCAAGTGCCTCTTGGATATGAGGCGTTGCTTCATCAACGGCATCTGAAATTTTTGGTGCCAATTTTTCGAGTCCTTCCTGCAGTTTCGGCGTCACTGCTGCAACGCCGTCGGCTGTGTACTGAGCGGCTTTGCGAAGACCATCCTGGACACGGGGGGATGCCGTCTCGATGCCCTTTTCAATGCGGGGTACAGCCCACCCGAGGGCTGCTTCCACACGAGGAGCAGTCCAATCTTTGGCACTTTCCATATGTGGAGTTGCCCATTCTTTGGCGCTGTCAACGCCGGTGTTCAGCGAGTCTTCCAAACCTTGGGTAAAGCGGTCAACCTTCTTCACGTTTCCTCCAGATGTCAGCAGTTTCGTCTTTAGCCTACGTCCACAACAGCACTCTTGCTATCTTTGACAGTTCGCCGGGCGCGGAATGATCGGCATTATCAGAATATTCTCACTTTGGCATGGCAGAATATCGCCATGACTGCTATTCCTACCGCAAAAGCAACTATCAGCACCAGCCTTGGCGACATCGTGGTAAACCTCTTTGGCAACCACGCCCCCAAGACAGTGGCCAACTTTGTTGGCCTGGCGACCGGATCCATTGAATGGACACACCCGGGAACTGGTGAAAAAACAAACAAGCCGTTGTACAACGGGACTATTTTCCACCGCATCATCAAAGACTTCATGATTCAAGCTGGCGATCCTTTGGGCCGTGGAGTTGGCGGCCCCGGTTTCCAGTTCGACGACGAGATCAACCCTGACTTGAATTTCAACGACCCCTACAAATTGGCTATGGCCAACGCCGGTATTCAGGGTGGCCGTGGAACCAATGGTTCACAGTTCTTCATCACAACCGTGAACACCAGCTGGCTCCAAGGCAAGCACAGCATCTTTGGTGAAGTCGCTGATGAGGCCTCACGCGCTGTTGTGGATGCCATTGAGGGCGTGGCAACTGGCGCAGGCGACAAGCCGCGTGAAGATGTGCTCATTAACTCGGTGAGCGTTGAGCAGCTCTAAAAACTGATAGTTATGATTTTCATGGCTTTGGCCGCCGGCGTCCGTTGCGATCCGGCGGCTGAAGCCTTCCTTATATTTATCCCGCGAGGATCCTATCCATGAGTTCTGCTTTCCCGACCCAGGAGTCCTCCACAGGAGCCCCTGTCTGCCCACGTCACACTGACCGTGTCTCCTATGTGAGCTGTCAGCGGTGTGGCCGACCAACGTGCCCGGAATGTCAACGGAGCGCGGCCGTGGGAATTCAGTGTGTGGACTGTGTTCGTGAAGCTACTAAGGCCACGCCATCCCGGCGGAGTATTTTTGGCGGGATCGCCCGGGCGGGAAGACCCGTTGTAACTATCACCATGATGGCGATTTGCGTTGTCGCGTTTGGTTTGGACTGGATCATCCCCAACGGCTTCATCTTTCAGAACTTTGCCTATGCCCCATTCTTGACGGAAGCAGAGCCGTGGCGCATGCTTTCCTCCGCATTCTTGCATTCCACCAACATTATGCACATAGCTTTCAATATGTATGCGCTGTGGATTTTGGGTAATGCTCTGGAACCTGCCTTTGGTCGCGTGCGGTTCATGGCCGTCTATCTTGTCAGCGCTTTCGCCGGCTCAGTGGGCGTTCTGATGCTCTCTCCCTTGGACACGGTTGTGGTGGGAGCTTCGGGCGCCGTCTTTGGATTGTTCGGCGCACTTTTTGTTGTGCAAAAGAAGCGCGGTGGCGACCTGCGCCAAATTCTGGTCCTGTTGCTGATTAATGCTGCCATTGGGTTCGTGATCCCCAATATTGCTTGGCAGGCCCACTTAGGCGGTTTGCTGGCCGGTGCACTGTGCACTGCAGCGATTGCCTACGCACCAGCTAAGAACCGTAATCTCATCCAGTGGAGCGGTATTGCAGGTGTGGCAGTGCTCTTGGTTGGTTTGACCCTTTACAAGGTCTCAACTTTCCCGGTTCTTCCTTTCAGCTAGGTCACCAGCTGACTCATAGGCTGAGAAGCGCAGCTGTACTCGTTGCGTTAAAAGCAAGGTGTAGTTAGGGTTCTCCAGCAAGTCTTAGGGCTTGAGCCGGCGATAGTCGCCACCGTAGTGGATCAGGGGTGAGGCATCCTTACTCCATGGTGCGTCCTCACCCATAGAAAGCACACTCCCCACCACCAGTAGGTGGGTGGCTGCTGTGTGGATGGTGGTGGTGGCGACCTCAAAAAACGCGAGAGCTCCTGCAATAATGGCGTTGCCAGTGACTGGGCCACGCCTAAAACTTATTTGGTTGAGCAGTCCTTCCAACGGTGTGCCAGGGCTGGCGAGCCAATTTGCTTGAGCCTTTTGCTCAGCCGTCAGAATCGACAGCGCCCACGAACCCGACTCCGCCACAGCTAGTGCGATCCTGGACTCGGCGTAGAGACTTACCAGCAATGTCGGCGGGTCATAGGACACTGACAGGTAGGCACTGACAGTAGTTGCATAGTCTCGGTCACGGAGCCTAGTGCTAATGATGGCCACTCCGCTGCTTTGCTCAGCACTCAACCTGCGGTACTCATCGATCTGCTCCTGGGTTAGTTCCTGTGGGGAAACTCTGGAGATATCAAGTGCATCGGCTAATTCCATGACTTCATCGTCGCATGAATCTGCACTTGTCCACAGCACTATCCACATATGGGTATAACTTACAGGCCTGTAGTTCTAGTAGTCGTCAGTTCGTCGTACACTGTCTTTTCCCCAGACTTATACACACTGGGCATAAGTTACACACATGTAATTCCACAGCTGTGGATTACTCCATCGCGGCATTTTCAATGGATTATGCGGTAATCGATGTAAAGTTATCCACTTCTGTGGATAACTTTGTGAACAACTATGGATAACCACAGTTTCGAAGACGGCCTGTGGACAGTTCGAATAAGTTATCAACGTCGGTGGACAGAGGTGTGTGTTGTGGGAAAAAGTTATCCACAGTGTGGACAAGGTGGGGATATTGACAGATATTGCGGATATGTGCAGAGCTTCTTCGCGTACCTGGCCGTTCCATCGACACAGCCCTCGCAATATCCATAGACTGAGACTGAGACTGAGACTGAACTGGGACTGAGCTGAGAGCCTTGAAGGGCAGGGGGCAGGGGTCAGGGGCGGGCCAGCCATGACGCTGAGTCTAATATCGGCGGTTGTAGCCGCAGTTTCAGGAAATGGGGAGGCATGGCTCGGCGCGCAGTTGTTGAGGATATTGTTAGTCAGCTGACTGACGGCTCCTCAAGAGGAGTACTCATCGTTGGATCTCGTGGTGCCGGAAAAACCTGGATGTTGGGCGAAATTCTCAATGCCCTGGGCCCGAGAATTGCAAGAATCAGGCTCTCCGCAAGCAAAGCACTAATGACTATTCCTTTCGGAGCTGTCAACGCTCGAGTCGGCGTGAAGCTAGTGCGCAGCGATGATTATTACGAGGTACTCAACGCTTTCTTAGAGCAAATCCACGCGGCCTCAACCACGTCCGACTCACTAGTGCTGATCGTGGACAACGCCGAATATCTAGATCGGGAAAGTGCTGCCATCATCTTGCAGGTGGTTATGTCTTCTGCGGCCAAATTAATAGTGGTAGATCATCCCGGGGGGCATAAAAATTATTTGCGTGAGTTATGGCGTGAAGGACATCTGACCCGTTTTGATGTGGCGCCACTGCAGTCTGAAGCAGTCCGAATGCTACTTGAGGGTGTTCTGGGTGGAAAAATTGCACGTCCGGCCATTGACTACTTGGCCAGCCGGTCGGCTGGTAATCCTCTGGTGCTGCACGGCTTAGTGGCAGGTGCACGTGAAGAAGGCTCTTTGCACAAGGTTAACAACGTGTGGATACTTGACCATCCTGAAGATCGTTTAGGTACCGAATCTTGGGAACTTCTGCAGATGGAGCTCACCAAACAATTAGCTGATTCTCGGGGGATCATCGAAATGCTTGCCTTGGCCGGGCCACTTCCGCTTGAGGTTATTCTTGATTTGACCAGCGTCGAGGCAGTCGATGACATTCAGCAAAGAGAACTTGTCGAGGTAGTGCCAGGGGCGGTTCTAACGATGCGGTTGGCGCGTCCGGCCACTGCGACCGCAATTCGTGACATGGTTCCGTTAGGACGCAGCAGGCGGTTCCTGAGAGAAGTCTCAAAATTTGTGACAATTGACGATCAATCCAACCCTGAAATGATCATTAATTTCACGAGGTGGTCGCTTGATTGCGGACTGCCGGTTAATGATGAGCGGATCCTTGCAGCCACCGTGTATGCCAACCAGCTGATGCGCCCACTTGAGGCGTTACAGTTCAGCAAGAGTCATGAAGGCACGCCACACCAGGCAGCTCTACTGGCCGAGCGCTCGATTGCATATCTAAACCAAAACTGTGCCGTCACTGCGCGGAAACTCTCAATGCACGCTCTTGAAATAGCTCATTCACCTGAAGCGGGTGCAAGCGCTCTGCGCGCTGTTCAACTCTCTCATTCATCAGCGATGGACTACGAAGTCTGCTTCGATGAGGCTTACCTCAGCTTTGTGGGTCGGTTTGGCGATGTGGTCCTCAACGATTTCTCCAGCAGAGCTGACATCGATGTGTTGATAACTTTGGCCATCAAGAACGTCTCCGTTGGCAGGATGGAAAATCTCCCTGAAGGCATCCAAGCGCTCTTAGCTCACCCCATGACAGAGAACGTAGCGGACCGGGTCCTGCTGAAATCTCTCTTAGTTGAGGTTCTTAGCGCTACCGGACAGATGAGCACAGCAGTGGCGATGGCGTTGGATGTTGTTGCTGAACTCGAGAGACCTGAAGGGTTTCCGCGGCCAGATATTGCCATTTTGGCTTACACCCGTTCAGTGGCAGCATTCATTTATGACGGTGCATGGGACTATGCCACTGCGGCCCTGGAACCTGCCATCTTCACCAATCCTGATCTCATGCTGCATTCAGGCGGATTGCGCGATCTTGCGGCAGCCATGATGCAGGTCCGGCGAGGTTACCTGCAAGAGGCGTTGGCTGGGTCGGAGTCAGCCGTGCACACGCTCAAAGACTACGACCCGTGGTCGGTGCTACCCACAGCAATGGGGTTGCAAGCGTACTGCTTGGTGATGCACGGAGACTTACCGGGTTCGCAGGGCATTTTGTCGCAGCTAGCTTTACTGAATCGACGCAGCGGCAAATTTTATGAGTTGGAAGGTGCTGCTTACGCAGCTGCCGCCCAATTCATGACCGGGCAGTCGGAACTGGGGTTGGCGCGGTTATGGAGTCTACAGCGGGAGTGCCTGGAGCACGGCTACCTCGGGATTGAGCTAACAGTCCTTTCGCTTCTGGTGCGCGTGGGTGATGCTGCGGCAATCCTCAGATTGGTCGAAGTTGCGGAACGGCTGGAGTCATCCAGCAAAGAGTTCTTTGTACGCTGGTCAGCCGCAATGCGTTCCCAAGACGCTGCAAGCCTTGAACAGGCTAGCGCAACTGCCATGCAGTACGGTTTTGAGCTGGTAGCCGTTGAGCTGGCCACACATGCACTTAATAAATTCAGCGTCGGCGGCAAAATCCACAAAAGCCGCAAAGCAGCCAACAAAGTCGTGGCGATGCGTGAGAACATGCCTGGATTGGTATCTCCTGTTTTTCAGACTATTGACCAACCCAAAATGACTCGCCGCGAGCACCAGATCGCTTTACTTGTGGCTCAGGGTGAGTCCAATAGCTCCATTGCTGCCCGACTTAACGTTTCGCTGCGGACCATTGAGGGGCATCTTTACAGGACTTTCATCAAGCTGGATATTCAATCCAGAGAGCAGTTGACCTCGCTCATGGCTGCTCCCGTTCCTGATAATCCAGGGCCTCCGGTAGCCCTGTCCAGACCGGTATAAGCACACTAGAATGAGAGTAAGGAAACGCCTCTTGGCCGAAAGGCTGATGGGCCTTGGCTCAAATAAGAAAGAAGGTCAGCACCATGTCGGTAGAAGACAACGCTGAGCACGGACGTTATATAGAGGGCCAGTATGGCAAGGCAGGTGCTGAAGAAGGTCACAAGACCGGAGAGTCTGATGGCCGCTACGTTGAAGGCGACTACGGTCGAGCGGGCACCGAGGAAGCCCTCGAGGAAGCCGAGACTGGACGGTTCGTTGAAGCAGATTACGGCACAGCCGGTGATGTGCCCGGCCATGCCGCGGATAAAGCTACGGGACGCTATGTGCAAAGTGATGCTCGTGAGGAAAAAGAAGCAGGAAACTAGCTGCGCCAGCGTGTAGTCATCATAAAACCTGCCAGTGCTATGCCGAAGCCGATGCCGATATTCCAGTTGTGAATATTGGGGATCGGGAACTTTCCATCTGAAATGTAATAAGTGATGATCCAGACCAGGCCCAGTAGCATCAACGTCACCATCAATGGAAGGAACCAAACGGCGTTAGGCTGCTGCGTTTTGCTGGAAGGCGTTTGGGCCGGGCCCTTGGTGGGACGGCGACGCGGTGTTGATTCAGGCACAGGAGCTCCTTAACGTTGTGATCGAGTATCCGACCAGCTCGTTGGGTAGATGGGCGGTTCGTTACCTCTGCTGATGTTCAGCGAATTGTTCCAGGGCTGTGAACTGCCGGTATTGTTGAGGCAATTCTAGCTGTAATTCCTGCAGCCGCGGATTGCATGACATTGCCGATCAACTTCAGTCAGGAGACACGCGTGGTTCAATCGCCAAGCCATGTCGATTCAGCTGCGGTTGATGAAGAACTGCCGGGGGAAAATGCGTCCGCGCCAACCAAGCGTGGTCGTGCGGCCCGACGTCGTAGTGAACAACGTCCCAAACAAGGTTTTTTCAGGACTTTGGTTCAGATTATTGGTGAACTGCTCATAACTGGCGGAGTCATCCTTTTATTGTTCGTTGTGTGGGAACTATGGTGGACGAACATCGAGGCGAATGCGGCACAAAGCGCTGCAGTTTCACAGTTTGCGCAAGAGTTTCAAGGACCAGTTACTCCGCAGAATCCGGCTGGACGTAAGGACTTTGGCCCTCCCGTTGTTATGCCCGTGCCACCGGGTCCTGGAACCGTGTTTGGTGTTGTTTACGTGCCCCGCTTTGGTGCCAGCTATAGTCGTCCGCTCGTTGAAGGCGTTGCTGGACAACAGTTGGATACTCTGGGACTTGGCCGGTATGACAGCTCAACGATGCCCGGCGGTGTAGGAAACTTTGCTATTGCCGGGCACAGACAAACTCATGGCGCCGTTCTGGATGCTATTCACACTCTGGTGCCTGGGGACAAGATATATGTCCAAACCATAGACGGTTACTACACGTATGTGTTCCGAAACAACCAAATTGTCATGCCCACTCGAGGTGACGTTTTATTGCCGGTGCCTACGCAAGAAGGTCTCACTTCCACCGAGAGTTTCTTGACGATGACCAGCTGTAATCCACGGTTTGGTGCTGAAGAACGGATTATTGCTTACTCTGTCCTTGTCGCATGGCAGCCGGCCAGTGTGGGCCCGCCAGCAGAAATCGCCAAACAAGTTCAAGTGAACCAGAAAGGCTGACGCGCACAATGTACGGCTGGATATTTAGGCACCTCCCGGGGCCACTGTGGGTCCGTATTGTCATGACGCTAGTTTTTCTGGTGGTAGCGGTTCTTGTGCTGATGCAGTTCGTGTTTCCGTGGCTTTCCCAATTCAGTCCCTTGAATGATTCAACAATTGGCGCAGGAGCCTGAGATGACAGTTCGTATTCTTGTTGTAGATAACTACGACAGCTTCGTTTACACCTTGGTTGGTTATCTGGAGCAGTTGGGTGCCGAAACAAATGTTGTGCGTAACGACGATGTGAGCCTCGCTGAGGCGGTGGAGTTGGCATCTGCACGAGATGGCGTTCTCATTTCCCCCGGTCCAGGCACGCCTGCAGAAGCTGGCGTGTGCATAGACCTGATTAAGTGGTGTGGCGAGAATTCCAAGCCGATGCTTGGCGTATGTCTTGGTCACCAGGCACTGGCTGAAGCTTACGGTGGGGTCGTGACTCATGCCACGGCGCTCATGCACGGTAAAACCAGTGAAGTGTTGCACGAAGGAAACAGCGTGTTTGCCGGGTTGCCGAGTCCGGTGACGGCAACTCGTTATCATTCATTGGCGGCTGTGCCTGCCAGCATTCCGGATGTACTAGAAGTTACTGCCGTTACGGCCGACGGCGTGATCATGGGTTTGGCACATAAGAGTGCACCATTGTGCGGAGTACAGTTCCATCCGGAATCTGTTCTCACTGAAGGTGGTTACACCATGTTGGGTAACTGGCTTGAGTCCCTTGGATTGGTTGGTGCCAGCGTCCGGGCGGCAGCGTTAAGTCCGCTTATCAAAGGCTAAATAAGAGTAGGAATCACTTCTTTTTCTCTGATCCTGAAGTCGGCTTTTTCGTGGCCACGTCTGTGGGCTTGGCTGTCGGTGTGTTGCTGGGCGTGGGCTCCGCAGGCTCAGGAGGCGCCTTGGCCAGAGTCACAACAACCGTTGTCCGCTGTTCCACTGCCGTCCCTGGCGAGATAGATTGGTTTGTCACCATGCCTGGTGGAACAACGGTATTTTCGGCTTCTTCGTACGTCACGTCCAAATACTGTGAAACGCCTTTCAACGCGGCAGCAACCGTTTCTTTAACCGCATCAGGGTTGTCAGTTAAGTCAAACAAAGATGGCATCAGGACCTGGCCTGTGGAGATCTTCAATGTAACCGTGGTTTGAACCGGGACAGTCTGCCCCGGTGCTGGGTCGGTTGTGACGACGGAACCGGCGGCGATGGAGCCATCGTTGACCATGACATTTGTTTTAAACTTCAGATTCAATGCGGCGAGATCGAAGCGCACCTCAGATTCGGTCTTACCCGCCAGATCATCAGGGATCGTGACTTCTGAGGGTCCTTTGGAAACAAAAACTTCGATTCTAGAGCCAGGGTCAACGGACGTTCCCGCTCGTGGGTCTGTACGGATGACTTCTCCCAAAGCCATAGCGGAAAATTCTTCACTGCTCTGCGGTGACATGTTCAAATCCGTGAGCTGGGCCATGGCATCCTCCTTGCTCTTTCCGACCAAGGATGGAATGGAGATCTGCGCAACCGCAGCAGGTTTCGCATTGACCATGTTGTAACCAAGCACTGTGCCACCACCGAGAATAATGGCCAAAAGAACAAATAAGGTCACCATCCAGGCCCCACGGCGCCGCTTTTGGGCACGCGGCACTGCCGCCGCTTCCTCCACAACGTTCTCATGAGTGGTGAGGGCTCCCCCAGCAAGGACTTTCGCCATTGCGCGGGTGGAAGGACCGCCGTCGTCCGGGGAAATCTGCGATTGGGTGACTGGGTTGGCAGCGGTAAGCTCCTGAACCGGCAGAGACTGGGGTGTGGGAACCGGTGTTCGGGAAACACCGGGCCCAGGCGGTGGCATGACCCCGGTGCTCGCTGCCCGAAGCGCACGACGAAATGAGGAAGCATCCTGAAAACGGTGAAATCTGTCCTTTTGCAGGGCGCGCATCAACAGTGCATCTAAGGCTGGGGTGAGTTCTGGGTTGTAGGTGCTGGGTTCAGGTGGCAGCTCGCGGACATGCTGGTAGGCCACAGACACGGGAGAGTCGCCTATGAAGGGTGGACGACCTGCCAGCATTTCGTACAGGAGACAAGCTGTCGAGTACAAGTCGCTGCGGGCATCAACACTTTCCCCGCGAGCCTGCTCGGGTGAAAGGTACTGCGCCGTGCCCATGACCGTCTGTGTTTGGGTCATAGTTGCGGCTGAATCTGAAATGGTCCTGGCAATACCAAAATCCATGACCTTGATTTGACCTAAGATGCCATTTTTATCCTCAGTGACCATGACGTTGGCGGGTTTGATATCACGATGGATAACTCCGGCACGGTGACTGTAATCCAGTGCCGACAACACGCCCGTAGTGTAATCGATGGCCTGCTCGACGCTGATGTCCTTACTGCGGATCAAGTCTCGAAGAGTTTTGCCATGCACATACTCCATGACGATGTAGGGCAAATGCGCACTATCTCGGATTTGATCTTTTGCGACGTGCTCACCTGTGTCATAGACAGCAACGATCGAAGGGTGGTTTAAACCCGCGACAGCTTGGGCTTCACGACGGAAACGAGCCTGCAGATGTGAATCCTGCGCCACATCGGCGCGCAGTAGCTTGATGGCAACTGCGCGCCCAAGCCGGATGTCCTGGGCCTTGTACACATCGGCCATACCACCACGACCCAGCAGCTCCCCGATCTCATACCTGTCGTTAAGGACGCGCGGAACACTCATGGGAACCTGTTTGTCCTTTCAAAAGGTGGGAGGGTTGGGAAGGGAAATACAACTACGATGCCTTTGATGCCTAGGGTGCTTCCGCGGCCGGCGGCGCCGGAGGAGCTGGAACATCGGGTGACTTACTAGGTTTGGAATCTGATTGTGGTCCCGTCGAGACGTAATAAGTGACAACAGATCCTGGTTCGGCCGGCGTACCAGCGGTCGGATCAGTGCGAATTACCACGCCCTTGGCAACTGTCGAGGAAGGCTCCTCAACCCGTGCAGGAATGAATCCTGCCGCTACAAGAGCTTGGTCATAGGCGTTGCCTTGCTTGCCCACTGATGAAGGTACGGGTGTCGTTGCCGGAGACTCCTTGCCTTTGGAGACAGTGACCTGCACTGCGTCGCCAGCGTAAAGACCAGAAATGGGTGAAACATCGATAACTAACCCCTCGGGAACCGAATCGCTGAACTCGTCGAGACGATCGACTACCAGTCCCTTACCTTCGAGGTCTGCCTGGGCGATCGCAAACGACTTTCCACGAAGGGCATCCCGGTCGATTTTCACCTCAACTGGAGCTTCGGTAGTGGGCTCGGTTGTTTCTGAGGGTGTGGGCGATTCTGATGCAGTCGTGGGTGGTGGCGTGGGGCTTGCTGACGTATTTGGCGAACTCGACGCCGTGGAAGACGGTGCGCCACCGAAAATACCTTGACTTTGCAGAATCAAGGCGCCAACAGCAAAGACAAGAAGGATGATCAACCCCACCATGGGCCAGGTCCACGGACTGCGGCCCTTCTTGGCAGGCTCCTCCGAAACCAGCTCGTCGTCGGACAATAGCGCCTGCTGCTCGCTCTCGGATTGCCAGGCACGCTCTGCTCCGAGAATCTCCGCGCGGGTTGGTGAGGCACGCGTGGGCTGCACGTCGTCCATGACAGTTGGCAGCGCCGTGGTTGTGGGCTCAGCCGTACTTCCCACAACTGATGTCGGGGCGGTTGAATTGATGTCCACAGGTGCAGTGATGGGACCGGTGATTGATTCGAAAAGAAGCATCCCCGGGACAGCGCCATGAGCAGCCTTGACATCACCACGCCGGATTGCTTCAGCTGCCTCAGCCAACTTCAACGCATTTGCCGGCCGGTTGGCAGGATCCTTGGCAAGCATGGACATCAACAATGCCCGAACCGGGGTTGGCAGGGTGTCTGGCAGCGGCGGTGGTGCATCGTTGACCTGAGCCAAAGCAATCGCAATTTGAGATTCGCCGGAGAATGGGCGGTGACCGGTGATGCACTCGTAACCTATAACGCCAAGAGAATATATATCACTAGAGCCCGTTGCGATCTGACCTGTTGCCTGTTCCGGTGCCAGATACTGGGCTGTACCCATGACCTGTCCGGTCTGGGTCAACGGCACCTGGTCCGCAAGGCGGGCAATGCCGAAGTCGGTTATCTTAACCTTTCCTCCAGGCATGATGAGCAGGTTACCGGGCTTCACGTCTCGGTGGACTAGACCCTGCGCGTGCGCCACAGCCAATGCTCGCGCGGTCTGGGCGATCATTGAGAGCGTCCAATCGGCAGAAAGTACGTGCTCACGTTCAATCAGGGCTGAAAGTGGTTCGCCAGGAACCAGTTCCATCACCAAGTAGGCAGAGCCGTCCTCCTCGCCGTAGTCAAAGACGTTGGCAATACTCTCGTGGTTGAGCAAGGCCGTGTGTTTTGCTTCCGCCCGGAACCTGGCCCGAAAGCCGGGATCACCGGTGTATTCGTCTTTGAGAATTTTGATGGCAACAATCCGGCCCAGAACCAAGTCCTGTGCCCTCCACACCTCACCCATACCGCCGATGGCAATGCGTGATGTGAGTTGGAACCTGCCGCCTAAGGTGATACCAGAATTAGGCCTCACTTTTTCAACACCGCCTTGAAGAGTTTACTTGCATTGGGACTTGTCAGTTCGGCTCCGGTGGCCACGTCAACATTGGGCATAACGATGCTGACCACCACTTCCGGGTCATTCGCCGGCGCGAAGCCGGTAAACCATGAGTTATTCAATCCATCCCCAAGCTCTGAGGTTCCTGTTTTTCCTGCTACCTGAACACCCGGTACAGCTGCTGCCGACGCGATGCCGTTATCAACCACACTGACCATCCAATCAGTAATTTGAGCTGCTACTTCGGGTGTTGTTGACTGGCGGAGGACCTCAGGAGTGAGGCTTGATACTGTCTTGAGATCGGGGGTACGGACGGCTTTTACTAGATTTGGTGTCATTTGTTGGCCCTTATTGGCAATAGCAGCTGTCATCATGGCCACCTGCAACGGTGATGCCAGCACATCAAGCTGGCCGATGGCACTTTGAGCCAGTTGTGCAGGCTCCAATACCCCCTCCCGGCCGGGGAAGCGGCTGGTGACCACAGAGTCAGGGAACTTCAACGAGTTGTCATTGAAACCGAACTTCGTTGCCTCCGCGGTAATAGCATCCTGACCCAGATCCAAGGCGATACTGGCGAAGGGGGTATTGCAGGAGTTTTCCAGTGCGAATTTGAACGTTGCTTTATCCTGCGTGTAGCACTGCCCGTTGGCATAATTTGGGAGCTCATAGCCAATACCAGGAAAAGCTAGATTGGCAGGGTTGGGCAGAACACTGTCCTTATTGTATTTCCCGGATTCAAGAGCGGCTGCGGTGTCAATGATCTTAAAAACAGAGCCCGGCGAGTACAGCTGCGTGTAAGCCGATGACCCATTCAGGTGGACACCAGGTGTTTTGACGATCTGCGCCATGGAAGCGTTGAAAACTGTCTTGTCGTGGGTAGCCAGTAAGTTGGTGTCATAGGAAGGCTTGGCAACCATTGCAATAATGGCACCGGTTTTCGGATTCATCACGACTATGGATCCGCCTATATTATCCGGAATCATGTCGTAGGCAAGCTGCTGAATAGTTGAGTCGATGGTGAGTTCCACCGAACGGCCCCGCGGCTGCTCTCCTGTGAACGCTTGAGAGATGCGATCGAACAGGGCGTCATCCGAGTTCCCGGTGAGCTCCTCGCGAAGAGTTGATTCCAAACCGTATTGTCCACCAAATTTGCTGAAGAAGCCGGTTAGACCTGAGTAGAGCAGAGGGTCGTTGTACTGACGCTGGAACTTGCAATCAGTGTTGGTGCCAACTGACTCGGCAATGGCCTGCCCATCAACCAGTATAGGTCCACGTTCACTGCAGAAGCTCTTCAACAATTGCCGCTTGTTGTTGGGGTTGGCGTTGAGGGAATCAACCGCAAAGAACTGCACGTAGGAGATGGAACCAAAGAGCAGTGCGAACAAGGCGATCGCCACTATCCAAGAATTACGGATTGCTTGGTTCACAGGGCTGGCACCTCCTTCTGTTCTTTGCCGATTTGAGGGTTCGGGTCAATTGGGGCAGGTGGCCCGGAGACGTTAAGGGGACGCCGTGCTGCGTCGGAGATCTTTAATATCAAGGCTACGATGATCCAGTTTGCAAGCAGAGAGGATCCACCTGCAGCTAGGAAAGGTGTTGTCAGCCCCGTCAACGGGATTAGTCGGGTGACTCCGCCAATGATCACGAAACACTGGAGAGCCACCGCAAACGACAGTCCTACTGCCAGGAGCTTGCCGAAGGCATCCCTAGTCCCCAGTGCTGCGCGGAAACCGCGCGCTATGAAGAGTGCGTAGAGGCACAGGATTGCGAAGAGGCCCACTAGACCGATCTCTTCTCCAATAACGGCAATAATCATGTCGCTATTGGCTACGGGGAGTTCTTCGGGTGATCCCTGGCCAAGTCCTGTACCGATGAGACCACCGTTCGCTAGGCCAAAGAGGCCCTCCACAACTTGAAAGCTGCCGAAAGGGGCGCCGATATAGGCGGGATCAAAGGCATTCACCCACACGTCGATACGCCGGGCAACGTGCGGAAAAATTTGGTAGGCAGCTACTCCACCAACCGCCATTAGCGCCAACCCAATCAGGATCCAGCTGATTCGGCTGGTGGCAACGTAGATCATGACCATGAACAAACCAAAGAACAAAATGGAGGATCCAAGATCGCGTTGGAACACCAATACTCCAACGCTGGCTAGCCATGCCACTATCATCGGTGCCAGATCCCTGGCTCGCGGTAGTTGCAGCGGGCCGATCTTTTTTCCTGCAAGTAAGATCAAGTCGCGGTTCGATGATAGATACCCTGCAAAGAATATTGCCAGCGTGATCTTTGCTATTTCTCCGGGCTGGAAGGTAAACGGCCCTAGGGAGATCCAAACCGTCGCGCCGTTGATAGTACCGGCGCCAATAAATGGAAGCAGCGGCAAGATCAGCAAGATAACGGAGACGAGAAGAGAAATATAGGTGTATCGTCGCAAAATGCGGTGATCTCGCAGGAACCAAATGACGGCGACGGCGGTAATCACAGCAAAGCTGGTCCAGACCCATTGGCGTGGAGCAGCGCTGTCACCGAAGGTTATGTCCAGTCGGTGAATGACGGCCAAGCCGATTCCGTTGAGGGCTACCACAACAGGTAATATCACCGGATCGGCATATTTTGCTTTAAGGCGCAGGACTACGTGAAAACCGATGGAGAGCCCGGCCAAGATGGCCAGCTGCATGTAAAAATCATTGTCAAATGTGCGCCCCAAATTCAGGTTCACCAGAGCGTTTGCCATGGCTGACATGCCAAGGGCAAGCAGTAGCAGGAGCAGCTCAGTGTTGCGGCGTGGCTTTGCCACGGTTAACAATTGGCTCATTTTTTGCCCCCAGGGATGCACGTAGGCTGTGCGGTGGGTGTCGCTTTACCGCTAGCGGGGCCTGAGGTTGAACTGCCGGAAGTTGAACTACTAGAAGACGGTGTTGGTATTACTGAAGGGGTTGCCTTCGCCGTGGCGCTGGAATTTCCTGTGGGCGTGGGGCTGGCGGTGGGTTTGATCACGAGGTCACATGGAGGCAAACTGCTGCCAGTACCCAACTGCAAGTCGCTGATGATCGCTTCCGCGTCACTGAGCGTGGATGCCGGTAAAGTCTTGGCGACAAGTTGTTGAGAATAGTCAGGCAGAGAACTAACTTCAACGCCAGTTTCTCTGTACACATGCGAAAGGGAAATTGGCCCCAAAGATTGAGAGACTCCCTTATAAATCGCCACATTTCCCTGAGAAACCCCGACAAAGAACTGTGTCTGGGTCCAGGTATAGGCAGCCCAGGAACCCGCCACGATCACGATAGCTACTAGGGAGCCTACGATGGCCAGTACCCAAGGACGTTGGCGTAGGCGCGGCAAAGATACTTCATCGTCTTCTTGAAGACTAGGTTTGGTACTACTTGGTTTGTGGGTTAAAACAGTAGCGGCACGGCGAACCGTAGAGGGTTTGGCCAGCTGGGGAATCTTGCCTTCGGCATTGGCTGTCAGTGCAGCACCAACAAGTTCATGGGGGCGTGAAGACAGCTCCTGTTGAATCACGGACTCACGAATGTGTGAGTCAAGAGCTTCGGAGTCGTCTGTAAATTCGTCATCACCGACAGAAGCGCTGTCTTGGTCATCACGATTGGGAGCATCGGCTTCAGCGGCACCTGCAACCGCCTGATCCTCCCCCGACGGTGAGCCGTTGGCGAGATCTTCGGCAAGTAATGGTGGAAGGTCTGGCTCGTCAGAGACAGGTGGTGTTGCGCTAATAGTGTCAAGGGTGGCAGTAGCTGTATCATCCGGGACTGCTTCAGTGATGTCGAAAACAACAACCGTGACGTTATCGGGTGAACCTGCGGCTAGCGTTAAATCTACGAGCGTATCTGCAGCCACAGCGAGGGACTTCGTGTGCCGGATTACCTCTTCGATCATTTCGTGCCGGACGAAGTTCAAGCCGTCAGAGCACAGCAGCCAACGCTCACCAATGGCGGCATCGAAGTACTTTAAATCTAGCTCCGGCGATGCGTCTACGTCGCCAAGTACACGCATCAGGACGTTTTTGTGGGGGTGAACCTCAGCCTCTGCCTCGGTCATACGCCCGTCGTCAATCATTCGCTGGACAAATGTGTGGTCCGTGCTCATCTGCTCAAAGACGCCGTCTTTGAGTCGATACGCTCGGGAATCACCGATATGTGCAAACGCCAAACGCTGGCCGGAGAGCAACAGTGCTGTCACCGTCGTACCCATGCCAGCCAGTTTTGGATTAACGTGCACAAGTTCAGAGAGCAGCGAATTTGCGCTCTGGATTTCATCCGCGAGGTGGGCACCGGCGTGGTCGTCGTGTTTATTGTGGTCAAGATGGATGAGATCCAGAACAGTTGAGGCGCTGGCAACGTCCCCCCCAGCATGACCACCCATACCGTCGGCAACAACGGCCAGATACCGCCCGGCGTATGCGGAGTCATCATTTTTGGCTCTCACCATACCCACATGCGATCTAGCGGCGTAGCTCAGCACTAGAGGTGTATGTGCCATGATTACGGCCTCAATTCGATGACCGTTTTGCCGATCCGCACAGGAACCCCAAGCTCCACAGGGAGGGCCCGCGTCAAAGCAGCATCCCCGAGGAATGTTCCGTTAGTGGAGCCCAAATCTTCAATAAACCAGCGGGTGCCCTGAGGGAATAGGCGAGCATGACGGCCGGATGCGTAATCGTCCTCAAGGACAAGAGTCGCTTCCTGTGCCCGTCCCAACAAGATGGGGGTACCTGCAAGCTCCAAGGTCGTGCCCGCCAACGGGCCTTCCGTTACAACGAGTTGACGTGCCTGCACTTTCGCCGGCGGGGTTTCATCAACCAACTCAGGGTGTTTGCGTGCCTGGCGGGCGGTTGGAGCGCCAACTTTGGCCTTGCGTCCTATGACGAGGTCGCGACGCATGGCCGCGACAACGCTGAAAACCATGATCCACATCAGGACCAGGAAACCGAAGCGCAAAATCGTAACTACAAGACTGAGATCATTCATCGCCTGCCACCGCCGCGCAAAGGCAAAATGCGGAATGTGATCTGGGTACGACCCATGGTGATGCTTGATCCGTCGTGCAGCGAAGCGGTGCCATGAACCCGGTGGCCGTCTACGTAGCTGCCGTTCGTTGAACCAAGATCAACTGCTGTGCTGGCACCATTTTCCGTACGTACTTCTAAGTGCTTGCGTGAGACACCAGTGTCATCGATCAAAATGTCGGCTTCTGAAGAGCGCCCCAAGATAATGGATGGTGCGTTTAAGGAATAGCGCTGGCCATCTATGTCCAGCACTGGCTGGCCGGTTCCGGCTGGAGTATTTGCGGCCGACGGCGCGGGCTGGCGTTTGTACACTGGTGAAGGTAAAGCGGGAGGTGCTTGTGCGTCGGCACTCATAGCTGGACGCCCAGGCGGACGTGATGGGGCCAGCGGCGATGAGGCTTGGCCCGGTGGACCGGCTTCTTTCTCGGTGGCAGAAAGCACCTCAAACGCGCCAGGACGTAGCTCGTCTTCGTGATTGAAGGCAACCCGCACGGGCCCCTGCAAAACATATCCTTGACTGCGGGAGTGGTTGATGACTACATCACACAACTCTTCAGCCAAGGTCACACCCCATGAGCGGGCGCGTTCGAAGTCTGCGTCGCCTAATTCAATGTTAAAAACGTTGGGAGCCAATGTCCGTCCGGCATCCAAGGTCATAGCCTTGTCGTCAAGTTCCCTGCGAAGGGCGTTGGCCATCTCCACAGGTTGTAAGGTTTTTGAGCCGAGGGAGAATGCGCCGCGAACTGCCTTTTCAATGCCCTTTTCAACGTTGTCAAACAATCCCATATGCTCTCCTCTCCTTGAGTTTCACCGCTGCTTGTTGCTTATTACTTGTGCAAGTCTGCAACGATAGCGGTTTTGCCCGCCGCCCGTTGGAGGGCGCCGACTGTCAGTTGACCGGGCCTCGGACAACTCTGTTCAAAGACGATACTACTGCCGGAGTCCTTGAATATACCTATTAGTTTGCTTGGATGTGGCAAATTTCCTACCCAGGTAGGGGACGGCCCGGAACAATAAGCAGTTGACCAGATCCGCAACAAATCACGGCCCTATGGACTAAACCAGTGCTGACGATGGAAGCATATACCGTGTTGAGTGAGCCTCGTTTAGGTAAATCAGCAAAGTGTCCTATATGCTTGATTTCGCTGTTCCACTGAATGTTGAAGAATATCTTGACAGGAAAGTGAAGCGGCTGATCCAAAAACGCGCGAGTGGCGGAACGGCAGACGCGCTGGCTTCAGGTGCCAGTGTCCGAAAGGGCGTGGGGGTTCAAATCCCCCCTCGCGCACGTTTAGTTAGGAAAGAGATCCCCGGTAGAACCAATGGTTCTACCGGGGATCTTTTTGTTTTTTTGGGACTCACACTACACAGATCTTTTGGACATAGGGGTCATCGAGGCTCTCCTTGCGGTTCAGAGTGGCCGGTGAATGATGCGCTAGTCAACACCAGCAGCCATGTTGCGTAAGAAAGCCTGGGTGTTGGATTGGAGCATGACGATCCGTTCTTGGCGTGCAGCCTGAACATCAAACCCCACGTACGCCGGTGGCGCTGGCCTTCGTACGTTGGCGGAGCACTCAAATTTGGCGCACATCAGTGTCGCCACGGTGTCGCCATTTCGTCCGGCTAACCCTCCCCTCTTGGCGTTAAAGAAGACAACGTCGTTAGGTAGAGTCACGTCCTCGCACCATGCGCACTGAGCACGACTACTGAGCCGGCCTTCAATATGACGAAGAATCAGCCCGGTCGGATTCCCATCTACCCAAGCAATTAAGTAGCCGAGCCTGGGGTACTTGCGATCTCGCCAGCCCAAAAAATCGAGGTTCTTCCAGTCAAGGGAGCTGAAGCTCTCCGGCAGGTTGAGGTTTTTGCGCTCCCTGACGGAGGCGTTTATAAGGGAAGTGCGAATTTGTTCTTCTGTAAAAGGAAGCATGAAGTTGTTGCCTAATCTGTTCTGCCGGACCATTGAGTCGTGCGGAAAGGGGTCCGAACCCGATGAATGGGTTCCCGGGAAATGGTGCGCTTGCCTGCACCAGAATGGTGTGGCAGGAGCACTCAATGCGCGGAAGGTCAATCGTTGGTGGAGAACAGGGCTATCTAGTGCCGGCGAAGTCAACGCCGACGACCCCCAGACACCCGCAGGGCGCAGGAAATTTCATATAAGAGAACACGCTGGAAAGTATACGCCCAGCCTCGACTGGTTCTCCGCTCTTTGGCCTTGCAGTATATGAGGGCTATAAAGCCTCCATGTAACTATCTCGGTATCTCCGGTGATCTCGTAGATCTGAACAACCGTAGGGATGCGTTGGGCTGCTGCCATGGCAGCAGCCTGAGTTCACCCACGCCCCCCTTGGAAAAAGACTGTGGAGGGCAGGCTTCGTGGATTTGCGTGTGGGTGTTTTTGTGTGTATTGTTTTTCGAGTTGCCCTGCTTGTTGGGGGAATGGTTTACCTGGGTTTGGGACTGGTTTTGTTGGTTCTTTTCCTGTGTTTTGGTGGTGTGGTCTGCTGGTTGAGGGATTTGCATTGTTGAGGCTTTATGGGTAAGATTGAAAAGTTGCCTCGGCGCTGATCATCGTGAATAAGTTGTTTTGTTTGTGGTGTGTTGGCTGGGTGTGGTTGTTGTTTGAGAACTCAATAGTGTGCCAAGTTTTATTGATACCAATTTATTTATATTGAATTGGTTATTTGACTGTTTGTTGCCGCCCCTGTGGTGATGAATGGTTGTTTAGCTGGTTTCGAATTTAGTGCATGCATTCATGACCTTTTTCCGGTGTGTTTGTGTGTGTCTGTTTAGTTATTAACGGAGAGTTTGATCCTGGCTCAGGATGAACGCTGGCGGCGTGCTTAACACATGCAAGTCGAACGATGAACCTCACTTGTGGGGGGATTAGTGGCGAACGGGTGAGTAACACGTGAGTAACCTGCCCTTAACTCTGGGATAAGCCTTGGAAACGGGGTCTAATACTGGATATTGACTTTACCTCGCATGGGGTTTGGTTGAAAGATTTATTGGTTTTGGATGGACTCGCGGCCTATCAGCTTGTTGGTGAGGTAATGGCTCACCAAGGCGACGACGGGTAGCCGGCCTGAGAGGGTGACCGGCCACACTGGGACTGAGACACGGCCCAGACTCCTACGGGAGGCAGCAGTGGGGAATATTGCACAATGGGCGAAAGCCTGATGCAGCGACGCCGCGTGAGGGATGACGGCCTTCGGGTTGTAAACCTCTTTCAGTAGGGAACAAGGCCAGTGTTTAGCTGGTTGAGGGTACTTGCAGAAGAAGCGCCGGCTAACTACGTGCCAGCAGCCGCGGTAATACGTAGGGCGCAAGCGTTATCCGGAATTATTGGGCGTAAAGAGCTCGTAGGCGGTTTGTCGCGTCTGCCGTGAAAGTCCGGGGCTCAACCCCGGATCTGCGGTGGGTACGGGCAGACTAGAGTGATGTAGGGGAGACTGGAATTCCTGGTGTAGCGGTGAAATGCGCAGATATCAGGAGGAACACCGATGGCGAAGGCAGGTCTCTGGGCATTAACTGACGCTGAGGAGCGAAAGCATGGGGAGCGAACAGGATTAGATACCCTGGTAGTCCATGCCGTAAACGTTGGGCACTAGGTGTGGGGGACATTCCACGTTTTCCGCGCCGTAGCTAACGCATTAAGTGCCCCGCCTGGGGAGTACGGCCGCAAGGCTAAAACTCAAAGGAATTGACGGGGGCCCGCACAAGCGGCGGAGCATGCGGATTAATTCGATGCAACGCGAAGAACCTTACCAAGGCTTGACATGAACTGGAAACACTTGGAAACAAGTGCCCCGCTTGCGGTCGGTTTACAGGTGGTGCATGGTTGTCGTCAGCTCGTGTCGTGAGATGTTGGGTTAAGTCCCGCAACGAGCGCAACCCTCGTTCTATGTTGCCAGCACGTAGTGGTGGGGACTCATAGGAGACTGCCGGGGTCAACTCGGAGGAAGGTGAGGACGACGTCAAATCATCATGCCCCTTATGTCTTGGGCTTCACGCATGCTACAATGGCCGGTACAATGGGTTGCGATACTGTGAGGTGGAGCTAATCCCAAAAAGCCGGTCTCAGTTCGGATTGGGGTCTGCAACTCGACCCCATGAAGTCGGAGTCGCTAGTAATCGCAGATCAGCAACGCTGCGGTGAATACGTTCCCGGGCCTTGTACACACCGCCCGTCAAGTCACGAAAGTTGGTAACACCCGAAGCCGGTGGCCTAACCCCCTTGTGGGGAGGGAGCTGTCGAAGGTGGGACTGGCGATTGGGACTAAGTCGTAACAAGGTAGCCGTACCGGAAGGTGCGGCTGGATCACCTCCTTTCTAAGGAGCACCGAGTATCACGGTATGGCCCGCATGGGTTGTGTTGGTGGTAGGAGGAGTAAAGACTCATTGCCAGGACGTCTGTTTCTGGGTGAGTTGCTCAAGGGTGGAATATCAATAAGATAGCTGATGATGAGTATCGCGGCCTTGGTTTGAGTACCGCATCCTTTGGTGGGTGTGAGGAAAGAGCTGTTAGGGGTTGTTGGTAGTTGTTGTTGTGTTTGGCACACTGTTGGGTCCTGGAATAACAAGGACCGCTGATTATCGTGTTTCCTGTGGGTGAGTGCCTGTTTGTTGGGTGTTTACCTGTTGGGGGGTGTGGTGTTGGTGGTTGTGTTGTGCCTGGTTTCCCGCACATGACTTCTCTGGCCTGTTCGGTGACACACTTTTGTGTGTTGCTGTGGTTGGTGGGGTGTGTGGTGGGGTTGTTGTTTGAGAACTACATAGTGAACGCGAGCATCTTTATAAAGAAGCAATTTCTTTGAGATAATTGAACCTGGATCTGATGTCACGACCCTTTTGGGGTGGTGGTGTTGGTTTTCATGGTTCTCTCGATAAGTAAGAGTGACCAGAGTGTGTGGTCAAGTTTTTAAGGGCGCACGGTGGATGCCTTGGCATTAGGAGCCGAAGAAGGACGTAGGAATCTGCGATAAGCCTCGGGGAGTTGATAACCAAACTTTGATCCGAGGGTGTCCGAATGGGGGAACCCCGCTACCCGTTGCAAGACGAGGTAGTGACCTGCATCTGAATATATAGGATGTGTGGAGGGAACGTGGGGAAGTGAAACATCTCAGTACCCACAGGAAGAGAAAACAAAAGTGATTCCGTTAGTAGTGGCGAGCGAAAGCGGAACAGGCTAAACCGTGTCATGTGTGATAGCCGGCGGGCGTTGCATGGTGCGGGGTTGTGGGACTTACCGATCTGGATCTGCCGGTTCAGGAAGGGGAATGGTGCATGTATAGGTGAACGGTTTTGAATGGCCGACCGTAGAGGGTGAGAGTCCCGTAACTGAAATGCAGTGCACTCCCTTGGGTGAGTATCCCAAGTAGCACGGGGCCCGAGAAATCCCGTGTGAATCTGTCAGGACCACCTGATAAGCCTAAATACTACCTAATGACCGATAGCGGACAAGTACCGTGAGGGAAAGGTGAAAAGTACCCCGGGAGGGGAGTGAAATAGTACCTGAAACCGTGTGCTTACAATCCGTCAGAGCAAGCGTGCCCCTTGTGGGTAGTTGTTCTTGTGATGGCGTGCCTTTTGAAGAATGAGCCTGCGAGTTAGTGTTACGTCGCGAGGTTAACCCGTGTGGGGAAGCCGTAGCGAAAGCGAGTCTGAATAGGGCGAGTTTAGTGGCGTGATCTAGACCCGAAGCGAAGTGATCTACCCATGGCCAGGTTGAAGCGCGTGTAAGAGCGCGTGGAGGACCGAACCCACTTCAGTTGAAAATGGAGGGGATGAGCTGTGGGTAGGGGTGAAAGGCCAATCAAACTTCGTGATAGCTGGTTCTCCCCGAAATGCATTTAGGTGCAGCGTTGCGTGTTTCTTACTGGAGGTAGAGCTACTGGATGGCTAATGGGCCCTACAAGGTTACTGACGTCAGCCAAACTCCGAATGCCGGTAAGTCAGAGCGCAGCAGTGAGACTGTGGGGGATAAGCTTCATAGTCGAGAGGGAAACAGCCCAGACCACCAACTAAGGCCCCTAAGCGTGTGCTAAGTGGGAAAGGATGTGGGATTGCTTAGACAACCAGGAGGTTGGCTTAGAAGCAGCCATCCTTAAAAGAGTGCGTAATAGCTCACTGGTCAAGTGATCCCGCGCCGACAATGTAGCGGGGCTCAAGTACACCGCCGAAGTTGTGGATTTCAAACATGACCCTAAAAATGTTCCTCGTGAGTGTTTTTCAGGGGTTTGGAGTGGTAGGGGAGCGTCGTGTGGGCATTGAAGTCGCAGTGTGAACTAGCGGTGGAGCCTACACGAGTGAGAATGCAGGCATGAGTAGCGAAAGACGGGTGAGAAACCCGTCCGCCGAATGATCAAGGGTTCCAGGGTCAAGCTAATCTGCCCTGGGTAAGTCGGGACCTAAGGCGAGGCCGACAGGCGTAGTCGATGGACAACGGGTTGATATTCCCGTACCGGTGAAGAACCGCCAATATTGAACCGGTGATACTAACCACCCAAACCATCATTGAGTGTCCTTCGGGACCAGGATGTGTGGGGAGCGTGGGAACTGAACCGGGGAGGTAAACGTATTAACAGGTGTGACGCAGGAAGGTAGCCGAGCCGGGCGATGGTAGTCCCGGTCTAAGGACGTAGGAAACACGATAGGCAAATCCGTTGTGTTGTCTTCAATGACGATTCTGAGATCTGATGGGACCCCCGTAGGGGGGAATTCGGTGATCCTATGCTGCCTAGAAAAGCATCGACGTGAGGTTCTAACTGCCCGTACCCCAAACCGACACAGGTGATCAGGTAGAGAATACTAAGGCGATCGAGAGAATTATGGTTAAGGAACTCGGCAAAATGCCCCCGTAACTTCGGGAGAAGGGGGGCCTGCCACGTGAAGGACACTAGCTGTCCGTGAGCGTGTGTGGGCCGCAGAGACCAGGGGGAAGCGACTGTTTACTAAAAACACAGGTCCGTGCGAAGTCGCAAGACGATGTATACGGACTGACTCCTGCCCGGTGCTGGAAGGTTAAGAGGACCGGTTAGCACACTTGTGTGCGAAGCTGAGAATTTAAGCCCCAGTAAACGGCGGTGGTAACTATAACCATCCTAAGGTAGCGAAATTCCTTGTCGGGTAAGTTCCGACCTGCACGAATGGAGTAACGACTTCCCCGCTGTCTCAACCATAAACTCGGCGAAATTGCAGTACGAGTAAAGATGCTCGTTACGCGCAGCAGGACGGAAAGACCCCGAGACCTTTACTATAGTTTGGTATTGGTGTTCGGAGTGGCTTGTGTAGGATAGGTGGGAGACTGTGAAGTAGCAACGCTAGTTGTTATGGAGTCATCGTTGAAATACCACTCTGGTCACTTTGGACATCTAACTTCGGCCCGTAATCCGGGTCAGGGACAGTGCCTGATGGGTAGTTTAACTGGGGCGGTTGCCTCCTAAAGAGTAACGGAGGCGCCCAAAGGTTCCCTCAGCCTGGTTGGCAATCAGGTTTCGAGTGTAAGTGCACAAGGGAGCTTGACTGTGAGAGGGACACCTCGAGCAGGGACGAAAGTCGGGACTAGTGATCCGGCGGCACATTGTGGAATGGCCGTCGCTCAACGGATAAAAGGTACCTCGGGGATAACAGGCTGATCTTGCCCAAGAGTCCATATCGACGGCATGGTTTGGCACCTCGATGTCGGCTCGTCGCATCCTGGGGCTGGAGTAGGTCCCAAGGGTTGGGCTGTTCGCCCATTAAAGCGGTACGCGAGCTGGGTTTAGAACGTCGTGAGACAGTTCGGTCCCTATCCGCTGCGCGCGCAGGAAATTTGAGAAGGGCTGTCCTTAGTACGAGAGGACCGGGACGGACGAACCTCTGGTGTGTCAGTTGTACTGCCAAGTGCATCGCTGATTAGCTACGTTCGGATGGGATAACCGCTGAAAGCATCTAAGCGGGAAGCCCGCTTCAAGATGAGATTTCCCTACACGTAAAAGTGTGAGAGGCCCCCAGCTAGACTACTGGGTTGATAGGCCGGACGTGGAAGCGAGGACTAAAGACTCGTGAAGCTGACCGGTACTAATAGGCCGATAACTTACACCACACACACTTTATAAAAACAAGTATGCTCGCGTTCACTATGTGGTTCCCAACCAACAAACCCACCCGTTTGTTCGGACAGGAAACAAAAAAAACATGACACCACCAAAACCTATAAACCCCTCAACCTGGGTTTATAGAAATGGTAATTACATGTATAATAAAATAGAAATAGAAGTTGTTCATCACAAGAACACCCAACAAACCACCCACACCAACACAGTCGTGCTGGCCCGTGGGGAATGAGTTACGGTGGTCATAGCGTGGGGGAAACGCCCGGTCCCATTCCGAACCCGGAAGCTAAGACCCACAGCGCCGATGGTACTGCATTCGTGAGGATGTGGGAGAGTAGGACACCGCCGGACAACACATAAAAAGGTCGAGGCCCCACACCACACGGTGCGGGGCCTCCCTCAATTTAACACACGTTTAAAGGCCAGCCCCACCCCAACAAAAGACCACCCCAAGGTGCGCACGGCGCAGTCCCACAGGCCGGGCACAATAAGCCGGCATCACTTTTGACTAGTGGCCCAGGAGTATCTGACGTATTGGCCTTGCGGGGCTCTGGCACGGCTCAGAACCTTGCCTCTAGGGAACGCCAGCGCCCACGAGAGCAGTCTTCTGCGGTTACCCCTCCGCCTGGATCCAGTTGTGTTCTCTACGCGCCGCAGAAGGTCCCGAGCTGTCATCGCCCAAGCCGCCGGAATGGCAGATCCGCGGATTGTAGGCATATGCGCACGGGTGTTCTTGTAGGCCGGGAGCCGATTTGCGTGTGGGTGTTTTTGTGTGTATTGTTTTTCGAGTTGCCCTGCTTGTTGGGGGAATGGTTTGCCTGGGTTTGGGACTGGTTTTGTTGGTTCTTTTCCTGTGTTTTGGTGGTGTGGTCTGCTGGTTGAGGGATTTGCATTGTTGAGGCTTTATGGGTAAGGTTGGAAAGTTGCCTCGGCGCTGATCATCGTGAATAAGTTGTTTTGTTTGTGGTGTGTTGGCTGGGTGTGGTTGTTGTTTGAGAACTCAATAGTGTGCCAAGTTTTATTGATACCAATTTATTTATATTGAATTGGTTATTTGACTGTTTGTTGCCGCCCCTGTGGTGATGAATGGTTGTTTAGCTGGTTTCGAATTTAGTGCATGCATTCATGACCTTTTTCCGGTGTGTTTGTGTGTGTCTGTTTAGTTATTAACGGAGAGTTTGATCCTGGCTCAGGATGAACGCTGGCGGCGTGCTTAACACATGCAAGTCGAACGATGAACCTCACTTGTGGGGGGATTAGTGGCGAACGGGTGAGTAACACGTGAGTAACCTGCCCTTAACTCTGGGATAAGCCTTGGAAACGGGGTCTAATACTGGATATTGACTTTACCTCGCATGGGGTTTGGTTGAAAGATTTATTGGTTTTGGATGGACTCGCGGCCTATCAGCTTGTTGGTGAGGTAATGGCTCACCAAGGCGACGACGGGTAGCCGGCCTGAGAGGGTGACCGGCCACACTGGGACTGAGACACGGCCCAGACTCCTACGGGAGGCAGCAGTGGGGAATATTGCACAATGGGCGAAAGCCTGATGCAGCGACGCCGCGTGAGGGATGACGGCCTTCGGGTTGTAAACCTCTTTCAGTAGGGAACAAGGCCAGTGTTTAGCTGGTTGAGGGTACTTGCAGAAGAAGCGCCGGCTAACTACGTGCCAGCAGCCGCGGTAATACGTAGGGCGCAAGCGTTATCCGGAATTATTGGGCGTAAAGAGCTCGTAGGCGGTTTGTCGCGTCTGCCGTGAAAGTCCGGGGCTCAACCCCGGATCTGCGGTGGGTACGGGCAGACTAGAGTGATGTAGGGGAGACTGGAATTCCTGGTGTAGCGGTGAAATGCGCAGATATCAGGAGGAACACCGATGGCGAAGGCAGGTCTCTGGGCATTAACTGACGCTGAGGAGCGAAAGCATGGGGAGCGAACAGGATTAGATACCCTGGTAGTCCATGCCGTAAACGTTGGGCACTAGGTGTGGGGGACATTCCACGTTTTCCGCGCCGTAGCTAACGCATTAAGTGCCCCGCCTGGGGAGTACGGCCGCAAGGCTAAAACTCAAAGGAATTGACGGGGGCCCGCACAAGCGGCGGAGCATGCGGATTAATTCGATGCAACGCGAAGAACCTTACCAAGGCTTGACATGAACTGGAAACACTTGGAAACAAGTGCCCCGCTTGCGGTCGGTTTACAGGTGGTGCATGGTTGTCGTCAGCTCGTGTCGTGAGATGTTGGGTTAAGTCCCGCAACGAGCGCAACCCTCGTTCTATGTTGCCAGCACGTAGTGGTGGGGACTCATAGGAGACTGCCGGGGTCAACTCGGAGGAAGGTGAGGACGACGTCAAATCATCATGCCCCTTATGTCTTGGGCTTCACGCATGCTACAATGGCCGGTACAATGGGTTGCGATACTGTGAGGTGGAGCTAATCCCAAAAAGCCGGTCTCAGTTCGGATTGGGGTCTGCAACTCGACCCCATGAAGTCGGAGTCGCTAGTAATCGCAGATCAGCAACGCTGCGGTGAATACGTTCCCGGGCCTTGTACACACCGCCCGTCAAGTCACGAAAGTTGGTAACACCCGAAGCCGGTGGCCTAACCCCCTTGTGGGGAGGGAGCTGTCGAAGGTGGGACTGGCGATTGGGACTAAGTCGTAACAAGGTAGCCGTACCGGAAGGTGCGGCTGGATCACCTCCTTTCTAAGGAGCACCGAGTATCACGGTATGGCCCGCATGGGTTGTGTTGGTGGTAGGAGGAGTAAAGACTCATTGCCAGGACGTCTGTTTCTGGGTGAGTTGCTCAAGGGTGGAATATCAATAAGATAGCTGATGATGAGTATCGCGGCCTTGGTTTGAGTACCGCATCCTTTGGTGGGTGTGAGGAAAGAGCTGTTAGGGGTTGTTGGTAGTTGTTGTTGTGTTTGGCACACTGTTGGGTCCTGGAATAACAAGGACCGCTGATTATCGTGTTTCCTGTGGGTGAGTGCCTGTTTGTTGGGTGTTTACCTGTTGGGGGGTGTGGTGTTGGTGGTTGTGTTGTGCCTGGTTTCCCGCACATGACTTCTCTGGCCTGTTCGGTGACACACTTTTGTGTGTTGCTGTGGTTGGTGGGGTGTGTGGTGGGGTTGTTGTTTGAGAACTACATAGTGAACGCGAGCATCTTTATAAAGAAGCAATTTCTTTGAGATAATTGAACCTGGATCTGATGTCACGACCCTTTTGGGGTGGTGGTGTTGGTTTTCATGGTTCTCTCGATAAGTAAGAGTGACCAGAGTGTGTGGTCAAGTTTTTAAGGGCGCACGGTGGATGCCTTGGCATTAGGAGCCGAAGAAGGACGTAGGAATCTGCGATAAGCCTCGGGGAGTTGATAACCAAACTTTGATCCGAGGGTGTCCGAATGGGGGAACCCCGCTACCCGTTGCAAGACGAGGTAGTGACCTGCATCTGAATATATAGGATGTGTGGAGGGAACGTGGGGAAGTGAAACATCTCAGTACCCACAGGAAGAGAAAACAAAAGTGATTCCGTTAGTAGTGGCGAGCGAAAGCGGAACAGGCTAAACCGTGTCATGTGTGATAGCCGGCGGGCGTTGCATGGTGCGGGGTTGTGGGACTTACCGATCTGGATCTGCCGGTTCAGGAAGGGGAATGGTGCATGTATAGGTGAACGGTTTTGAATGGCCGACCGTAGAGGGTGAGAGTCCCGTAACTGAAATGCAGTGCACTCCCTTGGGTGAGTATCCCAAGTAGCACGGGGCCCGAGAAATCCCGTGTGAATCTGTCAGGACCACCTGATAAGCCTAAATACTACCTAATGACCGATAGCGGACAAGTACCGTGAGGGAAAGGTGAAAAGTACCCCGGGAGGGGAGTGAAATAGTACCTGAAACCGTGTGCTTACAATCCGTCAGAGCAAGCGTGCCCCTTGTGGGTAGTTGTTCTTGTGATGGCGTGCCTTTTGAAGAATGAGCCTGCGAGTTAGTGTTACGTCGCGAGGTTAACCCGTGTGGGGAAGCCGTAGCGAAAGCGAGTCTGAATAGGGCGAGTTTAGTGGCGTGATCTAGACCCGAAGCGAAGTGATCTACCCATGGCCAGGTTGAAGCGCGTGTAAGAGCGCGTGGAGGACCGAACCCACTTCAGTTGAAAATGGAGGGGATGAGCTGTGGGTAGGGGTGAAAGGCCAATCAAACTTCGTGATAGCTGGTTCTCCCCGAAATGCATTTAGGTGCAGCGTTGCGTGTTTCTTACTGGAGGTAGAGCTACTGGATGGCTAATGGGCCCTACAAGGTTACTGACGTCAGCCAAACTCCGAATGCCGGTAAGTCAGAGCGCAGCAGTGAGACTGTGGGGGATAAGCTTCATAGTCGAGAGGGAAACAGCCCAGACCACCAACTAAGGCCCCTAAGCGTGTGCTAAGTGGGAAAGGATGTGGGATTGCTTAGACAACCAGGAGGTTGGCTTAGAAGCAGCCATCCTTAAAAGAGTGCGTAATAGCTCACTGGTCAAGTGATCCCGCGCCGACAATGTAGCGGGGCTCAAGTACACCGCCGAAGTTGTGGATTTCAAACATGACCCTAAAAATGTTCCTCGTGAGTGTTTTTCAGGGGTTTGGAGTGGTAGGGGAGCGTCGTGTGGGCATTGAAGTCGCAGTGTGAACTAGCGGTGGAGCCTACACGAGTGAGAATGCAGGCATGAGTAGCGAAAGACGGGTGAGAAACCCGTCCGCCGAATGATCAAGGGTTCCAGGGTCAAGCTAATCTGCCCTGGGTAAGTCGGGACCTAAGGCGAGGCCGACAGGCGTAGTCGATGGACAACGGGTTGATATTCCCGTACCGGTGAAGAACCGCCAATATTGAACCGGTGATACTAACCACCCAAACCATCATTGAGTGTCCTTCGGGACCAGGATGTGTGGGGAGCGTGGGAACTGAACCGGGGAGGTAAACGTATTAACAGGTGTGACGCAGGAAGGTAGCCGAGCCGGGCGATGGTAGTCCCGGTCTAAGGACGTAGGAAACACGATAGGCAAATCCGTTGTGTTGTCTTCAATGACGATTCTGAGATCTGATGGGACCCCCGTAGGGGGGAATTCGGTGATCCTATGCTGCCTAGAAAAGCATCGACGTGAGGTTCTAACTGCCCGTACCCCAAACCGACACAGGTGATCAGGTAGAGAATACTAAGGCGATCGAGAGAATTATGGTTAAGGAACTCGGCAAAATGCCCCCGTAACTTCGGGAGAAGGGGGGCCTGCCACGTGAAGGACACTAGCTGTCCGTGAGCGTGTGTGGGCCGCAGAGACCAGGGGGAAGCGACTGTTTACTAAAAACACAGGTCCGTGCGAAGTCGCAAGACGATGTATACGGACTGACTCCTGCCCGGTGCTGGAAGGTTAAGAGGACCGGTTAGCACACTTGTGTGCGAAGCTGAGAATTTAAGCCCCAGTAAACGGCGGTGGTAACTATAACCATCCTAAGGTAGCGAAATTCCTTGTCGGGTAAGTTCCGACCTGCACGAATGGAGTAACGACTTCCCCGCTGTCTCAACCATAAACTCGGCGAAATTGCAGTACGAGTAAAGATGCTCGTTACGCGCAGCAGGACGGAAAGACCCCGAGACCTTTACTATAGTTTGGTATTGGTGTTCGGAGTGGCTTGTGTAGGATAGGTGGGAGACTGTGAAGTAGCAACGCTAGTTGTTATGGAGTCATCGTTGAAATACCACTCTGGTCACTTTGGACATCTAACTTCGGCCCGTAATCCGGGTCAGGGACAGTGCCTGATGGGTAGTTTAACTGGGGCGGTTGCCTCCTAAAGAGTAACGGAGGCGCCCAAAGGTTCCCTCAGCCTGGTTGGCAATCAGGTTTCGAGTGTAAGTGCACAAGGGAGCTTGACTGTGAGAGGGACACCTCGAGCAGGGACGAAAGTCGGGACTAGTGATCCGGCGGCACATTGTGGAATGGCCGTCGCTCAACGGATAAAAGGTACCTCGGGGATAACAGGCTGATCTTGCCCAAGAGTCCATATCGACGGCATGGTTTGGCACCTCGATGTCGGCTCGTCGCATCCTGGGGCTGGAGTAGGTCCCAAGGGTTGGGCTGTTCGCCCATTAAAGCGGTACGCGAGCTGGGTTTAGAACGTCGTGAGACAGTTCGGTCCCTATCCGCTGCGCGCGCAGGAAATTTGAGAAGGGCTGTCCTTAGTACGAGAGGACCGGGACGGACGAACCTCTGGTGTGTCAGTTGTACTGCCAAGTGCATCGCTGATTAGCTACGTTCGGATGGGATAACCGCTGAAAGCATCTAAGCGGGAAGCCCGCTTCAAGATGAGATTTCCCTACACGTAAAAGTGTGAGAGGCCCCCAGCTAGACTACTGGGTTGATAGGCCGGACGTGGAAGCGAGGACTAAAGACTCGTGAAGCTGACCGGTACTAATAGGCCGATAACTTACACCACACACACTTTATAAAAACAAGTATGCTCGCGTTCACTATGTGGTTCCCAACCAACAAACCCACCCGTTTGTTCGGACAGGAAACAAAAAAAACATGACACCACCAAAACCTATAAATCCCTAAACAAAGGTTTATAGAAATGGTAATTACATGTATAATAAAATAGAAATAGAAGTTGTTCATCACAAGAACACCCAACAAACCACCCACACCAACACAGTCGTGCTGGCCCGTGGGGAATGAGTTACGGTGGTCATAGCGTGGGGGAAACGCCCGGTCCCATTCCGAACCCGGAAGCTAAGACCCACAGCGCCGATGGTACTGCATTCGTGAGGATGTGGGAGAGTAGGACACCGCCGGACAACACATAAAAAGGTCGAGGCCCCACACCACACGGTGCGGGGCCTCCCTCAATTTAACACACGTTTAAAGGCCAGCCCCACCCCAAGATGCGCACGGCACAGTCCCACAGGCCCGGGAAATGAACAGTCCCGGCCCGGATGGGCCCCATGAATCTAGGAAGGTTCTCCTAGGACAATGTCAGTTGCGGTGGCCGGTGACCGACCAGTGTCAAGGAATCCAGAGACGTTTGCCTGCGGGTGCTTGATGATGTCTGTGATAGAGCCCAGGTGCCTTGACAAGTCGACCTTGTCCTCAGGGGCGGCCAGCAAGAGTTGGAAACCGAATTCCTGTAGAGCGTTGATGCCTGCGCCGGCGTATTCCGAGTTGGCCTGAATAAATGCTTCATCGATCATGACGGTGCCGTAGGTACTGTAACCCTGGGTGTCAATACCCAGCTGATAGGCAAGGGCGGCTCCCATAATAAAAGAGGTGAAACGCTGCCCCTCACCGCCTGAAAGTGTGCCGGGCTCCAAGCCGACTTCCACCTCACCGTTCGGACGGTGTTCGTTGCAGCTGATAGTCACATGCTGGCGTACGTCCAGCACTGTGTCCGCCCAATGAGACATGGTGGGATCCTGCAGAGCGTTGACCAGTCGTTCCAATTGCAGATAGCTGGCCGCCATGGTGTCCTCGGTGGCCTTGGTGTAAGCATTCCCCAGGGCTTCTTTGAGTTCGCCTCTGAAGACTCTGGCCTCATCGGGAATAGTGGTCTTCACTTCGAGGCGCAGCCGGCTGCCTTTCTCAAAAGGTACGTCTGCAAGAATCTGGTTTAGTGGCAGGATTCGTTCCTCAATGGAACGCCGTTCCTCTTCCAGTAATTGCAGGAGATCTGAGAATCGTTCGTAGGAGCGGTTATTGAAATATTCTCTGAATTGTTCCTGTCGCTGCGGTAGCCCTTCGGAAACAATGCGTCTGTACAACTCCTCATAGTGTTGCGCTGCCTCGGCACCAGTTCCATGACTGGAGCTCATGAGAGGGCCAAACTGGCGGGCAAAGCTCTTGAATATTTCGCTTAATGCTCCCTCGGCGCGGAACTGGCGCTCTTTGATTGTGGTGATGCGCTCACCCAAGTCCACGGTAGCGTGGCTCAGCAGAAGCTCCAGCTCATCCAAGGAGGTAGGACCGCCGTCGAGCAGATAGGGTGAAAACGCCTCCAGCGCCCAATCAGCCGCCCGGGCCGGCTGCATATCTCCTGACAAAACAGCACGAACGCTGCTGAGTTCCTTCTCGATCCCGGACAAGTCATGGTGCAGCACAGCCACGTTTCCCACAGCAGCCTCTAGATCTGTAGTGGCTTCAGCGAGAGAAGCACGCAGTTGGGCTAGCGTGGCACTGCCGGCAATAGTTTGATCCAGGGTGGTTTGTAGCTCTGCCTGACGAGCCACTAGTACGCCGGAGTCCAGCTGGTCAAAAGTGCGGACGTCTTCGGCAATCCGCTGCATGGCTGCGAGTCTTCTTGTCGATTCTTCCTTGGCCAGGCTGCTCTGCGTTGCGGCTACCGCTGATTGAGCATGATCGGTAGCAAAGCCTGTTACCTGCTGCTGCAGTTGGGCAATTTTCGCGACGTTGTTGAAGCCCAAGAGATAGTCGGAGGCGCTGATGGTTCGGGTGTCGCGTTCAAACACGGCGGCGCTGAGCTTGACTGTTCCCGCGCGGGAAATGGCCCTGGCATGTTGGTGCAGGGCGGCATCATCTGGTACGCAGGTAAAAGCGTAGTCTGCGGTGATCTTCTCGCGAAGCCATGACCCAGGCTCTGAGTCATGGAAGTCTAATTTGTTCACCAAATGGTCTTGACCCGGCTGCTCCCTTTTTGCAGGTTGAACTGACATGCCAAGGTTTATCCAACGGAGTTTGCCCAGGCCGTCAAGTCCGTCGATTGCCGAGGTGACAGCGCCAATATCGCTGCCTCTTACAAGCAGTGTGGTGGCGAGTGAGCGCAGGACCTTTTCTGCAGCAGGGCGCCACACGATGTGCTCGGTGCCGATGTCCACGAGCTCACCTGCAAAAGGTAGGTCCTCGGGGGCCAAACCAGTAGCAGCGCAGATGGCTCGGCGAGCCGACGCGCTACGCGGATCAATATTCGAGCCCCGACGTTGGTAAGAGTCAATTTCGGCCAGCAACGCTCTTTCCTGTGCCTTGAGGTTAACACTCGCCGCCACTGCCTCATACTCGCGTGTACGAGCGGTTTGTGTTTCTGCCAGCTGATGTTCGACGCCGGCTGCCGCAGCTGTGCGGGCTGCATCCAGTCCCTTTGCACTCCAGAAATACTCGATGCGGACACTGTGAAGGTCCGCACGTGCTTCGGATTCAAGACGCTGCCGTTCAAGCAGGTCTCGTTTACCGCTCCGAATGTCCTTTTCCAGGCCTTCTATGGCCCGGCCGCCATGGTTGGCCTGCTGCTCCGACAGTGAAGCCACACTGGCAGCGAGGGCCTCTTTGGCCGTTGTTGCGGCCTTGATTTGTGTTTCTTTGTTTGCCCGAGCATCGCTAAGGGTAGACGCTTTTGTGGTGAGAAGTTCGTTTTGGAACTGGTGGCGCAACAGCGGGAGTTGGGTCTTCTGAAGATCAACTGTGCGGTTGTGCAACTCACTGAGTTCGTGGTGTTTCTGATGAAGTTCGGGCACCGGGGCTAGGGCGTCGCGCTGCTCGCGGGCATCCTCCAGCTGGCGATAGATACCGCTGAGGTGGTTGAAGTCCTCAACAGCGGCCGCTGCGGCCGTCAGTGTGGACGGTTTATCCAGCACCTCATAACGGAAGAATCGGTTGACCCCTTTGTCTAGACCCTTTCCGTTTTGCAGTGTACGCAGCAGACTAAAAGCCTTGTCATTGTCAATACCGAGTTTGCGACGGAAGCGTTCCGCAAAGGTTCTGTGCACATCGAAAGTCTCCGCTCCCGGCAAGGCGGCATTTAAAGACGACGGCGAGAAGCGACGGCTGCCATGGTTTTCCAAGGCCGCTGTGTCCAACGGTCTGTCATGGATGACGTAGTGCTTGCCCACCTGGCCTTCGAGCCCGTTGGCGGGAAGGTCAAAAAGCGCAGAGATCGTCACGTGCCTCCCCAGTCCGTCCTCGAAAACAAGGGCGGTGGCAGACCAGGTAGAGCTGGGCCGTTGGTACATCACGCCGTTGTCCGTCTTGATCTTACGACCGCGCATGTAACTAAAAGTGGTCCGACGATCTTTGCGGTTAGACGCCTCGTGGGCCGATTCATTCAAGCGTGGGGAAGCATAGAAAATATGCTGAATACCGTCGAAGAGTGTCGACTTTCCAACACCGGGATGCCCCGTGAGCAATGTGCCGGCCCGGTCAACGTACATACTGTGGCGGCCGTGGAAAGTACCCCAGTTGATGATTTGGATCTGGCTCAGCCGAAATTGACCGGGATTGATCTCTTCGCCGATGGGCAGGGTGGTTGCAATACTCACAACAGGCCCTCCTGTGCTGGGCCGTCGCTGGAGTCGGAGTCTAAGGAGTTGTGAGGCTCGTTCTTGTCCAGGGCGGAGAGATAAGCGGGAATTTGATCGATTGAGTCGAAAGGCAGAGCCAATGCCAGGGCGTTGCTGACTCGGTATTCGTTGAGCAGTTCGGTGGGCAGAATCAACTTTAGATTAAGAAGGCGAGCTAGTGCTGCGTCCGTTTGTTCATCCAAGCGTTTGTCATCAACTATGCCGGGCTGGCGGTGTTCGGCAAGTATTTCCCTGGCCCCGGCGCGAGAGATACCCACATCTGTGCCGGAGCCGGCATGGCGGTCCAGCAGTACACGAAGGCGCAAAGCCAACAGGGTCTCTTCGCGGCGCAACGGTTTGCGGGCAACGATCGGCTGTGTGTGAACGGCCTCAATGTCTGCTGGGGTTAGCAGTGCTATCTTGCGTTCAGAATCTACGCTCAACAACAAGAAGATCTCGCTGAGATACTGACGCAGAGACACGTCGTGCGTCAGGATTGTTGTCCACAAGGCGGGTTCTGCGCCGCCGTCAACATACGGTCCACGCAGCAATCGAACCAGCACCTGGCGCAACTCCAGCGGGAAGGAGCCGGTGTCGCCGTCAAACAGGGTTCGCTCGGTGCCCCTAGAGTTGCTAATTTTTTGCAGCTCCGGCGTTGGGTGTGAAGTGCCGCTCATGGTGAAGAGTCCTTAACGAACGTGAATAACGGGACGCGAGCTGTGCGCGTTGTGCCGTCAATTTGGGTGAAAGTCAGTGTTTCGGTGCGATCTGGGTCAATGTCGTTCACGAAAGTGTTTGCTGCCCCCCGGGCAGCAAGAACCAAACCCCGGATGGAGTTTATGTGCTGCAGATCAGCTGGCAACGAGGCATACACCTCATGCAGAGTGGCGGATCCATGGCGGGTTTCTCTGGTCCGCTCGATAGCGGCATGCAAGCGTGGCATATCGGGTGCCGCTGTTGCCGGGGTGCGGTGGATATCTGCATCGCTCAACGCCGGGGGAGCGGCAAGCTTAGGTGGTGGGACGTGGTCTTCGGGATTGAAAATGCCAAGACCCGCGAGAGTTTCAAAGTTCGGTGCGTATAACAGCGGTTCAACCACCCCTGCACGGGAACCAAGCGATGCAGCAGCCACAGCCTGTTCGGCTAAATGGATGGCCTTGCGCAGCAGTACAGACTCTTTGAACTCGGCGGACTGGACATAGGCGTGCAGACTCTCGGAGAGGCGCCCATAAATGGCGTGTACCTCAGCAGCTTGACGGCGCATCTCGCGCAGCAAGGAGGCCAGATTTCTCCGCTCTTCCGCGCTGAGCTGACCGGTGAAGTCCCGCTCAAGCACCTCGTTGATTGATTGCCTGAAACGTCCCTGTTGTACCGGATCGTTGAGGAACTCGGTGAAACCTTGGAACGTCTCTCCTTCTGCCGTGCCGCGTAGTGCCAAGTCAGCGGCAAGCACCTGACCCACGGCAACACCTTTAGTGACTGAGGAGTCCATGATTTCTTGCCGGATAGAGTGCAGCATGACCTCGACGCCGTCGCGCATCCGCTTGAAATCTGCCGGCAGACCAGCCGCAAGATCCAACACACTCCGGGTGGCGGCAACGGCGGAGTCCTCGGATAGTACGGCTGGATTGGCGCCATTTCGCAGCGCAGTGATTTCATTTTCACGCTCAGCGATTTCAGCTTCGAGAGTGGCAATACGGGATTTCGGGTCGGGATCGCTTTGGCGTGAAAGCGCCTCAATACTGTTAAGCAGCGTGCTCAGTCGTGAGCTGTTCAAATTGGTGCGGCTGCCGGTCAGCGTATCCGTAAATGCCAGGACCCGGGCCGTGGAGGCAGTGGGTTCATAGAAGAACTTTCCGTCAACCATGGGCCGGGAAAGAAACTGGCTTCGCACCCAAGAATCGGCGTAGTTGGAAGCCTGCCAAGCCTCATTTAGGCTGAGGTTTTCATCGCGCAGTTCCTTCATGAATTCCGCTAAATCGCCGTGAAATTCCTCCAGCGGCATGCGTTGCCTGGTCGCCGTGAAGACGGAGCGCAGAAATGCCACCGTCCAAGGGGACCCTTGTAGTAGTTTCCAGGCGGGGCTGGCCCGTAGTTCTTTTTGCGCGTGCCATTGCGCAACGGCATTGTCAGTGAAGCGCATGGCAGGACCTTTCGGCAGGCAAAGAGCGGTGTTCATTCCATTTTAAGGCATGCGGCCAGCGTGGAGGGACGCCCCCAGTGGGTCCGGGGCACTTTGGGGCAACAGGATTTTGCTATTCAGCAGTGAAAGCCGAATGGCGATCTCCGGAGCGTTCTGAGCCACAGACTTTGGCCAGCCGTAGCAAGGCGGAACAGTCTCATCCAGTTGTTTGTGCAGCTTCTTGAGGTCTGCACAGGCGCCTTCGTCCGTCAGGTTGGACGAGCTCCTTGTAGTCCGCAGTGGTGGCGGGAAGTAGTACTTATGCGTCCTCCGTAGAAATGATGAACCCCTTGCCACCGGGATCTGTAGTGAGAACTCCGTTGGCAACGACATGGTCCGGCCACGCTGACCGTGCGCGGTTCTGTGGAACAGAGTTGGGTCCCACTAGCCCGGCTCGCTGGAGAAGGGAGATGTCCACCAATGGCAGGGGATCTTCAGCCCTGCATGTTGTAGAGCGGAATGATGAGGATTTCACCAACGGGGACGTGCATGCCCTTGGCTACCGTCACGATCAAGTACTTTGAAGTCGCAGAGTAGTTTGAAGTCGCAGAGTAGATCGAGCAGCTCCACACCCGGGGTGGGGGATTCGATTGCTTGGATGCGTTCGCGCCACGGGCAGATCATGCTGGGCTCGACTTGCCGCCATTCACAAAGTGCCTCCAGGCCAAGTTCCCTACCTGGTTGTGGTTGCCTTCTCCCCAGAACAGCGATTGCATCATCGAGTGCCAGCTTGGCGATGGCGTTTTCCTAGCTCAACAGGACACCGGAAACATCTTTCATGACCTGCTCGTGCGCGGCATAAAGTAGATCCAAAACATCCGCTGGGAACTATCCACAGCGTGTGGTGAGAGTTACGCACAGAGGTGAGTGTCCGGCGTCGTACTTACGGTAGGATGGGTGAGTCTGTGCTGGTACCAAGATCACTCACGTAGTGCAATAGGTACCGGTGCGGCACCGCAAATGAACCTCCTGTTACGGAAATGCCGTAACCGCCTAGACCAAAGGAGGTGGGTTCACATATGCGTCCTTACGAACTGATGGTAATCATCGACCCCGATGTTGATGAGCGTACCGTTGAGCCGTCGCTTCAGAAGTTCCTGAATGTCATTACCACCGATGGTGGAACCATCGAAAAGGTTGACATCTGGGGCCGTCGTCGCTTGGCTTACGACATCCAGAAGAAGTCTGAAGGTATCTACGCCGTGGTGAACTTCACCGCAGCGCCTGCTACCGCTCAGGAACTTGATCGCTTGCTTGGTATCAATGAGACCATCCTGCGCACCAAGATCACACGTCCGGAAGAGCAGAAGGTTGTTGCCGAATAATTTCGGTAATTTCTTTTTAGTTTTTTCTTTGTAGGAAAACACCAAGCAGGAAGCAGGAGCAGATGGCAGGCGAAACCACTATTACGGTTGTTGGTAATCTCACCAGTGATCCGGAACTTCGGTTTACCCCGAGCGGTTCAGCAGTAGCGAACTTCACCATTGCGTCGACTCCGCGAACCTTTGACCGCCAGAGCAATGAATGGAAAGACGGCGAAACGCTGTTCCTCCGTGCATCGATCTGGCGCGAAGCGGCCGAGAACGTTGCCGAATCCCTCACAAAGGGCATGCGCGTGATTGTTTCCGGTCGGCTGAAGTCGCGGACCTACGACACCAAAGAAGGCGAAAAGCGCACCGTCATGGAGCTTGAGGTCGACGAGATCGGCCCCTCGCTGCGCTATGCCAATGCCAAAGTAAACCGTACCCAACGCTCCGGCGGTCAGGGTGGCGGAAACTTCGGTGGAGGTAACAGCGGCCAGGGCGGCCAGGGCGGAAACTTCGGCGGCGGAAACGCCGGCGGGGGACAAGGCGGCTTTGGCGGCAATTCCGGCGGAGGAAACTTCGGCGGTAATGGCGGCCAGCAGCAGCAATCCGCACCGGCAGCTGACCCCTGGGCAACGCCCGGTGGTGGCTCCTCCGGTTGGGGCGCCGGCCCGGATAACTCCGAGCCTCCCTTCTAAAGCGCAGCGCGTCCCCTTTCGCTTCGGCTTCGCCGCCGCGTTAGGACTCTGGAGCGCCAAGCTTTTTGTTTTACAAGAAATGTGCGGCATCCGCCGTACGCAAACCATCCCGCGGATTAATATCCACGGGCTCCACGAATACTAAGGAGCTCCACGATGGCTAAGGCTGAACTCCGTAAGCCCAAACCAAAGTCCAACCCCCTGAAGGCCGCTGACATCACAGTCATCGACTACAAGGACGTAGCATTGCTGCGCAAGTTTATTTCTGATCGCGGAAAGATCCGTGCGCGCCGCGTCACGGGTGTCACCGTTCAGGAGCAGCGCAAAATCGCACAGGCAATCAAGAATGCCCGCGAAGTTGCATTGCTGCCCTACTCCGGCGCTGGCCGCGGTTAAGGGAGATAGATACACATGGCAAAGATCATTTTGACCCACGAAGTAAGCGGCCTCGGTGCCGCTGGTGACATCGTTGAGGTGAAGACCGGTTACGCACGTAACTTTCTTCTGCCCCGCGGCTTCGCACTGACCTGGTCCAAGGGTGGCGAGAAGCAGGTGGAAGCCATCAAGGCTGCCCGCCTCGCCCACGCGCACGCTTCAACTGAAGCTGCTCAGGAGCAGGCAACCGCTCTGCAGGCACACGCTGTAGTCCTGAAGGTAAAGGCTGGCGACTCAGGTCGTTTGTTCGGTACCGTCAAGGCTGACGACGTTGCAAAGGCTGTAGCCGCTGCAGGTCTGGGAACTATTGACAAGCGCAAGGTTGAACTGCCGGCCCACATCAAGTCGGTTGGCAAGCACACTGCAAATGTTCGTCTTCACGACGATGTTTCAGCTGTTATCACCTTGAACGTTGTAGCAAGCTAGTACTCGCTTCATCGTTTAGAAAGATCCGGCACCCAGTTATGGTTGCCGGATCTTTTTTGTCTAAAATGCCGCCGAACACGGTGGCTTGTTGGGGTTGTCGGGGGTACATGCGCGGGCATGTATGAAGGTCAGGGCTGCTATTGATGAGAGTTGTCGGGATATCCACAGAGGGACATATATCTGTGGATATGATCGCGCCTACCCGTGTTTATGCGCACTGTCAAGCGGCTGCGGATGGCTGGTACGGTAGCCCAAAAATGTTTATTTCCACAGGCAGTGGACAGTGTTTGTGCAGGTCAGGGCAGTATTGCGCACCATTCTATTAAGTTGTGCACATTATTGTCCCCATGCTGTGCACAAGCTGAGGCACTTAATGCACCGGTTATCCACAGCATCGGTGGACAACGGGGTTGGTAGATGCTCTTTCACCGTCTAACGTAGCCATTGAGCTCTCCATAACGACGCCTTTGTCGGTACCAGCTGGTAAGGAGTAGTAATACCAAAGAACATGCCACCGCAGGGTGCGCAAAGACCCGGCCAGCAGGGCAGAAAGAGAGCATCAGACATGTCGGCTCCAACCAGAGAATCAGGAACATCCTCCCGCGAACCTGATTTCGCCAGGACACCGCCTCAGGACCTTGTCGCAGAACAAAGCGTCCTGGGTGGCATGATGCTCTCCAAGGATGCGATTGCCGATGTGGTGGAGGTTCTGCGTGGCACAGACTTCTACCGCCCCTCCCACGAGAGTATCTATGAGGCCGCGCTGGACCTCTACGGCCGCGGTGAGCCTGCTGATGCCGTGACGGTGGCAGATGAGCTCACCAAGCGTGGTGAGATCACTAAAATTGGTGGCGCAGCCTACTTGCATCAACTGATCCAATCAGTTCCCACCGCAGCAAACGCTGGATTTTATGCTGAGATCGTTGCTGAGCGAGCCGTGTTGCGTCGCCTGGTCACTGCCGGCACTAAAATTGTCCAGATGGGTTATTCCCAAGACGGAGAAGTTGAAGAGGTCGTTAACGCCGCTCAAGCCGAGATTTTTGCCGTAGCTGAACGTCGCACCACAGAGGACTATGTGCTGCTCAAAGACGTCATGGAAGCCACCGTGGATGAGATTGAGGCGTCCGGACACAAGGGGCAAGGGATGACCGGTGTGCCTACCGGTTTCTATGAATTTGATGAACTGACCAATGGCCTGCACCCGGGGCAGATGATAGTGATAGCCGCAAGACCCGCTGTGGGTAAAAGTACTTTCGCGCTTGACTGGGCGCGTTCGGCAGCCATTGATCACAACATGGCCACCGTGGTGTTTTCCTTGGAAATGGGTCGTAATGAGATTGCCATGCGTCTGCTGTCGGCGGAAGCAACCATTAGCCTCCAGGACCTTCGCAAGGGAACAGTCAAAGATGATCAGTGGTCCAAGATCGCCACAACCATGGGGCGAATGAACGAGGCTCCGCTGTTTATAGATGATTCTCCTAATATGTCCCTTATGGAAATTCGTGCCAAGTGCCGCCGCTTGAAACAACAGCACGACCTAAAGCTCGTAGTCCTGGATTACTTGCAGCTCATGTCCTCAGGTAAACGTGTGGAGTCACGCCAGCAGGAAGTCTCGGAGTTTTCCCGTGCACTGAAGCTGCTGGCCAAGGAACTGCAGGTTCCTGTGGTGGCACTGTCACAGTTGAACCGTGGTTCTGAGCAACGTACGGACAAGAAGCCAATGATCTCCGATCTACGTGAATCAGGCTCGATTGAGCAGGACGCCGATATGGTGATTCTGCTGCACCGTGAGGACATCTATGACAAGGAATCAGCCCGTGCCGGTGAAGCGGATGTCATCGTTGCCAAACACCGTAACGGCCCCACGAAAACGATCGTGTTGGGTTTTCAGGGCCACTATTCACGGTTTGCCAATATGGCTAGCGACAACGGCCAAAGTTACTAACGCCACCGTGGTGAATATGATCAGGGAAGTCTTCAGGAACCCTGCGGGAGCCTCCGTCAGGCGTGGATAACTGCACGGGCGGGTTCAAAGGTTGCCGATACTGTTGACTCATGCCTAAATCCGTAACGCCCAATGCTGCCTCTGCACAGACCCGGCGCTCAACATCGAAAGCGATTCGCGGCTTAGCTATCCCCGCCTTTGGCGCGCTCATTGCGGAGCCCCTGTTTTTATTGGCCGACTCCGCCATCGTTGGCCATTTGGGCGTCCCCCAATTGGCTGGAGTGGGCCTCGCCGCGACGCTTCTTCAGACGGTTGTTGGACTCATGGTGTTCCTGGCATACTCAACGACGCCGGCAGTTGCGCGGTTGCTAGGAGCTGGGAGACGCGCTGAGGCACTGGCAGTGGGCCGGGACGGGCTCTGGCTGGCGGCACTGCTAGGCATTGTCCTTGCGGTTGTGGGCATGTTTGCCAGTGGTGGCCTGCTGAACGCTATGGGTGCCAGCGGGGAAGTTCTGGGGTACGCAAACGAATACTTCAGGACCAGCTTGGCAGGGATTCCAGCGATGCTATTGGTCATGGCGGCCATGGGTGTTTTGCGTGGTCTCCAAGACACCAAGACCCCGCTGATCGTCGCTACGCTCGGATTCGCCGTCAACATCGTGATGAATTTTGTTTTCGTATATGGTTTCGGAATGTCCGTGGGGGGAGCGGCACTGGGAACAGTGATCGCACAGTGGGGAATGGCAGCTGTATACCTCGTCATCGTTGTGCGTGCAGCACATCACTATGGTGTGGGGATCCGCCCCGACTGGGTCGGAGTGCGGGCGGTCTCAAGAGTGGGCAGCTGGCTTATGCTGCGCACCCTGTCTCTGCGAGCCGCCATTTTGGTCACTGTCCTGGTGGTGACGGCCCAAGGTCCCACAAACCTGGCAGCACACCAGCTTGCTATGACGCTCTTCAGCTTCCTAGCCTTCGCTCTTGATGCCCTCGCCATCGCGGCCCAGGCGTTGATTGGCAAAGAACTGGGGGCTGACAATATTTCTCAAGTACGTGTTTTGACACGAACAATGACGAGATGGGGACTTGCTTTTGGTGTTCTCACCGGGTTTGGCCTTTGGGCGGTATCCGGCGTCGTTGGATGGATCTTCACAACAGATACGAACGTTCACGCCGCGCTGACGGCGGCCTTGCTTGTTATGGCGGTTGGGCAACCACTGGCTGGCTACGTTTTTGTGCTCGACGGCGTTCTCATCGGAGCCGGTGATGCGCGCTACTTGGCCTTGGTTGGCGTGGGCAACCTAGTGATTTACCTGCCGTTACTTTTCTGGGTTTCGCAGCTGCACTTTGGCGATACAGTCCGTGGAATGTTCTGGGTATGGGCGGCATTTAGTGTGGGCTATATGGGAGCCCGCGGCTTGACGTTGGGACTGCGTGCGCGCACCGGCCGTTGGATGCAGGTAGGGGCTCCCGCTAGCCGGGCTAGACTTGAGGGGTGAGTGAAACCGCCCTTCCCCAGTCAATCAACGCCAACACCAAGACACGCAGAGCTAGCCCACTGTGGCGCCCCGTACTGCTGCGAGCCGTGGTCACCCTAGTTATTGGTCTCATTACGGTCTTTTGGGAGTCACCTGGAACCCTTGGCCTTTGCGTAATTTTCGCCATCTACTTTCTTGCGTTGGCAGCAGCTCAGTCCTTGCTTGTGCGCACCCTGGCCCTGCCTCTGCGGGACACAAGGAGGCTGGTTCTTTTGGGTGCAGCCGGTTTATTGGCGGTTAGTGGCGTGTTGGTGGCGGTTGCCGGCAGCGCAAGCGTTGCTGCCTGGCTCGGTGGCGCAGCGCTTGCCGTCATGGGTGCGGCCGAGCTCTTTGCGGCTCTGTTCAAGCCTGCGGGGAACACTGAAGCTAAATCCGTGCTTCGAAGTGACTGGATAATCTCCGGCGTTCTTGGCGTTGGCACTGGTCTGGTGCTGCCATTTTTTGTCGCAACAGGTGAGCATGCGTTGATGGGTGTGGCCGGAGGAGGTGCCCTGATGACAGGTGCACTGTGGACGTTATCTGCGCTCACACTGCGCCATGATGGCCGGAGGGCAAAAGGCCAGTAAGCTAGATATCGTATGTTCTACTTTGCGTAGAATCGTGTGGTGCGTGAGACATCAAACAATCTAAAGGACTAATTGTGGGCAGTATCGAGCCGCAGAACCCGAACTCGGGTAATTCCATTAAGTTTCCACTCAGCTTCTCCTTTGCTCTGGGTGGGGTTGCCGGTCTAGTCACCTTGGTAGTTTCCGCGGGTGGGCTTATCCACGGATTGCGCTGGGATTTGGCAGGCATTGCTTTCGGCATTGCTTTTGTTGCAACCTTACTTATTTCTTCCTTGTTGGTCATGGGACACAAGGAAAATGACCCCCACCTTAGCGAAGGCTCAGGGGTGAACAGGAAGTCCTCGGACCGCCTGGAGCAGGCAAAAAACAACGCCACAAACCACAACGGGACAGTGGCTGCGCCAGAGCAATCTGCGCCGGAGAAATCTAAAGACACTCCTCCTCACAACGATTCCAAGTAGCGAGTCGCCTACGCGCGAGCACCAGGCGGACGCTCGCGGGGATCGCGCAAGCCCCACGGAGTCATTGCCATCACCTGAGCGCCGCCAAACTCTCACTGATGCGGGTAAAGAGAGTTTCATCCACCTCAATGCCATTTCGTTTGAGCACCAAAACAGCGGAGCCCACTACGCCGTCGTGAACCAGCACGGGAGCGAACGCATCCACTCGTGCGGTTAGCCCGATTGACTTATCTTGTGCCGCCCCTCCCGCAGCGGATTCAGCAGCTAGAACGTCAAGCACGGCAGAAGCCAACGGCTCTGCCCTGGTCAGTACGCTCCCACCAAAAACTAGCGGCTGTGCACCAACGGAAGCCGGTTGGCTGCCCACTGACTGCTGTGGGCTGGCTTTTCCAGGCCCTTGACCAGCAGCCCCGCTGATCGCCAGCAGTGTGCGGGCCAGGGCTCTCGCTGCGCGCGCAACGATGTCTTGGGCAACGGGGTCGTCCGTTACGGCAAATACCATGGGTGCAAAATGTGAAAGTTCAATGGGGCTGCGCTCGTAAACCTTGGAAATTAGCTGCTGCTGAGCGCGGAGCCGGCCCTGGGTGCGAGCGTCCATGACAAGCGGAATGTTCAGCTCACCCAGGACGAGTGCTGTAAGCGCTGTTGCCGGACCGCGGCCATCAAGAGCCGATGCGACGGCTTGTGCTACCTCGCGACCAAGCCAGAACCCTGACCCCGAGTCTCCCAGCAGCCAGCCCGTCCCATCTGCCACAGCAGCCAGGCGACTCTCGGCGATGCGGGCAGCAACAGCGCCGGTGCCTGCTATCAACGCGCACCCATCATCATGAAAAGTTCCGGAGTAAAAAGCAGCCAATAAATCAGATTCGATCATCACATTTTTCGTAAGTCCCAGTGTGAGGAACCGGTCCCGGTACAAATCTGTTGGCAGTTCAAGTGATGCACCGGCCATGGCAATAAGCGCATTAGCGAATGGCTTCGGGGCTCCGCCAAGGGCTTTGATCGCGGCCTCCTCCAGTGCGTCCAAAGCGGGTCTAAATCCCCGCGAAACCGGGTTTCCACCCCCTGCCGTCCCGTACCCTAGGCAGTGCCCGGAAGAGTTGAGGAATACGGCGCGTGTGGACGTGCCACCAGCGTCAATGGCAAGAAAATTGGGCATCGTTATCATTCCGTGTCTAGATGTGACTTGACTTACATGCGGGATGATAATAGTTTTCATTATGTAGCCACCTCGAAGAAATGGATTTTCAAATGTTAACCTTCACGTCCCCACCTGCAGCAGCAACAGCTGCCGGTGTCGTGAACCGCATTCAGGCAAAGCTACCCGATATGTCCGCTGCCATGGCGAAAATTGGCGCTTTCCTGCTGGAGCGTCCACAGGCTCCGCTGGAACTTTCGATTATGGAGTTAGCGGAACAGACAAAAACGTCACCGGCCACAGTGACTCGCTTTTGCCGGCTGCTTGGCTATGCCGGCTATGTACCCTTCCGCGTCAGCATTGCCTCAGAGCTTGGACGAAGCGACGCCAGGGAGTCATGGAAGGCTGACATTGGGCGAGCTTTTGGGCCCGATGACTCTCCACGAGACGTGCTTAGTACCCTTGTCAACGCACACACGCGTTCACTGGAGGAGACGGCGGCCGTCATGGACTTGGCGTTGATGATGAAGATTGCTCGTCGCATCGCCATGAGCTCCCATGTAGATATTTACGGCATTGGCGGCAGTGCTGTCATGGCCAAGGAGCTACAGTCCCGTCTTTACAGAATTGGGATCAATGCCCACCATTGGTCGGAAGTTCATGCGGGACTAACAAGTGCGGCCATCCAGGACGCCAATACGGTGGCAATTGGCATTTCCAATACGGGGCGGACCGAAGAAACTCTGCAAATGTTGCGTGAAGCAGGTGAGGCTGGTGCGCTGACAATTGCGCTGAGCAATAACCCGGGATCCCCTTTGGCTGAGAGTGCCGATGAATCCATCATCACCTCAGTTCATGAACAATTCCTCCAGCCGGATGACCTCTCCGCAAAGCACGTGCAATTACTTGTCATCGACTTGCTTTACTTACTCGTAGCCCAGGTTAATTTTACGCAGACCACATCAAAGCTGGCGGCCTCAGCAATGGCCGTCTCACCGCACCGGCGACCCACCAGGGCTGCGCGTCTGGAAGCTGGCGCGCGCCGTGGGCAGGGCAAGTTTGGAAGGGGTGAGGATCATTCCTGACGCACTGGCGGCCTTTAGCCTAGAAGTTTCCAACAGATTAGAGACCATCACTGCGTGGGCTGCTGCCGGAGGTGCCCGTGAGGCGGGCACTGCTATGGCCGACGCCCTGACCAATGGTGGCGTAATCCAAGCCTTTGGTACCGGTCATTCCGAGGCGTTTGCCATGGAAATCGCAGGGCGAGCAGGGGGATTGATCCCTACGAGCAAGATTGCTCTGCGCGATTTGGTGCTTCATGGGGTCCGTGACGTTGCAGAGCTTGACTCACTTGAAGGTTCCACTTTGGAGCGTGATGTTGGAGTTGCTGAGGAGCTCTTCAACCTTTCGCTGATCGATCCGCGCGATATCTTCATTATCGCTTCAAACTCCGGTGTGAATGGTTCAATCGTGGGGCTGGCGTTGGCCGCAAAGGAACGTGGGCACAAGGTCATTGCGGTCACGAGTGTTGAGCACACTAATGCTGTGGAGACAAAACATCCTTGTGGGCTGCGTCTCAGTGAGATTGCAGATATTGTTATCGATAACAGGGCTCCTTATGGCGATACAACCCTAGAGATTTCCGGCGGAGGAGGTGTTGGTGCTGTTTCATCGATCACTGCCGCATACATTGCGCAGGTGCTCACGATTGAAACGGCTCAATGCCTGGTCCGTGCGGGGAAAGAGCCGCCCATCTATATTTCGGCAAATATTCCGGGCGGAGACGAACACAACACCGCACTGGTGGGCCAGTACGTTGGCCGGCTCAGGCGTGAGGCATGATTCCAATGCAACGAGGTGGGGAACGCCCGTACCACGTGAGGTCAGCCGCGAGATTGCAGTCAAATGCAATAGCAGCACTAAGAAGTACAAAGCCGTACAGATTTAGCACACGTACCATCAATGGAAGGCAGTACACAGAATGAATATCCAGAACAAACCGCTGCAGCGTCGTGGATTCCTCCGCGGAGCCCTAGCCACCGCCGTACTTTTGCCGCTGGGTGGAGCCTTGGCTTCCTGTGCAGGTGGCGGCGATTCCTCGAACGCCTCTGCCGCCCCCGGTGGAGAGGTTGACCCTGTGAAGAACCCGTTTGGTGTTGCCAGCAGTGGCAAGCTTGACGCAGTCATCTTCAAGGGTGGCTATGGCATCGACTACGTTGAATTCGCTGGCAAGGCCTTCGCCAAGAACTTCCCCGACGTTGAAGTCAGCATTAACCCCTCAACAGATATTGCTCAGGAACTGCAGCCGCGCTTTGCCGGCGGCACCCCTCCTGACCTGATTGACAACTCCGGAGCTAAGGCCATCGGTTTCTCCGTCATCCTTGATCAGCTTGAGGACCTGCAATCTGTTATTGATGCCAACAACCTTGAAGGCACCAAGATCGCTGACACACTCTTCGACGGCGTGCTGGCACCGGGTACCTTCGACGGCAAGCTGGCCGCCATCAACTACGTACTGACGGTTTACGCATGGTGGTACTCCGCCAGTTTATTCAAGGAAAACGGTTGGACCGTTCCCACTACCTGGGATGAAGCTTACGAGCTCGGCCTCAAGGCCAAGGAGAAAGATAAGTACCTGTTTGTTTGGGGCAAGGAAGCTGCCACGTATTACCAGACCATGGCGATCGAATCAGCTATCAAAGAAGGTGGCGATGAAGTTCGTCTCTCCCTGGAAAACCTCAAGCCCGACTGCTGGTCACAGCCCGCGGTGCAGAGCGTCTTCGCTGGCATGGAAAAGATTGTTAAGGCCGGTATGTTCAAGCCGGGCGGCTCCGGCACGGTCTTCACTGCAGCTCAGGCACAGTGGAGCAACGGCCAGGAAGCACTGCTTTACCCGTCAGGTTCTTGGATTGAGAACGAGATGAAGGACCAGACAAAGGCCGGCTTCGAAATGACGGGTGCACCCGTTCCGGTTGCATCTGCCAGCCCGAAGATTGCTCATGCCGGCGTCCGCTCAGCAGGCGGCGAGCCTTTCATTGTTCCCACCAAGGGCGCGAACGTTGCCGCAGGCAAGGAATTGCTGCGCATCATGCTCTCAAAGGATGCGGCAACGAACTTCGCAAAGGAGAAGTTGGCTCCGACAGTTGTCAAGGGCACCGTCCCGGCCGACGGCTTCGGTTCCACCGCGCTGGTCTCGCAGACCACCATGTTGGAGAAGGCCGGTAAGGACATTTTCACCTGGAACTTCGTGGACACTTACGGCATGAACGCCGATCAGCTGGTGCCGTGGAACTCATTCCTTGACGGCAAATTGGATTCTGCGGGTCTGACCAAGGCACTGCAGGAGATCACCGATAAGGTGGCCAAGGACGATTCGGTCAAGAAGATTGAAGTGAAGTGACACAAGCAACAAAAGAAGTGCGGTCGGGCAGTGGCGTTGTCGCCACTGCCCGGCGGCGCCGGAAAAAACTGACATTCGATAAGGTCAGCTTCATGGCAGTCTTCTTGGGACTGCCCTTGGTGATCTATCTGGTCTTTGTAATCTCGCCTTTTGCCCAGGCGGTGTATTACTCTATGACCAGCTGGGGCGGCTTCGACAACAACATGCCGTTCATTGGCTTTGGCAACTATGTCAAGCTCTTTAACGATGACATTTTCATGTTATCCGTCCGCAACAGCGTTACCTTGGCTGTCTTTCTTCCGGTTATCACCGTTATTTTGGCGTTGGTTTTGGCTACTTTGGTCACTATTGGTGGCAGCAGCCGCGGCCAGATCAAAGGACTGAAAGGTGCCGGGTTCTACCGGGTAGTTTCATTCTTTCCCTATGTGATCCCTGCGGTTGTTATTGGTATTATTTGGCAGCAGATTTTCAACCCCAGCAATGGCTTGTTGAATGGAATCCTGACAGGCATTGGTTTTGATGGCCTGAAAGACTACCCGTGGCTTGGCGATTCGCGCACTGCCATGATCGCCTCGATGTTTGTTATTGTGTGGGGCTTCGTTGGCTTTTACATGATCTTGTTCGTCGCTGCTATCAAGGGCATTCCCGCTGAAACGTTTGAGGCTGCCCGTATTGACGGAGCTGGACGTTTCCGTACAGCCGTTAGCATCACCATTCCGCTCATCCGCGATAACATCCAGACAGCGTACGTTTACATGGGAATTTTGGCGCTCGACGCTTTCGTTTATATGTCTGTTTTGAACTCCACGGGTGGACCCGAGAACTCCACTTTGGTCATGTCACAGAAACTCTTTACCACCGCGTTTTCTAAGAACCAATTCGGTCTAGCCTGCGCCATGGGCGTGGTCTTGGCAGTAATTACATTGATTTTCTCGGCACTGGTATTCCTGGTGAACCGGATGACCGGCGGCAGTCAGGATGTGTCTGAATAATGTCACTGAAACTCTCCAAAAAATCCCCTTCCAAGACGCACATAGCTCGGAAGCCACAGGACACCAGTGGGGATAAGGTTGTAGCAGGCGTATCGCACACCATGTTGACCCTGTGGTCACTCCTGGTACTTGTCCCGCTCGGCTGGACCTTGATGTCGTCCTTCAAGACGACCACGGAAATCTTTTCCTCACCATTTTCCCTTCCGGCCGACTGGAAGTTCGAAAACTACGTCAATGCCTGGAACACAGCCGGCATTGGCACGTACTTCTTTAACACTGTCATTGTGGTGGGCTTCGCACTTGTCATTGTGATGGTCCTAGGTGCCATGTGCGCCTACGTTTTGGCCCGTTACGTGTTCCCGGGCTCGCGAGCCATCTATTATCTGATGCTCGCCGGACTGACGTTTCCGATCTTCTTGGCAATCGTGCCCCTGTTTTTCATTCTGAAGAACATGGGCCTGTTGAACACGCTGCCAGGTTTGATTATTGTTTATGTTGCGTTCGCGTTGCCTTTTACCGTCTTCTTCCTATTCTCCTTCTTCAAAGCCCTTCCGAGCGAAATTGCTGAAGCTGCTCAGATTGACGGGGCCGGCGAATGGCGGACTTTCTTCCAGGTCATGCTGCCTATGGCCAAGCCGGGTATGGCGTCCGTGGCCATTTTCAATTTTCTTGGTTTGTGGAACCAGTACTTGATCCCAGTAGCCATCAACACCAACCGTGAGAACTACGTGCTTTCTCAGGGCATTGCTGCCTATGCCGGGCAGCAGGGTTATGCGGTTGACTTTGGTTCGCTCTTTGCGGCCGCCGTCATCGTGGTTGTTCCCGTTTTGATCATGTATATCCTGTTCCAGCGCCAGCTTCAGGGCTCCGTATCTGCGGGAACTATGAAGTAGTATCTGTCCCAGAAAAATACCCAAGTGGCCCGCATCTGAGAATGATTCGGGCCACTTTCGCGTTAACGTCATGGCGGTGAATTGTTCACGCCGCGGTCTCGAGGAAGAGCACGCCTGGGCCGATTTACCCCTGGGCCGACTTACGACGGCGGTAGGCGGCCACGTGGGCACGGTTGCCACAGTTTCCGGTATCGCAATACCGGCGGGACCGGTTCTTGGACAGGTCAACCAGGACAGCGGAGCAGTCGGGAGCTGCACAGATTTTCAAGCGTGATAACTCGCTGCCACGAATTACGTCAACCAAGGCCATGGCAGCTTCAACGCCCATACGCAGCGACAAGGCAGCGCCGGGGGCAGTCGCGTGCAGGTGCCAGTCCCATTGGTCGTGCTTGACCAGCTGCGGTAGGGCGTCGGCGCGAGCCAACAAGGCATTAACCATGCTGACAGCTGTTGTTTCATCCGCCGTGAAGATACTGCGCAGTTCCGTTCGCATCGCCCGTACTGCCGTCACCTCCGCAGCGGAATTTTCCCGTGAACCAGTGAATTGTTCCCGCGCCACAAAATCATCCAGGTCAGCCAAGCTGAGCATTGAATCCTTTCCCGTGGTTTGGTTTTCGGGATCAAGGGAGATGGGGGCTGTGTTGATGAGATTGACCGCGGACATCAGCGCCATTTCCGTGTCATGACTAAAGGCCATATTGACTCCTGACATAATATGGGCGTAATGTCATCAGTCTAACGCTAATGACTGCTGACATACGGACTTGCCATGACCTCCCCCAATACTTTTACTTCGGTTCCTGACGCCAACACGCGCAGGGTACTGGCATCCCCGGTTCTTTTGCTGGCCTTTGCCTCCGCCGCAGCTTTTGCCTTGTCTGGTTCGTTTGCGAAGTCCTTGTTTGACGTTGGCTGGTCTCCCGGCGCTGCGGTGGCTGTTCGCATTGGGGGAGCCGCCGTTGTACTTTTGATTCCTGTAATTCTTAGCTTGGTGCGCAACTGGGCTCAGGTGAAAGGGTCGCTGGCGCGTATTGCGATTTATGGAATAGTGCCGATCGCGTTGTGCCAGCTGTTTTATTTCAATACAGTCCAACATCTATCTGTGGGTGTGGCCTTGCTGCTGGAGTACCTTTCGCCGGTGCTTTTGGTGGCCTGGGCGTGGGTCATGACCCGGCAGCGACCACGAGTTCTGACGATTGTGGGCGCTATTTGCGCCATGTCAGGACTGGTGTTGGTGCTGGATTTGGCAGGCAGCCAGGAAGTCAGTGTGGAGGGCATCCTTTGGGGACTTGCGGCCGCCGTCTGTTCGGCCGTGTACTTCATTATGTCGGCTCGAGCGGGAGATAATGTGCCGCCGATTCTCATGGCTGGTGGCGGAATGGCCGTGGGTGCTGCCATGATCGTGGCTCTGGGTGTGGTGGGTGTGCTGCCGATGGCTTTCACCTTCAACAACCCGGTATTCGCTGGAACCCAGGTGCACTGGCTGGTTCCCGTATTGGGCCTGGTGCTCATAACGACGGTTTTCGCCTACGTTGTGGGAATCATCTCCACGCGCGGACTGGGGTCCAAAGTGGCCTCCTTTGTGGCATTATTTGAGGTCCTTTTCGCTGTCATCTGGGCGTGGATACTGTTGGGTGAGCTACCCCGAATGATCCAGCTGCTGGGCGGGGTAGCCATTATGGGCGGGGTGGTCCTAGTCAGGCTGGATGAACTCCGCGGCTCCCCCCCAGCGGGGTCCAGGGTATCCGGTGGACTTGGACTTGGACTTGGACGAAAAAAGTTCGCCACCGAGCGGCTAACGGAGCGGCAGCTGCCACAGCGGCAGCTACCGGCCGAAGCGCCGCAACCGGAGGGAGTTGGCTACCACCAGCACAGAGCTTGCGGCCATCGCCGCCCCGGCAATCATGGGGTTGAGCAGTCCAAGAGCTGCAATGGGGATGCCGACGGCATTATAGAAGAACGCCCAAAAAAGGTTCGTCTTGATGGTGCCTAGTGTCTTGCGGGAGAGGGCTATCGCTGTGGCTACTTGGCCCAAATCGTTTCCCATGACTGTCAGATCGGCCGCCGCAATTGCCACATCGGAGCCGGACCCCATGGCGATGCCTAGATCCGCCTGGGCCAAGGCTGCGCCATCATTGACGCCATCCCCCGCCATTGCGACGGTGGCTCCGCCGGCCTGGAGTTTCTTTACGGCAGCTACCTTCCCCTCAGGAAGCACCTCAGCGTACACATCCTCATCAGCGATACCCACGATTTCAGCCACCTGGGCTGCCACCGCGGCATTGTCGCCGGTGAGGAGGATGGGGCGCAGTCCCAGCTCTTTCAATTTGGCGATGGCGGTTACAGACCCACTCTTGATGGTGTCCTTAAGCGCAATAAGTCCAGCAGCTTCACCGTCTATGGCTACCCAAATCGCGGTGGTTCCGCGCCGTTGTTGGGTAGCTAACGCATTTCTGGCTTCCTGTGTCAACGGGACGTGATTTTCCTCCAGCCAACCGGCCCGGCCAGCCAGGACAGTGTGTCCCTCGATCACAGCACGCACGCCGCCGCCGGGGGCCGAGGAAAAGTCCGCAACCTCGGGGAGTGTGCCTGCGCTGCCACCATGTTCGCTGGAGTGTTCGCGGGCATGCGCCGTGATGGCGTGGGCAATGGGATGTTCGCTATGGGATTCCACGGCACCGGCCAGACGCAGGATCTTCTCGGCGGGCACCTGTGAAAGTGGTTCGATCTCAACCACGCTCAACTTGCCTTCGGTAATGGTGCCTGTCTTATCCAGCAAGATTGTGTCCACTGTGCGAGTATCTTCAAGCACTTGTGGACCTTTGATCAGGATTCCTAGTTGGGCCGCGCGGCCCGTTCCAGTGAGCAGGCCAACAGGGGTGGCTAGTCCTAAGGCGCAGGGGCAGGCGATGATTAGGACAGCCACGGCGGAAGTAAAGGCTCCTTGGACATCTCCGCTGAGGATTAACCAGAGGGCGAAAGTAATCACGGCTATCACCAGCACAACCGGTACAAAGACGGCACTGATTCGATCGGCCAACCGCGCAATGGGGGCCTTGGCCGCCTGTGCCGCACTGACCAACTTACCCATTTGTGCCAGCGTGGTTTCACTACCCACGCGCGTAGCGCGAACCAGTAGACGGCCGGAAGTATTGATAGTTGCACCGGTAACTACGTCTTCAACCGTGACGTCGACTGGCAGTGATTCGCCGGTGATTAGCGAAGTGTCTACGGCAGAGGAGCCATCCGTGACCACTCCGTCTGTCGCAATTTTCTCGCCAGGGCGCACCACAAAGATTTCATCAACGGCTAAGTCTGCGGCCGGTATTTTCACCTCGACGCCGTTGCGTAGCACCGTAGCCTCGTGGGCACCCAGGCTCAGCAGCGCCTTCAGGGCATCGCCGGCTTTCGCCTTCGCTTTTGCTTCTAGATAACGGCCCAAGAGCAGGAACGTAACCACCACGGCAGAGACTTCAAAGTACAAAGGCGCATGCCCGCCCATGGCGCTTCCATGAGCTGTCATCTGCGGATCAAGCCCCAATTCCACCGCCGAAAACAAAAATGCTGCGGAGACACCAATTGAGACCAACGTGTCCATAGTTGAGGCGAAATGGCGGGCGTTGATGGCTGCAGCCCGATGGAACGGCCATGCCGACCACGTCACCACCGGAAGGGCTAGGATCCCGGCCACCCAGCCCCATTGAGGAAACTGGAGGGCAGGGAACATTGATACGAGGAACACCGGGACTGTCAGTATGGCGGCAAGAATCAACCGGGGCCGCAACGTGGCTGCTGTGCCACCGTGTGCCATGTGGTTGGTCTGCTCAGGCACTGTCTCCAAAGGCGATTCGTCCCCGGGGGTAGCTTCGGCGAGCTCCGTGGACGGTTTGCGGGTAGCTGGCGAGCTTTTCAAACTAGCCGTGTAACCGGTTGCCTTGACGGTGTCGATGATGCGCTGATCGGTCATGCCAGCTGGCACCGTGACCGCTGCTGACTCCAAAGGGAGGTTGACGGAAGCGCTGACGCCCTCGAGTTTGCCCAATTTTCGTTCAAGCCGGCTGACGCACGACGCACAAGTCATTCCCTCGATGTCCAGCTCGAGGATTCGTGAACCGGGTGTGCTGGTTTGAGACAAAACTTCTGAGGGGCTCATGGCATTCCTTAGTGTGTAAGACGGTACTGTTATGCGTTATTTGCTACGACTTGATAGCCGGCCTCGGCCACGGCTTCGCCGATTTCTGCCGGGTCAAGCGGCAGAGTTGAAGTGATGGTGATCTCAGAGACACTGCCGGGATTGAGATTAACACTCACATTCTCCACACCATTGAGCTCAGTCAGTTCTTCAGTGACCGAGGTGACGCAATGGTTGCAGGTCATGCCGGAAACGTTGATGGTGGTGTTCATGGTGTTAGCTCCTTAATAGGCGGGAAATCGCGGCGGTGGCTTCAGAAACTTTGCCGGAAACGATCTCCGGGTTGCCGGTGTCTTGGGATTCATTGGCGGCATTGACTACGCAGTGGGATATGTGGTCTCCCAATAACCCGATGCTTACCGCGTGCAGTGCTTTGTTGACGGCTGCCATTTGGGTGAGAATGTCGATGCAATACTTATCTTCTTCAACCATGCGCGCGATGCCTCGGACCTGACCCTCAGCGCGCTTAAGGCGGCGCAGGTAAGCCTGCTTCTCCTCGGAGTAACCCCGAGTCTGATCTTCTGTATCCATACCCTCACCTTATACCCCGCAGGGGTATGGGTCAAGTACCCCTAGGGGGTATGTGGCTCCACCGTGAATGCGTATATTACTGATCAGTCACCCCTTGTTGCCAAGCGGGGACGATGATGGACTTTAGACTATGAGCAATGAAGCTACGCCACAAGATAGCCAAATGACCCTACTCGCTGTGGGCACCAAAAAGGGCCTTTGGCTTGGTACCAGTGCGGATCGAAAAAGCTACGATTTCACTGGACCGCATTTCCTTATGCACGAGATTCCCAGCATCGGCCTTGATACCAGGGAGGGGCGCACTCGCATCTTGGTGGGATTGCGCAGTGAACATTGGGGACCCACCATTGCTCACTCTGACGATTTTGGCATTACCTGGCATGAACCCGACAATGGTGCCATCAGCTTTCCAGCCGATACCGACGCCGCACTTGAACGTGTGTGGCAGATTCAACCGGACTGCGCGGACCAACCGGGTGTGGTGTGGGCGGGCTGCGAGCCCATCTCGGTATGGAAATCCTCCGACGGTGGAGAGCATTTTGAGCTTAATCGTGGACTCTGGGATCATCCTCACCGCACCGAATGGGGAGCAGGATTCGGCGGCGCGGCGGCGCACACAGTCCTGCCCAGCCCCGCTGATGAGGCCATGATTCATGTGGCCATGAGTACCGGAGGCGTGTATGCCAGCGCCGATGCGGGAGAGACTTGGGAGCCACGGAACAAGGGTATAGGCGCCTATTTCATGCCGGATCCGCTCCCAGAGTTTGGCCAGTGCGTGCATAAAGTGGCTCGTGATGCCAACAATCCGGATGTTCTCTACGCACAAAATCATCATGGCGTTTATCGCACGGATGACGCTGGTGATAACTGGATCTCCATCGCCGACGGGCTGCCGGCAGACTTTGGCTTCACCATCTTCACCCACCCGAGTCGCTCAGGTACAGCGTGGGTGATCCCGATTAAGGCTGATGGGGAACGGATTCCCCCAGATGGTCAGCTTGCCGTTCACAGGACCGACGACGGCGGCTCCTCCTGGGAGCGGTTAGCCGTGGGTTTAAACGAACCGGAGTACAACGTGGTCCTCCGCGACGCAGCGTGCGTAGATGCCTCCGAACCGGCGGGCGTTTACTTTGGCACCCGCGGAGGGTCGGTTTACGCCAGTGCTGACGAGGGAAACCAATTTAGTGAAGTACTTAGCCGGCTGCCTGACGTTTTGTGCGTCCGTGCGGCTTCGGTTCGGCGCTGATCCGGTGACTGTGACAGCGCAGATATGACAGCGCGGATATGACAGGGGAAGTGAAGGTGCTGGTACCAACTCTGCTGCATCCGTTTGTGGGTGGGGTTGATGAGTTGCGCCTTGAGGTTGGGGAGTCTGCAACGGTGGAGGAAGTGCTGGATGCGATCAAAGTGGAGTTCCCCGTATTTGACCGCAGGCTCCGAGATGAAACCGGGGCGTTGCGCAGATACGTGAATATTTACCTTGGCCACGACGAGGTGCGGCGCTTGGATGGCTTGAAAACACGCGTGGCAGCGGGCAGCGAACTCATGGTGGTCCAGTCTGTTGCCGGTGGCTGAGGAAACCTTCCCCTCCTCAAACAAGCAGTGCGGATCAGGGGTGGACCATAGCCTTCAATGCGCCGGGGTTGGCGCCTGCTGTGAGTGCCGCCTCGACGTCATCGAGGCTATGGCAAGAGGTGACAAGCCCGTCAAGATCAATCTGGCCGGAGGCTGCCAGTGCAATGGCCGTTGGCCACGTATTCGCATAACGGAATGTGCCCGTAATGCGCAGCTCCCTGCCCTGGACTAACGGCACAGGAAGTGCAATAGTGTCCGCCCCCATACCAACCAATACGCAACGTCCGCGAGGAGTTAAGCGGGCCAATCCCCCCAAAATGGCCTGTTCGGCACCGCTGGCATCGATGAAAACGTCAAACTCTGGCTCTACGGGCGGTTGCTCGCCCGCAGTAAAAGTATGCAGAACCCCGTATGTTTCTCCTACACTGAGCCGTTCGGCCCGCACGTCCGTCAGGGTGACACGTGCCCCTGCCAACTGGGCAACCTTTGAAATGAGCAAGCCAATGGGGCCGGCTCCAGCCACCAATACCGAATCACCAATCTGAATCTGCCCGGCGACTCGTGCTGCCAAAGCCACACTCAGAGGCTCAAGGAGGGCCGCTGCATCATCTGAAAGAGAATCCGGTACCGGGTGGCAGAACGCGCTCGGGTGTACCACATATTCGCAGAACACCCCGTCAATGGGAGGTGTAGCAAAGAACCGGACCCCCGGGTCCAGGTTGTAGCAGCCTGAAAGTGACTGCTTTGATAAAGGGTCCGGAATGCCCGGCTCCAGCGAGACACGCTGACCCGCAGCGAGATCGCGCACGCCTTGACCGAGCCCCACAATGACCCCAGCGGGTTCGTGGCCAAGAACAAGCGGCTCCTGGACAACGAACGCTCCGATCCGCCCATCCGTGTAGTAGTGAGTGTCCGAGCCGCAGACGCCAACGGAAGTGATCCGCACTAGCACCTCACCCGGGCCGGGAACTGGAACCGGGCGCTGTTCGGTGCGCAATTCCCCACGGCGAACTAGTACGCAAGCTCTCATGGTTTCAGGCACATGGTCCACTAATATCTGTTGACTTTTCATAGCTTATTTCACTGCACCCATGGAGAGCCCGCGGACAAGCTGCTTTTGTGCCACCCAGCCTGCAATGACCACCGGCAATGACGCCAGAACCGAAGCGGCTGAGAGTTTAGCCAAGAATAAACCTTCACTTGTCATTTGGGAGACAAGGAAAACAGGCACTGTGGAGGCGTTGGCCGCTGTGAGGTTCAGCGCGAAGAAGAATTCATTCCACGCAAAAATAACGCAAATTAGGGCGGTGGCAGCAAGCCCTGGTGTGACCATGGGGATCAAGATGGTGCGCAGTGTCTTGATGAGCCCGGCACCGTCCATTGAAGCGGCTTCGAGGACTTCGGCTGGTACTTCCTGGAAGAAGGATCGCATCATCCACACGGCGATGGGCAGGTTCATAGCCGTGTACAAAATCACCAGCGTGCCGATGTTGTCCAAGACCTTCAGCTGTCCGGCGATCACATAGATGGGCATGATCACTGCCACGACCGGAAGCATTTTGGTTGAGATGAAGAAGAACAATACGTCTGAGGTCTTCTTTACTGGACGGATGCTCACCGCGTAGGCGGCCGGGACGGCCAACAACACAACAAGAATTGTGGAGACACCTGTGGCGATCAACGAATTCAGGAAGTACGCTCCCGCCCCGTTGCTCAGCACCGCCTCGAATTGCTCGAAGGTGGGGACAAAAAAGAAAACTGGCGGGTTTGACGCGGCAGCCGATTCGGGCTTGAAAGCCGTCATAACAAGCCAGATCACCGGTGCGAAGAAAACAAACGCAAGCAGCCATGTAACTGTAGTGATAGCGGAACCGGTGAAACGCCGTCGTACTTCACGGGACTTTCGCTCAGCGGACTTTTCGCTAGAGGAATTGGGGGCAGGGTCAATGAGGGTAGTGGTCACGGCTTAGTCCTTTGCGTCAAAGCTGCGGAAGATCAGGCGAAGGGCGAAGGTGGCGATGATGATCGTGGCGATGACAACCACAACACCCATCGCAGCTGCCTGGCCAATATCGAAGCCCAAAAATGCCCGCTGATAAATGTAGAACGGCAAGTTAGCGCTGGCAGTGCCCGGACCGCCGGCCGTCATGAGGTAAATCTGGTCAAAGGTGTTGACAACATAAATGGTGCCCAACAGCACACCCAGCTCAATGTAGCGGCGCAGTTGGGGCAACGTGACCCACACGAACGTCTTGGTCCAGCTGGCACCATCGATCTGCGCGGCCTCCAGTACATCCTTGGGTTGGGACTGCAAGCCAGCCAGCACCAGCAGCATGGTGAACGGGGTCCACTGCCACACCAACGCCATCAGGATTGAAATGATGGGGTGCGACGCCGTCCAATCGACCGGCGGAATCCCCACCAGGGAGATCGCCCAGTTCACCAAACCGAAGCTTGGGTTGAGCATGGAGATACTCCACAAAGTGGCGCCAGCCACGGGCATGATCAAAAAGGGTGTGATGAGCATGGTGCGTACCACGCCCTGGCCTCGAAACTTGCGGTCAAGGAGGAGAGCGAAGATGATCCCAAGAATCATGGCGAAGAAGACGCAGCCCAACGTGATGACGATGCTGTTCAGTGCCGAGCTGCGAAAGGTGGAGTCCATGAAAATGTCCACATAATTTTGCAGCCCGGTGAACTGGTTGCCATCAGGGCGCAACAGGTTCCAGTTGCGCAGCGAGTACCAAATGGTGACCAGGAAAGGCAGCTGGGTAATGACAATCGTGAAGATCAAAGCCGGTAGTAGTGGACCGCGACGGCGCCAGCCCTCCGCCTTGGACATGCCGGAGCTGTCCTTAGCGCTCTTGCGATTATTTTGTTTACGGTTGTGTTCTTTGAGGTTGTGTTGATCAACCAAAGTGGTAGCCACTACTTTCCTCCTTCTTGGTATGACTGCGCAACAGGCAGGGCATATTGCTGAGCCTGGTTCAGTGCTTCATCAACTGATTTCTGCCCGGCAATGGCGGCAGAGATTTGCTGGCTGACCCGGGTGCCCAGGTCTTGGAATTCGGGAATTCCCACAAATTGCAGCCCCGGATAGGGCACGGGATTGACCATGGAGGTATCCTGCTTGGCGCCATACATGGCATCCAGGGTGGGCTTGGCGTAGGCCTTGGCCACGGCGGCATATTCTGGGATTTCATAGGTAGATTGACGGCTGCCAGGGGGGACGCGTTCCCACCCAATCTTCTTGCCCACTAACTTGATGTAGTCCTTGTTGGTCATCCAAGAGATGAAGTCCCACGCTATGTCTTTATGCTTAGTGGTAGTTGGGATAGCCAATGACCAGCTGTAAAGCCAGCCGGCCGATTCCGTATTTTTCACGGGAGCAGGGGCATACTGTGACTTACCGGCAACCAGGGACGATGCGGGGTCTTCAATGCTGGACACCATGGCCGTGGCGTCGTACCACATGGCGGCCTTGCCTTGGCTGTAGCGGGTGATGCAGTCGCCGTAACCGCTGGTTGCTGCGCCGGGCTGGCCGGCATCGTGGAGTAGGTCTACATAGTCTGTGACGGCGGCGTTGACCTCAGGGGAATCCAGCCTGGCGTTCCAGTCCTTATCGAACCACTGGCCGCCGTAGGTGTTGATAACTGTGCCCAGGGGTGCCATGACTTCGCCCCAGCCGGCTAATCCGCGCAGGCAGATGCCGGCGAAGTCTTTAGAGGGGTCATTGAGTTTGCGCGCAATTGCGCCAATCTGGTCCCATGTGGGGTGTTCCGGCATGGTGATGCCAGCCTCCTTGAACAGGTCCTCACGGTAGACCAGGAAGGATGATTCCCCATAGAAGGGTACCGAGTACATGTCATCCTGATAGCTCAGGGCGTCCTTGATGGTGGGGATGAAGTCGGCAGTGTCGTAGCCTGCGGTGGCATCGGCGAGAGGCTGGAGGTTCTCGATCCAGCCATTTTTGGCCCACATTTCGGTTTCATAGTTGGAGATCATAACCACGTCGAATTCGCCCCCACCGGTAGCCACCGATGCTGTAATTTTGGCCCTGGCTTCATTCTCGGGCAGGGTCACGAACTTGACATTGACATTGGGATGTTTGGATTTGAAGTCATCCTGCAAGGAGACAGCGTCCTTCATCTGCGGGTTCGCCACAATGGCAACAACAAGGGTGTCCTGAGCGGAACCCTTTGGCGCGCAGCCGCCTAAGGCCAGGGCGGCTGCCGCAGCAACGGCCAAAAATTTCGCTACCCGGTGGCCCGAGCGGTGGTGATTGTGACTGTCGCTGTGACTGACGCGTGGGGATGCCTTCGGGGCGCGGAATGGGGGGAACTTCATTGGTCACTCTCAATCTCGTTGCTCATTTGAGAACATGATCCTGCTCATTTGTTAAGTGACTCTAGTCATATATACTCATTTGAGCAATAGCAATCGCTCAAATGTAATTCTCAGGAAGGCGCACAGTGCCCGACATTTCTCATGAAGAGCTGCTCGCCCGTATTGGGCGGGCCTACTACCTTGAAAGTCAATCCAAGGTTGAAATCGCCGATGAGCACGGAATCTCGCGGTTTCAGGTGGCACGTTTCCTTGATGAGGCGCGTGCGGCTGGGATTGTTCACATCGAAATCCGAATGCCCGGAGCGCCTGTAACAATTGACACGGAGGCGCTCGCAGCAACTCTCGGTCTTCGGCGGGTAGTGGTGGTTAAGACAGTTGATGACGAATTTCAACAGCGTGACCTGCAGGCCCATGCAGTGGCTGAGGAGTTGATGCGAGAGGCACGGACCGGAATGAGCGTGGGTATCTCGTGGTCGCGGACCCTGGACCTGGCGGCAAGACACGTGCTGGAGCTACCCCGCTGCAACATTGTCCAACTTGCAGGGGCGCTACCCGTTCCTGGTGGGGGCAATCCCTTGGACCTCATTCAGCGTTTGGGGCGAGTTGGTGGGGGGAAGACCTGGCCCATGTGGGCTCCGCTGGTGGTTGATAGCGCAGCTACAGCATCAGGTCTGCGCCGCCAACCGGAAATTGCCGATGCCATGCGGAAGGCAGATTCATTGGACCTTGCGGTTGTGGCCATCGGTGCCTGGGCGCCAAACCTTTCGACCGTCTGGGACCGTGTGGACAATGCCGTGCGCCAAGACGGGATCGATCAGGGTGCGGTCGCAGAATGTTCCGGCCGGCTCATAGCTGCAGACGGAACGGCCGTGGCGGCTGAACTCGATGCCCGGGTTCTCTCTGTCACATTAGAGCAGCTTCAGCGTACGCCCAAGGTTATTGCCGTTGCTCAGGGAGCTGTGCGTGCCGAGGCTGTGCGTGCTTGTCTGGGGGCTGGGATCATCCACACCCTTGTAGTGGATGAATCACTGGCTCATGCCCTGCAGGCTGCCGGCGATAATGATGTGGTGTCCGCATGAGCGCCGCCGCTCAATCAGCTGCCAACGCAGACGCCCTCCCCGTGGGGGACCTGGTGGTGGGGGTTGATTCCTCTACGCAGTCCTGCAAAGTCGTGGCAGTTGATCTGGCCACGGGGTCCCAAGTGGCCACCGGCGCCGCGGCACATCCAGATGGGACGTTCATTGACCCACACCTGTGGACATCGGCACTAGAGGTCGCCTGGGAAGAGGCAGGCATTGCAGCTCTGGGACAGCGGGTTGCCGGAGTCTCAGTTGCCGCCCAGCAGCACGGAATGGTGGGTGTTGACGAGGACAACGAACCAGTCCACGATGCCTTGCTGTGGAACGATGTGCGCAGTGCAGAGGAAGCCGAGGCTATGGTTTCTGCGCTGGGCGCCAATGAGTGGATGGAGGCGGTCAATTTACTCCCCGTAGCTTCCTTTACCTTGACCAAACTGGCGTGGTTGACAAAAAACTCTCCAGAGGCCGCTGCGCGTCTAAAAACCGTCGGCTTACCGCACGATTGGTTGAACCTCCAACTGTCAGGGGCATGGAGCACGGATCGAAGTGATGCCACGGGCACAGCTTATTTTGATGCGTTGAGCAATGAATATCACCCGGAGCTGCTGAAGAGGTTCTTTGGCCGGGTTCCGCTGCTCCCTACTGTGCTTGCGCCTAACGCAACCGCTGGAATGCTGCTGCCGCGCTGGGGGGCAGGTGCCGCCGTCGTAGGTGCCGGTATGGGGGACAATGCTGGTGCGGCCCTGGGTCTGGAACTGGAGCCGGGGGAGATCGTTGTTTCGATCGGAACCTCCGGAACCGTATTTACCGTCTCAGAGGACCCAGTGCGCGATATATCCGGCCAACTTGCAGGATTTGCGGACGCTACGGGACGGCACCTGCCGCTCCAGGCGACCATCAATGCGGCCCGTGTCATGGTGGCAGGTGCTGCCATGCTCGACGTGGACTTGGCCGAGTTTGACCGGCTCGCGCTCGCGGCCGCACCCGATGCGGGAGGGATGACGCTGCTGCCCTATCTCGATGGCGAACGGACGCCCAATCTGCCCGATGCCACAGGATCCATGGTTGGCCTGACCCGCGCCAATATGACCCCCGAAAATATGGCCAGGGCTTCCGTGCTGGCCGTGTTGAACTCATTGGCGGATGCGCTGGACTCGCTGGCCTCCTTCAATGTTCCTGTGAAGCGCGTCCTCCTTATTGGTGGTGGGGCCAAGTCCCGGGCGCTGCGTGAGGCGGCAGCAACTGTATTCGGTGTGCCCGTGGATGTTCCCGAGCCGCGAGAATACGTGGCTCTGGGTGCGGCTAGGCAGGCGGCGTGGGCGGCAACCGGGGTATTGCCAGTGTGGGGCCGGCGGATCGAGGAGTCCTTTATGCCCCACGGCGAATGGGGCGCCGTGGTGCGTGAGCGATACGTTGCCGCGCGGAAGGCTGTGTACGGGCGGTAGTGGTACTGTTCCACAACTGGTGCGCGCCGACGGCGTGCCATCGTGGCGAGGGCCCCTGAAGTTACACACGCCCCCGCCAGCATGGCACGCCGTCGGCGGTAAAGGGCGCGGGACTTATCCACAGTTCGTTGGAGTGCCATTGAATTCAGCGCATGACAGGTCAAGGCTTACAGGATGGAAACCTCAGAACTTGCCATAAAAATTGACCATGATTGGCCGTCCGGCACCATCATCGTGACTAGTGCAGAGCTTGCCGGTGTTGGTTTGAGCCCACGTTTGCTGGCGGCAGCCGTGAAATCGGGGTTATTGCTGCGGATCCGTCATGGCGCCTACACCAAAATGGCACAGTGGCAAGGGAAGTTTCCATCAGAAAAAGATGCTCTGCGCATCGCGGCACACTTCAAAGCGACGCGGGGCAACTCCCTCTACAGTCACGTCAGTGCAGCGCGTTTGTTGGGGCTCTATGTATGGAACGCAGACGCGATCATCCATGTCACAACACCTTCTTCGTGCTCAGCAACAAGTGCAGTGCCCGGGGTGAGGGTGCATCGCCGGGCCCTAGAGGCCGGGGCGCACCAGCAGATCCGGCACCCCAGGCTCGGAACTGTCAGGGTGACAAGGCTGGAGCAGACCATTGTGGACTGTGCCCGTACGGAGTCATTTGTCACGGCCGTGATCATCGGCGATTGTGGGCTGCACAATGGGGCCAGCCTCGAGGTCATGCACCAGCTGTTGAGCATGCTGACTGGCCGGCGGGGAGTGCGTGCAGCACGGAGAGTTCTTGAGGCACTGAGCATTGGTTCGGAGTCTGCAGGTGAGACCCGCCTGCGGCTGGCAGTGGCGGAGATGGACGTTCCCCAGCCGGAATACCAGGTGTGGTTGAGGGCTGCGGGAAACAATTACCGGGTGGGCGGTGCCTGGCGTGACATCAAATTAGCCTTGGAGTTTGACGGAAAAACCAAATACTTCGCCTACAAGCGCACGGAGGATGCTATCTACGAGGAGCGTCTTCGCGAGCGCGAACTCATGGAGGAGGGCTGGAGCTTTCTGCGGGTGGAGTGGAAACATTTAGCCGAACGGGAATGGTTGGAGCGCCGAATTCTGGCCTCACGGGAGTTAGCTCGGCGCCGAAACGGCCTCCAATGAGCCGACGGTTTCATCCGAGGGCGTGCCAAACCGGTGAGGGCGTATGAAATTTCATACGCCCTCACCGGTTTGGCACGCCCTCGGCGAAGGAGGCGGGCGAAGGGGGTGGAAGTTGCCGGCTACCGATCCAGCGCCACGAGCTCTTCAACAGCGGCCCGGGCACCACGGGTGTGCAGCGTGTTAAGGGTGCGCAGGTAGGCGTCGGTGAAGCGGGTGTTGTCCACAAGGTCGCCAAAAACGTCGCGGTTGCGCAGAAACGCCAGCTTGTCCTCATGTTGTTGCGCCGCGGCCGCCATCAAGGGCACCTTCAGGCGGTCAACCACTGTGATGGGAGCCCCGGATTCGTCCGTCCCTTCGGCATACCGAGCCCAAGAGGCAACGATGCCGGCGGAACGGGCAATCACGCCGTCGTTCTCTAGATTGAGGTTGATGACAGGGACGAGCCATTTGGGAATCCTGTCCGAACTCTCCGCGCAGAGGCGAGTCAAGGTGTCCCGGACGTGTTCGTTGGCAAAACGCTCAATGAGTGTGCGCTTGTACAACGGCAGGTCAACCCCGGGCAGGGGGGAGAGCGCCGGTGTGCCCTCAAGGTCCATGTAATCGAGAAGGAACTGCACAAATAGCGGATCCTGGCAGACCTCGTGCGCGTAGGTGTAACCCGCCAATGTGCCGAAATAGCACAGGGCCTGATGGCTTGCGTTGAGTAGGCGCAGCTTCATGAGCTCATAGGGTTCAACGTCATCAACTAGCTGTACGCCAGCGTCCTCATATGGGGGGCGGCCGAGCGTGAAATCATCCTCCAGGACCCACTGCTCAAAGGACTCGCACACTACTGGCCACTGGTCCGCAATGCCGAATTCCTTGGCAATGGCGCTTCGATCCTCATCCGTGGTGACAGGGGTGATTCGATCCACCATGGAGTTGGGGAACAGTACATTTTGACGCATCCAGTTCGCCAAAGCTGGGTCCCGCAATTCGGCAAACGCCGTAAACATCTTCTTTGCCACGTCGCCGTTGCCAGCAATGTTGTCGCAAGACATGACGGTGAATGGTGCCAGGCCCCGAGCGCGACGGCGGGAGAGGGCTTCCGTGACGAGGGCGAAGGTGGTGCGCGGGGCAGCGTTAGGGGCAAGGTCATGAACAATGTCAGGATTTTCGGCGTCAAACTCGCCGGTGACGTGATGGAAGTTGTAGCCGCCCTCGGTCACTGTCAATGAAACGATTCGAGTGTCAGGGGTGGCCATTTTCTCAATAACAGCCTCGGGGTTGGCCGGAGCGAAGAGATATTCGGTGATTGATCCGATCACTCGGGCCTCGCGCCGGCCGTCTGGGTGCTTCAACAGCAGCGTGTACAGGCAGTCCTGTGCCGCCATGACCTGTGCCATTTTCTCATCATGCGGGAGCACTCCCACTCCGCAAATACCCCAATCAAGGGCTTTCCCGGAGTTCAGCAACCTGTCGATATACATGGCTTGGTGGGCCCGATGAAAACCACCAACGCCAAAGTGAACAATCCCGGTGCTGACTGCACTGCGGTCATATGTGGGCACAGCAACAGATTCCGGTAGTCCGGCGAGGCTCTGCGCATTGAGTTGGACCATGGTGGCGCTCCTTTGGCGAAGTGAGGTTCACCCATTGTATCAAATGAGCGCTTTGATTTGCTCAAATGAGCATGGCGCGTTGTTGCGCCGGAATGTGAGGTTGGACTGGTTGGGCTGCATAGGCCATTTCTGGGGACTATATTGGCCAGTATCTAACGCAGGACTATTTTCAGCAGGAGGACAACGTGGCCAAGGAACTTGCCAGTCAACTTATTGAACAACTGCAGCTTGCCGGAGTGCGGCGCATTTACGGGATTGTGGGCGACAGCTTGAACCCACTGGTGGATGCCGTGCGCAAGACAGGTGGCTCCGCCAACGGAGGTATTGACTGGATCCACGTCCGGCACGAGGAAGCAGCCGCATTTGCAGCTGGTGCGGAGGCGCAGCTGACAGGGGAGCTGGCCGTGTGTGCCGGATCGTGCGGTCCAGGTAACCTGCACCTCATGAATGGGTTGTACGACGCCAACCGGACGGGTGCTCCCGTCCTGGCCATTGCCTCACACCTGCCCAGTGTGCAAATTGGCAGCGGGTTCTTCCAGGAAACTCATCCGGACAGACTCTTCGGGGAATGCTCAGTATATTCGGAGCTCATCAGCACCGCAGAGCAGGCGCCACGGGTTATGCGTAACGCCATCTCACATGCCGTGGGGCTTCGAGGCGTGGCCGTTGTGACTTTGCCGGGTGACATTGCCAGCCTCCCTGCCACTGCACCAACCCCACAGTGGCGTCCGCTCAAAGCGGCAAGCATGGTCCCGGCTCCCGAAAGCGTCACGGAGCTTGCGGACGCTATCAACCAAGCAGAAAAGGTGGCCATCTTTGCTGGCGCCGGTGTGCAAGGTGCGCACGCGGAGGTTATGGCACTTGCTGAACTGATCAATGCCCCAGTTGCCCACAGCCTGCGGGGGAAGGACTTCATTCAGTACCAGAACCCCTTCGACATTGGCATGACAGGCCTGCTGGGTTACGGCGCAGCAGCTGAGGGTATTGAAGGTGCTGACCTGCTGATTTTGCTGGGCACCGACTTCCCCTACGATCAGTTCCTGCCCGATTCGCGCACAGCACAAGTTGACCGTGCCCCTGAGCATTTGGGCAGGCGCACAGACGTTGACATCGCCGTCCACGGGGACGTGCTGCCCACGCTCCAAGCCTTGATGCCGCTCTTGACTAATAAGAAGAATTCCAAGTTCTTGGATCAAATGTTGAAAAAGCACGACAAGCTGATGAACAAGGCGGTTGGTGCATACACCCGCAAGGCAGAGAAACTTGTGCCAATTCACCCGGAATACGCGGCCTCGCTACTGGATGAAATCGCCGCCGACGACGCCATCTTTACTGCCGACACCGGCATGTGCAATGTGTGGACAGCCCGTTACATCAACCCCTTGGGCACGCGCAGACTGATTGGCTCATATCTGCACGGCTCCATGGCCAATGCCTTGCCCCAAGCCATCGGTGCCCAGAGCGCATACCCACAGCGGCAGGTCATCTCCGTCTCCGGTGACGGAGGGCTGTCCATGCTGCTGGGTGAATTGCTCACTGTTGCTGCCCATAAATTGCCCGTCAATGTTGTGGTGTTCAACAACTCCACTTTGGGCATGGTGAAACTGGAAATGCTGGTTGACGGCCTACAGGACTTTGGTGTGGACGTTCCTGACGCCAACTACGCCGGGGTTGCTGCGGCCCTTGGCTTCCATGCGATCCGCGTCACCGACCCGGCCAAGATAGCCGACGCGTACAAGGCCGCCTTCGCCCACAACGGGCCCTCTCTGGTGGAACTGATCACCGATCCCAATGCGCTGTCCATACCGCCAAAAATCAAGGGCGGCCAGGTGTTGGGTTTCGCCACGGCAATGTCGAAAATCGTGCTAAATAAAGGTGCTGGTGAGGCTGTCAGCATGGCCCGGTCCAACCTGCGCAATATCCCGCGCGGCTAAGTGCCGGTCCAACAAAAATCGTCGTGGCTGCGCCGTCGTTTCCGCGGCGCGGAACTGCGCCCGGGGAGTATGGAAACCGCCGTCGTGCGCGGGGCACAATGCCGAGACTTGAGACAGCAGGGAAGAGTAAAAATGTGATCTTGGCGGCCAAGACGGGACAGTTTGGGGTAAGTGGGAGACAATGGAAAGGATGACCTCGAACAAAAGCAACCCCAGCCCTGCGATCGCAGTCCCCAAGGACTCAACCGCCACCACTTCGACGACGCCAGCTCCTCGTCGTCCGGCTCAGGTCATGCCTGCCACGGAGGGCTGGAAGCAGGCGAAGGATCCGGGTGGACGCCCACTGCTGCAGTTCAAATCCCCGCGAGTTTCCCAACCTCCGGTGCATTTGGCGGACCTGACCTTGGCTGAGCGTGAAGCGAAATTCAAGGAGATGGGCTTGCCGGCTTTCCGTGCCAAGCAGCTCTCAGTGCACTACTTCCAGCACTACACCACTGATCCTGAATTGATGAGCGACCTTCCCAAGGACCGCCGCGCTGAAATCACCGAGACAATGTTCCCGAAGTTGCTCACTGAGATCAAGCGACTCTCCACCGATAATGGTGACACGGTGAAGTTCCTGTGGCGTCTCTTTGACGGTTCGCTCGTGGAATCGGTGCTCATGCGTTACCCCGGCCGGGTTACTTTGTGCGTGTCCAGCCAGTGCGGTTGCGGGATGAACTGCCCGTTCTGCGCTACCGGACAGGCGGGGTTGACCCGCAACATGTCTACGGCGGAGATCCTGGACCAAATTGTCCAGGCCAACAGGGTCATTGCTGAAGGTGGGTTGGGTAATCTTCGCCGCGACGGCGGGCACGACGCCGAGCGCGTCACCAACATTGTTTTCATGGGTATGGGTGAGCCGCTGGCCAACTATAAACGGGTCATGAACGCCGTCCACAGGATGGTTGCGGAGGCGCCTGAAGGGTTGGGCATGAGCGCCCGCGGTATCACCGTTTCCACTGTTGGCTTGGTTCCGGCCATCAACAAGCTGGCAGAAGAGGGTGTGGCGATCACCTTTGCTTTGTCCCTGCACGCTCCGGATGATGAGCTGCGTGATGAGCTGATTCCTGTCAATGACAAGTGGAAAGTAGATGCGGCGCTGGATGCTGCTTACAACTACTACAAGGTCACTGGCCGGCGCGTCTCCATTGAGTACGCGCTGATCAAGGACATGAACGATCACCCGTGGCGAGCCGAACTCTTGGCGAAAAAGCTCAATGCCCGCGGCCGCGGCTGGGTCCATGTGAACCCGATTCCGCTGAACCCCACTCCCGGCTCCATCTGGACGTCCTCGGAGCCGGAAGTCATGGCCGAATTCATTGACACGCTGATTGCAAACGGCGTGCCTACCACCCTGCGCGACACCCGTGGCAAGGAAATTGACGGTGCCTGTGGCCAGCTAGCCGCCGCAGAGTAACTTCTTTTGGAGCCGAGCTTCGGCTGGATTATCCTACTGAAAACGGCATTACAGAACGACGCCGGGACCTAGAGTCCCGGCGTCGTTCTGTGGGTTAAGCGCGGCCTTACGTTGGGCGAAGCTGCCTAGTGGAGGGGACTTTCAAGGGAATCCGCACAATTTTTTGCGGATTCGATTCTGGCAAATTCCGCGGTTATTCGATGATTATGGCAGGGATTCAGGTGCTTCTACGTAGTCCCGCTAGGGGGTTCCCCCAATGTTGCTGGAAGACAAGGCTGGCTAGCGTGGTCGTAGCCGCCAAGGAAGCACAGGCAGTATTCGCCACTTCGGGCGGGTAATTAATCACCAGATGAAGCGAGAATTTTTGATGATGCAACTCCGAGGGGGCATGCTCACGCTTGTTGTTGCTGCCGCAGTGGTGGTTCCGCTTGCAACTGCTACCGGATCCTCTGCACATGGTTGGGTGACCGATCCACCTAGCCGGGCAGAAAATTGCGCAGCCGGAACGACAAGCTTTGATTGCGGCAAAATCAAGTATGAGCCCCAAAGCGTTGAAGCTCCTAAGGGCTCCCTGAAATGCAGTGGCGGAGCGCCGGAGTACACCGTTCTTGATGATGAAACTAAGCCGTGGCCACGGAAGAACATTGCTAGCACCATCGACATCAAGTGGAACCTAACCGCTTTGCACGCAACACAAAGTTGGGAATACTTCCTGGATGGCACGCTGGTTAAGACAGTGGATGCTCACGGTGCCAAACCAACCGCCGTCCTCTCTCACAGGCTCACAAATTTACCCCGTGGCCAACACACCATCTTGGCGCGCTGGAATGTGGCCGACACGCCCATGGCTTTCTACAGCTGCCTGGATGTCAACGTAAAAACTGATGGGTCGCTGGATCCGAGCACGGCACCAACCGAACCTGCGGTGACTCCCACACCCACCGAAACGCCCACCCATCCCCCGGCAGGGGTATGCGAGGCAGCCGAATGGAAGGCTGGCTCGTCATATAGTTCCAGTAGTCAAGTGAGCTACCGCGGCAGCATCTGGCGCGCCAAATGGTGGACTCTTGGAGAAGCTCCCAGCGTCATCACCAGCAACGGGGCTTGGGCCTATGAGCGAGTCTGTGGCGCAACGACGCCCAGTGCCACTGCCACTGCTACTGCCACCGCGACGCCCAGTGCCACTGCCACTGCTACTGCCACCGCGACGCCCAGTGCCACTGCCACTGCGACGCCCACGGCCAATGTGCCAGGCTGCAGGTCCATCCCATGGGTACCCGGAAATATTTACGCCGGAGGAGACACTGTTTCCCGCAACGAGCACAACTGGTCTGCCCAATGGTGGACGCAGGGCGATGAGCCCGGCAGAGGTGACCCGTGGGGTGTCTGGAAAGACCTCGGGGCCTGCTAAAAGTTCACCAAACCTAAAGACTGGATGAGGGTTCCGCCGACGGCCGGCCACCTTGATCCCGCGAAGCCACAGGCTCAGTGTCCTTCCGCACCCCCGTTCAAGCCGTCCAAGACACCAACCCGGCCCCCCTGCGCGGAGCCGGGTTGGTGTCCTTTTCGTCTTTCTGCGGCTACGGTGTGGGCGTCGAGACTGCCACGTAAGCGGTGGTGGAGCCGGGTTCAATTTCGGTGCGTCCGGCGTCCTGAATAACCGGCCCCGCCGATTTCCGGGCTCCCTTGCGAAAGTCCTTGGCAGGGAGTTTCTGAATGCCGAGGGGGAACCCATCGGCAGCCCACGCCTCCACCGTGAAGGGTTTTGCCTGAAGCACCCAGGCGAAAAGCGCGTGCGCAGCCTGAGCCGCAGCTTTCCCTGTGGACATTTCTAAGGATCCATTGAGTACAATCGTCAGCGTCTGCGGCGGCAAAGGATCCCCAGCAGGCAGCGTGGTGGATGAAACCTGTAGTTTGGCCAGCAACTTCGGCAGATTCGCTGAGGGCATCGGAGCCAGTGCCATGGCGCTCGCCTGGCCAACAGAGACAAGTGCATGTTCGGGAAACGCTGTGAGTACTTTGGCAAACGTCTTGGCATCTGCGCGCCGGACGGATTTGGCGAAGGCCCCGGCGGCCCACTGCTGCCAGTCCGGGTTCTCCGGTTCCCGCATGAAGGCTTGTACGGATGCTAGAGCGGCCGCTGCTATTCCAAATAGTTCACCAGCGGGTTCCTTCCGGTCCACCAACAAAATAATGGGTTGGATTAGTTCCGCGGGAGTGTCTTGTGCAAATTCTTTCACCTCACCAGCCTAAGGGGTTCCCCAACACCTGAGCATTTTCCACGTAACCCCGCGGGTGGAGGAATGCCCCCGTGATGTCTGGCACATATGACAAGCTGGAGTGTCGCCACCATAGCCCGGCGCCATTGCCCTGCACCGCCCTCCACAGCCAGAATCTTTCGGGAGTTAGTATGAGCCATCCATTGACAGTAGCCAGCCGCGCCCAGGTGCCGCCGTTCCAAGTCATGGATATCTTGGCGCGAGTGGCAGAACTCCGTGCTCAAGGCCGCCCAATAATTTCCTTGTGTGCCGGAGAACCCGGTAGTGGTGCTCCCACTGCGGTCTCGGCTGCGGCAGCAGATATCCATTCCACAGGTACGCCGCTGACGTACACGCCAGCACTGGGTATCGCCGAACTCCGCGAGGCCATCTCCGCTCACTACCGCCGCTGGTACGGCCTGGATGTGCCAGCCCGCAACGTGGCTGTCACCACCGGCTCCTCAGGTGCTTTCATGCTCTTGTTTCTGGCTTCCTTTAATCCGGGCGACAAAGTGGCACTGGCCCGCCCCGGCTACCCGGCCTACAAAAATATTCTGCACGCCCTAGGCGTGGACGTGATCGAACTCGATGCTGGCCCAGAGGTGCGATTCCAGCCCACACCGGTGCTACTGGACGCCGCCGTTGCCGAACATGGTCCGCTCACAGGGCTGGTGCTCGCTTCTCCAGCCAACCCCACAGGAACCATGGTCTCCCGCACAGAACTAGCTGCCCTGACGGTGTGGTGTGCGGAGAATTCGGTGCGGCTAGTCAGCGATGAAATTTACCACGGCATCACCTATCCCGCGCTCGGCGACCCCGATCCCAAGGGCGTATGCGCCTGGGAACTTGACCGGTCCGGCGTCGTCATTTCCAGTTTTTCAAAATATTGGGGGATGACCGGCTGGCGGCTGGGGTGGGCGCTGGTTCCGGATGACCTGATTGCAGTAGTGGATGCTTTGGCCGGCAACGTTGCCCTGTGTCCGCCAGCCCCGGCCCAAATGGCGGCCGTGGCGGCGTTCACGGAGCTCTCATACATGGAAGCAGACACGTTTGTTGCCGAATTTGCGCAGACTCGCGCTTACCTGCTGGAGAACCTTGACCGGCTTGGCTGGGTGGATGCCGCCCCGGCGGATGGCGCCTTTTATCTGTACGCGGATCTGGGCGCAGCCATGGACGGCTTCACGGACTCAGCCGGGTACTGCTCAGCGTTGCTGGAATCTGCTGGGGTGGCCGTGGTGCCCGGGCTAGACTTTGACGCCGTCAATGGCCGAGGCACGGTGCGGTTGAGTTTTGCTGCAGGGTACGACGCCGTCCGTGACGGTTTAGAGCGAATCGTTACGTTCCAGGCGGCCCGCTTGCGCGACGGCGCTGCGGAACACTAGTTGCTTAAACGGCTGACTGCAGGTGTGTGCTGGGCTTGCGGTGGCGGTCGTAAGTGATGAAAGCATAGCCATGTACTTTGTCACGGTTATGCCGTTGTCACGCTGGGCGTACCGCTGAATGAAGGTCTACCACTGAATGAAGGCCCACCACAGTGGTTCCTCCGCCAAGCCACATCACCTCTACGCACGGCAGCAACACTCACCGCAGCGCAAACGGCACCCCCGATGCGCCTAGAACGCAAGGTGGGTGCCGCCGTCGCACTTTAGTTTGTAACTATTTTTTCAAGTGGTCCACCAGGGAATCAGCGATGCCGATGTACTTGCCGGGGGTCAGCGCCAGTAGACGGCCTTGGGCATCGGCGGACAGGCCCAGACCCGTGACGAACTCACGCATGCGGGCACCGTCCACGCGATGGCCCCGGGTAAGGTCCTTCAGACGTTCATACGGGTCCTGCATGCCTTCAACGCCGGCAATGGCCTCGGCGCGCATAACCATCTGGATGGCTTCGGCGAGGACTTCCCAGTTGTGGTCCAAATCATCGGCCAGCACCGCCTCGGCGGTGTCCAAACGACCCAATCCGCCCAGAACATTGTTGATAGCCAACACGGAATGACCGAAGGCAACGCCGATGTTGCGCTGACTGGAGGAATCCGTGAGGTCCCGCTGCCACCGGCTGGTCACTAGCGTGGCACCCAAGGTGTCCAGCAGGGCATTGGAGATCTCTAGGTTGGCTTCTGCATTTTCAAAGCGAATCGGGTTGACCTTGTGCGGCATGGTGGAGGAGCCGGTGGCGCCGGGAACCGGGACCTGGGCGAAGTACCCGATGGAGATGTAGCTCCACACATCGGTGCACAGATTGTGCAGGATGCGGTTGAATCGGGCCATGTCAGCGTACAGCTCGGCCTGCCAGTCGTGGGATTCGATCTGGGTGGTTAGCGGGTTCCACGTTAAGCCGAGGGACTCGACGAAAGTCTTGGCAATGTCCTGCCAGTCGGCTTCCGGGACGGAGGCGTAATGGGCGGCGTAAGTACCGGTGGCGCCATTGATTTTGCCCAGGAAATCGGTCTTTGTGATGCGATCGAGCTGGCGGGTCAGGCGGAACGCCGTGACGGCTAATTCCTTGCCTAAAGTGGTGGGTGTGGCTGGCTGGCCATGCGTACGGGACAGCATGGGCACGGCGCGGTTTTCTTCTGCCATGGCGGCAATCTTTTCCACGAGTGCGTGGGCTGCCGGAAGCCAGACATCCTCAACGGCGCCCTTAATACCCACTGCGTAGGAGAGGTTGTTGATGTCCTCACTGGTGCAACCAAAATGCACCAACGGCTTCAAACGCTCCAGACCCAGGGCTTCTAGGCGGTTACCGATGAAATATTCCACGGCCTTGACGTCGTGGAACGTCACTTTTTCAATACCAGCCAGCTCTGTAACGGAGGCCGTGTCGAATTCGGTGACGATAGCGCGAAGGCCTTCCTGCTGCTCAACCGAAAGCGGCTTCGTGCCGGGCAGCGCAGCACTATTGCTGAGGTGGATGAACCACTCAACTTCCACTCCTACGCGGTCACGGTTCAGGGCGGCTTCGGAAAGGTAGTCAACCAATGGCGCTACTGCACCGAAGTAGCGACCGTCGAGAGGGCCCAAAGCGATGTGCTCAGAGGAGGCGGCCAGGGACTTCCGGCCGGAAGGGATGCGGGCAGAGGCATTTGCGGATTCAGACATGGCTCAATTCTTCCATGAACCACCAATTCCCCCACAGCCGGGGCTGATTGAGGTTAGATTCACAATCTGCCGGGATCCTGTGGCGCAGTGGCGTGGTGACTTCTAGGCTGTTTTGCAGGGGTTTCATTCCAAAGGCCAAGGGAGGGCTTAATGAGATATGCAGGTGGTGGGGGCGTCGGGGCGACACATGGTTTTAGTGCGGGCGCGGCTGCTGGTTCCAAGGCAGGCCCTAGCGCGATCGCGGGCCCTTCCGCTGAGTCGGTGTTAGTACTGGCCGAACGGTTGTCCGGAGTAGCTGCAGAACTTCAAAGGTTGCGGTTGCAATTGTGCGCCCTGGACAGCGTGGACTGGAATTCGGTTGCAGCTACTGCATTCCGGAAGTCTTTGGCTGAAGCGGATGCAGACTTCGTTGCGGTGGGCCAACGGACAGAGGCTGCTGCAACGGCGGCAGCAAGCTACGGAATGTACCTGCGTTCAGTAGCTGACTCGCCGGCAGGATCTGATGCGATCTGGCAGCTGAACCCGGGTATCGCTCCAACCTGGAGTGGGAACTCGGGGTTGGGCAGTTGGCGGCCCGCGTTCTAGTACAGACGGACCAGCGGTAAGGCAATATGCAGTGCCGAGGGTGGAGGGTGGAGGAATTCGGGCATGACTGTTTATTCAGAGGATGGGACAACGTTTAGCTTTGCTGGCGGTACTGGTTCCATCAGCTGGACCAGCGCAGAAATAACTGAAACCGGGGCTGTCCTGAACAGGATTGCTCAACTTTTGGATCCCTTGGTCGATCGGCTGCGGTCGGAATGGTCGTGGTTGGCTGATGCTGGCGCGGCACCTTACCCGTTCGAGTGCCTGGATCTTATGAGAGGAGCATGGTGGCAGTGCACAAGCCTGCAATGTGGCATTGCGAGCTTGGCCAAGAAAACAACGCAAGTAGGAATCAACTATGCCCAGGCTGAAACGCTCAACGCCAGAGCCATGACTGAGACTGAACGGGTGGCGAAAACCCGTGCGGGTTTGGACGTTTGGGCATGGGGTGCTTTGGCTCCAGCGAAGTTCGGTGCCGACCTGTTTAAAGTTCTCACCAGAGCCAAACATGAGGGCTTGCGGGACACTGTGGAGCAAGTTCTCCGAGAGAGCGGTGCATACCTCGCCGGCGCACAAGGCCCGGGTATTGCCATGATGTTTCTAATCTCGGCTATGGGCCGAAAAGGAAACGGCCCGGCCGGGGAACGGCAGGCCTTTCTTCTGCGAAAACTTTTTGATGCAACAACCTTGACCCTGCCCGGACATTTAGCCGTACGGGAAGTACCTGCACAGGAATGGGATCCAAAGAGCACAGAGTTTTATCCAGCCGGGCATGCGAATGCCACGGGCGGGGAACCGTGCACAGTTGAGGTGAGTATTGAAGGGATGTTGGCTGGCAGCAGCGAGGCCTATGACTACCCGCCTGGTTCTATCGGCGTTGTGCGGCTGAAACGCCCGGACGGGACGAATGCGTGGGTGGTTCACCTGCCTGGAACTGAAGACTGGTCCACGATGGATAGTTCAAACCCTTTTGATATGGAGGGCAATATCGAGGGTCTGACAGCGGCTAGTCAGAAAGAATTTGAGCAGCAGGAGGTGCTGGTTCAGCAACTAATCAAAACGGGACTTGCAAGTTCAGGGGCAGTAGCGGGAGAAGACGTGGTGCTGACGGGCCATAGTGGGGGCGGGATCCATGCGGCGGCCGCTGCAGCCGATCCGGCTTTCCTCGCTGACGTAAACGTGCGGATGATTGTTATTGCGGGAGCTCCGGCCAAGAACTCTGGAGTGGGTGATGAAGTCTCAGTATTGGACCTACAAAACGAGAACGATATTGTCACGGCTTTAGATTATGGGCCTCCACCGCCATCCAAAAACTGGGTGTCAGTAACCTCTCACCGTCCAGCTGCCGCAGAGGATGGCACTTTGGCGGGCATTGTGGCGGATGCACATTCAATCAAGAACTACACGAATGATGCCACGCGGCTTGATCAAAGCAACAACCCAGCCGTGGCCGGCTCGCGCGAGACGCTGAGGAATCTCCTCGGTGTAGGTGTGGCTGGGGCGGCCATTGGCGGAACCAAATGGGTTTATCAAGGACGTGACGTGAACAATGGGACCAAAGCCAAGCCGGAGCCCAAATCTACGTCTGCTCCGGTGTGGTCGAATAAAACTGGATCGGAAGACCGCTACAGGCTCGGCATCCGATGACCAGCAGTGGTGGCTTATCTGCGTGACTTAGATTTGCCCAGATTGGCCGTGACCATGGAAATTATGCTGATGATCAATGCAGCCAGAATTGCTGTCCAAAAGAAATCATCGATCGAGAACTGCACCGGTGTAAACGTGCTCACCCAGGCGGTCAGCCACAACATGGCTGCGTTGATAACAATGGTGAACAATCCAAGGGTCAAAATTGTGACGGGAAGTGAAAGCATCTTCACTATTGGTTTGACCAACGCGTTGACCACACCGAAAATGAGGCCTATGAACAAATAGGCCAAAATAGTGTTGATGGTGTTGGCAGTCTCTGCAGAACCGCCAACTTCGGTGCCAACAATGGAGTCCGATGCGATATGCATCCCGGGAAGAACCCAGCTAGCAACCCATAGTGCGGCGGCATTGATCACTACTCGAATAACGACTCTAAACATGTGTCCATAGTTTCACATTCCACAGGGAAGGAACCGGCGCGGTGGGCCCTGGCTTAAGCTTGTTGCATGACTGAGACAAACGGCACCGTCCATTCCGGCGTTCAACCCGGCGTCCATCCCGGCATTCAACCGCGCCCCGTTGTGGGTCGACTGCCCAAATACGTTGCAGGCAAACCACCGGAGGCTGTATCGGGGCTTGAAAGTTTCAAGCTCTCCTCCAACGAAAATCCGCTAGGTCCGGTGCCAGCGGTCCTTGAAGTACTGCGGGGGACACTTGACGTTCATCGCTATCCGGACACAAGCTGTACGCTCTTGCGCAATGCACTCTCAAATTTTCTTGAGGTACCCGCTGACGACGTGGTCACGGGGGCAGGAAGCCTGGGCGCGCTGAACCAGATTCTGGCCGCTTTCGCAGGCCAAAATAGCGACGGCAGCCAGGACGAAGTTGTGTACGCCTGGCGGTCCTTTGAGGCATATCCCATCTGTGTGGGTCTGGCTGGTGCTAAGAGTGTGCAGGTGCCTGTGCGCGCGGACGGTAGTCATGATCTAGATGCCATGGCAGCGGCAGTCACCAAGCAGACCAAAGTGGTGCTCTTGTGCACGCCTAACAACCCCACGGGGCCGGTGTTGGGTTCACAAGAGAGCGAGAGCTTCATCCAAAGCATCCCCTCTGACGTGGTGATTGTCATTGACGAGGCTTATCAAGAGTTTGTCCGCGCCGAAGATGCGCTCAATGGGGTTGATCTGTACCGCAAGTACCCCAATGTGTTGGTGCTCAGGACATTCTCCAAGGCGCATGGACTTGCCGGATTGCGTGTGGGCTATTCAATTTCTCAGCCTTCAATCACAGGATTCCTGCGAAGTGTGGCGACACCGTTCGCCGTCTCAGGCGTTGCCGAGCAAGCCGCTGTCGCCTCACTGGAAAACTATGACCAGGTTGTAGAAAGAGTACAAAGTCTTGTCGATGAACGCACACGTGTTGTAGCGGGTCTGACGGACCTGGGATGGGATATTCCGGATGCCCAAGGGAACTTTGTGTGGTTGAACCTAGGCACCAACTCTCAGGAGTTTGCGGGACTAGCGCAAAGTCACGCATTGTCCTTGCGTGCCTTTGGTGATGAAGGCGTTCGTGTCACCATCGGTGAGGCTGAAGCCAACACTCGTTTTCTTGAGATCTGTACCTCCTATACAAAAGAGCCACGACGTTCCTAGCGGTTAACAAAGACGTGCTTTAGAGGTTTGTACCGATACAGTTGTAAATCGAAAACGTATATATATGCGCCCCAGCGAATGCATTCCTGTAGTGGCATATGTCGAGATCAACGTGTCGGGACAGGTCGCATGAGGCCTCCTGAATCGACAGACGAGGAGACAGCATGGGCGCCGCCCAGCAAGCTGCCAATGGATCATCTAGAGCCGACGCCGGCCCGGCAACTTCAGCCGGTTCGGCTGCCTCCGGAGCAGACTCGCCAGCACGCTCCCAATCAGGACGTTCGGAATCAGCACGCTCCCAATCAGGACGTTCGCAAGCCGGGCGTCCCCAATCAGGTGAATCACCTGGGGTTTTGCGTAGCAACACTGTTGGTTCAGATGACTCGGTCCAGCTTCTTGACGAGCACGGAATGCTCCATCATGATGGGGTTTTCAGCCCCTATATTGACAAGCTGAGCCCGGATGACCTGCGCGGATTTTATCGCGATATGGCCTTCGTGCGACGTTTCGATACGGAAGCGACGGCCCTGCAACGCCAAGGCGAGTTGGCGTTGTGGGTTCCGGTCGTTGGCCAGGAAGCCGCGCAAATTGGTTCTGGCCGTGCCATGAACAAGGCTGACTATGCCTTTCCCACCTACCGCGAACACGGTGTGGCGCTGACACGCGGGTTGGATCTGGCAGACCTGCTTAAGCTTTTCCGCGGTGTTTCCAATGGCGGCTGGGATCCGCGTGGAACGAATTTCCACCTCTACACGCTGGTCCTCGCTGCTCAGACGCTGCACGCTGTTGGCTACGCTATGGGCATCTCCCGTGATTTGGCTGCTGACCCTGCAACCGAGCCGGCCGCGGTAGTGGCCTATTTTGGCGATGGAGCAAGCAGTGAAGGTGATGTCCATGAATCGATGGTATTTGCCTCCTCCTATGACGCGCCTGTGGTGTTCTTCTGCCAAAACAACCACTGGGCAATTTCCGTGCCGTTTGAAGTTCAGTCAAGAATTCCGCTTGTCAACCGGGCCAGCGGGTACGACATCCCCGGCATCCGTGTTGACGGCAACGATGTTCTGGCGGTTTATGCTGTGACTCAATGGGCTCTGGAACATGCTCGGAACGGCTTTGGCCCGGTGCTGATCGAGGCCTCAACCTACCGCGTGGGTGCGCACACAACTGCCGACGATCCTACCAAGTATCGTCTGAACGCTGAAGAGGAACTCTGGAAAACGAAAGATCCGCTACAGCGTTTAGAGACGTACCTGCGGGCTGAAAAGTTGGCAGATGACGGATTCTTCGAGCAGCTAAAGAGCGACGCCGATGAGCTGGCTGCACATGTTCGCAGGGCCACGCTGGCGCTGGACGGAGCGGACATCCGCCAGAAGTTTGCCTCTGTCTACGCACAAGCCCACCCCTTGGTGGCTGAAGAGCTGGCCTGGTTTGAAAATTACGAGGCGTCTTTTGCTGATGCTCATACACAGACTTCCGAAACGCAGGGTGGTGCAGCATGAAGACCATGACCATGGCTAAAGCCATCAATGAGGGGCTGCGTGCCACGTTGGCCAATGATCCGAAGAGTTTCCTCATGGGTGAGGACATAGGCGCCCTTGGAGGTGTGTACCGTGTCACCGAGGGGCTGAAAAAGGAATTTGGGGCCCACCGGGTTATGGACACGCCACTTGCCGAATCCGGCATTGTCGGAACTGCTCTTGGGATGGCTCTGCGCGGGTACCGCCCGATCTGTGAAATCCAGTTTGATGGCTTTGTGTTTCCAGCGTTCAACCAAATCACCACGCAGCTGGCAAAAATCCACACCCGTTCAGACGGCCAGCTAAGCGCGCCGGTGGTTATTCGTATCCCGTACGGTGGCGGTATCGGTTCCATTGAGCACCACTCCGAGTCCCCTGAGGCGTTATTTGCCCACACGGCGGGGCTGCGCATCATCACCCCGTCAAATGCGAATGATGCCTACTGGATGATTCAACAGGCCGTTCAGTGCCAAGATCCAGTGATTTATTTTGAACCCAAGCGCCGCTATTGGCTCAAGGGTGAAGTGGACACGGAGAATTCCCCCGGCGATCCGTTCAAAGCCCATGTAGTTCGTGAGGGGAGTGAGGCAACCCTAGTGGTTTATGGCCCGTTGGTCCCGGTAGCTTTGGCTGCAGCTACGGCTGCGGCCGAGGATGGGCACAGTGTTGAGGTGATTGACCTGCGCTCCATCTCCCCGATCGACTTTGATGCCGTTGAAGCCTCCGTGAATAAGACCGGACGGCTGGTGGTGGCTCATGAAGCCCCCACCTTTGGCGGGATTGGTGGCGAGATTGCCTCACGCATCAGCGAACGCTGTTTTTATTCGTTGGAGGCGCCCGCCATTCGTGTGGGCGGCTTCCACATGCCTTACCCGGTGGCCAGTGTTGAAGAACATTACCTGCCGGACATTGACCGCATGTTGGAGGCGTTGGACCGCGCCTTCGCATTCTAGGAAGGCCGCACTATGTCGACCCCGAACCTGTTCAATCTCCCAGATGTAGGCGAAGGCCTGACTGAAGCTGAAATTGTCTCCTGGAAGGTCAAGATTGGCGATGTTGTTGCGATTAACGACGTCCTGGTTGAGATTGAAACAGCCAAATCCATTGTTGAACTGCCCTCGCCCTATGCGGGGATGGTGGCGGAGCTAATGGTGGCTGAGGGTGAAACGGTGGACGTTGGTACCGCGATTATTGCCATCGGTTCCCAGATTTCTGCTCCTGCTTCCGCTACTTCCGCTGCACCCCCGGATCCGGTTGCTGCGGCTCCTTTGGCGGATGCGGAAGGTGATGTGCTCAAACCGTTGGTAGGATCTGGCCCCAAGGCCGACGCCGTTAAACGCCGTCCACGGGCGGGCGCGACACCCGTCAAACTCGCCACGGCTACGATCTCGCACCCACCCGCCGCTGTGCCAGCCCCTGCGCTTGGGAAGTCCAGCCGGGTGTTGGCGAAGCCGCCAGTTCGCAAGGCCGCGAAAGACTTGGGGATTGACCTGGCGGTTGTACCGGCAACTGGTCTGCGGGGTGAAGTGACGAAGAAGGACCTGCTCGGCTATCAGGATCAGCGCACCGCAGCGCGGGATGGGGCCAACAACCATGACGGCCACAACAACCACAACCATCCAGGTGTCACTGGTTCGTTTTGGGCGTCTACCGCAGGATCCGCATTGGCTGATGATCCGCGTGTTGAACGCATCAAGGTCAAAGGCGTGCGCAAGGCGACTGCCAAGGCCATGGTGGAGAGTGCATTTTCTGCACCGCATGTCAGCATTTTTGTTGACGTTGATGCCTCGCGCACAATGGAGTTTGTGAAGCGCTTGAAAGTGTCACGAGACTTTGAAGGCATAAAAGTCTCGCCGTTGTTGATTCTGGCCAAGGCGGTGATTTGGGCAGCCGCTCGGAACCCGTCAGTCAATGCAACCTGGGCCGGGGAGCAGATCATCATTAAACACTTCATGAACTTGGGTATTGCCGCGGCCACTCCGCGAGGTCTTATGGTGCCAAATATCAAGGACGCGCAGGATCTCTCACTGAAAGAGTTGGCGATTGCCCTAAACTCTCTGGCAATAACTGCCAGGGCCGGCAAGACTCAGCCGGCGGACATGCAGGGCGGCTCACTCACAGTGACCAACATTGGTGCACTGGGTATAGACACAGGAACTCCCATCATCAACCCGGGGGAAGTGGCGATCGTTGCCTTTGGCACGATCAAACAAAAGCCTTGGGTTGTTGATGGGGAAGTGATCCCGCGCTGGATCACAACCCTGGGAGGCTCGTTCGACCACAGGGTGGTTGATGGCGACCTTTCGGCCCGGTTCATGGCCGACGTGGCTGCGATCATGGAAGAGCCCGCACTGCTCCTTGATTAAGCGTGTTCTTACTTTGTCCTGTGCAGCACTAGTCAGGGTCCGGCAGTAACCGAACTCCGGCTACTACCAGGCCCTGACTTGGGTCTCAGCGATCAGCTTTCAGGGTGGTTGTAGTTCTCGAGGGCGTGTGCCAAAACCGGGGCCAGACGCTTCACGCCTTCCCGCAGCGCCTCAGCCGGAACAGCGCTGAACGCTAGCCGGAGATTGTTGCTGGGACCCGCCGTTGTTGAAAATGCCGCGCCAGGTACAAAAACCACACCGGCATCGATCCCCGTGTACAGCAAGGGGTACGTGTCGATTCCCTCGGGCAACGTGAGCCAGACGAAGAAGCCGCCTTCAGGGCGGGTCCACGTGACACCCGCTGGCATGAAGTCGTCCAGGGCCGCCAGCAATGCTGCGCAGCGTTCCGAGTACAGTGCACGGTAGGTGCTGATCTGGCCCTGCCAGTCGTAGCTGCGCAGGTATTCACTGACTAAGAGTTGGTTAAATGCTGGGGGGCACAGAGTGACAGCTTCGCTTGCCAAGTAGTAGCGCTGTTTCAGGTGCGCCGGGACAAGCGCCCAGCCGATGCGTAGCCCTGGTGCAAAGATCTTCGAGAATGAGCCCAAATACAGCACGTCGTCGGGGTTGGCCGCGCGCATGGGCTGCGGCAGAACGCCGTCGAACTTCAACAATCCGTAAGGGTTGTCCTCCAGCACTAAAATATTCGCCTCACGGCATAGGTCTACGATTTCCTGCCGACGTTCCGGGGCCAACATGACGCCCGAGGGGTTGTTAAAATTGGGGATCGTGTACAGCAGCTTGATGCGTTTGCCTTCGGCCTGCACAGCGGCGATTGTGCTGCGCAATGCGTCGGGGATGAGTCCCTGTTCGTCCCCAGCCACCGGGCGAACATCAACTTGGTACGCTTCAAAGGTGTTGAGTGCGCCAACATATGTAGGGTCCTCAAGCAGGATCACATCACCTGGATCGCAAAAGACCTTGGCGGCAACATCTTGGGCAGACTGGGATCCGGAAGTGATAACAACGTTCTCAGGATCGGCGTCGAGAATGCCTTCGGCAGCCATAACTTCACAAATTTGGGTGCGCAATTCAAGGGTTCCCTGGCCCCCGCCGTACTGCAGTGCTTCCAAGCCATGCTCAGAGATGATGTTTGCGGCCGTGGCGGCTAGGCGATCCAGCGGCAGAGACTGCAAGTAAGGGTTGCCGCCGGCAAGAGAAACCAGGCCTGGCTGCATTGAAATTTCAAATACATCACGCACCGCCGACTGCTTGATGTTTGCCGCTCGAGCGGACAACAGGGCGTCATGTCTGTGAGTGGCTGCGGCCGGTGTGGTGGAGGGCGTGGACGCCGCTTCGTTTTGAGCCCGGGCCAAAGCGTCGACGGTTTCTTCTGACAGGGTTTCGGCGGCTGCATTGGCGCCGGAGTTTGGAGTGTTCACCAGCTCAGGATATAGCCTTTGTTGCTAAATAGGCATCAAAAGTTTTCGCAGACGTGGGCTATTTCAAACTCAGGGCCTCACTCAACGTTTTCCCGTTGATGGTAATGGCCACAGGAGCTCCCTCCGCCTGTCCTGCCGTCAGCAAAAGCTGCTGCTCAACCCTAGGGATGTCGCACTCTCCGCCCAGGATTAGAGTGCCACGTAACTGTGCCGTAACAGTTCCGCCCGAACGCTCAATCGCACTCACTGAGAGCTCCGAGTTCCACAGTGCATTGTGCAGTCCAGACTGTCCCACCTCCTCTGAATGGTTCTCTAACAGCGTCCGCAATGCTCCCTCGACGGGGTCAGAGAAAGTCACTGATGGGCTCGTCGTGGCAACGGCACTGTCACCACAGCCAACTACCGGGCCCGAGGTCCCGCCGTCGTCTTGGGCAATATAAAACAGTGTCAGTGAGGCGCTGGTGGGTGAGGGCGCCGGTTTACTGCTCGGCGAAGTGGGTTCCGGGGGATTCGCTGAAAGCGTGGCACTTGCCCCATCGGTGGCAGTTGCCAGTGGTGTGCCGGGTGCCACGGCCGAAGACGAGAGCGAACTGCCCGATGCTACGTCGGAAGGCACAGTTCCCGTGCAGCCAACCAAAATCAGAGCAGCACCGGCCAGCAGTGCCAAAGCTGAACACATTGTTCTGCGACGCATGACGGCCTCCCGTTGGATTCGTAAGATCCGCAATATCCCCTGCTCCTAAATTAGAGGGAATTTCTCGTAGTGAACAGGCAACAAAGAGAAAGGAGGTTCAAATGCAATCTGGTTACGCTGGGGTCACGTGCCCTCCCTTGGCGTGGAGCCGGTGCCCGGCGTCTACAACAGCGCTCGCCAGTTTTCCTCAAGTGCAAGACCGTGTGCGCTTGAAACCGAATGGTGGGTGACAGAGCCGCCTGCTACGTTCAGGCCCGCCAGTAGGGCCGGATCAGCCGTGAGGGCGGGCACCACACCAAGGTTGGCCAGCGCCAAGGTGTAGGGCAGGGTCACGTTGGTGAGAGCGTAGGTGGAGGTGTTCGGCACTGCGCCTGGCATGTTCGCTACGCAATAAAAGACTGAGTTGTGCACCATGAAGGTGGGATCTGCATGGGTTGTGGGCCGGGTGTCGGCAAAACAGCCGCCCTGATCAACGGCGATGTCAACCAAAACCGATCCCGGCTTCATTCTCGAAACCAAGTCATTACTCACAAGCTTGGGTGCCCTGGCACCGGGAATGAGCACCGATCCAATCACCAAATCGGCCTGCAAGAGGGACCGCTCGATCTCCAGCGAATTTGAGGCCACAGTTTTTAGCCGGCCACGGTAATGAGCGTCAAGTTCCTGCAGCCGGTCAATGTTGATGTCCAAAATTGTCACGTCAGCACCGGCACCAATAGCCATGGCAGCGGCGTGGGTGCCGGAAACCCCTGCACCCAAAATTGTGACATTCGCCGGACGGACTCCCGGTACTCCGCCTAGGAGCATCCCCTTCCCACCAGCAGGGGCTGTTAGGCATTGGGCGCCCACCTGGACTGAAAGCCGTCCCGCCACAGCAGACATGGGTGCCAGCAGAGGCAGGGTGCGCCCAATTTGAACTGTCTCGTAGGCAATGGCAGTAACTCCGGCGGCCACCAGTGAGCGCGTCAATGCCGGCTCCGCGGCCAAATGCAAATAGGTAAACAACACCAGGCCTTTGCGGAAATACGCATACTCACTACTGATGGGCTCCTTGACCTTCACCACCATGTCCGAACGCGCCCACAACTCTTCGGCAGATGCCACCAACTGCGCACCCGCATCAGCATATTCGGCGTCGGTAATACCAGAACCCTCTCCTGCGCCATTTTGCACCAGCACGGTGTGACCGCTCCGGGTAAGTTCATGGACCCCTGAATTGGTCAGGGCCACACGGAACTCGTTATTTTTTACCTCTTCGGGAACGCCTATGATCATGATTGCTCTTCCTTGCTGGTGGGGTTTCTGGTGCCGCTAGATGGGTGACTGCCCAACTCGGTGCTGCCCAGTAGGTTGCGGGTGAGGGCCTGGTCGTCTGCCATTAGTTGGGCCACGGCCTGTCTAAGATGAGAATCTGCGGGGTCTTCTCCGGCCAAGGATGCGGCCACGACCGCGCGTCGGATGAGTTCTTTTGCGAACGACGCCGTTGTCCCTGCGGACTGCGCCGCTGCCGCCAGCAAAGATCCCAGTGAGAAACCGATTCCGTGAGCATACAGCTGCAAGAGCGCCTTGCGTTCGTGTTCGGAAGGCAGTGGTATTTCCACTGCCAGATCGACGCGCCCCGGGCGTTGCACAAGAGCACGTTCGAGCATGTCTACACGGTTGGTAGTCAATACAAAGGCCACGTCGCAGTCGCTGTCGAGCCCATCCATGGCGTCAAGGACTTCAAAGAGAAGTGGCTGCGGACCGTGGCCAAAGCTCCTGTCCTCGGCAATGAGGTCACAATCTTCTAGAACAACTATTGACGGGGCAAGGGCCCGGGCCATCGTGGTGGCCTCGGTGATACGAGCCAGCGAACCACCGGATAAAAGGACCGCCGTGACCCCCTCACTGCGGCTGAGCAAATAACGCACAGTGTGGGTTTTCCCGGTGCCAGGCGGGCCATAAAGTAACAACCCGCGCTTGAGATGCTGGCTGTGGACGTTGAGTGCTGCGGCGGCCCGCCCAATTCCCAACGTGTGTTCCTCCACCCGGTTGAGCACGCCGTCGGGCAAAATTACCTCTGCGCTGCTCAGGTCGGGGCGAACATTAAACGTTACGCCAGCAATACTTGATCCGTAGTCACTTCCCACCAGGGAGATTACTTGGCCCTTGAAGACGCTGCGCTTCTCCATGCCAGTACGTACCCCAGCCAACAACGCAGCTGCTGTTGAAGGGTGCAGTGCCAGGACCTCAAGGGAAGCGAATTGGCGGCCAAATTGTGGATTGGCTGCACGCTGAAGCACGGCCACAGGAGAGCCTGCATAGTTAAAGAGCCACAGTCCCATGGCCACTACTTGACGCTGCTCGACCGGGCCCACAGCCACGTTCGTGTAGTCCGGCTGAGAGAGTGGAAAGTTGTTGTAAGAAACTGCGTGCTGGATCATGTCGCTGAGTGACAAGTGGTTTCGCTGGTCGTTGGCTATGCCCAAGAGCTGGCTGTTCGGATCGGCAGCAGCCATTTCAGCCAAGAGGATGTCAGCATCGACCAAACGGTGAGAGGGGATTTCTTCCACGACAACGCTGAGCTGGACAGGTGGGATGCCCAGATGATCGTTCAGCTCCTCTAGGAACCGTCCGCCATCGGGCAAGGCCGTTGATTCTTTTTGAGCCAACGCCACAAGGGCAGCGAAGTCAGCGATGAATTTCCCCACGGTAGCGTCCATGGGCTGACACTAGCAGGGTGGACTCCTGCGCGGACCAGGCAGGCTACTCGTTAGCTGTTTGTGACGGATCTTGTGAGGGATCTTTTGGTGGCACACCCTTTTGTGTGGATAACCAAGCCATGATGTCTTGCCGGTGAATGCGCCTGTGCGAGCCACGGTATTGCACGCCTACTTCCCCTCGATCCGTGAGGTTGCGCAGGAATGTGTGTGAAATTCCCGCCAACTCCGCAGCCTGTGAGGTGGTGAGTAGGTCGGCAATACTGGCCACGCTGACAGTATCTCCACGGGAGAGGCGGGACAGCAGATCCACTACGGCATCCCTAGAGTTGCCGCCGAGACGGTGTGCAGTTCCGTCCACAAACACTGTCACGTCTCCCTCGCCGGTAAGGGTCCGTGCTAGCGCGGCCTGCTCAGATGGTTCCAGTGCCGGACTGACTTTAGGGGCATGTAATGTCATGGAACAAATAGTAGCCCGAGCTAAGGTAAGAGCCATGACGCCAAAAATCCGCACTGCACTCCTAGGATTTGGGCTGGCAGGCAGTGTTTTTCACGCGCCGTCGCTGGCCTCACTGGAGCAGTTCAGCCTCGATGTGATTGTGACCTCGGATCCGGAACGCCAGGCGGCTGCCAAGGCCGCGTATCCGAATGCTGCAATCCTCACCCGGCTGGAGTGGGATCGCACGGGAAGCCAGGAGAACATCGACTTGGTGGTGGTGGCAACCCCGCCCGCCACACATGTTGCTCTTGCCACCATGGCACTTGAATCCGGGTGTGCCGTTGTTGTTGACAAGCCTTTTACGCTGACAAGTGTAGAAGGTGAGGCGTTGATTGCGCTGGCCAAGGAGCGTGGGCAGCTTTTGACGACCTATCAAAACCGTCGCTGGGACGGGGAGTTCTTAACACTGCAAAAACTACTCGGCGAAGGTGCTCTGGGAGAAGTGCGCAGATTTGAATCCCGGCTTGAGCGGTGGCAACCGGATATCACCAAAGCGTGGAAAGCGCAGGCGAGTGCGGCCGACGGCGGAGGGTTGCTTTTTGATCTCGGCACACACCTCATAGATCAGGCACTTGAGCTGTTTGGCCCCGTGGCAGCTGTCTATGGAGAACTTGCTGCGCGGCGACCAGCGGAATTAGCCGACGACGACGTTTTCGTGGCACTTCGGCACGTTAGCGGCGTGATTTCACACCTCTGGATGAATCTCAATGTTGCGCAAAAAGGACCGAGGTTCCGTGTTCTGGGTTCGGAATCTGCGTACGTAAAAGTGACTGCCGATATTCAGGAAAATCAAGTGATGGCGGGCATCCTGCCAGGAAATCCTGAGTATGGAGTAGACCCGCAGGAATGTTGGGGCCTGCTTGGCCATGACGGAGTCGCGATGCCCGTGCCAACTGTGCGCGGTAATTTCGCCTTATTCTATGAGCTACTTTCTGCGGCCGTCCTCTCCGGTGGAGATGTTCCGGTGGACCCAGCAGATTCCGTGGCGTCGTTGCGCATCATTGAACAAATTCGAAACACCAGCGATCAAGGACGTGTTGACGGGTAAGCTGAGGCGGATACTAGTGTGACAAGGCACCAGGCGGGGAAGGCTGAAGTCACCGTGAAGTACAAACATACCGAGGGTCTCCCTCAACAGGGGCCCGGTAATACGGCCTTGGCTGAGCCAACTAGCAATGTAAAACACCGGTGGACTGCCTCCATAGTGCTGGTCAATGTAGGCATCAATGCAGCATTCTTTGGTCCTATCCAGGTATTGCTTGGACAACAGGCTGCAGATTTCAGCGAAGCTGACAAGGAAGGCATTCTAGCGCTGGTGACAGGTGCCGGGGCTGCTGTGTCACTTGTTGCCAACCCACTTTTTGGTACGTTCAGCGACAGAACAACCTCACGGTTTGGCCGGCGGGTTCCATGGGTGTTCATCGGAGCCCTGTTGGGAATCATTGGATTGTTAGGTCTGGCTGGGGCACCGAGCATTGCCGCCATGACATTACTTTGGTGCGTTGTTCAATTGGGTGCAAACGGTGCGCTCGCGGCCACGACGGCCGCCATTCCAGACCAAGTTCCGGTGCGACAGCGCGGCACCATTGGCGGGCTCGCTTCGATGGGCACCGTGGTGGGAATCCTTGTGGGCGCCGCTATTGCTGCAGGAGTGGCAGGGAATTTCTCGCTTGGATTCATTATTTGCGCTGTGGCCCTGTTGGTTGGCATGGTTCCTTACTTGTTCTTGGCAAACGACCAAGTGCTTGATGCGCGGGACAAACCACCCTTCACGTGGCCGAATTTTGTCAAGGGCTTTTGGATCTCCCCGCAGCGGTACCCTGATTTTGCGTGGGCGTGGATCACCAGATTCCTGGTCAATGTGGGCAATCATTTGGTGACTTTGTATTTACTCTTCTTCCTGACCGATGCTGTGGGTTTTGAGAACCCGGAATTCGGTGTTTTGATACTCACCGGTGTCTACGCCGTGCTGACGTTAATCACTGCAGTCATTGGTGGACGGTGGACAGACAGGGTGGGCAAACGTAAACCATTCGTCATCGCATCGTCAGCCATCATCGCCTTAGCTGCGCTGATCTTGGCGTTCTTCCCAACGTGGGCCGGTGCGCTCGTGGGAGCTGCTGTCCTAGGGATTGGTTACGGAGTTTACTTGGCTGTTGACTTCGCACTTCTTACGCAAGTTCTGCCGTCGGCAACCAGTCGGGGCAAAGATATGGGAGTGATTAACGTGGCGAATTCTCTGCCACAGGTCATTGCGCCGATTATTGCTTGGCCGCTTGTCACAATTTTCGGTGGCTACGTGACGCTCTATGTTGTAGCAGCTGTCATCGGACTTTTGGGTGCTGTTTTCGTGGTGAAGATAAAGAGCGTCGATTAGGGCACTGGCTCCTCGCCGATCCAGTTGGTGGAACTTTGGGCTCTGCGGCCCCGGAAACGACGGTCAGTGCCTATTCGGACCGCCCTCAGTTTGAGGCTGTTTCTATTCCAAATTGGGACGGGGTCTATGGGGTTCTTAGGGGCACGGCACTATGCACGGAATTGCGGATGAGTGAGAGAATTTCCACTCGTTCGAGCAGATTCTCAACCCCAAGGCCTAGAAGCTGGAACCTACGAGCCTGGGACCTACAAGCGCTCCTGCGGTGAGCTTATTGATACCGCACGGAAGACGCTAGCCACTATCTGAGAATCAGCGGTGCTGCCACGAAGGTGGTAGCTCTGCTCTACTGGCGTTGAGCCACTTGATAACGTGCGTCTGCAAAGACGGTGGTGAAACGGGTGCCAGGGAAGCGCTGTTCGGCCTCAGTGGCCGCGGTTGTAGGAGTAATGTCGGAGCGCCCGGAGACATCAATCAGTACGTAATCTGGAGCCGGATTCTTATTGCCGATCCAATAAACTTCGGTTCGGTCGGTCAGGTAACTCATCAGTGAGATATCTGTCTCGACGCTCACGCCGTCGGGCACTGCCGCCAAGGCCCTCTGTGAAGATGCCGCTGTGGTGAGCGGGAAGTTCTTATCTGGATGAGCCAGTTTCCCAAACGCGTATTGGCTCGTCAGTACAATGGAAACCAGCAGAATACTTATGCCTGCAAGTTGTCTTAGCCGAATAGAATTGAGTAGTTTTCGGCGCGAGAGCGCATCAATGGCAGCGCAGAAAACAATCGGCATGAGCACCGCACTGTACTGCCATTCCTGGCCCCAATAAACGGGCAGATCCGAGAGGAAGCGCCATGCCAGGGTGGGTAAGACGATCAATATCAAGGGAGATAGTAGGGCGAGTCCGGCTGTGATGAGCAGAAGCAGCAGAACTGTTGTGACCTTGTCCGGGTGGAAAAGTGAGCCCGGGTCGCGGAGTAGCCCATTGATATTCAGCTGGCTTTGATACGCCCACTGGTCCCCGGGGTTCATGGCCGGCAAGATGACTTTGGTTGCGAGCACAAACCAAGCAACACCCCAGAGGGAGAGCCATAGGCCTGCTGCGGTCCGGGCGCGCCATGCCATGACAAGGCCGATAACAAACACTGTCAGACCCAGATCTTCTTTGACAAACACAAGCAGGGACGCCCAGATCCATACAGATCGCCACCGCTCGTCAAGTAGGGCAACTAGTGAGAGTGCCAGCAACGGGACCGCGAAAGCAACCTCGTGGAACTGGGAATCGACCGCTGATGCCAGTCCCCAGCTCAGCGCGTAGCCGATCCCGATGCACACGCCGGGGAGTTTTCCTAGCCGCTTAATTGCGTAGTGGCACACAATCAGGACGGAGAGGGCCAGCAATACGTTTTGTATCACGAGCAATGTATAGGCGCTGGGGAATAGGCGATAAACGGGTGCGAGAAGGACGAGGAGGGGGTGGAAGTGATCGCCTAATAGGTTGTAACCCTCGCCCTTGAGGCTCACGATGGGCGGACTGAAGTTCGCGTAGGACTTGGCCAATTGAGTGAAGATACCCAGATCCCACGAGCGGATGGTGAAGCTCCGCCATTGCAGCCAGGAGAATATTGAATACACGGTGAGAGAGAGTATGCCCACCAAACTGGAAAGGATGATGGGGTGCGTGGCCGAGCGGGCAAAAGCTGTAGGTCGCCGCAGAAAGGCTGAGGCAGAGCGGGCACCTGCTGGGGGGATGTTCTTTTGCAGTGTGGTCACACAGAAAGTCTAGGCCGCAGGTACTTCACTCCCGTGCATTGTTAACGCCGACGTGGCTACTTGTGGCGTTTTTTGTGGTGTTTGGTGGTGTTTTCTTTTGGTGGGTTGAGGGTGTGGTTGATGTGTTTTTTGAGCCAGGTGGGGTATTGGGTGCGTTGGGGTTCTTGATGTTGGGGTTTTTGGTAGTTCCCTGATGGGGTGATCCAGCCGATGCGTCCGTCGGGGGTGGGTTGAGGGGTCCAGCCACGAAGACGAATGTTTTGCCGGTGTGGTTCTTGATAGCGGCGGTAGTTACCGTGGCGGTCTTTATCGTCCTTGAAGTGCTTGAGGCGGTGGTGACGTGCGCAGGCAGGGCGAAGATTAGTCATGGCCGTGGTCCCCCCGTGTTCCCACGCGTTCAGGTGATCCAGCTCAGTGTCCATTACTGGATAAGGACAATTAGGGATGTAACAACCCCCAGTCAGGGCTTGCAGCACAGCTTTTTCAGCGTTGCTAAGTGTGTACCGGTCAGGGTTCAACGCTAACGCTTCCCCACTGATCGGATCGGTGAGCACGCGCAGGAACGTGTGTGAGGCTGCCATGAGTTTCCTTGCGATTTCTTCTGGTACCGGACCGGTGCCGATACCCACAAGCTCCGCGGGCTCATCAGTTATCCCTAACAAGCCCAGGAAAGGAACCTTCAGGAGAATCAATGCCTTTGGTAGCGGCGGATCCGTAATGACTTTCCCCTGAGCCAGTGCGTGAAGCTGGTCTAAGTATTCTTGTTGCTGATCTTCCACGATCCCGTCAATGACCCCATTGACGAAACCTGACCCATCCCCCACTAACTCCCCCACCACCAGAACATCCACCCCAACATCTACACCAGCATCTACACCACTATCGCCAGCGACGTCCTGGGCAAGGGCAGGGTGCGCATCATCCACCGCACTGCCCTCACCACCTAATCCCCTCCCAGCCCCCTTCTCAGCCGCGGGGCGCTCTTGAACAGGGAGGTACCCCTGAATCGGGTTACCTGGATTATGCAGGGAGTCAGCCTCACGTCCAAGGCAGGATTCACGCACGTCACCACCTATGGCACCACCACCTATGGCACCACCGCCTGTGGCATCACGGTCTTTGGGGTCAGGGTCTGTGGTTACGTGAGTGTTGGGGTCAGGATCTGTGTGTGTCCAGATAGGCTCCGGATCAACCAACCTCACCCCAAAGCCCGAGCTAAATCCCCCGGAACTACTCTCGCTAGTACAGTGCCCGGAAGTACCAGCACTGCCACCGCGGTGACCCCAGTCAGGAGCGTTGCTGCTGGTGCTGGTCTTGCTGGTGCCGGGCCTGGAACTGCTGTCAGGAGCGTTGCTGCGATCGTTGTTGTTCCGATCGTCGTTGTTGCGCTCAGGAGCGTTGGTGCTGGTGCTGGTCTTGCTGGTGTTGTTACTGCCGGTCTTGGTGTAGTTGTTGGCGGGTAGTTCTTGGCCCATCAGTAGTAGTGCAGCAACGTCAACACGAAGTTGATCCAGAGTTCTGTATTCCCCACGATCTCCCCCAACCCCATTCCCAGAACCGGAACCATGACCGGAGCTGGGGTCGGGGCCGGGGTTAGGGTGTGGTGTGGGGTGGGTGTTGGTGTGGTTTTTGATGGCTCGTGCTGTGCGGGTGCAGTGCGTCATGATTCCTGCTGCGGCCAGGGTGGGTAGATGCAGGCTTAGCCAGGACATCCCGTCGCGGCCTTCTTCGCAGAACATTTTACGCCGTGTGAAGGCTTCCTTGGTGGCGGTGGTGAGGGTATCTGGGAATGTTGACTCACGGGCCCGGCGGGCTTTGGAGGCAAACACTGATGCGGTAGCCCCGGGTGCTAGCACCAGCAATCGGGTCTGGAAAGCGGCGACTTCAGGGGCACTGATGCCACTGCTCTCTTTGACAGTGGTGATCTCATCAGCGATCGTGCATGCGTGCCGCCAAGATAAAACCCCTGCTTGTAAAGCCTTGAACGTGACTGGGTGTTTTAGAACCTCCACGCAGTGATGCGTGAGTGCGGCAGCTGTTCGTTCAGGGATCCCTAAGACCAAAGCTGCTTCCAACACGGCACTACTTTGCGCTAGTGATGATTGGTTCCGGTCTAGATCAACTAAAACTCGTTCTACTTCTACCGCACCCATTAATCGTCCCAACAGGGCCGCTTTACACGCCGCGGTAGCGTCTTCTAAACGCTTCACTACCGCCAAAGCGGCGATAGCACCATCATGAACACCACGCACCACACCTAACTGAGAGGGCGGCTCCGGCTGTGGCGGGGGAAAGCCAATCAGTGGCGGTAATCCTGCCAAGGATGGATTGTCAGTGCCGAAGGGTTCAATAGAAGGAAGAGCGGCTATCGCACCAAGGAGTGCGGCCACATCCTGTGTGGCTTCCTCGCCCCGTTCCCCGGGGGCCATCACCGGAATACTCATACCACAAGTCTACGCCCGTCGTGACCGAAACGCTATAGTTCCTAGAAGAAACATTCTAAGCAATATCTACTCAGACCCCACCACGCCTCAGCTACACAAGCCGAAACCCGAGCCGTACCCACCCCCACAACGCAAGAACCGCCGTCGTCCCCCAACCAACAGCACCAAGCATTGGAAGTCCGCAGGAAAAGCGCGCAAAGGGATTTGGCGCAGGGGGAGCCACCTTCACAAAAGCAGTAAGCCGCAGAAAATAAATGGGATCATTGCAGGATGGACGCTCAGATTATTTGGACAATTATTTGCGGATTGGCAATAGCGGTTGGGGCCGCGGGCATTATCATTCCCGTGCTTCCTGGCAGCATATTGATCGCCGTCAGCCTGTTCGTTTGGGCGCTGGTGTTGGGGTCTCCGCTGGGGTGGGTTATTTTCGGTATCGGCTTACTGTTTGTTGCGGCGGGCATGGTCTCGAGTGCTGTGCTGACGGGCCGCGTCATGAAGGAACGCTCCATACCTGGGCGGTCTGTGTTGATCGGCGTGGTTTTGGGCGTTGTAGGTTTCTTTGTAATTCCAGTGGTGGGCTTACTGGTGGGCTTTGTTCTGGGCCTGTTTCTCTCGGAATTTGCTCGAAAGAAAGAAGTGGGACCCGCTATCTCTTCATCGCTTGCAGCTTTGAGGGCCATGGGGCTGGGGATACTGGCAGAATTTGGCTTTGCGGCCATGGCCGCAGGCACGTGGGTCACAGGGGTTTTGATTTACTTTGTAAACAGGTAGACATGCTCAAGCTGCATTATGTTACTAGCAAGTAACATGTAGTCATGCACCTCTTATTGCGTACTCTCTTTCATATTTTCTGTTCATGGCGCAGACCTCCCGCGACACTGTGGGGCAACTCGAGCGTGCCCATGCGTGTATGGCCAAGCGACATAGATGTAGCGCGTCACCTGAACAACGGTATGTACTTCTCCCTGATGGATTTGGGCCGTATGGATCTGATAGTCCGCAGCGGGGCATGGAAGAAAATGCTGCGCCGGGGCTGGAGTCCCGTATCAGGGGCGGAAACTATATCTTTTAGAAAGTCGCTGCAACTGTGGCAAAAATACTCCATGGAGACGCGGATTATCGGCACCGATGAGCGGGGCTTCTATTTTGAGCAACGAATGGTGGTAACTGGCGAGATTTACGCTCAGTCCATCGTGTGGATGCGCTTTGTAGGTAAGGGACGACCCATCCCCATGGAACAGCTGCTTGAGGTCTTTGGGCTGCCGCCGCAGGGTCTCCAGCTTCCAGCATGGGTGCACCAATGGCAGGCAAACAATGCGCTGCCCAGCGCCCGCAACCCGGCTCCACACAATTGGTGAGCCAGAAGGTGTGAGCTAAAAGATGTGCGCCACAGTCTTTACGGGCCGCGCAACTGGGTGAAGCGCGCTAGTGAGCCGCCTGGGGAAAGCCAACTCTAGGGGACGTCGAATGCCACGTTGATGTTCGCCATCCTGCCGCCGCAGCGCTCGTTGCCTGACACGCGTGTCCAGTTCAGTGCCGTGGATTGGGTAGCCAAGAGCTTGCCGTCTTGGTCGTAGACCCTGAAACTAACAGCTGTGGGAGGTGGCGCACCCAAGACCAGCAGCCACGATCCGTCCCTTTGCTGGGTGAGGATGCGCGAGTCTCCGAGAGAGCTCTTGGCGAACGTGGGAGAGGTCGGGACACAATCCGCGTCCGGACAAGCAGTGACTGCTGCAGCCTTGACGCTGCCGCTGTTTCCCAATGACAGTGAGAGGTTGTTATCCCATGTGGGAGAGGGGCACGGGGCGCTGTCGCGGTCCAGTACTATTGCGCCGATGATGAAGGCCATACAAAAAGCGGAAACGAGTGGAACCAGAATGAGTTCCACGCGTCGGCGAGTTGTTGGAGCGGCAGGCATGAAGCCATGTTATCGAACGAGTCTGACTGTTTGCCGCGAGAGATAGCGCCTGAGGCGGCTCCTGAACTAGGGCCTGAACTAGGGCCTGAACCAGCGCCTGAACCGGCCTCTGACCAACGGTTCAGCCGGCTCGAACACCTAGCAGGACGCGGGTGGGGAGCGCAATATATCTATTGGCAGATGCTGTTCGGGCCTGACGCGGGGGAATTCCATTAGGATCTGAACATGTCTTGTGAGACTTCAAAGGTCCCCATCCCCGCACAGCCGATCTATCCGTTCCATACTCAAGTCCATGCTCAAGTCCCTGCCAAAGCGCCTGCCAAATCCTCTGCCAAGGCGCCAGCAGACTGCGGGGCGGAAGACATCCGCCTCCGCCCCATCGCGGTGGCGGATGCGCCGGCCGTGAACGCATATAGGTCGCTGGCAGAAGTGGCAAGATATCTCCCGCACCCTCCGCAGTCCTTGGTCGACACCGAATTGACGGTTGATGCAATGGTTGCCCAACGTGATTTTGCCACCCCCGGACAGTGGTTGGATCTGGCCGTTGAGCTGGGATCTTCCCCTGAAATCGTGGGAGAGGTACTGCTGAAGTGGGATGGCGATAATTGGCGGCGGGGAGAAATCGGTTTCGTTTTCAGCCCCACAGTCCAAGGTCGCGGTGTGGCCTTCGCTGCATGTACCGCAGCGTTGGACCTTGCCTTCAACCACTTTGGATGGCACCGGGTAGAGGGGATTTGCGATGACAGGAATGAAAAGTCAGCATCCCTGATGACCCGGCTGGGGATGCGCTTGGAGGCCACATTTGTGGAAGCTGACTGGAGCAAAGGCGAATGGATTACCCTCCGCCACTACGCCATCTTGAGCCGTGAATGGCCTTTCCATGAACCAGACTGAGGCCGCACGGCAGCGTGATGACTGGCTATCGTGCCCGAAGTAAAGATGTGCCAGGAGAAAGAGGCGGATTGAAATGAAAGTTGTGCAGGAAAAGTTCGACGACGGCCAGCGGCTCACGCTGGCGGTGCCCATGCGCTGGGGAGACATGGACGCCTATGGGCACATCAACAACGTAGAAGTTCTGCGCATCCTCGAGGAGGCCAGGGTGCATGCCTTTGGCCCTCCATCGGGAACCGGGCTCCCTGGAACTGATGTGGAGATGCCCATCTTTTCCGAACTGGCCGCCGGTGTGCAGGCACTAGTGGTGGAGCACAGGGTTAGATATCTGGCCCAGTTGAATTACCGCAACGTTGCGGCGAGCGTGCAGTTGTGGATCAGTGCCATAAAGGGGGCAAGTTTCACAGTGGCTTATGCCATTTTTGATCCGGTCACTGAAAGTAAATGCGTCATAGCTGAAACTGTGCTGGCGTTCTTCCATGAACCTAGCAATACCTTGGTGCGACTTCCAGCGGAGAAGAAGAACCAACTGGAGCCCCTACGCGGACCAGCTAACTTCAAACCCTGAGTCTCTCAGCTATGTAAGAGGCGGGGCCACAAGGATTCCGTCGGGGTCGGCGTAGAGCATCGCTCCGGGAACAATGATGACATCACCCAAGCTGACTGGGACATCAACGCGGCCTATACCGTTTTTACTGCTCTTGGCAGGATTTGTGCCCAGGGCTTTGATGCCTAGATTGATGGTTCCAAGCACCACGCTGTCACGGACGCAGCCATGGATAATGACTCCGGCCCAGCCGTTGTCCACAGCGAGTTGGGCGATCATGTCTCCCATCAGGGCAGTACGCAGTGAGCCGCCGCCGTCGATAACCAAAATGGCGCCCTCGCCGGGAGTTGCCAAAGTTGCCTTCGCCAAGGAATTGTCTTCTAAGCACTTGACGGTGCGGGCCGGGCCGCTAAACGCGGCGACAGCACCGAAATCCCGAAATTGGAGTGACACCGAGGTTAACTCTGAACCGCGCTCGTCATAAAGATCTGCTGTAGAGATGGTCATGGGGCTCCCAAAAATAAAGGTTGTTAGCTGCTAGCAACAGCATAGGGGGCATGAGGGCCCACTATTAGTTCATGACAGCCGGTTCATGCGAGCTGCTTGCTTTGCGGCAGACCCCGCACAAGACTAGCTAGAGGGCCAATTGGTTGCTGCCGCTTTGTGTTTTGAATGTGAAGCTCTGAAATCGACAGAAACAGAAACAGAAACAGAAACAGAAGACGGAAAGGGCAGGCATGCCGGGGCATAGAAGTGCGGTTAACGGGGGTAACGCGGCGTTAAGTGGGCCGCTGCTAAAGGAAGTCACGGCGGCGATGGCGGCGCCGGAGCAAACTCGCACACGTGCCCTTGACCGCCACGCAAACGCCCATGACGCCTCACACTTTCTGCTGATCCCACAGGCAGTGGCCGTCCCGGAAAATGCTACTGAAGTGGCCAAACTGATGATGGTCAGCGCCGCTCGTGGACTGCCATTAACCTTGCGTTCCGGCGGGACAAGCCTGAGCGGTCAGGCGGTCAGCGCCGGTCTGCTGGTAGATGTGCGGAAGAACTTTAGAGATATTGAAGTGCTCGACGACGGTGCCCGTGTGCGCGTGCAGCCGGGAGTTACGGTACGGGATTTAAATGCCCGGCTGTTGCGCTATGGACGGAAGTTTGGACCTGATCCCGCAAGCGAGGTTGCTTGCACCGTGGGGGGAGTGATTGCCAATAACTCCTCGGGGATGGCCTGTGGCACCACGGATAATGCCTACCAGACTCTTGAATCAATGACACTGGTGCTCCCCAGCGGAACCGTTATCGACACGGGCGCCGCCGACGCACCTGCCCGGCTCCGGTCTCTGGAGCCGAAACTCTACAAGGGTCTTGGCGAGTTGGCGGAACGGGTGCGCAGGAATCCGCAGTCGCGTGCCACCGTGGAACGACAATTCGCCATGAAAAATACCATGGGTTACGGACTTAACTCACTCCTTGATTTCTCCGATCCCGTTGATATCCTGGCGCACCTTGTTGTTGGTAGTGAAGGGACGCTTGGGTTCGTGGCTGAGGCCGTCTTTAGGACTGTTTCACGGCTGGCTCACGCCACGTCCGGGCTGCTGGTCTTTAAGGATCTCGAGGCGGCCAACACCGCGCTGCCGGCGTTGGTGCACAGCGGAGCAGCCACGGTTGAGCTCATGGATGCGCTGTCGCTGCGGGTGGGGCAGGGACTGAGTCAAGTACCCGCAGTTGTGCGGGATCTTAAGGTTGCACACCATGCGGCGTTGCTTGTGGAATACCAAACAGGCAACGCGGGCGAGCTTGCTGAGCTCAATGCGAAGGCTGTGCGACTCGCGGCAACGTTGGGATTGGAGGGGCCGGCGGGTTTTAGTACCGATGCTAAGGTGCGTGCAGAGTTGTGGCACTTGCGCAAGGGGCTGTACACCGCGGTGGCCGGGGCTCGCCCTCCAGGCACCACCGCACTGCTTGAGGATGTGGTTGTTCCGGTTCCTGCGCTCGCGCGCACGTGCCGGGAGCTGGGGACGTTGTTTACCAAATACAGCTACGAAAACTCGGTTACTTTTGGGCACGCCAAAGATGGCAACATTCACTTCATGCTGACGGATAATTTTGCCAGCAAGGACGAGCTTGACCGCTATGCCGCCTTCACCGAGGACATGGTGAACGTGGTGCTCGGGGAGGGTGGCTCGCTTAAGGCCGAGCATGGCACAGGGCGGGTCATGGCACCGTTTGTGCGGCGCCAGTACGGGGATGAGTTGTATGAGGTGATGCGCCGGATCAAGGCATTGTGCGACCCAACGGGCATGCTGAATCCAGGGGTAATTCTCGAAGAGAACCCATTAGCACACTTGAACCATATAAAGTCTGCGCCCCCGGCCGTAGACCCGGAAGTGGACCGTTGTGTCTCCTGCGGCTATTGCGAACCGGTGTGCCCCAGCAAGAATCTGACGCTGACCCCGCGCCAGCGCATTGTCACTCTCCGCGATATGGCGACGGCCCGGGCAGATGGCGATGATGCTCTCGCCGATGCCCTAGCGGCGGATTATGATTACGCCGGCGTAGACACTTGCGCCGTGGATGGCATGTGCCAAACCGCCTGCCCTGTGGACATCAACACGGGTACTTTGGTGAAGCGGCTGCGTGCGCAGGCTGCCGGGACAGTGGAAAAGGCGGTGTGGGGTACGGCTGCAAAGCATTGGGGGCCCGTGACTCAGGGGGCCTCGCTGGCACTGGACGTGGCCGCGAAGGTGCCAGCCGCCGTCGTACTTCCCGCCAATAAGCTCGGGCGCAAGGTGCTTGGTGCTGACACCCTCCCCCTGTATTCAGGGGAGCTTCCCGCAGGAGGGGAGGCGCGACGTCGGCCAGCACCTGTGGGGGAAGCGGTGGCCGTGTATTTTCCCGCCTGTGTGAACGTCATGTTTGGTCCTGCTGCCAGTGGTTCGGCTGGAGTGCAGGCAAGTTTTGAGCAATTGTGCTTCGCGGCTGGGGTTGAGTTGCTGGTCCCGGATGGTATTGACAGTGCGTGCTGTGGAACGCCGTGGTCATCGAAGGGGATGGTGGATGGGTTGGCGCAGATGCACACGCGAACGCTGGCCCTGTTGCGCCAGGCAACGCGGGACGGGGAGTTGGAGATCATTTGTGATGCCTCCAGCTGCACCGAAGGATTGCTGCACACCCTAGAAAACGAGGTTTTGAGCCCGGGACAGCGGCCGCTGCGGGTCCTTGACGCCGTGGCATTCACGGCCGAACGTTTACTGCCGCTCTTGGGTGGAACATGGGCGCGGCTGGATTCCCTTGCGTTGCATCCAACTTGTTCGTCGGTGCGCTTGGGACTGAATCCATCCTTGGTGGAGCTGGCACAGGCCGTTGCGAACTCGGTTTACGTCCCGGAAAGCTGGGGCTGCTGCGGCTTTGCCGGGGACCGGGGCATGCTGCACCCGGAATTGACGGCCTCAGCGACGCAAGCCCAGGCAGCCGAGGTGGCCACGATGGGCGCCTCCGCCCATGCTTCCTGCAATAGGACGTGTGAACTGGGTATGAGCCGAGCCACGGGGGAAGAGTACCGCCACGTGCTGGAGATCCTGGCCGATGCGCTCACCGAACCCTCGTAGCTGTAGGCAACGGAGCATCCGTGGAGCGCAGACGATTACTATTGGCGGCGTAACAGGAGGGTAAGTTCGGGCACGTTTAGGCCAAAGTGCAGGCATTTGTGGCTAAAGTAGGGGACAAGATTGGTGCTGGTGCGCAAAGCACCGGTGTTTCGGAGCAACCAAAGGATGAAGCAAATGGCTGGAATCATCATCGTCGGCGTCGACGGCAACACAACGTCCATGAAGGCTGCACGCGTTGCGGCAGAACTAGCCAAATCACTTGGCTACACCTTGCGCGTGGTTACAGCATTTGGCGAAGACCGAACCGAGAAGGTTTCCATCGGCAACGACGAGTGGTTCCTCTCCACGGCCGATGAGGCTGAGCGCGTTGCACAGCGCGTTGCGGAAGAGCTGAAGATTAGCGGTGTCAAGACCGAGTACTCCTCCGCCTTGGGCAAGCCTGCCGACGTCTTGATCGAAGAGGCCACCAAGCTCAAAGCCAAATTGATCGTTGTTGGCAACGTGCGCATGCAGGGCTTGGCCCGCGTTCTGGGCTCCGTGGCGAACGCCGTCTCACATAACGCCCCGTGCGATGTGTACATCGTCAAGACTGACGGCTAATATTTCTCGTTTCACCCGACGCGGGGGTGGTTATTACTATTCGCAGTGCGTAGACGCACTGCGAATAGTAATAACCACCCCCGCGTTGTTTTTTGCCGAGCATGGACCGTGTCAGCGATATTTGCGGTGTTGATTTTCCTGAAGAGACGCCCCGTCTGAGGCGTCGGCAATCCAGGCTCCTGTACCCTCCGAAGGATCGAGCACTCCCTCTTCAAGCCAGGTGAAGTCTCCGGCCAAGAGTTCCTCGCTGAGTGACTCATCCGAATCGTCGGTGTTGTGCCACAGCTCATTGAACAAGGTTTCTACGCGGAGCCGTGACTGCCACGCAACAGCTGTTCGGCTGGGATGGCACGCTCTCCTCGTGCGGCGAGGGACGCGGCGCTTTCGTAGCCGCGACCGCCGCGGATCTGAACCAGTTCATCGGCACACGTATAGGAAAATTCGGAGGACCATAGTTTGGCGAGTGCCGCTTCGATACGGACGTCCTTCATGCCCGCATCGGCTAGGGCTGCGGAGAGCTCGAACACAGCTTCCAGGGCGAAAGTAGTGGCCGCCATGAAGGCCAGTTTCTTGCCAACCGCCTCATGCTGTCCAACGGGCAAGCCCCACTGGGCCCCTGCATTGGATCATTCCCGGGCGATCTTCAAACCCTGGCCCTCCCGCCCCAAACGATTTTCAGCGGGAACACGCACCTGGTGGAAACGAGTCACACCATTTTCAATACCGCGAAGTCCCATGAATTCGTTGCGATTCTCCACTGTGATGCCGGGGGGGGTCTGCCTCCACCACGAACGCTGTGATGCCGCCTGTTATGCGTCCTAGAGCATCGAGCCCCCGTGAGGGAACAAGAGCCATGACGACCACAAGTTCTGCAATGGCGCCGGTGGTTGTCCATAGTTTTACGCCATCCAAAATGTACTCGGACCCGTCCTTCGAGGGCACAGCTAAACAACCCATCCTGGCAGGGTCGGAGCCAACGTCCGCCTCGGTGAGCAGGAACGCTGTGACAGCACCCGCGGCACAGCGCGGCAAGTACTTCTGTTTTTGTTCAGCTGTACCAAATACTTTTACGGGTTCGGGTACCCCAATAGACTGATGAGCTGAAAGTAGTGCACCAAAGGCCGGATGAACGCTACCCAAGATGGCCAGCGCTCTGCCGTAGTATGTGAGGTTCAAACCTAGGCCGCCGTACTCCACAGGGATTTTCATACCAAAGGCGCCCAGTTCCGCCAGTCCAGCAAAGTACTCGTCGGGGATTTTTGCATCCCGCTCGACCTTGGCGCCGTCAAGGCTTCTGGCATAGGCATCAACCTTTTTCAGAAATGCTTCACCGCGTTCGGCGTCATCGGCAGTGGATTGCGGGTGGGGATGGATCAGATCGATGTCAAAATTGCCCAAGTACAGCCCCTTGGCGAAACTGGGACGAACCCATGCATTTTCACGCGCAGCTTCGGCAGCGCCATCGTGGCTCATGGCTTCCTCAATTCCGCCGGCGGACTGGCCGCTGCCACCGTCGGCTCGGGGTGAAACACGGGTCATGCCTTGATGCTTCACGGGCGTAGGAATGGCGGCTAGGGGCCGCGCGAATCCTCGGTTCCCACGGGCCCTCCGCGCCTAGGCTGCCGGGGCAACCTAGCGCGGGGCAGTGGCGTAAAAATCTTGCACTACCCGGTGAAACAGCGGTCGAAGCTTGGCCGGATGAGTCCCGTTTTCCCAAGCCAGGGTGATTTGTGACCCGAGCTCCTCAGCTAACGAAATCACCACCGGCCAACCTTGCGGGAGGCGCAGGAACCAGTCAAAACCCGGGGGCCGGGCGGCGACCCCGGCATCGAGCAGAAACTCATTTACTGCCTCGTTCACGGTATGCCTGTCTTTCGCGGTGAAAGGCGCGGCGGTGTGGGATTCCACTTCGTGAAGGACTTGCATAACGCGCACCTTCTTCTCCGCATCTTCCTGGGCGGATCGGCTGAGATTCTCCGGACCGGCCGTCCATGCCATCAGTGCAAACCAGCCGCTTTCTGGCAATAGTTCCCAACCTTGTTCGCAGTCCCTAGGCTGCACCTCATCCCACATGGAGTTCCCCGCTTTCTAGTCTTGGCACCCGGAGTGTGTACTGCTGTGAGCATCGCTGATATTTCTCACGTCGGTGATGCCGCGGGCAGCGAGGTAGCGGGAGTTCTCCCTCTGGGATGCTCGCACCAGGGCGGGCTTCTGACCGGAAGCGGTTAGTTCCAACCACGCCGGGAACAAGGCGCCGGAAGGATCAGCCACTGAGCGCCCAACACCTGTGGCTTCATCACCCGGGTCAAAGGACAGGGCCGTGGATCGCCAGACTGGCGCCGTGGGGTTGGTCTTCTCCGCGGCAATCAGTTCCGCCAATCGCTGCCCGCCCGGCTTAACCCGACGCTCAGAATCCAGTAGGCCTAGAGAGTATTCCAGCTCGGGGAAGTCGGCTAGTTTCCTGCTGACATCATGAGAACACCACCACGTCACACCCCACAAATTAGGAGTGTCCAGCACTGGCCTAAGGCTCTGCTCGAGGAAGTCCGCGGCACCTTCCACAGGGACAGCCGGATGTGGGGCACCGATTTCCTGTAGCCAGATAGGCCGTGTGGGGTCGTTGGAATAGGCATCCGCTAGCTGCACCAGGTAGTCAGCGAAAAGGGTGCGAGCGGGGTGACCCTGCGGGAACAAACGCGCCACGGCCACGAATACCCACGAATGCACAGTGGTCACGTCGCCCAGGGATGTCGCGTGTCGGGGAGTAACCGGACAGCTATCCACAAACCAGGCGTTGTCATCAAAGCTGTGTTGGTGCATGCCTGTAGGCCATGCTTTGCGGGCGGCAGCTAGCAAGGTTGCGAACCATTCGCCCATCTCCGCCGGTGAGGTGACCTGCTGTTCGGGGTGGCGCGCTACAGCAAACTGGTTCGTTTCATTGCCCAGCGTCATGCCCAGCACGTTGGGACGTGAGGTCACCTCGGCGGCCAGGGCCACAATCAGCTGCGCCTCGGCGTCCACTACCTGCGGGTCGGTGTAGATGTTGCGCCGGTGCCAGCTCGTCACCCACGACGGCAGAAAATCAAAGCTTGAAAGGTGCCCCTGCAAGCCGTCCACGGAGACGTCCAAACCGAACTCCGCAGCGGCATCCACCACGCGGCCCACATCGGCAATCCCGGCCGGACGGATCAGTGACCGGTTGGGTTGCAGTAACGGCCACAGCGGGAAAATCCGCACATGGTCAAGACCCAGCTTGGCAATTGACTCAAAATCGGCCCGCACGGCATCAGCATCAAAGTCCTGCCACGAGTGGAACCAGCCCTCGCTGGGCGTGTAATTCACGCCCCAGCGCAAGGGATTTTTTCGGGCAGCAGCTCTCTGGTCCCGGTTGGTGGGGGTTGTGATATCGGGGCGGCTCATTTGCTGCCTTTCTGCAAGCGTAAGGTAAGGATCTGGAAGGGGCGCAAGGCCAACAAAATAAGAGGATTGTTGGACTCCATGCTGCCCGGGGTGTCAGTACCTAAGGTGAGGGATCCGGCGTCGTACGGCTGCTCTAGGAGGTTGTTCTCCAGCACATTTGCCACCGGGAACGACGCCGAGAGGGTCACCTTTGCGCGGCCACCGAGCGGTTCGTAGAGACGGACGATCACGTCACCACTGCGATCGTCGGCCAATTTGACGGCCTCGATGATGGCGGCCTGCGAATCGGTGCGCACCAGTGGTTCGATGACGGTACGGCCGGACCCATCGCCCGGCACGCCGTGCCACGGCAGATTTAGTGCGTACCCGGCGGCCACCGCGTCCTGCACGTCCGCGCCTACCACGAGCCCGTAGCTGAAAGAATGCTGGCCCTGGTCAGTGGTTGGGTCGGGGAAGCGGGGCCCGCGCAGCAGCGACAGGCGCACGGTGGTGAAACTTGAGCCGTTGGTTCCGGGGTGGCGAGAGACGTCGTGGCCGTAGGTGGAATCGTTGATCACCGCAGCGCCAAAGCCGGGTTCGCCCACATGTACCCAGCGGTGCGCGCAGACCTCAAAACGGGCGTTATCCCAGGACGTGTTCTCATGCGTGGCGCGTTGAATGTGTCCATACTGGGTCTCAAAACGGGCGTGATCGGCGTGCAGATCGAGCGGGAAGGCAGCTTTAAGTAGGGTCTCCTGCTCATGCCAATCGACATCGTTGTGCACTGTGATGGTCTTAGAGTCCGGAGCGATGCGCACGCGTTGGGTGATGTGTGAGCTGCGGAAACTGCGTTTGATGGTGATCTGGGCCAGACTGTCCAAGATCGTGACCTCCATCGAGTCCAGCTCGCGAATGTCCGTCACTGTGTTTTTGTAAAACTCGTCAATGTCCCACGCATCCCACATGTTTGGGAAGTCGGTGTGTAACTGGAGCAGGTTGGCGCCCTGCCCGGACGGTACCAGCTCGCGGTTGGCCGCAATATCCACAATGGAGATGATGACGCCGTCGGCACCGAAACGGACACGGATGAGTGTGTTCTGGACAACTATTTCCCCGTTCCCGTCCCGCTCCACCGTCACTTCCGTGGTGTCCGGTGACGGGACGCCTGCGCTGAGAGGGGCAATGCCGCGGCGCGGGTAGGGAGAGGCATTGAAATGCAGGGCGGTCCCTAGCCTCTCTCCCACCGCGGCGGGGCCGGAGCTGCGTGGTTCAGAGCCGTCTGGCCCAGAATCGGCCGGCCCAGAGCGGTCTTGTCCAGAGTCGGCGAGGGCGTCCACCGCTGCAAAGATGATTGCTTTCAGGTCTGCCGCAATCCGGGCGTAGCTTTCGGCTGCTTCACGGTGTACCCACGCGATCGAGGAACCAGGCAAGATGTCGTGGAATTGGTTTAAGAGCACCAGCTTCCAAATCCGGTCCAACTCTGCATAGGGGTAGTCGATGAGGCCGCGCACGGCTGCCGTGGTGCTCCATAGCTCTGCCTCGCGCAGCAGGTGTTCGCTGCGCCGGTTGCCCTGTTTGGTCAGGGCCTGCGAGGTGTACGTGCCGCGGTGTAGTTCAAGGTACAGCTCACCCTTCCACACGGGAGCATTCGGGTATTCGGCCTCAGCGCTCGTGAAGAACGCTGTGGGAGTTTGGATGGTGACCTGCGGGGAGCCTTCTAAATTTTTGGTTCGCTTGGCCCGGGCCAGCATTTCGCGCGTGGGTCCACCTCCGCCGTCGCCCCAGCCAAAGGGGACAAGTGAATTCTTTGCCGCACCTTTGTCGCGGAAGTTGCGCACGGCATGGGCCAGTTCAGTTCCTGAGAGCTGAGAGTTGTAGGTATCTACGGGAGGGAAGTGGGTGAACACTCGGGTCCCATCGATACCCTCCCAGTTGAAGGTGTGGTGCGGAAACTTATTAACTGTGTTCCAGGAGATCTTCTGAGTCAGGAACCATTTGGCACCTGCCTGTTTCACAATCTGTGGCAGCGCGGCGGAGTACCCGAAGGAGTCCGGCAACCACACTTCCTGGCACTGTATGCCGAAGTTTTCGGTGAAAAAACGCTGACCGTAGGTGAACTGGCGGGCCATGGCCTCGGAGCCCACCATGTTGGTATCTGACTCAACCCACATACCCCCGACCGGGATGAAGCGGCCCTCGGTGACGGCAGCCTTGACCTTTGCGAACACCTCCGGGCGGTGCTCCGCCAGCCACTCGTATTGTTGGGCGGAAGACATAACGAACTGGAATTCGGGGTCTCCGGCTAGCAGATTAATGACATTGGAGGTGGTGCGAGCCACCTTGCGTACTGTCTCCCTTACCGGCCACAACCACGCCGAATCAATGTGCGCGTGCCCAATGGCGGTGATCTGGTGGGCACTGGCGTTGGCTGGCTGCGCGAGCACGTTGCCAAGTTGTGCGCGGGCAGCGGCAGCCGAGCCGGGAACATCGGTGAGGGAAACGGCGTCGAGCGCGCGTTCCAGAGCGTAGAGGATGTCCCAGCGGCGTGGGTTGCCCAGATCAAGCTCATTTTGAAGCTGGTCCAGAACCTCAAAATCCTGGACGAGCTCCCACACCTCGGCGTTGAAAATATTGATGTCTGCCCGGGCCATGGTGTAACGCGGGGTATCCCCGGCGGTGAACTTCTCGCCCAGCTGGGTTGGGACAAAGGGGTTATCGGTAAATACGAAAGGGTTCGCCGCAGCCTCAACATAAAGGTCAATTGATTCCCCGCCCTGAGCCAATTCCGCCACTGGAACCCAAGTGTTCAAAGGGTTCAGCGCCTTGAGAGTGCTCCCATCAGGACGATAAATGAGCCCTTCGGCCTGGAATCCAGGCCACGACTGGCTAAAACCCAAGTCCACCACGAGTTCAATTGTGTGACCCCTCGCCTCAGCGGGAACGGTACCGCTGAGATGAATCCAGCTGGTGCCCCACGGTGGCCCCCACTGGTCTCCCACTGCGAAGGGCTGGTAATCCACGCCTGTGCTGGGAGACCCCGTGCTGGGAGACCCCGTTGCCGCGGTGCCGCCGTCGTCCGTTGTTCCCTGGGGAAGCGCCTCAGCCGGAGAGACAGGTTCGCCCTGGCCACCTGCAACATGCCAAGCCGTCAAGGTCAGGGCAGCGATGGGTGTGTGGATGGCCGGGATGATCCGCTCAACCAGGACTCGTTTGAGCCGGCTTTGGATTAGGTCGTGTTTGTCATGCATGGGCAGAAACCTTCCAGAAACGGGTGGCGAAGGGACGCAACCGCCAGTCTAGTGGGGTGGGTGTACCCTGTGGCGATTGAGACCAGCACAGAAGACGCATCGCTGGCCGCGATTTTCCGTGCCGTCATCGGCTAGCGGTTAAAACGTTAACGGTCAAAGCACGGTGGAAGACTCTCCTTGCCTCGCCTTGCCTGGCACTGGCACTGGCACTGGACGGTGGCACTTGGCGGTGGCACCTGGGAGCCGCTGCTATGGGGAAACCAGCACCCGTGAATGCTGTTATGAACCCGGTGGCTGGCCCAGAGACCTTCGCGTCGATTCAGAGATCTGCGGTTTTGTTCTCATTTTCCATCGGCGTAGTCCGGAGCAGTTCCAACGCTGCACCTTTACCGTTGGCGAGTGTGGCGAGTGTGGCGAATACGCCTATGGTGAGCAACAGCCACGAGAGCGCGTGGTCCCAATTTATCTTCGATCACCGGAGTGCAACGTATGCTACGGGCCAGCCGCTAGCCGAAACTCTCCGGGTCCGTGGTCAAGCGGACCTGCTGGCACACCGGCCCGCTATCGTAGTGGTATGAGTAGCGAGCCAGTGCCCGGAGGGGTGGTCCACGCTTTGCCGGCAGACCTGAGAGAGGCCCTGCTCGCCAACCCTGTGGCGCGAGTTCTGTGGGACGACATTACGCCGTTGGCTCGCAATGAATTTATCTGTTGGGTTGAAGATGCCAAACAAAAGACGACTCGAGTGCGCCGCATTCGCCGAACTCAGGAAGAGCTTGAGCAAGGTCAGCGACGGCCCTGCTGCTGGCCGGGGTGCAAACACCGCGAGCGAACGGACTGAGTATTTACAGGCGCGCCGGGAGTCACTAGTTCATCTCCGTAGAACGTGCAGCGGGTCAACCCCTGATCCACCATGAGGCGCCGTGGGTGCGGTATTCCCTAGAGTGGTTCCATGACACTTTCACAGCAGCCGAGCACCGGCGCATCCCAGGGCCTCGCCACCGAACAATTTGCCGGTGTTCGGGAACTTTTTGATTCCATGCTCGACGCCGACCCCGGCTACAGCGCGCAGCTGGCCGTTTACTTCAACGGCGCCAAGGTGGTTGAACTCGTGGGCGGCCCTGATTCTTCCGAGAACTCACTTACGGGCGTGTTCTCGTGTTCCAAGGGAATTGCTGCGCTCGCCTTCAGCCTCCTGGTGCAGGATGGCCTGATCGATCTAGACGCAACCGTTGCCACCTACTGGCCGGAATTTGCTGAGAACGGCAAGAGTGCCCTGACAGTTAGGCAGCTGCTTTCTCATCAAGCTGGCTTGTTGGGTGTACAGGGTGGTTTTGCCATGGAGGAGTACAACGATCTTTCTGCCGTGGCCGAGCGGTTGGCCGCGCTAGAGCCGATGTGGCGGCCAGGCAGCGGAACGTTCGGTTACCACGCGCTCACCATGGGTGTCTTCCTTGAGGAGTTGTGCCGACGCGTCAGCGGAGAGCGGTTACAGGACCTGTATAACCGTCGTATTCGAGCACCCTACACGGCTGACATGTACCTGGGCCTACCCGAATCTGAAGAGTCACGCTTCCGCCCTGTCCTGTTCCAGGAAGAGCCTACGGCCGGGTTTTTTGAGCCGGGTTCCATTGCAGGCGTCTCAGCGAATGTGTTTGCAGGAAATCTTCTAGGAATGCCCAATGTCCGAAGTGTCCGAGCGGCAGGAAGTTCCAGCGGTGCAGGGGTGGGATCAGCTGATGGGCTGGCCCGTGTCTATGCCGGTGCAACTACCGGGATCGACTTACTTCCACCCTATTTGAATCCTGAAACTATTGCACTCATGAGCCAGGAACAGGTGTGGGGGCTAGACAGGGTCTTTTGTGAGACCAGCTCATTTGCCATTACTTTCATGAAAGCCCACCCGCGCATGGACTTTGGCAGCGCCCAAGCCTTTGGACATGAAGGGGCCAACGGCTCATTGGGCTATGCTGACCCCCTCTACGGAATAGGGTTTGGATACGTCCCAGCATGGAACGAGGCGGGCGCAACCGGGGGCAGAGCTATGCAGCTCAGTGCAGCCGTACGAAAAGTAATTTTGGCATCCTAGTCTCCTCGTTCTCTTGGTTCCGGGGAACACGCCCATAAAAATAAGGAAACGAATTTGCGCAACACACTTAGGCGCATCGCAGCGCTATCTCTCACGGCTACCCTGCTGAGCGCAGGTGTGGGTCCTGTTGCTGCGGCGCGTTCAGTTTCACCCGGTTCCATGGTGCAGTGGCAGACTCCTTCGCCCACAACAGAGTCGGCGATGCCCGAGGCGCCAAAAAATCTGGGGGAGCCTGTTCCTAAGCCCGCGCCGACTCCAGAACTTGTTCCCACCCCGACTCCTTCGTCTTCAGCGTCGACTGCCCCCGCTCCGACTGCAACTAAGCCTGCGCCTTCGGCCCCTTCGGCCCCCTCGGCGACTGCTAAGCCGGCGGTGCCCGCGCCTGTTCCGGCGACTGCCAAGCCGGTGACACCAGGCCCGGGTAAGCCCCCAGTAGGTGTTCGGACTCCTTTGGCCCAGCCTTTGGCGGATGCGGCCACTGCCAGTAACCCTTACACGGCTCAGGTGCTGGTTTTAGCGAATAAATATCGGGCAGCCAATGGAGCAGGTCCGCTGGTGTGGAACAAGAATATTTCCACCGGATCTCAGCAGTGGGCCACAACGTTGAATACGCGAATCAACAAAGGTTCTCTGGACATAAACAATCTGCATCGAGCCGACGCCGGGCGATCTATTTTGCCTGCAGGTGCGGACATGTACTCGGAGATCATTGGTATCAACGGATCAGCTCAACAGATTGTTGACTGGTGGATGGGATCTCCGTCGCACCGTGCGGCTTTGCTGAACAAGCAGGCTACTGACATAGGCATAGGACAGGTCAAAATCTCTATGGCTGGCTGGAACGGGTCGTCGGTGGTGGTGGCCAATTTGGCAGGTTATGCGTCATCACGGGCCGTTCAGCCGCAACCCGCACCGGTTCCTGTAGCCACCGCGGGAGATGTGGCAGCCGTCGACCAAGCCGGGAATCTTTTCATCTACGGATCAGCCAAAGGAGGTGACTTATGGCAGCGTCGATTCATCTCAGGGGGCTGGAGCGGCGTGCAGCAGCTGGAAATCGTCGACTTCAATTCCGATGGCCGCCAAGACATCGTGGCTAAATGGTCAAGTGGGCATCTGACCGTGAGGTACGGGCAAGCAAATGGCACACTTTCCACACCGTTGCAGATCGGCAAAGGGTGGGGATCTTTTGACATCATGGTCATCAAATGGCGCACCAGCGACAAATTTCCGGCAGTTGTAGCTAAATCGCGCGTCACCGGCGAACTGTTCCTCTACCCGTCTCCGAATGGTCGCGGATTCTCTGTACGTACAAGGATCGGAACCGGATGGGGGTCATTAAACGTTCTTGCAGCGGACTTCGATGGTGATGGACGCAGTGATGTTCTGGCCCGCAATACTGCCGGAGCATTGTTGCTATACCGGGGCAACGGAGGCGGCGGATTCATCGATGAGCCACGCAAGGTGATTGGTTCCGGCTGGAATGGTATGACGCACCTTTCAGGCATCAATAACCACCTCGGCACCCATCAGTGGGGCATTTTAGCGCGTGACCGTGCCGGAAACCTGCACCACTACCCAATGCTAAAGGGGCGCTTTGGTGTGCAGTCAAGAATTGGCTCCGGTGGCTGGGGGCCGCTCCAGCTGGGAAGTTGAGGAGATAGTCCTAGCCGACAGGTTCAGGCACCGGAGATGTCATTATCTCCAATCTCACCAGGGCAGGCTCAAAACGGAGGGCTACTTTAGATCTGCCAATGCCTCGGGGATAGCTCGGTGGAACGTGGGGTAGGCGTAAATCATCGTTTTTAGTTCAGTAACGCGGATGCGGGCATGCACAGCCAAGGCCAGCAGGGACAGTACTTCCCCACCTGTGGGTCCGGCGGAGGTGGCACCCACCAGAACGCCGGCCTGGGTGTCTTCGATCACCTTGATGAAGCCCTGGTTTCCGGACTTGTGAATCCACCCTCGCGCGGATGCACTGATTTCGGAGTAGCCAACTCTAATGGTCAGGCCAGCTTCTCGAGCCTGATTTTCGCTCAGACCGACGGCGCCAATTTCCGGGTCGGTAAAGGTTACATGTGGAACTGCATGAGACTCAGCGGAGCCTCGGTCCTCACCGAGGATATGACCGGTCACAATATTGGCCTGGTACATGGACATGTGGGTAAACGCTCCGGCACCTGCGGCGTCACCGATCAGATAAAGACCGTCGGTCAACTGCATGTGCTCATCGAATGACGGCGCATGTTTGCCGTCCCAGTCAATATTCGCTGCTGCCAGCTCAAGCGTCGCCAACTGCGGTGTTCGACCCGTGGCGACCAAGAAATTCTCCGCCGAAAGCTCTGAAACGCCGGCGCCAGGAGCAGTGCGACTGGATGCCGCCAGTTGCACTTTAAAGATCCCATCTGAATGAGCAACAGCTGTGATGTCCCGGTTATTCAGTATCTTTATGCCTTCGCTACGGAAAACCTTGGCCAGCAGATCTGCTGCTTCGGGTTCTTCGCGCGAAAGCAGGCTGGAACCGCGCAACACCATTGTTACCTTGGTGCCGAATCTGGTGAATGCCTGGGCCAATTCCACCGCAATGGGGCCGCCTCCCCAAATAATCAGAGACTTCGGCGCCACCTCCGTCTGCAGGGCTTCCCTGTTGGTCCAAAACGGGGTCTCAGCCAGTCCCGCAACGTCGGGGACTGCGGGGTTAGTGCCGGGGTTGAGCACCACTGCCCGCCGGGCCCGAAAGGTGCGTTCACCGCCGTCGGGCATAGAAACACAGACTTCTCGGGCTCCAGTGAGCCTGCCGGTACCACGAACTAAGCGGCCACCCTTATCCGTGAACCGCTTGGCGGCGACGGCATCATCCCAGTTGTCCGTAGCTTCAGAACGGATGCGGGAGGCCACCTTGGAAAAGTCCGGTGTGACCTCCACGCTGCCGGCAAGATCCGGAATACGAAGTGCTTCGGCCACCACGTTGCCAGCCCGAATCATCATTTTGGACGGGACACAGCCAAAGTATGGACATTCTCCACCTACAAGCCGGGACTCCACGCCCACAACGTCTAAGCCCGCAGCGGCTAGGTCCCCGGCCACGGACTCACCACCTGGTCCCATGCCGAGGACTACAACATCAACTTCATCCGGTTCAACCGTGGTGGCCATGAAAGCTCCTTACTTGGTGATGCCCTTGTCCTTGAGCCACTGTGCTGCGGCGGCCTTGGGATCCATCTTCTGATCGCCCTCAACCTGTGTGCGCAAGGCAATCAAGTCTTCGGTGGTGAGCTGCTTGGAGACGTTGTTCAGTGCTTTTTGGCCAGCCTCGTTGACCTTGTCAGTCTTGATAATGGGGATAACCTGCTGTGCCCCGATCATGGACTTGGGGTCCTGCAGAACCACCAGCTTGTTGGCGGTGATTTCAGGAGAGGTAGTAAAGATATCGGCGAACTGGACCTCATCGTTGAGCAGCGCCTTCAAATTCAAGGCTTCGCTGCTTGCGCTGAACGCTTTGAAGTCCTTGGGCACGCAATCATAAAGTTTTTTCAAACCGGGCAGACCGTAGGGGCGGGTCTGAAATTCTGATGGCGCGGCCAGCGTCAGTTCACTGCATACGGGGGTCAGATCGGCAATCGATTTCAGTTTGTACTTGGCAGCAGTTTCCGCAGTCACAACAATGGCATCCTTGTCTTCGGCGGATGAGGCGTCCAAAACACTGATTCCTGCTGGCATCTTAGCGGGCAATGCGGCAAGAATACCGGCTCCATCAACCACGGTGTTGCTGGCATCGAGATAGCCCAAGAGGTTACCTGTGTATTCGGGCACAACATCGATTGAGCCGTCTTCGAGAGCCTTCAAATAAACCTCACGGGCGCCAATGTTCAGCCGCGTGGTGGCATCCATGCCGGCAGCACTCAAGGCGCCGGCATAAATTTCAGCCAAAATTGCGTTCTCTGGGAAGTTAGCCGAGCCAACCACAACGGCCTCTCCGCCACCGGCTGCGCCGCTGGAGGTGTTCTGCGCCAGTGGATCGCCGCCACCGCAAGCGGTAATGGCAAAAGCTACGGAGAGTCCAGCGGCAGCTCCAAGGAACCCGCGGCGTGTGGACGTGGAATTTTTATTCATGATTTATCTCCTGTAGTAAGAACTTTTTCTTCCATAGTTTCGCCGTCAAGGGCCACCTCATTAGGAGCAGCCTGCTCCGAGGGCGTTCCTGCGGTCCGCAACCCTGGTGAAACAACTGAACGCTGCAGTAAGGCTAACAAACCGTCAATCACAATCGCGACGGCGGCGATCACCACGGCCCCGCCAAGTACCTGACCGTAATCCTGCACTGCAAGTCCATCAATAATGTAGCGCCCTAGCCCCCCAAGACTAATAAAGGCCACAACAGCCACGGTTGAGACTACCTGCAGCACGGCAGATCGGAATCCACCGAGCATCACGGAGAGCCCGTTGGGGACTTCCACTCCGAAGAGAATCTGGTGTTCTCTCATGCCCATGCTCCGGGCAGCATCCACAAGTTCTCGGTCCACAGCGGCAATTCCTGCATATGTGCCCGTCAGAATCGGCGGTACCGCCAGGAGTACGAGAGACCAAATGGCGGGCATCAAGGAAAGTGAAGATGTTGCCAGTAAAGCAAACAATGTCATGATTCCCAGAGTTGGCAGTGCCCGCAGCATCCCTGCCAGCGAGACGACTACTGCACGTCCGCGTCCGGTATGGCCCACATAGAGCCCGATAGGAACCGCGATGACAACTGAGATTAGAAGCGTCAGCCCTGCGTACCCCAAATGCTCAACGACTCGTGTGGGCACGCCCATGGAACCCTGCCAGTTCATCGGGTCGGTAAGCCATTGCCAACCCTGACTGAAGGGGTCCCTCGCTGTGTATTTAGTGCCCGGCAGGGTCGCTGCAAGAAAGCTCATGCCGCCACCTCCATGGTGCTTGAGGTCGGAGCAGGTAACTTAGCTTGTCGCAACCAAGGCGTTAGCATTTTCTGCAGGAACACTAGAACCACGTCCATGAGCAGGGCCAGCACCAGAGTGCCGACTATTCCGACAATGATCTCGGTGGGGAAGTTGCGTTGCAGACCGTCGGTGAAGAAGAAACCCAGGCTGGGAATACCCAGCAGTGAACCAACTGTCACCAAAGAAATATTACTCACCGAGATGACCCGTAGCCCGGCAAAAAGAACGGGAATGGACAACGGTAAATCCACCACCAGGAATCTCTGAAGAGGTCTGAAGCCCATGGCCGCAGCCGACTTGCGGATAGTGTCATCGACTGAGTTAAGCGCATCCAGGGTTGAACGCACCAGTAGTGCCACAGCGTAGATGGTCAGCGCCACAATGATGTTGGTGAAGTCCAAGATCTTCGTGCCCAAGATACTGGGCAGAATCACAAACAACGCCAGTGACGGGACCGTGTAAAGCAGTGATCCTGCAGAGAGAACAATGGCGCTGACAGCTTTGTTAATTCGAGCCAATTGGGCCAAAGGAATGGCGATGACAACGGCCAGCACCAGTGGCACCACGGCTTGAATCAGGTGGTAACCGGTGAGATTGAGTACCTGGGGCAGGTTAGCCAGAAACCACTGCATCAGCTGCGCTCTTCCCGCACGGCATCAATGACTGCCAACACCTCAGAGCCCTTAACTAATCCCCTGACCCGGCCATCAGCATCAACGGCAACGCCGAGCCCGGAGGGCGAGGACAAAGCCGAATCTAAGGCGTTGCGCAACGGGTCGCCGGCATGAAAGAGCGATCCTCCGGGAATGAGCGAGCTTTTGGACTGTTGTGATCCGGGAGGTAACCAGCCCATCGGTCGCCGGTTAGTGTCAACAGTCAACACCCAGTTGGCCCCGTTGATGGCTGAATTGTTGAGGTCGGTTTCATCCCACACCACAGCGTTGGCGTTATGGACGGGCACGGATTCACCCGTGCTAAATGAAAGCCTTCGGAAACCACGGTCGCGGCCCACGAAGTTTGCTACAAAGTCATCCACCGGTGCGCGCAGAATTTCCTCGGGCGGCGCATACTGGGCCACGCGACCACCGCTGGCAAACACAGCCACTTTGTCCCCAATGATGGTGGCTTCATCGATGTCATGGGTAACAAAAATTATGGTCTTGGCCAGCTCGCGCTGGAGCCGCAACAGTTCCTGTTGAAGTTCGGCCCGGACCACGGGATCCACAGCGGAAAAGGGTTCATCCATGAGCAAAACAGGGGGATCTGCGGCTAAAGCGCGGGCCACGCCAACGCGTTGCTGCTGTCCACCAGAGAGTTGATTGGGGTAGCGGTCGGCCATGGAAGCTGGCAAACCCACTGTCTCTAACAATTCCAGAGAGCGCTTGCGTGCCTGCGCGCGCGGGACCTTGTTTAGCCGAAGCACGGTTGCGACATTGTCGATCACGGTGCGGTGGGGCAGGAGTCCGGCCTGCTGCATGACATAGCCCATTGAGCGGCGTAGCTCGTGGGCCGGGATAGAGCTGACGTCCCGGCCGCCAACGGTGATCGTGCCAGAAGTTGGTTCCACCATGCGGTTGATCATGCGCAAGGATGTGGTTTTTCCGCATCCTGAGGGACCCACAAACACTGTGATCTTCCCGGTCTCAACACTCAGGTCAAGGTTTGCCACCGCTGGCTGGGCCGATTCGTAAATTTTACTGACACCGTGGAATTCAACCATGGCATCTCCAGCTAGGGCGATGGCGTCTCGGGCGGAAATAAGAGAGTCCGGTGCTGCGACGATTGATTCGTGGGCCGGCATCTGAGGTCCTCACTGTTGGTGGAATGCGTGCGGATCGTTCACTCGGTATCTCTTTTGATCATAAGCGTTTGTTGATCATAAGCAGGGTCCTTTTGACCGGCAAAGCGCCCACAGGGCGAGTTGTGTAGTTTACGCTAGGCGCGGACGGTGCGGGGCATGAAACTCATAAAATTGCCCTCTTACTTTGTGGACAGCATTAGATTGTTGGGTATCCCGGTGCAGACCCAAGATACTCCGTGGGAGATGCGTCTTGTGGTGACCCCGACGGTATTTGCGGAAAGCCTCGCGAGTCAGAGCCGAATTTTCGCGGAATGTAGTGCAATACCTATGGAGACACGCTCCATCCAGATCCGTAATGGATGGAGCAGGGTTGTGGATTCTAACGACTGTGGCGTTGATGACAAGTTCAGCCCAAAGGTAGTTATGTGACGGGTGCGGAGTACGCCAAGGGCGCGACTTACATCGAAACACGGGTCGTACGGGACGCTGTAAATCTGGACGGTACCGGCTGGTAGTTTCCCGAGCCTGGCCGAGGGCTCCAAGAGTCACTATTGTGCTTCGATTGCTGGGCTTCGAAGATGCCATTTCATTGGGAGTTTGCGGCCCACGCACGATTCCTGTTCATGGAGCTTTGAGATGGACGACGGCGCATGGGCGGGAGTCTGTGGGTGGACGCCCCTTCGGGAAAGGAACGGCCCGTACCCATCCAGTGGACGCCTGGGGACCTTGAAGGTGATGTGAGATTTCCATTCCCGGATTAGGGCAGCAAAATGTTTCTTAATGGAACCCAATGCCGTAATGTAGCTAAGGCTTGCCTAAATAGGCAAGGTTAGTGTTGGGATCACCGATAGGACATGTAGTGGATTTTTCGCGTCGCCAAGGTCTGAAAATAGGCTTGCTCACATCAGTTGCGGCATTAGGAATGGGCCTAGCTGGCTGCTCCACCGGCGCAGTCGGCGAATCCGACTCGCAGAAGGCGCAAGCATCAGTTGACGCCTTCCCCGTCACTGTCAAACATATTTATGGCGAAACCGTCATCAAGTCCGTTCCCCAGCGCGTGGCAACAGTTTCTTGGGCCAATGATGATATTGCGATCGCTCTCGGTGTGGTGCCGGTGGGGATGCCCAGGAATGAATATGGCGGAAATGAGAAGTTCTCCACCGCCTGGAAGGACGCCGCGTTGGAGAAGGCCGGTGCAGCCATTGGTAGCGAGAAGGCTCCCGCCCAGTATTCCGAGGATGATGGCATCAACTTCACGGAGATCGCCAAAACCACTCCTGATCTCATCCTGGCTGCCTACTCGGGCCTGAGCCAGGAAGACTATGACAAACTGAGCAAGATTGCCCCAGTCATTGCGTTCCCGGAAACCGCCTATGGCACGTCCTGGCAAGATTCCACCACCATGATTGGTGCGGCACTAGGCAAGTCCGCGGCCGCGAGAGATCTCATAGCCACCACTGAAAAAACCATCACAGATCAGGCGAAAAAATACCCGCAGATCGCCGGGAAGACCTTTATCTACGGCAACCTCCAGCCAGGCAAGGGTGAGGGCGTTAACGTCTACCTCTCAGGCGACAACCGACCCAAGTTCCTCAGCAGCATCGGAATGGTACTGGCCCCTGTGGTGGTGAAAGCGGAGAAAGGTGTCAAGGATTTCTTCCTGCTCTGGTCTGCTGAGAAGGCAAACGAACTTGATTCTGATGTGTTTATCAGTTGGGTCCCCGATAACCAGACAAAGGAAGCCATCGCCAAGGATCCCCTGCTGGGCCAGATCCCGGCCATCAAGTCGGGCGCCTTCGTTGCCGATACCGATGAAATGTTAACCTTGGCCATTTCGGCATCATCACCCCTGAGCCTGCCTTGGGCTTTGGATACCTTCCTGCCGCAGCTGGCAGAGGCAGCGGACAAGGTCTAAGGATCCGCTCGTGACAAGCACGCCAACAAAGGAACGCCAATGCGTGGAACCGGGTTCGCTCCTGGCCCACCCTGCCGACGCAGACGCAGACACCGTGCCTGCGGAGAGAGGGCCTGCGCGCAAGAAGGCTGGACGCAAAAGGGTCAGTAATCGCCGCCGCCTGGTGTGGCTGCTAGCCCTCACGGCGGCCCTGGCCCTGATGGTGCTGCTGTCTTTAGCTGTTGGTGCGCGCAGCATCCCCTTGCCTGCAGTGGTGGATGCCCTCGTGAATTTTGATCCGGCCAACGGTGATCACGCTGTTGTTTCTGCGCGTCTGGTGCGTACAGCAACTGCCTTGATTGTTGGACTCTCGCTTGGCTTGGCTGGAACATCCATGCAGGGCGTGGCCCGAAATCCGTTGGCAGATCCGGGAATTCTGGGTGTGAACGCGGGTGCCGCACTTGCTGTTGTGGCCGGTATTTTCTTCTTTGGTGCCACAAACGTCTCCAGCTACTTGTGGTTTGCTTTCATCGGCAGTGCTGTTGCCGCCGTGGTGGTTTATCTGGTGGCAAGTCTGGGCCGAAGCGGGGCAACCCCTGTGAAGTTGGCCCTGGCTGGGGCTGCCATGGCGGCCGGTATGGGTTCGCTCATGAGCGCCATGCTCGTCACGAGTCAGAATTCCTTAGAGCTTTTCCGCAGCTGGCAGGTAGGTGCGCTCGCAGGAAAATCGTGGGAATCCATAGTGTCAGTCCTGCCATTTGTTGTGCTGGGTGTCCTTATTTTGCTCTGCACCGGCAAACTCCTGAACACCTTGGCGCTGGGGGATGACATGGCCCGCGGCTTGGGTCAGCATCCCGGACTTGGACGTGCGGTTTCAGCACTAGGGATTGTGCTGTTGTGCGGTTCCGCCACAGCGCTCGCAGGTCCCATTGCTTTTATCGGCCTTGTTGTCCCGCACTTGCTTCGCGGCCTGGTGGGCCCCGATTACCGGTGGCTGTTACCACTGTCTCTTATAGCTGCTCCAGCAATTTTGCTCCTGGCCGATGTGGTGGGCCGAGTGGTCCTGCTCCCCAGTGAAGTGCCGGCAGGTATTTTGGCGGCGTTGTTCGGTGCCCCGGTCTTCATCGCAGTGGTACGCCGCGGAAAGCAGGCGGAGCTGTGAGCATTATGGAAAAAGCCGATGGACGCCTGTTGCGTGAAGCGGCTCCGGCAAGTGGGGTAGCTATGGCAAGTGGTGCAGGGGTGCGCGAACAGCGCAGGGCTCCGCGCCGCCGTCGTACTATTCTGCTGAGCATCATGAGCCTAGTGGTCCTGGGACTACTGGCCGTGAACGTCCTACTGGGCAGTTACACCGTCACCATCGCCGATTTCTTTGCCATGCTTGGGGGTGAGACTATCCCCGGCGCCAGCTTCATCGTCATGGAAAATAAACTTCCCCAGGCTCTGCTTGGCCTCTTGGCGGGCGCCGCATTCGGAATGGCTGGCACTATTTTCCAGTCGATGCTGCGCAACCCTCTGGCGAGCCCGGACGTCATCGGCATCAGCTATGGCGCCAGTGCCACGGCCGTTGCCGCGATCGTTCTTTTCGGTGCCCGTGGGGCGGGTATCTCAGTGGCGGCAATTTTGGGAGCGTTGCTGGTGGCCATACTCATCACAGCATTGGCGCGCGGTCGCGGGGGTACAGGGCTAATTCTCATTGGCATTGGCGCGGCCGCATTCATGCAAGCAGTCGTCACGTTTTTACTGTCCCGGGCTGACATTAATAACGCCCAAGAGATCATGGTGTGGCTGACCGGGTCATTGAATTCAGCTAACTGGGAGCGGGTGGCGATCCTGGCCGTGGCGTTACTACTACTTGTCCCTTTCACGGCGATCGGATCACGCGATCTACGCGGTCTGGCCTTAGGCGATGACACGGCTGCCGGGTTGGGTTTGAACGTCCCGCATGCCCGCCTACTACTCACAGTTGTGGGTGTGCTGCTCGCTGCGCTCCCCACGGCTGCGGCTGGCCCCATTGCCTTCGTGGCATTCCTTTCCGGGCCCATTGCAAAGAGGCTCAACGGCGGAGTTGCCAATCTTTCCCTGTCAGCCCTGGTCGGTGCGGGCATTGTGCTCGCCGCAAACTTTGCCGCAGTCAACGCCATTCCCGGAACATCGCTACCGGTCGGCGTGGTCACAGGGGCGTTGGGTGCGCCGTTCCTGCTCTGGCTGCTCATCACATCCAATCGTGCCAATCAAGGAGGCTGAGATGACCAAAAGCGCATCGAATCCCGCCGCAGAACTATCCGCCCGTGAGCTGTCATTGGGCTATGGCGAACGCTCCATCGTAGAAAATCTGAACGTTGAGCTACCCGCCGGCAAAATCACCATCATTGTTGGTGCCAACGCCTGCGGTAAATCCACCCTGCTGCGCGGTCTGGCCAGGCTGCTCAAGCCAAGCGCCGGCGTCGTACACCTCAACGGGGAGGACATCCACAAGGTCCCCACCCGCGAATTAGCCCGCCAGTTAGGCATCCTTCCGCAAAGTCCCACCGCGCCGGACGGCATTAGCGTGGCAGATCTTGTGGGCCGCGGTCGCAGTCCGCACCAGGGCTGGTTCCGGCAGTGGACCCCGGCCGACGACGATGCCGTGGCCGCCGCGCTGAATGTCACCGGCACACAGGAGCTAGCCGACCGGAGTATTGATGAGCTTTCCGGTGGGCAACGCCAACGAGTCTGGGTAGCCATGGCGCTGGCCCAGGAGACCAAGGTTTTGTTGCTTGATGAACCCACAACGTATTTGGATTTGGCGCACCAAGTAGAGGTTTTGGATGTGGTGTCAGAGCTGAACGCCCGCCGGGGCATCACCGTAGCGATCGTGCTGCATGATTTAAATTTGGCCGCACGCTATGCCGATCACCTGATTGCCATGAAATCCGGCGCCATTGTGGCCCAAGGTCCACCCGGGGAGATCCTGAACGCTGAGCTGGTGTACAAGGTGTTCGGACTGGACTCGGTGGTGGTCCCGGACCCTGTAGTGGGCACTCCGATGGTGGTTCCCATAGGGCGCCGTGCTGCAGCGTTGGCTGATAAAGCGGCAACCCTATTATCTAATGCCGGTGTGGGACGCGTTCCCGCCGTAGAAGGAGTTCAGGTATGAGTGCGGCAATTCTGGCAGCGACCTCCATGCAGGAACCTCTGGTTGCGGACCCTATCAAGCCCATGCGGTCATTTGATTTACGGGTCAGTGCCGTTCAGCGGTTGAGCGAGCACTTCCGCCGTATCACCTTAGTTGGTGACGACCTTGCACTCTTTGGCTCCAATGCTGCCGGTGAGACCCTGGATTTGCGTGTCAAGGTCATGATCCCCTCACCGGGCCACGCGCTGCCTGAGCTGAACAACATCCGTGGCTCTTTGCAGGATGACTGGTACCGGAATTGGCTTGCCTTGGATGAGGCGGTGCGGGGAGTGATGCGCACTTACACGGTCCGTGCCCTGCGCCCCGAGGTTCCGGCTTCGGGTGGGAAGCCAGCCGTTCCTGCTGAGCTGGACATCGATTTTGTGCTGCATTTGGATGCCGGATCTGGACCAGCGGCCGAATGGGCCGCCGCTGCACAACCGGGGGACTCGCTGACGTTGGTGGGCCCGTGTGCGCGCTGGGGGGATTGTGTGGGCATTGAGTTTGCGCCCGGGGAGTCTCAGCGCGTCCTGCTCGTTGGGGATGAGACGGCGGTTCCCGCAATTGCCGCCATTCTTGAAACCCTGCCCCCGCATGTCAGCGGCCATGCCGTGCTGGAAGTGCCACTGGCTGACGATTTCCTTGATATTACGACGCCGGCCAATGTGGAAGTTCGGTGGTTGGCGCGTGGGGGAAATCCGCACGGTGAGGTGATGTCAGCGCAGGTGAGATCCCTTGTTGTGCCGGCAGCGTGCGCGGTGGGAGAGGAGCCCGAAGAGGTGGATATTGACTCTGCCATCCTGTGGGAAACCCCCGCTACGGCCACCGGTCATGGCTTATACGCCTGGATTGCTGGAGAGGCGGCAACAATCCGAGAGCTGCGCCGCTACCTGGTCCGGGATGTGGGTATGGACAGGAACGCGGTGGCGTTCATGGGATATTGGCGCAAAGGTCAGGCGCTTTCATAATAATTGGTGGCAGCTCCCTGCCAACTACTGACTTTGGTGGCGAACCGGGGCATAATTTCACTCATCCCCACGAGGTTTTCCATTCAGTAAAATGTCCGCAAGGAGCAACACCATGGCAACACAACTGAACCCGTATTTGAATTTTAGCGGTAACGCACGGGAAGCCATGGAGTTCTATCATGGTGTTTTTGGTGGTGAGCTGGAGCTAAGCACGTTTGGAGATTTTGCGATGGCTTCGGACCCGGGCGACGCGGACAAGATCATGCATTCAAGGCTGGTGAGTGAGAACTCGTTGGTGCTGATGGGTTCAGACACACCCAGTTCCATGGAAATTTCCCGGGGCACTGACCATGCCGTGTCCCTCAGTGGCCAGGACGAGGTAGAGCTGCGCGATTATTGGGACAAGCTCTCCACCGGTGGCCAGATTGTGATGGCGCTCGAGGCGGCTCCGTGGGGAGACGTCTTCGGCATGTGCACCGATAAGTTTGGTGTGCCATGGATGCTTAACATTGATATGACTCCACAGGCATGACACGTTTTATGATGAAGAGGCTTCTGAGCGAGGAGTGAAGCAGGTATTTAGTGGGGTAACTGCCCGAGAATCCTGGCTAGTTCGGCACGGTCGTGTGCGTTGAGGGTGGCAAAGTACTCCGTGGACTTGTCGCGGCGCTCGGCACGGATGCTGTTATAAAGCTCGGCTCCGGCATCGGTGGCCACGATGAGCTTGGCTCGCCTGTCGGTGGGGTCCGGTTCTCTGCACAGAAGCCCCTTAGCCTCGAGTTGGTCAACCACTTCAGTGGCCGAACGTGGCGCAATACGCAAACGCTCGGCCAGATCCTTTAGCCGAGTCACACCGACCGCACCGGATGCCCCGCTATTGCAGTTCGCAGCATTGCGGTTCGCAGCATTGCAGCTGGCAGAGCCCGGTGAGACATCCGGCTGCGCCCGCTCCTGCTGCGCCGGCGCTGGTTCACCCGGGACGGGCTCACCCGGCGCTGGACGATTGCGCTGCAATGTCATCAGTGCCCGCCACTGATGCGGGGTTAATTCCCAAGGGGCCAGCTGTTGGGACCACGTCCGGCGCAGCCCCCGAAATGCCGCGTGAAAGAGTTCGCCCAGATCGGTCGCGTCGTCAATGGATGCCATAAAAACAGCATACTAAATTTGACCCCCAACCACATAGTGAGGTAACCTCGCTAATAGTTGGTGCGAGTCCCGCGCCCCGCACACCATCTGGAGGTGGCGCCCTTGACTAAAAGAAACGTCAACCAAAAACAAAGGCCCAGCCGTGAACTGTCCGGCTCACCAGGCCTGAATTCACGCGGGCCCGCCCGCGTGAAACCCGGGGATGAAGCGCAAATCAAGCGCCACCCGGTGAGCATGCGCCGCATTGTGGCCTTGTTCGCACCACACAAGGCGAGTATTGCCGCCGTCGTACTCTTGATCAGTGCCTCCAGCCTGATCTCGCTGGCCCAGCCGTTCCTTGTCCGCGGGGTCATTGATTCAGCCCTGCCGGAAAAGAATCTCAAGCTACTGGCATGGCTGGCCGGTGCCATGATCGCCGTCGCCGCGGCCACTGCCCTGATCGGGGTGGTGCAAACCTGGATGACCACGGCCATGGGCCAAAAAATTATGCACACACTGCGAACAAGACTATTTACACACCTACAAAAGCAGTCGCTCTCATTCTTCACAAAAACCCGCAGCGGCGAAGTGCAATCGCGGCTAAATAATGACATTTCAGGCATGCAGTCCGTTATTACATCCACGGCAACCGGAGTCGCCTCGAATCTGACAACCGCGGTGGGGACAGCGATCGCCATGGTGGTCTTGTCCCCGCAGTTAGCCCTACTCTCACTGATAGTCATCCCGCCGGCCATCTGGTTCTCGCGCCGGGTAGCCCTGCTCCGGCGCGACATCACCTCCACCATGCAGGCCGAGCTGGCCACCATGAACACCTATGTGGAAGAAGGCCTAAGCATCTCTGGGGTGCGATTGGCCAAAACGCTCGGCACCACCGGCCGCGACGCCGAACGCTACACAGAGAGCTCCGAACGTCTCATTGGTCTGGAACTGCGCTCGCAGTTAGCCGGCCGTTGGCGCATGGCAACTATGAGCATCATTTTCTCTGCCATCCCGGCGATCATTTATTTCGCTGGCGGGTTGCCGGCCAGCTCGATGACCATCGGCACTATCGTGGCGTTCACGGCACTTCAAGCCACTATTTTCCGCCCGATCATGGGGCTGCTAAACCTCGGAGTCCAGTGGGTCACTGCGATGGCGCTCTTTAGCCGCATCTTTGAGTACATTGATCTTGTCCCGGATATCACCGCCTCCGAAAAACCCGTTCCGCTGGATCCGGAACTTGTGCGTGGCGAGGTTCGGTTTGAAGGCGTCCGTTTCGCGTACGACGGCGGCGCTGAAGTGTTGTGTGGAATCGACCTTGCGCTACCGGCTGGCACCACAACGGCAGTGGTGGGCCCCACGGGTTCCGGCAAGTCAACGCTGGGAGCATTACTGCCGCGACTGCACGATGTCACCTCGGGCGAAGTCACAATTGATGGAGTCGACGTACGCGAAATTGCCCCGGATGTTTTGGCCCGCATTGTGGGAGTGGTGTCCCAAGAGTCATATCTTGTTCACGCGAGCATCCGTGAGAATCTCCAGTTAGCGGCGCCCGAAGCCGATGACGCCACCTTATGGAAGGCATTAGCTTCAGCCCAGATTGCTGACCTCGTGGCCGCACTGCCAGAGACACTGGACACCCTTGTTGGTGCCCGTGGACACCGTTTCTCAGGCGGTGAGCAGCAGCGGTTGGCGATTGCCAGGACTATCCTGCGCAACCCCCGGGTGCTGGTTCTTGATGAAGCCACATCCGCCTTGGATAACACCACGGAAGCTGCCGTGCAGTTAGCATTGGATCATTTGGCGGTGGGCCGCACCACGCTGACCATCGCCCACAGACTTTCTACTGTGGAAGATGCCGACCAGCTGGCCGTGCTTTCAGGCGGATCGGTCGTCGAAGTGGGGGAGCCTGCAATTCTGCGCGACGCCGGAGGTGCCTATGCCGATCTCATCGCTGCCAGAGAAGCGGAGCGCTCCCAGAGTGCGCTGGAACCGGCAAGGTAGTCACAACTGTTCGCGCTGGCAGCACCTAGACTAGGAACTAAAGACCTCACGAGTCGAGCAGATATTTGTCCGGGGGCTGCCGGCGGCAAGGAGCAGGCATGGAATTTTCACTACGGTACGTAGCCTTGGGTGATTCATTTACCGAAGGTCTTGGTGACACGGACCCTCAGCTTCCCAATCAGGTGCGAGGCTGGGCGGACAGGGTGGCCGGGCAGCTTGTGCTAGCTCATCCAGAAGAAACGGTGGGGTACGCCAACCTCGCCATTCGCGGTAAAAAAATGAAGCAGATCCTGGCGGAACAAATTGATGGTGCGGTGGCCATGGCGCCCACTCTTGTCACCATCTACTCCGGCATCAATGACATCCTGCGGCCCAGAGTAGACATCGATGCCATGATCGCCAACTACGCGGACGGAATTGCCAAGCTGACAGCTACCGGCGCGCGGGTACTGATCTTTACCGGCTACGACGCCAGTTCCTCCAAAGTTTTTGCAAGCATCCGTGGCCGCACAGCCGTCTACAACGAGCTTGTCCGCGAAGTAGCCGAGGACCACGGTGCCGAACTCGTTGACTACTGGCGCTTCCGAGAGTACTGCGACTGGCGCCTATGGGGTATTGACCGTACTCACATGTCCACCCCCGGCCACATTAATATGGCGAACAGGGTGCTGGGGCAGCTCGGCGAGACTGTACGCGTACCGATGCCGGATCTGCCGCCAATGCCTGTCAAAACTACCGCTGAGTCGATTAAAGACAATGCCGCGTGGACTAGGGAATATGTTGGGCCGTGGGTGGGGCGCCGCCTCCGTGGTGTGTCCTCGGGGGACAATCTCAGCGCGCGCTGGCCCGCGTTGCGTACGCCGCTGGGCTAACTACCGGGCCTACGATAAGGCTCATATAAAGGCCTGTATAAGGCTCCGCGTAAAAGTTGTGACCGTGCCGGGGCTGCTGTTGAGCCTTGTTCGCTCAAAGGCGTGATATGTCAATTAGTACAATTACCCCGTTTGCAACTAGACTGGGTTAGCGCTAGGTAGCGCGGAGCGTGTGCAATTGCTCCGGTTTGCGGTGATTATCCTCCCGTTGGCCGGTAGTTAGGGGCTCAAGTTGCGTGCATTCGGGTATTCTCCGGACAGCCGAGTTCCCTCTCATCATGGAAATGACGGTGGGGAATCATGCTGTCCAAGGGCGGACGCTGCCTCTTCGCACGGTTTACACCAGTGAACCGTTTCCATTCATTTTTTAGGAGTGATCATGGCAGCACACTGCCAGGTGACCGGAGCCGAGCCGGGCTTTGGACATAGCATTTCGCACTCGCACCGCCGCAACAAGCGTCGGTTCGATCCGAATATCCAGAAGAAGCGCTACTGGGTACCGTCCTTGCGCCGCAACGTTACGTTGCAGCTGTCCGTCAAGGGCATCAAGACCATCGACGTGCGCGGTATTGACGCCGTCGTCGCAGAAATTCTCGCTCGTGGGGTGAAGCTCTAGTGGCAAAAGACAAGGACGTACGTCCGATCATCAAGCTGAAGAGCACTGCGGGCACCGGGTTTACTTACGTAACCCGCAAGAACCGTCGTAACACTCCGGACCGTTTGGTTCTGAAAAAGTATGATCCCAAGATCCGTCAGCACGTTGAATTCCGAGAGGAGCGCTAAGACTATGGCTAAGAAGTCCATGATCGCGAAGAACGAGCAGCGCAAGGTCATCGTAGAGCGTTACGCCGAGAAGCGTCTCGCCCTGAAGAAGGCCCTCGTTAGCCCGACCTCCACCGACGAAGAGCGCGAAGCGGCCCGCCTGGGTCTGCAGAAGCTCCCGCGCAATGCATCGCCGGTACGTGTTCGTAACCGCGACGCCATTGACGGCCGTCCCCGTGGAACGCTCCAGAAGTTCGGCATCTCCCGTGTACGCTTCCGCAAGATGGCGCACGCTGGCGAACTGCCCGGCATCAAGAAGTCCAGCTGGTAATACCCAGTTCTAATTAGGGCGGTGACCTTCGGGTCACCGCCCTTTTTGCTGCCCTTCTCACTTTTACTGATCACCCCTCCGCCACCACGTTCACAGCCGTGAGGGTTGCACCATAGGCCCCTAAGCGGGGACAAATCACGGACAGAGTAGTTGGCTGAGAGCGAAATATGCCTAGATTCCGGGGAAATTGACCCAGAAAACGCCGCAAAATACCGAAATTTACCGGAATCCCGCGGAATAACTGGTAAGTTCGCTAGCAGTGGTTGACACGCAACCGCGTGGAATTGGATTTACTTTACGTCCAGGAGGACAAACATGGCTAAGAATCGTAGCGAACTGGTTGCTGAAGTTGCAGCAAAGGCTGAGACCAGCCAGACAGCAGTAAACGGCGTACTGGATGCACTCTTCTCAGTATTCGAGAGCTCCGTTGCAGCCGGCGAAAAGATCACCATCCCGGGCTGGCTCTCGATCGAGCGCACAGACCGTGCAGCTCGCACAGGCCGCAACCCGCAGACCGGCGAGACCATCCAGATTGCGGCAGGCCACAGCGTCAAGCTGTCCGCTGGCTCCAAGCTGAAGGCTGCTGTCAAGAAGTAATTTCTTCACTGCAATAGGTGAGGGCGGCCGGCATTTGCTGGCCGCCCTCACCTATTTAACCCTCACCTAGTTAGGCTCGGGGGTGGATAATACTTTTCGCACCATGCCCACCAGGGGCGAGAAGTATTATCCACCCCCAGGCTTGCAAAAGGTGCACGCCCCACTTCCTGAGAACTGCCTGATTCGCACTATGTTCCCCAGTTGCAGGAGAATGGGAGTGTGCCCCCCGTAGATTCTGCTCAAGCCACGTCAATCCGCCCTGCACCCGCTTCACGCGGGGGCACCTTCGCTGACGGTATTCGTAGCCGTTGGTGGTGGCTCGGATTGGCGTTCGCGATGGCCGCGGTTGTTGCGTCCCTGATGTGGACCGGTGCAGCGGCTGTAGCCCAACTTGCCGACCCTGGCGCGTTTACCCGGTGGGGGCTTCCCATTGCCACCACCATTCACGATTTGTCTCTTTCAGCTGTCATTGGTGCGCTGATCTTCGCAGTGGTGATCTTGCCCAAAGACCTCCACGCTCACCGCCCGCATACGGGCAGGATCAAAGAGGATTCTGCAAAACGGACGCAAGTGCCGGAACACCCCGCCTTCACGCGCGTAATGACGCTGGCCATGGTTGCCGGTGGCGTATGGACAGTGTCCTCTATTGCAGTTCTCGTGCTGACATATTCAAGTATTTCCGGACTCGCGCTATCTGGATCCAATGAATACACCAATATGCTGGTGTTCTTCATGACTGAGCTGCCCGTGGGGCAGGCGTGGTTGCTGATCACTATTGCGGCGGCAGTTGTCACCACCATGGTGATTGGTCTGCGCAACATCAGCGCGTTGGCCGTACCCCTTGTGCTAGCCATTCTCTCGTTCGTTCCGCAGGCCTTGATTGGTCACTCGGCTTCCAGTGCCGACCACAAGGGTGCGGTAAACTCGCTCTTCCTACACATCACCGGTGCCTCGCTGTGGGTGGGCGGCATCATTGTCTTGGTGGTTGTCTCCGGAGTGTTGGGTGAAATCACAGCCCAGACACTCAAACGCTTTTCCGCCCTGGCGATCTTTGCCTTTGTTGCCGTGGCAGGGTCCGGGGTCATCAACGCGGCCATCCGCATCACCAATTGGCATGACCTCTTTTACTCCTCCTACGGTCAGCTGATTTTGGCAAAATCGGCTGCCACCATTGTCCTTGGTGTTATTGGCTGGATGCACCGTGAATGGGTTATTCCTCGACTGGCCGGTGGCGAACGCAACAACGGCACGGCAAACACACGGCGGTTGCTGTGGCAGCTGATCTTCGTGGAACTGCTGATTATGGGCATTGTTAGCGGGCTGGCCGTGGGGCTGAGCCGCTCGGCACCGCCTCAGTCACGAGAACTCGCGCAAGAAGCTCTCACACCTGCCCAGATCCTTACCGGGTATCCGCTGCCACCAGAACTTGAATTTTCCCGTTGGTTTAGCGAATGGCGCATGGACTGGCTGTGGGTGGCCTTTGCCGTGTTGGCTGGAGCGGCATACATCATTGGGATGGTGAAGCTTTACAAGCGGGGCAATAAATGGTCTGTGCTGCGCAGCATCTCTTGGTTTGTTGGGCTCCTGTCCCTGGTTTATATCACCTCAGGTGGACCGGCAGTTTACGGTGCTGTACTTTTCAGTGCGCACATGGTTGAGCACATGGCGTTGATGGTGGTGGCCCCGCTATTTTTGGCGTTGGGCTCACCGATCTCTCTGGCTTTGCAGGCCCTGGTGCCCCGGCGCGATGGTTCCCGTGGTCTGCGCGAGTGGATTCTTGTCCTTGTGCATTCCAAATATTCCAAACTCATCACGCACCCGTTGTTTGCTGCGGCGAACTTCTCCGGCAGCCTGATTTTGTTCTACTACTCGCCCGCATTCAATCTAGCTATGCGTTATCACGTGGGCCACGAGTTAATGATCATTCACTTCACGCTCACTGGTTACATCTTTGTGCAGAGCATGATTGGCGCCGACCCCTTGCCGTTCCGTGCGCCCTACCCACTGCGACTGGTGCTCCTGCTGGCCACCATGGCTTTCCATGCTTTCTTTGGTGTGTCTTTGATGATGGCCACCGCACTGCTCTCGGGTGAATACTTCGGCAGCATGGGCAGGCCCTGGGGTGATGCGGCACTGATCGACCAACAGACAGCCGGTGGAATTGCCTGGGGTGTGGGGGAATTTCCCACTTTGCTGATCGCGTTGGGGGTTGCCTATATGTGGTCCAAATCCGATGCGCGTGAAACTAAACGCAAGGATCGGGCCGCTGACAGGAATAAGGACGCCGAGCTGGGCGCTTACAATGACATGTTTGCCCAACTTGCCGCTCGTGACGCCGTCACGGACAGCTCACACCGGGGTCCGGCTATGCCTCATCGGCTGCAGCATAAGAGCAGCGAGACAAAGCCAGAGGCCAGTGCGAAGGACAACAGCAGGTCCCAGTAGGCAAACACGCCAGCAACACAAGGTTCAATAGCAGCATGAGAAAGTGAGCCGGGGTCCCCGGCCGGTAGGCAAGGAGAAACGTACTAGTGGATTCCGCAATGAAAACCAGCCCCGTCCGCATCAGGGCTTCGGAACTTGAAGGTCGCGGCTGGTTGAATACCGGCGGTGCAGAGCTGAACTTGGAAATGTTGCGCGGCAAGATTGTCATCCTGGATTTTTGGACATTTTGCTGTATCAACTGCTTGCACGTCCTTGACGAACTGCGCCCACTAGAAGAGCAATACAAGGACGTCCTTGTCACCGTGGGGGTGCATTCGCCAAAATTTGAGCATGAAGCGGACCCCGTAGCGTTGGCTTCTGCGGTGGAGCGCTACGATATCCAACATCCAGTGCTCGATGATCCTGAACTAGTGACATGGCAGGCATACGCGGCCCGAGCGTGGCCAACGCTCGTTGTCGTTGACCCGGAGGGCTATATTGTTGCGCACCTCTCGGGCGAGGGGCATGCTGCCGGGCTGGCTTCATTTATTCCTGAACTCATTGCCGAACACGAGGCTAAGGGCACGCTCCACCGAGGTGACGGTCCCTATGTTGCACCAGAGCCAGTCTCTCGCGACCTGCGTTTCCCCGGCAAGGTCCTGCCTCTGGCGGATGGGAACTTTCTGGTTTCCGACACAGGTCATCACCGACTGGTCGAGACCGGTCCTGACCTGACAACAGTGGTTCGTACTATTGGCTCTGGCCAGCGGGGCTTCGTGGACGGATCGGCCCAAGAGGCAGAATTCAACGAGCCTCAGGGTCTTGCCCTGCTCCCGGGTGAGGTGGCAGCAGCAGTGGGCTACGACGTCGTGGTTGCCGATTCGGTGAACCACCGTCTGCGCGGGGTATCACTGGCGACGGGAGAGGTGCGTACGCTGGCCGGAAACGGGGTCCAGCGGCTCCTTGACGCTGGACCTGCCAGAGTCGCAGCAGATGGTGCAACCATCAGCGATACCCACCTTGGCACAGCACCCCTTGACGTGGCGCTGTCATCACCATGGGATGTTGCTTACTCCTCGACGCTGAAAACAATTGTCATCGCCATGGCCGGCACGCACCAGATCTTCGATTTTGATCCGGCAAGCGGTGCACTCACTGTGGTGGCTGGGAACGGTTTGGAAGGGTTGCTCGACGGCGCGGCGGAGCAGGCCTGGTTTGCGCAACCATCCGGCCTGACTGAGGACGCACAAGGCAACATCTGGGTTGCGGATTCGGAAACCTCTGCACTGCGCGTGCTGAAATTTACGGACGACGGCGGCGTGCTGGTTGAGACGGTCATCGGCGAGGGTCTTTTTGACTTCGGCTTCCGGGACGGCGAGGCCGCGGCGGCCCGCCTGCAGCACCCTTTGGGCGTTGCGGTTCTGCCGGATGGTTCAGTAGCTGTGGCGGACACCTATAACGGTGCTGTCCGCCGTTATGACCCGGCTACTAAGACTGTTAGCACCTTGGCCCGTGGCTTGGCTGAACCCAGTGATGTTTTGCTTGATGAATCTGGTGAGATACCGCTGCTCATTGTGGTTGAAGCCAATAAACACCAGCTTGTCAGGCTCCCTTTGCCAAAGAATGCTCTGCAGGTGGATGAGGGTGCTGCCCAGACGCAGCGGCCCAAAACTGGGATTGCCCCGGGTGAACTTGCCCTGACAATCAATTTCTCCGCACCGACCGGGCAGAAACTTGATGATCGGTGGGGGGATCCCACCCAGCTGAAGGTCTCTTCGACACCGCCGGAACTGCTGCTTGAGGGGGAGGGGACGTCGGTGGGTCTCTCCAGGACCCTAGTGCTATCAGCGGACGTGCCTGAAGGTGTCCTGCATTTCACTGCGCGTGCAGCGGCATGTGACGGTGGCGAAGATGCCAACGGGGAGATCCCGGATCATGCAGCGTGCCACCTCTACCAACAAGATTGGGGTATCCCAGTTCTGATGAGTGCTGACGGGGCGAGCGAGCTGGCACTGGACCTGCGTGGGATCTAGCGGCGGGATCCAGGTGCCGAATGAGTGGTCAGTCTTAGTAGCTGACAACGGGGGTAACTGAAACGTCGGTCCCCGTGATTGACAGCTTGGCCGTGAAACCAAAGTCTTCTACCTCTTTGACCTCGGAGACGAGACCGGTGAACAGGTCCTGTTCTTGATACTGGACCTGAGCTTTTACGCTGAGCGGTGGGATGATCCACTGGCCGCCGTAGGGCGTGATTGTGATGGCCGGATACTCAACGATGGACCATTCCACAGGGGAGAGTACCCGGTTGTTTGTGCCTGCACTCATGGGGCATCCGGTGGGTAGCAAGACTGCTTGCTCGGCACAGGTGTCAAGATATTTACCGATGGCACCGCCTACCTGCGCCAAAAGGTCACTTGTGGGCCCGGTTGCGAGCCCTACCGCAGGAATGGCCTCGCCCGGAGCGCTTACAGTGCGTGTAACGGGAGGCGCTGCGAAGAGGGGGGAACGGTATTCAAGTTCATAGCTACCGGGGTAGAGCACGGCGAAAGAGTTTTTGCCCTCCGGCATATTGACGTCTACGCCGTTGATTATTGCTTGATTGGCGTTGACAACTGAGGCGTTTATTACCGGCAGAGTTCGCGGCACCATGACCCAGCTGTTAAAGAAAAGCCATTGCTGGGGACCCTGCGTAAGTTTGAAATCGGTGCTCATAGCTTTTTTGTTGAGTGTGTAACTGACGCTCACAATTTTGCTCTCGTCAGGGCCATCCACGGCGTCAGCAATCATCAGGTCCGTCATTGCTTCTTGGGAGGACGCCAGCGCTTCCCCGTCCAGGACTGCGGCATTCGCTGCGGGTACTTTGGCGTTCAGAAGACCAAGAGCCTTGGCCCCATCACCTTCTTTAAGCGCCGACAAATAATTGGCAACGGACTTTTCGGGACCAAAGTCGTTGGTGTTGACAACTGCAATGGTCACGATTGAAGCGGCGACTGCAAGCATAAATATGAGCAGCCACGTTGCTGCGATTTTGACGAGCTGGGTACCGTTCTTCACCCCGTCAACTGTACCGGGTTCAGGTGCTGGCTCTTGAATCTGGGGTTCCTTCTCGGTGCTCAGCGCGTCATCTACCCCTCGTTGTACGCTAACGACGACGCCTTCGTGGAGCAGTCCCAAACATGTCTCGCATCAGATTTCGGCCAAGTGAGCTTCCCATGGAACGGACCATACTTTTAAGTCCACCACCCAGCGCCCCACCCAAGACGTCCATGACATCTGAGGCCATCCCGCCGTCGTTGTTTGGCGCAGGAAGAGACACCGGAGGTGGTGGCGGAAGTGGCGAACCCGCCGCCGGGCCAGTCTTCGGTGCGGGCTCGGCTGCAGGAGCTGCCTGTAGTTTCTCGTACGCAGAAATGGGGTCGACGGCGGTTCCATAGGTGGGTAAAAGCGCGGACGCCGCAATGACGGCCTTGAGTGTTTCCGCTGAGCAGGCTCCCATCACCGACCCGGGGGCCCGCAAACGTGTCAGAGCAACAGGTGTGGGCGCGCCATTTTCATTCATGACAGTGACAACTGCCTCACCGATTCCAGCGTTGGTGAGCACCTCGGCCAGGTCGTAGTCATTTATAGGGAAAGTTGAGACTGTGGCCTTGAGTGCTTTGGCGTCCTCGGGAGTGAAGGCGCGCAAGGCATGCTGGATCCGGTTGGCTAGCTGTGCCAGGACATCTGATGGCACGTCTTTAGGCGTTTGGGTGACAAAGAAGATCCCCACACCCTTGGAGCGGATCAGCCGGACCGTTTGGGTGATGGCGTTTAAAAATGCTTTGCTCGCACCGTTGAACAGCAAGTGCGCCTCGTCAAAGAAGAACACGAGTTTGGGCTTGTCTAGATCGCCCACCTCGGGCAGATCACGGAACAAGTCCGCCAGGAGCCACATCAGAAAAGTGGAGAACAGCAGGGGCTTGTCCTGGATGCTGGGGAGCTCCAGTGCGGTAATGACCCCGCGCCCATCCGGAGCTTTGCGCAACAGTTCTGCCGTGTCGAATTCAGGCATTCCGAAGAACTCTTCCATGCCCTGGGCCTCAAGGGTGATCAGTTTGCGCAGGATCACTCCCGCTGTGGCCTTGGATAGTCCTCCGAGGTCATGCAGTTCCGGTTTGCCCTCATCCGAGGTTAGGAAGGTAATGACTGCGCGTAGGTCTTTCAGATCGTATAGCTCAAGCTCTTTGATGTCCGCGTAGTGGAAAACAAGTTGCAAACTGGACTCTTGTGTTTCATTGAGCTCAAGCACACGGGCAAGCAGGATGGGGCCAAACGAGGTGATAGTTGCACGTACCGGGACGCCGTTGCCGTTGCCACCAAGTGCCAGGAATTCTACCGGGAAGGCCTGAGCTTGCCATTGCTGGCCAAGTGTTTGGGTGCGGGCTGTCAGCTTTTCGTTGCCTTCAGCCGCTGTGGCCAAGCCGGTGAGATCGCCCTTGATGTCGGCCATGAAAACGGGGACCCCAGCGGTGGAGAGTTGTTCGGCAATCATGTGCAAGGTGACGGTTTTACCCGTTCCTGTGGCGCCTGCTACCAGTCCGTGCCTGTTCATCATGGCTAATGGGAGACAAATCTGCGCCTCGGGGGTGATTTCTCCGTCCACGATCGCTGCACCGAGAGCGATGGAAGAACCGCTGAACGTGTAGCCGATTTGAAAGGCGGCGATCAACTCTGCTGGGGTTTTTGTAGCCATAACGACAGCGTACCGCGCCCCAGCCCAAGAGGTCAGCCCAAGAGGAAGGCAACCGCGAACATGGCGGGAATGGCCAGAACCGTCGTGGCCAGCACCGTGTCTTTGGCAACTGTGACGCTCACTTGGTAGCGCTGGGCAGTAACGTACACGTTTTGGGCGGTGGGAAGTGCTGCGGCAACTACCACCGCAAACAGTCCTGCCCCGCTCATACCTAGGGCAAAGTGTCCCAGAAGAAACGCAACCGTTGGGTGGAGAATGAGCTTGAAAGCGGTGGCCAACAAAATATCGCTTCGTCGCCCGTCGGCTGCTGATAGGGGTTTACTGGAGCCCAGCGACATGCCAAAGGCGATCAAGATGGCAGGAATGGCGGCCCCAGCTATCAGGTGCAGTGGTTCGGCAACGAGGTTCGGCAGGTGCCAAGTAGTTGCAGCTAAAACAAGTCCCACCATTGTTCCCACGATCATCGGGTTACTGATGATCTGTAACAAAACACGTCCCGGTGTGGCGCGGCGACCACTGGTGAGGCTGTCAAGCAACAACAGATAGAAGGGAGTGTAGAAGGCCAGTTGAAACACCAGTACAGGAGCAATGAGTGCTGCGTCCCCTAGGACGTAGGCGGCGATCGGGATGCCTAGATTGGCCGCATTTGCCGTAGAAGAAGACATGGCAGAAAGAAGAGATTCCGCCAGCGATCGTTTGAGCCAGAACTTCACGATCAGTAGAAACGCTCCACCAGTGATGACAGCGCTTACCGCAGCCACTAAAAGAGGTTCTGCGAAAACACTCGCCAGGTCTGCTTTGGCAAGAGTCTCTACCAGCAGCGCCGGGCTAGCTACGAAGAACGAAAGCCGGCTAAGCACCAACGGCGCATTCTCGCCAAGTACATTTCGTCTGCCAACAAACCACCCCACTAGGATGACGAGCCAAACGACGGAGAATCCCTCGATGACAGCTAACATTTAGGGGCAGCTAACACTGAGGGGCAGGGGAGGAGAAACGGCTAGTGGCTTTGCGCCATGGCGGGGCGCAGCAGGCCCGGCAGGATGGCCTCGGCGGGATCCGTGCCCAAATGAACTATGGCGTTCGCCGCATCAACGTGCACTACGGATGGGGCAAAGTCCAGAGCCTCCGCCGTGGTCATCTGGGCGTAGGTCATCAAGATGACAAGGTCGCCAACATCCACCAGGTGAGCGGCTGCGCCATTGATACCTATGACACCGGAACCGCGTTCACCGGCAATCGTATAGGTTTCCAGCCGGGCACCATTAGTGATGTCCACAATTGAGACAAGCTCCCCGGGTAGGATATCGGCGGCGTCGAGCAGGTCCGAATCCACCGTTACCGAGCCTACGTAGTGCAGATCGGCGTGAGTGACGGTTGCGCGATGAATCTTGGATTTAAATATTGTTCGAATCATAACCTCTCGAGTCTACCGCGTAAGGACAGGGCCGTGATGTGTCCGTCCTCACGGTGGGTGCTCACCGCCTGCCCACTGGTGTGAGTTTGCGCCCCATGATCGCTTGAGTCAAAGCATCCACAACCTCAGTGTTCGCAAGGGGATTTCGGATCAGGGTGAAGTCCACAGCGCCCACAGGCGGGAGCTCAAAGCGCTTCGTGATGATTTTCAGGTCCTCCGGAACAAGCGAAGTCGGCATGACAGCAACACCGATTCCGGCACGCAAAGCAGCAAGGACACCACTGATTTGTTTAGTGGTGCAGGTGACCCGCCATGTTCGGCCAGCATCTTCCAAAGCATCAAGAGCGAGTTTCCGGCTGAGGCTCGGCGCCGGATAAACAATGACAGGAACCGGGGCGCCAGGCTCAAGTACTGTTTGTTCCAATCCCACCCACGCGAACGTATCTTGCTTGACGACTTCACCCTCCTGCGCACCTGAAACCCACTTAACAAACACCAAATCCAGTGCCCCGGCTTTCAGGCGGCGGTGCAGCTGATCGCTCTGGCTCACTGTCAGCTCGAGGTTGATTTGTGGGTACAGCTGACGGAATTCGCGCAGAATTCTGGGCAGGCCCGTGATGGCAAGATCATCAGCGGTCCCGAAGCGTAACCGACCGCGCATCGCAGCACCGGAGAAGTACCGTGTGGCTACATTGTTGGCGGCCAGAATGGTTCTGGCAAACCCTGCCATTGCATCGCCATTATCGGTCAGACGTACTTCACGCGTGTCACGGGTGACAAGAACACGGCCGGCCGCCTGCTCGAGTTTGCGAACATGCTGGCTGACTGTGGGTTGGCTAATACCAAGACGCTCGGCGGCCCGGGTGAAGTTACGCGTTTCGGCTAGAACTAAGAAACTTTTGAGTTGGATGGGATCAAAAATGGGGGTGTCGGACACTGTAGGACTCCCTTGCGTAATTACGAACTCCAATAGTACTTATAGGCATCATACTATTTCGTTATAGATCCCCACCGCCTAGGCTTGAAGAGGTAAACCCCTTCCGCCCTCAAAGTCCCAGGACCAAAGCGTTGACGCCCCCTCCAGTTTCACCAGATGCCGCCATGACCGCACCAATCAACCTAGTGAGAACACGTCCGCCGTGGAACCAGACTTTCTCGTCACTAAAAATCCGCAACTACCGAATCTTTGCCTCGGCGAACCTCCTTGCCGTCATCGCCTTGTGGATGCAGCGCGTGGCGCAGGACTGGATGGTGCTCGAACTCTCGGGGTCGGTCACCGCCGTCGGAATTACCGTGTTTATGCAGTTCATTCCTTCCCTTGTCCTTATGCCGTTGGGTGGAATTCTTGCCGACAGGTATTCAAAGCGGATGATCTTGATGATCAGCCAAGGTGTGGCTGGTGGCCTTGCGGCGATCCTGGCTGTCCTGGCGCTGTCCGGACACCTGGAGGTCTGGCACATTTACGTCATTGCTTTCGTTCTGGGCCTGGTGGTGGTTGCCGACCAGCCCGCACGTCAAGTCTTTGTCAATGAGCTTGTTGGCCCGCAGCAGCTACGAAACGCCATCAGCTTGAATTCCTCCATTTTTCAAATGGGTGGAATGATCGGCCCGGCCGTCAGCGGCGTGCTGATCATGGCTGTTGGCGGCGGCTGGGCCTTTGCCGCCAATGCGGTGGCATGCACAGTCACGGTGCTCTCGCTGCTGTTCATCCGCACCAATGACCTCATCCGGATGCCGCCGGTAAAACGTGCCAAAGGTCAGCTGATGGAGGGTGTTCGGTACGCCGTGAGTAAGCCGACCATTGTTTGGCCAGCGGCTATGGCGGCCGTATTCGCATTGTTTGGGCTGAGTCTTCCCGTGCTGATGGCTGCCTATGCCAACAACGTGTTCGACGTCGGTGCCGGAGGCTATGGTCTGCTCAATACCCTCGTTGCGCTGGGCGCGCTCTGCGGGGCGCTTGCCTCCACTCGCATTGCCACCCTTAGGCTACGCGGGGTCATGGCGGCTGCTGGTTCATATGGTGTGGTGTTGATCATCGCTTCGCGGGCACCAAATATGCTCACCTTTGGGGCAGTCATGGTAGTTGCGGGGCTCGCCTCGTTACTTTTCCTTACGAGCGCCAACCAATTGGTGCAAATGTCTACGAACGTACTGATCCGCGGGCGCGTCATGAGCCTGTACATCATGGTTTTAATAGGGGGCCAGGCGCTGGGAGGCCCACTGATGGGCTGGCTGGCCGAGCGTTTGGGCGTGCAGTGGGCCATGCTGATGGCCGGCGGGATGCTAGCGATGGCAGCCCTGGTGTTTGGCCTTGTGCTGGCTAAGAAGGGGCAGCTGACATTGCAGGTGAATCTGCGTAGCGTGCGACGACCCGTGTTTATTGTGCCAAAGACTGGCTGAGCAACTGCTTTGGGCTGCACAGCAGCTGGGCTGTTTTACCCAGAGGTAAATACATCCCAGCTGCCCACGATCAGCCCGGAGACTCAGCCCCGGAGACTAAGCTCGGAGATTAAGCCTGGTCAAGCGGGAGGTGCGGATAACTTTCTTGGCGTTTTTGGAACTCCAGGATTGCCGGATTGATGATGACGCCGTCGGAAATCTCAACAGCGCGTTGGATGGTATCTGTTTGGGCCCACGTCTCACGGCCAGCCAGGACCGGTTCAATGAACGGCATCAGCGCTTCACTTATTTCCCACGTAGCCGAGTTCCACAGGTAACTGGGGCTGTGGTCAACCGCGTAGTAATTGATGTGGTCACCAACAGTGAACATGGGATCGGCAAAGGTTGTGCTGCGGGCCCAGCTGAACCCCATGCCTTCATCGCAGGAAACGTCAACAATCAAGCTGCCCGGCCGGAGTGCGGCCAGGTCCGCTTCCGTCAAGTAGGTCATGGGCGCGTTGGGATCCTGCAAAGTACAGTTCACAATTATGTCCGCATCAGCCAGGAAGTCGCTCAACGGCACATCGCCATCATCGAGCATGACAAAACCCATGTACGGCGGCTCAGGAGCAAAATCAAACTGCACCATTTCAACCGAGTGAATAGGTGCTGCAACTGCTGCAACGTAGCGGCTGGTCAAAACCTGAATATCGTAAATGCCCAGTGCCTTCAAGGCTGTCACCGCGCCACGAGCCGTGGCACCGAAACCAATTACCACCGCACTGAGGCGCCGTCCGTAGTCACCTGTTGAACCTGTTAACGCCAAGGAATGCATGACTGAGGAATAACCGGCGAGTTCGTTGTTCTTGTGAAACACGTGGAGCCCGAAACCTCCGTCTGAGGCCCAGTGGTTCATGACTTCAAAGGCGATCAGCGTCAACTTTTTATCGATAGCAAGTTGGGTTATGGCGCGGTCCTGGACGCAGTGCGGCCAACCCCAGAGGATTTGTCCGTCCTTGAGATCTGCCAGGTCTGAGGCCTGTGGCTTCGGTAGCAGGATGACGTCAGACTGCGCAATGACTTGCTCGCGGGAGGCGACAGCGCCCACCAAGGTGGCCAAGACGGCATTGGACATACCAAAACGGTCTCCGTAACCCTCTTCGACCACCATCTGGGCGAGAATCTCCGGTTCCAGCCGGACGAAATGTTCGGGATGGATCGGTGCCCGCCGTTCATCAGGCTTGCGCGAGGCTCCCAATACACCCAGACGCAGCCCGTTTGTTTGGGCGCTCATTTCTTCTTTGCGGGTGTGGGCTTGTCCGCGATGGGGGCTGTGGATTCGCCGGCCCGTTTGTCAGCGCGCTTTTCCTTGATGGATTTGCTTGATTTCTTTGATGCAGTTTGCCGTGGTGATTTGTCGCCCATGTCAGCTCCCTAAGGTCGGGTCAAAGTGACCCCATGGCCTGACCTTACACTCCCCGGGCTGTGACAAGGACGTTGGCAGCATGAGAATGTGCGTTTCATGCTGTGTGTGAAGCGGCGCAAAAAGAAACACCCCGGCCCATTGGGCCGGGGTGTTTCGAAACGAGCGGGCGACGGGAATCGAACCCGCGTATCGAGCTTGGGAAGCTAGCGCTCTACCATTGAGCTACGCCCGCATTGGAAAAGATCCAGCAAGCTGACTCAATGTTCCGCTATTGATTGTAGCCGGTCTGCGGGCCTGCTTATTACCAGTGACACGCACTTTTTAGCGTCTGGCAACGCAAATACCTCACTCGTGGCACTCCGCCTTCGGCGGGAAAGCACCGTGGGCGGGATATCACCGTGGGCGGGCTGGGGCAGTCAACAGCCGAGCATTGTCGGCGGACGGGCACAGTCGGTGAACTAAAAGACCGGCTCCGGCTTCTTGCCCTGGAGGGCGCGGACCAGTGGCTCCACATAACGGGCGGCAATGGGGCCGCTGACGGCCATGATGAGCACATATGTGGCGGCCAGGGCGGCAAGCTCCCCAGGTACTGCTCCGGAGGCCACGGCTAAGCCGGCAATGACGATTGAGAATTCTCCACGCGCAATCAAAGCGGCACCGGCACGGGCACGGCCGGGGATGCCAATGCCCTGCCGCTGCGCCGCCCACCAGCCGGTGGCCACCTTGGTGATCGTTGTGACAAGAGCTAGGAGGAGTGCCACACCGAGAACAGGAGGGATGCTGCGCGGATCGGTGTTCAGTCCGAAAAGAACAAAGAACATGGCGGCGAAGAGATCACGCAAGGGCTCAAGGACCCGTGTGGCGTTCTCTGCGGTGCCCCCTGATATTGCGATCCCTAGCAGGAACGCCCCAACGGCTGCCGAGACCTGCAACGCTGATGCCACCCCAGCCACAAGCAGTGCCGCACCGAGCAGCTTTAGTAGAAAAGATTCCCGGTCGGGGCTGTCTAAAACGCTGGAGACCATGTGCCCGTATCGCAGCGCACCCAGCAGGACCAAGGTGATGACGGCCAGCGAAATACCCACGGCCGTGAATCCTCCCATGAAAGACATGCCCGATAAAACGGCAGTCAAAATAGGTAAATAGGCCGCCATGGCGAGGTCTTCAATCACCAAAATAGCCAAAATGACAGGAGTTTCACGGTTTCCGAGCCGGCCAAGATCGCCAAGAACCTTAGCAATGATGCCGGAGGAAGAACTGTAGGTGATACCGGCCATCACCAGGGCACCCACGGGACCCCAGCCCAGGATCAACGCAACTCCTACCCCTGGCAGCATGTTCAGAACCAGGTCAACCAAACCTGCCAACCAGGACTGTTTCAGGCCTGTTACGAGCTCCTTTGCCGTATATTCCAAACCAAGCATAAGCAGCAGGAGGATGACACCAATTTCGCTGGCAATATGGGCGAAGCCGTCAATCCCACCCAAGTTAACGAAGCCACCTTCACCGAAAGCCAGGCCTCCAAGCAAGTAAAGCGGTACGGGAGACATCCCAATGCGCCCCGCGAGACGACCCAAAAAACCGAGCCCGAAAAAGACTATTCCAAGCTGGATGAGGGAGAGGGTCGTTGCTTCCACGGCGAACTACAACCGTGACTGCAAGATGAGTGCAGCTTCCGCAAGCCCTTCATCGGTACCAACAATGACAACCATGTCACCTACATGCAGGGTTGCGTCCGGACGCGGTGAACCAACCACGTCACCGTCCCGCAGCAAGGCGACTATGGAGGTCCCTGTCCGTGTGCGCATCTGTGTATCGCCCAAGGGCCGTCCAGCGAATGCGGAGCCCTTGCGAATCATGATTTGGTGCGTACTGACACCCGAAACACTTTCCTGCTCGGCGCTGAGTTGAGCAATGAGCTGGGCTGATCCCAAGAGCGTTCCCAGCGCTGCGGCTTCCTCGGCGCTGAGCGGTATGGAAGCGGCACAAGCGTCCGGGTCATCCACACGCGAGAGGATCAGTTCTGTGTGGCCGTCACGATGGGTTACAACACCAACGCGCCGTCCGGTGGCTAGCCGCAGTTCTCTGCGCACACCAATGCCTGGAAGAGGCGTCTCTTCAATATTCATGGTTCTTACTTTAGCTGTGGAACGCGCACAAGGCCCACGCAGGACTCTTGCTGTAGTTCTTGGGGGTAAATGCGCTATTTTTAGTAGGTGCTGATCTCTGACCGCGATATACGTGCCGAAATTGCAGCCAAGCGCATTGTCTTGGACCCCTATGACCCTGCCATGGTGCAGCCGTCGAGTGTTGACGTGCGCATTGACAGGTATTTCCGCCTGTTCGATAACCACCGCTACGCTCACATCGATCCGGCGGAGGAGCAGCCCGAGCTGACTCGGATGATTGAGGTTGCGCCGGAGGAACCTTTCATTCTGCATCCGGGGGAGTTCGCCTTAGCCTCCACCTATGAAACCGTCACTCTGCCGGACGACGTCGCCGCGCGCCTAGAAGGAAAATCCTCTCTGGGCCGTCTTGGTCTTGTTACGCACTCCACGGCGGGCTTCATTGATCCGGGGTTTTCCGGTCACATCACCTTGGAACTTTCCAATGCGGCGACTCTGCCCATCAAACTCTGGCCCGGGATGAAGATTGGTCAGCTTTGTTTCTTCCAGCTGAGCTCACCCGCCGAGAACCCGTACGGCACGGGCCCGCACCAGAACCGCTATCAGGGTCAGCGCGGCCCAACAGCGTCACGTTCCTTCCTTAACTTCCACCGCACGAAGATCTAGTGGACACGAAGTCCTAGTGAACCGGGGTTCGCTTAAAGTACGCACCCAGAACCTGCCCTTCCCTTAAGAAGGCGCCCGCCGTCGTCGTACTTCAGCGGGATGAGCGCACCATAATTAGACGCGTGCGGCTGTGTGAAATTCTGGCTTTTTGACAGGTAATAGCAGTACCAGGCCCAGCACCAGGACCACCAGGATCCCTAAGATGCCCCAGCGCTGGGAGCCGAATTGGGTGATGAAGAGGGTAAAGAGTGCCGGTGCCATGAAGGATACGGCCCGCCCTGTGGTGGCGTAGAGGCCGAAGAGTTCGCCCTCTTGTCCATCCGGTGCAAGCCTGGCGATGAACGTCCGTGAGGATGATTGGGCTGGGCCCACGAACAGGGTCAGCAACAGTCCAAAGACCCAGAATGCTGTTTGGCCGTGGAGGAAAAACAAGAAAGTGGCACTGATGATTAGGCCCAACAGGGACGTCACAATGACTGCCTTGGGACCAAATTTGTCATCGAAGAATCCGGCGGATAGGGCTCCCGCAGCAGCCACAACATTGCCGGCAATGGCGAAGATGAGCACATCGGCCGTCTTGAATCCAAATGTTCCCACTGCGATGACGGCACCAAAAGTGAAGATCGCGGCCAGCCCGTCGCGGAAAACAGCGCTGGCAATCAGAAAAAACAGGGTGTGACGGGAGGTGCGGTAAAGCCTGACGATTGTGTGCCACAACTCTAGGTAGGCCGCAAAGAAGCCCACTTTGGGCATGTTCGGGTTGCGCGGCGCTTCGGGGATGGCGAACATGACCGGGATGGCGAAAATAATTATCCACACGGCGGAGAATAATGCCACCACGCGGTAGGTCATGCCGTTCTCGCTGGTGATCCCGAAGATCCCGACATCCGGCTGGATCAAGGTGAAATAAACGATCAGCAAGGCCACGATGCCGCCAAGATATCCGGCCGCCCAACCAAAGCCGCTGACTTTGCCAATCGTTGACTTGGTGGAGATTTGCAGCAACATGGCGTTGTAATTGACGCCCGCGATCTCAAAGAAGACATGCCCAGCCGCGATGAGCAGGCATCCCAGGAGTAGATAGGACTCCTGCGGTTGGACAAAAAAGCAGGCCGCGGTCAACAATGCCACCACTAAAGTGTTGATGCCTAGCCACATCTTGCGCCGTCCGCTATGGTCGGTGCGTTGTCCCGAGACTGGGGCAAGTAGCGCGATGGCTAAGCCACCTATGGACATGGTTAGACCAAGTAGCGCCGAGGCGCGGTCAGCACCTCCGAAAGCATCCCCTGTGAGATACAAAGCTGTGAAGATGAAAGTGGTCATGACGGCGTTGAATGCTGCACCACCCCAATCCCACAACGACCACGCAACAATTTGCCATGTTGTACCGGTCGTTTTGCTCGTGCCCGATGGCGGCGAGGCGGCTACGGAAGGGTAGTCAGTCATAGGGCACATGTTATCCGGGGAAAACGATCAAGGAGGTAACCTCGGATGAACGTTTTGGGCGGACCGCTTCCTCTGGCCAGTTTTTGCGGTGCCACAATTGGGGCCGGCCATGCAGCGGGAGGGTAAATTCCGGGGTGCGAGTTGGTAGACTACAGGGGTCGGGAACCGACTTTAACCCCCGTGATTCGCTCATCTTCAGCCCGAAACATGCGGAGTCTTCAGTGTTGTTTGTCCTTTGCGCGCACTTCATCGTCGCCATTTTCGCGCCCATATTATTTTCTCGATTCGGCAGAGCAGCATTTTATTTTCTTGCTGCGGTTCCTGGAATCAGCTTCATCTGGCTCGTGTCGCAATACCAAAATGTGTATTCACTCACACACGCTAACCCTTCGTTAGAGATCTCCTGGGTTCACGCGTTGGGCCTGGAACTCTCCTTTCACATGGATCCACTATCTTGGCTGCTGTCTCTGCTGGTCCTGGGTGTTGGTGCTCTGGTGCTCGCCTACTGTGCCAGGTACTTTAAATCCAACGACGCCGGATTGGGCGGGTTCGGCGCGCAACTCCTGGCCTTTGCCGGAGTCATGTTTGGGCTGGTAACCGCAGACAACTTGATCTTGTTGTTTGTTTTTTGGGAACTAACCACAGTACTTTCCTACCTGCTGATCGGCTATGCCCGGACACGCGTTGCCGCAAGGCGTGCAGCGTTGCAGGCGCTGATGGTGACAACCTTTGGTGGGCTGGCCATGCTGGTGGGCTTGATCATGCTGGGCGAAAGTGCCGGAACGTACAGTATTTCCGGGGTTTTGGACAGAGCACCGGAGCTGATGAGCGCCGTCGGAAGTTCTGGCACAATCATCGATATTGCCATCGCGTTGATCCTCGTGGGGGCCGTGACAAAATCGGCTCTGCTGCCCTTCCACTTCTGGCTTCCGGGCGCTATGGCTGCGCCCACCCCCGTCAGCGCGTATCTACATGCTGCCGCAATGGTGAAGGCTGGAATTTACCTCATTGCACGCCTGGCACCAGGTTTCTCCCAGACCCAGTATTGGCAGACAATAATTGTAGTGCTAGGTCTAAGCACCATGCTCCTGGGCGGTTGGCGTGCACTTCGGCAGCATGACCTGAAGTTAATTTTGGCCTACGGAACCGTCAGTCAACTGGGTTTTATCACCCTAGTTGTCGGGTTGGGGGGTCAAGAAGCGGCCATGGCAGGTATGGCGATGGTGCTGGCGCACGGCCTATTCAAGGCATCCCTATTCCTGGTCGTCGGCATTATTGACCACCAAAGCGGAACCCGCGATATACGCCAGCTATCTGGCGTTTTTAAGTCCGCACCAAAATTAGGGGTTGTGGCACTGATAGGTGCGGCATCAATGGCCGGGTTGCCGCCTCTGGCTGGGTTTGTTGCCAAGGAAGCTATCTTTACGGCGTTCATCGCCTCGGCCGTTAACGGCCCTGCTGGTCCTTTAGTTGGCTGGCTAGTTTTGGCAGGTATGGTGGTGGGTTCGGTGCTGACATTTGCCTACAGTGCAAGGTTCTTCTGGGGTGGTTTCGGTACCAAGGCCAAGGGTATGGCTACCGCGTTTAAGCGAGTTGACTGGTTGTTCCTTGCCGCCCCAGCCACACTAAGTGCGTTAACGCTTATTTTCGGTTTCCTACCCCATGTGGTTGAACGCTGGATTGCACCCTACAGCGCACAGTTTCCCGCATATGACGCGGCAGGTATGCATCTGCTGTTGTGGCATGGGTTCACCCCGGCGCTGGGACTCAGTGCCATCGTGGTTGCGGGAGGAATCGGCCTGTTCCTGATGCGCGGCACGCTGGAAAGCTGGCAGCGTCGGATCCAAGGCGTCATTGACTTTGAACGGGGATACCGCCAATCAGTTGTGGCCTTGGATGCCGTGGCCATTTGGGTTACCGGACGCACTCAGCGTGGTTCCTTGTTCTTTTACCTTGCGGTAATTTTATCAACAGCGATTTCTGCGGTGTTGGCGGTACTGTTCCTGAACGAACAGCAGTGGACTACGAATATTTATTTCATAGATCCTTCATCCCCGTTCCAAATGATCGCCGGTGCAGTGATAGTCATTGGCGCCGTTGCAGCCGCTAGAGCGAATAAAAGGTTCATGGCTGTTTTGCTTGTGTCAGTCACCGGCTACGGCGTCGCACTGCTCTTCGCGTTACAAGGTGCCCCCGACCTGGCGTTAACCCAGATGCTTGTGGAAACAATAATTTTGGTGGCGTTTGTCTTGGCCATGCGTTCTCTGCCGCCGCGTCTGCTTGAGCGCACGGCAACCGGTACGCACCGTATTGTGCGGTTGATTATTGGGGTTGGTTTTGGTGCAACCATGGTGGTGGTAGCCATCGTCGCCATGGGTGCGCGCATTCACGACCCCGTCAGCTTGAGTTTGCCGAAACTGGCGTATGAAGGTGGTGGTGGACTCAACGTTGTCAATGTGACCCTGGTGGATATTCGCGCCTGGGATACCTTTGGCGAGATCTCTGTCCTGGCCATGGCCGCCACAGGGGTGGCGAGCTTGATCTTTGTCAGGGGCCGTGGCCAGCGGTTGCCGCGTGCTGAGACCGTGGAGACGGGCAGCATTGGCAAGTTGGCGCAGCCGGGGTTCCACCCAGCCATTCAAGTCGCTAAAAAGTTCACGGCTTCGTCAGGGAATCCCTGGCTCGTAGCCGGCCGCACACTAGCCCCGGAGCGGCGTTCGATCATTATTGAGGTGGTTACGCGGCTGGTGTTCCACAGCATTATCATCATTTCCGTTTACCTGCTTTTGGCAGGGCACAACGGCACAGGGGGCGGCTTTGCCGGTGGCTTGGTAGCCGGGCTTGCGCTCACCACCCGTTACTTGGCTGGCGGCCGTTTTGAGCTGGAAGAAGCTACCCGGATTTCAGCTGGTACGTTGTTGGGCCTCGGACTGGCCATGGCCGCGCTGACAGGACTGGTACCGCTATTCTTTGGTGGAGAAATCTTCCAAAGTGCCATTTTCGCTTTCGATCTACCCATTTTTGGACACGTGAAATTCGTGACCTCCACTCTCTTCGACATTGGCGTGTATTTAGTGGTGGTGGGCTTGGTCATTGATGTGCTGCGCAGCCTTGGTTCAGAAATTGACCAGCATGAAGAAAACGGCATGGATGGGTTTGAACTAATTGAAGACGACGAACCAATGGAGGTTGGTCGATGAGTGTAAACCTGACCCTGCTCCTGGTGATGGGTGTCCTGTTTGCCGTGGGTATTTACCTATTGTTGGAACGAAGCCTCACCCGTGTGCTGCTGGGCCTGATGCTGCTGGCCAATGCCACAAACCTGCTCCTGCTAACAACTGGTGGATACGCAGGTTTGGCACCGATCTTTGATAAGGATATTTCCCCCACAGAGTTCAATGATCCCTTGCCTCAAGCGTTCATCCTGACCTCGATTGTGATTTCTTTTGCGGTCACAGCATTCATGTTGAGCCTGATATACCGCTCATGGTTGTTGAGCCGCGCAGATGATATTCAAGTTGATACGGAGGATCTCCGGGTCGCCAAACAAGACCTGTATGACAACGAGGAGGACTCCGAGATTGCCATTGAGATCTCCGATTTTCACGAGAACAACCAGCCAGCGAACAAACGTGAGACAGTCCCTGGCATGCATTATCGCAAGGTAATTGATCCGAAGAAGCCAGCACCCAGTAGGCCGGCACCGAAGAAGTCAGCATCTAAGAAGCCGGCCCCGAAGAAGTCAGCACCTAAGAAGCCAGGGAAGGAGCAGGAATGAATGTTGCTAGTTTTGCGCCACTGGCCGTAGTCCTGCCTTTTCTGGGCGCGGCTTTGGCGTTCGTGCTGATCAGGCGCCCCGGAGCGCAGCGCCGGGTCAGTCTCACAACCATCAGCGCCACCTTGGCACTGGAAGTCTGGGTGTTGGCCAGCGTTTGGACAAGCGGACCCATTGCCGTTCAGCTTGGTGGCTGGTCCCCTCCTTTCGGCATTGTGATGGTTGCCGACCAGTTCTCTTCATTACTGTTAGTTGTCTCCTCTGCTGTAAGTTTGGCGGTCCTTGCTTATGCCACAGGTCAGGGTGCCGCGGACGGTGAAGAAGGTGGACCCGTTTCGGTTTTCCACCCCACCTATTTGATTCTGGTGGCAGGGGTTTCCAATGCGTTCCTAGCAGGAGATTTATTCAATCTTTATGTGGGCTTTGAGATCCTGTTGACTGCCAGTTACGTCCTCATGACGTTCGGCGGCACCGGCTCCCGGATCAGGGCTGGCATCACCTATGTAGTTGTCAGCGTGGTTTCCTCATTGCTGTTTCTGATTGCCATTGGGATGGTTTATGGTGCAACGGGAACAGTGAACTTGGCTGATCTGGCGGTGAAGCTTGGCGAACTGGACCAAGGCACGCAGAACCTATTGCATGTGTTGTTGCTGGTGGCCTTTGGGATCAAGGCAGCCGTTTTCCCGTTGTCCTTTTGGCTCCCGGACTCCTATCCAACAGCTCCAGCACCGGTCACAGCAGTATTTGCGGGGCTGCTCACCAAAGTTGGCGTCTATGCCATCATCCGAACCGAAACACTACTCTTCCCCTCGAATGATTTTAACTCTGCGCTTCTGGTTGTGGCCCTGCTGACCATGATCGTGGGTGTCCTTGGGGCCGTGGCACAAACTGATATCAAGCGCATGCTCTCCTTCACCCTGGTGAGCCACATCGGGTACATGATCTTCGGCGTCGCACTTTCATCGGTGCTGGGTTTGGCCGCAACAATCTTCTACGTCATTCACCACATCACCGTCCAAACCAGTCTGTTCATGGTGACGGGGCTGATCGAACGGCGTGGCGGGACCTCCTCGATTGCGCGTCTGGGGGGTCTGGCGAAGCTCTCTCCCATACTGGCGGTGCTGTACTTTGTCCCCGCCATGAACCTGGCCGGAATCCCGCCGTTCTCCGGATTCCTGGGCAAACTGGGCTTGCTGCAGGCAGGTGTGGCTGACGGTACGCCGCTCGCTTACGCCCTTGTGGTGGGCGCAGTGGTGGCCAGTTTGCTCACACTGCTAGTCATGGCCAGAGTGTGGAACCGTGTATTTTGGCGTAGTACCGCAGATGCACAGGACCCGGATCCAGTGCTGCTGGCAACTGCCCCCGACGCTTCGGGTACGCCAAGTATGCGGGCACTTCGCACCAGTAAACATGTTGATGCCACCAAGGGGCGTTTTGCCGGAGACAATGAGATTCCGATCCTGCCCAGTGCAATGGTGTATTCCACGATGGGCTTGGTAGTTCTTGGGGTGGCCATGACAGTCTTTGCGGGACCGCTCTTTGAGTTGTGCCAGACAGCAGCCACAGGCATGCTTGAACGCACTCCCTATATTGAAGCTGTGCTGGGTCTAGGGGCGGGAACGCGATGAACCTCTCTAAGACTCCGAAGTGGAATCTTGTGCAAAAACTGCCGCTGCTGATCTGGCTAGTACTGGTGTGGGGTGCTCTGTGGCAGGATTTCAGTGCGGGGAACCTTCTTTTTGGTGCGCTGATATCGCTCGTCGTTTTCCAAGCGTTCTATCTCCCACCCATTGAATTGAGCGGCCGATTCAATGTCCTGCGTGCAGTGACTTTCTTGCTGTGGTTCCTCAAGCAGGTCACCATTGCCAGCTTTCAGGTCCTGTATTGGGCCGTTATGAAGGGCCCACGCATACGCAATGCGGTCATTGCGGTGCCTTTGCGCAGCCCCTCGGACCTGCTCATGACGGCAGTAGGGCACGTGTTGTCGCTGATTCCGGGTTCACTGGTGGTTGAGGTGAATAGAGGTTCGGCGACGCTTTATGTTCATGCGATGAACGCACCAACGGCGGAAAGTGTTGAACAGGTCCGTGCAGGTATTCAGGATATCGAGGCCCGGCTAATCCGTGTCATGGGGACCCAAGCTGAACTCGCGGCCTTGAAATCGGAGAAGGCAGGGGAGTTAATGCTTACGCACGCGGATCGCGTCCGGGCACTAGCGAATCACTCCGATGCCGAAGCTCATTCCCACGGACGAGAGGCCACAACGGCTACGAAAAAACGTGAAGGTGAGGGATAATGACGGTCCTGGAAATTATTGCAATAATCGTCGCTGTGGTGCTCTCATTGGCTGGCGCTGGGACTATCTACCGTATTGCCAAGGGGCCGTCTCTGCTTGATAGGGTCATTGCCGCAGATGTTCTACTGGCCATTTTTGGAGCTGCGCTGGCTACGGAAATGGCTGTGAACAAGCACATGGACAACCTGGCACTCTTGGTGGTGCTAACAGTGATCGGCTTCTTAGGGTCAGTTACTGTGGCTCGATTCGTGGGACATAAAAAGGAGGATGCATGAACACTTTTCTAGATGTGCTCACGGCCATCTGCCTGCTCCTTGGTGCTCTCATGAGTCTGGCAGCGGCCATCGGGCTCTTGAGATTCCCGGATCTGATGAGCCGCATGCACGCTGCCACGAAACCACAGGTTTTAGGTTTATTGTTGATGCTTGCAGCCATGGGATTGCAACTGCGTTTATGGGTGCTGGCGCCGATCCTGCTTGTCGCGTGGCTCTTTCAACTTCTTACCGTTCCGGTATCAGCGCACATGGTGGGACGCGCCGGATACCGTACCAAGCATCGACGTCCGGAACTGCTCAGCGTTGATGAACTCGATGAGGTTGTGGCTGCCGTGATCGAGGACGCCTCACCCAACTAACGCGAGTTGCCACTTGTGGTGTCCACAATTGCGTTTTGGACACCACAAGTGGCAACTCGCGGTCGTGGGGTGAGAGCCGCGGGCGCCTAGACCTCTTCTGGGTGTTTGTTGAACCGTGCTATCGCTTTTTGAGTGGTCCGGCTGGCCAGTGTCTGGATTATGGCTGCAACAACCGAAGAAACCAGCGCAAACGTCAGCGCTGAACGGAGACTATTCTCTAGATCAGCTCCGTCCTTGGGCGGCTTATTGCCCGTGCTCTTTTCCCAAGCCTTATCAACGAGTTTGCTGGCCAAAAACCCGGCACCCAGGCTCACTCCGGTTCCAAGCAATTTGAAGACGATGTTCATGAAGGACTCCTTTAGTCTTTTCGGGCCCCGTGGCGGGCAAAACCTTAATGTTAGCCTAGCCGCTCCCTTCCCTCCACAGGGGCCCTCTGCATGTTTGTGCAAATCCGTGTTCGCACAACTACGATGCGCAGAGCTTCTGCCGTGTGACTTCATCGTGGTTCACGCATTGTCCCTCTCTACATGAGCGAGGTATGATGAAGCCGCAATTCAAACACGACAGGGGAGCGTCTACCCGACCCGGGTATCGACGCTGAGAGTGCGGTTCGCCGCAGACCCTCGAACCTGCCCCGGCTAGTACCGGCGAAGGAAGTCGAGTTCTCTTCGGCTGCGCGGAAATACCGCCGCAACCGCCCCTCCTGAAAAGGAGGAAACATGAGCAAGTCATTAGCGGGCGAAAACGCCAGGCAAAATCAAAACACACCTAACAACGCTGCACCAGCCAAAAAGAGCACGTGGCGTGTAGTGGATATTGTTGTCCTCTCAGTGCTGGGCGTGGCCGTGGGTGTTATTTTCTGGCTCTGGTCCGCCGGCTACGGGTTGATCAGCGCACTCTCGATTGCCTTTCCACCCGCCGGGGCCCTGTACGGCGGCGGCTGGTTGATCGCTGGCATCCTGGGTGGGCTTGTGATCCGCAAACCGGGCGCCGCCTTGTATTGCGAACTCATTGCCGCAGCCGTTGAGGGTTTGCTGGGCACACACTTTGGATTCACTGTACTGATCTCCGGACTGGTCCAGGGCCTGGGTGCCGAGTTGGGCTTTGCACTGTTCCGCTACCGCAAGTTCAACCTCCCCGTAGCAGCATTGGCAGGGGTGCTGGCTGGGTTGGCCATGGGCGTCAATGGAGCCTTTATTTATAACGTCGCCTGGGCAATTGAATGGAAGCTGGTCTACGTTCTGTTCTCCATGATCTCCGGTGCGCTCATTGCCGGACTGGTGCCGTGGCTGGCTGTGCGCGGACTAGCCCGCACGGGTGCGCTGGCGAATCTGCCATCCCGGGGCGCTGCCACAGAGCGAGCGGTTTAGTCATGGCTGGTGTGCAGAACCGCGGAGCACCGGCGCGAGTGAATGCCAAGGGCTGGGGTTGGCAGCATTCCGGCCGCGCTGCCCGGGCCGTGCACGGACTGGATCTGGTGATCGAGCCGGGTGAGCGGGTCCTGCTGTTGGGGCCTTCCGGGGCCGGAAAGTCCACTTTGCTGCACGCCTTGGCTGGTGTCCTGGGAGAGAACGAGGACGCGAATGAGATCGGTGAACTGCTCATAGATGGCCGTCCCGCAGTGGAATCCCGCGGCCGGGCAGGGCTCATGCAGCAGGACCCGGATGCGCAGGTGGTCCTTTCGCGTATTGGTGACGACGTTGCCTTTGGAGCGGAAAACTTGGCAGTCCCACGGGATGAAATCTGGCGCCGGGTCAATGCAGCGCTGGAATCTGTTGGTCTTGATCTACCGTTGGATCATTCCAGTTCCGCCCTCTCCGGTGGGCAAAAGCAGCGCCTGGGGTTGGCCGGAATGCTGGCTATGCGCCCCGGTTTGTTGTTACTTGATGAGCCCACAGCCAATTTGGATCCCGCGGGAGTTGTGGAGGTGCGCGACGCCGTTAGTCGTAGTTTGGCTGAAACCGGGGCAACCTTAGTGGTTGTGGAGCACCGGGTGTCGGTCTGGTTGGATGTTGTGGATCGGATCGTGGTGCTGGCCCCAACACGGCTCGGTGAACCTGGCGGCGTCCTTTTTGACGGCCCGCCCGCCACGGTTCTTGCGCAAAGTAAGGAGCTCTTGGCCGGTGCAGGGATTTGGGTACCTGGGCATATCCCAGCGGTTCGGCCGCGCACGCGTCCGCAGTTCCAGCATTCCCTGGACGACGGCGGCTCCCCACTTCTCCTTGAAGCGCACAATTTGGCTGTCTCCCGCACCAAAAGTCGACGCAAACATCCTGTGGTGCCGGCCGCTGTGGTGCCATCCGTGCTGGTGCGGGCAGGGGAAGCCCTGAGCGTGACAGGACCCAACGGTTCGGGAAAATCTACTCTGGCACTGACGTTGGCGGGACTGCTGCCGGCTGTTGGTGGCGAGCTAACAGCCTTACCTGAGCTGGCACGAGGGGCCGGAATATCCCCAGTGAAGTGGCGGGGCAAGGAACTGATTAGCAGGATTGGCACCGTTTTTCAGGAACCAGAGCACCAGTTCGTTACCGGCAGCGTCCGGGACGAGCTGCTTTTTGCCCCGAAACTACTGGGCCGTGGTGGAGATTCCGTGGACGAGTTATTGGTGCGGCTGCGGTTAGAGCATCTAGCGGAGGCGAATCCGTTTACTCTTTCTGGAGGCGAGAAACGGCGACTGTCCGTGGCGACGGTTCTGGCGGCCAGTCCGCAAGTCCTGGTGCTGGATGAGCCCACTTTTGGTCAGGATGCCAACACGTGGGCGGAGCTGGCATCGTTGCTGCGCGAATTACTTGATGCAGGAACTGCCGTGGTGTCTGTGACACATGATGCCGCATTTAGTGCCGTCCTGGGCGGGGACCGCCTGGTACTGGGGGCCGGCGTTGAGCCGTTTGAAAGTGCCCCTCCTGCTGCCACAAAAGACGAGCTAACGAAGCCGGTGCGGCGATGAGCGCGCAGATTATCCAGACCCAGCGCTCAGCGGCCTGGCTGGCGCAAATCAACCCGCTGGCGAAGCTGGGGGCGGGGATGTTCCTGACCGTGGTGCTGCTGATCAGTGTGGACTGGGTCTCGGCCACGGTTGCGCTGGTGATCGAATGTGCTTTGCTGCCGCTGGCCGGTGTGAGCGCCCGGCTGCTCTTGCTGCGCGGCTGGCCCATTCTCATTGCGGCCGTTGTGGGCGGGTATGGCACGGCGTTGCTGGCGCCCAAAACCGGGGAACTGCTGCTCGCCTTCGGCCCAGTCACTTTTACCTCCGGATCCTTGGAAGCCGGTGTGGCAATTGCCTTGCGTGGTTTGGCGGTAGCTTTGCCTGGCATCATTGTCCTTTTCTCCACCGACCCCACGGATCTGGCCGACGCCTTGGCGCAGAAGCTGCGCCTTCCGCACCGCTTTGTACTGGGGGCATTGGCAGCCATGCGCCTGGTCGGACTGCTTGTTGCTGAGTGGCAAACACTCGGCATGGCCAGACGCGCACGAGGTGTCGGCGGAGAGCCCGGTTTCTTCCGCGGGATCAAATCACAGCTGGGCCAGGCCATGGCCTTGTTGGTGCAGGCTGTGCGGCGTGCCTCGCGACTTGCCGTCACCATGGAAGCAAAGGGCTTCGGAGCGGGACCGCGGACTTGGGCGCGGGAATCCGTCTTCGTCCGCAGGGACCTGGTGGTGGCCGCCGGCGGAGTAGCGATTGCAGCACTGTCGATGGGTGCCGCACTTGTTCTGGGAACATGGAATCCGGTACTGGGCTAATCCGGTACTGGGCTAAAGCGTCAACACGGTGCAGCGTCACCGCGGGCAAGCCTGCCGTTTCAGCTAAAAATCTCCAGAGGGGGTAACGTGGAGGGATGCTGCGAGGCTGGCTGATCCGGCCATGGAAATTATCGCATGAAACGGTTATTTGATGAACAATTTGGCATGAATCGTCCAAAATCGTCCAGAATTGTCCCGAAACGGCCCCAAAGGTCATCTGATTCCTTGGAAATATGCACCCTATGATATAAAAGTATAATGACTCAAATGGCTGCAGAAACCGTTGGCGTATTGCTCCGAGATGCGCGAGCCGAAAAAGGCTGGACCCAAGGGGAACTGGCCACCCAGCTGGGAACTAGCCAAAGTGCTGTAGCCCGGATGGAACAAGGCAAGCAGAACTTGAGTCTAAAAATGATCCAGCGAATGGAGACGCTGCTGGAAGCAAATCTCTTTAACGTTGGTGCGGCAAGCAAGAACGCCGTGACACACCTGCGGGTTCATGGTGGACGTGAACTCTCTGGCAGTGTTGAGGTTAATACCAGCAAGAATGCAGGTGTAGCCCTGCTCTGTGCCAGTCTAATCAACCGAGGAACCACCACGTTGCGGCGCCTGGCACGCATTGAAGAAGTCAACCGTATTGTTGAGTTGCTGACCTCCATCGGCGTTGAATGCACATGGCTGGAGGACAACGACCTGCGAATCCGCCGTCCCGCCACGCTGGACTTGGCTTCTATGGACATCGCAGCAGCGAAGCGCACCCGCAGTGTCATCATGCTCCTGGGCCCGCTGCTGGATGAAGAAAACTCTTACCGTATCCCGTACGCCGGAGGCTGCGACCTTGGCACGCGCACGGTTGAACCGCATATGCAGGCACTTCGAGAGTTTGGGCTCACGGTCAATGCGCACGACGGGTTCTACCAAGTACAGGCCCCGTTCAGTGACACCGAGGACAGGACCTTTGTGTTAACCGAGCGGGGTGACACAGTGACGGAAAATGCCATCATGGCCGCTGCCCACCGGGAAAGCAAAACAGTCATCCGCAATGCCAGCCCCAACTATATGGTGCAGGATCTATGCTTTTATCTCCAGGGTTTGGGAGTGCAAGTTGAGGGCGTTGGCTCCACCACGTTGACCATCACCGGCAAGGCCCGGATTGATATTGATATTGAATACGCACCTTCTGAGGACCCCATCGAGGCCATGAGCCTGATTACTGCCGGCATCGTGACAAAGTCAAAGGTGACGGTAACGCGCGTACCCATCGAATTCATGGAAATCGAACTGAAGGTGCTGGAGCAGATGGGGTTCCACTACCTGAAATCTGCCGAGTACATGGCTCGCAACGGCAAAACACGTTTAGTGGACATCACCACTTTGCCCTCTGACCTGGTGGCCGCTCCGGATAAGATCCACCCCATGCCCTTCCCCGGCCTGAACATAGATAATCTACCGTTCTTTGCCGTCATTGCTTCCTGCGCAGAGGGCACCACCTTGATCCATGACTGGGTCTACGAGGGCCGGGCCATCTATTTGACGGAGTTAAACCGTTTGGGGGCCGGTGTCCGCTTGCTGGATCCGCACCGGATTGACATCACCGGACCCACCGCATGGCGCGCCGCAGAAATCGGCTGTCCCCCGGCCCTGCGCCCTGCGGCCTGCATATTACTGGCTATGCTCGCTGCGAAGGGCACCTCCGAGTTACGCAACATATACGTCATTGAACGCGGCTATGAAGACCTAGCCGAGCGGCTGAACACAGTGGGTGCTGAGATCGAGTACTTCCAGGACTAGCCCGCGCTCTGCGCGGCTGGTGGTGGCCCAGGGCCTAAGCGTTCAAATGGCGGCCAGGGCCTGAGCCACGTCGGCGCGCAAATCGTCAACGTCCTCCAGGCCAATGGAGAGGCGCAAAAGGCCATCGCTGAGTCCGATAGCGGCGCGGGCATCGGGCCCCATGGCGCGGTGGGTGGTTGTTGCTGGATGGGTAATCAGGGACTTTGCGTCGCCAAGATTGTTGGAGATATCGATAATCTTTAACGCATTCAAAAACGAAAAGGCCGCATCTTTTGCGGTGCCTACAGTAGGTTCTGCCAGCTCAAACGTCAGGACAGTTCCGCCGGCTTTCATCTGTTTTTTAGCTAGTTCAAACTGTGGGTGCGATGGCAGGTGCGGGTAGAGGACACGGCTGACAGCTGGCGCAGACTCCAAGAACTCACCCAATGCCAGCGCGCTCCTGCATGAATGTGAAACGCGCAAACTCATAGTCTCCAGCCCCTTCGTCAACACCCAGGCGTTGAAGGCAGATAATGCCGGTCCGGTGTGGCGCATCAGGTTTTTGACGGGGCCCTGGATGAATTCCTGGGTACCTAAGATGGCGCCACCCAATACCCGGCCCTGGCCATCAATATGTTTGGTGCCCGAGTACACAATAATGTCAGCACCAAAGTCCCCGCAGCGTTGTAGGAGAGGAGTGGCGAAAACGTTATCGGCCACCACCTGCGCACCGGCTGCATGGGCAAGATCGCACACAGCCGCTACATCGATGATTTCTTGCATGGGGTTTGAGGGGGATTCAAAGAACACAGCTGTTGTGGGAACCGAGAGGGCGGTTCGCCACTGATCCAAATCGGGTCCGTCAACAAACACGGTCTCCACTCCCCAACGCGGCAGCAGTTCGTTAAGGATGACAAAGCAGGAGCCAAAGAGCGAGCGTGAGGCAACCACGCGGTCCCCGGCCGCCAGTAATGCACCCAAGGCGGTGAATACAGCAGACATTCCCGACGCCGTCGCAAAGCAAGCTTCTTTACCTTCCAACAGTCGCAGCCGTTCCTGAAAGGTGGCCACTGAGGGGTTCCCATACCGGGAGTACACAAACCTCTCCGTTTCGCCGGTGAAAGCGGCTTCTGCGGCTTCCGCCGATTCATACACAAAGCCGGAGTTTAAAAAGAGGGCTTCGGAGGTTTCTTGAAAATTGCTGCGGTCAAGGCCGCCCCGTACGGCTTGGGTGTCCTCTGCCCAGGTGGCTGCGTGCTGGTTAAAGTTGCTCAATTATGTATCCTTGGCTTTCGCTGGTGGTCTCTCAGTGGCGTGTCATAAAGTGCGACGGCGGTTCAGCGCCAGGGTAGTTGTTGGTTCTTCCAGCCGTTGATCACCCTGTCGCCGTAGGGGTCGGGGACGCCTTCGAAGCCTTCCAAGACGTTGTACGCCGTGTAGCCGACGGCCGTAGCAGCCTCGGCAGCGGCAATGGAGCGGGCGCCCGAACGGCACAGCACCACAAGGGGTGCCTGACGGGGTACCGCGGCCTGTAGCTGCGCCAAAAATTCGGGGTTGTGGCTGCCGTCGGCAAGGTTCCATTGGATAAAAAGCGGCTCGGTATTAAGGGCGGAAGTATCGGGAACACCAATATGCTCCCATTCACTGCGGGTGCGCACATCCAACAGAACAGCGCCGGCCGCCACATGCTCCCATGCTGTTACCGGCGGCAAATCCCCTGCGTAGCTCATTTGATGACCTCTCCATGAAGTGCCAACTCTGTATCCAGCTCGTCTATTGCCGTGGCCACTGCGGCGTCACTGGTGGCAACGGCCTGCGGGAGGATGAGCGCTTGGGCGCAGATCACGGAGCTGCCATCGAAGGTGAGCGCAGGACCCCCGTGCAAAACATAGCCCTCATCCAGGGCCGTTGAGATGCGCTCACAAAAGGAACGGTCATCGGGACCTGTAATGAGCCTGTAGGCCAAGCTGGATGGGTCAGTGGACATGATTTCTCCTCATTGCAAATGGCCGGAGGGCTGCAAGGGGGAGCTGTGCAGGTAGTTAGAAACTGAGCTCCTAAATACACGCTGCAAGTTACGTCCACGCTTGCAAACTTAAGCCGTTGATAGCTTGATTTGCCGAGTATTCACCTGAGGCACCCCGCCGGAAAGAGGGTTGCCGGCCAGCAAGTCAGGGCTTGACACTGGCACTCATTACTCACTTTGAAGCTAACACACCGATCCCTTGCCAATACTAAAAACTGGGAAGTGTGGCGGAACATGACGGCTGCGCTACAGACACGCGGCCCACTGTACTGGCACTATGAAACCATGACTTCGCACCGCACATTTGCTGCTATCCGCTTCCTGTTTGGAGCGGTGGCCCTCACCGCCGTAGGAATCCAACTGGGCATCCATGCCGGCCACGGCTTCAGTGTGCTGAACTTCTTCAGCTACTTCACCAACCTCTCAAACATCTTCGCCGCCGTCGTCCTCGTTGTAGAGTCCGTGCTGACGTGGCGCGGGAAAGAATTAGGCCCGGTGTGGCAGCTGTTGCGCTGTATTTCGGTGGTGTGCATGGCGTTGGTTGGTATCGTTTTTCAGGCGCTGCTGCGCGATGTGGATTTGGGTGCGTTACTTCCATGGATCAACACATGGCTGCACTATGTGATGCCCGTGGTTGTGGTGGCAGACTGGCTGATCCAACCGCCTCGCCAGCGGATTCCCTTGAAAAGAGTTGGGATCGCCATGGTGTTCCCGCTCGTGTACCTGGCGTATTCGCTGATTCGTGGGGCGGCTACCAACTGGTATGCCTACCCGTTCCTGAACCCGGACGACGGCGGCTACGGTGCAGTTTTGTTGACCTGCCTGATCATCGCGGTTACTTTTGTGATCATGAGTGTGTTGATGATTGCGCTGGGAAACAAGCTGCGTCCCGCTATTGCGCCCGTCGCTAGTGCCACCTAAAGGGTTTTTGCCAATAGCTCCCCAAGTTCGGTGCTCAGTTCTGCCCGGATCTTGGGGGTACCAATTTCCGTGCCATCGATCGTATTCACCGGCGCCAACAAGCGCAGGCTGGAGATGAGCCACACCGCGTCTGCATCGAGCAAATCCGCTGGGGCAACGGGGCCGTATCCCAACTCCCATCCGGCGGACTTTGCAGCAGCAAAAAGTGCCCCTTGGGTGGTGCCGGGCAAAATACCCGTGTCTAAGTGGGGTGTGATGAGTCGTTTGATGGGCGCACCGAATTCATCTGTAATGTGGGCCAAAAGCACCGACGATGTTGGGCCTTCCAACACCAATCCGTCTGAGCTGGTGAAGATCACGTCATCAGCACCTTGCTGGTGCGCATACCGCAGGGCTGCCATGTTGAGCGCGTAGGAGAGTGTTTTAGCGCCCATCAGCAGCCACGGTGCGCGGGCGGCAATCTGGCTGTCGTAGCCACGCTCCAAGAAAATAACGTCCAAACCTTGGGCCCTTTGTTGCGCCAGCTTTGGCGAAATTTCCGAGACTTGCACCCAAGCGGAGGCGGTGTTGGCTCCCTCGGGGCCACGCGTGGCTACCAGTTTCACAACGGCTTGGTCGGTGGCGCCAGCATAGGCCTGCAACGCCGTCGTAATTGCCGCCTGCCATACCTTTGCCGCGGGTATCTCTAAGCTCATGGTGTTCGCGGATACGGCAAAACGGTCAAGGTGCGCCTGAATTTTGCGCGGGACACCGTCAATGGCTAGGAGGGATTCGAAGATTCCATCTCCCCTGGTGACGCCCTGATCCGTGGCCAAAATGGTGGGCGAGGCGGCGTCCGCCAACCGTCCTGCCGGATGGGCGGGGTCCAAAAATACCAAAACTGTCATGTTCGGAGTTTAGCGGGTGTGGGTGATTTTCTTGCCGAACGTTAGCGCCCTAACCAGACCAACTATGCCCAGAATGATCAACATGATGGCAGTCATCAGCAGCAACCACATGGCCGTCCAAGCGGGAACCGCCAGCACCATGATTCCCGCTAGGACACTGATGACGGCAAAGACTATGGCCCAGAGACGGGTGGGGCCCTTGCCAGCTTCGGCCATAGCGATGATGCCCTCGAAGATCCAGCCGATGCCGATCAAGATGACAGTGAACACCAAAAGGGCTTCGCCGGTGGCGGCAGAGTTCCGCAGGGCGATGATGCCTGCAACCATAACGAATAGACCGAGCAGGATATCTAAGACGCGCATGCCTGCGGAGAGGCTGTGGCTGAAAATTCCGAGCGCTACTTTCACGCCTCCGGTGATGAGAAAGTTGATGCCAAGGAAAATGGCCACGACAGCCAACGTCTTGGTGGGCCAGAGCAAAAGCAGCAGACCTAGGACCAGGGCCACTGCGCCGCTGATGGCAAACGCAATACGCAGTCCCTTGACCGCTGTTTGGGTAAGCCTGTGCGGATCAAGAGCAAAGACGTCGGTGTTGCTGTGGGGGCTGTCCGTGCTACTCATGACGGCGCTTCTTTCTGCTGTTGAACTGCACTTTATGCACAGCATAGCCGCGACAGTGTCCGGAGCGGCACAGGCTACGCAGATGCCTCATGCGGTTAGGCTATTGTCACTAGCGGTGGCATACGCTGTGTGGATTGCTTGGAAACAAACTAGGAGTCACCTGCATGATCTGGACGGCGTTTAGTCTGCCCACAGCTGGTTCTTGGTTTTCGGTGCTCATTATCGTGGTGGATCTAGCGATTCGAATCGTTGTGCTTGGCATCATCCCTGGAAACCGCCGTCCCACAACTGCCATGGCGTGGCTTTTGTGCATTTTTTTCTTGCCTTATATTGGGTTGATCTTGTTCCTGATGTTTGGAAACTTCCGGCTTTCCAGGCGCCGACGCGAGGCCCAGGATGCGGTTAACAAACGCATCGTTGAGGGCACCCGGGAAGTGGCCTCTCAAGTGGGGACATATGAGGGACCCGCCTGGGTGAGATCGGCTATGGAACTGAACCAGAACCTTGGTTTCTTCCCGGCGTTGGGTGGAAATTCGGTACAGCTCATAGATGGATACCAAGCCTCACTTGATGCTATGGCTGATGAGGTGAGCAAGGCCACCGAGTACGTCAACGCCGAGTTTTATATTATGAGCTCGGACAGCTGCACCAATAGGTTGTTTTGCGAACTTGAGGCGGCAGCGGAGCGTGGGGTCAGAGTCAGGGTTCTCTTTGATCACATCGGTTCTTTACGGGTGTCCGGATATAGGACCATGATTCGGCGTTTAAATGCCAGCCAGATTCAGTGGCGACGAATGCTTCCCCTGATGCCCGTCAAGCGGCAGTGGCGTAGACCAGATCTTCGCAACCACCGCAAAATACTGGTGGTGGATGGTCGAATCGGGTTTACGGGATCCCAAAATATTATTGAGCCTTCTTATCATAAAAGGAAAAACCACAGGGTTGGCCGCCAATGGGTGGAACTGATGTCTCGTCTAGAAGGCCCCATTGTGGGAACGCTGAACGTCATGTTCGCCACCGACTGGTCTGCGGAGACTGAAGAGACTCTTGAATCGCAGCTCGCGGCCTACCACTGGGACTCGTTCTCGGGTGGTTCGTTGTGTCAGGTGGTACCCAGTGGTCCGGGATTCGTTACGGAGAATAACCTGCGCTTATTCAACACGCTGCTGTATTCCGCGGAGGAGTGCATCACCATCTCCAGCCCCTATTTTGTGCCCGATGACTCGCTGCTCTACGCCATCACAACGGCCGCCCAGCGCGGGGTGCTCGTGGAGCTATTTGTCTCTGAGGTGGGAGATCAGTTTCTTGTCCACCACGCCCAGCGTTCTTACTATGAGGCTTTACTGAAGGCTGGGGTGCACATTTTCTTGTATCCCAAGCCATTGGTTCTGCATGCCAAGCACTTCACAGTTGACTACGACGTTGCGGTGATTGGATCCTCGAATATGGACATGCGCAGCTTCTCCCTGAACCTTGAAGTGACTGTGATGATGATTGATCGCGACGTGGTCAAACAAATGCACTTGGTGGAAGATAATTACCGCGCCATGTCGCGTGAGCTCAAACTGGAGGAGTGGCGCAACCGACCTATTCTTGCCCGGTATGTGGATAACGTGGCCAGGCTGACGGCCACCCTGCAGTAGCGTCGCTTCTGCGCGCCATTGTTAACGAATGGTGCGCCACAGTGCCCGTGGCGCACTATTGGTCAACAATGGTGCGCAGGAAAGGTTGAGCCCAACGTAGACAGGATGCCATGGGCTTTGGTCTGGATTTCCTGCCACTCTGCCTCGTCCTGGGAGTCAGCCGTAATGGCGCCGCCGATACCTAGGGAAAGGTGCGTGCCGCCGTCGTGCGTGTCCTGCAAGATTAAGGTACGGATCACAACAGAGAGATCGGTGGCCGCGTTAAGCGAAAAGTAGCCAATGGCGCCCGAATAGATCCCGCGGGTCCCGGCCTCGAGCGCGTCAAGGATGGCCATGGTGCTGATTTTGGGGGCGCCCGTCATTGAACCGGCCGGGAAAGCTGCGGCAACGGCTTGTGCCCGCGAACTTCCGGGGGCCAGCCGGGCTTCGATGGTGCTGACCATCTGGTGCACGGTGGCGTAAGTTTCGATCTGGCACAGGCGCGGGACCGTCAGGGATTGCGGGATGGCGAAGCGGGAGAGGTCGTTCCGGAGCAGATCCACGATCATGATGTTCTCCGCCCTGTCCTTCTCCGAGACGCCCAGATCTTCCTTGAGCGCGGCGTCCAACTCCGGATCTGCATCGCGGCGGCGCGTGCCCTTGATGGGTTCGGCGCGCATGAGTCCCTCAGAGTCAATGCGCAGAAAACGTTCGGGGGAGGTGCTGCAAACACTCATTGTGCCAAGGCGTACAAAGGCCGAAAACGGTGTTGGGTTCCGCTTTCGCAACGCTGCATAGGTGCTCAAGGGCGCCATTCTGAGCGGTAAGCGGGCCTCCAACTGGGTGGTCAGGCAAATTTCATAGCTGTTGCCGTCGTGAATTTCAGCTTTCGCGGCGGCGATCATCGACTTGTAGCGCAGTTCCCCGTCACGGATTGTGAACTGCGGCGCGGCTCCACAGACGGACGACGCCGACTGGCCAGGTTCGTTGGGTGCGGCGGCCCTTGCCGCGGCAATGGCCGCGCGGACCCTGGCACAAAAGTCCGCTGCTTCTTGGGTGGAGCCAGGCTGGTGGGGGCTTGTCAGCGTCAAAACGTAGAGGCAGTCTTGGAGATGGTCAAGAACCACGGCGCGGCCGGCAAAGAGCAAAGCCGCTGCGGGGACAGTCACGCCGGGGGGCGTGTCATCAGGGGCCGTGTCACCAGGGGGCGTGGTGCTCCTTGGGGTGGGGGACGCGCAGCCGCCGGTTTCAGCTTTGAGGTCGTAGCCCAGATAGCCTAGCCAGCCCAGGGTGAAATCACCGGGGTAATGCGATGGGGCCCGCACAGCTTTTCTCCCCCAGACAGAATCCAGCCACTGGAAGAAGGGGCCGCCAATACGGGTTGTGACCTGACCGGCCAACACAGTTGTCACACCATGCTCATGGCGGGCGAGCTGGCCGAAGCAACCGGAATCATCGGCCATGATGGAAAACCGTGAACGGGAGGCCGCTTGCTTATCCGTGGCGGAGTCGGAACTGTCCAACCACACGGCGTTTTGTGCGTTGCCATAGAGTACGTCAAAGAGGATAGCGGCAGGTGGCAGACCGTCAAGGCAAACTACTGAAAAGTCCAGGCCGCGGCGGCGTGCAAGCTCGGGCCCCAGCACATGCTCCATGGCGGGAAGAGTTGAGAGCGCCTGAAGAACCACCGGAGGTGCGTCAGCGACGCCGTGGGTGCCGTCAATAATAATGTCGGCCACAGCAGCTGACGCGCTCTCACCTGCTTCCTGCTCCAGCAGCCGTTCCTCCTGCTCGGCCCAAATATCCCAGAACGGCGCATAGGTGTCCCCGTCACGGGCCAAAGCGCGTTGCTTGCGAACCAAGCCTGGAGCATCAACCCAAATGATCGCGTCGAGGAACTCGGCAGCCTTCCCATGCGAGGAACCCACACCCTCCACGAGCACCACCGGGGCCACGGCGGTGGTGCGCGGGGCGCCGTCGCGCGGGGCGCCGTCGTTCTTGGACTCCCAATCCCACGCGGTCCAGGTAGCGGGCAGGCCCTGGTGCAAGGGGCGCAGAACGGAGTCGATGTAGCGCTGCACGCCGCCGGCCAAGCCATCCCACCCCGGGTAGATGTCTTCCAGATGAAACAACGACACGGGCCTATGGCGGCGCAGTAGTGCGGCCAGCTCCACTGCCACGGTAGTTTTTCCCGCACCGGAGCGGCCGTCAATGGCGATGATGACAGGCCGTGGGGTACTAGCCACGAGTGTGTGCCAAAATACCGGGAATTGCTGCCGCAATCAGATCCCAGCTGACCTGAAAGTCTTTCGCGTCCCCAAACCAAGGATCGTAGATGCCCTGTTGTTTGGGTTTGGCGCCGGACAACGCCGGATCGAAGGAGCGTAACATGCGGATCTTGGCGGCTGCAGCTGCGTCCGGGGCAAGCGCCTGCAGAGCTTGGAAGTGGTCTATGTCCAGGGCCAGGATGAGGTCCCGTTCGGTGAACCAACGAGGATTAAATGCCCGAGCACGATGGTCACTGCTCTCAATGCCGTGGCGCGCCAAGAGTGCTTTGGCACGCGGGTCAATCGCGTTCCCAACCTCCCATGCCGTAGTCCCGCAGGAATCAATCTCGAGATCCAGGCCAGCCTCTGTTGCGGCGCTGACCAACATGTATTCGGCCATAGGGGAGCGGCAGATATTGCCGGTACAAACGGTCATGATCCGATAAGGAGTGGTCATGGGGTTAGTCTATCGGCGTGAAGTTGGGTGGATTAGCCTGCGGACCAGCGCGACGCTAGACCAGCGCGAGCAGGATCCCAACAACAATGAACATCACGCCAAAAATTCTGTTGAGCAGTAATTGCCCGTGCTCGCTGGCCGTTAGGTGTTTGAGTTGCTTTGCGCCGGCGGCAAAAACAAACCACATGACAATGATGTCAATGAGCACCACCGTCGCGGTCAGGACTACGTATTGCGGGAGCAGCGGATCCGCCGGCCGAATGAACTGGGGCATGAACGCTAGGAAGAAGACGATCGCTTTGGGGTTGAGGAGATTCACCCACAGGCCGCGACGGAACATCGAGAGGCCCGGCTCAACAGCGGCAGCGGATTTCCCGCCGTCGTTCTTCTCAACCTTAGCCAGCAGCGACCTGATGCCTAGATAAACCAGGTAGGCGGCGCCCACGTAACGGATGAGGAGGAAGAGGATCGGGGAGCTGGAAACGATGATGCCAACTCCTGCGGCCACGATGACAATATGAATTACCAAGGCCAATTGCTGGCCCAGGATGCCCCAAAATGAGCGGCGGAAGCCTGCCGATAACGAGTTGGACATGGTGTTAATGGCGCCCGCGCCGGGAGTCAGGGAGATCATGGCGCCAGCGCCTGCTAGGGCTAGCCAAAGGGAGAATTGCACCCGTTCAGTTTAGGGTGCGGAAGCGGGTTCGTGCTGACAGGGTCGGCTCTGGGCCCTCAGCCTGCGAACCCTGGAGTTTATAGGCTAAGAATACTTGTTGAGGCAGCCTCGAGTGCCCCTGGCACCAAGGAGTAGTAAGCCCATGTGCCGCGTTTTTCGCGGCTCAGCAAGCCTGCATCCACCAGGATTTTTAGGTGGTGGGAAATGGTGGGCTGGCCAAGGTCCAGTGGCTCAGTGAGGTCGCATACGCAGGCCTCACCGCCGTTGCCCGCTTTAACGATGGAGAGCAGCCGTAAACGGTTGGGATCGGCGAGAGCTTTAAGTAGCCGGGCGGTCTGTTGGGCCTGGATTGCGCTCAGAGTTGGTTCAGTGCCGGGGCCGCACGCAGCTGCCGGGCTGACCAATGCTGGGCCCATGGGAGCAGGGCTCGCGAGAGCAGAGCTGGCGAGAGCTGAGCCCGGGCTGAGTGAGGGCGAAGTGTCCATGGCCCCATTATCCCCGCGATTGACGATTGTCCATATAGCAACACCTGCTGGCCTCCTGGCCCGGTGGCGGGTCTGCCAGCCCAAGCCAGCCATCCGACGTCGCGCATGTTCGCCTAAAGTGAAAGTTGAGCCTACTACGCTCAAGTTCATTTGACATGGCGGCGAGGCTGAGTAAAGTTGAGTCCAGAACGCTCAATACCGCTGGTTGAGCGACCCGCCGCCATCATGGCGGATAAGTTCACGCAGCGGCTCATGAAAGGAACCACTTATGTCACGTGCCGTAGGTATTGACCTCGGAACCACCAACTCTGTTGTATCCGTCCTCGAAGGTGGCGAGCCCACAGTCATCGCCAACGCTGAAGGCGGCCGCACCACCCCCTCAGTAGTCGCCTTCTCCAAGAGCGGCGAAGTCCTGGTCGGCGAGATCGCCAAGCGCCAGGCAGTGAACAACATTGATCGCACCATCGCATCCGTCAAGCGCCACATGGGCACCGACTGGTCAGTTTCGATCGATGACAAAAAGTACACGGCGCAGGAAATCTCCGCTCGTACCTTGATGAAGCTCAAGAACGACGCCGAAGCTTACCTGGGCGAGAAGGTCACCGACGCTGTTATCACCGTCCCGGCCTACTTCAATGACGCTGAGCGTCAGGCAACGAAGGAAGCCGGCGAAATTGCCGGTCTGAACGTATTGCGCATTGTTAACGAGCCCACTGCAGCAGCGCTGGCCTACGGCTTGGAAAAAGGCAAAGAAGACGAACTCATCCTGGTATTCGACCTCGGTGGCGGAACGTTCGACGTTTCCTTGCTTGAAGTTGGCAAGGATGAAGACGAGTTCTCCACCATTCAGGTTCGCGCGACCTACGGTGACAACCGCCTCGGTGGTGACGACTGGGATCAGCGGATCGTTGACTTCCTGCTGAACCAGCTCAAGGTCAAGGGCATCGACCTGTCGAAGGACAAGATCGCCCTGCAGCGTCTGAAGGAATCAGCAGAGCAGGCCAAGAAGGAACTCTCTTCGGCATCCAGCACCAACATCTCCTTGCAGTACCTTTCGGTTACCGCTGACGGACCGGTGCACCTGGACGAGCAGCTCACCCGTGCCAAGCTCCAGGAGCTGACCAAGGACCTGCTCGAGCGCACCAAGAAGCCGTTCAATGACGTCATCAAGGAAGCCGGGATCAAGGTTTCTGACATTGATCACATTGTTCTGGTCGGTGGCTCCACCCGTATGCCTGCCGTTGTTGAACTGGTCAAGGAATTGGCTGGCGGCAAGGAGCCCAACAAGGGCGTCAACCCGGATGAGGTGGTGGCCGTTGGCGCAGCACTGCAGGCCGGTGTCCTCAAGGGTGAGCGCAAGGACGTTCTGCTCATTGACGTCACCCCGTTGTCCCTCGGAATTGAAACCAAGGGCGGAGTGATGACCAACCTGATCGAACGCAACACGGCCATCCCCACCAAGCGTTCCGAGACCTTCACAACCGCTGATGACAACCAGCCCTCGGTGGCCATTCAGGTCTTCCAGGGGGAGCGTCAGTTCACACGCGATAACAAGCCGCTGGGCACGTTCGAGCTGACCGGTATTGCGCCGGCTCCGCGCGGCGTCCCGCAGGTTGAGGTCACCTTCGACATTGACGCCAACGGTATTGTGCACGTCTCCGCTAAGGACAAGGGCACCGGTGTTGAGCAGTCAATGACCATCACGGGCGGCTCCTCACTGTCCAAGGAAGACATTGAGCGCATGGTTCAGGAAGCTGAAGAGCACGCAGCTGAAGACAAGACCCGCCGCGAGGCAGCCGATCTGCGCAACTCCGCAGAGCAGCTCCACTACTCCGTGGACAAGGTCTTGGCTGATAACGACGACAAGCTCGCTGACGATGTCAAGAACCCGGTGAAGGAAGATGTCACCGCGCTCAAGACAGCCCTGGCCGGCGACGACGACGAAGCAGTGAAGACTGCGTTTGAGAAGTTGCAGGCTTCACAGTCAACCCTGGGCGAGGCAATTTACGCCGCAGCGCAGGCTGAGGGTGCAACGGCCGACGCCGGAGCTTCCGAAGGTGCCACAGGCGCCGCACCGGAAGGTGACGCCGAAGAAGACATCGTTGACGCCGAGATCATCGACGAAGACGCAGACGAGAAGAAGTAAGCATGTCTGAGTCAGTAAACCCTGAAGAGGTTCCGGAAGACGGAATCCCCGAAGACGCTACTAACGAGGGCGATGCGCTCTCCCAGGCGGAAGATATCCTCAACGGTGTTGAGGTTCCGGCTGATGAGTCAGTTGCCCAAGGTGTGCTCACCGATGAGGCTGCCGAGTGGAAGAATGACCTTCTTCGCTTACAAGCCGAATACGTCAACTACCGCAAGCGTGTTGAACGCGACCGAGCAGTGGCAGGACAGATGGCCGTCATTGGCGTACTGAACTCGCTACTGCCCGTGGTGGATGACATTGACGCGGCGCGTGCGCACGGCGACCTCACCGATGGCCCCTTTTCGGCCATCGCGGCAAAGCTGGAAACAGCTTTGGCTACCTACGGTTTGGAAAAGATCAACACAACTGGTGTGGCATTTGATCCGACCATTCACGAGGCACTCATTCAGCAGCCTGGCGCCGATATTGAGGTTGACACTGTTAGTCAGGTGCTACGCAACGGATACAAGTCCGGTGAGCGAATTCTGCGCGCCGCACAGGTCATCGTGGCAGTACCTGAATAGTCCCCGGTTCCTCCCCGGTTGAATCCGCTGGCGCAGATTCGACCGGGGGCCTCGGAACTGTGGGCCCACCAGTGCCTCCCGGGACGCGCAAGCTCGTCCCGGGGCCCTCTGGTGGGCCTAAGCCACCGGTGGGGTTGATCGAGGCACTTGTGTCCCGGTCAGCCCCGCCCTTGGCGAAGCATTACCCCCAACAAACTTTTAGAAAGGAGGCGTCTTGGCAAGTCAGGATTGGGTCGAGAAAGACTTCTATAAAATCCTCGGAGTGTCCAAAGATGCATCGGACACCGACATCAAGAAGGCCTACCGGAAGTTAGCCCGTAAGTATCACCCGGACACAAACTCTGGTGATCCTGCGTCGGAAAAAACTTTCAAGGACGTCTCCGAAGCGTATTCAGTACTCTCAAGTAAAGAAGATCGCGAACAATATGACGCCATCCGTGCCATGGGTGGCGGCGCCCGCTTCAGCGCAGGCGGCACTGGTGGACACGGCGGAGGCGGTGGCTTCGAGGATGTCTTTGGCGACCTCTTTGGTGGCGGCCGCGGAGCGCCCCGGGGGAATCCCGGATTTGGTGGCTCACCTCGTGGGAACCCAGGATACGGCTCAGGCTTACCGCCGGAGTTCGCGGACCTCTTTGGCGGCGGTGGCGGCGGTTTTGGCGGCTTCCAGTCAACACCTACGAAAGGTGCTGACCGCAGCGCCTCAACAACCATCTCCTTTGGCGGGTCAATTACCGGAACCAAGATTGGTCTGCGTGAGCCTAACGGCGACGTGATCGATGTACGGATTCCCGCAGGTATCAAGGATGGTCAGAAGGTCAGGGTCAGAGGCAAGGGCCAGTCAGGTGCTGCCGGCCCGGGTGACCTAATGGTCACTGTTAAGGTCAAGCCGCACGACTTCTTCGTGCGTGATGGCAACAACATTCGTGTCCATGTCCCCGTGGCATTCCATGAAGCCGCGCTAGGGGCAGACATCAGCGTGCCCACGCTGACGGGAGAAACTGTGCGTGTCCGCGTTCCGGCCGGAACCCCTTCCGGACGGACGCTACGCGTCAAGGGGGCAGGCGTTAAAACCAAGAAGGGTGATGGTGACCTTCTCGTCACCATTGACGTGACAGTGCCGCAAAAGCTGAACAAGGAAGCTGAAGCCGCCGTGCGCGCTTTCGCTTCAGCAACAGCTGACGAGGACGTCCGTGCTGCACTCAAGGACAAAGCAAAGCTGTAGCTTGCTACCTGACCACTCTCGCGGACCCATAACGGGGCCCGAGGGACGGCAGGCTCCGTGAGCACCAGAGCCGCCAAAGACACCAGAGCCGCCAAAGAAAGGACGTTGCAATGTTTGTTGATCCCCACTCACCCATTTTTGTGATTTCCGTGGCGGCCGAGCTGGCAGAGATGCACCCACAAACGCTGCGCCAATATGACAGGTTGGGCATCGTCAAGCCCCGCCGTGCCCCGGGCAGGTCGCGCCGCTATTCCCAACACGATGTTGAGATGCTGCGTGAAGTTCAGCGACTGTCGCAAGAAGGGATCTCCCTTGAGGGGATCCGACGGGTCATGGAGCTGCAAAACGAGGTGGATGTCCTGCGCGCAAAAGTCGTGGAGCTCAGCGATGCACTCGAAGACGCCGCAGCGCAGATGGCCTCGCGTCCGCCCCGTGCCAACACCCGAGTATTTGCCGGTGGGCTCACCGGCGGGGATATTGTTGCGCTGGCCCGCGGTCAGCGCCCGCGTCCCCGTAGCCAGGCAGTTGTCATCTGGCGTCCACAGCGCTGAGGGCGTGCCATGCTGGCGGGGGCGTATGAAAGTTCATACGCCCCCGCCAGCATGGCACGCCCTCAGGTGGAAAATTCGTTAGTCCCGGAAGAGCCCGGCCAGGTCGGTTGCCGTCAGTGCCCCGCTGGAGAGCGAATCTCCACTCATTACATCTGAGAACAGCTGGGATTTCTTCGCCTTCAACGCCATGACCTTTTCTTCGATCGTGTCTTTGGCAACCAATCGGTACACCATGACGTTCTTCTTCTGCCCGATGCGGTGAGTACGGTCCACCGCCTGCGCCTCCGAGGCGGGGTTCCACCACGGATCAAGAATGAACACGTAGTCCGCCTCCGTCAGGTTCAATCCAAAACCACCGGCTTTGAGACTAATCAAGAACAGTGGTGCCGTCCCCGTCTTGAATTCATCAACGACGGCGGCTCTGTTGCGTGTGCCTCCGTCAAGATACGTGAAGTCAATGCCTTCAGCTATGAGACGCTCACGAACCTTACCCAAGAAACCCGTAAACTGGCTAAATATCAGTGCCCTGTGGCCTTCTCTGACCACGTCTTCTAGCTGCTCGAACAACACATCCAGCTTCGAGGAGCGTACTCCGGCATGATTTTCATCAACAAGGGACACGTCCAGGCTGAGCTGACGAAGCAATGTCAGGGACTGGAAAATAGTGAAGCGGTTCTTATTAACATTTTCTAGCAGGCCAAGGATCTTGGCACGTTCCCGCTGCAAATGCGTTTGGTAGATTTTCTGGTGACGCGGATTCAACTCCACTTCCAGTATCTGTTCCTGCTTGGCAGGCAGATCAGCAATAACCTGTTCCTTGGTGCGTCGCAGCATGAGTGGCTTGACGCGCGCACGCAGCTTCGCCAACAGCTCAGAGTCTGCGTTCTTTTCAATGGGACGCTGGTAAAATTCGGCGAATCGCTTTGGGCTGGGGAAAAGTCCAGGAGCCACAATGGACAGCAACGCCCACAACTCCATGAGGTTGTTTTCCATGGGTGTTCCTGTGACGGACAGCTTGAAGGGGGACCTCAATTTCCGTGCGCACTGGTATGCCTTCGACTGGTGGTTCTTGACGAACTGCGCCTCATCCAAAATCAGTCCGGCAAAATCCTGCATTCCATATTCAGGAAAATCGATGCGGAACAGTGCGTAGGACGTGATGACAATGTCGGCATCGCCAAAGAATTCTGCCGAGTCCAGCCCGCTCTTGGCAAAGGTTTCAGAGACTGTCACGACCTTGAGCCCAGGCGCAAACTTAATGCTCTCACTGGCCCAGTTACCCACCACGGAGGTGGGTGCAACTACAAGAAACGGCGGGTTGCTCGAACCGCGTGCATCGTTATCGGCCTTGACCTGGCACATCAACGCCAGGGTCTGGACTGTCTTTCCCAAACCCATGTCATCTGCAAGGACGCCGCCCAAACCAAAGCTATACAAAAAGTGCAGCCAGTTAAAGCCATCCAGCTGGTAGGGGCGCAGGGTTGCATTCAACCCTGGGGGCGCAGGCAGTGCAACGGGGGGTCCGCCGTCGAGCAGGCCAGAGATGGTCTTGCGCCAAGCCTGTGCCTGCTCGTCAACGATGCCAAGCTGGGCCAGCTCATCCCAAAGCCCGGCCTGGAACCGGCTGATGCGCAGTTCGCCATCTTTGCTGTCATTGAGACTGCGAGCTTCATCTATCAAGGCACGCAGCTGATGGAGTTCGGGGCGGTCCAAGGAGAAGTAAGCTCCGCTAGGCAGCAGCATGCGTGAATTTCCGGCAGCCAAAGCCGAGAAGACGGCGGCAAAGGAGACGTACTGGCCTTCAAGCGTAATGACAATGCCCAGATCAAACCAGTCGCGCTCGTCGGTAGCCTTGGTTGAAATAGTGACGATGGGTGCTTCGGTAACTTCACGGTAGCTGGCAATGTTGCCGGAAGTTTCAACCTGAACCCCGGGCAGTGCCTCTAGTCTAGGCAACACAGTCTCGGTAAATGTGAGCGTGTCCAAATCTGTCAAGGAAGCGGAACCTGCAAGTGAAGGCTCCCCCCACGCATGGTTAGCCGCAACGCCCATAGCCGTGATGTCCTCCCACGGCTGGCCCACACTCTCGATTAAGCGGGCCTCTGCCCCGGCATCCCGGACAGCGCTCTCCCCGAGCTCAGGCCACAAGGGCAGGGACGTCACGCGGGAGCCCACAGGGTAATGCCACTCCCAATGCAAACGCACAGTGTGGTCACCGCCATACGCCGCCAGAAGCGACAAGGTAGGTTCCACGTATGCGGGCAATTCCACCGAATGATCGGCCGAAACCACTGCGGCAGCCTGCTTGAGTTGCGGATAAATCTGGGTGAGGAACTTATCCCGCGCCTGCGCAGGGACGTGGACTGTTTCCTTCCGCAGTGCAAAATCGAGCATTTGGGCAGAGACATCTGCGGGCAGAGGTGCCAGCGTGATACTTCCGCGGACGACGGCGTCGCGGCCTTGGGCAGTGCTCCCTGCGGTGCCGCCGGTCTCGGCTTTGGAGCTGAAAAAGAGTCCACTGACGGGAGACCCAACTCGGCCAAGAACCTCAGCCTCGATCCGGACACCATCAAGGTCAATCAGCGGACTAACATCCAGTCCCCCTGAGTCCGCCTGGCTAACATCCAACTGCAGTGATGCTTCCTGACTGACAACTCTGATGGGGTCCCCGCCGCCTGACTGGATCAGGGCTATGCCGTTCTTGTGGGCACTGGACAGCAGCTGCCACAGGTTACGGCCAGCGAAGTCATTTATGGATAGCCACGCACCGGCGTTTCCGTGGTTGTACTGGCGCGGGCTGTGTGAGGACAGGAATTCGCTGAGCCATTCCAACTGGGTGCGGTCATGCGCGCCACCGTAGGCAAGGTAGCCCAGGGTTGCCCAGCTGACTCCTGTCTTGACCCATTTTCCGCGGGTGCCCATGACAACGGGGCGGACGTTCAGAACAGGTTCGGAGGGCACTGTGTTGCCGCGGCCACGGTAGGAAAAGCGCGGTGGCGGCAGATGAAGTTCAAACTGCAGTCCAAGCGCGGGCGTGTCCTGGCTGGGAGCGGCCGCCGCGGGTGGCAGCAGCGCTGACAATGCAGCTTCCCAGGAATCAACGGCCGGTTCGTCTTCGCTGTGAATGGGCGCCGCGGCTGCTGCTGACTTTCCGTCCTTGGCTTTTGCCAGCAGGGTCTCCAGGAATGTTGGTTCCCGGGGTGCTTCATCGGGAACAAAAAAGTCCGTGAATGCCTGGTCGTGTTCGGCGGCAGAGATGAGGGCAACAACATGCTTGCAATTTTGGCGTACAGGGCAGTTGCAGATGCCCACTCGGCAGGCAATGACGCCGTCATGCTCACGCACAAGTTTCGCCGTGCTCCGGTATTCGTGGGTTCCGGTCACCCTGCCCGAAAGCAGTCCGGTGGCAGGTTCCAAAACAATGTCGCTGACCCGGCCCTGATCAGCATAGACCCGGCCAGCGGCAATGGAATTCTCGGTGAACTCGGCGATTCGGGTTAGGAGACGAGAATCAGCGGAGGAGTGCGTCACGGAACTTTTCCACCTGTCGGTTGAGGGTGGTCCAAGAGCAAGAACCACATCTATCAATCCTACGCAGTATTGAGAGACTCATTTACCCGACAGCGTGACAAGCCCGCCACACGAGGTTGAGGTTGGAGGTAATGACGTCCCGGAGGGACGTCATTACCTCCAACCTCAACCCACGAAGGAGAGGAAGGGGCGCAGCACGGAGAAGGAACTATTTCGTGGCTGGTACGGGCTCCATTGCGGGCGTCTTCACAAAAATCAATGCAAACAGCAAAGCCACCACGGCCGTGACCACCAGGAGTGAAAGTCCTATGGCGTACTTGTAACTTTCGGCGTCGGCGTTGTACGTCATACCCATAATCAGTGGTGGGAAGTAACCGCCCAGGCCACCGGCGGCACTGACAATACCGCCCACTGTGCCCATTTTTCCTTCAGGGGATAGTTTGCCTACCCAAGCAAACACACCACCGGTACCCAGCCCAAGCGCGGCAGCCAGGCCAATGAAAATGGGGCCGGCCTGCACATCGGCGGCCGGTTCAAGAGCTACTATGAAGCCCAAAATGCCCACGCCCACAAGCGATGCAATCACTACAGGTTTGGAACCAATTTTATCAGCCAGCACGCCGCCAATGGGGCGGGCCAGCACTGCTGCCAACGCGAACCCGGCTGTTCGGGCACCGGCCGCGCTGGGATCAAATTCGTAGACGTCACGCAGGTATGTGGGCAGATACGTGGCGAAGGAAACGAACCCGCCAAAGACCACGGCGTACAAGAAGCACAGTTTCCAGGTGACAGCCAGTTTTGAGGCGTCCAAGAGTTTAGGTAGTACTGGTTCCTTACTGGGCACCCAGTCGGGGGAGTTCTTCATGAAAAACCAGACAAGGCCTGCCATGACAGCCAAGAGAACGGCAATCAATAGGTGGGTGGGAACGTAGCCTATGGACTTAACAAGGCGCGGGTTCAAGAAGGCGGCAAGGGCCGTGCCGCCCATTCCGGCCCCAAAAACTCCCGTGGCAAATCCGCGCCTGGCCGGCGGGTACCACGCGCTGACAAAGGGGATGCCGACAGCAAAGACCGTGCCGGCTACGCCCAGCAAAAAACCGGCGGCGAGTACCATCGGGAAGGAGTTTATTGCCCCGCCCCAAGCTACAAGCAGAACTGTGGGGATGGTGGCCAGCAAAACAAAGGTGAACAGTGCCCGTCCGCCGTACTTGTCAGTCATGGCGCCCACCACAATGCGACCCAAAGAACCCACAAAGATGGGCATAGCCACCAAAATACCCATGGTCCCGGCAGAGAGTTCCATGTTCTTTGCATAGTGTGTGCTTAACGTGGCTATGACGTTCCACGCCCAGAAGCCCACCACCGAGGCGGCTGTGGCCAAAATAAGGTTCAGGGCCTGGCCCTTGACTGCTTCAAGCGCAGGCGCGCTTATTGTGGTTTCTCGTGCCATGATTTCTCCTGTAGTGGCTGGTGCAGGCAATGGCTGATGCGACTAGTAGCCGTGCAACTAGTGGCGGTTCAAAAAGCAGTAATTAACGGTGTTTGGTGTCCCGGTCGTGCGTGCCCACATCTGACCAACCATGCTGGTTGGCTACCGTGGGGCCCTTGTCCCGTGAGCGGTACACAATGTAGGGCCGGAACAGGTAGTGCAAGGGGGCTGTGAAGGCGTGCACCAAACGGGTGAACGGCCAGATGACAAACAATGCCATTCCTACCAGTGTGTGAATGTGGAAGGCCGTCGGCGCAGCAGCCATGGCGGCAACGTCGGGGCTGAAGATAAACAGTGAACGGAACCACGGTGACACCGTGTCCCGGTAGGTCAAGTCGTGATCGGGCCAAAAAACGCTGGCCAACGTTGTCCACAAACCAAACACAATGGCGGCCACCAGCACCACATACATCAACTTGTCATTTTTGGTGGTTGCCATAAAGACCGGCCCGGTTTTGCGGCGACGGTAGATCAAGAGAATGATCCCGCCCAGCGTGCCAACCCCGGCAACAGTACCCACAAAAAGGGCGTTGAAATGGTAAATGTTCTCGCTCATGCCCACAGCTTCTGTCCACGATTTGGGGATGACCAGACCAAAGAAGTGCCCGGCAATGACGGCCAGCAAACCAAAGTGGAAGACCGGTGAGCCAATGCGCAGCAGCCTGGATTCATAAAGTTGGGAGGAACGGGTTGTCCACCCAAACTGGTCATATTTGTACCGCCAGATGGAGCCGCCCACCAGGATGACCACCATGAGGTACGGCAGCACGCCCCACAAAAATATGTCCATTGCTCAAGCACCTTTCATGGGCAGCAGTCGCGGGTCGTAAGGGTCAAGGCCCACGGATTCAGTGGGCGGTCCGTAGCCTGCCATGCGCATCACGGCTTGTTCGTCCGCCGGAGAAGCTCCCGGAAGCGTGTTGCAAATGGCCTGCACAATGTGGGTATGCGGCAGATCGTCCCGAAGCAGACCAAATTTAATCAGCTCAAGGCTGGGCCGGTACTGCTGCAGGAGATCCTTGCCCGCGCCCATGTCTACGGTGGCCGCATACTCCAGCACCATGGGCAAATAATCGGGAAGTTCGCCTCGGGTATCCACTAAGGTGTCCGATCCGCGATACACCTTCTTAAACGCTCCCAGCACCTCGCCGCGGCGACGCGTATCGCCATCGGTCCAGTAGGAGAGGTGCAGCGCATGCCGCTTGCCAAGGTCAAACTCCTTGACATATTGGGTTTGCGAAGCCATTAAGTCTTTGCTTTCCAAGGTGGAAAGTACGACGTCGAATGGCTTGGTTGCGCCGGGAAACTCACCGAGGGCTGCCCTCATCAGCGGAATGCGTTCAAGGAGTTGCTCATCCGGGTAGGACAGGCACCAGGCTGCGGCCAGAAATGTTACCTGATCTTTGCGGCTCATGCCCCCCCACCGCCTTCGAGGGCATCTTCGCGGTCAATCTCCCGTGGCGGCTCCGTGGGATGGTGTTGCGGGAACAGTCCGGCGGGTGCGCCGTTGCCGTCCCAGTTGAGCAGGTTCACCCGGCCGCGCAAGGTATCAGCCCCGGCCACCGAGTCAGAAGTCTGCCGGTCCCGCAGGGCGTTGAAGGTTTCCACGGCGACGGGGGTGGGCCGTCCGCTGGCTTCCCCGAACGGGGAGTCTCCCATGGCGCCCATGCCGGGTCCGCCGTCGAAGTCCAGGGAGCAGCCCATCTCCTCCAGGTCATGGGCCTGCTCGGCGTGCGCCTTGGGAATCACATAGCGTTCCTCGTATTTGGCGATGGCCATGAGCCGGTACATCTCATACATGGTTTCCCCATCCATGCCCACGGAGGCGGGAATGGACTCATCGGGATCGTTACCCAAGGAGATACCGCGCATGTAGGAGCGCATGGCTGCCAGCTTGCGCAGTACCTCGGTGACCAGCTCGGTATCTCCGGCCGTAAACAGCTCGGCCAGGTATTCCACCGGGATGCGCAAAGCGTCAATGGCACCGAAGAGAACGTCCTGGTTCTCGGCGTCGTGCCCCTGCTCGCGCAGAAGGTCAACCACCGGGGACAGCGGCGGGATGTACCAAACCATGGGCATGGTGCGGTATTCCGGGTGCAGCGGAAGCGCCAGCTTGTACACCTTTGTCAGCGCATAGACGGGCGATTTCTGGGCCGCATCGATCCAGTCTTCGGCGATGCCCTGTTCGCGGGCAGCTTTGATGACAGCAGGATCGTTGGGGTCCAGCAGCACATCCATCTGTGCCTGGTACAGGTGCTTTGGGTCGGTGACGGAGGCCGCCGCGGTGACGGCGTCGGCGTCGTACAAGAAAAGACCCAAATAACGCAGCCGGCCAACACAGGTTTCCGAGCACACGGTGGGCAGGCCCACCTCGATCCGCGGGTAGCAGAACGTGCACTTCTCGGCCTTGCCGGTCTTGTGGTTGAAGTAAATTTTCTTGTACGGGCAACCCGTCATGCACTGGCGCCAGCCGCGGCACTGGTCCTGGTCAACCAGAACAATGCCGTCCTCCACCCGCTTGTAAATAGCGCCGGAGGGGCAGGAGGCCATGCAGGACGGGTTCAGGCAGTGTTCACAGATGCGGGGCAGGTAGAACATGAACGTCTGTTCAAATTCAAACTTGATCTTGTCCTCGGACTCGCGGCGCACCTTCTCCACGATCGGGTCAAGGTGACCCATTTCCTCGGTGCCGCCCAGGTCGTCGTCCCAGTTGGCGCTCCAGGTGATCTTCGTATCCTTGCCGGTGATCAGGGACTTGGGCCGGGCCACCGGGAAGTCATCACCCAGGGGAGCGTCAACAAGGGTCTTGTAATCGTAGGTCCAGGGCTCGTAGTAGTCCTTGAGCTCGGGCTGGATGGGGTTGGCGAAGAGCCCAAACAGCTTCTTCACACGTCCGCCGGCCTTGAGCTTGAGGCGGCCGCGCTTGTTCAGTTCCCAGCCGCCCTTCCACTTTTCCTGATCCTCGTAGCGGCGCGGGTAACCCTGCCCAGGGCGGGTCTCAACATTGTTGAACCAGACGTATTCCACCCCAGCCCGGTTGGTCCATGCCTGCTTGCACGTGACAGAACACGTGTGACAGCCAATGCACTTGTCCAGATTCATGACCATGCCCATTTGAGCCATTACACGCATTAGTACTGCACCTCCTGGGAACGACGGCGGATAGTGGAAACGTTGTCACGCTGGTTTCCGGTGGGGCCAAGATAGTTGAAGGCGTAGGTCAGCTGCCCGTAGGCGCCGATCAGGTGCGATGGCTTGACCAGCAACCGGGTAAGGGAGTTGTGAATGCCCCCGCGGCGTCCGGTGGCCTCGGACTTGGGTACATCGATGGTGCGCTCCTGTGCGTGATAGACGTACACCACACCCTCTGGCATGCGGTGGCTGACCACGGCTCGGGCAACGAACACACCGTTCATGTTCACGGCCTCCACCCAGTCGTTGTCCTTGACCTTGATGGATTTGGCGTCCTGCGGGCTCATCCACACGGTGGGACCACCGCGGGAGAGCGAGAGCATCAGTAGGTTGTCCTGATATTCGGAGTGGATGGACCACTTGGAGTGCGGGGTCAGGTAGCGCACCACCACCTCCTTCTCCCCATTGGGACCAAACTTCGGTTCACCAAACAGGCGCTGCATATCCAGCGGCGGACGGTAGATCGGCAAGGCCTCGCCAATGTCGATGATCCAGTCGTGGTCCAGGAAGAAATGCATGCGCCCGGTCAGCGTGTGGAACGGTTTGAGCCGTTCGATGTTCTGCGTGAACGGTGAATAGCGCCGCCCACCAGTTTCCGAACCCGACCACTCCGGGGAAGTAATGACAGGGACCGGCCCGGCCTGGGTCATGGCGAAGGAGATGATCTTCTCTTCTGAACCCTCGGCCAGGTCCGCCAGCTTAACGCCGGTGCGCTTCTCCAACTCCTTGAAGCCGCTGACGGCCAGCTGACCGTTGCAGGTTCCGGAGAATGTCAGGATGGCTTCTGCCATTTTCGCGTCCGTGTCGATCGCGGGGCGCCCGTGCGCGAATCCGCCCATCATGACACCGTTTTGTTTGGCCAGATGGTCGAGGGCTTTATCCAGCTTGTAGTTGACGTCCTTGACGGTGAAACCCAGCTTGTCAGCTAGCGGCCCGACGGCGGACAACTTGTGTGCGATGGCTGTGTAGTCCCGCTCCACAATGGTGAAGTTCGGCATGTTTTGCCCCGGTACGCCGTCGATGCCGTCTTCGCGCCAGTCGCGAACCACTCCGCCGGGCTGGGCGATCTGGCCCACGGTGTCGTGGATCATCGGCACCGTCACCAGGTCCTTGCGGGTGCCCAAATGTTTGGCTGCCTGGCGGGAGAATTCCTCGGCGAGGAGGTGGAACATCTCAAAGTCAGTCTTGGTTTCCCACGGCGGATCGATGGCCGGGGTGAAGGCGTGCACAAACGGGTGCATGTCAGTGGAAGAGAGATCGTGCTTCTCATACCAGGTGGCTGCGGGGAATACCACGTCGGAGAGCAAGGTGGTGCTGGTCATGCGGAAGTCCGCTGACATTAAGAAGTCAAGCTTTCCTTCCGGGCCCTTTTCATGCCATTTGACGGTTTTCGGTTTCAGTGAGGATTCACTGTCTTGGCCCATCACATTGTTGTGCGTGCCCAATAGGTTGCGCAGGAAGTACTCGTTGCCCTTGGCAGAGGAGCCAAACAGGTTGGAGCGCCACAGGATTAAGGTCCGCGGCCAGTTCTCCGGGGCGTCGATGTCCTCGATGGCCAGGTCCAGATGACGGTTCTTGAGTTCCTGCGCCACCCACGTCTTTTCATCCGGGGCTTCGCCGGCGGCAACCCCCGCAATGGCCCGATCGGCGATGTCCAATGGGTTCTTATCAAAGAACGGGTAGAAGGGCATCCAGCCCAGCCGGGCGGACTGCGCCAAGGCGTCGGCGGTATGCATGCCGTCAAGGCTGCCGGTGGATAGCGGCGACTTCAGCGCATCCGCCGAGTACCCGTCCTGACGCCACTGGTCAGTGTGCATGTACCAGTAGCCGGTGCCAATCATGGTCCGCGGCGGGCGCGACCAGTCAAGGGCGTTGGCCAACGACACCCAACCGGTGAGTGGACGCGTCTTTTCCTGGCCCACATAGTGCGCCCAGCCACCGCCGTTGCGGCCCATGCAGCCTGTCAACATGACGAGAGCCAAAATGGCGCGGTAGGTGGTGTCGCCGTGGAACCACTGGCAGATACCGGCGCCCATGATGATCATGGAGCGGCCCTTGGACTGCTCGGCATTGCGAGCGAACTCGCGGGCAATCCGGATGCAGGCCTGTGCGGGAACAGAGGTGATCTCCTCCTGCCACGCAGGGGTGTAAGGAGTGCTGGTGTCGTTGTAGTCTTTGGCCCAGTCTCCGGGGAGACCGTCACGGCCTACGCCGTACTGGGCGAGCATCAGGTCATACACCGTGGTGACCAGGTGTTCACCCACTCGAGTGGTAGGTACGCCGCGCCGCAACACAGAGCCTGCCCCGCCCGGATCCTCAAAGCATGGCAGCAGAATTTCTGCGGATTCGGTGGAAATTTCATCCAAGCTCAAGGCCGGTTCAATGCCTGTTAGGTCAAGGTTCCATTTGCCCTCACCAGTCTTGGAGTACCTGTGGCCCAGCGTTCCATTGGGAATGATGGCCGTGCCGGTGACCTTGTCAAAGAGCATCGTTTTGAAGGCTGCATCTTCTTCGTTCTCGTTGCCGGGGACGAAGGCGGCGGTGAGAAATTTCCCGGGACAGTACGTCCCGTCGTCGTTCTTCACCAAACGCACCAGGAACGGCAGATCGGTGAACTGGCGCACGTATCCCTGGAAGAAGGGGACCTGACGGTCAACGAAGAATTCCTTCAGCGTCACGTGCCCCATGCCCATGGCCAGCGCGGCGTCGGTGCCGGCCTGTGCAGGAAGCCATTCGTCGGCGAATTTGGTGTTGTCCGCGTAGTCGGGGCTGATGGCGATGACCTTCGTGCCGCGGTACCGGACCTCGGTCATCCAGTGGGCATCCGGGGTGCGGGTGACGGGGACGTTGGAGCCCCACATCATCAGGTAGGTGGCGTCCCACCAGTCGCCGGATTCGGGGACGTCCGTCTGGTCGCCAAAGACCTGCGGGCTGGCCACGGGAAGATCCGCGTACCAGTCGTAGAAGGAGGTCATGACCCCGCCCACGAGCTGGACAAAGCGGGTTCCGATGGTGTGGCTGACCATGGACATGGCCGGGATGGGGGAGAACCCTGAGCAGCGGTCGGGGCCGTACGTTTTAATGGTGTTCACGTGTGCTGCGGCGGCGATTTCCAGGGCCTCAGCCCATGAGGTGCGGACCAGGCCGCCCTTGCCGCGAGCATTTTGGTAGCGTTTGCGCTTTTCGGGGTCTCCGGCGACCTCGGCGAACGCCAGGACGGGGTCCTTCAGTCGGGATTTGGCTTCGCGGTACATTTCCACCAGCACGCCACGGGCGTAGGGGAAGCGCACGCGGGTGGGGGAGTAGGTGTACCAAGAGAAGGCGGCGCCGCGGGGGCAGCCGCGGGGCTCGTATTCGGGACTGTCCGGGCCCACGCTGGGGTAGTCGGTTTGCTGGGATTCCCACGTGATGATGCCGTCTTTGACGTACACCTTCCACGAGCACGATCCTGTGCAGTTCACCCCGTGCGTGGAGCGCACCACTTTGTCGTGGCTCCACCTGTCACGGTAGAAGATGTCACCGGCGCGTCCGCCCTCGCGGAAGACCACGCGGGAATCGTCGGTCTGGTCCCACTTGGTGAAGAAGCGGCCCAATTTCAACATGGCGTCCGACGCCGGTCCATCGACCCCAGCGACTAAAGGTTCAGCAGTCATGACCCCACCCTAGGGTGCGGTTGGGTCGATTTCTATAGCCATTTGATTAGTCAACACAAGGCTGATCTAATTCTTGCCCAAATTATGCGACTTTAGGATTTTGTGCCGACTTTTGTGTCATGGCAAAGCGCCTAGATGACGAAAGCAGGACGTTTACCTCCGCCCATGTGTTAGCTCCCAGCCTGCTAGTTCCGGCGAAAGGCCAGATCGAAAATCACACGCCCCGCTTTGTGGGCCTTGTTTTCAAAACTCGTCAGAACTCGACCGTCAAAGCGCGGCGCCCAACCGCCAATGTCATCCGGTTCGTTGCTTTGCTCGCAGTCCACGCCGCTGAGCCGCGCCTGGGTGAGGGGGCTCTCGGCGGACTTGCGCTCGCCGTCGTGCGGGTTGGTGAATTCCTTCGAGTCAGTGCCCACCTCGCGCATTTGCTCGGCATACGTTGACCAGTCGGTGGCCAAGCGCCATGTGCCGCCAGGGCTGAGTACGCGGGCAACCAATGGGGCGAAAGTGTCCTTCACCATCCGACGTTTATTGTGCTTGGTCTTGTGCCAGGGGTCCGGGAAAAATACCCACACCTGGCTGACAGATCCAGTCGGCAGCATAGTACTGAGAACTTCAGGGGCGTTAGCCTGGACGACCCGCACATTGGTCAGCTTGTTGGCAACGATTTTTTGGATGGTCTGGGCCAGTCCTGGTGTGTAAACCTCCACGGCCAGAAAGTCCATGGCGGGATTTTCTTTTGCGGCGTAGACCACGGCATCGCCCAGACCTGAGCCAATTTCAACAACGAGCGGCGCGGTGCGGCCAAACTCTTCGGCTGCGCTAAAAACGTACTCGGGGTGCACCGAGGTGTCTGAAATGTGGCGCGGAACATCCACTGCCAGAGTGTCTGAGTGATCGTCCCATGCCTGCTGGCGGCGACCCTGCAGACGTGTTCCGCGGCGCACAAATGACACCGGTTGGGCGCGGTAGGTACCTTCTGCGGCCTGGCTTCCCGGGGTGACAGGGCGTGCCGAGCCGTCTTCGGTGCGGGGGGCCGGCTGCCCGGTGGAGGTGTTAACGCGTGCGGAGGGTTCAGGGACTGGGTTTTCGCTCATCACTCTTAAGCGTACCGGTGACCACGGGCAGTAGCGCGACTTTCACGCCTGCGCATGGTTGGCGTGGGGAGCGTGCGCCACAGCCACTTGTGCGGCACGTACGCCACTGACGGTGCGCAGGGGTTCAACACGTACTCGAACGTGAGTTGGGGCACTAAGGGGAGCGCCGGCGTCGTACCGCTGCTAGACTGACATTACTTAATGCGCGTCTAGTGCATTCTGCGTCGATGAACGCATTCAACTTGTCCCGCACTGATTTTGCTTCAGGCAAATCGCGGTTGACACGCTCTGGCATTGAATCGGCGAACCCGCGGTCAAAACTGCTCGTGGGACGTTGAACCGCCTTACGAAAGATTCTCTCTTTACATGACAACTTTTGCTGCCCTTGGTGCGCCCAAGGAAATCGTTGCTTCACTCGCCGCTCAGGGCATTGAGGAAGCATTCCCCATTCAGGTCAAGACCTTGCCAGATACTTTGGCAGGACGGGACGTGTTGGGGCGCGGCCGCACCGGCTCCGGCAAGACCATTGCCTTCGCCATCCCGCTCGTTGCCCGTTTGGCTGAGCGCGAAGCCCCTTACTTCCGCAAGCCGGGCCGTCCCATGGGCCTGGTTTTGGCACCAACCCGCGAACTGGCCACACAGCTGAACAACACCATTGAGCCGCTGGCCAAGTCCATGGGCTTGAACACCACGGTCATTTACGGTGGCGTTTCACAGGCTCGTCAGGAAAAGGCTTTGCGCGCAGGCGTTGACATTGTCATTGCCTGCCCCGGCCGTCTAGAAGACCTCATGAAGCAGCGCATCGTGTCGCTGGAAAATGTTGAGATCACCGTTTTGGACGAGGCTGACCACATGGCCGACCTTGGCTTCTTGCCCGTTGTTAAGCGCCTGCTGGACACCACTCCCACGCAGGGCCAGCGCATGCTGTTCTCCGCAACGTTGGATAACGGCGTGGACAAGATCGTCCAGCGTTACCTCTCCAACCAGCTCACCCACTCGGTAGACGAGGCCAAGGCTGCTGTCTCCACCATGGAACACCACGTACTCGTTGTTGGTGACCAGACGGTGAAGAAGCAGGTCATCGTTGAGCTGGCATCGGGCGCCGGTCGCCGCATTCTTTTCATGCGCACCAAGCACCACGCCCGCAAGCTGGCCAAAACCCTGACCGACGCCGGTATCCCCGCCGTTGATCTGCACGGCAACCTCTCACAGAACGCACGCGATAGGAACCTGGCCGAATTCTCCACCGGCGGCGTCCGCGTGCTGGTTGCCACCGACGTTGCTGCCCGCGGCGTCCACGTCGATGACATCGAATTGGTCATCCACGTTGATCCGCCCACAGAGCACAAGGCATACCTGCACCGCTCAGGACGTACGGCGCGGGCCGGGTCCGACGGCGTTGTTGTCACCTTGACCTTGCCGGAGCAGCAGAGCGACGTCAAGAAGCTCATGCGTGCAGCAGGCGTTGACGTGAACTTTGAGCGCGTCACCACCAGCTCACCGGTCATTGCTACATTGGTGGGCAACGTAGCTGACAAGATTGATCCACGCACCCGCGCGGCACTCCTGGCCGCCAAGGCGCCGGCACAGGGTGGCGGTTCATCAACCGGAGCCAATGCTCAGCGCAAGCGCTCAGTTCGTTCCGGTGCCGCTCCCACAGCCGGTGGCCGGGGTGGCCGTGGTGGACGTGGCCGCGTCTCATCAGAAGGTGGCGAGCGTTCGGCTCCTGCGGGACAGGGTAACCGTTCAGAGCGTCGCGATGGTCAGGTTTCACGCCCAGCTGGCGCTGGGCGTCCGGCACGTTCCGGCGAGGGCCGCCCAGCTGGTGCTGGCCGTCCGGCACGCGATGGTGAGGGAGCCCGCGGCAAGCGCGCACCTCATTCAAGTGGTTCACGTGAAGGCGCCCGCGAGGGTGCACGAAGCAGCTCCAGTGTTGCTTGGTCATCCAACACCGGAGGTACTTCCGGTGGCAGCTACAACGCCAACGGTGGTGGATCCTCTCGCTCCGGCGGACCCCGCCGCGCTTCTGCACCGGCTTCGAACCAGCGTCGCAGCCGCTAGATACCAAAAGAATCGGGCCCGCTTCCTGCGGGCCCGATTCTTTTTAACTAATGCCAGTGTGTAACCCTCTGGCACCTGGTGGACTGGCATCTGATGGACAGCCGGATCGCGGTCCCACTTCGTTTGGAGCTGGATGCTCTATTCAGGTGCCGACCGGGTCGATGCTGAGCACAGCAAGGAAGCCGCGGCCGGAAACCTCCGGGGCATCCTCGGAACCTACCACCGTATCGAACTTGCCAAGCGCCTCAGCGGCTGGCACCGGGGAAGATGCCTGCGGATGGTCCGGGGCAACAGTCGAGGGCGCTGGCGTAACGCTGGCCGAGCCCTGAAGCAGCACGGCAAACTGGTCGGCAAAGACCGGGTGTGGACGCTTCTTGGACAGTTCGATGATGGCGGCGTAGCCCTTGAAAGCGCCACGTCGGGTCATGAGATTCAAGTCCTTCAGAGCACCTGTTGGTAGGGCTGCGCAGGTCTGTGAATCGCCTGAAAAACGGAACGGACGGTACTTTTCAAGTGCCTGCTCCACACCATCTATTGTCAGTGCGATCAGTTCGCCCTCTACCACCGTGATAATGCGATCCACCCCTGGTAGTTCCGAGAAGGGGCCGGCTTTGGAAACCTCTGCCAGACTCACACGCCATTGCCACGGCTCTGATCCTGCCGGGCCGGCAGCAATTTGCCGGCTTAGCCCACCGCCATTGTGCCAAGGCGTTGCTTCGAGTGCGGAGTAGCGGATGATTTGCATTATTTTTCGTCCGCATTCTTCACGCTGTAAATATGCAGCCGCTTCGGGTCAGATGGACGACGGCGGAGCTTTCGTTTGTAATAAGACCAACCACCTGTGATGGCCAGGGAAACAGCGAAGGCGAGCACGATCTTTACAGGCAGGCCGAATCTAGCAAAACTCAGCACTAAAATCATGGCCGCGAAACTGGCGAAGTTGACGATGACGTCCAACCAATCGGTCTTATTGCGCATGAGACAAGCTTACGCGGCAAACGTCTTCACCAGATTCGTGGACAACTCCTCTTTGGCGTGGATGGTTCAGGGGCTGACCGTTCTAGCGGTAACTGGCCACAAATGGCCGGTTGGTGGGCACTATCTCCTTGCCCAACGGCATCAAAGAAACAGGGATCATCTTCAGATTGGCAATAGCCAAGGGGATACCGATGATGGTGATTGCCATGGCAACTGCAGTGCTGACGTGTGCAATCACTATCCAGATTCCCGCCACCAAAATCCAAATGACGTTGCCCAGCGTACTGGCCAGGCCCGTGCCGCCGGGCTTATCAACAACGGTTCGGCCAAAAGGCCACAGGGCGTACCCGGCAATGCGGAATGAGGCTATACCCCAGGGGATGGTGATGATGAGAATGCAGCACAAAATTCCGGCAAAAAAGTAGCTCAGCGCCAACCAAAAGCCGCCGAACACCAACCAAATGACATTCAAAATTGTCTTCATCCCCCCATTCTGCCCGCTGGCACCGACAAAGGGCGCTTTCGAACTGAAACGAAGGAGCCGCCCGGCATAACACCTCTCTTGTAGGAGTGAATCTCTGGGATAGCCTTGCGGTGTTACGCTGATCTGCAACGGCTCAGTTCCTCAATCTGGCAAGGAAACCTACCATTCCATGGACTTAGGCACAGTCTTTTTGATTCTTCTCTTGGTGATCGTTGCCATTTTTTTGGGCGTCGCCGTCACCTTGGGGATATTAGTTTCCCGGGGCGTCATTGGCTTAGCGAAATTTTCTAAGCCCAGGATCGAGTCGGCAAAGCGTAGCGCCCTGAAAGTTCGGGCCAGCTCCAGTACCGGCCCCGTTGCGGAGATCCTCAAGCAGCGTGTGGCCCTGCAAGAATCCCTTGAAGCGACGCACAGGTCGTTGGGTGTGGCCCAGTCCACCGGGCAATATACCGGAAATCTTGAGTCCGTATTCAAGACCCTGCAGCAAACAGCCGCCGTCATGGAACACCAGTTAATTGTGGCACAACGGGAACCCGAACCCGCTGTCCAGGCCCTCTATGCTAAGACACTCAGCGTGCAAGTGGAGCAGATCACCCAGACCGCCAGGGGAGTCCGCAACGCTCTCGCCAGTGCTGGCGCGCCGACTGCCGAAGTTGACCTCAAAGACCTCACCCGCACGCTTGAAATTGAGGCTTCGATGCTTAAGAATTGGTCTAAAACATACACGGACCTTGGCGAAGACTAACTGAGAACGATGAGTTTTTTTGCGCGGATTGTGGGCATTTTTTCTCGCCCCAAGCTCTCGGTGAAGTACGACCGCGGAGCCTCCAGCCGTGACCCGCTCACCTTGAGGGATGCCCAGTTTAAGCAAAGGAACGCCGTGCAAAAGATGCGCCGTGGAGTTGCCGATGTTTCGGTGAGTAGGCAGCGGTTGGACATCCAGGCCGCGGATCTAGAACAGGCCCTTGACAGACTGGTGCGGCAAGCGGAAAAATCTCGCCTTGACGGGGATGAGCTAGCTGCCCAAACTGCCATGGGCCGCCACCTGATTATGGGCGGGCAGCTGGCGGACATCGTCAACCAGCGCAACGCCTTGGCCGAACAGGAAACCATGCTGATTGGCGCCCTAGCTCAGCTCCAAGCCCGCGTCAGCGGCTTCAACGTCACAGTTGAAACGCTCAAGGCCACGCAATCTGCGGCGCACGCCGATCACGCCATCGCCCAAGCGCTCGAGGAATTCAAAAAGCCAGAGGTAGGGCAGGCGGAGCGCCCGTAGTTTGAGCTCTGCGCATGGTCAGTTGAGCCCGTGCCGCCACCGTCGAAGTGGCGGCACCATGACAACTCACGGTGCGCAGGAGTCAAAGACGCGAGCGTCAGCTTTCGGAAATATCGCCAGTGGCAACGTCGAAGGTGAAGGATCGTTTGGCCTCAAGACCCTGGCCGCAGTCCCGCACACCCATGACGAATGCAACGGTGAGGCAGCCGGCGTTAATGTCGGCCTGAGTCACCTCGTATGTGGCATTGAAACTACGAGCCGTCCCGGCTGGCAACGCTTCAGGGCAGGCAACAACCTCGGTAGAGCCGTTCTCACGAAGCACCGACACCACCTGAACATTGGTTTGCGCAGAATTCTCCACCCTCCCGGCAAACGCCAGAACGTCTCCAGCCTTGTAGCCCGGAATGATGGCACCGTAGTTTCCATCCTGTGATTCGCGGTTTGAAAGTACCTGGGGAGCCTCATCAGAATAGCCCTGACCGACTTCCTTCCAAGCGGCCGGGTCCCAATCACCTTCAGTCGCAGCCAATACAACAGTCTCGCCAACACTGTTCCAAACCACTGGGCGTCCCGGCGTGATGGAACGCAGCACAACGCTCAGCCCAACGCTTCCGGCATAGGAGGTGCCGACGTCGTGCTTCAGTGAGCCGACAGGGGAGGTGAGGAGCTCTTGCGGATCGAAGGCAACAAAAACGATTTCCTGGTAACCCTGGCTCTCATACAACACACCAATCCGGCCGTCGGGCAGGCGGGCAGCGGTGGAATACTGTGAACTGCCTGCACACAGTACGACGGCGTACGGCCAGGTTGCGCCGTTGTCCACAGTTAGCTTCAGGAGCGTATTGCGGCGCAGCAGGGGGTCATGATTGTGGGTGGCGATGAGCCAGTTCTCAGTCTCAGGTGTGGCCCACGCTGCCACATTGGGTAAGCCGTCGAAGCGTGCCACCGAACCGTTGTCGCTGGGGTCGGGCAATTCACTGTGCGGTTGCGCGGTTGTATAGCTGTGACCGCCGTCTGTGGAGAGGGCAGTGAGCCTGTGTGGTGTGGCGCGGGAGTGCATCAGCAGTGATCCGTCAGCCAAACAAACAACCTTGTTTTCATTGGCTCCAGAAATGAATTCACCGAGAGTCCAAATCTCGCCATGATCGTCGCTATAGGCGCTGGCGGCCTTAATGTGGCCCTGGTGAAGTAGCACGAACTGCTGCACAAGACGCCCCGTGAACGGGCCGGTGTGAATTTGAATGCCAGCGCCCGCAGCAGCAAAAAGTCCGGTTGTACCCGGGCGTTTGAGCATGGCGGTGAGGCTGCGATGCTGCCACGTGAGACCGTCGTCGTCTGAGAAGCTCAGGTCCGCGTGCTGGATGGCATCCTTATCCTCTAGTCCTTCAACTGCCTCAAAGAAACCAGCGTGGGTCCCCGCCGCGTGGAAGCAAAAAATGCGCCCGGTTTCGGTGTCAACAAGCAGACTTGGATCCCCGTAACCGTCCAAACCGGTGCCTGTGCGGATTGTTTGTTGCGGACCCCACGAGGTTCCATTATCGGTGCTGCGGCGGATCAGCAGATCGATTGGGTTGGGGAGGTCATCCAAATTGGGCCGGCCGTCGTAGGCGGCCAGGAGTGTGCCGTGAGTGGATACCGCGAGGGCCGGGATGCGGTACTGGCGGTGCCCGGAAACACCGCGACGGGCAAGAACAAACTCAGAGGAGGTAGGACGAGTGGTCACATGATGAGCTTAGCCGTGATGGAACCCAGATGCGTGGGGCTAACCGACTGAGCGGGCCCGACCGATCTGGGTTTGCAAGAAATGCACCCTGTTGAACACATCGATCCTTTGAACCTCATTGCCCACGGGAAGCTGCTCCGTGTAGGAGTATTTACCGGCCTGAATATTCACGGCGATGAAACCCTCCATGCGAGTATCGCGGGCGAGGAGAAAAAGCAGGCTAATGAGGAAAAACCAAATGAATAAAAACACCATGACAATAGCCCAAGTAGGGGTGAAAGTGGTGACCCTGGTTTGATCAACGGATGTGACGTCACTTCGGCCAAGGGCCACGTTCCGGCCGGAGTTATGACGTATTGCTCGGTGACCTGGATATGCCCGAGCGAGAGCAGGATGGGCGGGTTGGCGGGGAATCCTGGGCTCTCTAACGTCATGGTTTCCAACTGACCAGCTTTGAATTATATCCAGCCCTGATGCCACGGGGAGTTCATGGGTATTGTGTGCCGCTGTGTTGGCTGAATGACTACACCGAACTGCCTCCAGTTCACGGTCCATGCTGTCCGGACTACTTGTAGACGGACTTTAGGCCGGCTTCATCGTATCGGGTGCCTGCCGCGCTGCCGGCAGGCACGGCTGCTTCAATAGCGGCAAGATCTTCGGTGGTGAGCACAATGTCCGGTGCTGCCGCGTTCTCCTCCAAATACTTGCGTTGTTTGGTGCCAGGTATGGGAACAGTGTTTTGGGCTATGACCCATGCCAGTGCCAGCTGTGCGGCCGTGACCTCCTTGGCTGCGGCAATTGCGGTGATCTGCTCAACCATGGACAAGTTCGTTGCCATATTCTCACGGGTGAAGCGGGGCATGCCTCGACGCCAGTCGTTCGCGGCGAGATCGTCTTCACTGGTGATCCCGCCTGTCAAAAGACCTCTGCCCAGCGGGGAGTACGCCACGAAGCCGATGCCGAGTTCGCGGGCTGTCGCTAAGACTCCGTTGCTCTCCGGCTCGCGCTCAAACATGGAGTACTCGGTTTGTAGCGCGGTTATTGGATGGGTGGCGTGTGCGCGCCGAAGTGTCGCCGGGGCCGCCTCTGAAAGGCCAAGAAACCGCACCTTGCCTTCGGCAACGAACTCGGCCATGGCTCCCACAGTTTCTTCGATCGGGGTGTTGGGGTCCACGCGATGCAGATAGTAAAGGTCCACGTAGTCCGTGCCAAGGTGAAGCAAGGACCTCTCCAGCGCCCTGCGGGCATAGGCGGGGCTGCCATTGACGGGCCGCCGGGAACCATCATCGTTAACTTCGCTGCCAAACTTCGTGGCCAAGGCATACTCGCCTCGGCGGTGCCCAATGGCCTGGCCTATGAGTTGCTCATTGAGGAACGGCCCGTAAACCTCCGCCGTGTCAATCAAGCTGATGCCCAAATCAAGGGCGCGGTTGAGCGTGGCCGTTGATTCGGCGTCATCGCGGGCACCGTAAAACGCACTCATGCCCATGGCGCCTAGTCCCTCAGCGGATACAACAAGTCCTTGGCCGCCTAATTTCACTGTTTGCATACTGCTTCGCGCCCTCACTTGGCTCTCTGCCCACCCGAATTGTCCGGCATGGGTGCTGCCAAGCAAAATGCTGCCGTACTTTGGGTTGTGGGGCAAGGGTCCCTGGCTGGCAAATTGCTAGGTGAGGGGAATTAGCGCTCGCCTTTGTTGATTTTGCTGAACCTAAGCGTGAGGGACTAAGCGCTGCCCCGATCATCTCTGGGCACGGGTTTCTCAATGGCCCAGGGGCTAGGCGATGGTGACGCCAAGGTGCGCTGCCATGAAAGGGGCAAGCAGGCTTAGTTGGTAATCGTCAATGACAACCCCGGACATGGAACCGATGCCGTTGAGAATCCGAAAATCGGTGCTGCGCAGATCGAGGTCTTTGAGCTTGGCCTGCTGGAGGTCGAGGGTGCCAATCCGGCAGTTCTTCAGTGACATGCGGGTGACTGTTGCCCCGCCAAGGTCAAGTTCGCCAATGATGGCATCGCTGATCTGAAGGTCGGTGATCTTAGCGGTGCGCAGGTTCAAAAAGTCGATCTTCCCTCCGTCGATCCGTACCGACTGCCAACTGCTGTCATACAGTTCTGCAGAGCCCCACCGTGGTGCAGTGATTTCGGTATCCCGCCAGCTGGTTCGGGCGCCCTTCATGATCGGGGCGAAGCTGTCATTGACGACCGTGCCACGGAACCGCACACCACGAAGCTCGGTGTTATTCAAAGTTGGTCTATTGAGCTCACAGTCTAGAAAGTCCGTTGAGCTCAGATCGGCTTCATCAAAGGAGGTCTGCTCAAAACGTTGCCCGTCATACGTCTCACCGGGACCAAAGAAAGCATCGTCATTTACTACAAGGTCATGCAGTTCTAGGGGAGAGAGGCGGGGTGCGCGGGGTTCATTCTTCGAAGCCATGCACACAGGGTACCCGGCCGCGGTGAGCGAAAAAATCTGATAGCCACCAGCGGGAACGGAAGCCGCCGGTGCTAGGACTCGAGTTTGGCGATGACCCGAAAGCGCTGCAACACCAATATGGTGTCATCATCCACCGTAAACTTTGGGTCTCCCATGGCCTTGCGCATATCCGGGGAGTGCCAAAACTCTTCATGTCCGGCCCGCCACTGTGCCACGGTGGTGTAGTCCTCGCCCTCATCGATGACGTCCTGGAGATCAACGTCGGCCAGCTTCACGTGGCGTACCTCGGTAGTTTCAATGACGGCAACACCTTTTCCGGCCGAATTAATCACCAGCTCCTGCTGGCCAATGCGGGGTAATTCTTCGTTTTCAACCTCATCTTCGATGAGTGTCGGGGTAGTGGAAGTTTTTGAGCCGTCCAAGATTGCTGCGAGCAGTTGTTCGCGTAGCAGTCCCGGGAAGGCGAACTCAACAATCGGCAGGGAGCTGCAGTCAGTCATACTATGAACCCACGGCATTTATTTGGTTCAACTGTTCTAGTTCCCGACTGAGATTGTGCTGTGCCTGCGCCGCCCACAGCGCCTGGCCTTTGCGCGTATGGAATAGCGGTCTCAGGGCTAGTAATTGACGTACTACGGTAGCTCTTCCGTTGGTAAAATTGCAGTCCGAAACGTGTGAATAGTCGCGGCGAATGCCAGAAATATAGCGGGAATAGAGTTCCGGCGTACCGCCAAGGATGGCTAGGTCGGCGTCGCAAAGCAAGTGCCCGGAGCTATCGCCAGGCTCGGGGGCATGGGTAGCTGTGAGGCGAACAAGCCGAGCAACTTCTGCTACTTCCGCGGGGGTCACTACATCTTTTAAGTACAGTTGCGCTAATTTGGCCGACTCTTCTTCGTCCGTGGCGGTGCCGTTGTAGACGGCGTCATGAAACCAGGCGGCTAGTTCCACGGTGCGGGGGACGCAGCGCTCAGTGAGCAGCTCTAGTGCTTCCAGTACCGCCAGTAGGTGCGTTCCCGAGTGGTAGTGCCTGTGCGGCTCGTTCCAGCGGGTGAGTATATCGGAGCCAAGGTGTGGCTGGCCCGGCAGGAGGGCGTTCCAGCGCAACCCCAATACCGAGGCAACAGATTTGACTCGGTATTTTGCTTTGATTCGCAACCCAGAGTCCATCAGTGTGCGGGCCAACTCCTTGCCTGATACCGGAATAGCTCCTGCTGCGACCAGACCCTCGTAACGGCGCTTCGCGACGTCGTAGTGATCAAGGTCAAAAGCGCGTCTGGTGACTCCATTGGCTGCCGCAAAGGCGTGCAACTCATCAAGTGAGGTGTTGGAGATCAGATGCGAGAACACGGTTCCGTGCGCTGGCCAGTAGGGCGGATCGATGAAGATCATGCTTTTAGCTTAGGTGCTCGCTCCTGCCCTGGCTCCAAGTGGACTGCCCTGCGAATGTGCCGCGAAGCTGCGCCCGCATAGAGCTGAGCCCGCATAGAATCGTTTGGGTCCAACACATCAAATGAAGGTCAATGGCAATGCGAAAAGAAGATTCTTCAGTTCAGGCTACTTTCAACGCCATCGCCCGGCGCTATGACCTAATGAACCGGCTCATGACGCTGAATTCACATAGGCGCTGGTGCCGGGACGTTGCCGCCATTGCCACCTCCGCGCCCGGACGCAGCTACCTTGATCTGGCCACGGGGACAGGCGTCATTGCCAAGGCCATCGCAGCGGTGCACCCTGCGGCTACCATCATTGGAGCTGATTTTTCCGAGTCCATGTTGGAGGTGGCCCGCCAGCAAGCGGGCAACACAAATATCCAGTGGCAGTTTGCCGATGCCCATGAACTGCCCTTCAAGGACAATACGTTCGACGGCGTGAGTCACGGATACCTCCTGCGCAATGTCAGCGATCTGGATACGGTGTTGAACGAGCAGTTCCGCGTACTCAAGCCTGGCGGAGTAGTGGCAGCTCTTGAATCGTCCCCTCCCAGCGGCATGCTTTCCCCATTCATCCGTCTTGGCATGCGCATAGTCATCCCAACGTTGGGGGCAATCATTGGCCGCGACCGTGAGGCATACCAGTACCTGGTCGATTCCACCCTGGGCTTCCTGACCCCTAAGGCGTTGGAGCAAAAGTTCCAGCAGGCCGGGTTTGAGCACGTCCAGGTGAAGCCCAGGTTCATGGGCACCAACATGATTTGGGTGGCGCGTAAGCCAACCTGAGGAAACTTCCATGTTTTATTCGATGGGTGGGACGGAGGGGAAACCCTTCAGGGAATTCTCCCTCAACGCACACGTTGAAAACCCGGACAAAAGGAACGCTACCGGCAGGCGGGGATTGCCGGGACGTCCGCATGGGTTGATGCCTGGCGTTGATGGATAATTCCGCCAACAGCCGTGCTTAAAGAGCCGTTTTTGGCGCAGGATTTTTCGAGGTCTAAAAAATCTTTGGAATAAGGCGCCCAATTTCAAAGTTGAGCGTAGTAGACTCAACTTTATCGGGATGGGTTTTTACGCCCTCCCCCAGCCGATGAAAGGACTTCTCTTGGACGCCAAATTCACCACTAAGAGCCAGGAGGCTCTTTCCGCCGCCGCCATGAACGCCTCCACCGCCGGGAATCCTGCGGTGGAGCCCGCCCACCTGCTCAAGGCCCTCATGGATCAGCGCCAAAGCGTTGCTGTGGCCCTTTTGAAGGGCGCAGGAGTGGACCCGGATGAGGTCAGTGTTGGTGCCAGTACAGCCATTCGCAACCTCCCGTCGTCGTCCGGGACCTCGGTAGCCCAGGCACAATTGAGCCGAAACACCCTGTTGGTGGTGCAGGCCGCGCAGCAGACCGCCGAGCGCATGGGAGATAACTATGTCTCCACCGAGCACCTGCTTTTGGGTCTAGCGGACGACGCCGGAGCAACAGGAAGTGCCCTGCGCCAGAGTGGTGCCACTAGAGCCGCGCTGGATGCGGCGCTTCCGTCAGTGCGTGGCGATGGCAAGGTCACCACCCCCGATCCCGAGAACACGTTTGAAGCACTGGAAAAATTTGGTGTTGACATGACAGCCATTGCCCGCTCCGGCAAGCTTGATCCGGTGATTGGCCGCGATGCCGAGATTCGCCGGGTCATCCAGGTACTGAGCCGTCGCACCAAGAATAACCCGGTGTTGATCGGGGAGCCTGGCGTTGGCAAAACAGCCGTTGTTGAAGGTCTGGCCCAGCGGATGGTTGCAGGGGATGTGCCCGAATCGCTGCGCGGTAAGTCGTTGATCAGTCTTGACCTCTCAGCCATGGTGGCCGGGGCCAAATACCGTGGCGAATTTGAGGAGCGCCTCAAAGCTGTCCTTGAGGAGATCAAGGCCTCCGATGGGCAGATCGTGACGTTCATCGATGAAATCCACACGGTTGTGGGTGCTGGTGCCTCGGAAGGTTCCATGGATGCGGGCAATATGCTCAAACCCATGCTGGCGCGCGGTGAGTTGCGCCTGATCGGTGCCACAACCCTCGATGAGTACCGGGAAAACATTGAGAAGGATCCGGCTTTGGAGCGCAGATTCCAGCAGGTCTACGTTGGTGAACCCAGTGTTGATGACACCATCGGTATTTTGCGTGGGCTGAAGGAGCGTTATGAAGCGCACCACAAAGTGGCCATCGCAGACTCTGCCCTGGTCGCGGCCGCAACACTGTCCAACCGCTACATCAGCGGCCGCCACCTGCCTGACAAGGCCATTGACTTGATGGATGAGGCGGCTTCCCGGCTGCGCATGGAGATTGACTCCGCGCCGGAGGAGATCGACCAGCTGCGCCGCGCCGTCGACCGCCTGACAATGGAGGAATTGGCCCTCAGCGGGGAAACTGATGCGGCATCCATGGAACGCCTTGATGCCCTCCGCGCGGATATGGCTGACAAAAAGGAAGAGCTTTCCGGATTGAACGCCCGGTGGGAAGCCGAGAAGGCCGGCCTGAACCGTGTGGGTGATCTGAAGGCCAAACTTGATGAGCTGCGCTCCATTGCGGACAAGGCACAGCGCGACGGCGATCTTGAGCAGGCGTCTCGGGTCCTGTACGGGGAAATCCCGGCTTTACAGCACGAATTAGAGGCTGCTGCGGCTGAGGAGGAGTCCGCTGATAAGGCAGAACTCATGGTGGCAGAGGAAGTCACCGCTGATGATATAGCAGAAGTCATTTCGGCCTGGACAGGGATTCCGGCCGGACGGATGTTGCAGGGTGAAAGCCAAAAGCTGCTGCAAATGGAGCAGGTTTTGGGATCCCGACTAATCGGCCAAGCCTCAGCTGTCACCGCTGTCTCTGACGCCGTCCGCCGGGCACGCGCCGGCATCAGCGATCCGGACAGGCCCACGGGCTCGTTCCTGTTCCTTGGACCCACGGGTGTTGGTAAAACTGAGCTGGCCAAGGCGTTGGCTGACTTCCTCTTCGACGACGAACGCGCCATGATCCGCATCGATATGAGCGAATACTCTGAGAAGCACTCCGTCTCGAGGCTGGTTGGTGCGCCTCCCGGTTACGTGGGTTACGACGAGGGTGGGCAGCTGACTGAGGCCGTACGCCGCCGGCCATACTCCGTTGTGCTGTTGGACGAAGTTGAAAAGGCGCACCCGGAAGTTTTTGACATCCTTCTGCAGGTGTTCGACGACGGTCGGCTCACCGACGGTCAGGGTAGAACAGTTGATTTCCGCAACGTCATCATTGTCCTGACCTCGAATTTGGGCTCCCAGTTCTTAGTTGACCAGTCACTGTCAGAGGATGAAAAGCACAAGGCAGTCATGTCCATTGTGGAGTCCTCATTCAAACCTGAGTTCCTGAACCGGCTCGATGAGATCGTCATGTTTGATGCGCTCACCGTGGATGAACTTTCGCGAATTGTTGACCTGCAGGTGCAGTCTCTGGCAGCCCGGCTGTACCAGCGGCGCCTGAGCCTTGAGGTGACCGAGGCTGCGAAGGCATGGCTGGCTCTGACGGGTTACGATCCTGCCTACGGTGCGCGGCCCCTGCGCAGGTTGGTGCAACGACAGATCGGTGACAGGCTGGCCAAGGAAATTTTGGCTGGTGCCATTACCGACGGCGACACAGTTTTGGTGGATACCTCGGCCGACTTCGATGAACTGGACCCGATTTCAGGTGCTACCTCCGGACTGACTGTCAGCCGGAAATAGAGAACCCAGGGAATCCTGGCCGCCTAACTGGTGAGAGGGGTGGGAAACGGGTAATCCGTTTCCCACCCCTCTCGTATTTCTCGGTGCTGGCCTACTTCTTGCTATTTTGTCAGCGAGGTTTCCAGCGGATTGCCGTCCCGCGTGTCATGAACCATGCAGTCGACCCGACGATCATCGCGTTCAGTCCAGGTGGACTCGGAAGGATAAGCGGTGGTTTGTTTCAGGGTCGTGATTTTAGCGGCCGCTGACGTTAACTCAACGCCGTTGCACACGTCAGCAGCTTTAGCTTTAAGCGCTTCTGCCCCCGGGAAGTCGTCCGAGATTTCATAGTTGAAAGTGCCTGCGAGCTGGGCGTTGTGAGGTGTGCTGCAAAGTACAACGTCGGCCGGTGTGGAAGCATTCTTAAAATCTCGCAAACAATCCCCCTCCAGCCATTCCAACGGTGATAGAGCGGGGAACATTAGGCCCGTGTCAGGATCCGCAACTCCGTCAGTTGACGTTGCATCTTCGGTGGGTGAGGCGCTCGTAGCCGCAGTGGCGTTGTCACTGGGCTCAGTGGCTGGACTCTGCTGCTGCGACTGCGAAGCGGCGACCGGGCTGGGGTCTGCTTTGTTGATATTTCCAAGGATCAAACCAAGGAGAAGCCACACGAAGAAGATGATCAGACCTAAACCAAGTACGGCAATACCGAGGATAATGAAGAGCTTCTTCTTGCCACCACCGTTGCCACCACCGTTTCCACCAGGGCCACTTCCATTGGGGCTGCCGGGGCCCTGGGGACCGCCAGGATAGCCTGGCCCCTGTGGCCCACCGGCGTAGCCTGGTCCTTGTGGGCCGCCGGGGTACCCGGGGCCCTGATTACCTGGATAGCCGGGGCCTTGCGGTCCGCCTTGGTATGGAGGGGTGCCTGTTCCCGGTGCCGGCGGAACACCGGCTGCGCCGTACTGCTGTGCGCCGTACTGACCTGCGCCGTATTGACCTGCACCGTACTGCTGTGTGGCCGGTTGGGTGGGCGCTCCCTGCTGACCTGTTGCGCCAAAGGGTGCTTGGCCGCCAGGAGCAGCCTGCTGGCCAAACGGAGCCGGTGCACTGTGCCCAGCCTGATACTGCTGCTGTTCAAGGGGCAGCGTGGCCTCAGAGAAGCCTGGATCCGCAGTGGGAACTTCGCCGGTTGCGGAGGTAGGGGCGCCGGAATTTTCAGATTGTTGCGAGCTTGCCAGTGCAGCCGCGGCGGCAGCATCGGCTTCACCGCGGGCCAGCTGGGCAGGGGATTGCCAGCCTCCAGCCTTCGGCTGCCAAGGCGTAGCCGATTGCTGCCATTGGGTTTCGGGACGACGCCAGCCGTGACCGTCAGCCACGCCAGGACCAAAGTGCGGTGCAGCTGCAGGGGGTGCAGTTTCAGGAGCTGCAGTTTCAAGGGGCCCTGATGCATCGGGGGATGCTTCAGGCGCCACGTCAGGGGCACCTCCACCGACAGAGTCTGCGGTTGCTGCCTGCTCTGTGAGCGCGGCAGCCTCAATAGCCTCAGTAGCGGAAACTGCAGGGGCGCCGTCGTCGGACTGGTTCTGTGGCTGCGTAGCAAACTCTTGCGTGGGCTGCTCGTTCTGCGGCTGCTCTCGGGGAGAGGAAGCAGGTGGCATGGTCGGGGGCGCAGGAGGCGTTGCGGGAACCTGCCTCGGGGGTGTCACCGATTCGGTGGGGGTAGCCATTTGCTGAACTGGCTCCACGTCAGCGACCTGTCCTACGGCGGCCTCTGCCTGGGCGGTCTCTCCCTGGGCGGTCTCTCCCTGTGCGGCCTCCCCCTGGGTCCAGGGATTGCTCGCAACAGGAGGCTTAGAGAAATCCGTGCGCATAACAGTAGGCGCATCGTCCCAATCGATCGGTTGCTCCGGGGTGGACTCAGGGGATTTGAATGTAGGCGCGGGAATGTCAGTGGCGAGGGTTGAGGACACTCCCTGGGCGGCCAATTCGGCTTCGTGTTCTACCTTCGCTGCCTCAGCGGCAGCAGCCTGCAGGTCAACGCTTTCGGCGACCTCCTCGCTGATTTCCGCGGCCCCAAGCTGTGGCTCGTCAAAGGTGTAGTCCGAGCCTGAAATGACAGGCTCGAGGTTTTCCTGAGCTGGTGCTGCTGGCTCTGGAGCCGTGGTTGGCTCAAGCGGCTCCGGTGGAGGGCTGTTCTGGGCGCCCTGATCGTTGGCGTTGCTGCTCTCGTTCATGGGGACTAACCTTCCGTGCTGCGCATTTTGCTTTGGGCAAACGTTGTGCGTGTGGTGAGGGAAAGTGTTTACAGACACTTTGTGGATGCCGTCGGCACGCCGCCCTCATGGAATAAATACTCTACTTACACGTGACTCTACCGAATAAAGCGTTCCAACCGGCCCAATCCCACGGTTTGGCTATGGGCAGAACACCCCATGGTGGGACACGACCATCGCAGAACTAATGTAATCTAGGAATACGACAAATTGACCGAATATTCCGGAGCCTCGCTCTTAGCCCGAGCGACCACCTCTGGTCCAAGTGTAAAAAGGGGGTCACGCCATGGGGCGCGGCCGTCAAAAGGCGAAGGCAACCAAGCAGGCTCGGGACATTAAGTACTACTCCCCGAACACTGATTATTCTGCTCTGCAAAAAGAGCTCGGTGCGACTACTCGGCGAGCCCCGAGCCATCACGTTGAGATTCCTGCAGAGCCGGATTATTCGGCATATGAAGATAAATATGCGGATCAGTTTGAGGACGACGACGAAGTGGACACCCGCCGCATTGGCTAGGGACGCTTAGACACCAAACGTAACAAACCCTGCACGACGCTCAGCAGAAAAGCTGAAGCGACGTGTGGGGATTTTGTTGCGCTCAAGGAAATTCGTCCACTTACTGAAAAAGCCGCCGTTTGCGGATAAAGCCACCCGGCGTCGGGTGGCTTTATCCGCAAACGGCGGCTTTTTACGGACCATCGTTACGTCTCAGGAAGCGTAGCTACCCACGAGGCGAACAGCGCCGCCATTGACACCCTTGGCGCCCTGAGTGTAATCAGAGCCAGTTTTATCTGAATTGGAAGACTCCGTGGTGACGGTTCCCATGACCCATGACGGCAAGCCACGAGAATTCAACCGCTCAACTGCTGAGTCTGCGGCGTCGGCTGACACCACTGCCACCATGCCAACACCCAAATTCAGTGTCCGTTCGAGATCGGCCAACGGGACATTGCCCAGCTGTGAAACCAAGTTAAAAATGGCCGGTAGGCTCCACGTGGAACGGTCAACCGTGCCAATCAGGCCCTGCGGAAGGACGCGTGCCAAGTTGGCAGCCAGACCGCCACCGGTGATGTGACTGAAACCGTGCACAGCTTTTTCCTGCGTAACAGGAAGGTACCGGGTCAGATCCAAGCAGTCGGCTGCATACACGCGGGTTGGTTCAAGGAGCTCTTCGCCCAGGGTGCGTCCGAGTTCAGACACCTGACGCTCAAGAGCCCAACCCGCGTGGTTGATAACGCGACGAACAAGCGAGTAGCCGTTGGAATGCAGGCCGGAAGACGCCATACCGATGATGACATCACCCTCGCGTACTCGTTCCGGACCCAGCAGCAAGTCAGCCTCGACGACTCCGGTACAAGCACCCGCGACGTCGTACTCATCCGGGGCAAGCAGGCCTGGGTGTTCAGCAGTCTCGCCACCCACCAGGGCGGTCCCGGCAACCTTGCAGGCAGCAGCAATGCCACGGACAGTATCTGCCACGCGCTGGGGAACAACCTTACCGGTGGCAATGTAGTCCGTCATGAACAGCGGCTCGGCACCCACCACAACAATGTCATCGACAACCATACCCACCAGGTCAAAACCAATGGTGTCGTGGATATCCATGGCCTGGGCGATTGCCACCTTGGTACCCACACCGTCAGTGGATGTTGCCAAATACGGCTTCTTGTAACTGAGCAGTTTGGAAGCATCAAACAAACCGGCAAAGCCGCCGAAGCCGCCAACAACGTTTGGGCCGTGGGTAGCCTTAACGGCCTCCTTCATCAGCTCAACTGCGAGGTCACCGGCTTCGGTGTCAACGCCGGCACTGGCATAAGTGATTGCCGCAGCGGAATCATGGGAGGCGTTGGTCATGGCGTCTCTTTTCGTGGAATTTCTTAGGAACCGTTGGATACGGCGCGGTCTTGCTCGGACAGGATGGATTCCATTTCCGAGTCGGGGCCGGGGTCGCATCCGGTGGAGGGGGTGGAATTGCCGGCTGCTGTACGTTCAAGCAAATTTTTGCCTAGGCGGTCGCTGCTGGGAAGTTCAATGGGGTACGTGCCAGTGAAGCAGGCCGTGCATAAGCGTTCGCGCGGCTGCTGCGTGGCGTTGATCATGCCGTCCTCGGAGATGTACTCCAGGGAATTGGCGCCGATTGATTTGGCGATCTCATCTATTGCGGCGCCGTTGGCGATCAGCTCAGCGCGTGAAGCAAAATCAATCCCGTAGAAGCATGGCCAGCGTACTGGGGGGGAAGAAATCTTGACATGGATTTCTGCTGCGCCGGCTTCCTTAAGCATGCGGACAACGGCTCGCTGAGTGTTGCCACGGACAATGGAATCATCCACAACAATGATGCGTTTGCCGCGGATTACCGATTCAAGGGCACTGAGTTTGAGCCTAATCCCGAGTTTGCGCAAGGTTTCGCTGGGCTGGATGAAAGTACGGCCAACATAGGCATTTTTGACGAATCCGTGAGCGAAAGGGATGCCCGATTCCTCGGCGTAGCCAATTGCCGCCGGGGTGCCTGACTCCGGGACGGGGATGACAAGATCGGCCTCTGCGTGGTTTTCACGTGCAAGTTGACGTCCCATCTCCACGCGGGATTCGTAGACTGAGCGGCCAGCAATGGTGGCGTCCGGGCGGGCCAGGTAAACGTATTCAAAGACACAACCGGCCGGTGTTGCCGGGGCAAACCGCTGTGCGCGGACACCGTCTTCATCGATAGCAATGAATTCGCCGGGTTCAATTTCACGGATGAAAGTAGCGCCGATGGTGCTTAGCGCTGCGCCTTCAGAGGCAACAACCCAGCCACTGTCCAGGCGGCCGAGTACCAACGGGCGCACACCATGGGGGTCGCGGGCTGCGTATAGCGTATGTTCGTCCATGAAGACGAAACTAAAGGCACCATGGATTTTGGGTAGCAACTCCATGGCTGTGTCTTCCAGGGAGCGGCCCTCATCGCCTTGCAGCAAGGTGGTAACAAGAGCAGTGTCTGTGGTGTTGCCTTGGGCCATTTCCCCAGAGGTTGGGACACCGTACTTGGCAATGACCATCTCATGCAGTTCCGCTGAGTTGGTGAGATTGCCGTTGTGCGCCAGTGCGACTGTGCCGCTGCCTGTTGCGCCCAGAGTGGGTTGGGCATTGGCCCAGTTGGCGGCTCCCGTTGTGGAATACCGACAGTGGCCCACGGCCATGTGCCCGGTCAGGGTGTTCAGCGTGGATTCATCAAAGACTTGGGATACCAGACCCATGTCCTTGTACACACTGATCCGCTTGCCATCGCTTGTAGCGATACCAGCAGATTCCTGACCGCGGTGCTGTAGTGAATACAGTCCGTAATAGGTTAGTTTTGCAACCTCTTCACCGGGTGCCCAGATGCCCAGAACGCCGCAAGCGTCCTGAGGTCCCTTTTCGCCGGGTAAAAGATCATGGGATAATTTTCCGTCTCCGCGTGCCACCTGAGAATTATCTCATGTAAAGGCCCGGGCCGTAACCGGGGGAGTGGGCTGAGCGAAACTAATCCACAGCGAGGCTGTTGGGCCACCTTGGGTTCGAAGCTATTGTCCTAGCTGTGTGTGGCTTTCATGGCTGCCTCTACGCCCATGAAAAGCGGTGAGTGCTCGTGGCGATATTCCGGGGATACAAGGTGCGTTCTTCATATTTCCTAGTGGGATCCGTGGCCTGATTCTAGTTATGGATGGTGATGGCGGTCACTTTGTAAGGACTGCTAACATACAACCAGCGCGTTAATGATGACGACTCGAATGGAGGACTTGAACGGTGGCGGTTTTCCCTTTGGCCCATACAACGGTGGACACAGTCCCTGCATTGCTGGAGCTCCTTTCCCAGAAGGGGTTTACCTTGGCTCCCCATGTTGCATCGGCCTTGTTCACGGATTTGTCCTCCGACATTGACGCGGTGCTTGAAGTGGCAGGATTCCTCACCCCTTCCCAACTCTCGGGGCACTGCGCGCTCCCTGACCCTTTGCCTTTGCTGCCGGGTCTTCTGGCACGTGTAGGAGCCGTCGGTGGAGAACTCGACGCCGAAGAGCGAGCTGGTCTGCTGGCTGCAGCAATCTGCGTTGAGGATCGGACCGAAGTACTGCTGGAGCAACAGCAGGTCACCATGAACGAACTCATAGCCACCCGTTTGGGCACCCACCTGCTCTTCGTAGCAGGACACTTTTCCTTTGTTGATCCACGCATGCGCGTATGGGTCCACGGGTCAGCTACATTGGCTGAGCGGACAACGGAACATGTTCAAATGCAGCGCGCCTATACCGCCCTGGGTGACACGGATAAGGCCACTTGGCACGAGTCCTTGGCAACCCTTGAGGGTGATAACTTGCTTGTCCCGGCTCTGCTTAGGCTCTCACGCAAAGCGAATGCTGCCGACAACGCCGTCTGGGCACATGCCATTGCTCGCGAAGCTTCCAGCCATGCTCTTGGTGCAGAATTTTTTGAATCGCAGCTGTGTGCTGGCGTGGCCGCACTCAACCTTGGGTTAGTGGAAGATGCAGCCAATTGGCTTGGCGGGGCAATGTCTTCCCCGGATGTGTTGGTGGCTGCACGGGCGCTGCCGCCGTTTGTTCATGCCGAGTCACTCCTGGCAGGGGAGGTACCTATTGTGGCTCTGGCCCGCCATAGTGATTCCTTTCTCAAAAGAGCAGAGGCGCTGGAAGCCGCGGACTCCGCCACGGTTGCCCGCCAAGTTGCCAAGGCCACGGGTCTGGCAGCTGGCCTGTGTGCGGCACGGGGCACGCATGAAGAAGCCGCACGGCTACTCGATGAGGCAGAACGGCTTGCGGAAGAACATAACGTTGACGGGTTGCCGCTATGCGCAGCGCGACTCTGGTGTGCCACCTTCGGAGGTCCCGCCGTCGAGCCTGAATATGCCTGCCGGTGTCGCCAATGCCTGGATGGGTTGCCTGATTTTTCGGATGCACGCGTTGTTATGGACGCGTTAACGCTTGGACTTGATGATGATGCCTACGCCGGTCTGCGCTTACTACACGACGGTCCAGAATCCGGACGGTCTGTGAGCGGTGGCAACCGAGGCAGTGAGGTCCGGTGGGCGCCAACTCCATTGGGATTGGCATACGGGGCAGTAGTCGCAGCACTACTTCAGCTTTGGCTCGGCGATGTTTCCAGAGCGGCCGCCGAACTGAGACGAGCAGCAGTTTCGGTGCCCGTGGGTCTGCCTTTCTTTGGCCTGGGCGTCATTGTAGCCCGCCGCCTTGACGTGCTGACAACAGGCGAGGTGGGTACCTTGGCGCACGCCATGGAAGCAAGCTATCCAGCCGCCAGCTCAGCATTCATCCGCACCGGAGACCTCATGGACAGGACGTTGAGCGCTTACCTGGATGGCCGGGTCGAAGAGGCCTCCACGTTGGGCAGGCTGGCAGCGCAGCGGGCGTTGCGGGGCGCAGCGTCGCCACTGTATGTCCCCGGCTTTGATGAGATGGCACCGCGGGGAAGTGCCACCGCTGATGAGCAGGGGCAAACGCACAATGGTGGAGTTGCCCCCGGACCACGAATGCCGTCAGGGCACCGTCGAGCAAGCTCCGCCCGCGTGGCCCTTTGTTCCACCGATAACTCCCGGTTTGCCAAGGATTATGAGTATGCCGAGGGTGTTAGCGTGATGTTGCGCTCGCATTACGAACGAGCCCGCACCGAGTTCGTTATTGGTCGGGCATGCCTGTTGCACAGCACTGTTGCCATGGCCCGGGAACATCTTGTTGTGGCCGCTGACCTCTTCCGGGAAGTGGGTGCCATGGCGTGGCTGCGTTGCGTGGAAAATACGCTAAGCAGTCTGCCACCGCCTGATGGTCACCTCGCTGCCCGTGTAATGGGGCCGGGGGTAGCTACTGAAAAGGAAACCAGTGATGAGGACGCTGGGCCGCGGAAAGCGATGAGCTCCACGACGGCGCAGGATCAGCTCCATAGGCGGCCGGGGAACTTTGCGGCACCCGCCAAAGCCTTGAAAGAGTACGACGACGGTCCTCTGCAACGCTGTCGGCAAGAGTGGGGCGAGGTGTTGACTGAGCGGGAGCTTGAGGTGGCCATGCTCGTTGTTGACGGTGCCCCAAACCGGCAGGTAGCGGCACAGCTACATGTTTCTGTGCGCACGGTAGAGGTCCACTTGGGCCATGTGTTCACCAAACTCGATGTGCGTTCACGGGTGGAGTTAAGCGTGTTGGCGCACCGCATGGGTAGCGAATGGCACCAGGTCGATACGTAGTCGCACCTATGCGTGGTTGTGCTGATGTGCGGTGACCCTAGCCATGGATAACCTTGGGCCAGCAAGCGTAGGAGCTTACTTCCTGCGCTGCAGCGGTCTCATTCGCACAGCAGAACAGGAAATCCATGCAGACACCAACATTGCCGGGATGGCGGCATCGTAGTGCCGCCATCGTGACGGGGTTCGCCCTTGTTGCCTCGATCGGCATAACGACGCAGATGGCTCACGCCGCACCGTCTCAAACATCGACAACAAAGGCGTGCGCCCCCGCTTGGGCTCCGTCCAGCGTTTATACGGGGAGCACGGTTGTTTCCCATCAGAACGTGAACTACTCCGCCAAGTGGTGGACTCAAAACAACGTGCCGGGCGCTGATCCATGGGGGCCGTGGACCAGTCAAGGGGCATGCGGGGCGGGGACGGATCCGACGCCGACTCCCACTGCCACCTCAACCTCCACTCCCACTGCGGTTCCGACCGCAACACCAACCGCAACCCCAACGGCTACCCCAACCCCGACAACGCCGCCCACTGACGCTCCTGGAACTCCATGGACGTCTAACCCGGATGAGAAATGCCGGCCCGACGGCCTGTACCAGACCCCCGGTGTTGATGTTCCCTATTGCTCCGTATATGACGAAACGGGCAGGGAACTTCTTCCTAATGGTCTGGAACAGCGCGTGATCGGCTATTTCACCAGCTGGCGCACCGGTGAGAACGGCGCCCCGCGCTACCTCGCCAGTGATATCCCGTGGAAGAAACTCAGCCACATCAACTACGCTTTTGCGCACATTGACGGCAACAATAAAGTTTCCGTCGGTGCAGAGGCGCCCGGTAATGCGGCCACTGACCTGACCTGGCCCGGCGTTGCTGGGGCCGAGCTGGACCCATCGTTGCCCTACAAGGGGCACTTGAACCTGCTGAAGAAGTTCAAGAAGGAAAACCCTGGAGTGAAGACTCTTGTTTCGGTTGGTGGTTGGGCGGAGACCGGTGGTTACTTCGCTGCTGATGGCACTCGTGTGGGGGATGGCGGCTTCTATACGTTGACAGAATCCCAGGCCAAGATCGATACCTTCTCCGATTCAGCCGTGGAATTTATCCGTAAGTATGGCTTTAGCGGTGTTGATATCGATTACGAATATGCCACCAGCAACTCTAAGGCGGGTAACCCGGATGACTTCGCCATCTCTGAGCCTCGCCGTGCCGTGCTCTTTGAGAACTACATGAAACTGATGAAGACCCTGCGCGAAAAACTGGACAAAGCCAGTGTTGCTGATGGCACGTACTACCAGCTCACAGTTGCCGCTCCAGCATCGGGCTGGCTACTGCGTGGCATGGAAGCGCATCAGGTGGTCAAATACCTGGACTTCGTTAACATGATGAGCTATGACTTGCACGGTGCATGGAATAACTACGTAGGCGGCAACGCAGCGCTCTTCGACGATGGAAAGGACCCGGAACTCGCAGCTGGAGGCGTGTACAACGCCTACAAGGGGGTTGGCTACTTGAACTCTGACTGGGCGTACCACTACTTCCGTGGCGCAATGCCGGCCGGTCGCATCAACCTGGGCGTACCGTTCTACACTCGCGGCTGGACAAACGTAAAGGGCGGAACCAATGGCCTTTACGGTAGCTCCGTGCTGGCCGACCAGAACAAGTGTGCTCCCGGAACCGGCCCTAAAGCCGGTGGAAACTCCAAATGTGGTGACGGTGCCGGCGGCATCGACAACCTGTGGCATGACAGCGACCCAATGGGCGGCGAATTGGCCGCAGGGGCTAACCCAATATGGCATGTGCTGAACCTGCAAAAGGGTGTTGTAGGCGACTACGCTGCTTCATATGGTTCACCAACGGGTGCGCTTAAGGGCACCTATACACGCCATTTTGATAACGTCACCAAAAACGAGTGGTGGTGGAATGACACCACCAAGACGTTCCTTACCGGAGACGCCGACCAAGCCATCCAAGCCAAGGCCGACTATGTGGCAGACAAAGGTCTTGGCGGGGTCATGATTTGGGAGCTTGCAGGCGACTACGAGTACAACGCCAGCAAAGGCCAGTACGAGATGGGGTCCACGCTCGTGGACAAGATCCACTCCACCTTGTCAAATTCCAAGCCCTACGGCGCAACCAAGGCAAACGTGAAGATGCCCACCAAGGCCATTGATCTTGGTGTTGAACTGAAAAACTTCGCCTTGGGTGACAATAATTACCCCATCAACCCGGAAGTGCACTTCACAAACAACTCCAAAACCGCCATACCGGCCGGTGCAACAATCACGTTCGACAGTGCAACAAGCGACACCGGTGAGATGAAAGAACAAAGTGGGTGGTCCATCACCAAGGTATTCAGCGACCACTCCGGCAACAATGTTGGAGGGCTCAAAGGCGATTTCCACACCTACACGATCAAGGTGCCATCCGGAGGTATTGCGGCTGGCGCAACTGTCAGCACCAAGCTGGCATGGACGCTGCCCACTGCAATGATCTCCAACTTCCGGGTCAGCATTGGTTCGGAAACGTACGCCATCTTGGCTGACTACCCTCGTGGCGTCAGTGTTGTGGAGCCTTCCGCAGGCACCGGCGGCGGTAACGGCGCGGGACCAGTTGAAAGCTGCAACGGAGCCGGTGCCTGGTCCGCTGCGGCCGTTTACACCGGCGGGGACGTTGTTAGCCACGGCGGTTCCAGTTACAAGGCCAAGTGGTGGAACCAGGGCGAAGTCCCGGGTTCCGGTGCGGCCAACGCCTGGGGTTCTCCTATCCTGTGCGGTAAGTGAGCCGAGCTCCGCGGGCTGGAGCGGCAATCGCAACGTAATTAAGGCGATGCAAGCAACATGAAGTGGCGGGGTTCTTTGGAATCCCGCCACTTTTGCGTTTATTACGTGATGGTGCAGGCAAACACGGACCGAGCTGAAACGGATATGAGGGTTCCAGAAACCAACACTCACAAGAACCTAGGTATCAATACCTAGGTGACTATCAGCTGGGGAAAGTATGTGGAAGATGCTGATGTGACTTGGGACACGGAAGAATAGCGTTGTTCCCGGACGACGGTGCGATCAGCGCACCTCACTGTTCAAGGGATTACGAATGTCAGAAAAAATCAATCGGCGCAAGCGCCTCACGAAGGTGTGGGCTGCTGTGGCTGCGGGCACCATGGTTGCTGGATTGGCAGGTGGTGTGGGTGCCCTCGGGGCAAATGCCGCACCTGTCGACACAGGTGCAGATGCTCCGCTCACCTCAACTGTCAACGGTTACCGCAATGTTGGATATTTTGCGCAGTGGGGGGTGTACGGGCGTGCGTTCCAAGCAAAGCAGCTCGACGTTTCCGGAACTGCGAAAGATCTCACCCACATCAACTACTCCTTCGGTAACATCAACAACCAGTCATTGACCTGTTTCATGGCAAATAAGGCGCAGGGGACTGGTCCCAACGGTTCCGACGGTGCAGGCGATGCTTGGGCCGACTTTGGTATGGGCTACGCGGCAGATAAGTCTGTCTCTGGCAAGGCCGATACCTGGGACCAGCCGTTGGCAGGTTCTTTCAATCAGCTCAAACAGCTCAAAGCCAAGAACCCGAAGCTGAAGGTCATGATCTCCCTGGGTGGCTGGACCTGGTCCAAGAACTTCTCGAAGGCAGCAGCCACCGAGCAGTCCCGCCAGAAACTGGTCTCTAGCTGTATTGATCTGTACATCAAGGGCAACCTGCCAAACTTCGAAGGACGTGGCGGCCCTGGTGCGGCTGCGGGGATCTTTGATGGCATTGATATTGACTGGGAATGGCCGGGTACCAACTCCGGTCTAGAAGGCAACGGTGTAGACACAGTCAATGACCGTGCAAACTTCAAGGCCCTGCTGGCCGAGTTCCGTAAGCAACTCGACGCGTACGGCACCACAAATGGCAAGAAGTATGTCCTGAGTGCCTTCCTGCCGGCCAACCCCGAGGACATTGATGCAGGCGGCTGGAATGATCCGGCCAACTTCAAGTCCTTGGACTTTGGCAATATCCAGGGCTATGACCTGCATGGTGCGTGGAACCCCACGCTCACCGGTCACCAGGCCAACCTCTACGACGACCCCGCGGATCCTCGTGAGCCGAACAAAAAATTCAGTGCCGACAAGGCAGTGAAGAAGTACCTTGAAGCTGGCATTGATCCCAAGCAGCTGGGCCTGGGCTTGGCAGCGTACGGCCGCGGCTGGACCGGGGCCACGAGCGTTGCCCCATGGGGTCCGGCCACCGATGGCGCTCCGGGCACGTACGAAAAGGCAAATGAGGATTACGACAAGCTAAAGACACTTGGTACGGATCACTACGACGCCGCAACCGGCTCTGCATGGCGCTATGACGGCACACAGTGGTGGAGCTATGACAACATTGCCACCACTAAACAAAAAACTGACTACATTGTCAGTAAGGGTCTTGGTGGCGGAATGTGGTGGGAGCTCTCAGGTGACCGCAATGGTGAACTGATTGGCGCCATGTCTGATAAGTTCCGGGCAGCAGCACCGGGGCCGGTCACCGAGACGGCCCCTCCAGGCACCACCGGTCCCACGCCCACTCCTAGCGCAACGCCTACTCCGAGTCCCACTGATCCTCCCGTTCCGGGGGAATGTACAGCAACGCCTTGGTCCGCATCCGCTGTGTATAACGGTGGTGAGAAGGTCAGCCATAAGGGAGTTGAGTACAAAGCCAAGTGGTGGACACAAGGTGGTGTACCGGGTGCCGACGGTGCGTGGCAGAAGGTAGCCAATTGCGCAGGAGTTCCCACAGACCCGACGCCTACGCCGACACCCACCCCGACCACCGCTCCGACGGTTGCCCCCACAACACCGCCAGCCAATTCGAACTGTGGCGAGGTGTGGAACGCAACTGCGACCTATGTTGGCGGTACCAAGGTTTCCCTTGACGGCTCCAGCTACAAGGCGAAGTGGTGGACGGTTGGTGAGAAGCCCGGTACTTCACAGTGGGGTGCCTGGGAAAATGTAGGGGCCTGTAAATAAGGGCAAGTTCCCTTCACGTATAAAAGCTCGGGTTCTCAAAATCCTGAGTTCACACAGGAAAGTCCCGTCCAGCCGATCTCCACGGCTTGGCGGGACTTTCCTGCATTGCAGCAGAACTACGCGATCTCGGCCTCGGCGTTACTGTCATCATCGGGCAACGATTCCACGACCAAGGTGCTTGCCCGGCGCCTGCCTTGACGGTCAAGGACAAGAGCCACGATGGCCCCCAATCCGGCACCCGGCAGCACCATGAGCACGGCAAACAGACCAAAGACGCTGGAAGCTGCGAACTCTCCATCTGCTGGCAGTGAGAACGTGAAAATTGCGGCAGTTACAACACCGGCCAAGGCTCCTGCTATCAGGAACGGGACATACTTGGGGGCCCGGCGCACAGTGAGCTTGCGCGGCTCCCCTGCGGTGGTTTCAGGGTGAGAGGTCATGAATCAAGGGTACCGCCCCAACATGAGAGCAGTTTAAGCGTGTGGGAAGGGTTCGCTAAAAGGGTAGTTCTGCAGATAAGTCCGCACGCAAGCCTGAGGCTGCCACCAGTCCGCGGCCGACGGCGTCAGCCCAGCTGGTTCCGCCGCTCACCAGCGCCAGCCAGGTTCCGGCGTCGCACTCCACCACATTTGGCGGGGTGCCACGGGTGTGCCTGGGCCCGGCGATGCATTGGGTGACACCAAAGGGAGGTACCCGCACCTCGACCGAGTTGCCCGGCGCGCGAGCGGCCAATTCCTCTAGGGTGTAGCGCACTGCCATGGCCGTGACGGGGCGCGAACTCTCCCCGTTGAGCCAGGCTGACAGTGCCGCCTGGCCCTCGAGAATGTCTATGCGACGCCGTGCACTCATGTGTGATTCTCCCTGAGTTAATTTTTTTTGATGCTCGACGGCGGTGGCCCAGGCTGGTCCATCTGACCCGGTATGCGAGCGGGGTAGTTAATCCTGAAGGGTTAATCCAGAAGGGCCAAGACTGCTTGACCCAAGCGCAGGCTCCCGGCCGGGCCGTCTCCACCCATGACGGGAGGGACAACTTTTGCCAGGACGGTAGCCGCAGCAGGGATGTCGATGGCACCTGTTGCCGCCAGCAATGTCAGCCCTACAAGAGTTGCGGCCCGGCCATTGCCGTCAAGAATTTTTACTGCCACGCTGGCACCTGTGGGTGTGGCCATGGCCAGAACGCCCTCGGCACCCAGTTTGGCCAGAATACCCAGATCTTCCATAACCACGGTATTGGGCTTGCCATGACCTTGCACTGCCCATGGATAATCAAGCATTGAGGTGGCGATCGTGGCGGCGCGAGCATTGGCATTTTTATCCGATGGCGCCTTCGCAAGTGTGCTGAAGGCGCGGGCCAAACCTGTGAGCGTCACCGCCATGACGGGTGCCCCGCAACCGTCAACGCCTGTGTGGAGCACTGGTTCTTGGGTATATTCCTCCAGAACTGTTCGCACGGCCCTCTGCATTGGGTGGTTGGGTTCCAAGTATCCGGAAAGGTCCCACCCGTTTTCAACACAGGCCCAAAGAAAAGCTGCGTGTTTACCTGAGCAGTTCATGGCCAGCTTGGACTTGGCCCGATCCGTACGCACCATCCAGGCTCGGGCGGCTCCGTCAGAGGGCCAGTCTGAGGGGCAGCGCAAATGGTTTTCGCTGAGTCCGGCGTTCTTGAGCATCCCGGACACCACATCCATGTGATCAAGGGAGCCGGTGTGGCTGCCGGCTGCGATAGCCACCTGGACACCTCGCAGCGGCACTCCTGCCTGCATCGCGGCAAGAGCTTGAAATGGTTTGGTGGCCGAGCGCGGATAGATGGGAGCTGCAATATTGCCTAGCGCCGTTACAACCGAACCGTCTGCTGCTACAACAACGGCGGAGCCAACGTGAGCAGATTCAACAAAACCACTGCGTTCCAGGACGGCGAGTTCAACGGCGTCGTGCGCCCTGAAGGTATGGATCATGGTGTCATCTTAGCGAGTGTTGGAAGCTAATACTTGTTAGTAAGGGGTGGCAAGTCCGGCAGATTCTTTAATTACCAGGGGTACCTCACCGGCAGGTTTATCGGCGCTCGCGGCTATGGATACGGCGTCGAGTTTCTCGGCAGCAACGAAGATGGTCAGGGTTCCAGTGCGGCCATCGGGGACGATCTTGTGAATGGCTGCGCCCTGACCCTCAGGGAGTTTTGCTTGCCAGGCCGAGACTGCCTGCAGGGCAGCCTCAAGTTGGGCGGCGTCAATGCTGACGATTTTTGGAACTGCACCGGCTTCTTTCACAATTTCTGCTGCAGACTCTGTGGTGACGGCAATATGAAGTTTGTTCTCCTCGATCCAGGAATCCGAGTAAGCAGCACCCAGTTTGGTGCGCAAGGTGTCGTTGAGTAGCAGCAAGGCGCTGGAATCGGTGCTGGCGGTTGATTCTGCGGACGGTGCTTTTTCAGGGCCATCTACTGGTCCACATGCGCTCATAACGAGACCTCCTGTCAAGGTGGCAACCAAGACCACTGCTGCCATTTTTCTGTTAGTCATTGGTGCCTCCTGGGCTTCTTGAAATTGTGCCGCTGGTGGGGGCCCGCTGTTTGAGCAGCGGGGATAAAACGGTGGGTATAAAGCAGTGGGTCCCATTCATTGTTGAATGGGACCCACTGCTTATGGTGTTGCAGCAAACTTTTTACAGTTTAGCGGTTTTCGCTGCTAGTTCATTGAGTTGCGGCGGCGGAAGAGCAAGAACGCAATTCCGCCGATCATGAGTACTCCACCGGCTGCCCCGAGGAGCATGACCGGGTTGGATACACCTGTGTTGGCCAGATCGTTCTCGTTAGGTGCGGGTGCAGGTGTTGCTGACGGTGCCGGGTCTGTGGTGGGTGCCGGCACAACCGGTGCAGGCTCCGTGGTGGGGGCCGGTGCCGGAGCTTCGGAAACACTGAATGCGGAAGTCCCTGGCAATGAGTCGATGCCATCAACGCTCTGCACTACAGAGACGCTGTATTGGCCGGTTCTGAGCTTCTCACCCAGCGATACGTTCCAAGTGGTGCCGGATACGGTGGCCTTTAGCTGCACGCCGTTGATATCCACAGAAACCGTTGCACCTGCAATGTTGGTGCCGGAGAGAACCGACGGACCTTGATCGTAGGCGAACTTCTGGCCGTCAGTAGGCGAGGTTACTGCTGGGGCCGCCGGGAGTACGTTGAACTTGTTTGTGACAGTCTTGGAATCGTTCCAGTTGTCCAGAGTTTGCTTGGCGGTGACCGCGTAGTTGCCAACTTTCAGGGCAGGGGAAACGGTGAAGGACCAAGTGCCGTCTGTACCAACTTCAGCGTTGCCGCTAACGTCGCCGGTCAGCTCGATGGTTGCTCCAGCCTTACCCGTGCCTGTGATGGTAGTAACCGGAGCAGCGACTTCACTGTCCTGTGCAGGTGCCGTGATTGCCGGAACGGCAAGGGTCTCCTTGATGACCTCAATGGAAGCCTCGGTGGTCTCTGACGTGCTGTAACCATTCTTGGTTGCGGCAGTCACGTCAAAGGTGCCGAACTTGTTGGGAGCTGCTGCAGTCCACTTACCTTCGCTGTCAACGGCAACTTCGGTAGTTGTACCGTCAATTTTGACAGCAACTTTGGTACCAGCAGGGGCGCCAGCAACGGAGCCGGTGATGGCGCCCTTGCGGTAAACGGGCGCCGTGGTGGTGACCTTGGGTGCGTTCAGGAAGATCTTCACTGTGTAGCCGTCAGTTGCGGCCAGGGCGTCCTTGATGCTGACGCCGTAAACGACCTTACCGTCTTTGCTACCGGCGCTGATCATGCCCACTGCTGTCGTGTCGGAAATGATGGCTCCACCGGAGTCACCTGGTGCGGATTTAAGATTCTTTGAGGAGAAACCGCGGACGGCGCGGACGTCGTCCGCTTCACCGCTGCCGCCGCCAACGAGGAAGATTGCCTTTGCCTCGACGGTTCCGCAGCTCCAGCCTGTAGTGCGGCCCGACTTGCAAATTTTGGCACCGGGGATGGCCTCGGAAACGCCTGTTACCTTCGGGCCGGAGGCCTTGGGGTCAGCGGGAGTTGTCCAGTCGGTGACCTTGGCCAGCTGGTTCAGCTCGGTGTCGATGCCGTCGATGACCGCAATATCCGTGCCGATGTTCCCCGGATTGGGAGTGTCAACGTTTGTTGCGCGCGAGTTGCCAGGTCCGCCGAACTGTGAAAAGCCAAAAGTTCCCAGAGGACCGGTGGTTATAAATCCGGGACCGCCCGCCGTTACTTCCTCTTCCGAGTCGGTAAGCTCCGTCTTGGTGGCGGCACCATCGTTCGCGCAGTGGCCGGCCGTGATTACAGCAGGATCGCCTGCCGCACTAAAACCGTTCCAGCCAATCGAGCAGGTGTAGTTGTTGTTGTCAAGCGTATAGCCCTGGCCGTTTGTGACGTCCGTAGCGAAGGCGGCTGCCGGGCCAGCAACGTTTTCACGGTCAATCGTGACATTCCCGCCGACAGTGGCCTTGAACTCCTCGTCCGTCTGCTTGGTCTCGGGGGCGGCGGAGCGGCTTTGGGCGCTGGAAGTTGCTGGGGCGGCCGCAGCTGGCTCACCGGTGCGGATAGTGAAGTTGCCCGCGGCGTCAACCGTGACCGCCTCAAGTTTCTGGACGCCATACTCGGCCACATATGCGGCGAATAGCGATTCAACGTCGGTTGCAGCCGAGGACTGGACCTCTGCCGTGATCGGGGCCGGTGCCAGCGCGGTTGAGGGTGCTGCATAGGCGGCGCTCGCCGTCAGTGAGCTGCCAATCAAAATCGCGGCTGCGGCGCAGGCCGCACCGCCGCGGCTGAAAAAGGCGCGTTTGGATGCTTGCATGTAGAGGTTCCCCCTGAAGGAATTAAAAGGTGTTCGGTGATGATGCCAAAGTCACCGGGCCTGATGTGGGCGAGAAAGCACCCGTGCCTGGTGCGTGTAAAAAAAGTAGGCAGTCCAAAAATAAAGCTATCAAGTGGAATAAGGCGATGCAACATGTGTGTGATAGTTTCGACACATTTTGACTCGCAGCCCAGCTTTGGCGCAGATGGCAGAACTCACCAGTGACGTTTGCGCGTGAGTGTGTGGCCAGAGGTGACTCATAACGCTGCCGCGCGCAACTCGAAGACAACCCGGTAGATAAGCCCGTTGGTAACTGTGCCCCGCTGGACCAGCGTCATTTTGCGGCCTCAACGCTGAAGCCAAGTACCCTAGGATCGTGAAGGTTTTAGTCATTGGCCCCGGAGGCCGCGAACACGCCATTGTCCGCTCGTTGCTCAGCGACCCCAACGTCAGCGAGGTCCATGCTGCACCAGGCAACGCCGGGATTGCTGCAATAGTTCCTACCCATCAGCTCGACACCTGCGATCCCGTCGCGGTTGCCGCTCTTGCTGTCAGGCTTGGAAGTGATTTGGTTGTTGTGGGGCCCGAGGCTCCGCTGGCTGCCGGAGTGGCCGATGCGGTGCGGGAAGCCGGAATTCTCGTATTTGGTCCCAGTAAGGAAGCGGCGCAGCTAGAAGCGTCCAAGGCTTTTGCAAAAAAGGTGATGGCAGAAGCTCAGGTGCCTACGGCAATGGCAATGGTTGCCGTCAACGCGGCGGAGGCCGCTGATGCCCTCGATACCTTTGGCGCCCCGTATGTGGTCAAAGATGATGGATTGGCCGCAGGTAAGGGCGTTGTTGTCACCAATGATCGCGCCGAGGCCCTGGCTCATGCGAAGTCCTGCTTCACCGTGGGTGGGACGGTTGTCATTGAGGAATTTCTTGATGGTCCGGAGGTTTCCCTCTTTGTTCTTGCCGACGGACGCAGCGTAGTCCCGCTGGCTCCGGCCCAGGACTTCAAACGTATTTTTGACGGTGATGAGGGCCCGAACACCGGAGGTATGGGTGCTTACTCTCCGCTTGAGTGGGCGCCGGCAGGTCTTGTGCAGGAAGTTATTGATCGCGTGGCCCAGCCAACTATCGACGCTATGGCCCACCGCGGGACACCTTTCACGGGTGTTTTGTACTGCGGCTTGGCGCTGACCAGTCGGGGAACCCGCGTTATCGAATTTAACGCCCGCTTTGGCGACCCTGAGACGCAGGCAGTGTTAGCCCGTTTAAAAACACCGCTCGGCGGGGTGCTGATGGCTGCTGCTAGGGGGCAGTTAGATGAGATCGAGGAACTGCGCTGGGCACCAGAGACCGCCGTCGCCGTGGTACTTGCCAGCGAAAACTATCCAGAGAACCCCCGCACAGGTGAGAAGATCCGCGGCTTGAAGAAGGCAAACAGGCTCGACGGCGTCCATGTTCTGCATGCGGGTACCGGTACTGACCAGGAGGAGAACACTGTCAGCACTGGCGGTCGCGTACTGGCAGTTGTCGGATTGGGCGTTGACCTGCAGGATGCTCGGGAGCGAGCGTATGCCGGCATAGAGCAGATATCCCTCGAAGGCGGACAGTATCGCACAGACATTGCGGCGAAGGCTGCCCGTGGCGAAATTACCGTGGCGGACCCCGCCACTCATGGATAAGGACCAAGGCGCACCATGAATTCAGCAATCCCGGCAGCACCACTTCTAGCTGGTTGGACACACGTATACTCGGGCAAAGTCCGTGAGCTGTATGTGCCAGCAGCGGGCCCCGAGCAGGACTCTGCTGGAGACTCTGTTAGCACTCCGTTCGCAGGTCGTGACGACGTTGTTCTAGTGGTCGCTAGCGATCGAATCAGCGCATTCGATCATATCTTAGCCACCGAAATCCCCGATAAGGGAAGAATTCTGACAGGGCTGAGCCTGTGGTGGTTTGAGCAGCTGAACGTGCCAAACCACCTGCTGGCAACCACTGTTGCCGATGGTGTGCCCGCCGAAGTGGCGGGCCGGGCAATGGTGTGCAAGAAACTTCAAATGTTCCCCATCGAGTGCATTTCCCGCGGCTATCTCACGGGTTCCGGGCTGCTTGAATACCGTGCCTCACAAACGGTCTGCAGCCTGCCACTGCCTGCTGGTCTGCTGGATGGTTCACGGTTGAAAGAAGCCATCTTCACCCCTTCAGCAAAGGCCGAAGTGGGTGAACACGATGAAAACATCTCCTTTGAAACCATGGTGGGCTCTGTTGGCGCTCCGGCTGCAGAAGCTTTGCGGAAGCTAACTTTGGAAATTTATTCACGTGCAGAGGAAGTGGCCCGGGAACGCGGCATCATCTTAGCTGACACGAAGGTTGAGTTCGGCACCGATCCTGCTAGCGGAGCCATCACCTTAGGCGATGAAGTGCTAACACCTGATTCCTCACGCTTCTGGGATGCCGAGCTGTGGGCTCCCGGTCAGGCTCAACCAAGCTTTGACAAACAATACGTGCGTGACTGGCTGGCTAGCCCGGAGTCAGGTTGGGACCGATCCTCAGACACTGAGCCCCCAGCACTCCCGGCAGAGGTTGTGGAGCGTACCCGTGCACGGTACATTGAAGCCTTTGAGCGGTTGACGGGCAGCACTTTTATTTAGCCGCACGCGCGAAGTGGTTTAGGTACGGTCGGTAGCAATCTGGGCGGCATGGTCCCGAGCCACGGCTGCACGATCAAGTGCGCCAGCCCGGACATACCTATCCTGAGCATCCCGATATGCACCAAGGGCCTCTTGGAGACGGCCCGATGCCTGCAAAACATTGCCCAATACCAAAGCGCTGTCCCCGGCAATGTGAGGAGCAAGCTCGGTCTTCTGCGCTTCAATGAGCCCCAAAAGTTCTAAAGCCTGGGGAAAGTCCCCGTTGAGATAATTCCAGCGGGCACGCAAAAGCAAGATTTCTAAGTTTTCAGCCGTCGTGGCACCAACTATTGAGTGGGCCAGCTCGCTGCGTTCAATGGCTTGCAGCGTGGCTGGTTCCACGACTCCTGCTGTTAGCCGCACCCAGGCTGTTGCTTTGTTGAACTGGGCCCAACGAGAAAGATCCACAGAAGGGGAAAGAAGGTGGCTCGCCTTGGCGTGATGTTTGAGTCCTGCGCGAGTGTCTTGACGAATGAACGCCACGTTGCCGATGACCCAATGAATTTCTCCCGCTATCTGCGCAGAGGTCTCCTCATTGACAGCTTCGGCAAGAGTTAGGGTATGTGTCCAGGCCTCGTCGAGGCGGCCGGACTCAGCAAGGGCGCCAACAAGTGTCTGTAGCGCCATCAGGTACGCGCTAAACTCTTCGGCACTATCGCCGGAGCCAATTTCAACAGCCTGGGTTGCGTGGATAATCGAGTCCTGCAAAGAACCTGCGTCAAGCATTGCCGCTGCCATGACTTGATGGGCGCGCAGCGAGAGAGCATCGTTTTCCCGGGTGAGGGAGTGCTCCAACAGTGATTGCAGGACTTCGCACGCGCCACTGTAGTCCCCATTTTGACGCAGCGAGTTAGCTGCCAAAAAGGTCATATCCCACCATGTGACTGGGTCTTTGCTGGCGCGTGCAAGGTTTGCGGCGTACTGGGCACTATTTGCCGCACCGACGTAATCACGGGTGTCCCAACTTTGCCGGGCACTAAGGGAAAGTCTGAGGTATTCGCTTTCTTCCGGGGAGGCGGTTTCTGCCCACTCCGCAACTGTGCAAGGTGTGAGTTGGAGTTGGCGTGCGAGCTCCCGGATGATGTCCGTTGTAGGCTCGCGGCGGGCGCTTTCAAGGAGTGAAATATAGCTCGCTGAATAAAGTTCGCCGCCAAGTTCGCCTTGAGTCAGGCTCCGAGATAAGCGTTCTTGTTTCAGCCGGTCACCAAAACTGCTGCCCACTCTATTGCTCCTTGCTTGGGTTTCACCACACTGTTGGCTCAACCCTAAGGCCAGATGAACCATGTCTAGCCTAAAACCTAACAGAATCTGTCAAAGAGGGTTGGGGAAGCACCTAGGGCTTTTCGGAGATCGAGACGCCGCCACACTTGGTCAGCCTGTACAGCTTGGCATGGCCCTCACTGGCCACCAAGGAAAAGGCCGCCGAATCTGGTGCCAGAGTCACACCCGGGTAGAGGGATCGGGGGTTATTAAACGCTGGAATATAGTCCGTGCCAAAATCAAGGAGGTATGTCACACCCAGCCGTTTTGCAGCCGCACAAACCTCTTGATCAGTACCGATGCGGTTGAGCCAAAACCGCAGCATGTACAAGTCCGGACTTAGATCGCCTTGGGAACTATAAGGAAAGAGCATTGTCCGCTCTGCCAGCGCCATGGCAAGAGCTGAGCCGTTATAAGGATTATTGGCAATCACATCATCCTTGGTGGTGTAGTTCCCGAGCCGGTGGATCAACGCAAGCTCCTGGGCATCCACCTGCGCCAGCCCGTTAGGACTCGCAGGGACGTTATACATAATGCCCACCTGCTCTTTCATCTGCCACAGTCCCGGGTTAGTGAAAGTCAGTACGACGACGAGCGCTGCCACCGCCGCCGTCTTGCCTTTGCGCTGCCACAGGGCCGAACCGGAAAAGATCTTTGGGAAACGGTGGCTAAACCAGCCAGAAAGCGTGACCATGCCAAGGGCCGCCAGTGGCACCGCCAGCAGGGGCATCAGCGCAGCAATTCGTTCCGGATTGTCCCACCAGGGAGCCATCGCGATGTTCGCCAGCACAAAGTTTGTGCCGGCTGATAGTGGATAAGTGAGAATTAGCAGCACCAAAGAGGCCGGCAACCAGCGCAATCCAGTGAGATGAAAACCGGCGCGCACACCTATGAGAACCAATGCGCTCAAGGCCAACGCCGGAAACCAGATGGGCGCCGGAGCGTGGGTGAAATTGCGGATCAGCGCCAGCGGGAAGGACAAAAACGCTGGGCTTGTGTAATTGAACAGACTACGAATTTGGGGAAGCGTATACAACGCGGCTAAAACGGCAGCTGTCACCATCACAAAGAAACCCAACCGCTTCCAGCCATGGAAGGAGCTGCGGCCAAAAGCGGTGCGTATCCAGGAATACAGCAAATAGCCCAACAGGGGTGTTAGCACCAGCAGGACGCTGAACACGCCGTTGGGCTGGGCTGTGATTGCACCAGGCAGGAACAGTGCCACGACAGCCAACGCTTGTGCAGGGTTCAGGCCCGAATGGACGGTGGGTCGCAGGATCAGCAACACCAACCCGATCCCCACAGGTACCAGTGCGTTGGACAGAGCATTTGGATAGGCGGAGCCGTACTGCACTAAAAGCCACGGGAAAGCAGGAAAAGCTGCGGCAAAAGCACCTGCGCAGACGAGCAGCATAGCTTTGCCGCCGAACAACACACGCGTGAGGAACACGCAACTTAGCGGCCATACAAAACCGGCCACTGCTAGCCACATGATGTTGGTGGCAGCGGGAATGCTGATGCCGGTGAGGATGGCAAGCAGACTGGTGAGACCGTGCCATGCGCCAGGGTAGAAGGCGGCTTTAACTGTGGGAAGAATGAAGCTTGAGAGGGCGAAGGAGGAGGCGTTGGATGTTTCCACGGCAAACGCTGTGGCGTTCAGGTGGAATACCGAGTCGTAGCCTTGGGTGAACTGTTCAGGATTTTGGGCAACCAAGACCAACAATGTCGTTGTCATTGCCAGTGCCAGCAAGACTCCCGCCAGCATTGGGAGGATGCTTGCCCTGAACTTTTCCTTGCGCAGGGGTAACGCAATTTTTAGGGCCGGGATGAAGTACCGTGCAGAAGCAGCTGTCGCGGCCGTAACTAGCGTCCCCAGTAGCACCACCGGGATGTGCCATGGCAGATGGATCAAGGGGGCAACTATGGCGCTGACAGCCACAATCGAAACAGATACTGCAGGGGCCAGACAAAAGGCCATCAAAGAGCGTACACGCAACGTTGCCAGCACAGCCGCGCCGGGCAGGGTGAGTATAAACAACGCCACAATGAAAGCTGGCAGCGCTTCAAACCATGAACTCACCCAAACATCCTGTCTTAGATTGTTGGGCCGGGTCAGGCCTTTTTGACCACACTGGATTTAAGTTTCATGGCGCCGAAGCCGTCGACCTTGGCGTCAATGTCATGCCCATTGACGGGGTCTATAAGGCGGATATTGCGAACTTTGGTACCAATTTTCAAATCTTGCGGGCTACCCTTAATCTTCATCGTTTTCACGATGCTCACAGTGTCGCCGTCGTTCAAGACATTTCCCACAGCGTCCTTAACTACCGCCTGAACCAACGCGTCGTGCGCCGCATCAGGTGCTTGGACCGGCACAAATTCATGTGCACATTCTGGGCAAACCAATAATTCGCCCATCTGGTAGGTGTATTCACAGGCGCAAACGGGGCACGGAGAAAGGGTCTCACTCATGGCCTCCATCTTAGCCGCATCCCCATTTTAGTCTTGGAGCCACCAGCCTGCACTAAAGCCCTGAGAAACGTACGGAATAAAAAACAGCGACATCCAATGGATGCCGCTGCTATTTAATCTGGTCGGGGTGACAGGATTTGAACCTGCGGCCTCGTCGTCCCGAACGACGCGCGCTACCAAGCTGCGCCACACCCCGATCCGTAGCTTTCACCTAACCTGCGAAGGTCTGAAAAAGCAACCACTCAAGACTAGCGGACAGGGGCCATGATCACGAAATCGTGGCGTGCCCCTGACTCGTAGATTACGAGGTATTAGGTCAAGGAAACACGTGAATACGAACTGACCAAACTGCCTGTTTCCTTAGGTTCTTAGGTTCCTAGCGTCGAGCCGTGAGAGTCAACACAACAGCTTCAGGCCTGCACGCGAAGCGGAAGGGGGCAGTGCGTGCGGTGCCTATCCCTGCGGAGACGTTCACCGGCGTCGTACGTCCATAGGCCTCCCAGTCATTGAGGCCCCGAGCTCGCCACGTAGGCAAGTCGCAATTACTGACAAGTGCCCCGTAGCCGGGAATGCAGACCTGGCCGCCATGGGTATGGCCAGCAAGGATCAAATCCGCGCCCTCTTGAGTGAAATGGTCAAGAACACGCTGATACGGGGCATGCGCCACAGCGATTTTCACGTGCGGGGCGGAATCTTGGTTGATTGAACCCTGCGGCCAACCGGCGTAACGCTCCCGGTTTAGATGTGGATCGTCAACGCCGCTGAAATCGAAGCGAATGCCGTTCATCGGAAGGGATTGGGCACGGTTTGTCAGATCGACCCAACCACCAAGCCCAAAGCCCGTGTGCAGTGCCTGCGTGTCCAGCGGGATGGGATGGTGCCTGGTCCCGGATGGGTGCTTAGAGGGACCTGTTAGATAGGAGAAAGGGTTTTTGAAACTAGGGGCAAAATAGTCGTTTGAGCCCGGTACAAAAACCCCCGGGAACTTCATTAGCGGACCGAGGGCATCCAAAAGCGGAGCAATCGCATCCGGGTGGCTAAGGTTATCGCCGGTGTTGACCACAAGATCCGGCTGCAACGAGGCCAACTCCCTGAGCCACCGGGTCTTCTTGTGCTGGCCCGGGGATAAGTGGATGTCAGAAAGATGCAGCACAGTAAAGGGCGCCGAACCGGGCGGGAGAATGGCCAAAGATTCTTCCCGGAGTGCAAACCAATGCCGTTCAATTAAGGCACCGTACGCCACAGCGCCGGCACCAGCGGCCAAGACAACCCCCGCCGCCGCACTGAATGTGGATAAGCGGGACGGGGCTGCGTACGTTCGTGACATCAGGGCGACGCTCTACTCTTTCTTGTCTTTATCGTCAGGTTTGTTATTGCCTTTATCGTCGCCGTCCTTGGGCTTGTCAGAATCCTTGGGCTTGGGCGGAATTATCACCGGCGCGTTGACCATGCTGGCTGGTGGGAGGTCAAAGCCATTGACATCAAAGAACCCCGCGATCTGGTTCATGTAACCCTGCCAGGCCTTCCCAGCGTAGGTTGCGCCGTCAACGTAGTCGATGCGCTGGTTGGCGATCAGTTTGCCGTTGTTGGATGCGTTCTTATCCTCCGGGCTACCCAGCCATGAGGCCGTGGCCAAACCGCGGGTGAAACCAATGGTCCACGTGTGTTGGGAGTCATTGGTTGTTCCCGTCTTGGCTGCTGCCGGGTACTGCAAGCCCAGCTGGTAGCCGGAGCCACGAACCAGGACCTCCTGGAGCACGTTGTTCACACCCGCAGCAACTTCTGGCTTGATCGATTGATTGCAGTTGGCGCTGGGCACGGGAAGTGGTTCATCTTTCGCATTTTTGATGGAAATCAACGCGATGGGGTCGCAGTGAATCCCACCTGCGGCGAAGGTGGCAAATGAGGCTGCCATGGTCAGGGGTGCAACCTCGCCACTACCCAGCAGGCTGCTGATGTAGTCAACGTTGTATGGCTTATTGGGGTCTTCTCCCAAGTGAATGCCGGTTGCCGTCATCATTTTCTGAATGTTACAGACATCCAGTTTGTCAGCGCTGGCGAACGTGGCAGTGTTTAGGGAGTTGTACAAGCCCTCCCGAGCCGTCACGGTCCGGTAATAGCCCTCAGTCGCGTTCTGGAGATCGTCGGCGGCTTCCGGATTACTGGAATCGTAGATACCTCCGGTTGCCCCACAGGAGTTATTCCATTGGTGGGAGGCCGGGTACCGGCGCACCGCGGCATTCACAGAGTCGTTGATCTTGTGCCCGGAGTTAAGCCATTCGGCAAAGGTGAATGGCTTAATGGTTGAGCCCACATCGAAACCACCGGAGCCACCGAGGGAATTGCCTTTGGTATCAACACGATCAACATTGAAGTTGTAGTCGGTCTTCCACTGTCCTTCCGGTGCTGCCAACTTGGTGTTTTGCGCCATTGCCAAAATCTTTCCACTGGCTGGCTGGACCGTCACCAGCGATTGACCAACTTTATCCGGGTTGTTATCCATTGGCGTGAAGTTTTGCAGTTGGGTTTGGGCCGCATCCTGCAGACCGGCATCCAGTGTGGTGGTGATGGTCAATCCACCCTGCAGCAGCAGTTTTTGCCGTGCTTCCACAGTTTTTCCGTAGCTAGGGTCGTTGACGAAAAGATGAGTGACGTACTCGCAGAAGTACTCTGCACGGACCGCCGTAGTGCAGCCCCGTTGATTGGGTTGGACATTGAGCCCAATGTCCGTGGCCACGGCCTCTTCGTGCTGCTTTTTATCAATTTTTCCCTGATCCAGCATATGATCCAAAACCATGTTTCGGCGTGAAATAGCGTTCTCGGGATTGACCAGAGGATCGTAATAACTGGGCCGGTTAACCACACCTGCAAGTAACGCAGCCTGAGGCAAGTTCAAGTCCTTGGCATGGGCACCAAAGTAGAAGTTGGACGCCGATTCAATGCCGTAGTTGTTGTTGGCAAAAAACACCCAGTTCAAATAACCCTGAAGAATCTCATCCTTGGAATATTTTTTGTCCACAGCAATGGCGAGCTTAATTTCGCGGACTTTGTCCCCGACTTTCTTGTCCCCACCTTGTTTGACCTTCTCCAGTTCACCGTTGGCCGCGAATGTCTGAATAATTACGTTGTTCACGTATTGCTGTGTGATGGTGGAGGCGCCTTGGCGGTCACCGCCTCTGGCCATGGCAGTTACAGCACGCATCAGGCCGCGAGTGTCGATGCCACCATGCTCGTAGTAGCGAGCGTCCTCAACGGCGACGATTGCATCCTTCATGAAGTCGGAGATGCTATCCAACCCCACCTCTGTCCGGTTTTGATCGTAGAAAGTGGCAAGTAACGAGCCGTCTGAGGCCAGAATCTTCGATGACAAGGCAGGAGTGCCGATGGCCATCTCATCGGGAAGGTCATCGAAGAATGTGATCGATGAGGACGCCGTGCCGCCTGCCAGGGCTACTGCCGGGACCATGAGTCCTGCCACAAGGACACCACAAATAGAGCTAATGCCCATGAAGGCGACCAGTTTGCCCAGAGTTGTGGCGGTATCGAAAATAGGGTGTTTTTTTGCTGCCATTTTCTCAGCTTAGCTGCAGGGGCTACGCTTTGAAGTATGACCAAATGGGAGTACTCTACGATTCCGCTGATTATCCATGCCACCAAGGCGATTCTTGACCAGTGGGGTGACGAGGGCTGGGAGCTGGTCCAAGTTGTTCCTGGCCCGGATGGCAAAGGCCTTGTTGCGTATTTGAAACGAGAGAAGGCTTAGTCTTGAATACCGCATCAGATCAAGGAACTTCACGTATTGAAGCGCGCATGGCGGAGCTTGGCTTAAGCCTTCCTGCCGTGGCCGCCCCGGTGGCGGCCTATGTGCCGGCCGTGGTCTCAGGCAAGCACGTTTATACCTCAGGCCAGCTGCCATTTATTGATGGCAAACTCACAGCTACCGGCAAGGTGGGCGCCGAGGTTTCCGCTGAGGACGCAAACTCCATGGCCGCAACTGCCGCTATCAACGCCATTGCGGCAGTTAAAAGTGTCATTGGTGACCTTGACCGTGTGATCCGGATCGTGAAAGTTGTGGGCTTTGTTGCCTCGGATCCGTCTTTCACCGGTCAGCCGGGTGTTGTTAACGGTGCCTCGGAACTGCTCGGTGAAATATTTGGCGAGGCAGGCGTGCACGCACGCTCCGCTGTTGGGGTTTCCGTTTTGCCATTGGATTCCCCCGTTGAGGTTGAGCTGATTGCCGAATTCCAGTAATAATCCTGCCGTCTTCAGACCCGGCGGTACGCGGTGCTTCCCGCTGAACAATGATCAGCGGGAAGCTGCGCAGGCTTGGGTTGAATTTGGTGCGCGCACCCCCAGTAAACCGCGGCAGGCGTCATCCGTGGTGTTGTTGAAGGACAGCCCAGCCGGGTTGAAAACGTTTTTGACGTACCGGCCCGGCGGATCACCGCTGGGCACAGTTGCTTTTCCCGGCGGCACCATTGATCCCGCGGACGACGACGTGACCGACTGGGTGGGTCCCTCGGCGCTTGCGTGGGCCAAAAGCATGGGCACTGTTGACAGTTCCCTGGCCAAACGTCACGTGGTGGCTGCTATCCGTGAACTGTTTGAAGAGACCGGTGTGTTGCTTGCCGGACCGGACGCGTCGTCTCTGGTGGAAAATATCTCTGGGGCAGACTGGATGCGCGCACGTGAGTCTATTGCGGCCCAGGAATCTACATTCTCCGCACTTCTGGAACGCTACGGCTTGGCCCTGCGTACCGATCTGCTCAAGCCGCTGAGCCACTGGATGAGCCCGGACTTCGCGCACCGACGATTCGACACACGATATTTTGCGGCAGCAAGGCCAGTGAATCAGGAACCATCGCTGCTCACAAGCAAGGGAGTATGGGGCCGATGGGCAAGTGCCGCAGAGATTCTTGGCGACCGTGCCACCGCCGCCCTGGGCGATGAAATAGGTGTGCCCGCCACGGCCGGACTGGCTCTGGGTGAACTTGTTGTCCCGGGCGTTGAAATAATTTTGGAAAAAATCGCTGCTGCCCGAGGCTGTATTGCCTACTTAAACCACAAACGCGCCATCAACGAGTACCAGCCGAAGCTTGTCACCGATACCGACGAGGATTTCAGCCTTGAAGTCTCGACGGCTCCAGCATCTGAAGGTGGCCCCTGCCGGGAACGGTAGGCACTTCTGCAGCGTGAGCGTGCTAGCTCCGTGCTGCAAGCAGATTGCTGTAGATGCCCACGAGAAGTTCTGCATGTGCACTTGCTGAAACCCGCTGTTGAGGGATAGCTAGTGTCGTGCTCATTGACGGCAGGGTGCTTGTGTTGGCCATCAACAACCGAAATGCCGCTGCGAGATCCTGGTGGCTCTGGGTAGCGGCTACTACGTAAGCGCCAACCGGCAACCCTTCCCCTAAATCAGGGTCGGAAAGCACAATTGGTAAGCCACAGGACATTGCTTCAAGTATCACCATGGGTTGATTATCAAAACCATAAGAAGATGATACAAAAGCGTGGTGTTGTTGCATGGCCGCCAGAACTTCCTCCTGTGCAACACTGCCGTGCATCCGTACTCTATGGTCCACTCCAAGGTGTTTGACGAGCCGTTGGAGCTTGGCCGCAGCCGCGCCGTCGCCGTAAATATTGGCTACCACGGCCTCGCCAGCGGCGGCTACAGCTTGTACAAACACTTCGGGCCGTTTTTCCGGGGAGATCCGCCCACACCACATCAACTTAAGCGGCTCGTGGGCAGCCTTGGTGCGAGGTTGGGCGGTGCCCACAGAATTTAGCACGGAGTCTTCTAGACCGTTGGAGATCACGTGAACTGGTGCCGTGAGCCCTTGACGGACCAATTTGGCGGCAAAGTGAGCTGATGGCACCACCACAGCATCGGCGGTATTACCTTGGGTGGTCATCAGCTGCCACATCCGTCGCGCCACCGCGGAATGCATATAAGCATCTTCGGGATGCTCCGGCGCAGACCCATGGCCAAGGTGGCGTCGGTGAACTGCGGCAAGCACGCGAGTAGTAATCTCGGGAACGGGAAGAACATTGGCTGTGTAGACATCCAAGCGACCGTGCATGCTCTGCACCAAAGGCAGACTCAGCGTCCGAGCGGCCTTTATACCGGCAAGGGCGGCGAAAATTTCTGAATGTACATGCACCACATCAACGTTCCTCTCTGCGAGCGCTGCCGTGAGCACCTCAAACGCTTTTTGAGGTGGCCACGTGAACGGAAACCCATCCGGTTTGAACGCCTTGGAAGCAGGCAAAGCCACCACATCCGGGTCAAGGGAATCCAGGTCAGTGGAAGGAGTATGAAGTGGGGCGAAGATAGTAACGTGATGGCCCAGTTGACTCAGCGACTCCTTTGCCGCCTTGATGGCTGTCTGTACCCCGCCAAGCGTTGGCAGGTAATAGTCGGTCACCATGGCAATGTGCATGTTTCAACTATAGGGACGTCCCAGCGATTCCTCCCCACACCAAACGCCAGTGCGCCGACCTGGACATGGGCAGATGTCCGCGTGGTGGATTGTGGTTTGGCTCTGTGGTTCTACGATAGGCAAATGACTACTGATCCTTCCGGTGAGCCGCCCGTGGTTCTGATTACTGGAGCCACGGGGTTCCTTGGCGGATATGCAGTCCAGGAATTCATCTCCCAAGGATTCCGCGTGCTCGCCCATGGCCGCAACCCTGCCGCGCTTCAGCGGTTAGAGCTCATGGGCGCCCAAACGATAGTGGGTGATCTTGCCGGGCTTTCGCAGCTTCGGAGACCTGTTGATGTTGTGGTGCACGCGGCTGCACTTTCGAGCCCTTGGGGGCGGTGGCCGGATTTTGAACTCAACAACGTAACCGGCACAGCCCACGTGGTCAGCTTTATGGAAAGAAACGCAGTTCCGCGTCTGGTCTTTGTCTCTTCCCCCAGTGTGTACGCGGATAGGGGGGACCGTCTTGCCATCAAGGAAAGCGAGCCTATCCGGCGTCGACCGCTAAACTCCTACATCCGTTCCAAGGTGGCAGCCGAGGCACTTCTGCAAGAAGCTCACGGCTTGGGACGGGTGAAGGAATTGGTGATGATTCGTCCGAGGGGCATCATCGGTGCCGGCGACACAAGTGTTGCGCCGCGGCTACTTTCTGCGTATCGGAAGATTGGTGTCCCTCTTTTTGCCGGCGGGGAGAACCTGGTGGACCTCACAGCAGTTCAGAACGTGGCGTACGCGCTGCGGCTGGCCGCTTGTGTTCAGGATGCTTCTGGGCAGGTGTACAACATCACGAACGGCCAGCCACGGGCCTTCAAAGACTTGCTGGAGATCCTCTTTCGGGAGTTGGATCTGCCACCACGCTACCGCCGGGCCAACGCCTCCTTGTTCTTCGCATTGGGTGCGGTCTTGGAGAATATTTTCGAGCTGGTCCCGGGTTCACCCGAGCCGCCGTTGACAAGATACATGGTCTCCACCATTGCCTATTCTCAGACTCTGGACATCTCGCGCGCCCGCGATCAGCTAGGTTATGAGCCTCAGGTGGATATTGAATCTGCACTTGCCGCCTTTGCAACCGGATACGGGGGAGAACATGCCTAAAGGACGGCTGAGCTATTACGCCTGTGGATACACCACTCATCAGATGAAACAACTGATGCGCTCTGCGCCACGCGAGCGCAGAACCTTTCCCGCTGGGGTATTCCTGTATCAGCACCCAGACGGGCGCAACGTGCTGTTTGACACCGGCTACGCACCGGCAACCTGGCGGGCCGGGATCAAGGGATTTCTTTACAATCTGCTACTGCCTGTACGCCTAGCAAAAGAACAAAATATTGCCGCTCAGCTATCACGTGATGGCATATCCGTGGACTCGATCACGTACGTGGTGTTGTCCCACTTGCACCCGGATCACATTGGCGGAGCGCGGTACTTTCCTCAAACCACCTTTGTCCTAAGTACACCGATGCTGGCAACGCTTTCTCAAGCCAAGCTGCAGGAAGGTTTCCTTCCCGGGCTGCTGCCGCAGTGGTTTAGCGCAGCCCAGAAACTGATTGTTGATCCAGAATTAAGTGAATTCGACCTCCTGGGCGATGGCAGCTATCGCTTAGTTGGTCTGCCGGGGCATGCGCAAGGACACATGGGTGCACTGGTTGAAGAGCGCGCCCTGCTGGCCGGGGATGCCTCCTGGGGCGAGGACTTGATGGGGGAGGTTCCGCGTATGAAGGCAGTGCCTAAGGCGATTACGCACAACTGGGTTGAATACCAGGAAACCGTCCAGCGAGTGCAAAGGATGAAAGGCAATGGAATTCAACTATATTTCAGTCATGATCCCCAAGATCGCAAGCAATTGTTCTCATGACCTGCAGGAACCAACAACACTCAACAGGGGGAAATACAATGACGGAGCCTGGTCGAATACTCAGAATTCGTAATTGCCGTATTGCTGGATACGGAACGTACCTTCCGGAGAATCAAATAAAATTTGGGAATCAGAGACGGTACCGGGTTCCGGAGGGGGTAAGTCAGCTTGACATGCTCACTTCGGCAGCCGCGGACGCTCTAGCCCGGGCCGGTGTCAAGGCGGACGAGCTGGAATGTGTCATTGGCGCCAGTGCAGCGGGCATCCAGCCTATTCCTTGCACCGCTGCCCTGGTACTTGAAAAGATTGCACCTCATGGGGTGGCAGCGGCTTTCGATGTGAACTCCACCTGTACTTCCATGATTACTGCCTTGGATATTGCCTCCCGTTATATTGCCGACGGCACATACAAGAGCATTCTCATTACAGCCGGGGACGTAGGTTCCCGTTTTCTGAACCCGGAGCAGAAGGAAAGCTTTTCCCTGTTCTCCGATGCCGCCGTTGCCTTTGTGCTGACCTCCACCGATGACCCTTCTCAAGGAGTCGTGGCCAGCACCCAACGAACGTGGGCCGCTTACGCCCATGACACCGAGATTAGAGGCGGGCTAAGCCGCTCCCCGGCTCAACTCTATGCGGGGGCCGACCCTGCCGATTATCTCTTTGACATGAATGGCCGGGCAGCATTGCGGAACATGATGCGGGTACTCCCTGACTTCTTGGGCGATTTCCTTGCCCGTTCGAGTCTTGATCTAAGTGATATTTCTCTTGTTATCCCGCATCAGGCGAGCCCGGCCCTGGGTTTGGCAATGCAGAGGATAGGAATCCCGAAGGATAGCTATATTGACTGGGTGGCCGAGATTGGAAACATGGTTTCCGCATCTGTCGGCTATGTGCTGGCGCAGGTGATGGAGCAAGAACGGGTGCGTGAGGGCCAGACAGTACTTCTTTTTGGAACGGCGGCCGGGTTGACCGCCAACGCGTTGGTGCTCCGGCTGTAAAAATATGCCACCTAAGGCAATCCGCCAAACAGGAATTATGGGTTTCAGCGCAGATAACTCCGGCCCGGCCACCCTAAGGTGGCCGGGCCGTTTCTTCTAGGCGGGCGCCCTAAAGTGGGCGGGTAGCCTGGTGTCTAGCGTGAACGCTGGCGCAAACGATTGACGTCCAAGATCACAACGGCGCGGGCTTCCAAACGAAGCCAGCCGCGCTGAACAAACTCGGCCAGCGCCTTGTTGACAGTCTCTCGCGAAGCGCCGACCAGCTGGGCCAATTCTTCCTGGGTCAGTTCGTGAGCTACCAGGATGCCGTCGGTGGCCGGGCGACCGAACCGGTCCGCTAGATCCAAGATGGCCTTGGCGACGCGGCCAGGCACGTCGGAGAACACAAGATCGGAGAGGTTGTCATTGGTGCGTCGCAGACGGCGGGCCAGAGCCTGCAGCAGCTGCATGGACACCTCGGGACGGTTGCGCAGCAGAGCGTTAAGAGATTCATTCTTCAAACCGGCGAGCCGAGTTTCAGACACGGCAGTAGCTGTGGTGCTGCGAGGTGCCGGATCAAAGAGCGCCATTTCCCCGAACAGCTCTCCTGGTCCAAGGATCGCGACCAGTGATTCGCGGCCATCAGAGGATGTTCGGCCTAGCTTCACCTTGCCTGAAACAATGAAATACAGCTGATCGCCTTGATCGCCTTCACGGAACACTGAAGCCCCGCGGGAAAGATCCACCTCGGCCAGCTCATCGGTGACAAGGCGGAAAGCCTCATCGTCGAGAGTGGCAAATAATGGTGCCCGGCGTAGTACCTCGATGTCCATGAAAACTCCTTACAGTATGTAACTAATCAGTTGTGACCTAATACTGATTGTTCCAGAACTTTTCTGCTTTTGTGACCAATTTGGCATTCGGAGCGTTCGTTATCAGCATATTGGCAGATTAGACACCGAAAAACGTCAGCACTGGCATGGTTGGGCCGGTAATATGTGGATCCGGGGCATAACGATGCCAATAAAACGCAATGTGGGCTTTTGCCCGGGACAGGCTGTGCACAAGGGTGTTTGGGTTCTCGTGGCTGGATGCGGTGCTGATCATTTGGCTTTTATGGCAATTGATCTACGGCTTGAACGTTGGACTCGTGGTTGGTTTGGGCGGTCTCGCCGGATTTGTCGCGGGAGGCGTTGCGGCCTTTTTCGCCGCGCCGCTCGTCAACCAATTCGCGCCAAGTCCAAGCTGGCGAACAGCTATGGTGATCGGCGCCACGATCGTGTTGATACTTGTTGGTCATGCTGTGGGCATCCGCTTGGGCCGAGCCATGGGACGAAGGGTTAAGTCCGAACCCATCCGTGCCGTCAACCGTCTGTTGGGTGGTGCTCTGAATCTTTTTGTTGGTGCCCTCGTTATCTCGATGCTTGCCTTTGGCGTCTCCAACTTGGGTATCCCTGCCGTCTCCACAGCATTGAGCGGTTCGCAGATTGTTTCCAGAATCGATTCCTGGACCCCCGATCCTGTTAAAGTTGCTGTCGCCCAGATCCGTTCCTTGGTGTTGGAGGAAGGCATCCCCGCGTTGCTGGCCCCGTCGGGACCCAACGTTGAGATAGCAGTCCCCAATGCGGACACGAACACAGCGGCATGGAATAAGGCGGCGCAGTCAGTCATGAAAATCTCAGGCACGGCGTTCCAGTGCGGACAAAACCAGACAGGAACCGGGTTCGTCATTTCACCAGAACGGGTGCTGACAAATGCGCACGTAGTTGCTGGCGTGTCGATGCCAGTGGTGCAGACGCAAAAACAGGGTGCGTTGCCTGCCCGGGTGGTGTACTTTAACCCGGTTCAAGACCTGGCTATCCTCGCGGTAGATTCCTTGGCTGCGGCCCCGCTACCCGCGGCGGACACGGTAACGGCAAACACGGCCACGGCATTTGCCGGCTATCCCTTGGGCGGACCCTTGCAGGTGCGGCCGGCAACGGTCCTGTCTGCCGGCCCCGTACTTGTCCCGGATATTACCGGCGGCGCCAAGTCGCTTCTGGATATCTACCAGCTGGCCGGCACCGTTCAGTCGGGCAACTCGGGCGGACCATTGCTTGATGCGAAGGGCCAGGTGGTCGGTGTGGTCTTCGCGAAGGCCACTACAACCGAGAACGTGGGCTTCGCACTCACAATGAAGGAAGCCGGCCCCGTCATTTCAGCGGCGCCCATGCTCAACAGTGCTGTTCCTTCAGGGGCCTGTAGGGTCGGCTAGCTGCTGGGATTATTCTGAACTAACTGGGTGCAACGGAGCGCTACGGCAGCGACTTCTCCAAAGCGCTCACTGCCAGGACGTAACCGTGAACTCCGGCCCCGACAATGACTGTGCTGCACACCGCCGACAGGTACGAATGCTGCCTGAATTCCTCGCGTTGGTGAACGTTTGAGATGTGCACTTCCACTGCGGGGAGCTCGACGGCGACAATCGCGTCGCGCAGCGCAACTGAGGTGTGCGTGTAGGCGCCTGCGTTGATGATAATACCTACGGCAGTGCCGCGTGCTGAATGAATTGCATCGATCAGGGCACCCTCATGGTTTGACTGCACGCAGATGGTACTGAACCCTGCTGCCCCGGCCGCTTCTGTGGTGAGCGCTTCGACGTCGGTAAGTGTGGTTGAGCCGTAGATCTGTGGTTCGCGGGTACCCAACAGATTCAAGTTAGGTCCATTGAGGATCAGCAAAGCGCCGCGGTCAGCAGCAGTGGTTGAGGTCATGGCTTAATAATGCCTCAGACAAGCAACAAACCCGCACTAGTGGCAGGAAATCATCACAAACTGTGGATTTTCAACAACTAGTGCGGGTCAGTTGGGAGTTGCTAGGCCTTTAGCGACTCGACGATCTGGTTCATGACCGTGTTATCGGCAAGGGTTGAGGAATCGCCGGCTGCACGGCCCTCCGCTACGTCCTTGAGGAGACGGCGCATGATCTTGCCTGAGCGGGTTTTGGGTAGTTCCGGCACAACCAAGATGGTTTTTGGTTTGGCGATGGGACCAATTTCCTTGCCTACGTGGTTGCGCAAGGTGGTGACGATGTCGTCATCTTCTACAGCGGAACCGCGCAGAATCACAAATGCCACAACTGCTTGACCGGTGGTTTCATCCGCTGCACCTACAACTGCTGCCTCCGCAACGGAGGGATGGCTGACAAGGGCAGATTCGATTTCCGTGGTGGAAAGTCGGTGCCCGGACACGTTCATGACGTCATCAACGCGGCCCAGCAACCAAACGTCGCCGTCTTCATCCCATTTGGCGCCGTCGCCGGCGAAGTACATGTCATCGAAACGAGACCAGTACGTGTCTTTGTAGCGTTCGTTGTCGCCCCAAATTCCACGCAACATCGCCGGCCATGGTTCGCGGATCACCAAGTAGCCGCCGTGCCCGTTGCCCACTGAAGCGCCCATCTCATCAACCACGTCAACGGCGATCCCTGGCATGGGCACCTGAGCCGATCCGGGTTTGGTGCTGGTAACCCCGGGTAGTGGGGCAATCATGATGGCCCCAGTCTCCGTCTGCCACCACGTGTCCACGATGGGTGCTTGGTTCCCACCAATGACACGGCGGTACCACATCCAGGCCTCAGGGTTGATGGGTTCGCCCACAGAACCGAGAAGTCGAATGGAGGAAAGATCGTACTTGGCGGGGATATCCTCGCCCCACTTCATGAAAGTTCGAATCGCGGTGGGTGCAGTGTACAAAATCGATACTTTGTACTTTTGTACGATCTCCCAAAAGCGGCCCTGGTGGGGGGAATCCGGGGTTCCCTCATACATGACCTGGGTTGCCCCGTTGATCAGTGGCGCATAGGTGACATAGGAGTGGCCGGTGACCCATCCGACGTCGGCCGTACACCAGAAAACATCCGTTTCCGGGTGCAGGTCAAACACGGCGCGATGGGTGTAAGCCGTTTGTGTGAGGTAGCCGCCGGTGGTGTGCAGGATGCCTTTTGGCTTCCCCGTGGTCCCAGAGGTATACAGAATGAATAGCGGATGCTCGGCGGCGTGGCCAATGGCTGTGTGCTCGATCGATGCGGTGCCCACAGTGTCATCCCACCAAACATCGCGGCCCGCAACCCAGTCGACGTCCTGACCATTGCGCTTGACAACAACAACGTGCTGGACGCTGTGCCCGGGGGCACTTAAGGCTTCGTCAACAGCAGTCTTTAAGGAACTTGGCTTGCCCCGACGGAAAGTTCCATCAGCGGTGATAACAAGCTTGGCTTCGGCGTCATCTACGCGTGAACGAAGGGCGTCCGCGGAGAAGCCGCCAAAAACAACAGAATGGATGGCGCCAATGCGGGCGCAGGCAAGCAGCGTGATGACGGCTTCGGGAATCATGGGCAGGTAAACCGCCACGCGGTCACCCTTAATAAGTCCCAGAGTCTGGAAAGCGTTGGCGGCCTTTTTGACCTCTTCAGTCAACTGCGCGTACGTGTAAGTGCGAGTGTCGCCGGGCTCACCCTCAAAGTAGATGGCCACGCGGTTGCCATTGCCGGCCTCAACGTGGCGGTCCAGCGCGTTGTAGGCAGCGTTGATTTCGCCGTCCTCAAACCATGTTGCAAAAGGTGGGTTGGTCCAATCAAGTGTCTTTGTGAAGGGCTTGGACCAGCTCAGGAGTTCGCGCGCCTGCTGGGCCCAGAATTCCGGACGGTCAGCGGCGGCCTTGGCATATTCGTCACCATGGATCACCGAGTTGGCGACAAATTCCGGGCTCGGCTCGAACTGGCGGCTCTCCGTGAGTAAGTTCTCCAGCGCATCCCCGGACTGGTTGTCCGCTGCGGTTGTGACCTCAGACATCTAAAATCCCTTCGTTCCTTCTTAGCTGATGCCCCGTTGAATCCAGATGCGTGGCTTTTACCTCTTGGGAAGGCGGAGATACGCGAAATGGCTACTGGGGGGGCAACGTTTTATTCCAGCTTTAACTGTAGCCCTTTGGGGAACATAACGTGTCTGTCGTCACAGCTCAACGGGTCCAATGGCGTCATATCTGCGCTCAAGTGCATCCACAGGCTCCCTACGTTGATGGGTAGTTCTCCCCATTAGGGCATTTTAGAGCTGTTTAAGCTGTGGCTGGCTAGTGTTGCTTGGCTGGGGTAACTAGGCTGGATAGCGAACGTGACTTTGAGGAGTAAGACCATGACAGAGCAACACACGCCTTCTAAGCAGGCAGCTACCAGCCCTGAGAACTCGGCTGTCAGCAACGCCGTAGTTGGCCCGCTGACCATACGGGACCTTGTTGTCCTGGGCGGCGTAGCGATCATTTTTATCGCCTCAGTGGTGCCGATCATTGTGACAATCGCGGGCAGCCTGAACATCTGGAACACCAGTGGGCTGTTCTTCCTTGGGATAGGAGTCATCCTGCCGCTGGTAGTTGGTGGCCTGTTCCTGGCACGCAGGCTGAGCCCGCAAACCCAGGTCCGGGTTGGGTCACTTTCAATTGATCAGTTCGCCTCAGTGGTGGCCGCCTTCGCCACATTTTTCTTCTTCACCGGCACAGTAACCAACTTCAGTTTCGCTCTTCTGGTGGGGTTGGTTGGATCGTTGATCCTTCTGGCAGCCACCGTTTGCGCCCAGTGGATACCTTTCCTCGCCTCCGACTTTGCCGGCCGCGTTGAGGTTCCTGCACATATTGCGGCGCGTGACGCCGTACCAGCGCACAAGCGTCCCGCTGCACCCAAGCCGGTAGTCGCCAACCAGAACGGCGGCGGAGCATTTGGTCAGGGCAAGCCCCAAGGGCCCGGGGCTCAGGGGCAATATGTGCCCGGCCAGACGACGCAGGCTCCTGTAGGTGGGCAGCAGAACCAGCCGACAGGTGCTCGGCCCGCAGCACAGGAACACTCCGGGCACACCTCCGCTGGCCAAATCTTCACCCCGGCGAATAGCTCCACGGGCCCAGCTCAGGCTGGATCCGCTGCGGCGGACACGAGCCATGCCCCGGCTGCTGCGGCCGCGGCAGCCGTTGCAGCGGAGGGCGTTTCCTGGGACGGCGCAAATATCGCGGACACCCACGGGCACGCATCCAGCTCAGCTGCGGCTCCGGCACAGCTTTCAAATCAAGCTCCCGCGCCGGCACACGGTTCCTCGGATTCAAGCACAGCCGTTCGCTCCGACGATGGCGCAGCAACCACCTTGAACCCGCAGGTTGCGGTGCCAGCAAAGGAGAGCGCCCCCGCAAAGGGCGACTCCGCTCTTTCGCGCCCAAGCACCACTGACCCAAGCACCACTCATGGTGACGCGTCACCGGCTAAGGAGAGCATTGCTGCCACGGTTAGCCCCAAAACCAGCGCCGCAGCCGTGATTGCCGAGCCGTTCTGGTTTGCGGTGGATCGGCCACAGAACGTGATCGATGATAAATCACGCCAATTTGTTTTCAAGCTGACACCGGGCTCGTGGATTCTGGCTTTGGAGGACCGCGGGACCAGCTTCCTCGTTCAGAACAACCATGGCAAGACGGGTGTTCTGCTGGACATTGTGGGAATTGAGCGCGCCTCGGATAGTGCTTAACGGCCATGGTTGTGGCAGCGGAATCGGCGCTGGGTCTCAAGCGTCGTGCCCGCAAGATCAATCGTGAGCTGGCGCAGCTCTACCCCTATGCCCACGCAGAGCTGGATTTTCGGAATCCGTTTGAATTGCTGGTGGCCACGGTACTCTCAGCTCAAACCACTGATATCCGTGTCAATGCTGTAACTCCGGCACTTTTCGCTCGTTTTCCTACGCCAATAATGTTGGCCCAAGCGCACAGCGTGGAGTTGGAGGAGCTGATCAAGTCAACAGGATTTTTTCGGGCCAAGTCAGCGAATCTGCTTGCCCTGGCGAACCGCCTGGTTGATGAGTACGACGGCGAGGTGCCTGGGTCGCTTGAGGCTTTAGTGACGCTGCCTGGAGTGGGGAGAAAGACGGCCAATGTGGTGTTGGGTAATGCTTTTGGGGTTCCTGGGATCACTATCGACACCCACTTCATCAGATTGGCCCGTCGTTTTGGCTGGACAGAGTCCACAGACCCTGTCCGCATTGAAGCAGACGTTGCGGCTTTGTTTGAATCCAAAGACTGGACAATGGTTTCTCATCGTGTTGTGTTTCATGGGAGGCGCATCTGCCACGCACGGAAGCCAGCGTGCGGGGTTTGCCCCATCGCCCACCTGTGCCCTTCCTACGGGGACGGTGAGGTCGATCCAGTGAAAGCGGCGAAGCTGCTCAAATATGAGTTGGCACCCGGGCAAGAGGAACTGCTGGCACGGATGCTGGCTGATGTGGATAATGCCGCTCGCTACCGTCAGGAATCCCAACTGGCGGCAAGGACCAAGAATGGGTCCCAAGAAATTTTGGCCACGGGAACCCAAGGGTGAGTGCCTACACGGATTTAGTAGTATTGGCTGGGAAAGCAGCAGCCACTGCGGCGCTTCCTGATGCGGCCACATTGGGTCGGGCCACTCTGTGGAAGATGCCTATGGATCCCGCCACAACTCGCAAAGCTGCTGTGCTGATGCTCTTTGGTGCCTTGGATGACATACCTGCGGCCTCAACGAAACCGCTCGCTTCAGCAGATTTGGATGTACTGCTGATTGAGCGTGCACTCACGTTAAACGATCATCCGGGGCAGGTGGCTTTCCCCGGTGGGGGAGTGGATGTTGGAGACGCATCCATCACCGCTGCTGCATTGCGGGAAGCTGAGGAAGAAACCGGGCTCGATCCCTTGGGGATTGAAGTTCTGGGGCTGCTGCCCGAGGTCCCCTTGCCAGTGAGTAATTTTGTGGTAACTCCTGTAGTTGGCTGGTGGGCAAAACAAACACCTGTCAACGTGGTGGATTATGGCGAATCAGCCCAAGTATTTAGGGTTCCTGTCCGGGACCTCTTGGACCCGGACAACCGTTTTACGGCTGTGCTGGTCCGTGAGGGGCATACTCATCGCGGCCCCGCGTTCGCTATCAATGGCGTGGTGGTGTGGGGATTCACGGCTGGCATTCTCACGTATGTGTTTGAGGAAATGGGTTGGGCTGTGCCGTGGGACGCGCAGCGCGAAATTCCGGCGCCGCTCTAAATCAGGCGTCCAGCTCATCTGAGCACACCAGTCGGGGAGGTGTTTGGCCGGGCGTGATTATTTGCGTCCTATTTCGCATCGGCGTAGCACGGAACAACGGTGACTTTGACGGGAAATTCCAGTGGAATGTTGCCAAAGATCAGTCCAGTTGCTGCACGGGAGGACTCATGCAAAATAGTCGTGACTTCATCCACCAAGCCAAGCGGACAATGCACCACCACCTCGTCGTGGAGGAAAGCCACCAACTGCGGTGTACCAATTGCTGGGTTGGCACCGGCAGGAGGGAGGGTGGCAGCGAGGACCCGCAAGCGACGTCTCAATTCAGCCAACCAGCAACACGCCCATTCTGCAGCCGTTCCCTGAACCACAAAATTGCGGGTAAAACGGCCTCTTGAGCGAGCTGCCGACTCTGCCCGGCGCTGTTCCTGAGCGGTAGAGCTTTGCTGCCCAGCATGCCATTCTTGGGTAGTGGCGGGTGTGCTGCGGCCCAGGTAGGTGCTGACGCGTTCGCCGCGCTCGCCGGCACGGGCGGCCTGTTCCACAAAATCCAGTGCGCGGGGATACATACGGGCAAGCTGGGGCACTAATCTGCCGGATTCCCCGGAGGTGGCGCCATAGATGGCACCAAGCAAAGCGACCTTGGCCATGCTGCGGTCACCGCCAAATCCTTGAGCCGCAATTCCGGCGTAGAGGTCCTTGTTTTTTCCGGCAGAGTCCTGACCGGCGGCGGCCATGGCGCTATCCTGTGCGAGCGCGGCCAGCACTCGAGGCTCCAGCTGAGCCGCGTCTGCGACCACGAACGTGTGCCCAGGGTCGGCAACGGCGGCCCCCCGAATCTGCGCGGGAATTTGCATGGCACCGCCACCACGGGAAGCCCACCGTCCTGACACGACACCGCCAACAACATACTCAGAGTGAAAGCGACCGACACGCACCCACTGCCTGAGCCAGTTCCAGCCGTTGGTGGTGAAAAGCCTGCTCAGTTTGCGGTACGTCAGCAGGGGTTCTATGGCAGGATGCTTGAACTCCATAAGCTCCCAGCTACGAGTTGATTTGACGTCAATTCCCGCTCTGTGCAGGGCCCGGATGAGGTCCTGTGGAGAGTCAGGATTCAGTGCGGGGGCGTTCAAAGCGGCGCGCAGCTCTGCGGCAAGCGCCTCCAATTTTTCCGGGCGGGCTTGATTTTGTGGTTCCGGACCAAGCAAGTCACTCAGCAACCTCCTATGCAGGTCTTCTCTCCAAGGCATACCTTCATACTGCATCTCTGCAGCCACTAAAGCACCAGCAGATTCTGCACTGAGCAAAAGTGTGAGCCTAGGTGGATGTGTGGAGGAACTCGTGGCTGCTTTTTGGGCGCCAAGCTCCTTCGCTACGGTGGCAAGATCCCAATCTTGACTCTCACTCTGGGTGGCGGGAGTCTGAAATAAACTTTCCTGCCCTGCCTGTGCGCCCGTGATCGATGAGTCTTCTCGCAGCAAGTGACTTTCCGGTGGCAACGAAGTGAATTGCTGGTGGTATTCGGTGAGTGCAGCAAATTCGGAGTCCAACAAAATGTTCTGACACAGGGATAGATCGTGGCACCGCTCTAGACGCACATTGGCGGCGAGCAGTGCGGGGTACCAATGTGAGGCCCTATCCCAAACCCAACGAGGATGGTGCGCATCTTCGATGTCGCGCACGAGTGAGGCTAGGGTGCCGAGGGCAACGGTTTGAAGGGAAGAAGCGGGGGCACCGTCTTCATACCTGAGCTGAACCACGGCGGTGGAAGCTTCAGGGCCTGCGGCCAGCAATGCGTACATAGCTCCTATTCTCCACTGATGTGGCCCGTGGTTCCTCCACAGATAGGGCTGTCCTTGATCTTCCACACTTTGATGTCCATAGCTGTGTGCTTCGGCGGAAGAGAAGCGCACAGTTGCTTCATGAAGCACCGAAACAGTTTGCCCAACAGACCCGGATCGGAACAGTGGCTCCCGCGTCGCGACACCACAGTGTTGTTGCTCTCCGTTGGCACCGAGCTCCAAGGCGCAGTGGGGCGAGTCAGCGCTGCGGCGGCTGTCGAACTGATCGTGGAGGAGCGGTTGGACGCGGTTGCGGGGCCGTGGGATGAAGTGGCAGCAGTACTCATTGATGCGGTCGTAGCGGAGGAGATCGGACTGGACGTTGGATTTGCAGGGTGGCGTGGACCAACAATAATTGTTGGACTTGCGCAGGATTCAGCGTTGATGTGGCATAGCGCCGAACGGCTGGGAGCCGACAGAGTAGCTGTTCTGCCAGATTCAGCTCCCTGGCTGGCGAACTATCTGAGTTGTTTGAAGAACCCCGTAACGGGTGCCGGCGTCGTGGGTGTTGTCGGGGGTTGCGGAGGGGCAGGCGCCTCAACGCTTGCCGTGCTTGTGGCAGCCGAGGCTGCTGAGCGAGGCACCCGGACTTTATTGGTGGACGGGGACCCATGGGGTGGCGGCTTATGTGCCGCGTTATCTGCCGAGGCCAGCCCAGGGTTGCGTTGGCCGGAATTATTAATGGCTTCCGGGGCGATTAATCCAGAACAACTTGCCATGTCCCTTCCTCAGGTTGCGGGGCTGACCCTGTTGTCCTGGGGCAGCGGCCATAACGCAGGGAACGCCGGGACCATGGACGGGTCATTCTCCGGTCTATCTAGGGGTGGCGCGACTCCAGCTCCCGGAGAGGATGCCACCCACACGCGGACGGCTATTGGAGAGGTGATGAGGTCCGCACGTGGAGCCTTTGGACTAATTGTCGTGGATTTGGGCAGAACACCGGAAGCCTTTAGTTCGTTGGCGTTGCAATGCGACGGGTTAGTGGTGGTGATCCCTGCACGGGCGCGTGCTCTAGCAGCTACACGGCAAATGATGACTGTCCTGCCGCCAATGCCGGTAGGTGCAGTTGTGCGTGGGGCGCTGGGGGAGGGGCTGGATGCAACTATGGTTGCTAGCGCTGTGGGGCTGCCTCTTGTGGGCAGACTGCCACAACTGCGCGGGGTCAGCGAGGCTTTGGAGTCGCAGCGCCTGTTGGAACTGTTGCGGCGTAGACCCGTGCGAGTTGTTGTCGCCAACATCTTAGACTGGATGGTTGGGGATAGCCCGCGCAGTGACACTGGCACCGGTTTAAACGGGAGCAAACCATGAATGCGCAACGGCAGACCGGCAGCCACACACCAGACCCTTGGGGAGGGCCAGTCGACGCGGACCTGTTGGACGTTGTCAGGCGCAGCGTTCTTTCCCGATCGGGCCCGGTGACAGACCTGCAGATGGCTGCGGCAGTAAGGGAAAGCGGCAGGCTGCTTGGGGCAGCTGGATCTTTGCTTGCCATGGAGCGAATCGCGGCGGAACTCAATGGACTGGGGCCGTTGCAAGGATTGGCCAAAGACCCTCATGTGACCGATATTTTCGTCAATGCCCCTGACTCTGTTTGGCAGGACCGTGGCGATGGGCCCGAACGAGTGCCAGTGGAATTTTCCACTGAGGAAGAACTTCGCGCATTCGCAGTGCGGCTGGTTGCCAGTGGCGGACGCAGACTCGATGAAAGTAGTCCGTGTGTCGACGTGAAAATAGCCTGCGGCTATCGAATCCACGCTGTTTTGCCGCCGATCTCTGCCGCAGGGACACTGCTTTCCATCCGAATCAAACGCCGCACTGTCCTGACGTTGGCAGAAATGGTTGCGACTGGGAGCATCCACCCTTTTCTAGCCCAAGTGCTGGTTGCCGTAGTGGAGCGGAGGCTGAACTTTCTCATCAGTGGTGCAACAGGGGCTGGCAAAACCACACTGTTGTCAACGCTTTTGGGCTTGTGCCCTGCCAGAGAACGGCTGGTACTCATAGAGGATGCAGCCGAGCTGGACCCGGAGCATCCGCACGTTGTGACTTTGGAAGCGCGTCATGAAAATGCGGAAGGGGCTGGCGCTTTAGATTTGGCGGAATTGGTCCGCCACGCCCTGCGCATGAACCCGGGTCGGCTCATTGTTGGCGAGTGCCGAGGAAAGGAAGTTCGCGAACTGTTGATGGCCATGAACACCGGTCATAGCGGCGGCGGCGGAACAATCCACGCAAATAGCGCTCACGACGTCCCAGCCAGGTTGGCAGCTTTAGGAGCACTTGCCTCCATGAGCCCGGAAGCGGTGTTTTTACAAGGCGCCAGCGCATTGGATATTGTCATCCACCTAGTGAGGATCAGGGGGCTCCGGGTGGTCTCTGAGGTGGCCGTCGTAGCTTTGCACAACAAGGGACTTGATATTATTCCAGCGCTCTCACTTGCTGCTTGTGGGAACGGCATGGAGGCTGAGGCCAAGGAATCCGTTGAACAGCAGTGGGTGGCTCGAGGAAGGGCTGGCAGGCACGCAGGTCAGCCTGACAGTCTGGCCAGTAGGGATTCAGCTAGCCTCACTCCCAAAGACTCTGAGCGGATATCATCCGAATTGATCAAAGGCCCCGGCTGGCCCATACTGGCGGCGCGACTAGGCTTCGATGAGCGTCTCGATGCGCAACCCAGCGAAAAATATACTGCCAACAAAATCGCTGCCGACAAACTCAATGAGAAGCCATGAACGCCGGTGTATTGCTTGCCCTTGTAGGCGCAGCATTTTTCCTCTTTGCCGTCAACAACTCGCATTCGTGGGCAGGCTCGAGGTCATACACAAGGCGCCGGCACAGAATCTGGACTCGTGGTTCTGTGCCGTCAGCAGAGTCCCTATCCCGGATGGTTCGCCAACTGGCATCCCTGTTGGCAGCAGGCCGAAGCGGACCAGCCCTGTGGGGAGCCATGGCATATGTTCTGGGTGCGGAACAATACCGGGTCGACAATGGTGCCAAGGTTCTGCGCCGAGTCTCGGCAGTCAATGCCGTTAGGACGCCGCAACAAATACCAGGCGCAGGGGCAATTCCACCCACTGCTGGGGAATCGAACGCCACACTACTGTTGGTACTTGCTGTCCAACGAGCCAGCGCCATGGGACTGCCAACTGCAACAGCGATCCGCAATGCCTGCGCAGCTGATTTTGAGCATGGCCGCAGAATCACGCACGGCCGCAATGCTCGGAGAACCCAACAGCATAGGACCTGGTTGGATTTAGCGGCATGCTTTGAGCTGTGTGAGACAAGCGGGGCTCCGGTTGCGGCCGTGTTAGAGCGTCTTGCGTGCAGCATCGATGCCGATAACGATGCCGCTGCGCTTCGTGAAACTGCGCTCGCGGGTCCTCGTGCAACAGCACGGCTGTTAAGCTGGCTGCCTTTTATTGGGCTTGGATTAGGCATGGTGATGGGCGTTGACCCATTGGCCGCACTCCTTGGCAGTCCTATGGGCTGGATGGTGCTGATGGTAGGGGTGGGATTTACTATGGTGGGCAAATTATGGTCAGCAAAAATGATCGGTGATGCTGCACGGCCCGTTTATGCCAAGCCCGGTGGGCGGCGGTGACCGTGAATGGGTGGCTAGCAATGACGCTATCTATGCTGGCATTCCTCTGTCTGTGGGGTGGGTCCTGCCCAGGACTATTCCGAGGCCAAGTGGCGCGGGATAGAAAGAAAACCTCTGGGACGCGATTTCTTGCAGGTATTCCAAATAGCTATGGCTCCTTCGCAGCTGAAGGTAGCGCTGGCGGCGTGACCTCTGTGCCACTCTTACTGGACTTCCTTGGAACAGCCTTGGACGCCGGACTTACGCTCCCAAGCGCCTTGCGCGTGGTTGCCGCGGTGGCAGAACAAGATATGCGTGAGAGTTTGCTCAGGGTGGTGGCAGGTATGGAGATTGGGGCCTCGTGGCAAGACTCGTGGGATGGAAATTTTATCCGTAGCGATGTCGCACAAATCCATGAAGCACTAAGTTTTGGGGCACTCACTGGGGCATCCGCAGCACCCTTGCTGTACGCCGAGGCGAAACAATGCCGAGTAGCAGCCGCTCGCAGTGCTGAGAAATGTGCAGCAGCCCTGGGCGTGAAGCTTGTGCTGCCACTGGGGCTCTGCTCGTTGCCGGCTTTCATTGCGTTGGGCGTGGTTCCGGTAGTGATGGCGATGATTCCGACTTTCTAGTTTCATTTTTCTAGCCCCGTCAGGCCGTCTCCGGGAGTCGGTAAACAGGTTTTTTGCTGGTTCTTCACGGGATCAATTTATCCACAGGTAGGGCTGTCATCTCACAAGTCCACTAACGCTGGAAGGTACCTTTCGCGAAGCTCCGATGAGGAGAAGAGTTGCTTTACCAGCCGAAAGTGGGCGGGGTTCACAGCAGACCTCGCAACAACATTTAGTGCGTGAAGGCAAGAAAAAGCAAGTGAGAAAAACTACTCGTACAACCTATTCGCACAAGCGATTGATTCAAATTAATTCAAGGAGTGAAAATGACCACCAACGAAGCCGCCAGAGGACACCTCCCAGGCAAAGAGGGAGTTTTTGCGGCAGAGAACGTCCGCGAAATTTTTGTGGGGGCCTGCAGCAGCCCGCCTGTGGTGAACTATTTAGTGCCACCAGGCCACGCGAGGAAGCATGAGCATTCAAGCCGTTGGACAAGCCGTTGGACAAGCCGTTGGGCAAGCCGTTGGGCAAAGTCAGGCAGGGAAGCGGGCATGGCGACAGCTGAATATGCCATCGCAACGTTGGCGGCTGTGGGGTTTGCCGGGCTCCTTGTTGTAATTCTCAAAAGTGACGAGGTACGGGGATTCTTGCTGAACATTATCCGAACAGCCCTGAGCTTCTAGCCCCGGAAAAAGGCACCAATCACCGGGCGTGCGTGTGGGAGGAGGAAAGTAATGCAGCCACAGGAAAAACATAGACGGGTGATCCGAATGCGGCGCCAGCATTCAGTCTGGCCAGGCAGGGGCCGCAGAGTATCTGTCCTTAGGAAAGAGACATTAGGTGGAGTCCGGAATGCGAAAGCTGATACAGGATCGGTGACAGCTGAATTCGCCATTTTACTGCCGGCGATGACGGTTCTTCTTGCTATTTTGCTGTTCAGTGTTGCGGCTGGCATCTTGCAATTGCGTTTGGAGGAGGGTGCTAGAGCAGGGGCTCGCGCTCTGGCTCGAGGCGATTCTTCAGTGGAGGTCCTGGAAATTGTGGCCCGGGTGTCGGGGCAGAAAGTAGATGTCTCCGTGGGGACGTCCGGCGGCTATGCCACCGTTACAGTTCAGGGCAGAGTTGGAGGGGTTCTCTCCGGTCTCATTCAATGGACCCAAACTGCGCATTCCAGCGTCAAGGTAGAAGTACAAACGGCACTTTTACTTGTCCGGCACAAGCCAATAGAAAGGAATCTTCTTGGCGGAGCTAGGACGCTCAGGGCCGCACTGTGGCGGTGGGCCCGGTCTGGTGAATGTCAGTTTCGATCGGGTCTGTGTGGGAGATCGGCCGTAGCTCTGAGCGGTAGTTGTGTTGTCCGCGGGTGAGCGAGGCTCGGGAACGGTATTGGCTGCCGGGCTTGCGCTGACCATGCTGATACTCATGGTTTTGATCCTAGGGTTAGCTCAAGCAGCGGCCGCAGCTGCCAAGGCAGCCACCGCCGCGGATATGGCCGCCCTTGCGGCGGCAGATGCTCACCGAGGGCTTGCAGAGGGAGAGCCGTGCCTCGTTGCTGCTGACGTGGCAGGGCGGCACGGAGCCATCCTTACTGGGTGCATTGCGGCAGGTGATTTCTCGGTACAGGTAGAGGTGCACTTTGCAACTGGTATGGGGGTTCCCTTGCAGGCAACCGGTAAGGCCAGAGCAGGCCCACCTCCGGACTCCAGCCCACCGCTGCAGCCCTGATAGATGTCACAAAGCCTGACTTAACGTTGGTTCCTACGCTGTTTTCCACCATGACTACCCGGGGCCTAATCAGGCCAATTACTCCAGGTCCTTCTTTGCGGTGATTTGCTTCCAGGACCTTCATTGCGGCCCCATCGTTACGGTGCGTTGTTAAGCAAGATCTGCAGCAGCAGGACTGCGCCGGCTTTATCCAAGGGGTTATTCTTGTTGCCGCATTTAGGGGATTGGACACATGAGGGGCACCCGGACTGACACTCACACGCTTGGATAGCTTCCATGGTGGCCCTGAGCCAGACACGAGCCATGTCGAATCCTCGCTCGGCAAACCCCGCACCTCCGGGGTGGCCGTCATAGACAAATACTGTTGGTTGTCCTGTGTCAGCGTGAATGGCGGTGGATACGCCGCCAACATCCCATCTATCGCTGGAGGCGACTAGTGGGAGCAGGCCGATGGCTGCGTGCTCGGCGGCGTGCAGGGCACCCGGAAATTGTGGTTCCACCAGGCCACCGGCTAGCAGCGTCGAATTGTCCACGGTGAACCAGACCGCCTTGGTGAAGAGGTCCCTGGCTTCTAGCTCCAGCGGTTCCTCGCCCAGTACTTCATTGGAGATGATGGCCTTACGTTGGAAGGAAACAACTTGGGTTTGGACTTGGACGGATCCAAAGTGCATTTCCACCGGGCCCCACAATTCGTGTTTTGTCGATTCCAGCACCTCGATCTGTGTGACATCTCGTGCAGTGGTGTAGAAATCTGGTGTGCCACGGCGTACCAGGGCGCAATGCTCTGCCTCATTGAGTTCAAGCACCACGTAATTTGTCCCCTGATGAACGTAGACGGCGCCTGTATGAGCTTGATAGTGGGACTGCGGCGAGCCCATTGTTCCCAGCAGAGTACCGGTGTCTGCCTCAATGATGTTGATGGGCCCACCACCGTCTTCACGCAGATTTACCATGGCGGCTGCGTTTTGAGGATGTGTCCAAAACCAACCGGCTGGACGTTTTCGTAAATATCCCTGCGCTACCAACTGCTCCAGTAAAGCAGGAGTAGTTGAGTCAAAAAGGGCCAAGTCTTGTTCAGTGATGGGAAGCTCCGCGGCAGCTGCACAGAGGTGCGGACCAAGAACGTATGGATTGGCAGGATCGAACACTGTAGCCTCCACCGCCCGGTCAAAGATTGCTTCCGGATGGTGAACCAGGAATGTGTCCAACGGGTCATCGCTTGCCACAAACGCGGCCAAGGCGTCTTGGCCGGACCGCCCTGCCCTGCCGATCTGTTGAAAGAAGGAGGCTCTAGTGCCTGGCCAGCCAGCAACTAGGACGGCGTCCAGGCCGGAGATGTCAATGCCAAGTTCCAGTGCAGGAGTACTTGAAACACCCAGAAGGTCTCCCGCACGCAAAGCCTTCTCAAGCTCACGGCGCTCCTCCGGCAAATAACCTGAACGGTAAGCAGCAACCCGAGGAGGAAGACTCGGATCCACGTCCTCCAAGAGTCTTTTGGTCACGCTAGAGATGGTTTCAGCGCCGCGCCTGGACTTTATGAATGCAATGGTCCGAACATGCGAGGAGACAAGGTTAGCTAACAAATCAGAGGTTTCAGCAATGGCAGTGCGACGGGACTTGGCTCCGTTCTCACCCTTAAAGTCGGTTAACTCCGGCTCCCACAAGGCAACTGTGGTTGCACCATGAGGGGAGCAGTCTTCAGTGATGGTCGTGACGTCTGCTCCGATTAGACGAGAAAAGGCAGTGCCGGGATCCGCAGAAGTGGCTGAAGCCCCAATGAAAACAGGCTCTGACCCGTAGTGCGCGCATATCCGGCGCAATCGACGAAGGAGCACGGCCACATGGGAGCCGAAAACGCCGCGGTAACTGTGGGCTTCATCGACGATGACATATTTCAGACGCTTGAAAAAATGGGCCCACCATGTGTGGTTGGGCAGGACACCAAAATGGAGCATATCCGGATTGCACAAGATGAAATTACTGTGGTCCCGAATCCAACGACGGTCAGTTGTGGCAGTGTCACCGTCGTACGTGGAAGCACGAAGAGTGGACAGTTTCAGTGCGTTCAACGCGGCCAGTTGGTCTGCGGCGAGCGCCTTGGTGGGAGAAAGATACAAGGCAACTGCGCCGTTGGCCTCTAGTTGGCCAGGATTTTCCCTTACCGCAAGTGCGGCTCTATGAACAGCATCGACCGCGGGCAGCTGATACGCCAGGGACTTCCCCGAAGCTGTTCCTGTTGCGATGATTGTGTGCTGGCCCTGGTGGGCGGCGTTAGCTCCTAGTATCTGGTGACGCCACGGCTGCACCACGCCAAGGAATGAATAGGCGCTGACAAGGTCGGGATGGACCCACTCGGGCCATGCCTCGTTGATGGCTTGCCGGGACGGAATCCTGTGGACGTGTTGCAATTGCGGAGGATTCATTCCTCCGCCCAGCAAAGAGATCAGCGAAGTATTTGTGGGCATCACATCATTGTGCCACCGCTACCATTACAGCCTTGTCATCTGCGCCAGTCGCTCCTTGGGCACCAGAACAGTGACGGGGCTTAGAGAGGCCCAGCCAAGTTTGCTGTACAGGCGTTGGCCGCGCGTGCTGGCCAAGAGCAGACCGGTGGTCACAGGGTAGTCAAGGGCCTTGGCGGTGAGAGTTTTCATCATGAGCATCCCGAATCCGCGGCGGCGGTAGGCGGCACGCGTTTTTAGCCCGTCAAAAATCGCATTCTCACCATATATGCCGACCGTTCCTCTGGCCATGACTGTTTCTCCCCGCACGATGGCCACTGAAAAACGGGCTTGGCAGGGAGAGGTAGTGCGTTTTCCACCAAATTTTTTGACCAGTAGAGTCAACTCAGGATCACCAAGGAAAGGGTCTTGGTTATCTTGGTTTTCCATGTCACACATCATGAGATGTTCAGAGGTTGAGACCATGCCCATTTTGGCGTGGTGCGCAAGCTTTACATATTCATGCACACGAGGTCCGATCACGCATAACGCCCGTTTCGGCGAAGCCGCTACTTCAGCAGCCAAGGCTGTAAAAGCAGCAGGGGAAGGATCGCAGGTGAAATACTCCCAGTCACTGCTTCGATCAAGCCTTAGGGCGGCCCAATAGTCTTCCCCCGAGCGGGTTTGATAGCTTCGTAGCGCGCTCCAGCCGGTAAACCATGCCTCTGCATGCTCTCTCAGTTCTTTGGCACCAACCAACATGTCCTCAGCCTAGCCCCGGACGGTGGGGTCAGCCGTGAATGCCGGCATTTGGTGGCGCAAAGTAGGCTTTAAGACGTGTCGATGAACAAAATTGTGCTTTTTTATGGTTTTACCCCGCTCAGTGATCCGACGGCGATCAGACTGTGGCAGCGCGCGTTGGGTGAGAAGCTGCACCTCAAGGGTCGCATCATCATCTCCAAGGATGGCATCAACGCCACTGTGGGTGGTGACATCAGAGACCTGAAACAATACCTAAAAGCCACGCGTGAGTATCCCGGTTTTAAGGACATGGACATCAAATGGTCCGATGGCATGGGGGATGATTTTCCTCGTCTGAGTGTGAAAGTCCGTGAGGAAATTGTCAGCTTCGGCGCGCCCGGTGAGCTCAAAGTAGATCAAAACGGCGTCGTGGGAGGGGGCACTCACCTGCAACCCGAAGAACTCCACGAGCTCGTTGCCGCCAAGGAAGCCAACGGCGATGAAGTTGTGTTCTTCGACGGCCGCAACGCTTTCGAAGCCCAAATCGGTAAGTTTAAAGATGCCATAGTCCCGGACGTCGCCACCACAGCAGACTTCATCAAGGAACTGGACTCCGGTAAATACGACGGGCTCAAAGACAAACCGGTTGTCACGTACTGCACGGGTGGGATCCGCTGTGAAGTCCTCAGCTCGCTTATGATCAACCGTGGTTTTAAAGAGGTCTACCAAATGGACGGCGGCATAGTCCGCTACGGAGAAACGTTCAAGGACAAAGGCCTGTGGGAAGGCTCGCTCTATGTGTTTGACAAGCGCATGCACCTTGAATTCAGTGACGAAGCTCTAGAAATCGGCCATTGCATCCGATGCAATAAACCCAGCAATAAGTTTGAGAACTGCTCCAACCCGAGCTGTCGAAATCTCAATCTTTACTGTGCTGACTGCGCCAGCACACCCGAAACGTTGCTCTGCCCCCAAGGCTGCACCGACTAGTCCCCACGCCCTCCCAACACTCGCAAGCTCGTGCCGGGTCCCCCGGGCGCGTGGGCCCACCCACGCCCTCCCAACACTCGCAAGCTCGTGCCGGGTCCCCCGGGCGCGTGGGCCCACCCACGCCCTCCCAACACTCGCAAGCTCGTGCCGGGTCCCCCGGGCGCGTGGGCCCACCCACGCCCTCCCAACACTCGCAAGCTCGTGCCGGGTCCCCCGGGCGCGTGGGCCCACCCACGCCCTCCACAGCCTCCCGTGGGAATCTGGTGAGTGTGGCACTACCGGCGCCCTCCCGCTTTATCGGTGCGTGGGAGAATGATCGGCATGACCTTGAATGACGAGCTTGACCATCTTTTAGCCACCCGGGACCGCAACAACATGGCGCCAACGATCAAGGCTGTGGTGTGCCTCCATGCAGCTCATCCCGAGAACGCTCGCGTGCTTTATGAGGTTGCGGGCGCTTATGACACGGCAGGTCAAGAACAAGTAGCGCAGGGGTTTTACGAGCGAGCTCTTGAGGCCGGTCTGGAAGGTGATCTTCTTCGCCGATGCTATGTTCAATATGGTTCCACCCTCCGGAACGTGGGTGAGTTCGGGAAGTCCCGTGATGTTTTTGCAGCAGCCCGCAAAGAGTTCCCCGATTCCCCTGCGTTGGCTGTATTTGAAGCAATCACGTTCCATGCAGAGGGACGAGCAAATGAAGCTTTTGCTTCGCTACTCGAGCTGACGGTGGACTACGTAGAAAGTTCCGATATAGATCGTTACAAGAGCGCTATTAGCGGAAACGCAGCTTACATCCGGTCTCTGGACAGAAACGAAGCACCTGCCTCAGGCACGTAACGCCGAGCAATCAAGTAACCGGTCATCGGCATAAAGGAATCTGCATAAGTTTGTTGGTGCCAGGTAGCGCCAGGATGACAGAAATAGATCTTCAGGAAGGCAGCATCATGTGGAATGAATTTGGCTTGACTTGGGGCGATGCTGGCCGGGTAGTGCTCTCCGCAGTGGGGTTGTACGCTCTTGTGCTGCTTCTGATTCGGTTCATGGGCCAGCGCACTATGGCGAACTTGTCCAGCTTTGATCTCGCGGCCGCGGTTGCCCTCGGCGCTGTTGTGGGACGGGCAATACTGGGTTACACCCCTACGTTGGTGGCCGGAGCCTTGGGCTTGGTGACGTTGCTGGTTCTGCAGGCGCTCACGGGGCAGCTGCGCCGCTTTCCCGGAGGCCTAGCCGCGGTCAATAACCGCGCGTATCTACTCATGGCTGGAAGCGAGATCGTTGTCTCAAACCTTCGCAGAACGCACGTCTCGGAGGCGGAAATTACCGCGCGACTACGCGTGGCCGGTATCCGCAGCCGCAAGGAAGTCGCCTGTGTGATCTTTGAATCGACAGGAGAAATCAGTGTGTTGCGAGCAGGTTTCCCTATTGAACCGGAGTTTCTTGCCAATGTGAAGGGTGCGGAGCTAATTCCAGCATCATATCTAGCCGTCCCCTAGTCCTCCGCCGGCTACTGCTTGCCCGAGCGCAACCTGTGTGAACGCCGAAAAAAGACAGCGTCAACCCTCCTGCTGAGCCTGCGGACGCCCTGCTGGATTAGGGCCGTATAAGTGAACCAACTCCGCCCCTAGAGCGGCCAAATGAGTTTTGACCGCTTCAGGTTCCAGTACTTCCACGCCACCTCCCCAACCCGCGAGCTGTTCTGCGATCGAGCGGGCCATTGGCGCCGCGACTTGCAACCGAACCCGTCCGTCAGCATCGAGGCCGAGCTCCTGGCAGTGACGGCCAAAATGTTCGCGAAGTGGCAGAACCAGGCCAGGATCGGTAAGTATTGTGGCCTGGACCAGGGAGCGTCGCTGCTCGAGGTCCTCAACTATAAGCCCCCATTCACGCGTCAGCTCGAAGTTGCTGGGACGGGTAGAGGCAAGGTCGCTAACTACTGTCTCAATGATCCGCTCTATACGGAACGTGCGCTGCCCCGCCTCGGTTCCGGCGATGAGGTACCAGATATTGTTTTTGCTAACTACGCCCCACGGGTCAACCAAGCGTCGGGTTAATTCATGGGCATGATTTTCATATTCGAGCGTGACCTTGCGGCCAGCAACAATGGCGTCCTGAAGTGCAGCAACCGGTTCGGGGCGGAGGTGCTCATGCTCACCCCACGGCGTGGGATCGAGAGCCATGGCAGTGGCCGCCGTTTGAGCCTGAGCGCGAAAGGTCTGGGGCAGGGCCTGCACAAGCTTCGACAGAGCAGAACGCGCCGTGGAATCCAATGTTGCGGCAGAACCTGTGAGCAAAAACAGGGCCCTTACTTCACCCAAAGTCAGGCCCGTCAGATCCGTGCGAGCACCACCGAGCAATGTCCAGCCGCCACCACGCCCTGGTTGCGCGTACACAGGAATGCCCGCCGTGGACAGCGCCACGAAATCACGCCGGCTGGTCGCCAGAGACACCTCGAGCTCTGCTGCGACTTCGGCGGCGGTAACCCGGCCGCGGGCCTGCATTAGCAACAACGTGGCAAGCAGCCTGTCCGCTCTCATGGCATAAGTTTGACAGATGAAAGTGCTCACCAGGTGAGCACTTTCATCCGTCATGCTGATGGATATCAAGTGAGCAGCCACACACCTGCTCAGATAACCGCATCAGCAAAGGGAGCAACGATGTTTCAAGGACTAGCCACTATAAGTTTCTACGCGGACGACCTGGTCGCGGCAGCACACTGGTACACCGAGTTGCTCGGGGTCGAACCTTATTACGTGTTTCCTGCGCAGCCTGCGCCCGCGGCGTACATCGAGTTTAGAGTTGGCGGGGACCAAGCCGAGCTTGGTTTCATCGATCGCAAGTATGCACCGTCCGCAGCCTCCAGCGGTTCGGGCGGTGCCGTGGCATTTTGGCATGTGGATGACCTGTCCGCGACTGTGAATGAACTGGTGGCAATGGGAGCCAGCGAATATGAGCCGTTGACGGAGCGCGAATCCGGGTTCGCCACTGCATCGTTCATTGACCCCTTCGGCAACATTTTGGGTGTGATGACAAACCCGCACTTCCTAGAAATGCGGACGCGCCGCAACAGCGTCTAAGCGCCTGAAAGAGTCGTTAAGCTTGGTGTATGACTGACTTCTCCACAGTGCCAGATGCCCCGCGCAGCGACAACCCTGACCTGCTAGCCGCCCTGGCTGCCGATTTGCTCGCCCTTGATTACACGGTCGACGGCGTGGCGGAGCTCCTGGGTGAGGAAGCTCACCAAGCCTTGGGCAGGGACCAGACAGTGCCCGCCGTTCTGGTGTTGCGTGAGAGTACGGAGCCACTGGCAACTGTGTGCAAGCTTTGGCTGTTGGCCCAAGACATCCAGAACAAGGAGCTGAGCGTGGTACTGCCCAGCTTGAGCATCGAGACGCTTTCATTGCTTGGGCTCATTGAAGCGGTTCCGGGTGCGGACAGGGTGCGCGCTGCCATCGATCTGCGTCCTTATGGCTGGCCGGCTGACGGGAAAGGTGGAAATGATACAAATCTGTGGGTGGCTAGCGATCTCGGCGCACACCAGCGTCCCGGGGTTCTGCGTCATGATCATGTTTTGGGCATCGGGCAGGCTTCACTGACTTTGGCTCAGGGCACCATCCGCCGTGAAGTAAATAAGGCATTGGATGTGGGAACGGGCTGTGGCATCCAGCTTTTCCATCTACTCCAGCACGCCAAAACCGTTGTAGCCACCGATATTTCCGTCCGCGCGCTAGCGTTCACCCGTTTCAATCTGCTCCTGAACGCTCCCGCACTGGGCCTCAACGTTGGTGACTTGGAGCCCAATGATGTGAACCCTGCCGGGAACCCAGAGCGGGTTGCCCCGCGCGTTTCTCTGCGCCTTGGCAGCTTGCTGGAGCCCGTCGCCGGGGAGAGCTTCGATCTCATTGTTTCCAACCCGCCCTTCGTCATCACTCCTCGTCACTTCGGTGAAGATGCGGGCCAACAGTTCACCTACCGGGACGGCGGCCTGGCCGGGGATGCAATAGTGGAGAGGCTGGTTCGGGAACTACCTGCAGTTCTTGCTCCCGGTGGTACGGCGCAAATGTTGGGCAACTGGGAGATCAAGACCACCGCGAACGACGCCGGCGCCCCAGTTGAGTGGTCCGACCGCCCCCGTCTGTGGATACCAGAGGGGGTACAGGCCTGGTTTATCCAGCGAGAGCAGGTTAGTCCCGGCGGCTACGCCGAAACGTGGCTGCAGGATGCTTCCCAAGGGCGGGAGTCCCAGGCTTATGTGACCGCCTACGAGAACTATGTGCTGGACTTTGCCTCCCGTGCCGTGGCTGGAATTGGATTCGGCTACATCTTGCTGCGCACACCCGCTGCAGGAGAGGGTGTGCCAGAAGCGCGCTTTGAGGAAATTCTGTACCCCATTGAACAACCCGTAGGTCCCCACCTGGCCGCCGCGTTGGACCGGGAAAGGTGGCTGGAGCACCGAGAGTCCATCCATGATGAACTCCTTGTGGTGGCTGAGGATGTCACCGAGGAACGCCATCAACGCCCGGGCGCCGAACATCCCGGAGTCATCCTGCTGCGGCAGGGCGCTGGGCTGCGCCGCACCAACTTGCTCAGCACCGAACTCGCCGGGTTCGTCTCCGCCAGCGACGGCGATCTCACCGTAGCAGCGCTGATTGGTGCGCTCGCGGATCTCCTGGATCGGCCTGACGCCGAATTTTCCCGGAACCTCTACTCCGAGGTGTGCAACCTGGTGCGCGATGGCTTTCTCCTCCCCGCATGACAGCAGTGGGCCCGCAGGACGGCAGTGGAGTAGTACGGTGAGGGCACGGCACGAGGACAATAAGGGAACCTGAATGAGGCAGTCGATATGATGTTGGCCAGCAATGCTCCTTGGTGGGCCATTTTGCTGTGCTTGCTTGCCGCCGTCGTGCTTCCCACGCTGATTGGGCTGGAACGGCAGATCAACAACAAGTCAGCAGGCATGCGTACTCACGCCCTCGTTGGGTTGGGTGCGGCGCTTTTTGTGGTGGTCAGCAAATACGGATTTTCTGATGTGCTTGAGGTTGATCTGGTCCGGTTGGATCCGTCTCGGGTGGCTTCACAGATTGTGACAGGTATTGGTTTCATTGGCGCAGGGCTGGTGTTTGTGCGCAGAAACAAGGTGCGGGGGCTGACCACGGCGTCCTCAGTTTGGCTCACGGCCGCCGTGGGTTCGGCAGCCGGGGCCGGGCTCGTGTTGCCAGCAGTCTTCGCCACCGGTGCATATTTCCTGGTGGTAGTGGTGTATGCCAAGGTCATTGCGCGGTTGCGGGTATCCGGACGGCGTTACCACGCGCTGCAGGTTACGTATGTGGACGGGACAGGTGCCCTGCGAGAAATCCTGCAACATTGTACGAGTCTTGGCTTTCAGGTCCAGGGATTCACCACACGGCCGTTGGAACATTCAGGCAGCGGGGTACTAGGCCGGGTGCTCAATGACGAAACTGATGCCAACGGAACTGACTTTATCGAAGTTGAGCTGGAAATTGAGGGACTGGCGCCACGTGGGACGCTCCTCCAAGAGCTTTCGGCGCTACCCGGTATTAAGGCTATTTCCTTTGACGATGAGAACGAATAGCGACGGTGTGTGGGGCCTAGATTTTGCGTTCAGATTTGGGTCCAATACGCGTTCGTGACAAAAATATGGTGAACTAGGCTCTTGGGGACGCCGTTCGTCCACCTTTCATTCCCCGTAGGAGTACAGTGCCCAGCAAGGCAGCAGCCAGCAAGCCCAAGACCGGTAAAAAGCTCGTAATTGTAGAGTCCCCGGCCAAAAGCAAGACCATCGCCAAGTACCTGGGCGAGGGTTTCGTCGTCGAAGCCTCCATTGGTCACATCCGTGACCTGCCGCAGCCTTCCGAGCTGCCCGCGGAGCTGAAGAAGTCTTCAATCGGTAAGTTTGCCGTGGATCTTGAGGACGATTTCAAGCCCTACTACGTCATCTCTTCCGACAAGAAAAAGAAGGTGGCGGAGCTCAAAGCACAGCTCAAAGACGCCGACGAACTTTACCTCGCAACTGATGGGGATCGCGAAGGCGAAGCCATCGCGTGGCATTTACTTGAGGTGCTCAAGCCCAAGGTGCCGGTGCACCGGATGACATTTGCGGAAATCACCAAGGAATCACTGCAGCGCGCTCTCGGGAACCTGCGGGAGCTGGACACTGACTTGGTGGATGCGCAGGAAACGCGCCGTGTGGTTGACCGCTTGTTTGGCTACGAACTGTCCCCGGTGCTGTGGCGCAAGGTGGCACCAAAGCTCTCGGCGGGTCGAGTTCAGTCCGTGGTAACCCGCATGGTGGTTGAGCGTGAGCGTGAGCGTATGGCGTTCCGTACCGCCAACTATTGGGACCTAGCTGGTACGTTCGCTTCAGTGAACGGTCAAGAGCCGTTCAACGCCAAACTGGCCGCTTTGGATGGCAAACGGGTGGCTTCAGGACGGGACTTCAACGACAAGGGTGAGTTGACGGGCAAGAACGTTGCCCACCTGGACGAGGTTGCCGCCAAGGCTCTCGCCTCAGCCTTGCAAGATGCGCCCTTCGCCGTCCGCTCAGTTGAGCACAAGCCGTACACCCGCCGTCCCGCTGCGCCGTTTACGACCTCGACCCTGCAGCAGGAGGCCGGGCGCAAGTTGCGCTTCTCCTCAAAATCCACCATGCAGACAGCCCAGCGTCTGTATGAAAACGGTTACATCACGTATATGCGTACCGATTCATCCTCGCTCAGCGATGAGGCAGTGAACGCAGCACGCCGCCAGGCCTCGGAGCTGTACGGCCCCGAATTTGTGCCCGCCGCCAAGCGGGTTTACGCCAGCAAGAGCGCGAACGCCCAAGAAGCGCACGAGGCCATCCGCCCCGCCGGTGACTCATTCCGCACCCCGGCACAAGTGGCAAGCGCCTTGGGCAAGGATGAGTTCAAACTGTACGAGCTGATTTGGAAGCGCACAGTTGCCTCCCAGATGGCTGATGCGAAAGGTTCCACGGCCACCATTAAGTTGGGCGCCACCGCTTCCGGCGGTGCTGCAGATGGTCAGGATGCGGAGTTCTCTGCCTCCGGTACTGTCATCACCTTCCGCGGCTTCCTGGCTGCCTACGAGGAAGGCCGTGACGAGTCCCGCAACGACTCCGAGGATTCGGACCGCCGCCTGCCCAACGTCAAGGAAAAGGACACTCTCAGCGCCACCGAAGTCAAGGCCAACGGCCATGACACCTCACCACCGCCACGCTTCACCGAAGCATCGCTGACGAAGGAAATGGAAGAACGCGGCATTGGCCGCCCATCCACCTACGCCTCGACCTTGTCCACCATCATGGACCGCGGCTACGTGAGCAAACAGGGCTCGGCTCTGGTTCCGAGCTGGATTGCGTTCTCTGTGGTGCGCCTGCTGGAACTGCACTTCACCGACTACGTGGACTACGAGTTCACCGCCGGCATGGAAAAAGGCTTGGACAGGATTGCCAACGGCCAAGAGCAGGGCTCCGACTGGCTCAAGCACTTCTACTTTGGTGATGACGGCAACCGTGGACTGCAAGACATTGTCAATAACTTGGGCGAGATTGACGCACGGGACATCAACTCCATGCCCATCACCGACACCCTGGTACTGCGGGTGGGCAAATTTGGTCCGTATCTGGAGAGCACCGTCCCCACCCTGGATGCCAAAACCGGCGAGATCATTGAGGCCGCACGCGCCAACGTGCCCGAGGACCTGGCCCCGGATGAGCTCACGCCTGATAAAGCGCAAGAACTCATGGATACAGCCGCCCCCGAGGAGCGTGTTCTTGGTATTGACGACGTTTCCGGGCACACGATTGTTGCCAAGAACGGCCGCTACGGTCCTTACGTCACCGAACTGATCCCGGAGATGACAGAAGAAGAGATCGCCAATCAGCCGGTGGAGTACTACAAGAACGGGAAACCAAAGCCCGCGAAGAAGCCAGTCAAGGCCAAACCGCGTACTGGTTCGTTGTTTAAAACCATGAGCGTTGACAGTGTCACTTTGGAGGAGGCGCTGGCGATTATGAGCCTGCCTCGAGTCCTAGGAACCGATGCTGAAGAGAATGAAATCACGGTTCAAAACGGCCGTTTCGGACCCTATCTGAAGAAGGGCTCAGACTCACGTTCCATCGGCACTGAGGAGGAGATCTTCAGCATCACCTTGGAGGCCGCGCTGGAGATCTACTCGCAGCCCAAGCAGCGCGGAGCTCGTGCAGCAGTGGCTCCGCTGGCTGAGTTCGGTGAAGATCCCGTCTCAGGGAAAAATATTGTGGTCAAGGAAGGCCGCTTCGGCGCCTACATCACCGACGGCATCACCAACATTACTGTGCCCCGCGGTACTGATGTTGAGGAGCTGACCCGGGAAACCGCCGTTGAACTTTTGGCCGATAAACGTGAGCGTGGACCTGTTAAGCGGGCTACAAAAGCGCCAGCCAAGAAAGCTGCACCCAAGAAAAAAGCCGCCGCTAAGAAGTAATCAAGAGAAAACCGCTCCGCAAAAAGCAGCCCCGCATTCCCGAAAGGGAGCGCGGGGCTGCTTTTTTATGGTGCATATCCTGACACAAACCCACCTCGGGTGGGAGGAGCGGTGCGGCCATTGGCGTGGAAAGGGGGTGGAGGGGGAATAATGGCCTCATGAGATTAGGCGTGCTCGATATCGGCTCAAATACTGTCCACCTGCTCCTTGTTGATGCCCGCCCGGGGGCTAATCCTGTGCCATACGCCTCGCACAAGCGGCCGTTGAGCCTGGTGAAATACTTGGATGCCGAGGGCAACATCAGTGATGAAGGCCAACATGAACTGATTGAGTTCATTCTTGAAGCGTGGGAATTCGCGGCCAAGCACAAGGCCAAGGACCTGTTGGCGTTTTGTACCTCCGCCATCCGGGAGTCAACCAACGGTGCCGCAGTGCTGGAGCGGGTGCAACATGAAACCACCATCCGGCTGACCGAACTCACCGGTGAAGAAGAGTCAGCTATGACCTTCTTTGCTGTGCGGCGTTGGCATGGTTGGGGTGCGGGCACGATTTTGAATCTGGACATTGGCGGCGGGTCCTTTGAAATCTCCCAAGGCAGCAACGAGTTGCCTGAGCTGGCACATTCAGTACAGCTAGGTGCGGGCCGGTTGACCCGGGAATGGCTGGAGGAGGATCCTCCCACGGCCAAGAGTGTGAAACGGCTGCGCAAGCACATCAAAGAGACACTGAAGGATCCTGTGGCCGCCACCAAGACTCTTGGCGTACCAAATATTGTCACTGGATCTTCCAAGACGTTCCGGGCACTGGCACGCATAACGGGAGCAGCGCCGTCGTCCATGGGACCCTATGTTCGCAGGGAACTGCACCTAAGTGACTTAGGGTTATGGTCTCAACGGTTATCGGCAATGTCCTCGGCCGACAGGCTGCACCTTCCAGGAGTGTCCGCCGCACGAGCCCCACAGGTGCTGGCCGGGGCGCTGGTGGCACAAACCGCATTAGAAATGTTCAATGTGACGAGCATGCAGATTAGCCCGTGGGCGTTGCGTGAAGGGCTGATTTTACGCCGCCTTGATCAGTTGGTGTTTGACGGCCCGCTGGACCCGCCCGCCCACGTTGGTAAGCTGAGCAATTCGGAGACAAAACAAGGAAAAAATGACCCAAACACCCATGAATTCCACTGACGATCAAGGCGCTGATGATTTCGGTGTGGCCCGCGCTCACATTCCTGTGGCACTGTCCACCGCCTCGGTGTATCCGCTCTCGGTTCATGACGGCTTTGCCGTGGCTGCAGACCTCGGGTACGACGGCGTTGAGGTGCTTGTGACGCATAACGGCGACAGTCAGGATGCGTCAGCACTAATGCGGCTCTCGGAGCGCTACGAGCAACCCATTCTCGCTATCCATGCCCCTACACTGCTTCTGACTCAACAGGTCTGGGGCAGTGCATGGAATAAAGTCCAGCGCTCCGCGCAAATGGCTGTGGATGTTGGCGCGGACGTTGTTGTGGTGCATCCGCCGTTCCGCTGGCAAAACGATTACGCGGAAACGTTCGCCCAGGGTGTGCGTGACATTGCTGATGCGTTTGGGGTCAAGATCGCTGTTGAAAACATGTACCCGTGGAGGCTGCGCGGCCGCGAGGCGTTAGCATATCTGCCGCATTGGGATCCGGTTCCGCAAGATTACAAAGACGTCACCTGGGATTTCTCCCATGCAGCTTCTGCGGGAGCCTCCAGCCTTGACGCTGTGAAGGCCTTGGGTTCACGTTTGCGGCACATTCACCTCACTGACGGTGTCTCACCCTCCACCAAGGATCAGCATTTGATTCCAGGTCACGGCACTCAAGAGTGTGTTGAGGTGTTGGAGCACATTGCCAACAACGGGTTCGACGGCGCAGTGGTGGCGGAAATATCCACCCGCAAAGCCAAGGGAGCCGGGCAGCGCGAAGAATGGCTGGCGGAAACGTTGGAGTTTGCCCGGATGCACTTGGGCCAGAAGGCCAAATAGGGTCGGCGCTAAACAGCGCGTTAACGTGAAATCGCCGGAGACGCTTCACCAGTGGAGGGGGGATTCACTGGCGAGGTCTCCGGCGATTTGATTGACCTTCAGGACAAGGTCAATCCGATCATCACTCGCACCCTTATGAGGTAATTAAAAGAATACGTCCCCCGTTTGGGAATTGCCGGGGCACAAGCTGTGCGTTTGCCCTGAACGGCTATTTATTGGCGGGATTCGTTGGCTGCAGCAACCGCGCGTTTGCATGCCTTGGCCCAGCATAGAAGTATGGAACGATGATGAAAAAGATTGTATTTCTTGGCTGTGGTTCCATGGGTGAAGCTATTCTTGCTGGTTTGTTGGCTTCCGGTGTATCTCCGCAGTCAGTGGTTGTTACTGTTCGCAGGCCGGAGCGGGCCACTGAACTAGCCAGTCGCCACGGCGTCACCGCTATGGCCACAAATGAGGAAGCCGGGGCCAACGTCCAGGCCGTCGAGGGTGCCAGTGTAGTGATTCTGGCGGTTAAACCCATCGGGATCATGGATATGTGCCTAGAAGTTGCCCAGGCCCTGGATTCCAATACGGTAGTGGTCAGCGTCGCGGCTGCTGTTTCCTTGGCGCAGATGGAAAGCGCACTCTCACCCGGGCAGCCTGCTGTGCGCTCAATGCCCAATACGCCGCTGAAGGTGGGCCGCGGAGTGGTCGCCCTTTCTGCTGGCTCCGCCGTCAAGGAGGAGCACCTGAACGCAGTTCACGAGATCTTCAATGGCGCTGGCGTGGTCCTGGATGTACCGGAGGAGGCACAAAACGCGGTGTCGGCCATCAGTGGCTCCGGACCCGCCTACACGTTCTTCCTGGCCGAGGCCATGGCTGCCGCTGGCGAAGCCATGGGCCTTACCCCCGAAGTCGCTCAGGTGCTGGCACGCGAAACCGTCGCAGGCGCGGGCATCATGCTGACCGAGCCCGGTGCCGATGCACAAAAGCTGCGTCGTGCTGTCACCAGCCCCAACGGCACTACCGAACAGGCCATTAAAAGCTTCGAACGGGACAATCTGGGAGAAGTTATCAAAACTGGTGCTCAGGCCGCTGCTGCCAGGGCCGCTCAGATCACCGAAGAGCTCAACTCAAAGTAGGCGGCACTGCGAACGGCGCCGGTGGCAGCTGGGCCACTGGTGCGGCTGCCAGCGGACGCTGAGGCTGTCAGGGGCTAAGTTGTTAATTCCAGCTCCAAGGCCAGCAGGGTTGCTTTGGCTTCCGGCCCGCCCAGATAGGCTCCCTGTCCTCCATCGGTACGGATAACTCGATGGCACGGGACCACTAGCGGGAGAGGATTGCGGGCACAGGCAGTTCCTACGGCCCGCACCGCACGCGGGCTTGAGGTCATGGCTGCCAGGGCGGCGTAGCTGGCTGTGTGGCCGTAGGCAATACGAGGCAAATATCCCAGGACCTCGCGTCGGAAGCCCTGAGTCAGCCGGAAATCCAGGGGTAGGTCAAAGGACTGGCGCCGGTGCGCAAAGTACTCCTCGAGTTCCCTCGCGGCATCATCCAGCCGGCCAGGTGCAAATAAAACGCGGGGGCTGATAGTTGCTGCCAATGATTCCAGCACTGCCTCGTGGCCTTCCCGCGCGAAAGCCACACGGACCAAACCGGCACTCGTCGCGGCCAGGAGTAACTCTCCAACAGGAGAGTCCACAATCCTGTAAGCAACATCGACGAGCCCAGCAGCTACAGCTGCCTGAGACAGTGCCCGGCCCAAGTGCGTCAGTTTCGTAGGCTCTGCATCGTGTAAGGACTCGAGCCGTTCAGGTACTTCATGCCTAGAGAGCATCCCCGTCATCCTTTTCTTCCGGTGGCGCTAGTTTCCGGTGGCGATAGTAGCGTGCGCAACGTCTTCATCCCATCCGCAGAGGCTCGCCGTGAAGCAGCCTCGGAGTTGCCCAAAAGTTCGGCCACCACAGCATGGCGGAGCCCGGCCAGATGATGATAAACCACCGCCTCCCGTTGTGTTGGTGGCAGCTTGGCTAGCGCCGCCCATACCTCAGTGGCAGCCCCACCGGCTTCCACTGCGCGCACCACGCTGTCACAGCCATTGTCGCCAGAAGCACCTCCTGACGGTCGTGGGGACCCGACCGGGCTGGCATCCGGTGGCCGCCCGTCCCGGGATGCGCCAGCAATGGACCCAAAGCCGTCCAGGGGGTTATTCATGGGGATGGGGAGCCTGATAGCTTTACGGTGGTGGTCAATGGACTTGTTCCGGGCGATCGAGACCAACCAGGCCTCCCAGTTGTGCACGTTCGTTGAGCTTGGGTAGACGCGCAAGGCTGCTAGGAACGTTTCCTGCCAAATATCGTCGGCGTCAACAACTCCCACCAGTCCCCGGGCCACCCGCAATACGCAGGCGCCGTGGGCGCTCACAAGAGTTTCAAAGGGTGGCAACGCGGCAGCGGTGCTCAAAAGAGCGCTTCTGTGTGGAACCTCAACGGGTTTTCCAACTCAAGCAGGAACTGTTTGCGTTCAAGTCCCCCTGCGTAGCCAACGAGGGAGCCGTTGGCCCCCACCACCCGGTGACACGGCACGATGATGCTGATGGGGTTGCGGCCGTTGGCTGATCCCACCGCTTGGGCCATGGATTTATCGCCCAACAACGCGGCGAGCTCACCGTAACTGCGTAGCTCACCGAAAGGAATTTCACTAAGCGCAGCCCAGACACGATGCTGGAATTCACTGCCCTGCGGCGCCAACGGAATAGAAAATGTACGCCGGTCACTTCCAAAGTACTCGCCCAATTGTGCCTCCGTCGCAGCCAGAACGGGCCAGGCAGAGCCAGCCACCCGTTCACCAAACGTAGCCAATGCCGGGCGGCGCACATGTTCCGCCATGTACACAGCTGCCAGTGCGCCGTCGTTCGCCACTGCCGTCAACAGGCCCAAAGGCGAGTCAAAAATTGAGTGCCTGAGCATCAAAATTACCTCCTTGTCCTGTAGACGCGGCGCGATGGGAAAACGTGAGTTTTAGGGTCGGGAGGCGAAGCGCTCAAGGAGGTCAACATAGCCGGAGACAATGAGCATGTCCCGGCTGGAAACCCGGGTGTTCGGCTGTGCGTAGGTAAAATCTTCACCCGGGGACTTCACTCCCACCACCGTCACCCCATACTTGGAGCGCACCTTGGACTCCTCGAGAGTGAAGCCCTGGGTTTCCTTGGGTGGGTACATTTTTACGATGGCGAAATCGTCATCGAACTCAATGAAGTCAAGCATTCGCCCGCCCACCAAGTGTGCGGCACGGACGCCAGCGTCAGCCTCAGGATAAATGACGTGATTGGCGCCAATTCGGGTCAGGATTTTCCCGTGCGACTGTGTGATGGCTTTAACCCACAGGTGTGCGATGCCCAGGTCCACTAGATTCACCGTGATGAGCACGCTGGATTCAATGGAGGTACCCACTCCGACGACGGCGGAGCTGAAGTCCTGTGCGCCGAGCTGGCGGAGGGCATCAATATTTGTGGCGTCCGCCTCAACCACGTGGGTGAGTACGCCGGCCCACTTCTGCACAAGGGCGGGATCGCGCTCAATAGCCAGCACTTCACGTCCCTGTTTGACAAGTTGGTGAGCGGTGGCTGCCCCAAAGCGGCCCAGTCCAATGACGAGTACCGGCGCGTTGTGCGGGGGACGATTGCTGGAGTCTATTTTCTCAGCCAATGATTGGCCTTTCTTCCGGGTAGTGGAACAGCTGACGACGCTGACGCAAGGCCAAAGCGGCTGCCAGAGTGATGGAACCGACGCGACCAAAGAACATCATGGCACTAAGCACGTACTTGCCCGAGGGTGGCAGCTCCCCGCTGAGCCCCGTGCTCAAGCCCACCGTGGCGAATGCCGAAATGGTTTCAAAAAGTACCCTGTCAAGGCTTTCCCCAGAGATTGCCAACAGCAAACCGCAGGCGATCATTACGAACGTTGCGCCCATCATGATTACTGAAATGGCGACCCGCATGGTGCCTTGGGGAATGGTACGGCCATAGATTTTTACATCATTATCCCCTCGCGCCTCGGCGACGATCGCTAAGAACATCACGGCCAGTGTAGTGACTTTGATACCGCCGGCCGTTGAGGCGGAACCTCCTCCCACAAACATCAGGGCATCGGTGAGCAACATGGTGGAGGAGTGCATGGAATTCATATCCACCAAGTTGAAACCAAGGGAGCGTGTCATCACCGAAGCAAACAGAGAGTGCGTGATTTTATCTCCCACGCTTAACCCGCCAATGGTGTCCGGATTAGTCCACTCCATGGCACCCCACAAAATGGTGCCAGTGAGAAGAAGCATCAAAGAGACCTGAATGGTGAGCTTGGCGTGCAGGGTCCACTTTTTGAAGCGGAATCCGGTGGCCAGCAGAACCATCAACACTGGGAAACCGAGGCTGCCGATGAACCCGCCAATCATCAGCGGGGTCAGGATCCACAGGTCCGCCTCGTAGGGGACAACTCCGTCTGAGTGTGGTGTGAAACCAGCATTGTTGAAAGCGGAGATGGAGTAGAAGGCCGCATGCCAGATTGCCTCCGGCAAGGACTCTCCCAAGATGAGAAAGCGTGGTGCCAGTGCAAGGGCAAGCACCAGTTCAATGGCTACGGAGGTGCTGATAACAATGCGCAGCAGGGTACCAACTTCACCTAGCCGCCCGGCATTCATGGCTTCTTGGGCAATAAGTTTCCCACGCACACCGAGGCGCTTGCTCACCATGAGTGACATCAGGGAGGCCAGCGTGAGGATGCCCAGACCACCAACAAAAATACCAATCAAAATGACGAGCTGACCAAAAAAAGACCAGTGCAAGGCAGTTGAAACAGTTGTCAGCCCCGTCACGCAGACAGCTGAAGCGGCTGTGAACAATGCGTCATGAAAAGCCGTTGGCTGGCCGTCACGGGACGCTGCGGGCAGGCACAACGTTAGGGTGAAGGCAAGGATGACCAGGGCAAAAACAATAAGCGCCAATCTGGCAGGTGAGCTGTTGGCAACCTTGTCAACAAAGTCGCGGACGCTCACCACAACTCTTAAAGGCCATTGTGGCAGCCGCTGGGAAAGTGTCGAATTAGCGCTCAACGCTCTATTGCCCCTCCTGCCAGAAACTATTTAGATGCCGCGGATACGGCAATTGTGGCCAGACTTCGGTAGCCTGTGAGGAATGTCATCCTTTGTCAGCTCAGGGCCAGTGGCCGTCCCGACAAGCATAGTCTGCGATGCAGCTATGTCTGCGTACAACTTCGGCCCAAATCATCCCATGTCGCCCAAGCGCCTTGACCTTACTGCCTCGCTGGCGCGAGAGCTGGGGATCTTCGATATGCCACAGGTGGATGTTGTTGAGTCTTACGTGGCCTCTGACGACGAACTGGCCACCGTACATACCCCTGACTACATTGCGGCGGTGCGCCGGGTTGGAGATGACCCCACACTGACCGATCCTGATCACGGGCTAGGCACCGAAGACGACCCGGCGTTTGCTGGAATTCATGAAGCCAGTGCACGGCTTGGCGGTGGATCAATAGTGTGCGCCAACGCCCTCATCAGTGGTGCAGTCCCGCGGGCGGTAAATTTCGGTGGTGGTATGCACCACGCTTTTCCGGAAAAGGCCAGTGGATTCTGCATTTACAACGACACGGCGTTATCCATCAAGAAGTTGCTGGACTCCGGTGTTTCTAAAGTTGCCTACATCGACATAGACGCGCACCACGGGGATGGCACCGAACGCATCTTTTGGGATGATCCGCGCGTGCTAACAATTTCACTACATGAAACAGGCCTGACGCTGTTTCCCGGCACGGGCTTCGCCAACGATCTAGGCGGCCCGCAGGCTGTGGGCTCAGCCGTGAACGTCGCCCTGCCAGCGGGCACCTCGGATGCCGGCTGGTTGCGAGCCTTCCACGCCGTGGTACCTCAACTCGTTGAAGCCTTCGGCCCCGAAGTTATAGTCAGCCAGCACGGCTGTGACTCCCACCGAGACGATGAGCTGACCCACCTAAACACATCGGTAGACGGTCAACGAGAGGCAGCCCTGAGCATCGCCGCCTTGGCCGATAAGGTGTGCGGTGGTCGCTGGATCGCCACCGGAGGCGGTGGATACAACATTGTCTCCGTGGTGCCACGGGTCTGGTCACATCTGATGGCGATAGTGGCCGGAAAACCGGTACCGCTGCGCACCCCCGTACCCGAGTCGTGGCGAAACTACGTGGCCGAAAAATACGGCAAAGTCGCTCCGCTGCTGATGGGTGAAGACGCTGATACGTGGTGGCGCTCATGGGAAGTTGGGTACAACCCATCGGATGCGTTGGATCGCACAGTCATGGCCACCAGAAAAGCCGTTTTTCCCTTGTACGGGCTTGACCCGTGGTTTGACTAGTGCCCGCCAGCCTGCGGAATAAATCGCCGAAGTAATCTCTGCAGAACCTAACCAGTTTGGATCATTTTGCACATAGGCACCGGCGGATCTTATCTTTCAAGATGCTGTGCCGGACATATGTCGTTAGGGTAGTGGAATGGTTGCAGAAAAAGTCTTCGCGGTAATTGCCGAAAGCACCCGCCGGGACATCTTGGCAGCGCTGGCCCAGGAGAGCAAAGCTGTGGGCCAGCTGGTGGATGAACTCGGGGTTTCGCAGCCAACAGTGTCCAAACACTTGCGTGTTCTGCGTGAGGCCGGAGTGGTGACTATGCGAGCCCAGGGGCAGAAACGCTTCTACGGCATTAACACCGAGCCCTTGACATTGGTCTCGCTCTGGCTGGAATCGCTCGGCGCAGGCGCCCCTGACGGCGCCAGCACGAGTTCAGCGGCTGCTCGCGTTTCCGCTTCTGGTGCGCAGCCCGGAAAAGTCGATTACGGCGTTGGGACGGCCCTACCTGCGGCCCTATCTGAGCTGGTGCCCAAGGCGGCACTCCTTCCGGAGCGAGAAGAGAGGGGGCAGCAGATAGTTAGGCCATCTGTCAGTGCAGCGGCTGTGAACCGCCAGTCTTCTCATGCCGCTAATGTTCTAGCCACTGAGGCAGCCGCCGGAGCAGACTCAGCCGCCGGAGCGCAGACTGCAAAAAATACTGTCAACGGCACTGGTGCAACCCCCAGTCAATCTTCGCTTAATGCCGTCCCCAGCTCTTCAGCGCAGGTGGGCGTTGTGCAATCGAGCGAGGCCGACGGCGGTGTGCAGGGGCAAATTAGCCGCAGCGTAGGCCGAGCGGCGAACAAGGCTGCTGATTTACTGGCGAACCTCCCAGCTCTACCTACATTCAGGCGACGAAAAGACTGAAAAGTACCACAGAATGTTCGTCCTGAACTAACAATATACGCATGATCTTGCATACTGTTTCGATTATTGAGCAAAATTAGTCGAAGTGCATGCCTGACTGGAAAATTGCCATTGAGCATATTTATGCGCCGTGCATCGGCGCCGTACCCTTTCAGGAGACGCATGGATACTAGGTTAGAAGCCATTCGCGAGCAGGTTCTAGAACGCAACCCCGGGGAAAAAGAATTTCACCAGGCTGTTCTGGAAGTGTTTGAAAGTCTGGGCCCGGTTTTGGATAAACATCCAGAATTCGTAGATGCAGCGGTTCTCCAGCGTCTTTGCGAACCCGAGCGGCAGATTATCTTTCGCGTGCCGTGGATGGATGATGCCGGCCGCGTGCAGATCAACCGCGGTTTCCGAGTCGAGTTTAACTCAGCTCTCGGCCCGTACAAGGGTGGGCTACGGTTTCATCCCTCGGTGTACCTGGGCATTGTGAAGTTTCTTGGCTTCGAACAGATCTTCAAGAATGCCCTGACGGGTATGCCCATTGGCGGCGGCAAGGGCGGTTCCGACTTTGACCCGCGTGGCAAGTCTGATGGTGAGGTCATGCGTTTCTGCCAGAGCTTCATGACCGAGTTGTACCGCCACATTGGCGAGTACACCGACGTCCCGGCGGGCGACATTGGTGTTGGTGGTCGGGAGATCGGCTACCTGTTCGGCCAGTACAAGCGCATCACCAATCGCTACGAATCGGGCGTATTGACTGGTAAGGGTATTGGTTGGGGCGGATCGCTTGTCCGTCCAGAAGCCACGGGTTTCGGCACTGTGATGTTCACTCAGGAAATGCTCAAAACACGCGGCACCTCCCTTGATGGCAAGCGCGTTGTGGTGTCAGGTTCCGGTAACGTTGCCACCTTCGCGATCGCCAAGGCACAACAGCTCGGCGCCAAAGTAGTGGCCTGCTCTGATTCCTCCGGCTACATTGTGGATGAGAACGGTATTGATGTTCCCATGTTGCGCCAGATCAAAGAAAAAGAGCGTGGACGACTCAAGGAATACGCTGTGCGCCGTGGCGCTTCTGTCAGCTACGTTGAAGGCGGCTCCGTATGGGACGTCAACGCCTCGGTCGCTCTGCCTTGTGCAACGCAGAATGAGATCAACACCGAGTCAGCCACCCGCATGGTCAAAAGCGGGCTGACAGCCATCGCGGAAGGGGCCAACATGCCTTCCACCAGCGGCGCCATAGCCGTCTTCCAGGAAGCCGGAATCTTGTTCGCACCGGGCAAGGCAGCTAACGCCGGCGGTGTTGCAACGTCCGCATTGGAGATGCAGCAAAACGCTAGCCGGGACGCATGGTCGTTTGAGCACACGGAATCTCGCCTGGCGCAGATCATGGTGGGCATTCACGACCGCTGTGCTGAAACTGCGGATACTTACGGATCACCGGGGAACTACGTGGTTGGCGCCAATATTGCCGGCTTCGTCAAAGTTGCTGACGCCATGCTGGCCCAAGGGCTCATCTAGGGGCTTTTCTGTACAAAGTCTCTGAACACTCGACGGCGCGTCCCGGATCATCCCGGGGCGCGCCGTCGCAGCATTTATTGCCGAGCTATATATTTGTATGTCAGAACACCGTATATGGAAACTGAAACTGAAACTGAAACTGAGAGTCGGAGAATGAGAACCCTGCTGAGCGGCGAGAGTAGTGGCACCGGTGGCCCCGGTGACGGGGTAGTGGGAGACGGAGCCACCTGTGGCTACTTCGGGACCGAGCCGCTCCGGTGCAGGATTCTGCGTCTCCGGGGACACAAATGAGTGCCTCCAGCCAACCAGAACGCATCCTGTACAGCAATAAGATGTCGGCTGATTCGTTGGCGGACTGGGTGGGGGAGGGGCCGGTCTCCGTCGCTGATGGCGAGGGTGGTGCTGTGCTGAGCAGCTATGCGGGCGCGGAGGAACTCGGCAAACAGGCCCACTTCCTCTTGTGGTGTCCGGAAAAATTCCCCGATCACATCCGGATTTCCTGGGAATACTACCCTCTGGAGGGCCAGGGTCTTGCCATGTTGTTCTTTAGTGCAGAAGGCGAGGAGAATTTGGATTTATTCTCCCCGGAACTCGCCTCGCGCAAGGGCGTTTATCCGCAGTATCATTCCTCAGATATCAATACGTTGCATGTCTCTTACCATCGGCGAAAATTTGCCTCTGAACGGGCCTTTCGGACCTGTAATTTGCGCAAAAGTCCCGGCGCGCACCTGGTTGCCCAAGGGGCAGATCCGCTGCCGCCACCTGAAGAAGCGGACGGTTTTTACCGGATGGAAGTGTGTAAGGACGGTGCCCGGGTGCGTTTGCGCATCAATAATCTTGTCATTTTTGACTGGATGGACGACGATCCCTCCACAGGGCCGCAGTTAGGCGGCGGTTATATAGGGTTTCGGCAGATGGCACCGTTGCGGGCAGCCTATAGAAATCTTGTGGTCACTGAGCTGGGTTGAGGGTGCAATCCTTGGATCCGCGTGATTGCGAGAACCTCCAACCCAAACGCGGTTAGGCTGGTGCTAGTACCGGCAGTAAAGTGGCCGGCCAACGCGCGAGGAGAGTGAATCGTGGTCAGTGCAAAGGCGCCTGAGCATGTGGTTATTGTAGGTGCAGGAATCATTGGGCTGTCCACTGCGTGGTATCTGCAGGAGCACGGCATTAAAGTCACCATCGTTGACCGTGGCGGTGTGGCCGCAGGTTCCTCGTGGGGAAACGCAGGCTGGATCACTCCGGCACTAACATTGCCGCTGAGCGAGCCAGCCGTGCTGAAATATGGGCTCAAGGCCATGTTGGATCCGGCATCCCCGCTGTATATTCCGTTTTCCACTGACCCCTCGCTATTGAAATTCCTTCTTGGCTTTGCCCGGAACTGCACTCCAGCGAGATGGCGGGCGGCCATGGCAGTCTTTGCCGAAATCGGCCGCACTGGGATAGATGCCTTCGACGAGCTTGCCGCCGGGACGCCTCCGCTGACTGAAACGACTCATCCAGCCGAACCGTTCCTGACTGGATTCGCTTCACTGAAGGACCGTGACGCCCTCGTCAAAGAGTTCCACGTGATCCGCGAAACGGGCGGCCAGGTCGATTTCAACCTCATCACCGGGGATGAGATCCGGCAGCTGGAACCCACCCTGGGTGCTGGCGTTGTTGCCGGAATAGAAATCCGCAATCAAAAGTTCATTAACCCACCTGCGTTTATGGACTCCCTGGCGCAGACTGTGGTGGCCAGAGGCGCCACGCTGGTGAATTCCTTCAACGTTCTTGACGTCCGTGACACCGGCACCGCAGTGGAAGTGATTGGCTCGGAAGGACGCTCACTTACGGCCGACGCCGTCGTCCTCGCCACAGGTGCGTGGCTGGGTGCCCTTGCGCGTAAATTTGGTGTGAAAGCCGTGGTTCAGGCTGGTCGCGGCTACAGTTTCACGGTGGTTCCCGAAGCCATGCCCAGTCACCCCATCTACTTTCCGGCGCAGCGTGTTGCTTGCACACCCTTGGGGGACAGGTTCAGGGTTGCGGGGATGATGGAGTTTCGCAACGTTGATGCAACCTTGGATCCGCGGCGCATCAAGGCGATCGTGGAGGCCGCATCTCCCATGTTCACAGGCATTGACTGGGAGAACCGTGCCGAAGAATGGGTGGGGGCGCGGCCGTGCACCACCGACGGTTTCCCATTGGTAGGGGCCACAAGGTCTCCACGCGTCCACGTTGCCGGCGGCCACGGTATGTGGGGAATCGCGCTAGGTCCGCTGACGGGCAAAATGATTGCCGCACAAATGACGGCAAACACCCCGCCACCGAGCATGCGCCACTTCAACCCCCTGCGCTAGTACGCTCAGTGGGTCCGCACTACCATTTCAGTTCTTGTGGTGGCGGGCCCACGGGCGCCCAGTTCGGCAAAAGTGGCTTGCGCCCACATCGCGCGCCCTATCCACGCCTCAGCGTCGGCGATGACTGGGTATGCATCCTGCCCCTCTCCCACGCAGTTGATGTACGTAGCGGGGATGATTTGGGGAGCCTCGGCCGTGCGCACTGCCTCCAGTACGCGCACAAAGGCGCCGCCGTTCTCTAGCGAGCCCAGCACGGCAGTGCCGTGAACGCTCACGAATCGTTCCATCTGAGAAGGTGCACAGAGCGTCAAGGCGCTTACAACTGTGGCCCCACCCTAGGCGTGATGCTCACTGTGGAAGTGTCATCGCCTTCGATGTCGTGGGCGCCGTGCAGATCGGTCTCTACGGATTCAACGGCATCCCCGGAGTGAATCCCGGCAATGCTAGGGAACCTCGCGAGTGGAAGCCAACTTAAACCGCTCCGCGTGTGAGCTCTGCGACGGCGCGTAGCTCCTGGAATTGTGACATGGAGGCAGCTGTTGGCTCTTTGCATATATACACCGGCGCCGGCGGCCAGGACAGCGACCCCTAGGGCAGCATGAGTGTGGATAGATATGGCGATGATGAGGCGATCCGGGGCTACCACCGCTGCGAGCAATTCAGGTCGGGCAAGATCTGCACATTTGCTGACAGGCTGAGGGCTGCTTTGTGACGAAACAGATTTGTTGACCGAATAAATTCGGGAGTATGGTGTGTGCATGACAAACCGTTGGTATGCGTATTTTTCGTTGGCTCTGGAGGGGCCTGCGTCTAACTGACACGCATCCAATCACCTTCAGAGCCAACAGGACAGAGAAATCTTTCTCTGTCCTTCGCTATTTTCAAGCGGGTTCCGAAGTGGGGGCTCGCTGCCAGCTCCCACCAAAGGAAATTCTTTCCATGAGCCTTACAGCAGCCAAAAAAATCCCGGCCACGCCGCACACCACAGCCAACCTGCGTGTCAGCCAATTCACCGCGTTGGTGTCTCCTGCGGAGTTGGCCGCTAAGCTACCGATCGACGACTACGCCAGCACCGTCGTCGAACGCGGCCGTGATCAGGTTCGGGCCATCATGAACGGGCTCGATGACAGACTGCTGGTGGTGGTTGGTCCTTGCTCAATTCACGACACCGAAGCCGGGCTGGAATACGCTCGCCGGCTCGCCGAAGTGGCTACGGAGCATCAAGCGGACCTGTTGATAGTGATGCGTGCGTACTTTGAGAAGCCCCGAACCACTGTGGGCTGGAAGGGGCTGATCAACGATCCAGGACTTGATGGCAGCCACGATGTGGCCAGGGGACTTGAGCTGGCGCGTAGTTTCTTGCTGGAGGTTGCCCGACTGGGCGTGCCTACCGGCACCGAATTCCTTGAACCGATCAGCCCGCAGTACACGGCAGATCTTATCTCCTGGGGCGCCATAGGGGCCAGGACTGCCGAAAGTCAGATTCACCGCCAACTCTCTTCGGGGCTGTCCATGCCGGTGGGTTTCAAGAACGGGACCGACGGCGGACTTCAAGTGGCCCTTGACGCGTGCAACGCCGCGTTGGCTGCTCAGTCGTTCTTAGGGATCGACGCCGATGGCCGGGCCGCCCTTGTCAGCACCTCCGGGAACTTGGATGCGCACATCATCCTGCGTGGTGGGCGCGACGCACCGAATTACCGAAGCGCTGACGTCGCCCAGGCCACGGCGGCTGCGACAACGGCTGGAGTCAATCCACGCCTGATCATTGATGCCAGTCACGCAAATTCTGGGAAAAGTCACCACCGTCAGGCCCAGGTTGCGTTGGAAATTGGTGCCCAGCTGGAAGCGGGTGACGCCTCGGCGCACACCATTGCCGGGGTCATGTTGGAGAGCTTTCTTGTAGGCGGAGCCCAGAACCTCAACGTGGAGCAGATTGCCGCCGGCGGTTCAGAGCTGGTCTACGGGCAGAGCGTCACGGACGCCTGCATGGACTGGGAAGTAACGGCAGAGGTGCTGGCAAAGTTGGCTTACGCCTCCAGTGCACGCCGTACAGAGAAGAGGGGCTAGCACGCTCTCAGGTCGTCATTTGAGGGAACAGCTTTCACATAAGCACCTTCAGCACCTACAGTTAGCTCTAGGAGCGGAAGGTGCTGTGCTCCGGCAGCTAGATCTTTTCTAATGGAAATGGATACCGAGGACAGCGATGACGCAGGAGCAGAATTTCTCCAATGTGACCTTTTTGACGGTTCAGGAAGTGGCCGAGCTCATGCGCGTGTCCAAAATGACCGTCTACCGCATGGTTCATGCTGGAGAACTGCCTGCCGTACGTTTTGGCCGGTCATATCGGGTGCCTGCCAACGCAGTTGAGAGCTATTTGCGCTCGGCCGTGGTGGATGGCACAGAGACTCACGGCCCCTCCGGTTCGGCGCATACAGGGTAAAGGCGGTACCCTAGGAAAGATCCATTTTCGGCTAGACCGATTCCTGCGATCGGTCAACCTAATCGTTTACGGCCTCATTCGAGGTTGTTCTATGCAGTTTGTGAGGAACTTTCATGGGTTCAGTAGTTAAGAAGCGCCGCAAGCGGATGTCCAAGAAGAAGCACCGTAAGCAGCTTCGTAAGACGCGTCACCAGCGTCGTAACAAGAAGTAAAGCTTCGTCTTCACAAAAATACCCGTTCACCGTTGTGGTGTGCGGGTGTTTTTATGTCCGGGCAAACTTAGCGTGTGAGATTTCTGCTTCCGGTTTAGTACGTGGCCAGCATCATTTAGCGCTTACGCACCATCGCGACGCCTTTCCACAATCCGTAGACCACTCCGGCACCCGTTGCGGCTTGTAGGCCCAGAGTTGCGGCCCGACGCCCTGAACGGTAATCGTAAACGGGCCAATTATTTTCCCGTGCATGCTTTCGCAACTTGGCGTCGGGATTGATGGCAACCGGATTACCTACGGCTGTTAGCAGCGGGATGTCGTTGTAAGAGTCGCTGTAGGCCCAGCTGCGCGAAAGATCCACACCTTCTCTGTGTGCCAGTTCACGCACGGCACGTGACTTTGCTGCGCCGTGGAGGATCTCACCCACCAGGCGGCCGGTGTAGATGCCGTCTTCTATCTCGGCCACAGTGCCAAGGGCGCCCGTAAGGTTCAGCCGAGTCGCAATGACAGCAGCAACCTCAACAGGGGTGGCTGTCACGAGCCACACTTGCCGCCCAGATTTGAGGTGTTCTTTCGTCAGGGCTTTGGTGCCGGGCCAAATCTTAGATTCAATCATCTCGTCATAGACTTCTTCGCCGAGTTGGCGGATAAAATCGGCACTGATTCCAGCGGCCAGCTTCTGTGCTGAGTCCTGAACGGAATGAACGTCGTTCATGTTCTCGCCGCGCATGATGAATTTGGTTTGTTTCCACGCGAAGCCAGCGACATCAGTCAACGTGAATGCCTTTTTTTGATACATTTTTCGTGCCACGTGGAACAAGCTGGCACCCTTCATCAATGTGTTATCCACATCAAAGAAAGCGGCCTCACCCTGGTGTTGCGCAGTGGTCGAGGCGGCCTCGGCACTGTTGGTAATCACGTCGGGCATGGAATGAGTCTAGTCAATCCAGACACGCTCTGCCCGCTCCGCCACCGGAGGCAGCGGTTAACTGTGGTGAAACTTTCATTTACCGTTTGGTGGAGAAACCCGCTCTTTACGCAGCAGAGCCCGTCCTGACGCTGCCAAAGGAACAGATGCGGCACCACACACTTTGACTAGGTACCGTTATAGACATGGAATATGCTGCCAACCATCCGGCCACAAGTGATGTCTCTACCGCAGGCAATGCTCACGTTCCATTACTGGAGCTGGTCACCAAGTCCAATTGCCACTTGTGTGAGGCTGCCCGCACAGTCGTCGCCGAAGTAGCAGGCAGTCTTGGCTTGACCTGGTCCGAGCTGAGCATTGATAACAACCCCGAGCTCATAGCGCGTTACGGGGAAGAAATCCCGGTGGTGCTTGTGGACGGGATCCAGAGAGACTTCTGGCATATAGACCCTGCCCGTCTCCGGCGCCTCCTGAGCTAGCCGCTTGCCCTGATGCTCTGCCTTGATGCTTGGTCTGGGCTGCGTATTTTTGGCTATGGCCGTGCCACGACTTACAGTGGGTGAAGGTCGGTGCGGACCTCACGGACACGTGTTCAGCATCTGGGCGCGGCCTTAGTTTGAGAATGTGGAGTGAAGTCTTGACCTCAGCGCAGACCTCGGATGGTCAGCCGGACGAGCCAGCCCGGCAGTTACCCTCTGCCACCGTTTCGCGCTTGACGCTGTACCTTCGTACGCTCAACGCGCTCCTTGCTGAAGGTGCCGAAAGCGTATCGTCTGAGGCTCTCGCGGAGTCGGCCGGCGTGGGCTCATCAAATGTCAGGAAAGATCTTTCTTACCTCGGGACCTACGGGACACGTGGGGTTGGCTACGATGTGGCCAATCTGAGCCGCAAAATCTCCCAAGCGCTTGGCTTAACCAACGAATGGCGGGTAGCCATTGTCGGTGCGGGAAACCTGGGCCGGGCTCTTGCACGGTACGCCGGATTTGAATCGCGTGGATTCGACGTTGTGGCACTACTGGATGCAGACCAGATGATCATTGGCAGTGAAATCGGTTGGTTGCGTGTCAGCGATGCGGCAAATCTGGAAGATGTGGTTGAGAGCGCCAGGGTGAACATGGTTGTTTTAGCACTCCCTGCTTCCGTGGCTCAAGCGGTATGCGACAGGGTTGTGGCAGCCGGGGTGCGCAGCGTGCTGAGCTTTGCTCCCATTGCACTGACGGTGGCGGATCACGTGAATCTGCGCAAAGTGGACATGGCTACCGAGCTGCAGATTCTGGCTTATCACGCCCAACGTCTGCAAGAACCCTCCCTCATACAGGATCTGCCGGGAGCATAAACCCCTACGGGTGCTATTTTTGTGGCCGATCCTTCGCCAGTTGCCACTTATGGCGCCCAAAACGTGTGTTTGGGCGCCATAAGTGGCAACTGGCGACGCGCAGCGCCGGGTTTGAACGGATTACCGCTTCAATGCGTTCCGTTTGGCCTTGTGTGCCAAGAAGAATTCCTTCGCCGGGGACCTGAACAGCATGAATACGGCGACTAACCCCAAAATGATGCGGGCACCGGAATAAAACGCATATGATCCACCTTCCGGGACAAGAACAATCGAGACGATGGCGAAGACTAGCGCGGTGGTCCGGGCCCAATTACGGCCTCGGCGCAGCTTGGCGGCAATCCAAAAATAGCCGGCAGCGCAGGTGAGCTGAATGATGCCCATAAAGATGGCCACTGTAATGAAAAGCTGCTGGGCGCTGACGGTGGCCGCCGCTTCCGGGTTCGTAGCCATGGCTTGCCCGACGGCGGATCTCAGGACCTCTTGTCCGCCCGGTGTCGTTAGGGCAAACGCCCAAATTAGCAGTGCAATGAGTTGCAAGATTCCGGCAGCCATAATGAACTTGGTAGCCAGCAGCACCCTCTTTGGCGCTTCCGTAGGTGCCCCAGAGTCCTCCCGAGCGCCAGGCTGTAGGCCCGTAAATCCGGGATACGCCGACGATGGGGTGATTGAGCCTGGCTGCGAGGTGCCCTTCTGTGCGTCTATAACGTCCTGAGGCGGTTCCCACCCGACCGGAGCGTACTGGCCGTAGCGCGGCACGCCTGGGGCGATCTCACCGTAGCTTCCCGGGCGGGAAGCAGGTTGCTCTTGGGGTTCTTCACCATGGGTGCTCATGACAGCTGCTCTTTCAGTGTGGCCGATTTCGGTATTGCTGAGGATTTGGCCGAAAGTGCGGGCCAAATGATTACGCCGGAACGTGGCACCAGAAGAAGAAAGGCCGCGTCGGGTTTGTTACAAACCCTACGCGACCTCCTCCAACTCAACCACCTGATCAAGTTGACTTAGAACTGTGTGCTCAAACTACTATCTAACTCCCTTGGACCTGGAATTCAGCCATGCAGTGGATTCTGGCAGCCACATCAACACGGCGGCCACTACGCTCAACAAACCGCCACCACGGCTGCTGGTCACGAACAAGAAGATGCTGATCAGTGCGATGGTCGAAAGGGCTATCCTCGCCCACTGCATTCCTTCCTTGAGTTTCATGGCACAGACTACGATCGCAGCGATCAGCGCCAAGGAAATGATGGAGATGACGATTCCCCGCACACCTGAACCGCGGTAGTAAGAAGAGCTCAACAGGAACAGCGAACCGATAAACGCGAAGAAAGTGAAAAACAGCCAAAGGGCCGCTGTCACCAGCCAGATGATGTAAGAGATCTTCAGTAGCTGAGGCAAATCGCCCATTTTAAAAATGCCGGTGAAGCCACCCGCTGGCATGACATCTTTGATTGACCGGGGCATGTCCGCTGGCATCTCAAACTTCCCGCTGCCCGCAGGTGCTCCAGGCTGCTGGTATCGAGGCTGCTGGTATGTGCCAGGGGCTTGCTGGTAACCCGGCGGAGGCTGATTGCCAGCTGGCGGCTGATTATTCGGAGGTGGCTGGTAGCCCGCAGGAGGCTGTTGCCCCGGGGCGCCCTGGTAGCCAGGGGGAGGCTGCGTAGCACCAGTGGGCGTAGCGCCAGTGGGTGCTGGTGGCGTATTTGGATCACGCTGGGATCCATAACCGGGAGCAGATGGCTCGGAGGCGGGCTGCTCGGGACCTGGGAACTCATTTGATGTGCTCATAGCATGAACCCTAGTCGGGGGAAGAACGGTTGTATAGGCACGCAAACAGCACGTAAAAGGCCGGTCCACCACGCTGACGGACCGGCCTTGAGGTGCGTGTGCTAAAGATCTGGACTTTAGCGCAACGGCCTAGGCGCTCTTCACAAATGCCACATCCAGTGAAATTGTGACTTTATCTGAAACTAGGACTCCGCCGGCTTCCAGGGCTGCATTCCACGTCAAACCGAACTCCTTGCGACTGATGACGGTTTTAGCTTCAAAGCCGGCACGAGTTGCGCCGAAGGGGTCTACTGCGACGCCGTTAAACTCGCCCTTAAACGTGACAGGGACTGTAATTCCGTGGATCGTCAGCTCGCCTGTGAGCGCAAAGTCCTGTGCATCCCCAGTCACGGCGGAAGATACAAATGTCAGGGTGGGGTGCTCCTGAACGTCCAGGAAGTCGGCGCCGCGGACATGCCCGTCGCGGTTTTCATCGCCGGAGTTGAAGCTCGCGGCCTGAATAGTGGCCGTGACAACGGATTGTGCCAATGTTTCCCCGAGTGTCAGTGAGGCGCTGAGGTCGGTGAATTTTCCGCGAACTTTAGAGATGCCTGCGTGGCGAACCGTGAAACCCACCTCCGAGTGCGAGGCGTCGAAGTTCCAGTTGCCTTGGGTGAGGCCGGTTGACTCAATGGTGGTGACTGACATGTGGAGCTCCTTTTAATTTTGTCCGCACATGGGCGCAATGGCCCGTGTCCTTGACTTCCACCCCGTATAAGCATGCGTTTGCATATACTATTCCCGTGCCCTGAAAAAACTTTCCAGAGCCGGATTAACCTCTTGGTCACTAACTTTGAGAAACTGGCAGACATGTCCCGAGTAACAGTTCATCTTCTGCGCCACGGCGAGGTATTCAATCCCGATGGCGTCCTTTACGGTCGACTCCCTGAATTTCATCTTTCCGAGCGTGGCCGCGCCATGGCCGTTATGGTCAGTGAGCACTTCGCAGCTATGGCGAACGACGGCGGCGCACCGGTTTATCTTGTTGCCTCACCACTGACGCGTGCCCAAGAAACCGCACAGCCCACGGCTGAGGCGTTGGGTCTGGAGATTGTGACCGATCCGCGGATCATAGAAGCGGAGAATCATTTCGAGGGCCTGCGCATGAGCAAGACTGAGTTAGGCAAGCCCAAACATTGGCCATATTTCCTCAATCCGTTCCGCCCCTCCTGGGGCGAGGCGTACGCGGCGCAGGCTCAGCGCATGATTGAAGCGGCGCGGGATGCTGCCAGATGTGCACTGGAGATTGGTGGTGATGGCGCTCAGGCCGTTATGGTGAGCCACCAGTTGCCGATCTGGTCCACACGGCGCAGTGCAGAGGGGAAGCGGCTGTGGCATGACCCGCGGAACCGAGAGTGCACACTTGCCTCCCTGACTTCTTTGACATTTGACGGCGATGACATTGTGGATGTCCACTACAGCGAACCCGCTGCCGCGCTGCTCCCCGGTGCGGCCACCACCCCAGGGGCCTAGCGCCGAAGGCGTTACACTCAGCTGACAGTCAGCTTTTCGACGTAGCGTAGAAGAATGTGTCATGTCTGCGTCAGTGACGTGGCTTCCCAATGAAATGAAAGACTTGCGCCGTGACTTCTTCGATGAGCCGTAGATCGCTTTTGGCCGCTGGTGGCGCCGTGCTCACTATGGCACTAGCCGCCTGCACCAGCAACGACCCGCTGGCACAGCAGGCTAACGCCGGTGATAATAAAAATTATATTGCCGGAGACGGCTCAGTAACCGAGTACGGGGCAGCGGACCGCAAGGAACCCGTCACATTCACAGGCACACTTTTCGATGGTGGAAAGATTGATGCCGCCGATTTTCCTGGCCAAGTCACTGTTATGAATTTTTGGTATGCAGCTTGTGCACCGTGTCGTCTGGAGGCTCCGGATTTGCAGGCACTCCATGCGGAGATGGGACCCCAGGGTGTTGCTTTCTTAGGAGTCAACGTCAGGGATGAAAAAGCCACCGCAGAAGCGTTTGAACGCAATTTCTCCCTGACTTACCCGAGCATCGCTGACAAAGATGGCGGGGTGCTGTTGGCGCTGACAAAGTTTGTTCCTCCGGCAGCCGTTCCCACCACCCTGATTCTGGACAAGAAGGGCAGGGTCTCCGCCCGCATCCTGGGCGTCGCCGACAAGGGCACTTTGAAAGCCCTTATCACCACCGCGCTGGCAGAAAAATAGCAGCCGCCCCCACCCTATGAACAATCCATTTGCCGAAACAATCCTCAACGGGTCAATGCTGCTGGCCATCCCCGTTGCCCTGCTCGCCGGGCTAGTCTCCTTCCTGTCACCCTGCGTACTACCGCTTGTTCCAGGGTATTTAGGCTATGTGAGCGGGCTCAGTGGTGCTGATCTTCAGGACCAGCGGCGTGGGCGGATGTTTGCCGGAATCGGCCTTTTCGTGCTGGGCTTCTCAGTTGTCTTTATGCTCATCGGCGCCGTATTCGGCCAGTTGGGTGCGTGGCTGATGGGGCCCGACGCCGCGTGGGTCACGCAAGTGCTTGGTGTTGTTGTGATCCTGATGGGTGTTGTCTTCCTTGGTGGCATGGGTTGGTTTCAGTCAGAAGCCAAAATTCATGCGAAACCGCCTGCTGGACTGTGGGGTGCGCCTGTTTTGGGGCTAACCTTTGGATTGGGCTGGGCGCCTTGTATAGGCCCCACCTTCAGCGCCGTACAGTTGTTGGCGGTCTCGGACGGACCAAATGCAATTAAGGGCGCGTTCCTAACGTTTATTTACTGCCTGGGGCTGGGTTTGCCCTTCCTGCTGATTGCGCTGGGCGCACGCAGGGGATTGGGTGCTTTAGCTTTCTTCCGCAAACACCGCCGCGGGTTGCAGTACTTTGGCGGTGGCATGTTGATTGTGTTGGGTCTGCTGATGGTTTCTGGGTTGTGGGGAACATGGATCAATCAACTGCAGTTCTGGTTTGCCAATGATGTGAGATTGCCAATCTAATGAAAGAGACAGTGGTGAAAGAAGCCAAGAGCAAAAAGCCGAAGACGAGTGGCCAGGAAGCCGTCCTGCCGCAACTCGGGTTTGTCGGTATGCTCCGCTGGGCTTGGCGGCAGTTGACAAGCATGCGCACGGCCTTGTTCCTGCTGCTGATGCTTGCCGTGGCTGCAGTACCCGGTTCACTCTTCCCGCAACGCCCGTCAGCACCGGCGGAAGTTGCTCAGTACCTGAAGGACAATCCTGGCTCCGGGCCCGTAATGGACTGGTTCAAACTCTTCGATGTTTACTCATCACCCTGGTTCGCAGCCATCTACCTGCTGTTGTTCACTTCTCTGGTTGGCTGTGTATTGCCGCGAGCCAAAATTCACTGGAAGGCTATGCGTTCGGCTCCGCCACGTACGCCTAAACGTCTCTCGCGCCTGGCTGAATACGGCACGGTGGAGATCCCCGCCGGCAGTGGCATTGACGCAGAGACGGCAGTAAAAGATGCAGCAGATATTCTTAAGAGCCGCCGCTACCGGGTGGATGTGCGCGATCTTGATACAGATCGTCCCTCAGTGGGCGCTGAGGTGGGCTTCCTCAAAGAAGTAGGGAACCTGCTCTTTCATACGGCCATGATTGGTGTCCTTGCGGCAATCGCGTTCAGCGGGCTCTTTGGCTACAGCGGTCAGCGAGTTTTGGTGGAGGGCGAGACATTCGTCAATACACTCACGGGTTATGACACGTTCACGCCCGGAGCCAATTTTAGTGACGAGAGCTTGAGCCCCTACTCTGTTCAGTTAGACCGGTTGGTAGTTAAATATGATCGCTCAACAGAAGCTCATTACGGGCAGCCGCTAGACTTCAACGCCACGCTCACGCTCAAAGACAAGCCCGGAGCGGCGCCGGAAAAAAAGACGCTTAAAGTCAACGAACCGGTAGCTGTGGGCGGAACGAACGTGTATTTGGTGGGTAATGGTTATGCCCCGATCATCACTGTCAAGGACGGGCAGGGCAAAGTTGCTTTTCAGGGCCCAGTCATCACCATCCCCACTGATGGTGCTTATACGTCTTTGATGGTTGTCAAGGTCCCTGACGCCAAGCCGAAGCAGCTTGGCTTTGTCGGATTTTTTCTGCCTACGGCACTCATTGATGAAAAAGGCGTTGCTTTCGGCTCCGACCCTGATCCGTTTAATCCCCAGCTGAACCTGAACGCTTATACAGGCGATCTGGGTTTGGATAATGGTGTACCGCGCAACGTGTACACGCTGGATACCTCAGAGCTGAAAGAGATCAACTCCAGGAGCCTTGACTCGGGAGGCATTGTGCTGGTGCCGGGCCAAAGCTACACATTGCCTGAAGGTAGCGGCACCATTAGCTTTGATGGAATCAAACGATTTGCTGCTCTGGACATCAGGCACGATCCGGGACAGATATATGTTTTGGTGTTCGCACTTATAGCGCTGGCCGGGCTCATGGGCTCACTGTTCCTGAACCGTCGTCGTGTATGGGTACGCACAGGAAATCACCCTGATGGACGCACCATGGTCGAGTTCGGCCTACTCGCTCGAGGTGAGGACCACCGGCTGGCTGGCGAATACGCTGCAATCAACAAAGCTCTGCATGCCAAATGGCTGGTGCCATTTGATGTTGCAGGGCAAAATGGTGAGCAGGCACAACCAATAATCAACGACTCCGCACAAAGCGTCACCGCGGCAAGTAAGGATCAGTAATGCCAGAGATCAATGAAAGCTTTGCCCAGCTCAGCGAGCAGCTCATGCTGGTTGCCGGGCTGGCGTATGCTGTCGCGTTTTGTGCCTACGCGTGGGACCTGGTGACATTTAACCAAGCGGTTAAGAAAGGTTTGGCAGGCCAAGAAACAGCAGGCAAGGCTGCTGGTCAGGGCGCCGAGGCTAGAGAACTGGCGCTTAGTGGTGTTGGCGCGCGCAGCTCCGAGGGACAGGATCTAGGCTCCGGCCCGTTGGACCGCGCCACGCGTCCCAGCAGTAAGACCCATACCGTCTCCGACGGTGTTACCGCCGGAGACTCCATGCTTTACGGCAAGGAACGCCGGGTTGTTGCCCGCGTGGCCGTGGCACTGACAGTTGTGGCCGCCGTCGTACAAGGTTTTGCGGTGCTTTTCCGCGGACTGGCTGCAGGGCGTGTTCCGTGGGGCAACATGTACGAATTTTGCACGACGGGCAGCTTCGTTGTTGCGATAGTGTTCCTGCTGGTCCTCACCCGCCGGGACCTGCGGTTCCTTGGGACGTTCGTCATTGGCCTGGTGCTGGTGATGATTGTTGCCGCGTCCGTCTCGTTCTGGACGCCTGTGGGCCACCTGGTGCCCGCTCTGCAAAGCTACTGGCTGATCATCCACGTCTCCATTGCCGTGCTGTCCTCAGCATTCTTCACTATTACCTTTGCCATGTCGGTTCTGCAGCTTATTCAGGGCCGCCGCGAGGCCTCGATCGCTCTGGGCAAAAAAGACAAGGCACCTGTTTTGCGTCTTGTGCCCAACGCGCTAAGCCTTGAAAATCTCTCCTACCGGATCAACGGTATTGCGTTTGTGGGCTGGACATTGACGCTCATGTTCGGTGCCATCTGGGCTGAAAAGGCGTGGGGACGTTTCTGGGGCTGGGATACCAAGGAAGTTTGGACGTTCGTAATCTGGGTGGTTTACGCGGGCTACCTGCACGCCCGGGCTACCAAGGGCTGGACAGGGACGCGCGCTGCTTGGCTTTCCATAGTTGGCTACCTTTGCGTTGTCTTTAACTTCACCATCGTGAACGTGTACTTCTCCGGATTGCACTCATACGCAGGAGTGGGCAGCTAACCCCCGTTAGGCGCCAACGCCCCGGAACGCATTTTCGCGTTTTGGGGCGTTGCTGTTTGTGCACCCAATAGGCCTGATCAGCGCTTTTGTGGTGAGCGCAGACCTGGCTTGGTGTATGTGCGCGCAAGAAGGGCCAGGGCGATGGCTGCCACCATCAGGCCAAAGTCACGCAGCGCCACATCGTAGAACCCGGAGTAGGTGAGCAGGTTCATGATGATCCCCGCCAGCCACAAGGCCACCACATAGGCTGCATACCGCGGCCGCAAGGCAACAGAGATAGCTGCGATGATCTCAACAACGCCAATGGCCATCATGGTGCCCTGGGCGCTCAAGGGTGAAATATTCGCGATCCACGGAGCCAAGTAGCTTTCCCAATTGGCGAGGACGTTGAAGAACTTATCCAGTCCCATGATCATTGGGATTGCGATAAAGCCAACCCGCAGCAGCAAGAATGCGCCGTAGGCTGGCTCGGACCTGGCCCGCGTCAGTGCCTGTGATCTCCATCCACTGGATGGGGTGGGGATTGAATGCGTTGTCATGACTCCTCCATCTAAAAACTGTTCTTATGTTTTTAGAATGCGCCTGATGCGATTGCATGTCAATGCCTCGAAGGGTCTTATTTTTTTGCAGCTTGGGGCTTGTCGGAATCAACCTCCCGGCTAGCCCCAAGCCACGCTGTTCTCCGGTGCAAAAAAAGCTACTTGGCGGGCATTTCCTCTGTGACAGCTTTTAGCGTGCCAGTATCAATATCCTGCGATGGGCCGTTGAGGTAGCGTCCTAGGGAATCATCCATAGCGTTGATCCAGCGCGTGTGGTGTTTTGTGGCCATCGTTCCGGTAATTACCGAGCGGTGGATAGTGTCGCGGTAACCCAGAATGTCCGTTTCCTTCTGTCTCATCCAATCCTTAAACAGCTGCGAAACGGCGTCAAGATCGAAGGTCGGGTAGTCGGTTGCTGCGATGAGCTCGCGCAGGTACTCCGACTGGAAATCGGCTTGGGCGTTGTGATCGGGCAGGGCCGCTTGACGTTCCAACCAGAGCTGAATATTTGCTTCGCGCTCAGCCGGGGCCGGTAGCTCGATGGCGCCACTGATGACGTCCCTGGCAAACCATGCCTGTGCGTCAAACATGTTGAAGGTGTAATACTGGTCCTGCGCGCCCAAGTAGAACAGGTTGGTGTTTTCTTGCCACACCACGCCCTTGTACAGGTTGGCAGGGTAGAGCACATTTTTGGATTTCAGGCTCAGCTCACTGGGTAGGAACGGGTATTTGTGCTGGTACCCGGTGCAAAGTACCACGGCGTCAAATTCCCCGCAGGTGCCATCACTGAAGTGCGCGGTGCTGCCCTGGAAGTGGCTGACGAGGGGGCGTTCAACTGTGTTTTCTGGCCAGTCAAAGCCCATCGGAGCTGTGCGGTAGCTGAAAGTAATGGAGGCCGCACCCATTTTATGGGCTTGCATGCCAATGTCTTCGGCCGAGTAACTGCTGCCGATCATGAGTAGATTTTTGGTTGCGAAGCGTTCTGCACCGCGGAAGTCATGAGCGTGGAGGACTTCGCCGGGGAAGGTGTTGATACCAGTGAATTCCGGCACGGCAGGAGTGGAGAAGTGGCCCGTAGCGACTACCAGTTTATCGAAGACGTGATCAGTAGTGGTGGCCGTGGTTAGATCCTCCACTGTCACGGTGAATTCTTCTGTGTCCGGGTTGTAGCTGGTGTGGCGGGCCACAGTGTTGAACTGGACATATTTGCGAACATCGGAGCTTTCAACGCGGCCCTTGATGTAATCAAAAAGGACTTCACGGGGCGGGAATGATGAGATGGCGCGGCCAAAGTGCTCATCAAAGGAGTAGTCGGCGAATTCCAGGCACTCTTTGGGGCCGTTGGACCACAGGTGGCGGTACATGCTGGAGTGCACAGGCTCGCCATGCTCATCCAAACCGGTGCGCCAACTACTATTCCATTGGCCACCCCAGTTGTTCTGCTTTTCAAAACACAAAATCTCAGGGATATCCGCGCCGTTTTGCCGGGCAGACTCAAACGCCCGCAACTGAGCCATACCGCTGGGCCCGGCACCAATGATTCCAACTCGTAATCTCATGCTGCTCTCCTCATCACTTGGATCCTCTGTGTCTTCATGAATCGACGCTTCGAATCCACGCTCAGTGGCTATGTTGCGAGGTGCCGTGATCGGTTCCTCAAGGTAGAGCGTCAAAGGCGCGTAATGCGCGGCGGCAGATAAAGACTGCGGCAAATGTTCGGGCGGTTGATCGCCTGCGGTTATGCCGAACTCAAGCGCCAGTGGCACTGTCCGGAACCGGGGTTGGGTGTTTGTGAGCACCCGGATTCGTTAAGCGGTTTGCCGCAGATCCAAGAAGCAGCAAACCTGTAACCATTGCAACATTTTAGGAAAAATAAGTCAAAATCAACAAATAGTTTATTTTTGCTTACTGATCAAGGCGTTTTAAAGCTCTGTGACCTGACCGCCATCGACAGCCCACCTGGTGTCAAGGGAAACGTTCTCCAATAGCCGCCTGTCATGGGTGACAAGTAGCAGTGTGCCTTCGTAACTATCCAGAGCCTGCTCCAGTTGCTCGATCGCAGGCAGATCCAGATGATTGGTTGGTTCATCCAGCACCAGGACGTTCACTCCGCGTGCCTGCAGAAGCGCCAAGGATGCACGGGTGCGCTCCCCGGGGGAGAGGGCGCCCACGACGCTACTCACTTGGTCAGCCTTCAAGCCAAACTTGGCCAAGAGCGTCCTGACCTCGCCTTGGTTTAGCTCCGGCACAAGCTCTTCAAAAGCAGCACCCAGGGGCTTGTCTTCGGGGAACTGGCTGCGGGTTTGGTCTACTTCTCCGATTGAGACATTTGCCCCCAGGGACGCTGTTCCGCTGTCAGGGGCGCGCTGGCCAAGCAGCAATCGCAGCAGGGTCGATTTGCCTGCGCCATTGGGGCCTGTGATGCCAATCCGTTCGCCAGCGTTGACTTGCACCGAGACCGGGCCCATGGTGAAGCTGCCTTGAGTGAGAACGGCGGCATTTAATGTGCAAACGACAGTACTGGAACGCGGTGCTTCACCAATGCGAAATTGCAGTGCCCATTCTTTGCGTGGTTCTTCTACTTCATCGAGCCGGGCAATGCGGGACTCCATTTGGCGTACCTTTTGGGCCTGCTTCTCGGAGGACTCGGCGCTGGCGCGACGACGGATTTTGTCATTGTCCGGGCTCTTCTTCATGGCGTTGCGTACACCCTGAGAGCTCCACTCACGCTGGGTCCGTGCACGCCCTACGAGGTCAGCCTTTTTATCGGAAAATTCGTCATAAGCTTCGCGGGCGTGCCGTTTGGCGATGGCGCGCTCCTCCAGAAACGAGTCATAGCCACCTTCATAAACAGCTACCTTGTTTTGTGCCTGGTCCAGCTCCACCACCGAAGTTATACACCTCGAAAGAAATTCCCGGTCGTGAGAAACAAGCACCACACCACCGCGTAGTCCCTTCACGAAATCTTCGAGCCGGGCAAGTCCGGCCAAATCGAGGTCGTTGGTGGGCTCGTCCAGCAGGACGATGTCAAAACGGCTCAGCAGCAGCGCGGCAAGCGCTACGCGAGCGGCCTGACCGCCGGAAAGTCCTGTCATGGCGCCATGGGGATCAACGGTGAGTCCCAGTTCTGCCAGTATCGCAGGGATGCGCTCCGCAAGATCAACGGCGCCAGAGGCCAGCCAGCGATCAAGCGCGGCAGCATACCTGTCATTATCCGCAGAGGTGCCCGTGCCCAACGCCTCAGCTGAGGTCTCCATCTCAACCGTTGCTTGGGTGCAGCCGGTACGCCGGCCAATGTAGGAGGCAATTGATTCGCCCTCAATCCGTTCATGTTCCTGCGGCAGCCAGCCGATAAAGGCATCCTGCGGGGCCGTGCTGACGGAGCCGCCCTGCGGTATCGATGCACCCGCTAAGAGACTGAGCAGCGTTGATTTCCCGGCACCATTAGCGCCCACAACGCCAATCACATCGCCTGGGGCCACGGTGAAAGAAAGGTTATTGAACAAGGTGCGGTGTGCGTGGCCGCCGGCAAGGTCCTTTGCCACAAGTGTTGCGCTCATGACTCCATCTTAAGTTGCTTCGGAGCACTCTCTGAACCTCAGCGAAGTGTGCCCTCTCACTCCTTGGCATCTGTTGACCCGCAAGGGGGTGGCCCGGTGCTGGAAGATGATTCCCGGCGTCGTACTGGGCAAGGGGCCACAGCCGCCCAAGTATTGCAAGATGTGACGAACGGTTTGAAGCCGCCAGTGGTGGGTGGTCACACTGAAGAATCAAGAATTTCAACCACAGGCACTGGCCCGCAATCAAAGGAAACGCAGATGAGCGAAGCAACTCTTACCGAAAACAGCAACGACGCGGCACAGCGTTCGGCCCGGTTGGGTGAGGCCGGGGCAGCCTGGGCGCAGCGGATCGATCTCAACGCCGAGAATGCCAAGCTGACGTACAAGGTGGCTGGTGTGGGTGTCGGCTCGGTAGCCACGCGACTCAACGCTGGCAAGCACCAATTCACTGTGGATGAGCCGGCAGCGCTGGCCGGGGACGACGCGGCGGCCAGTCCGGTGGAGTACGTGCTGGGCGCTGTCATCGCCTGCCAGGTGGTGGTGTACCGGCTATATGCCGAACAACTCGGGATCCAGATCGATGACATCACCATTAACGCCGAAGGGGATTTGGACGTGCGCGGCCTGTTTGGGATCGACCCCGCCGTGCGGCCTGGATTCAGTGATATCCGGTTGGCTGTTTCGATCTCCGGCCCCGAAACGCAGGAACGCTATGAGGAACTTGCCCGTACAGTGGAGGCGCGCTGTCCCGTGCAGGACATGCTCAGCAACTCCACACCCGTGAGCGCTGTGGTTAGGAAAAGCTAGTCGCCGCTGGCACTTTAGGTGCACTTAGTTTTGTATCTGAGTATCCAGTGACAACCAGTTGTCCCGGGTGGCCAGCGAGGCGGCTTCGGTGTCCCCAAGGCTGGCCAGTTTAATGATCTGCGCATGTGCCGTGACCGAATGCCGTGCCTGATCGGAACTAAAGCGCTGATACTCCATCCGCCGCAGCACAGGCATGCTCTGATCAAGCACCAGCGGAATCATTGCGTTGGCGCAGGCTGCAACCATTTCGGCATGAAACTGATCGTCGGCAGCTAAGGCGGCATCGACGTCGTCGGTCTCCAGCGCGGCGGAGAACTTGGCGTTGGCCGTGACCATATTGGCAAGATGTTCTTCGGTCAGGACCGGGACAGCCAATCTGGTTGCCAGCTCATGCATCGCCGCCACCACCTGCCGGGCATCCTTTGTGGCGGCAGGGTCCAAGGACGCCACCATCGTGGCCCTGCCCGGCTGGGAAACAATCAGCCCGGCCCGTTCCAAACGAAGCAAAGCTTCCCGAATCGGGGTCCTGCTCACGCCCAGCCACGCTTCCAGTTCAGGATCACGCAACCGCTCGCCGGCGGCGAAGGTGCCATCAATGATGGCGTCGCGAATGGATTCATAGACATCATTGCGCAGCAGAGACCGTTTGTGGATTCCGTGGGGCAGGGGAGTGGGCATGCAACATAGGATATATCGCCAAGCCGCGTGGTGGGCGCACGTGGGACGGTACGAATGCTGAAAGCCAGAATGCTGAAGGCGTGCCAACACCTGAACGGCGCCCTTGACAAGAGTGTATTAATGGAATGCAATATATTGCATACCTAGTGTGTTTCACTCTAAAGTTCAAGGACGTCATGGCAATCTCAGATTTCGAGCGTTATCCCCTGACTTTTGGCCCCAGTCCCATCCATGACCTGCCACGCTTAAGTGAGCACCTGGGCGGGGCAAAAATCTGGGCAAAACGCGAGGATGTGAACAGTGGCCTGGCTTTTGGCGGCAACAAAACACGCAAACTGGAATACATCGTCCCGGACGCCATCGCCCAAGGCGCTGACACTTTGGTGTCCATTGGCGGCTACCAGTCCAACCACACCCGCCAAGTAGCTGCCGTTGCCGCCAAACTCGGGATGAAAGCCCGGCTCGTGCAGGAAAACTGGGTGGACTGGCCTGACCCACTCAGTGATCGTGTGGGCAATATCCAGCTAAGCCGCATCATGGGTGCTGAGGTCCACCTCGACTCCGCGGGCTTTGACATTGGCATTCGCAACAGCTGGGAGCAGGCCATCAAAGATGTGCAAGACGCTGGCGGCGAGCCCTATCCCATTCCCGCTGGAGCCTCGGAGCACCACCTAGGCGGACTTGGTTTCGCGAACTGGGCCTACGAAGTTGAAAAACAGGAACAGGAACTTGGCATCTTTTTCGACACGATCGTGGTCTGTACAGTGACAGGATCCACCCACGCAGGGATGATCGCGGGGTTCGCCGGACAGGACCGCCCGCGGCGAGTCATTGGCATTGACGCCTCCGCAACGATCGAAAAAACTCGTGCTCAGGTGGCAAGGATCGCCCGCCATACCGCGGCACTGATTGGCTTGGAGCGCGACATTCGCGATGATGAGATCACCGTCCTGGAAGGCTGGGCCGGTGACTACTACGGGATTCCCGTGGATTCCACCCTGGAAGCTATCCGCCTCTCCGGCACACTCGAGGGAATGATTATTGATCCCGTCTATGAGGGCAAGTCCATGGCCGGACTCATTGATCTGGTCAGCTCCAAGGACATCCCGACTACTAGCAACGTCCTCTACGCGCACCTCGGCGGACAACTGGCGCTCAACGCCTACAGCGGGCTGTTTCGCTAGGATTTTTTACTAGCGGTTGGTTAAGGAGCTTTGTTAGGGAGCTCCCCAACAGCCAGCCAGTCACCGGACGCGGTCAGCCAGCCAATGAATTTGTGGTGGCCCGCTCTTTGGTGAACAATCTCAACCCGATGTGCACTAGAGTAAATACTTGTGAGATAGATAACGCAGCCTCCGCCCCACGCCGATCGCTCCGCATTGCCTGCGGACTGCTGGATCGCGTCAGAAATGCCTGCCAATCCGCAATGTGTTAGAAGGCCGTAGTGCGCTCTTTTCCTTACAAATCCGCTAAAAAACCGAATCTGAGCTCCCCTGGCCGTTATCTTCTGTGGTTGGCTGGCGCTCAGCGTGGGACCCTCTTGATTGGCATCGTGTACGGCTCCATTTGGACTGTTTGCCAAGCGCTGACTCCCTATGTACTGGGTCAGGCGATTGACCAGGGCATTCTGCCCGGCAACTTCGCCCGCCTCTCTACCTGGGTGGGCGTATTGGTTGCGTTGACAATCGTGCAGTCCATCTCCGCTACCTTGCGTCACCGCGCAGCCGTGAGTAATTGGTTGCAGGCCGCGTACCGTTCCGCCCAAGTGGTGGGTTACAAGGTGACCCGCAGTGGAGATGCGTTGCCGCAAAAATTCTCCACGGGGGAAGTGGTCTCCACTTGTGCCTCCGATGCCATGCGCATTGGGGAGATCTTTGACGTGGCCGCGCGCTTGGCCGGTTCCGTGGTGGGCTACCTGCTGGTCTCCTTTTTGGTCTTCCAATCATCGTGGCAGTTGGGATTGGTGGTGTTATTTGGTGTGCCGCTATGCGGTGCCGCACTGATGTTCGTGATCCGGCCTTTGCAAAGGCGTCAAAAGGAACAGCGTGAGGCCGCCGGCCAGATGACTGCCTTGGGCGCAGACACCGTAACGGGCCTGCGCGTTTTGCGGGGCATTGGCGGGGAGCACATCTTCGTTCAGCGTTACAGGGAGCGTTCACGTACTACGCAGCTGGCGGGTAATAAGGTGGCGTATTCGCTGGCCGATTTGGATGCTGCGCAGGTCTTGGTGGTTGGCGTGTTCAGCGTGGCCTTCACCTGGATCGGCGCCCTGCAGGCATTATCCGGACAAATCGACACCGGCCAGCTCGTGGCTCTTTATGGGTACGCGGTATTCCTGGTGTCCCCCATCCGCACCGCAGCCGATGCAGTTTCGCGTTTTATTCGCGCCCAAGTGGGAGCCCGGCGCATCATTGATGTTTTGGCCACCCCTTCTGCCGTGCACGACGTCGAGGCTACAGTGCCGGCCCCCTTCGCACCGAGCGCTTTGTTCGATTCGGCAACGGGGGTGGTGATTGCACCAGGTACGCTAACCGCCGTCGTCTCCGGCGATCCTGCCCAGTCAGCAAATCTAGCCCGGCGGCTTGGCCGGTTTGAGGATGCGGTGTTGCGTGAGGCGGAGGTGCGCTGGGGTGCCGAAGCGCTGCACCTGATGCCGCTGCGTGAGGTCCGCTCACGGATCGTTGTCTCTGATGCTGAGCCGCAGTTATTCACCGGAACGCTGCGGGAGGAACTGGATCCTACGGGAAAGCATACCGATGCCCAGATCATGGATGCCATTGAGGTAGCTAGTGCCCATGACGTATTTGATGGTCTGGACAACGGACTAGATGACGAAGTGACGGAGAAAGGACGCGGTTTCTCCGGCGGGCAGCGCCAACGTTTAACTTTGGCGCGCGCAGTGCTGACAGAAGCGGAAGTGCTGGTGCTGATTGAACCGACCAGTGCCGTTGATGCGCACACCGAATCCCGGATCGCCACGGCCCTGCAACGCACTCGCGGGGTACCTGAGAACACCACAGTGGTGGTCAGTGTTAGCCCGCTGCTACTGGGCGCTATGGATACTGTGGTGTTCCTGCAGGACGGGAAAATTTTAGCGCAGGGTACGCACCGCGAGCTCCTGGACACCGTTCCGGATTACCGAAAAGTGGTAATCCGCGGCGAAGGTATGGATGGCCACAGCGCCGAAGTTGTGAACAATACCGGCACAAACGGTGGGGGAAACTGATGGCTGATAACAAGCTTCCTGTGGCGGATTCCGCTCAGGTTAAGGCAGAGGGTTTGCGTTTGATGAGCGCACACAAAAAGCCACTGGCCGGTGTGGTTGGGCTCTATGTTGTGTCTGCTGCGGCAGGTCTGGCCGGACCGTTCCTCTTGGGCAGGCTGGTAGACGCCATCAGCGTTGGCACCACTGCCGGGTTTATTGCCACTGTGGCGATGAGCTTGGCTGGCTTTGTGATTGTGCAGACCATACTGGCGCGATGGGCCAGGCGTAAAGGCATGGTGTTGGGGGAGAAAGTATTTGCCCAACTCCGTGAGGAATTCATGGAGCAGGTCACCTCGCTTCCGCTATCTACCGTGGAAAAGGCGGGGACCGGTGACCTTGTGTCCCGCACAACCAACGACGTTGACTCGGTCTCACACACCGTCCGCTTTGGTGTTCCACAGGTGCTGGTTTCAGTAGCAACCATTGCGCTGACGGCCACCGCAGCACTCTTGACCAGTCCACTTGTGGCCGTGGCCCTGCTGGTGGGTACACCATTGCTGATTCCCGTCACACGCTGGTACCTCAAGCGCGCCACTGCCGGATACTTGGCGGAGCGCGAAAGCTACGCGGTGCTCAATGGCGCCATCACCGAGACCATCGAGGGTGCCCGCACAGTTGACGCGCTGAGTCTTGGGCCGCACCGGCGCAACAGGATCGATGCGGCTCTAAAAAACTGCTTTGAACGTGAAAAGTACACGCTGGGATTGCGCACAATACTGTTCCCGGTGACCGAACTCGCTTTCTGGCTCCCGGTGGCTGCCGTGCTGTTGTGGGGCGGCTGGCTGTCATCCCAAGACCTTGTCACCACTGGCATGGTGGCCACGGTTGCGCTGTATGCCATGCAACTCATCGACCCCGTGGACACGCTGATCATGTGGATCGACGAGATCCAGGTGGGCGCCTCATCGTTGGCCCGCATTGTGGGCATCCGCAACGTTTCTCCGGACAGGATCGCCACGGATGCGGTGCCCACAGATGAGCAAATTATTCTCAACAACGCCCGTTACGCCTACCGTGAAGGCCACAACGTTTTGCACGGGATCGATCTCACGCTCCGTCCCGGCGAGCGTCTGGCCATGGTGGGTCCTTCTGGGGCGGGTAAGTCCACCCTTGGCCGGTTGCTGGCCGGAATCCATGGACCTACTTCCGGTTCCGTCACGGTGGGCGGGGTGCCGTTGGTTGACCGCCCGCTGGATGAATTACGAGGAGAGGTCGCCTTGGTCACCCAAGAACACCACGTGTTCGTGGGAACGCTGGCAGACAACGTCCGCTTGGGGAAGGCCGATGCAACTGACGCGCAGATCGAAAAGGCCCTCTCCGACGTCGGATCCTTATCTTGGGTGCGTGCCCTCCCCGAAGGTATTGCCACTGAAGTGGGTTCGGGATCACACACGCTGACCCCCGCTCAGGCGCAGGAACTGGCGTTGGCCCGGCTAGTGCTGGCGGATCCGCACACACTGGTGCTGGACGAGGCGACCTCGTTGATCGATCCGCAGGCCGCCCGCGATCTGGAGTTTTCACTGAGTGCCGTTTTGGCCGGACGGACTGTTGTGGCGATTGCGCACCGCCTGCATACCGCGCACGACGCCGATCGTGTGGCGGTGGTGGAAAAGGGACGAATTTCCGAGCTGGGTTCCCACGATGAACTGCTGGCGCAAGGCGGATCCTACGCTGCGTTGTGGAACTCGTGGCGGCAAGACGCGTAAGCCTGCACGTGTTGTGGGTGGGTGCGTAGTCGAGACCCATTTTTCGTCTACGCGGGGGTAGTTGATACTTTTTGCACGTGGTCTACCGGGTGCAAAAAGTATCAACTACCCCCGCGTTTGGTCGAAGTGATGCATGCTCTTCGTGGATGCGGGAAATCAAGTGCGGTGGCGGTGGTAAAATCAGCTAAGCAACCCCAAAATTTTTAGCGATACCGGTCTGAAACTTGACCGAAAGAATCGCAACAAACGGCGGCGCAACCTCGCCAGCCTGTCGCCCACTACAGCATAAAGTCTGGAATCCATGAGAAGAACTGCCCGCCAAACCCCGCCCGCCCTTGCCGATGGTGCCATGCGCATTGTTGCCCTTGGTGGTTTGGGGGAGATTGGCCGTAATATGACCGTCTTCGAATTCGCAGGAAAACTGCTGATCGTTGACTGCGGAGTTTTGTTCCCTGAAGAGCACCACCCCGGCGTCGATTTGATCCTGCCTGACTTCTCCTACTTGAAGGACAGATGGCAGGACGTGGTTGGCTTGGTGCTAACTCACGGCCACGAGGATCACATTGGCGGAGTGCCGTACCTGCTCAAGCACCGCGGGGACATCCCCGTGATCTCAGCCAAACTGACGCTGGCGTTCCTGAAGACCAAGCTGGATGAGCACCGGATCAAGGGCAAGATGATCCAGGTCAAGGAAGGCGACCGCCGCAAGTTCGGCCCGTTCGACGTTGAATTCCTGGCAGTAAACCACTCCATCCCGGACGGCCTTGCAGTTGCCATCCGCACGCCCGCCGGTTTGGTGCTGGAAACTGGTGACTTCAAGATGGACCAGTTCCCGTTGGATAAGCGCATCACTGACCTGGCCGGCTTTGCCCGCTTGGGAGAAGAAGGCGTTGACTTGTTCATGCCTGATTCCACCAACGCCGAAGTCCCTGGATTTTTGGCAGCTGAGGCTGACCTGATTCCAGCGATTGACCAGGTTATGCGCACCGCCCCGCGCCGCGTAGTGGTCTCCAGCTTCGCCAGCCACGTGCACCGCATCCAGCAGATCATCGATTCTGCGCACAAATACAACCGCAAGATAGCGTTCGTTGGCCGCTCCATGGTCCGGAACATGACCACTGCGCGCGAACTGGGATACCTGAAAATCCCGCGCGGCATGCTGGTAGAAGCCAGGGAACTGGAGAAGATGGCGCCGAACAAGGCTGTTCTGATCTGCACCGGTTCTCAGGGTGAGCCGATGGCTGCTCTGGCGCGTATGGCCAACGGCGACCACCAGATCAACCTGACAGAGGGTGACACCGTCCTGTTGGCCAGCTCATTGGTCCCGGGTAACGAATCCTCTATTTACCGGTTGATCAACGATCTCACCAAGCAGGGCGCAAATGTTATTCACAAGGGCAACGCGAAGGTTCACGTCTCTGGCCACGCCAGCGCCGGTGAACTCGTCTACTGCTACAACCTGGTCCGCCCGCGCAATGTGATGCCGGTCCACGGTGAGTACAGGCACTTGAAGGCCAACGCCGAACTTGCCATCCGCACCGGTGTTGATCCCAAGCACACTTTGATCGTTGAAGATGGCACCACGATCGACCTCAAGGACGGCGTGGCACGGGTGAGCGGTAGTGTTCCCGCCGCGTACGTCTACGTAGAAAATATGGTTGCCGGTGCCGCCACGGAGGAGTCCTTGCAGGACCGTCTCCGCTTGGGTGCAGACGGCGCTGTGACCTTATTGCTGATCGTCAATCCTGACACCGGCAGCATTGAAGAAGACCCGGAATTCTTCCCGGTTGGCTTCAACCTCACTGAGAAGGACCTGGAAAAGGCCACCGGCGTTGTGGAGAAGGCAATCTCCGGTCTCCGTGGCGAGAAGACGGGTCCAGTCGCAGAAAAGGCTATTGCCGATTCCTTGCTGCGCTGGTCGGACAGGGCGTTGCGCCGCAAGCCGGTCTACACAGTCATCATCGTGGAAGCGTAATCCGCACCACTGCAAGTTGCGTGCCGCCGTCGTTCTTCAAGAACGACGGCGGCACTTTGCTTTGCGCTGCAAACTTTGCCCTGGGTGCGGGCTAGTCTTCTGTGCGCAATTTGTCCATGTCTCGACGGTCCTTCTTAGTGGGCCGGCCGGTGCCGCGATCACGCTGCGGCAGACCAAGCGCCGGAAGGGCGGGGCGTGCGGGAGTGTGGTCGGTGAAGCAGTGCGAGGCGGCCTCGGCCCCGACGCGCTTGTTGATGAGCCTGCGGACCTCAAGGATTCTGTCGTAACCGGGTTGACGGACGCGAATAGTGTCCCCGGGGACAACTGTGTGCGCGGCCTTGGCGTTGGCGTCGTTGAGTTTTACGTGACCGGCGCGGCAGGCTGCGGTGGCCACGGAACGAGTCTTGTACGCGCGAATTGACCACAACCACGCGTCAATGCGCACCGAAGCGGGCGCGTTCTTGGGGATGCTCATAGTTCAACCACTCTATCGCGGGCACAGAATACGAAAAAAGCCGCCGTTTGGGAGATAAGCCACCCCGCGCGGGGTGGCTTATCTCCCAAACGGCGGCTTTTGCGAAAAAAGTTCAGTCCTGGTTGCTAAATGCGACGGGGACTCTCAAGGGGTGCAGCCCTGGGGACCGCAGGACTCGGCGGTTTCAGATCCTGAGTCAACCATTGTCAGCGGGTTGGCTTCCTGCCACGCCTCCTCGAGTGCTTGGCTGAACAATTCCGCCGGTTGGGCGCCGGAAATTCCGTACTTCCGATCGATCACAAAGAACGGCACACCGGTAACACCAATGGCACGTGCCTCGGCGAAGTCGTTGCGGACCTCATCGGCATACTTGCCGGTGTCCAGTGCCTCATTGATATCAACGGCGGAAAGACCCGCACGGGCGCCAATGCTCACCAGCGCCTCGCGGTCGCCGATGTCCGCACCGTGCTCAAAGTGCGCTGAGAGCAACGCTTCTTTAACAGCATCCGCCTTGCCGTGTGCGGCGGCCAAATGGAGCAGTTCGTGGGCGGAGAAGCTGTTCGCCACCACAATCTCTTCAAATTTGTAGTGCAGCCCCTCACCCTCAGCCGCATCCTTGACCTGGCCGAGCATGCCCATGAGCTGCTCGCGATCCATGCCCTTGCGCTCCACAAGGTAGTCCAGCTCGGTGCCGTCGTAGTGCTGGGGAAGTGTGGGGTCCAGCTGATAACTGCGCCACAGCACCTCCACCGAATCCTTGTGCGGGAACGCGTTCAGGGCGGTTTCAAAACGGCGCTTGCCAATATAGCACCACGGGCAAGCCACGTCGGAGAAAATTTCGATCTTCATACCTGCCAGAACCATGGCAACACGCCCGTTATTCCAGCCCAAGCACGACGGCGCTTGCCGGGTTCCATGTGAACCCGCCAAACGCCGTCGTACTTATGGATACTCACTATTAAGGTTGCTTCACCGGGACCCGACGATCGGGCCTGCAGTGGCTAGCGTCCGGGAAACAACCAAACTTATGCTGCCGCCAGCTGGTGTGTTCCGCTGGAGGCCTGCTCCGGTGTTGCGTGGAGGTAGTTGGCGTAGGCGGATGTGGTCAAGAAGGCCGGAAATTCCTCGCCCATGGCAACATCGGTGAAGATTTCCAGGGCATCGTCAAAACGGTCCGCATCGAATCGGGGAAGTTTGGCGAACTCCTCTTGAACCATCTCGTGGACCCAGTCGTAGGTAATCAGTTCCCCTGTGTCTGTGATGGCCTGGCTGTTGATCCACTGCCAGATCTGAGAGCGGGAGATCTCCGCGGTGGCGGCATCCTCCATGAGGTTGTTCAGGGCAACGGCACCGTGCCCGCGCAACCAAGACTCGATGTATTGGACACCAACCCAAATGTTGTCTCGGATTCCCTGTTCGGTGATATTGCCCAGGGTGCCGGCAACGTTCAGCAGTGCCCTGTCATCAAGCTCCACATCCTCACGCAGCCGGCTGATCTGATTGGGATTCCAGCCAAGGACCTCGTCGAAGACCTCCATGGCAACCGGAACCAGGTCAGGGTGGGCCACCCAAGAGCCGTCAAAGCCGTCATTGGCTTCACGGGTCTTATCGGCGCGAACCTTGTCCATCGCGTTGGCGTTGGCTTCCGGATCGCGACGGTTGGGCACAAATGCTGCCATCCCACCGATAGCCATGGCGCCACGGCGGTGGCAGGCCCTTACCAGCTGTTCGGTGTAGGCGCGCATGAACGGTGCTGTCATGGTGATTTGGTTGCGGTCAGGGAGTACAAAACGAGGCCCGCGGGTACGGAAGTTCTTGATCACTGAGAACAGGTAATCCCAGCGTCCGGCGTTCAACCCGGCAGCGTGATCACGGAGTTCGTAGAGGATCTCTTCCATTTCGAAAGCGGCCGTAATGGTCTCGATTAAAACCGTGGCACGGATGGTGCCCTGCGGGATGCCCAACAGGTCCTGGGCGTGGATGAAGATGTCATTCCACAGGCGGGCTTCCAAATGGTTTTCAATCTTTGGAAGGTAGAAGTACGGTCCCTTGCCCTGGGCGATCAAACGGTGGGCGTTGTGGAAAAAGTACAGCCCGAAGTCCACAACTCCACCAGCCATCGGCTTGGAATTGATCAGCAGGTGCTTCTCTGGCAGGTGCCATCCGCGCGGACGGACAACAATAGTGGGCAGGTCCTCCTGCGGGGCCAAACGGTATTCTTTGCCCTCGGGGCTGGTGAAATCAATGCGGCGTTCCAGCGCATCAATCAAGTTCAGCTGTCCACGGATTACGTTGCCCCAGGTAGGGGTTGAGGAGTCTTCCATGTCAGCCAGCCACACTTTAGCCCCCGAGTTCAGGGCGTTGATGGTCATCTTTTTATCAACCGGACCCGTAATCTCTACACGACGGTCTTCCAGCCCGGGTGCCGGCGGAGCTACTCGCCAGTTAGGATCTTCCCGGATAGTGGAGGTTTCGCGCAGGTAGCGAGGATCGGTGCCGCTGAGAATCTGGCGACGTCGAGTCTGGCGGGCTGCGAGCAGCTCGTGCCTGCGTGCAGTTGTTTTGCGGTTCAGTGCCGCAATGAAATCCAGAGCCTCCGGAGTCAGGATTTCATCCTGGCGGTGAATCGGCGGGGCTGTCAGTGTGATGCCGTTGAACGTAATTCCGTTCAGGCTGTTAGTCGAGTTCATGGGAATTCTCCAAGTCTGGTTCACCTATGAGGCAGCTGGGGAACAAAGCAGACCGGGTTGGACCTCTTTGCACCATCAACTGCCTCATAAATGAGAAAGGTGAAAGCTGTTAGTGGAACTGCTGGGCTTCGGTGGAACCAGCCAATGCGAGGGTGCCGCTGTTTGGGTTCAGGGCTGTCGCGACCAGATCGAAGTAGCCTGTGCCCACTTCGCGCTGGTGCTTGGTAGCGGTGTAGCCGCGTGCTTCGGAGTCGAATTCTCGCTCCTGCAGTTCGACGTATGAACTCATGCCTTCTCGGGCGTAGCCATGGGCAAGATCAAACATCGAGTAATTCAGGGAGTGGAAACCAGCCAGTGTGATGAACTGGAAGGTGTATCCCATGGCGCCAAGCTCCCGTTGGAACTTTGCGATTGTTGAGTCATCCAGGTGTTTTTTCCAGTTGAATGACGGTGAGCAGTTGTAGGCGAGCATCTGGTCAGGGAATTCGGATTTGACGGCTTCGGCAAACTTTTTCGCATGCTCCAGATCGGGGGTTCCCGTCTCCATCCAGATGAGGTCGGAGTACGGGGCGTAGGCGCGGGCCCTGGCAATGGAGGGCTCCAGACCGTTCTTGATGTGGTAGAAACCTTCTGCTGTGCGCTCGCCGGTTACGAACTGCTGATCGCGTTCATCCACATCTGAGGTGATGAGGGTGGCGGCTTCGGCATCAGTACGGGCAATGATGACTGAAGGTACGCCGGCAACGTCGGCTGCCAGGCGTGCAGCGTTCAGTGTCCGCACATGTTGGGAGGTGGGAATGAGAACCTTGCCGCCCAAATGGCCGCACTTCTTCTCGCTGGCCAACTGGTCTTCCCAGTGCACACCGGATGCGCCGGCAACGATCATGGATTTCATGAGCTCGTAGGCGTTCAACGGACCACCAAAGCCGGCTTCGGCGTCGGCCACAATCGGCACTAGCCAATCATCAACACTTTTCAGACCCTCGGAGAATTCGATCTGATCCGAGCGAAGCAACGCATTGTTGATGCGGCGCACAACCTTGGGCACCGAGTCCACCGGGTACAGGGACTGATCAGGGTAGGTATTGCCGTTTGAGTTGGCGTCAGCAGCAACCTGCCAGCCGGAGAGGTAAACGGCCTTCAGGCCAGCCTTGACCTGCTGGACTGCCTGATTTCCTGTCAGGGCACCCAGTGCGTTGGTGTAGCCACCCGGGGCGGCGTTGCGCAGCTGATCCCACAATTTTTCGGAGCCGCGACGGGCCAGGGTGTGCTCTTCTTGGACCCGGCCGCGGAGCTTAATCACATCGGCGGCAGGGTACGAGCGTTCGAGGCCGGACCAACGGGGGTTGGCTGCCCACTCGAGTTCGAGGGCTGTGGCCGCCTGTGCATTGGTCTGCTCGGGCGTCGTTGCGGGTTCGAATGCTGCAGTCATGGTGATGGCTCCTTGTTGGGGGTGTCCTTTGCCGAAGTCACGGGCTCAAACTCGTCTCTGAGGTTGTAGAACCACGTTCTTTCTTCGTGATTTCAACTATTCAGGTGTTTTCGGCCCAAAGCTAGTGGTCTTTAGTGGAAAGATTCGCATTTCTTCGCATATACTCAAGAAATGGCTAATACGGGTTGGTATGTGGGCAAAACACCGGCGCTGCGAGGCGAGGGTGCGGGTGAATTGGATATCATCTCGCTGGGCAGGAGGGTCCGCCATCTGCGCAAGAATCTGGGCATGACACTGGATGATTTGGGTGCGAAAGTAGGGACCGCCCCGTCACAACTTTCTCTCATTGAGAACGGCAAGCGGGAGCCCAAGCTAACCCTGCTGCAGCAACTGGCGGTGGCACTGGGAGTTGGGCTTGAACAACTGCTGGGAGCGGAGCCGCCAAACCGACGGGCGGCTCTTGAAATTGAGCTGGAGCGGGCGCAGCGGGGTCCGCTTTATCAGTCGCTGGGATTACCCACAGTGCGCGTGGGTTCGCGGCTTTCCACGGAAGTTTTGGAGTCGCTTGTTGGTCTGCAGCACGAGCTGGAACGCCGCCTTGATGAGCAGTCGGCCACGCCGGAAGAAGCGCGGCGGGCCAACAATGAGTTGCGGATGGAAATGCGTGAACGCAACAACTATTACCCGGAGATTGAACGTCAAGCTCAAGACCTGTTGAAAGCTGTGGGGCACGACAGGGGCCCGTTGTCCCACCACGTGGCTGCAGACGTGGCGGAGCACCTTGGTTTTGACCTGCATTATGTGGGAGATTTGCCACATTCAACCCGGTCAGTAACGGACTTGAAGAATCGCCGAATTTATCTCACCCAGGGTCAGCGATCGGATCATGACCCCCGTTCGGTGCTGCTGCAGGCACTGGGGCACTACGTTTTGGGGCATAAGACTCCCCGTAACTACGCAGACTTTTTACGCCAGCGCGTTTACACCAATTATTTTGCCGCTTCACTGCTAATGCCAGAACGCGCCACTGTCAGCTTCCTCAAAGAAGCCAAGGCAGCTAAAGAGTTGGCCATCGAGGACATTCGTGATGCCTTCGCTGTTTCATATGAGACGGCAGCTCACCGGTTCACTAATCTAGCCACCGAACATTTAGGCATCACCACACATTTTCAAAAAGTGCATGAATCCGGGATCATCCACAAAGCGTATGAGAATGACGACGTGAACTTCCCCGCCGATCACACAGGTGCCATCGAAGGGCAGGCGGTGTGCAGATTCTGGACCTCACGAGCCGTTTTTGACGTGCCAGATAAGTTCAGGGCCTTTAATCAGTACACCGACACAGAGGTGGGAACGTTCTGGTGCACCGCCCGGACGGAAAAGCATTCCTCGGGTGACTATTCACTGAGCATCGGGGTGCCTTATGCGCATGTGAAGTGGTTCCGTGGCCGGGAAACCACTGAGCGCTCGGCATCCAAATGCCCTGATCCTTCATGCTGCCGTCGCCCGCCGGAGGAGCTTTCGGCTGAATGGGCGGGGCTTGCTTGGCCGTCAACGCGCGCCAACTCACACTTGCTGGCAGCCATGCCCCAGGGAGCGTTTCCAGGCGTTGATGAGACTGAAGTGTACAAATTTCTGCAGGCCCACCAAGGGAGGTAAAACGGGCTAGCTAAGGGGCAAGGCGCAATATGTTCCACTGATTTTCCTCTGACGTTCACTTGGTCTAGGGTCCCTATCCGACGGCGCCGCATAGCGTGAAGGTGTCAAGGGCAATAAGGCTCCCAAACGTGAGGAACTTTCATGAGCACGCAACAATTCCCCGTCGTATTGACCACTGAAGGCGCCGCCGCCGATAACGAAGATGTTGTTGGCGACAACGTTTCAGTGGTGAACGAGATGTACTTGGCGCTGTTGAACGCCGATGAGATCGCACCCAATGCCTTGCGCAGCTACTTCGTAGACTTTTACCTCACCGCGGCGCTCGACGGCGGATTCGCCCAGTATGTTTTCATGACACCAGACCGAGAAGAGCTCGATGGCTACATCCGGGAAGGGCTGGAAGGCATGGGGGCGAAAGGGCATCTGGAACTTTTCAACCGTACCGCGGCACTTTATGAACTCCTCTCCGAAGCCGATACTGCCGCTTACCTTGAAGATGAAGTAGATCAAAGCGCTGACCGCTCTGATGGTGTTGCAGCGCTTGAAGCCCTTGATAGTGAATTTGAAGAACTGCTGGAAACCGAGGACGTCACTGGTCTGAACGCGCAGTGGCTGCGCGGTCAGGATGGGCTGCTGATACTGAACGCCGACGATCTGAGGGCTCACATCGAAGCCCGCGTTGGCACTGTGACAGACCTTGAAGAGCGTCGAATGGAAGCTGAACTAGAGGATGCCCCCGAGTTTGAGCTGATCATTCGTGAACTTTGTGAGCTGGCAGGCCACACCTTGGAGAAGATCATCATGGGAGATCCTCACTACGCCCGCAACGGCGACACCGTTTTAGCCTGGCACTTCAGGACTAACAAGGGCGATTTTATTATGCTCGACGACGACATCGAGGCTGTCATGATTGATCCTGCAACGAGGCAGACCCTTGCAACTGTTGAGTTTGACCCGGCAGACCTCGCCTAAGGCTGGCACGCAAGGGGATTTTTTCGAAAAAAGGGAAAGCCGTCGCGATGTAATAAAGTCAACGGATGGAAGATCTCAAATTCACGCACACAACCGCCATCAAAAATGCGTGGGCGGCTATGCCCTTTGCTCCCGGCATCTACAAGTGTTATCTCACCGGTGCCATGCCGAAGGGTATGAGCTGGCCTGCTGAATTGAGCCCGCTCAAACGTGGAGACCTGATATATGTGGGACGAGCCACGAACTTGCGCAGCCGTGCCCGGCACCACAATGTGCAGACATCTAAGTCCACTTTTCGCCGTTCGTTGGCGGCGCTTCTGGGACTGCAGGCGCAATGGCATGGAAAGTCAGCGCACCCACGGCTGACAGATGCTGACGAAGAGGTCCTGAGTAATTGGATGGTGGGTAACCTGGGGATGTCATTCTGCGTTGTTGAGGACTTGGAGCGCCTCGCCAGTCTTGAGGATGCTATGCGCGTGGAGCTGTGCCCACCCTTGAATCGTGATGGCAGCACCCCGGTTCAGTTGCACGTTTCAGCCGTTGCTAGCGCCGGACAACGGGGGGCCCTTCGCGACAAGGGCTGAACCTCTTGACCCTGAATCTCTTGACCCTGGCGCCAATCCCCCGAATGCTGGCAGGTACCGGCAAGCAGCCGGTCCAGCAAGGGGCCCGCGCCGAGGATGAAACGTTCGGTGCCGCACTAAAGACGGGTGTTCCGCAGCTTCTGGAGACGGCGGCCACCCACGCAGCACATCCTCAGCCATGGTGTGTCTCAGATAGTGGTCGGCGATCACGCCCATCCCAATGGCCAGCACGTTGATCACCCCAAACAAGGCCATCACCTCTGGCATCTTCAAGTGGCAGGGTTGCGTGATCTGTCACACACAATTATGCTTAGTGTGCGCTATTAGAACGTTGTGTTCAAATAGTGAACACCTTGAGGGTGGTGGTGAATGAGCCGCCCCAGTGCAACGAGGAGAACCCTGTGCAATTCCACCACCACGGATACGTTTCCGGTGACCCGCGCATTCACGAGGCAGCAGGGACCGGGATCGACCGCCCTGAAGAGCTGCCCGAGCAAGTGGATGTTTTGATTGTCGGATCGGGTCCGGCCGGCATGCTCACCGCCGCCCAGCTTTCCCAGTTCCCCGACATCACCACGCGGATCGTGGAGCGCCGGGGAGGCCGTCTGGAGATTGGCCAGGCGGATGGCATTCAGGCTCGCAGTGTAGAAACGTTCCAGGCTTTTGGCTTTGCCGAGCGGATCATCGCCGAGGCGTACCACATCACGGAGATGGCGTTCTGGCGCCCGGACACGAAGGATGCCACACGCATTGTGCGGGGCGGCCGCGCTGTTGACGACGCGACAGGGATCAGCGAATTCCCGCATCTGATAGTGAACCAGGCCCGCGTGCTTGACTACTTTGCCGAAGTGGCACAAAACTCACCCGCCCGCCTGACACCCGACTACGGCTGGGACTTCCAAACGCTTGAGGTTGCCGATGAGGGCGAGTACCCCGTCAAGGTTACCCTCGCACGCAGCGCCGGCCCGGACGAAGGATCCGTTCGCGTGGTGCACGCCAAGTACGTCGTCGGCTGCGACGGGGCCCGCAGCAAGGTCCGCGCGTCGATCGGTGCCACCATGGCGGGAGACAAGTCCAACCACGCATGGGGCGTCATGGACATTTTGGCCAGCACGGACTTTCCGGACATCCGGACCAAATGCGCCATCCAGTCCCACACTGGCGGAAGCATCCTGCTGATCCCGCGCGAAGGAGGCTACCTGTTCCGTATGTACGTGGACCTCGGGGTTGTGCCCGAAGATGACAACGGTGCCGTGCGCAACACCAGCATGGAGGCGATCATCTCCAAGGCCAACGAAATCCTCCACCCTTACACCCTGGACGTGCGTCATGTTGCGTGGAACAGCGTGTACGAGGTGGGGCACCGCCTGACGGACCGCTTTGATGACGTCCTCTTGGAGGACATAGGGAGGCGCACCCCGCGTGTTTTCATCACCGGAGACGGCTGCCACACGCATAGTGCCAAGGCCGGTCAGGGGATGAACGTCTCCATGCAGGACGGCTTCAACCTCGGGTGGAAACTCGCTCACGTCCTCGACGGGCGCAGCCCCGAGACCCTGCTGTCCACATACTCGGCTGAGCGTCAGGTGGTGGCCAAGAACCTCATCGACTTCGATAAGGAATGGTCAGCGCTGATGGCCAAGAAGCCCGAGGAGTTCCAGAATCCAGCGGAGTTGGAGGACTACTACGTGCGCACGGCCGAATTTCCGGCTGGGTTCATGACCGAATATGCGCCGTCGCTGATTACCGCTGATTCCGTGCACCAACATCTTGCCGTCGGTTTCCCGGTGGGCAAGCGCTTTAAATCCACATACGCTTCACGCATCTGTGACACGAACCCGATTCACCTTGGCCACCACGCCACCGCAGATGGCCGTTGGCGTATCTACGTCTTTGCCGACCCGGCCCTGCCAGGAACCGGCTCACCGACCGACGCCCTGGCGCAATGGCTCTCCACGGCGCCGGATTCACCCCTTGCGGTAACACCGGCAGGGCTCGACGCCGATGCCTGGTTTGATGTGAAGGTCATCTACCAGCACAAACATGAAGACCTCGACATCAACGCCGTTCCAGCAGCGTTCAAGCCGCTCGTGGGACCATTCCAGCTCACCGATTACGAGAAGGCCTATGGGATCATCCCCGGCAACGACATCTTTGATGTGCGCGAGATTGACCGCACCGGTGCCGTCGTCGTGGTGCGCCCGGACCAGTACGTGGCCAACATCCTGCCGCTGACCGCCACTGCCGAGTTGGGCACATTCTTCGCGCAGATCCATTCGGGCCAGCGCGTTTAGCAGGGCGGTGTTTCGTTAAGGGCAAAAGCTGTGAAGAGGTGCTCGGGCATCCTGCATCACGCCCCGCCCAGCGCCTTGGCGTCCAACCACCCGCGGAGGATGTTTTCCTCCCCGCTGCCAGTGGTGGCCAGTCGTAGAAGGGGGATGTGGTACACGGCGCAGATCGCATCCTTGTGAGCGTCCCGCGCCAGCTGGATGGGATCGTTTTCATGGAAGGCGAACCCGTCGACTTCAATTGCGAAGGCTGGCCGGTTGGTGATTCGGTTGTAAACCACAAAGTCCAGAGTTGTTGTGCGGTGCCTGAGGTACGCTGCCTGCTCGGGAGTGAGTTTTGTGAGATCTGGAAGCAGGTTGTGCAGAACGACCTGATCCACCACCGTGAAATCGACGTACGCTCGCTCCTGAAGGATTTCATGGAGCAACGTCCAGATAATGTTCTCGGAGGCGAATTCCGTCCTGTGCTTCAACCGAGCTGCCAGCGGTGCCAGGCGTGGTGAGTATTCTTTGTACAGCAGGTCAAAAACGGACACGATGTTGCTCTCGAGCACTTCCTGGTCCGGATCTTGGTATTGGATGTAGTCAATGAGGTCCCGCAGGTTGCGGCTCTTGGGAAGCATGCCGTGATTAGTGACAAGTACGAACTGCTTCGAGGCCCGCGATACGGCTACATTGATCAAATGGGGGTCGTCGACGAAGGCTACGCCTTTCCGGCCTAGAGCCGTCTCATCCAGGACTGTGCTCATAATGACCACTTCCTTTTCGCGGCCTTGGAACTTGTGGACCGTGTCCGCCTGGATGCTTGTAAGTTGTTCTGTGAATTTGCCAGCCTGGATCCGATAGGGCGTTGCAATGCCGATAGTTTTCTTGTCAGTGTCAGCGAACTGCCCTTCGATGACTTCCTGAACGACTACGTCGATCTCTCGTTGATTGGACCGGCCACCGTCAAGGTGTTCCCGCATGTGATTCCCTGCGGCGGTGCGCACGATCCGCAGGGGGCGCATTTCAGGTCTGTGAGCTGTGAAAGGCACGAGCTGCCCGTCATAATACTTCTTGTTGCAGAAACCGATGATGGCCGGATCGCAGCGGTAGTGTTCTCGTAGCATTGTCCGGGGAAGGGCTTCGCCGTGAAGTGCAATTACGGAGGACAGGATGTTGTGTCGCTGGTAGTCGTAGGCGGGTGCTGGTGCCGGGCTCGCAGCATCGCCTGCAGCCTTATGGGCAATGTGCTGCAGTTGGTGCAGATCGCCCACGACGATCACGTTTCGGGCACTTTTTAGTACCAATCCGGCGGCTAGCAGGTTCAGCTGGGAGGACTCGTCGATGATTAGGTAATCCAGCAGATATCCGTCAGGGAGACTGAGCCCCAGTGAGTGGCAGGTGCTGAGGATGACAGGGTAGTCATGTGTGAACGCAGAAAAATCGTGTTTGTATGTCTCCAGCGCGTATTTTTTCGGCATGGACTGGCCGTACCGCTGCTGGAGTCCGGCACGCAGCGCCTGAATTGAGAGTTGCCGGTGTTCCTTGGCAAGCTGGGCACTGCTGGCCTGCTCTAGGGTTTGTTCCAACTTTTTGATCTCGCGTTGCAGCTCGCTGATCTTGTTGTCGTAGTAGGCGCGCTGAAGGTGCAGCAGCGTGTCCGTGTCGGTGGGGTCAAGTTTCCCAGTGGGACCGTATCGGAAGTATCCCCTGATCGCTCGCGCCCAGCGTCGGAGCGGATTCTCGCCTGCACGCCACTGTGCGGTCTCGGCCAGATAGTCCAAGATTGTTCCCGACGATGAATGCAGCAGCGGGAGATTTTCCAGTTCGGCTGGCTCGTGGCGCTGCAGGTACTTGCTGAAATGGCGCTGTTCGAGCAGGTAGGCATCGTGCTCCTGCCGCAACTGGGCCAACTGCAACTCCGTCTGCTGCAAAAGTTGCAGACGTTCGTCGACGTTGCTGAGCTGTTCCTCGGGCGGCAGTGCCGTCACCGAACTCTCGATCAAGCCGCTGACTTTCTCATTTCTCGAGGATTGCCGGGCGAAGAACTCCACCTTTTTTTCACGGCTGCCCAACCCGGCGACCACATAGCCGAACCCTTCCTCCTCGAGTTTTTCGCGGACATTGTCCACGGCTGAGTTATTGAATGACACAATGCCGACAGTAGCGCCGGGGGTGGCAATGATATTGGCGATGAGGTTCAAAATGGTTTGAGTTTTCCCGGTGCCGGGAGGCCCATCGATCACCGAGATGGGGTGACTGAGGCACGTCGTGACGGCCTCGCGCTGGCTGAGGTTTGCTGAGAACGGGAAGATCAGGGGCTGGGTGATGGTGGAGCGTTCGATGGGCACGGCGTTGACGTATGCGGCCAAGGCGCTCTCCGCGTCCACAAACCCAAGCTTCCCGAAGGGAAACCGGAGCGGATCCTGCGCGTCCAGCCCGGACACGATGCGGCGCCAATAGTCCAGGACACCTGATGCACGGGATGACTGCGCTGCATCCTGGTGGAAACTGACCTCTTCTGCAGCGTAGTTCTGGTAGACGTCCTCTCCAGCGCTGACGAAGAAGATCCGCCACCACGGCCCGCGCGGACCTTGGAAGCGCCGCGCTTCGGTTGCAGTGCTCCGCATGGCTCCGTGAATTTGGACCCGGGTACCGGTGGTGAGCGGGACCACTTTTGGATTGTGCAAGATAACGACCCGCTCGGAGCCGTAACCGTACTCTTTTTCCCCACCCCCGACCTGCATCGTGACGTAAGTACGGGACCGGTCCACTCGGTACGCTAGAACGTTTTGGGTTTTGTCCTGGAACAACGTCCCGTCGCGGGAATGGATCAAGATGGCTTGGCTACGCGGGTCAATCACGGCATGGGCTCCTTGGCCGGCTTAACCTAGGTCCACAACCTCAAACTCCAGCAAGTCCATGCCGCTTGCAACGGGGGATTGGGCGGCGTGGTCGTGACCGGCCCGCAGGGCACGCCAGTTCTCGAAGTCTTCTCGCGTGGCCCACTGCGTGTAGACGAAGTAGCGGTCCTCACCGGAGACGGGGCGCAGCAGTTTGAAACCCTCGAAACCCGGGGAGCCGTCCACCGAGTGCTTGCGCGCAGCGAATCGCGCTTCCAGTTCGGATCCTGCCTCAACGGGAACCTTGAGGGCGTTAATGACAACGATGGACACTTGTGCTCCTTCCGGGCCCGGATTCACCGGGCGTCTTGACTTTCCACGCTACCGCAAGAAGACCCTCGGTATACAAGCCGGAGGCTTCTTTGGCTGACTCTTACATCACCATTTTTGAACTGTATGTTGTTGGCTCATGCGTAGGCGGCCGGGGGAGGTGGTGTATTCCGCGATGCCTTCGCTGCCGCTCTCCCGGCCCTGGCCCGAGTGCTTGACGCCACCAAAGGGCGCGGAAGCGTTGGAGATCACGGCGGCGTTGCGCCATTGCCTGCTGATGAGTAAGCCAGTGGGGACGGAGGCGAGCAGTTCCGCTTCGCGGCCAATTGCTGGTTGTCGTAAAAACCCCTTTTGGGCCCACGCGCCCGAGGGACCCGCCTCGAGCTTGCGAGCGGGTGTGGAGATTAGTAGCTCGTGGCCGGGCCGGAGTCGACGGCCGGTACGTATTTGCTGGCCAGGGCTTCGCTGCCGCGGGCCAGCAGGGCAACGTCGGCGCCGGTGAGGATGAAATCCACCCCGGCATCCAAATATCGGCTGGCAGTGGCTTCGCCGAAGGCATTCACGCCAACCGGCTTTCCGGCAGACTTAGCCAGGGTGATGCAATGTTCCACGGCGGCCACCACGTCAGGGTGTTCCTGCTGCCCCAGCACCCCCATCGAAGCTGCGAGATCGGATGGGCCGATGAACACGGCGTCGACCCCGTCCACGGCCATGATCGACTCGATATTCCCCACGGCCTCGGAGGACTCGATCTGGACCAAGACGGTGACGGTGTCCGATGCCCGAGCCAGATAGTCCGGGACGCGGTTCCACCGTGCCGAACGGGCCAGGGCCGAGCCGACACCGCGCACACCTTGCGGGGGGTAGCGGGTAGCGGCAACCGCAGCCCGGGCGTCGTCGGCCGTGTGGACCATGGGGATCAGCAGCGACTGGGCGCCCAAATCCAGATACTGCTTGATGATCACGGTGTCATTGACGGGCGGACGCACCACGGCCGTGACCGGATACCCGCTGACGGCCTGGAGTTGAGCCAGGATGCCCTCGAGCCCGTTGGGGCTGTGCTCGGCGTCCACCAACAGCCAATCAAGGCCGGCACCGGCGCAAATTTCCGCCACGAGCGGGCTGCCGGAGCACACCCACATGCCCGCCAGCGGCCGGCCGGCTGCTGCCAGAGCGTCCTTGAAAGACGGGGTAAGGCTCACTCGAAGCGGCATGTGATGGTCCCCAGCTTTCCGTAGTCGGCAAAAACGGTGTCCCCGGCATTGACCCACATGGGCCGCGTGAAGGAGCCGGCGAGGATGAGCTCGCCCGCTTTGAGCCCGTCCCCGTGCGGGGCGATCTTGTTGGCCAGCCACGACACACCCTGGGCCGGATGGTTCAGCACGCCGGCCGCGACGCCTGTTTCCTCAACAGCCTGGTTTTTGTACAGGATGGCGGCTACCCAGCGCAGGTCCACGTCGTCGGGCCGCACCGGGATGCCACCCACCACCATGGCGCCCATGGCGGCGTTGTCACTGATGGTGTCCACAATGGTCCGGCCCTCCATCTCAATCCGGGAATCCAGGATCTCCAGGGCAGGCACCACGTATTCAGTGGCACGCAGCACGTCAAAGATCGTGACGTTGGGCCCCTCCACGTCCTCCTTGAGCAGGAACGCCAGCTCCACCTCAACGCGCGGGTGCGAATATTGTGACCACTCCACGGTGCAGCCGTTCTCCAGGATCATGTCCTTGAAAATGACCCCGTAGTCCGGTTCGGTGATGCCGGTGGCGTACTGCATGGCCTTGGACGTCAGGCCAATCTTGTGCCCGCCCAGCACGCGCCCGGCAGCCTCGCCGCGTTCGCGCCACAACCTTTGGACACGGTAGGAATCCTCCACCGTCATCTCCGGGTAGCGCTGGGTCAACCGGGGTACCGGGACCCGGCTTGTACCGGCCTCCACAAGTTCGTCGGCAATGCCGGCAATAGTTGCATCATCGAGCATGGTGTATCTCCTAACGTTTGAAGGGCTGAACCCGAGTGTCGTGAGTCGATCGACGGGAGCCGGGTGAGGCATGGCACCGGAATCTATCGGGCGTCCGCGGGGGGCCCCCGGAAGCGAGGGGTCCACCGCGAGCTTGCGAGCGTTGGGAGCTTCCGGGGACGGGCGCGGGGCCATCGCCTGACCGGCGAAGATATTTGTTTGTTAGAGCTGGGTGCCCAACTTGAACCCGCGCTCCTCGCCCGGTTCGCGGGTGTAAGAGAAGCCGTCGGCGCCTACCGTGACGGCCATTTCGGAGGTGTCGGTGCGCTTGATGACCGGCTGCGGATTGCCGTCCAGGTCCAGGACCAGGGAGGCTTCGGTGTACCAGGATGGGACCACGGCGTTGCCCCACCAGTCGCGGCGCTGGTTGTCATGGACATCCCACGTGATGGTGGGGTTGTCCGGGTCACCGGTGTAGTAGTCCTGAGTGTAGATCTCCACACGGTGGTCATCCGGGTCAAGGATGTACAGGTAGAACGCGTTGGAGACGCCGTGGCGGCCGGGGCCGCGTTCGATCCGGTCGGAAATGCGCAGCGCACCCATCTTGTCGCAGATCTGGATGATGTTGTGCTTCTCATGCGTGGCGAAGGCAACGTGGTGCATGCGAGGTCCGTCGCCGCCCGTCAGGGCCGTGTCATGGACGGTCTGCTTGCGGTGCATCCAGGCGGCGTAGGTGACGCCGTCGGAGTCCTTGATGTCCTCGGAGACGCGGAAGCCCAGGTCCTCTAAGTACTTGCGCCCGCGCGGCACATCGGGGGTGACCTGGTTGAAGTGGTCCAGCCGGACCAGTTCGCCAGCGGAGTACAGGTCATAGCGTTGGGTGAGGCGCTCCACATGTTCGGTCTCGTAGAAGAACTCGTAGGGGAAGCCCAGTGGGTCCTCAACGCGGACGGAGTCGCCAATGCCCTTGGTGAAGCCGTCCTTGCGGCGCTCGGTGCGGCAGCCTATCTCCTTGTAATAGGTTTCGGCGGCGTCTACCTCGGCAGGGGACTTCACCCGGTAGGCGAAAGCGGCGACGGCGGCGAGGGGGCCCTTGCGCAACACCAGGTTGTGGTGGATGAACTCCTCCAGGGAGCGCAAGTAGATGGTGTTCTCGTCTTCTTCAGTGACGTGCAGACCCAGCACGTCCACGTAGAACTCGCGGGACTTGGCCAGGTCGGTGACCACGAGCTCCATGTAAGCGCAGCGGACAATATCCGGTGCCGGGGCGGTGGGGGTTGGGACAAAGTTGGTCATGATGTACTCCTCGTTGAGTGGGGGATGCCTGATGCGAGATGCTGGTGGGAGGTGCTTATTCGCTGGCGGAGGCACCGAATTTTGGGGTGTGGACAGCACCGAGCGTGATGTGCACGGCCTGCTGATCGGTGTAGAAGTCGATGGAGCGGAAGCCGCCCTCATGACCCAATCCTGATGCCTTGACCCCGCCGAACGGGGTGCGCAGATCACGCACGTTGTGACTGTTCAACCACACCATGCCGGCCTCGACGTTCTGGGCGAAGTTGTGGGCACGGGTCAGGTTCTGCGTCCAAATGTAGGCGGCGAGCCCGTACTTGACGCCGTTGGCCAACTCCAGGGCCTCTTCGTCGGTGTCGAAGGGGGTGATGGCGACAACGGGGCCGAAGATTTCCTCCTGGAAGATCCGTGCCTCGGGTTTCACATCGGCAAAGACGGTGGGGGCCACGTAGTTGCCGTGCTCCAGCCCCTCGGGGCGCCCGCCGCCGGCCAGCAGTCGGCCCTCTGACTTGCCAATGTCAACGTAAGACATGACCTTGTTGTAGTGCTCGGGGTGGACCAGGGCGCCCACCTCGGTCTTGGGGTCGTGCGGGTCACCGACCACGATGTTCTTGGCACGTGCGGCGTATTTTTCACAGAATTCGTCGTAGATGGAACGCTCAACCAGAATGCGTGAGCCAGCCGTGCAGCGCTCGCCGTTAAGGGAGAAAACGCCGAACAGTGCGGAGTCGATCGCGGCGTCGAAGTCAGCGTCGGCAAACACCACGCACGGGCTCTTGCCGCCCAGTTCCATGGACAGGCCTTTCAAGCTCGTGGCGGCGTTGCGGAAGATCGTTTGGCCGGTGGTGGTTTCGCCGGTGAAGGAGATCAGCGGGACGTCGGGGTGCTTGACGAGTGTGTCTCCTGCTTCTTCGCCGAGGCCGTTGACCAGGTTGAACACGCCCTGGGGGAGTCCGGCTTCCTCGAAGATCCCGGCCCACAGTGAGGCGGAGAGCGGAGTGAACTCGGCCGGCTTGAGCACCACGGTGCAACCGGAAGCCAGTGAGGGGGCCAGCTTCCAGGATTCGAGCATGAACGGCGTGTTCCAGGGGGTGATGAGCCCGGCAACACCGATCGGCTTGCGGTTCACATAGTTGATCTGGGAGCCGGGGACCTTCATGGCGTCGTCGAACTGGGCCACGATCAAGTCGGCAAAGAAGCGGAAGTTCTCTGCGGCGCGCATGGCCTGGCCGCGTGCCTGGGTGATGGGCAGGCCGGAGTCAAAGCTCTCCAGCTCGGCCAAACGAGCTTCCTGGGCTTCGACGGCGTCGGCGATCTTGTTCAGGATGCGTGAACGCTCGCGCGGCTTCATGCGCGGCCACGGCCCGTCGTTGAAGGCCCTGGTTGCGGCGGCCACGGCCAGGTCGATGTCTTCCTTCTGGCCAGCGGCAGCGGTGGCGTAGTTGGTGTTCGAGACGGGGTTCAGGACGTCAAACGTTGCACCGTTGACGGAATCGACGAACTTTCCGTCAATGTAGTGCTGAATGTGGGTGGGAAGGTTTTCCGGGACGTAGTGATCAGCCATTGAGTTGGTCCTTTTCTTCAGTGCTGGGTTAGGTGGTTGGTGCGCGCCAGGTAGGCGTCAAGAGTGGCGGTGCGGTGAGCGCGGGCGGCATGTTCGACGGCGTCGGGCCCGGCACCGCTTTCGATCAAAGACAGCAGTGCTTCATGTTCGGCCACGGACTGCTGTGCCCGGCCAGGGACGTAGCTGAACGTGGAGGAACGCAGCGCCTGCAGCCGGTTCCAGCCGCGGTGGACAAGGTCCAGGATGTGCGGGTTGGGGCAGTTCTCAAACAGGATGCTGTGGAAGTCCAGGTTCAGCGCCGTGAACAGAATCGGGTCGAAATCTGCTAAGCACTCGCGCATTTTTGTGTTCACTGCGCGGGCACGGGCAATGTCAGCTGCTGAGATCATCGGCGCGGAAAGTGCCGTGGCGGCGCCTTCTACAATGCTCAGGGTCTGCATGGTGTACAGGTATTCCGTGGGGTCTATCCCGGCCACCGTGGCGCCAATGTTGCGTTCAAACGTGATGTAACTTTCCGCCTCCAGCCGGCGGATGGCTTCGCGGACGGGGACCACGGAGAATCCCAGATCGCTGGCGAGCTTGGCCAGCACCAGCCGGTAGCCGGGGGTGTATTTCCCGGCCAGGATCTTGTCCTTGATGGCAGCGTAGGCCTGCTCGGACTTGCTGCCGGCAGGTGCGCCGACTGACGCGGTGATCACGGCTGTGCAGCCGGATTGGGGTGCGTGGTGGCCCACTCGGAGAACTTTGCTTGCCAAGCGGCATTCATCGGGTACAGGCCCTCCACGCTGTTGCCTTCGGCGACCATTTGCGCGATGAACGTTTCCTCGTGTTCCTGGGCGATGGCGTCATCGGCGACTTCTTGTGCCAACGACGGCGGGATCACCAGCACGCCGTCCGAGTCCCCGACAATGATGTCGCCGGGCTGGACCGTGGCGCCGCCGCAGGAGATGGTCAGATCGGTGTCCCACGGAATGTGTTTGCGGCCCAAAACGGCGGGGTGTGCTCCGGTGAAGAACGTGGGCATCTCCAGTGCTGCCACGGCGTCAACGTCGCGGACGCCGCCGTCGGTAACGATGGCCACGGCTCCGTTGATCTGTGCACGCAGGGCCAGGATGTCCCCGACGGTGCCCGTGCCGGGCTCGCCCCGGGCTTCCATGACGAGCACGTCGCCGTCGTTCAAGGTGTTAATGATGCGCTTTTGGGCGTTGTAGCCGCCGCCGTGTGACTTGAACAAGTCCTCACGGTTGGGCACGTAACGCAGGGTGCGGGCCATGCCGGCGATGCGCAGTTCGGGGCGGGTGGACTTCAACCCGTCGATGCTGACGTTGTTCAGCCCGCGCTTGCGCAGCTGGGCGCTGAGGGTGGCGGTACCAACGCTTGTCAGCTTGCGCTTGAGTTCGGCGCTGAGGCCCTTCGGTGCCAAGCCGGATGCTTCGGGGGAACCCCAAGCGTCCACGCGGTCGGCATCGGTGGTCTTGGGGCCGTTGCCGAAGTCTGCCATCTCGATGGTGCCTTGGACGACGGTGGTGCTCAAGTGTCCCGTGGACAGCCCTGCCTCCGGGGCGTCCACCTTGACCTCAATCACGTCGCCAGGGCCAGCAACGGAGGATCCCGCCGGGGTGCCGGTGAGAATCACATCGCCGGGCTCCAGCGTCATGAGCTGGGACAGGTCCGCCACGATCTGGCTGAAGGAGAAGATCAATCCTGCGGTGGTGTCATCCTGGACAAGTTCGCCATTGACCCAGGTGCGCACGCGCAGGGCGGCCGGATTGAGCCCTGCTGCCGGAATGAGGCCCGGGCCGAACGGGGTGAACCCGTCTCCTGACTTGGAACGGACGTTGGAGCCCTTGTCCGCGTACTTGAGGTCGTAAACGCCAAGATCGTTGCTGGCCGTGATGTGGCTGACGTGGGACCAAGCGTCTTCGAGGCTGACGCGGCTTGCCGCCGTGCCGATGACGAGGGCGATTTCACCCTCGTAGGCGAGCAGTTCGCAGCCTGCCGGGCGCTCGATGTGCGAGCCGCTGAGGCTCAGCGACGAGGATGCCTTCAGGAAGTAGGACGGTTTGGCGGGGGTGCGCCCGCGCTGGTCGGCCCGCGACTGGTAGGCAAGGTGGACGGCGATGACCTTGCCGGCCTGCTTGAGCGTGTCTGCGGTGACTTGTTCCACGAAACTCTCCTGGGATCTGTTGCGGGGACGATCTTTCCGGCCCGCATATCAAGTACGAAATCGTATACGATCAGCGTAATCGTGTTATCCCGATCACGTCAAGGGGTGGTGGGAAACTATTTAGCCAAGAGTCTGCGTCGCAGGGCATGTTGCCCCTGGTTGGAATGGCAGCAGCGCTTGCGGCAGGTTGGGGGACTACTGCAGTTGCGCTTCGATGGCCCATGCGCTGGCAGCCAACCGCGCACCAACAGTGGCCTGATTGCTGTCAGTTCCCAGAAAAACCACGCAGATGGAGGCGGGCATGCCACCGGGAATATGGATGGGTGCGGCGATCGCGGAGACTCCCGGGAGCACTTCGTCATGGCTGGTGGCATACCCGGCCGTGCGGGCGGCGCGTGCTTCTGGCCGGTATGGCAGACCTGGTGCCAGACGCGCCCAGGCGTCCTCGCTGATGGCCGACTGAATAGCGATGCCTGGTGCACCCGAGCTGAAGGAATGGCGCGTGCCAGGGCGCTGGGCCAACGTGGCGCCGGAGCGCCTAGGCTCCACAGTCAGCAGCGTGACGGAATCGCGGTGGTCCCACACTGCTATGAAGGCCGTCATGGACAGTTCATTGGCCAGCTCCGTCAGTTCCGGAAGGGCAGCAGTTTGCAGGTCGCGGGAAACGCCGCGGGCAAGGGCGGCCAGTCCGGGGCCGGCCTGGACGCGGCCGGCATCATCCCGAGTGAGCAGTGCGTGATCTTCAAGCGTGCGCAGGATGCGGTAGGCGACGGAGCGGTGCACACCCAAGGCGGCGGAGAGCTCGGCAATGGTCATGGGGGCGGGGGCTGCGGCCAGGATTTCCAGGGCACGGATGCCGCGGGACAGGGTTTGCGAATGGGCAGGTGCCTTCTCCGTGGAACCCTCAACTGCGTCTGTGCTCACGTCATCATCCTTTTCAGTCACCGCCGAAACAGCCGTTCCTTATTTGGGACGGAAGTTCAATTATAGAACTTCCTGCAAGGCGTCTTGAATCAGCAAAACGGACGACGGCGGCACCTACGCAAGGTGGGTGCCGCCGTCGTTCTGCTTTCACGGGAGAGTGTTTCGCTCTCGAGGGGAGTCAGGCCTGCGTGCTGGCTGCGTCCACTGCCGGCTGGCGCTTGTCGAAGATGGTGGCGCCGACTTCCTGCTCCGCCTGGTTGGTGATGCTCAGGTTGATCCCGGGACGGTCCTTGAGCATGATCACCGCAGCCAGGCCAAGAAGCGTCATCAGCAGCAGGTAGGCGGAGATGGCCAGGCTGGTGCCGGTGGCTTGCAGAAGCGCTTGGGCGATCATGGGGGCAAAGGCGCCGCCAATAATGGCCCCGATCGCGTAGGAGATTGAAACGCCGGAGAAGCGCACAGATGCCGGGAAGATCTCGCTGTACCAGGCTGCTTGCGGGCCGTAGGTCAGGCCCAGACCGAACGTGAACAGGAACAAAGCAAGGAACAACGCCCAGAGTTCACCAGTATTGATGAGCAGGAACAGCGGGAAGACAGTTAGTGCCTGGGCTGTGAAGCCGATCAGGTAGGTGTTTTTGCGCCCTATCTTGTCAGCCATGCCGCCGGCCAGTGCGGTGAAGATGAGCCAAGTGGCCGCCGCGAAGGTCATGGCGAGCAGCACGGGTGTCTTCTCCAGTCCCACGTTGCCGTCCGGGTTTGTGGCGTAACTGGGAATGAAACCACCGGTCGCCATGTAGCCGGAGGCGTTGTTGCCGGCGAAGATCAGTGCTGCCAAGATCACCAGGCGCCAGTGCTTGCGGAAGAGTTCCACGATGGGCACCTTGGGCTGCTGCTTCTTTTCGGCGATTTCCAGGAACACCGGGCTTTCCTCCACTGCGCGGCGCACAAAGTAGCCCACTCCGATCAGCACAACACTGAGTAGGAACGGCACGCGCCAACCCCACTGAATGAAGGCGTCGCCCGGGGCAATCACGCCGGTCATCAAGGCCATGACACCTGAAGCCATGAGCAGACCCAGCGGTACGCCGAGCTGAGGGAAGGAACCTGCCCGCCCGCGCTTGTCGCTAGGGGCGTGCTCGACGGCCATCAAAACTGCGCCTCCCCATTCCCCGCCAGCGGAGACGCCCTGCAGGATGCGAAGGATCAGCAGCAGTATGGGTGCCAGCACGCCAGCCGTCGCATAGGTGGGCAGCAGACCGATCAGCGTGGTGCAACCGCCCATCAGCAGCAGCGTCAGCACCAGCATGGCCCGGCGGCCAATCCTGTCGCCATAGTGGCCTGCCAGGAAGGCGCCGAGTGGGCGGAACAAGAAGCTGATTCCTACCGAGGCGAAGGAGAGCAGCAGGCCGATCTGGGGTCCGGCGGGCTCGAAGAATAGGTGCGCAAACACCAGGCCGGCGGCTGTGGCGTAGATAAAGTAGTCGTACCACTCGACGGTGGTGCCGATAAGGGTAGCCATAGCCACGCGACGCTGCGTGCGTCGCGTGTCAACGACGGAAGGGATGCTCATGGGTTCGTGTCCTTGACTTTGCTCCGGGGGAACTGTTCGACCCTGGCTGAGGCAGTGATGCGGCAACGTGGCGGAATCAGTCTGGATGTAACTAGTGTCACACTTCTTCAACAATGAGTAAACTTATAAAAATAGCAATACATATTCGGTTTTATGAAAGAAGTTGCTTTGGTTAAGTTCACTTTCCGCCAGTTGGAGCTATTTGTGGCCCTCTCAGACTTCCCTACACTGAGCGAGGCGGCAGTGTCCCTGCACTTCTCGGAATCAGCACTTTCCCAGGCCATCACACGGTTGGAAAGCTCCGTGGGTGAGCAATTGTGCATCCGCCGCAAGTCCCGCGGGCTGCAACTGACTCCGGCAGGGGAGCACTTTGCGGTTCGGGCAAGGGGATTGCTGAAGGACGCAGGGGATCTGTTGGTGGAGATGAGCGGAGAAACAGGTGAACTTAAGGGACCGGTGAAATTGGGCTGCTTTGCCAGTTTTGCCGCTAGCGTACTGCCAGCCATCCTGGATGGTTTTCCCAAGCTCCATCCAGGGGTCACGGTGGAGGTGGTGGTGGGCACACACGACGAGTTGCTGCCGGCGCTGGAGAGCGGCCGGCTGGACCTAGCCATTGTCTACGACATGGAGCTGCCACCTGGTTTTCAGCGGCGGATCATCTATGAGACCGAGCTGCAGGCGGTGCTGCCAATGGACCATCCGCTGGCAGGGCAAGGATCCGTGGACTTGGCTGAACTGGTAGCGGAGCCCCTGATCATGTACGACTCCAGCCCCAGCACAGCGAATACTCACCGGGCCTTCGCGGAGCGTGGGCTGCGGCCCACCATCGTGGCGCATATGCCGCAGGTCATCCTGGTTCAGGCGCTGGTGGCCCGTGGCCTGGGATATTCACTGCTGATGTCGCGACCAAACTGCGCCCCGGTCAGCTTGGAAGGGCTCCCCATGGCTATCCGCCCCTTGTCACCGCCGTGCAGCCAGACGAGCATGGCGGGCATTTGGCCAGAAGACTTCCGACTGAGCCCCAGGGCAAAGGCCCTGCTCGATTTCGCCATTGAAACGTTCGGAGCAGCGGGGCCGATTGCCGCCCAGACTCCAACAGGCTGACGGTGCTAGGCTCCAGTCAGAAAAGGGTTGGAGGGGCAATGCGGATGCTGCGGATGACCGACTGGTGGGACAAGTTCTTTGCCATTGGCATTATCCTCAAAGGCCTTGACGGCGTCCTTGAACTTCTAGGTGGCTCTCTCCTACTGTTCGCTGCACCAGCGACAATCCATGACATTGCCGTCCTTATTACCCAGCCTGAACTATCCGAGGACCCCAACGATTTTCTGTCCAACCACATCCTGCGCGGAGCCTTAGGGCTCAGCGACCATGTGGTCCTATTTACCGCACTTTACTTGCTGGCCCATGGCCTCGTGAAGGTGGTACTCGTGCTGGCACTGCTGATGAACAAGCTGTGGGCGTACCCCTGGATGATCGCAGTTCTGGTGGTCTTCATCCTTTACCAGCTCTACCAATTGACGCTGACGCCGTCGGCGGGGCTGGTTGCGCTGACAGTGTTCGATATCCTGATCGTTGTGCTGACAGGCCATGAATACGGACGGCACCGACGACGAAAGCTGGAGGGACAGACGTGAAAATTCTTGTTGTGGGAGCCGGTGCCACAGGCGGGTACTTTGGTGCCTGTCTTGCCCGGGCAGGGCGTGACGTGAGTTTTTTGGTGCGCGAAAAACGGGCCGAATTTTTACAAGCACGTGGACTGCGTATTGCTGACACGGGGCACGTGAGCCGGATCGAACCCAAACTCCTCACGGCGCAGACGCTGGATAAGACCTTCGACGTCGTCATTCTTACTGTCAAGGCGACGGGACTAAAGCAGGCCATTGCCGATATGGCCCCCGCAGTGGGAGCCCAGACGCTCATTATTCCTTTTCTGAACGGAATGGCGCACATGGATGCCCTCGGGGCAGCCTTTGGTACCGGAAAAGTGCTTGGCTCGGTCATTCACCTGGTCTCCACCATCAATAGCGATGGGGATATAGAAATCCTGAACCCACTGGCCCGGTGGACTGTTGGTGAGCAACGTGGAGAATTTACCTCCCGTATTCAGGCAGTTCTAGCCGAGATCTCTGTGTCTGGGTATGACTTACTAGCAGTGCCCAACGGCTTGAGTGCCATGTGGCACAAATGGGCCTTCATCACCGCAGCAGGCGTTGTGACGTGCTTGATGCGTGGGTCCGTGGGTGACATCGCCGCGGTTCAGGGCGGGGACGTATTCGTGGCCTCTGTCCTGGCGGAGGTTGCCGGCGTGTCCGCCGCCGCCGGATTCCCTGTGCCGGAAGAGGAGAACGCGAACTCATTAGCTTTCCTGACCCAGCCCGGCTCCACATTCACATCCTCGCTTTACCGCGACGTTACAGCAGGGCTGGCCCATGAAGGCGAACACATCATCGGTGACTTTGCCCGCAGAGCAGCCACCTACGAGGTAGCCACACCGCTGCTTGACCTAGCGCTAATGCAGCTGCGCGTTCACGATATAGCAGTGCTCCGCAAGGGCTGAGCAGCTAACAACTATCGGGTGTGGGTAAGCAGTGTTGCCACATTGGTGTCAGCCCCTGGTCCAACCGCCTTGATATTGAAATCAGCATGGAGGACTTCAACCAGATCCGGCCGAAAAGCAGGCGGAACGCTGAGGTGCTCGCCAACTGTAACGAGGCCCTCGGCAGCCCAGCTTGCAACGTTTTTGGCCAAAATGAAAACCTCAGGATCGGCGGTGTCAGGGGCTTCTAGGGCAGCGGCAAGGAACGCAGATTCAGGCTGTGAAACGGACGCACACCGGGTAAGGAATGATGACATATCGATGTTCCAAGGCTCGTAGTAGCCGGGCTCGGAGCCGGTCAGAGTTGAAATGAAAATGAAGCGGCTCAGCGCATCCCGGAACTCCTCAACCATGGGTTCAGGGGTGGCTACACATTCCTTGGCGCGGGGGGAGAGTTTCACGCGCGCGGACTTGAACTGAATCAATCCGGAGCTGCTAAGCAGATGCCAATACAGTTTGAGCCTATTGATGGTCTCTGCCTCAAGTTCGCCCTCTGACGCGGAGGAATGGAAGGCCGCCTCGAGAGTGCTGGCACCTGTGTGAACCAATGTTGCAGCAGCTTCTGCATGGTCCTTTTTTTGCAGTGAACCCTTGCCGGTGACTGCTCTACCATCCCCAACCCAAATGAGCAGGCACACCATGTTCTGCCACAGTGGCGAATCCGCCACTGCCGCGCGCAGGAGTTCGGCGCTCAGCTCAGGAATATAAACGTCAAGGAACTCGCTAGCGGCCGGATCAAAGTCACTGTGGTCGGAGTCGGAGTCGGAGCCGGTTCCAGTGACGTCGTGGTTGGGCGCCAGAGCGTCCAGTTTCAGCTGCGCGTCAGGGTTCCAACCGGGCCAATCGGGTTGCTTGAGCACTTCCTGGAGCGCTGAAACATCCTGTAATGTCCCAGTCCAGAGCGAGGCTGCCAGTAAATAATCAACATAGTCACGGACACCGCTGCGCACCGCAAAGGTTGCCTGCGGATTGACATCGGCGGAGACTTCCAGGACTTCCTGTACTGCCTCCGGAACAAGAGCCATTGCATTGGTCGCTGGCTCAAGCAGACGGTACATGTCGAAAAAGTCGTCAAGAATCATCAAGGCGATGTCTACGCTCTCTTCACTGCGCCCTTGGGCTTCAAGCCATAAAACGAACCCCGGGGACAGAGCCTCCATAGCCCGATCCAGCCGTACGTCAGCTAGGGAAAGAACGTTTGCGCGTTCAGCAGCGTCAGCGGCAGCTTTGACAGGATTACCGAAACGGGACTTCTTGGTGATAGTTGGCTTCTTGGCCACAGGATTCCTTGCAGTGAGCGGGGCGGGATCCTCTAACCGTAGCCGCACCGAGCCTTTCTCACTTCACTGCGTGGACGCTCCTTGAACCGTGGAGGGAGCGTCCACCGCGTAGACAAAAAATGCAGCGAAATCTATTAGTTAGTGAACTCTGTCAGAACAATTTTGCCGGCGCCGTGGCCGGACATACTTGATTCGAAGGCCTTGGCGGCTTCCTGCATGGGAAAAGTCTGTGCCACATCCACGCTGAGCTTCCCGTCCTGGACCAGCTGGCTGAGGCGTTTCAATTCCTGGGCATCAGGGCGAACCCAAATGTACTCGCCGCCGTGCTCAAGAACTGACCAGTCGGCAATGGAGGCGTGCTTACCGCCATGCTTGAGCAACGCAAGGGTGTCGGCAAGAACGCCGCCGTTGAAATCTGCCACGGCATTGACTCCGTCAGGAACCAGCGCGCGGACACGATCCGCCAGACCGTCCCCGTACTGAACAGGTTCGGCCCCCAACACGCGCAGACGCTCATGGTTTTTGGCAGATGCAGTGGCGATGACCCGCACACCTGCCAAGCTTGCCAGCTGTATCGCGGTGCGGCCCACGCTTCCCGAGCCGTTGTGGATCAGTAACGTCTGACCAGTTTCCAGGCCCAAAACATCGAGAGTGCGCTGGGCAGTCAGACCTGTGAGAGGCAGTGCCGCTGCCTGTTCCCAAGAAAGTGATGCAGGCTTGTGCGCCACCATCACTGCCGGCAGGGCAACAAACTCCGCGAAGGTGCCGCCCTGGACCGTGTCGCGGCGGCCATTTGAATAAACTTCCTCACCTACGTGAAACTCCGGAGTATCAAAGCCAACGGCCTCCACCACTCCGGCAACATCCCAGCCCGCCGTTACAGGGAACGTAACGTCCATCATGGCCTCGAGTCCGCCAGACATGACCTTCCAATCCACAGGATTCACCCCTGCGGCCTTGACCCGGATCAACACAGAGCCAGGGGAGACCTTGGGTGTGGGCTGTTCAGTTTGCTCCAAAACCTCGATGCCACCGTATTGGGCGTAGGTCATAGCTTTCATTGATGAACTCATGGTGCTGATTCCTTTCGTTGACTCCACCAGCTCCAACTATTAAAGCGATTGAAAGATTCCCTTTTCTCAGGGCACATTCTCAGGGCATGCTCACCGCGGCGCACGGGTCAGGTGAGATGAATTACAACTCGCCATCTGCACGTACTTTCCGTTCGGCCCGCTCAAGCCAGCGATTGTGCGCAACGGTATCCAAGGCTGCCTCCACCCAGCTACCCATGCCAGCGTAAGCCTGCGCACGGATCTTCGATGGCGAGAGAAACACATCATGGAACGCGCCTGTAATCCTGTGCAAGGTCACATTGGAGCCTAGGTCAAAGGCTCGCTTGGCGACGGCGTCAACGTTCAGTACAACGTCTGCCGCCAACGCGCTTGATGACCACTTTGGCTGCAGGTAGCTCTTATCCGAGAGCATCACAAGCACAGGCACCCGCAGGCCCAAGCCGCGTGCCACCTGCGCTTGTCCTTGAAACACGGCGTTCAAAAATGAAGGTGCCAAAGGAAACCCACGATCGGGGCGCCAGTCGGATTCATACTCCCACTCGCCGTCGTACTTTTTTGATACTGCCCGGGTATAGAAACCCGGGTCGACACCTGGCAACGGAACAAGGGGGCGGAACCTTGCCCGGGCCTCGATGAGAGGTGCAACCATGGCTCTGCCTACTTCACTGGCCTGAAACTCAAGCCAAGGACTGTTAAGTACCACGGCCGCCGCCGCGCCGGGGTGCCGAGCGGCCCACAGACTCAGTGTCAGCCCTCCCGTTGAATGACCCAGGAGAACTAGTGGACGTTCTTTGGATATTTCCTGAGTTTCTTCCACCCGCTCCCGGCCAACGAGCGCGTCAAAGGCGGCACTGAGTCGATGGCGAGCTTCGTTTAAAAAATCGAGTTCAAATGATTGCTGGTCTTGGGCTTGTGCATCGGTTGGCAAAGGCATCACCCCTTCGCTGACCCCGCTACGCCCCATGGCGTCCAGTGCGGAGGCAATGTCGGCGTCGTAATCGGTCAGTGAGGAGACTTGTCCGGGCACCATGCCAGGACGCAAACTACGGCCATAGTTGTGGAGGTCCAGGGCGTAGAAATTTGCGCCGGCTCGGTGCCAGAACTCGGCAAGTTCAGACTGGAAAAAATAATCTGACCAGCCGTGTACGTACAGAATATCCGCCCCAGCAAGCGGCGAGGATGGCCACGCAGGCACATCTGCCACATACTTCACCAGCGTTGCCGGGGAACCCGAAGGCAGGTCCATGGTGAGCTGTTGGAAATTCGGGCCAAGGACGTCCTGCTGCCAAGAGATCATGGCATGATGCTAGCGGGTGCAGCCGATCCGCGCTTGCCGCACTGCTCCTTGGCTGTGATTATCTGTGCCCCCTTGCATCTGTGCTTATGCTTGAGGGGCGCACTCGTGCGGCCAACTCCGGTGACCGTACGGTTCCGTGCGGGAGACTGGCACGCTGAAAAAGGGTGAGAAAATGGCCATCTGGCAGGACACATTTCACGATTGGGCTCAAGCATGGGCCGCAGTGCAGGATCTAGAGTCCGTGGTGGAGGACGCAGTTCTCACCATAGGCACCCAGCACGCGATGGTTTGGCCAGGACCGGGCGGCTCTGCCCAGAGCGCACAAATGGACTCCGCATCTGAGCTGATTCTTGTGACAGAAGATCCGGCCGGAGCTACTCAATTCGCCCAATCCCAAGGGCTCCATGCTGGGTCGCACCAGATTCTGCTCTGCGCACAGACAGACAGTCTTGACCTTGTGCCGCAACTGCCACCTGATGGCAACCTCGCAGCTGCGCCAATGGAAAACTATGACCTGGTTGAGGTGGCCCTTTTTGACCGGCCCGTTGCCAGCGGCCGCCTCAGTCTTGGAGAAGACGTGGGGGTCCTGGCCCTGTTGGTAGTGGATGAGCAAGCGCAGGAATTTGTTCACGTTTTTGAACAGGCCATGGTCGCCGGGCTCGGCGAAGAAGCCTTCACCCACGGCGTTGACACCCTCTACCTGATTGCCAATGAAGAACAAGGAGAACGATTTTTATCCGTTGACGGGTGGACCAAGGCGGCGGAGATTCTCACTTTCACTAAATAGCTGCCCCGGGGTTCCCGCCGGAGCTGCACCGACTGTGTGCCGTACCCGTGGGGTTCGTGGCAGAATAGGGGATGGCCCGGGTGCAGACGGGCCCAGTGATAATACAGCCGGCCCGCAGACGCTCCATTGACTATGCGGGTATGAGCGAACCACTTAGCTAAAGAAATTTGAGACTCTACTATGTCCCCGCTGCAAAGCAATGCTTCGGCAACCCCTCTTAAGAATGGCGTGAGAGCCGCCCCCGCCTTTGCTTCCGTAGGGAGCCCCTATTTCGGTATTCTGCTGGCCTGCATGGCGGTGATCGTCATCCTCTCCAACATTGGCGCCTCCAAAGGGGTGCTCTTTGGCCCGATAGTGACCGACGGCGGCTTCTTCCTCTTTCCCTTTGCCTACATTTTGGGGGATGTGATCAGCGAAATTTACGGGTTCAAGGTGGCGCGTAAAGCCATTTTAACTACGTTTGCACTCTCAGTTTTCGCATCCCTGTGTTACTGGGTGATCATTGCGTTACCTGGGTTTACTGACGACTACGGCGTCACTAAACAACACGCCTTAGAAGACGCTTTGGGCCCCGTCCCGCAAATAGTACTGGCGAGCCTACTGGCGTTTTTGGCCGGTCAAACCATCAACTCTTTCATCATGGTGCGCCTAAAAGCACGCCACGGTGAACGGAAACTGTGGGCCCGTCTCATGGGCTCCAGCGGAGTTGGTGAGTTCATTGACACGTTGATCTTCTGCGCCATCGCCGCACCCGTGATTGGCATTGTGGGGGTTGGGATGTTTGCCAATTACGTACTTGTGGGCTTCCTTTACAAAGTCGGGGTGCAGTACGCCCTCATCCCTGTCACTACGATCTGCATCGGCTGGTTCAAGCGCCGAGAGCCGTCCTATTCGGTGGCCCTCTAAGCAGGGCGCGCCCGACGCGGTGCGCCGCCATCTTTAAGGGCCCGACGGCGGTGCGCCGGCTCTACCGTTTGGGGTAGTAGCGGCGTAGGGTCTCAGCCTTGAAGTCGAAGAAGGTGCCATCCTCAATGGCGAGCCGGGCGTCGTCGACCATTTTCACCACGAAACGCTCATTGTGGATGGAAACCAGCGTGGCCGAAACCATCTCTTTGGCCTTGAACAAATGGTGAATGTAGGCGCGTGTGTAGTGCTCACAGGTGTAGCAGTCGCACTCCTTTGAGAGGGGAGCGAAGTCGTGTTTATAGCGGGCGCCGGAAAGGTTGAAACGACCATCCGGGGTGTAAAAAGCAGAAGTGCGGGCAACTCGTGTGGGGGAGACACAGTCGAAGGTGTCCGCGCCATTTTCGATGGCGGTAAAGATGTCATCGGGTTCGGAGATGCCCAGCAGATGGCGCGGCTTGTTCTCAGGTAATTCCTCGGAGCACCAGCGCACAATGGTGCCCAAGTTCTCCTTCTCCAATGCCCCGCCGATCCCATACCCGTCAAAGTTCATCTCGCCCAGATCATGCGAGGCTTTGCGGCGCAGATCCTCGTATTGGGCACCCTGGATGACGCCGAAAAGTGCCTGGTAGGGCTTGCCCGTACGCTCTTGATTGAGCCGGAAGTGCTCAGCAATGCAACGCAGTGCCCACAGCCGGGTGCGTTCTAGGGACATTTCCTGGTAGCCGCGAGAGTTCAGCAAAGTAGTCAGCTCATCAAAGGCAAACATGATGTCGGCCCCGATTTGGTGCTGTACAGCCATGGAGACCTCTGGGGTGAATCGGTGCATATCGCCATTCAAATGTGACTTGAACCAGACACCGTCGTCGTCAATATGAGCCAGACGCTCCTTGCCCACGGCTACTGAATCATCCGCGCCTGCGTGCGGTGAGGACGCCACGGCATCCATATTGATGACCTTTTTGAAGCCCGAACCCAGGCTCATGACCTGGAATCCGCCACTGTCAGTAAACGTTGGGCCTTGCCAATTCATGAACTGTCCCAGCCCGCCAGCGGCGTCCAGGACGTCTGCGCCAGGTTGTAAATACAGGTGGTAAGCGTTGGACAGCAACGCCTGTGCACCTAGCTCCTCCATTGCTTCTGGTAGCACCGCTTTGACTGTGGCTTTGGTGCCGACGGCGATGAATGCCGGTGTTTTGATGGTTCCGTGCGGGGTGGTAATAACGCCCGTACGGCCCTGGAATGCCCCGCCATTCTCTGCAATGGCCGCCGCAGTAGGTGCACAGCTTTCACTTAGCCGTGTGGTGAGCCTAAAACTGAATTCGCTTTGTGAGGCGGGCTGACCGGAGGTGGGTGTGGGTGTCTGGCCGGGGACCGCGACGGGCGTGCTTGCAAGAAGGTCAGTGAGATTTTCTGGGGAAGGCATGATCCTATTTTGCCAGTCTTTGCCCGTCGCCATAAACGCCGCTGAACCCCAGCGGATCTGCTCGATGCACCTGCGCAGAGCACTCCACGTTACTTCTCCGGGTAGTGAGCCTCCATGAACTCATCCCATTGGGAGCTGATTGCATCAAACTCGGCTGCACCCAAACCGTAAGTACTGGCGATGATCTGGGCTCCGGGGTGTTCGCGCACACCGGCCAGTGGTCGCTGAGAGTTCAGAATCAGTAGACCGTCGCCATGCTGTGCGTAACTTGCCACAGTGAGTCCAAGCTGTGTTTCGCTTCGATACCAGACCTTGCCTGAGAGCTTTGCGCCGGTATTCAAGCTCAGCTCATAGGGTTCGCCAACTTCTGGCAGCCAGCCAGTGTCAATGCCCAATACATCCCACAAATTACTGTGGGTGGCGCTGGTGCCGTCAATGTAAGCGGTGCGCCGTGAAGTTTGGGGATGGCGTTCCAGGGCGAACCTGAGCTGTTGCAAAAACATGGACCAGCCCTCGGTGATATCGGCGTCATAGGCGACCCATTCGCCCATCGGCTTCCCGCGCGTCAATGTCACCAAGGTTCCATCTGGCCGCGGTTCTAGCGTGAAAGTATCGCCCATGTTCACTTCTAGACGCAGGTGATTGGGACCTTCGATGGCATTGGAATAGTAGATCTCCTGGATTTCATCATCCAAGCTCTCCATCTCCCAGCCATGCCACTGGGCAATCCTGTTCGGCTCACGGAGCATGTGCCACAGCTGTTCGGCGTCGGCGTTGATCAGGACAGAGAGCTGGGAGGTCGCCATGGAAGGTAATCTACGCGTGAAATTGAGGATCTGCTAGAGCTGAACGGAATAAGACAGACTCCGGCTTAGCGTCCAAGGCCTGCGTAGGAGATGGCCTGGCGCACAAGCGCGCCGCGGCCACCAAAAAATTCTGCCTGCACACCGGGGCTAAGGACTTCCTCGGGGGTCATCCACGTCAGCTCCAGCGCGTCTTGGCGCGGTTCACAGTCACCTGTCACAGGGATGACGTAGACCAGGGCAACAGCGTGCTGGCGTTCGTCGGTGAAACCTGTTTGCGACGGAGAAGGAAGGTATTCGGCCACCGTGAAGGGCACAGGGCTCACCGGGAGCTGTGGGAACGCTAACGGTCCCAGGTCCTTTTCAATGTGCCGGATCAAGGCCGCGCGAATAGTCTCGCGGTACAGCACCCGCCCGGATACCAGGGTGCGCACCATGGAACCCTGCTCGTCGGCCTGCAACAGCAAACCAATCTCGTTGACATAGCCCAGTGGATCGAGTCTGACAGGTACTGCCTCCACATAGACCATGGGGAGGCGGTTACGGGCTTCGTGCAGGTCCTCTTCGGAGAGCCAGCCGGAATACGGATCAGGTGTACGAACGCTCATATCTAAGTTCTACCTCATCTTTACCTTGTGTGCTGCTTCCGCACACGCAAATCTCTAAGAATTGCCGTCACGAAGTGATGGTGAGGGACACGCCGTCGGACATTGTTACGCACAGGGCGTCCCCATCAAGACCAACCGTCACCGCAACACCGGTCAACTTTTTGCCCAGCTCAGCCAGCCCGCCGTTGTACGTAAAACCAAGTTCGACGCCGGTGAGATCTCCCGCCGCGGTAGTTACCAAGCCTCCATTTTTCATACGAAACACGGCCCCGCCCCCGGTACTGTCACGCACGTGCTTTGCGCCAATGTTTGCCAAGACAGTATTGGCCATCTCAGGTTGCAAAGTGCGCCACACGGTCGCCACGGCTAGGCGCGCCTGTGGATGAGCCAGGCTGAGATCGTTTGAAGGATGTGCCAGAAAACTAAAACCATCCGGAGCCGTGACCCGGGCGGCTCCAGCGTCTGGGGCCAGTTCAGCGGTGGTTCCATCGGCCAGGGTGCGCTGAATGAAAATTTCTGCATCCCTTAACTCAAAACCCAAGTGCATGCTGGTCCCGGGGAGCGAATCGGCACAGGCTCGGCGCACTGCCACTTTGCCGTTGCCGGAGTCGAACACTTGCCAACCGCCGTCGTCCTGGGTTTGCACACAGTCCATACCAAGTGCCGTAAGGAGTGCTACATATTCGTGAAAATAGTTTGTGTGGACAAGCGGACGGACACGCAGCATGAATTCTCCTAAAAGCAGTTGGCTCCCTAAAGTATCAACTGTTTAGCGAGCTCCAGGGTTACTGTTGGGGTATGGATGAACTTCCCGAACTGCTCCTGCCCAATGCTGAGGCGTGGCGCGCGTGGCTCGCAGCAAACCACCTAACGAGTTCCGGGGTTCGTCTAGTACTGCACAAGAAGGGCGGCACCGTCACAGCGCTAGATTATGCTGATGCCCTAGATGTGGCCCTGTGCTTTGGGTGGATTGATGGGGTTATTGGAAAACGTGATGCCGGCAGTCACGTGCGGCGGTTCACGGCCAGAACCCGAAGCAGCAAGTGGTCCAAGATCAATACTGGACACCATGAGCGGCTTGTTAGTGAGGGACGGATGCAGCCAGCAGGGAAGGCTGCCGCCGACGCAGCAAAGGCCGATGGCCGCTGGGAAGCCGCCTATGCGGGCCAAAGCACCGCCGAAGTGCCCGATGATCTGGCCACAGCGATCGGTGCTAATCCACAAGCACAAGCCATGTTCGAGGTGCTCACAGCAGTTAATCGCTACGCGCTGATTCACCGGGTTACCTCCGTTAAGACTCCTGCCGTTAGGGCTGCGAAAGTTGCTGGTTTTGTGCAGAAACTTCAGGCGGGTCAAACTCCGTATCCGCAGAAGCGTAAACCTCAAGAGCGCTAACTATTGCCCCAGCACTCCTACGCCATCGCGGGCCTCGAAGATTAACTGTGTCTCAGTTTGCCGCACTACCCGGTTGACCGTGATGTGTTTGAGGACCATGTCGCGCAGAGCCTGTGGACTTTCAACAGCCACATGGAGGTGGAAGTCATCTTCCCCTGCGACATGGAAAGCTTGGATGACTCCTGGGACTTCGGTGAGCTTGGTGTAGAGCGTGTTGACGTGCTCAGCGTCGTGGCTTCCCAAACGCACCTTGATGATGGCCTGGATTGGAAACCCCAACATGGACAGGTTCAGTGTGACGCGACTACCCAGGAGCGCCCCGGCATCACGCATCATACGCATGCGGTAAGCGCAGGTTGACTCGGCAAGACCAAGCCGGGAGGCAATAGCCTTATTCGTCAAAGTACTGTCCGCAACCAGGGCCCGCAAAATTGCCAAGTCTATGGGGTCGAGTCTGGCGAGGCGATCTGGCGGCAGTTGCGTTTTCGGCAATGTGGTCTCCGTTACATCCATACTTCTTGTTGAAAAACGCGGATTTAGCTAAGTTTATTAGCCATTCACCTAATTATCTAGCTATCTTTTGTTTATTCGTTCATTCTTGGGCTATGACTACTGAACATCGCAGCAATGTGTCCATGAATCCTGACTCGGTGGCTGTGCATGGGGGGCGGGAGGATCTGCAGGAATTGGGCGTTCACGCCCTCCCCTTAGATTTATCCACCACCTACCCACTGCCGGATATTGAGCATGGAGGCGATTCCTACGAATCCATGGCGCTTGGCGGACACCCTTTGCCCGAGGGAGGTGCGGTGTACGCCCGCCTATGGAACCCCACTGTTGCCCGGTTCGAATCTGGACTTGCGCAGATGGAAAAGGCTGAAGCCGCAGTTGCCTTTGCCTCGGGCATGGCGGCAATGACAGCCGCCATTCTGGCCGCTAAAGACAGCCCTAAGGTGACTGCGAATCCAACACTTCGCCCCCACGTGGTTGCCGTGCGTCCACTGTACGGTGGCACCGACCATCTCCTGGCGTCCGGATTGTTGGGCGTAGATGCCACGTTCTGTGCGGAGAATGACGTGGCCGGCGCCGTACGGGAGGAAACCGTCCTGATTGTGCTGGAAACACCTGCCAACCCGACTCTTGAGCTTGTTGATATTAGAAATATCGTGGCGCAAGCCGGGAGCGTTCCCGTCCTTGTCGATAACACCTTTGCCACGCCGGTGTTGCAAAATCCCATCACTCTTGGTGCTTCCATGTCGCTGCACAGCGCAACAAAATATATTGGTGGACATGGCGACGCAGTGGGTGGTGTCATTGCCTGTAGTGAGCAAACGGCCCAATCACTACGCAGTGTTCGGGCCATCACCGGGGCCATCTTGCATCCCCTGGGCGCTTACCTGCTGCACCGGGGACTTGCCACGCTTCCAGTCCGGATGCGTGGACAGCAGGAAAGCGCCGTCCGGATCGCCGAGTGGCTCCACAGCCATCCAGGCGTGGAGAAAGTCCATTACCCGGGTAACGATGGTGACCCGCTGGGCTTGTTGGAGCGCCAGATGCACGGAACCGGTGCCATGGTCTCGATCAGCCTGACCGGCGGTTTTGAGGCGGCCATGCGACTCACCTCGGGAGTGCGCATGTTCACGCATGCTGTCTCGCTGGGCGGCGTCGACTCCCTTATTCAGCACCCGGCCGCGCTCACTCACAGGCCGGTTGCACCCGAGGCGCGTCCCTTGCCCAACCTGGTGCGTCTCTCTATTGGGCTCGAGTGCGTTGAGGACCTGATCAAGGATCTAGAGCAGGCACTGGCCCCGGTTTCCGCCGGCGGTGACCAGCGTGCTGATCACAAGGTTGGCGCAGCTATTCACTAGCGGCAGCGGCTGAGAGTATGCTCCAGCGTTGGACTGCCGCGGAAAGCTGCAGAGGGGTCTGCCCACGAACTTTAGCCGCGGTCTCTTGGATAAGGTTCGACGCCGTTTCACGGGTCAGCGCCGGAAGCCTTTCCTCCCGCGCGGCAAGGGCCAGGTAGCGGCAGAGTATGCCGGTAAAGAGGCTGCCATCACCGCCTGGTTCCAGGCGCAGGCCCTGGCCCGGGGTGCTGAGCTGGTCTCGGATACAGTCAACCAGGTTTGCTGCCCGTGCCAAATGTTGTGGACGCCCAAGCTCCAAGAGGACAGCCAACACGGGACCCTGGTTATAGGTGTAGATGGTGTGTTCAACGTCGCGACCAGTGGCGGAGGGGTGAATGCCGTCAACATACAGCCCTGTTACCGGATCAAAGAGCTCATGGCGCAGCCAGTCAAGGATGGACTCGGCCAGGTCTTGCTCCCGCGCGCGGATAAAATGGAGGGCGGCGGGACCGTTGGCAGGCGTATTTTTGAAATCTCGCTTGCGGGACCAGTAAATGCCTCCGCCAAGGACTGTGTCGTGGGCGTTGTGAAGTTGCTTAGTCAGGGACTTTATTGCGTAAATAGCGAGCCGAGAAGGGCGGGCTGTCAGGCGCAGTGAGAGTTCGTTGAGCCGGTGCGCAGCGAGGGCCAACCACGCCATGTCGTCATAGAAATAGTTGGGGAAACGGCCGAAGTTTCTGATCATGATTCCGCGCAGCAATTGTTGCCCGCGGTGAAGTTCACCCTTGGCGGCAGCTCTGTTGCCAGCATTCAACGTCAAAAAACCGGTGTCAACAATGGCGTCCAGATATTGTGCCTGCCACCAGTAGTGCCATTCGGACCATGGGGTTTGGCGTAGTAGACACGTGCTGGGTTTGAGGTGTGGGTCTTGCCTCGCTGCGGAGGTCAACGCGCCAATCCAGGTTCCGGGCAGGCCCATCAAAGGATGGCCGAAGCGTGCATTCACATCGGCTGCCGCGTGCGCTGCCAGTGCCGCCCATTCCCCAGGCAGGGGAAGCCCAGCGGCGTGGTTGAAGTTCCCTGTCATGGAACCAAGCGTACTGGCGCGGTACCGTCATCAAACGCTCGCTCACTTCAGGTCGGCTTTTTTTGAACGCTCCTTCAGCTGTTCTGCGCCGAACAGCAGATTTCGGTTAGTATTCACTAACGCAACTTCCACGCCCGGTACCGGGTCAAACCTCAACGAGGAGGAACCATGGAAATTTCAAACAATGGCACCGTCGCACTGATTACAGGCGGTGCATCAGGTCTTGGCGCGGCAACGGCTAAGCGCCTACATGCTGCCGGGGCTGCCGTGGTACTTGTTGATCTGCCAAACTCAAGCGGCGCCGATCTGGCAGCAGAGCTTGGAGATCGAGCCATTTTTGTTCCCGCCGATGTAACCCGCGAAGACCAGGTGCGCACAGCAGTTGCGGCCGCCGCGGAGCTGGGCACGCTGCGGATAGTGGTGAACTGCGCCGGTGTTGCCACTCCCGGGAAGGTTCTGGGACGGGACGGAGTGCTTCCGCTAGAGCAGTTCAGCCGAGTAGTGCAGATCAACCTGATTGGGACGTTTAACGTTGTCAGGCTTTGCGCCGAGGCCATGGCTGCGGCTGAACCGTTGGCCGGTGAATTTGGTCCCGAGCGCGGTGTCATCGTCAACACTGCCTCCGTCGCCGCATTTGACGGACAGATTGGCCAGCCTGCCTACGCCGCATCCAAGGGTGCCGTGGCAGCAATGACCCTGCCGTTGGCCCGCGAGCTGGCACGGTCATTGGTGCGCGTGGTGAGCATTGCGCCGGGTATTTTTGAAACGCCTATGCTGGCCGGCCTCCCGCAAGCCGCGCAGGATTCGCTGGGCCAGCAAGTCCCGCACCCTTCACGGTTGGGAAAACCCGCCGAATATGCGGCTCTCGTTGAGCACGTTGTTGCCAACGCCATGCTCAATGGTGAGACCATCAGGCTTGACGGCGCCATCCGGATGTCGCCGAAGTGAGCAAAATCCACAGCACGATTCCCGAAGCCGACTTTTACGATTTTGAAGCGCTGCTGAGCGCTGCAGAAAAGACAAAGTTGGCGCAGCTGCGCGAATTTCTCGCTAAAGAGGTTGCCCCTGACTGCATCGATTGGTGGAATGAGGCCGAGTTCCCGGCGCACATTTTGCCCAAGATCGCGGCACTGGATCTGGCCACGCCGGACCGGCGCGGCTATAGCCATTTGTTCACCGGTTTGGTGGTGGCCGAAATGACGCGAGTGGACACTTCGCTGGCAACTTTTTTCCTTGTCCACCACGACCTATTTGTGCAAGCGCTCATTGACTTCGGTTCCATGGAGCAAAGGGAGCGGCTGCTGCCAGATGCCCTCTCGTTGCGCAGCACCGGCGCTTTTGCGCTGACCGAACCGGATCACGGCAGCGACGTGGCCGGCGGAATGGCGACCACGGCTTCGCAAGTTACCGACGACGACGGCACGCACTGGGTGTTGAACGGCGCCAAGCGCTGGATTGGCAATGGGACGTTCTGCGAGCGAATGCTGTTGTGGGCCAAAGAAACTGAAACAGGAAAAGTTCGTGGCTTCTTCTTGGACGCCACCGCACCAGGAGTTTCTCGGGTAAAGATCGAGAACAAGATTGCGCTACGAACAGTCCAAAACGCGCATATCACTTTGACTGATGTGCGGGTTGAGGAATGCGATCGTATTTCTACTGTTGATTCCTTCGAAGACACCAACCGGCTGCTGCTGGGCTCACGCGTCTCAGTGGCATGGCAGGCGGTGGGACAGCAATTGGCCGCTTTTGATGTTGCCCGAGCGTATGCCCTGGAGCGGGAACAGTTTGGCCGGCCCATTGCAGCGTTCCAGATGATCCAGTCACAATTAGTGACAATGCTGGGAAACGCCACCTCGTCCATGGCAATGATGGTGCGTATTGCGGGGCTGCAAGACACGGCGGGGGCTACGGATGGACCCTTGCTTCCATCCATGGCACAAGTAGCGCTGGCAAAAGCGCACACCACGGCTGCTATGCGCGAAACCGTAGGGCTTGGCCGGTCAATACTGGGTGGCAACGGCATTGTCAGCGATTACGGTATGGCCAAGATTTTCGCAGATGCCGAAGCGATTTACACCTACGAAGGTTCCCACGAGATCAACACGCTCATTGCCGGCCGCGCAATCACAGGGGTCTCGGCGATCGTCTAGGGCTGCAACCCCACCTGCCATCGAGTGCCGCCCGCTGTTGGAGCGGGCGAAGATTTTCCATGAAAGAAGGAACGCCATGAGCACCACTGTGAACGCAGCCTCCACCCCCGCCGCAAGCGTCTCCACAGCAGTGGCCGACGTCATCGCAGAGCGGACAGGGCACCTCTTTGGGCTGTTGGGAAACGGAAACGCCCACCTGATCAGCCACCTCACCTCCGCGGGGTTTCCCTTCACCTCTGCCCGTCATGAGGCTGCCACGGTGGCGATGGCGGACTCCTACCACCGTGCCACCGGCAAGGTGGGTGCCGCGACAACAACGTACGGGGCCGGGTTCACCAACGCCTACACCGCTCTCGCAGAAGCACGGCTGGCCCGCATCCCGTTGGTGTTGGTGACCGGAGATGCCCCCACAACAGGGCGAAGGGCCTTCGACGTGGACCAGAGCGCGGCATCCGCTGCCGTGGGGGTGACAACGCTGGTGGCCGGACCGGAGAACGCCGCAGCAATGACGCACAGGGCATTCGATCTGGCAATACAGAGCGTGCAGCCGGTGGTACTGGCTATTCCTTATGACCTCGCCACGGCGCAGCTGAGCGAACAGGTCACCCTGGCGCCGCTTCCTGAGAAGGCGGCCTGGACCGCTGGCGCTGCTGAACTCGATGAGGTGGCCGCGTTGTTGCGCGGCGCCAAACGACCCCTTGTCCTGGCCGGGCGGGGCGTGTTGCTGGCTGGTGCGCAGGCGCCGCTTCGTGAACTGGGGGACCGGCTCGGAGCCCTGTTCATGACCTCAGTCATGGCCACCAACATCATCGATTCCGCGTGGAACCTCGGCATCGCCGGAGGCTTCACCCGCGACCACCGGCTGGAACTGGCCCAGCAAGCTGATGTGGTGCTGGTGGTGGGGGCATCACTGAACGCCTTCCAGTCCCGCTACGGCACTTTATTGGCTTCTGCCACCACGGTCATCCGTATCGACAACGAACCAGAGTCCGGGATGGTCCATGCGCAGGTGACCGATTACTTGCGGGCAGACCTTGAGCCAGCCTTGAATGCCCTCGTCGAGCGCTTGCCGGTTGTGGAAGAATCCAGCGGCTGGCGCTCGCAGGTGCCGGAGGTTGCCACCGAGTCCTTCCGTTCTGCTGCACCGGTGGAGAACCCGGCCGAGTTCGGCGTCGACGGCCGCCTGAACCCCCGAGCGGTTGTCGCTGCCCTCGAGGACATCCTGCCCACGGAGCGCTCGCTGGTCATGGACGGGGGCCATTTCATCGGCTGGGCCCCGATGTACCTCTCCGTACCGGACCCGCAGGCCATGATCCTGGTGGGCACTGCCTTTCAGTCCATTGGGCTCGGCTTCGGTTCCGCGGCGGGAGTCTCCGCAGCCCGCCCGGACCGCACCACCGTTTTTGTCACCGGTGATGGCGGCGGACTCATGGGATTGGCAGACTTCGAAACTTTCCTCCGCGTAACCCGCCGAGGCGTGATCGTGGTGTTGAACGACGCCGCCTACGGCGCCGAGCTGCATCAATACGCGTCCAAAGGCCTTGACCCTGCCGCGATGCTCATCGATGAAGTCGACTTCGCCGCCGTGGGGCGCGCGTTCGGAGCCGAAGGAGCCAAGATCGGCACACTGGCTGAGCTTGAAGTCCTTCGTGAATGGTTGGACACGCATGATGAAGGGGTGTTCGTCCTAGATGTGTCCATCTCGCAAAAGATCGTGGCCGAATTCATGAGCGCATCGATCAACGCTGGCAAAAAGTCCTAAGGTCACAGCTTCGTGGGAGGAAGATGGAGACATGTATGAGCCCCATCAATTGAAGGGGTCGGCTACGGGCAAGTTTCAAGACAGCAGGAGTGCCGCGACGACCAAGAGCCATCAAATCCGAGCCGACGGCGTGAGAGTTATTTCCGCGGGTTGCGCTCTCCGGCTTCGATTGCCACCGGCAAAGTGTTCCCGGCTGAGGGCGAGGGGCACGTACCAAAGTCGCTAAAAGCACTGGGGTAGTTGATGGCACGGTTGAAATCCACCACAACCGTGCCGTCAGGACGCGGCTTGGTCAGTTCAACTCTGCGCCACGGCGCTGTTGAAACGTTGTTGCTGGCATCGTGAAAGTTCACCAGAAGAGAGCCAAGATCACCTTCCTCGGCCGCCAAACTATACCGGCTGCCGCCCAATTCAAAGCAGACGTCCCCCACCAGCACTGCCTGTCCGGGGACTTGCGGGTTGGCCGTTTTGATAGTTTCACCCCGGGGCTGGGCGTAGCGCTCGAAGTTGCCGCTGAGAACAAAGTCATGGTTGTAATCAAACACCGGGACGCCGGTGAAGTTTTGCATCAAGGGTGCCTGCGAGTCGCGGGTTCGGATCATATAACGGTTGGCGCGCATACCCAGTTCAACAACCACGGTTCCGGCAGCAACCCACATCACTGATTGCTCGTCAACTAGTTCAACCGTGATGGTGCCAACCACTGGCTCTCCGCTTTTCGCCAGCGTAAGGTGATCGTCCGCGCTGGCGGTCAGTGACGCCGTCGTGCCTGAATAACTCCACAGGCCGGGTACGCCCAAGAGCGGGGAGGGAACCTGGGGAAGCCACTGTAGCGAGGTGAGCGTGAGCCAGCCGTGCTGCACGGCGAGCGAGTTGTCGCGGCCGGTGCGGAAGCGTTCCCACCGCTGGGTAAGGCGATCGAGTTCTGCGGTGTTCATACTCATGGCGCTCCTATCGAAACAGTGTGGGTTCTCCACTCTAGGCACAACGACTGCGCCGGCAGCGATATTCCGGCGGCACGGGGGCATCCGTGGTGAAAGAATGGGGCCATGGCAACAGATTCAACGAACCCCACAGACTCAACGAACGCATCGTTGAACAAGGACATGACACGTTTTCCGCTCGGTGCCGCCACCGCGTTGGAGGATGAGCGCACGCAGCTAACGTTGGTGCGGCACTATCAGGTTGCCCCTGAGGTACTGTGGTCCATGTTCACGGACCCGGAGAAAACCATTATGTGGTGGGCGAAGGTTCGGGGCAGTATCAAAACCGGTTCATCCTTTGATTTGAAATGGCTCAATGTCAAAGATGAAGGACACGGCATTGAGACCGACTGGTGGTACGGGCGCGTTATTGAAGCTGATGAGCCGCGAGTACTTGAAATCTCCAATTCCATGCACGGGCGTATCCGGCTGGAGCTGACTGACACCGAGCAGGGCACGCAGCTGGTGTTTAGCAATGCTGTGGAAGTTCCCGCTGAAATAGCGTTGATGTCGCTGGCCGGTTGGCACGTCCACCTTGACCATCTGCAGGAAGCGCTGGATGGCAAAAGTATTTACTGGCAGCACTGGTGGGATGACTTTTACCCGTGCTGGGAACGCGTTCACGCCCTATACACCGCAGTCTGAGCGTGCAGAGTCTCTGTCGCGCAGATCCTCACTATCTGAGACAGACTGGCATCGTTCAACGAACCCCACGTAGTATCCAAGCGGCCCTATTCTTGGGTCCCAACGTATTCAACGCCGCATACGAGCACCCCAGAATCATAGACCGTAAGGACGCTGACTCATGAGCTCAGATTTGCAACCAAACCCGCAGGGCACCGCACAGGGTGCCGAGCCGGATACTGACCTTCGCCGCGATGTGCGCCGCGTGAGCACTTTGCTGGGTGAATCCCTGGTGCGCCAGCACGGCCCCGAACTGTTGGCGATGGTGGAGCAGGTTCGCCTGCTGACAAAGGAATCCAAAGAGGCTGCGCGTGGGGAATCCGGCACGGGCCCCTGGAGCGCAAACGACGTCGCGGAGCAGGTCCGTGAGGTCCTCTCCTCCCTACCGCTGGAGCAGGCAACAGACCTGGTTCGGGCCTTTGCGTTTTACTTCCACCTGGCCAACGCTGCGGAGCAGGTTCACCGTGTTCGGAGTCTGCGCAGCCGTAGCGAAAAGGACGGCTGGCTGGCCAAGGCCGTCACCGAAATTGCTGAAAAAGCGGGTGCCGAAACGCTGCAGAAGGTTGTCAACGAACTGGACGTGCGGCCCATCTTCACCGCCCACCCCACGGAAGCATCGCGGCGTTCAGTGCTGGATAAGATCCGCAAGCTCTCTGACATCCTTGCCACCGAATCAGAAGAAGGCAGCACAGCCCGTGCCCGCCAGGACCGCAAACTGGCCGAAATCATCGACCAAATGTGGCAGACGGATGAGTTGCGGAAAGTTCGCCCCACCCCTATGGATGAGGCCCGCAACGCCATTTACTACCTGCGCAATATTCTCACTGACGCCATGCCGGAGGTGCTGACCGAGCTCAGCGACTTGTTGGGAGAGCACGGAGTTGCACTGCCCGTGGACGCCGCCCCACTGCGTTTCGGCTCGTGGATTGGTGGCGACCGCGATGGCAACCCCAATGTCACTCCGGAGGTGACACGCGAGGTTTTGGTGTTGCAGAACCAGAACGCGGTGAAAATCTCGCTGGTGCTCATCGATGAGCTGTTGAGCGTTCTCTCCAACTCAAGCGCCCTCTATGGCACCGATGCGGCGCTGACCGATTCGATCGCTGTGGATTTGGCGAACCTGCCCCATATTGATCCGCGCGTCCTAGAGCTCAATGCGGATGAGCCGTACCGTCTGAAACTCACCTGCATCAAGGCCAAACTGCACAACACGCAAAAGCGTGTGGCCGCTGATGCCTACCATGAGCCCGGCCGCGACTATAGCGCCACTTCGGAACTCATCGCGGATTTGGAGCTGCTGGAAGTTTCGCTGCGCAATAACTCTGCAGCTTTGGTGGCGGACGGGGCACTGGCTTCAGTGCGTCGGGCCATTGCCTCCTTCGGTTTGCACTTGGCAACCTTGGATATCCGTGAGCATGCCGACTACCACCACGACGCCGTCGGCCAGCTCATTGACAGGGTTGGTGAGCTAAACAAGCCCTACGCAGAGTTTGATCGTGCCGAGCGTATGGCGGTTCTGAGCCGCGAACTTGCCAGTCAGCGTCCGCTTTCAGGGCACCCGATTAAGCTCGACGGCGCGGCAAACGGAACCTACGACGTCTTCCGTGTTGTGCGGCGGGCCTTGCGCACGTACGGCCCCGACGTCATTGAAACGTACATTATCTCCATGACTCGCGGCGCTGACGACGTGTTGGCCCCCGCGGTACTGGCTCGCGAAGCCGGGTTGGTCCAGCTCACCGGTGAAAACCGTTACGCCAAAATTGGTTTCGCACCGCTGTTGGAAACGGTGGATGAGCTGCGCGCCTCTGCTGAAATTGTGGACCAGCTGCTCTCCGATCCGGCGTACCGCGAACTTGTTCGCCTGCGTGGGGACGTCCAGGAGATCATGCTTGGATACTCAGATTCCAACAAGGAATCCGGCGTGCTGACTTCACAGTGGGAGATCCACAAGACTCAGCGCAAACTCCGCGACGTAGCGCTCAAGCACGGCGTGAACGTGCGCATGTTCCACGGCCGTGGCGGCTCTGTTGGCCGCGGTGGCGGACCCACCTATGACGCCATCATGGCCCAGCCCAATGGCGTCCTTGAAGGCGCCATCAAGTTCACCGAGCAGGGCGAGGTCATCTCCGATAAGTACTCTTTGCCCGAACTTGCCCGGGAAAACCTGGAACTTTCCCTGGCTGCTGTCATGCAGGGCTCCGCCTTGCACCAGGCACCGCGTCACTCAGAGGATGATCTGGGCCGCTTCGGAGACATTATGGAAGTCATGTCCGACGCCGCTTTTGGTACCTACCGCACATTGATTGACCACGAGGACCTGCCGGCCTACTTTCTGGCGTCCACCCCGGTGGAGCAACTTGGTAGCTTGAACATTGGTTCACGGCCGTCCAAACGCCCGGATTCCGGGTCCGGGCTTGGTGGCCTGCGCGCCATCCCGTGGGTATTTGGGTGGACTCAGTCACGTCAGATTGTGCCGGGTTGGTTCGGTGTTGGCTCGGGTCTGCGCGCAGCACGTGAAGCTGGCCGCGGTGCTGAGCTGAAGGAAATGCTGGATCACTGGCACTTCTTCTCCTCCACTATCTCCAATGTGGAAATGACGCTGGCCAAGACGGATATGGACATTGCCGCGCACTACGTTCGCACCCTTGTACCTGTTCCGCTGCAGCACCTCTTTGCCACCATCCGCGCCGAGTTTGACCTCACTGTCGCGGAGCTACAGCTGCTGACAGGGGAGACTGAGCTGCTGGACAACCAGCCCCTGCTCAAACGTTCACTAAATGTCCGCGATCAGTATCTTGACCCCATCTCCTATCTCCAAGTTGAGCTGCTGCGCCGCGTCCGTGAGGCGGATATTACCAAGTCTGATGTGGATGAGCGTCTACAGCGAGCCATGCTGATCACCATCAACGGTGTGGCTGCCGGCTTGCGTAACACCGGCTAAACAACGCTCCCCTATGGAAAAAGCCGCCGTTTGCGGATTAAGCCACCCGGCGCCGGGTGGCTTAATCCGCAAACGGCGGCTTTTTTGGTGTGGGCGGCTTCGTTTAGGCTGGTTAGATGCCTTCATTTCGTGCCACCATCCAAATTACCGGCCTGCGTCCCGGTCACGATCCTAAAGAAGTTATGGATGTGGCTGTTGCTGCGGTTGGTTCCGCCCACGTTGTTGAGGCCAACCAGCTGGACATTGTGGCCGGGGTGCCGCGCATTACCGTTCGTTTCATGGTTGAGGCCAGCGAGTACGACGCCGAGAACCAGTTTGCGCGCAACGCTGCGGTATCGATGGCGCATGGTGTGAATACGGTGGCCACCACGGGTGTTTTGCGCACCTTCCGCCGCTCCACAGGCAAGTGGCTTGCGCTCTAGGAAGCCGGAAAAACAAGTGTGATGTGAATCACATGGATTTAACCGTGAGGATTCTCCCGCTCGATACGCCTTATCTGTGTAGGCGCCAAAATGGTGCTGAGCTTGAAGATGTATCTAAGCAGAACTTCGGGAGTGATTATTTTGACTACTCAGCCTCAGATTAAGAACCCAGCAACAGGTACCCCCGCACCGGGCAAACAGTCGGTCACCAGCCGTGGCACCACCACGGTGGCTGACGGTGTTGTCGCCAAAGTTGCCGGTATTGCTGCACAGGACATTCCGGGTGTTTACGCACTCGGTGGCGGAGCCGCACGTGCACTGGGCAGCCTCCGCGAAGCTGTGGGTCAGAAGGATTTGACCCAGGGCGTGAGCGTTGAAGTTGGCCAGACACAGGTGGCGGTTGATATTACTCTTGTTGTGGAGTACCCGCACCCACTTCAAAAGGTTGCCGACGACGTCCGTGACGCCATCTACGCCGCAGTGGAAGACGTGGTAGGTATGGAGGTGACCGAGGTTAACGTCTCCATCACCGATATCCACATCGCTTCGGAAGAAAATGACGAGAAGACCGTCGCGGCCGCACGCCACGATGAGAGCCAGACTGGGCCGCGAGAAGCCCGCGTCTCATGAGCGCCACCGTGGCCGGCACGGCCATAGCCGCTACGTTGGCCATTACGGCCCTTGTTTTTGGATTCTGGGCCATGCTGTTGGTGGCCCTGTTCATGGCGGTTGGTGCGCTCATCGGCAGAAGTGTTGACGGCAGGCTGGATCTGCGCAGCGTTTTTGACGCTCTCCGCGGCAAGCGCACCTCATCATGAGTACCGGCACGCGGGGGGCTGATCTGGAAGCACACCGGCAGCACCAGCCAAATATGCGTGCCGGGTACACCAACATTTCAGCCAACACGATGCACCAGCTAGTGGCAGCGATCGCCGCCGACGCCCTCAATGTCCCGGCACGGGATATCAGCGCCAAAATCCACGATGAGCAGGGACAAGTAAGCGTCTCGCTGGCCGTGCCTTTGGTACTGCGCGCCCAAGGGCAGGATTTCTACCTGGACTCACCAAGTGATGATGTGCGCATGAACTTGGAGTCCGACGGCGGCACTGTGTTTGAGCGTGCAGCTGCAGTCAGGGACGTTGTGAGAAAACGCCTCCACGCTCTGGCTGGAACAACCGTTGGCCGAGTGGACATCCGGTTCACCGGGATTCATGACGGGAAACCAATAACCACAGGGAGGGTCCAATGAGAAACATGCAGGCAACTGAGCCGCGAGTAATCAAAAGACTCAATCTGCGCGAAACCCGGTCCAGCCGGGCAGCCTTGTCCATCATCGTAGCCGTCGCCCTGTTGCTGGCAGTGATATGGCTGGCCATTGAACTGCTGCTCACGTTGACGGCGAACACAGCTCTGCTGATTTCCCCTTCCGAGCTGGCTGAGCGTACGGCATCAGTGGCAACAGCCACAATCCCTGAGGCGCTCATCGCGATCGGTGCAGGCATGGTGTTGGTGGGGCTTGTTATTGTGGCAGCCGCACTCTTGCCTGGTACCAAGCCGCGGCACATTATGGAGAGTTCACGTGCAGCAGTGGTGGTTGAGCATGAAGTGCTGGCCGCAGCCGTATCGCGTACTGCACGCACAGTTGCCCGCCTGACACCTGAACAGGTAGCGACAAGTGTGAGCCGAAAGCGCATCGAGGTTTCATTGCATCCAAGCACCGGTCTGAGTGTAGATACGGATGCTGTTCAAGAAGCCGTGGAACGCGAGGTAGCTGCTTACGGATTGCATAATCCTGTTGCTATCACTGTCAAACCCGGGCATAAGCAGACGTCCGGTACTAAGCAGGAGGTGGGCATATGAACAGCACCAACCGTGGGCTGAACCGCACAATATTGGCCATTTTTGGTTTGATATTAGCTGGCGCGGGAACCCTCGCAATACTGGCTGGAGTCAGCAGGGGATTCGCCCAAAGCTTGACTTCGGCCGGCACTAACCTCTGGAGCCGCATCCAGGAACGGCTGGATGCGGCCCGGATTTCAGGGGCAGAGATCAGTTGGTGGACTATCGCTGTGCTGGTCCTGCTCATTGTGGTTGCAGTGCTGTTAGTGAGCTGGCTTGCCTCACAAGGCACCGGCCGCAGCAATGAGTTGGCCAAGGCGGAAAGCCCGACCGGAAATACCACAGTAGATATTGCTGTTGCCGCTCAAGCGATCAAGGCGGCACTGGCAGAAAACAACCAGATCCTCGCCAGTTCGGTGCAATCCTGGAAAACCAGAGGTATCGGCAGTGACACTGGGCTGAAAATAGTGCTCCAAGCCCGGAAAGGTGCCTCTCCGGCTGAGGTGCGCGCCGCCGTGGAACATCTAGTGGTGGGCTTGGATGAACTGTTGGGAATTCAACTGCCTGTGCTGATCCGCATCAAAGCAGGCACACGTAGCAAATTTGCCCGTACAGAACGCGTGGCATGAGAAAAAACAACAACGAAACCTAACGAAAGAGAAAACATGGGACTGGGCGATAAAATCAGTAATAGCGCCGAAAAGGGGCTTGGCTCCGTAAAAGAGCAAGCAGGCAAGCTGTTGGATAACCAGAAACTTGAGCATGAAGGCCGTGCAGACCAAGTAAGCGCCGAAGCCAAACAGGCCGGGGAAAAGGTCAAAGACGCCGCCACGGAGTTCAAAAACGGTCTCAACAAGTAGTCTAATCATCTGCATTACAAGCATTCGCACTTAATATAAGGGGTACATATGGGTTTCTTCGGATTTATTATTCTTGGTTTGATCGTCGGCGCAATCGTTAAGGCAGTCATGCCTGGCAAAGTCGGAGGCGGCTGGATCACAAGCATCATTTTGGGAGTGGTTGGCGCCATCGTTGGTGGCTGGCTCGGATCGCTTATTTTCAATGTTGACCTCGGCACGTTCTTCAATATTAAGACGTGGCTGTTGTCCATTGGTGGTGGCCTGGTTGTTGCCGCAATCTACGGCGCCATCCGCGGCCGTAAGTAGCCTCAGGTAGCTTACAAATAGTTTCAAGTTTCGCGGGCAGCTAACGCATAGCGTTAGCTGCCCGCGAAAACGTATAGGCTCACAGCCAAGCACCTTGGACGGCTGGAAATGATGAAAGGGCCCAAGACGGTGAAACGACTGCAGGAAATGGCGCACGCACTTGCTGATGCCCCCGATGATTTTTTGGCAGAGCGTTCCGGTGACGGTGATGTTGCTGCCTTTGAGGCGCTGGCCCATAGACATGCCCCACTGATGCGAGCATACGCCCGGCGTCTAACCCGAACCTATGACGATGCCGACGACGTTGTACAAGAAGCGCTCATCACAGCATGGAAAGATATCCGGGACCTCAAGGATCCGGCGTCAGTAAAAGCGTGGATGATGCGGATAGTGGCCCACCGTGCTGTCGATTCCGGCAGGCGGCGTAAAGTACATGGCAACTTGGATGAGCAGGGGCACGCGGCAGATAAAAAACCCACGCCGGAGCAAGCCGCGTTGGCTGGGTCCGCGCGTCTTGCATTGAATCAGGCGCTTGCCCGTCTACCGGAAGAACAGCGACGATGCTGGGTCTTGAAGGAAATCGGTGGTCAATCATATGAGGAAATTGCCGAGACGCTGGGTATCAGCGCAACCAGCGTGCGCGGCCGGTTGGCCAGAGCACGAACAACGCTTGTGAAGGACATGGAGGACTGGCGATGAACCCAACGCGAGATTGCGATCGGCGCATCGAAGACCTCAGCGACTACCTCGACACGGGTGTTTGCGCTGATGCCGAACATATTGAGCACTGCCCACAATGCCAGGCAAGACTTGCAGGACTGAGAAGCCTCAGGTCTGTAGCCATGGATCTCATGGACGACGACGCGGCGTCAGCAGCAGCCGATGACACCATCTGGCTTGATGGCATTCTGGCCAACCTGAGGCTAGAAACGAGCGCGGGGCGCTCAATCCCGATTGCTGGCGGTCCTTTAGACCAGCTGACAGAATCCGAGGGTGCTGTCATTGCAATGGTCCGCTCCGTGGGTGACTCTGTGGGCGGGGTGTTGATTGGTCGCTGCCGGATAGATGGCGACGCCGAGACCGTCGGAGCACCCATTGAATTTCACATAGGTGTTTCAGCGAGGTACGGGTACCCGTTGCCGTCGCTTGCCGAGAAATTGCGGGAGGCAGTGTTCGCAGAACTGCTAGCTGAAACGGAGCTGAATGTGGTGGCTGTGCACGTGACGTTCACTGATGTGCGGCCGAGATTTCAGACTGCTGGCGATGCGGATAGGAAAGAACAGCCATGAGCCTTGAAGATGATGTTCACCAGCGGGTCTTGGACATGGATGGCGTTGCTGTTGTCTATGCAGTGGATCCGATGTGGCGAACAGCGGTGAAAACGTTGGGTGGACTCCTATCACCCGCGGAAACTGCTGCGGCGACGACCTTCGTGGCGTGCTCCGAGACCGCTGACCCTGGCAGCGACGGCATGAGACCGGTCCTGACAGCGCCGGTCCTGACAGCGCCGGTCCTGACAGTGAAGGTGCGTGTAGGCACCGATGGGTCTGTGCCTGCACCGCAGTTGGCTCGCAGTGTTGCTACTGGGATTCGCACATTTGTAGTCCCGCGTAGGCCAGATTTTGAGGTTCGGGTACTTGTTCAGATTGCCGCAATCGGAGTCTAGCCACCGCTTAGTTGTGACCTGGGAACGCTGAAAGTTCCAGTTTAGAGGAGTAGCTCACTGCCTCACGAGTCAGCGGGTCAGTAAAGGAAATACTGCGCGCTAGTAGCTGCAGTGGTTTAGTGAAATCATCCGGTGCCTGCTCGTGCAGGATTGGGTAAAACGAATCGTTCAAGATTCCTAGGCCCTGGGAGGCCATGTGCACGCGCAGTTGATGGGTTTTTCCTGTGTGCGGGTTCAGATCGTAGAGTCCCAGGTGGTCACCGGTTGTCTGGTCCGTACGGCTGTCCAACAACCCGATCCGGGTTTCAGCGTTGGGCTCACCTTCGATTTCTTGAGCCAACAAATACGTGCGCGATTTAATCATGTGACTCCGCACCACTAAGGGCAGCTCCAGATCGTCGCGGACCGGTGCCACGGCGCGGTACGTTTTTTGTATCTGACGTTTTTCAAATAATGTTTGGTATTTTCCACGCGTGTCAGGGTTAGCTGAAAATAACAACACCCCGGCAGTCATCCTGTCTAAACGGTGCATGGGCACCAGTTCCGGTAAGTCAAGGAGCACGCGCAGGCGGACAAGGGCCGACTCGTGAACGTACATGCCGCCAGGTGTGGTGGGCAGAAAATGAGGCTTGTCCACAACCACAAGGTTTTCATCCTGATGCAGGACTGAGAGTTCCACGGGTAGCCGTTTTTCCACCGGCAGTTCGCGGTAGTACCAAATGAACATGTGCTGATCCAACGGGGTTGCGGGTGTGAGGATTTCCCCACCCAACGCCATAACTTCGCCGCGTTCAAATCTACTGACGATGCCGGCAGGGTCCACATGCCCGAATTTGTCCAGCACAAATTCCATGGCTGTTTTCCAGGGCCCCTCAGCGGGCACTCGCACGCGGGTCGCGTTGACGCCATTGCGTACCGGGAGCGGAGATTTCATCACCATTCAAGGGTACCGAGGGATCGGCGGCGTGCAGACCACCGCCGCGGTCACGCTAGGTAAACCCTAACCGTGGGTACTCGCCGGCGGACCTCCTTGGCAGTGCGGGCACCAATAGATATCCCGGGCGCCGTGGGTGGGGAAGAGAGGATCGGCGAGGGTGGCATAGCGGATAAGGCTTCCGCACCGCTTGCATGGTTTTCCGGCCAGCCCGTACACCCACGCAGCCGCCTCGCCGCGCGCAGGCCCACCTGTGGTTGACCGGGAGGACCTGTCCTTATTAGCCTCAAGCAAGCGTTTGGCGAGGTCTACCATGCGAGGCAACCCTGCCACTTCGCCGATGGGCATGGCAGGGTGTACCCCACCTAAGAAGCACAAATCGTTGCGATAAACGTTGCCAATCCCGGCAAGGTTCCGTTGGTCAAGTAGCGCCAGCCCCACGGCTCGGCCTGGATCGGCACGTAGTCGCTGCAAGGCTTGGGCGGCATCCCAATCGGGGCCCAACAAGTCTGGGCCAAGATGTCCCACGACGTCCAAAACTTGCGCCGCGGCCACCACTTCCAGCGTTCCCAAGGAGAATCCCACAGCCGTGACTAATTGGGTTTGCAGAACCACCCGTGCAGTGAAGGCAGGGCGTCGCCAGCGTGATGCCCGGCCCGGGGTGGCACGTGGATAAATGTCCCAATGCCCTTCCATGGAAAGATGCGAATGGATGACGTGCGGGCCCACGTACATCAAAAGGTGCTTGCCGCGCGACTGAACCGCGGTGACAGTCAGGCCTGTGAAATCCAACGTTGCAAACGCAGGGACTCTGAAATCGCAAGAGGCAAGCTCCTGGCCCTGAAGCACTGCGCGCAGATCGCGGGCCTGACGCCAGACCGTGTCTCCCTCAGGCACGGATCCGCACTCCACGCGGGGAGCTATATGCCCCGGACTCTAATAAGGAATGGGCCAGCGCAGTGCCAAGAATGTCGCCACCATTGACTTTTTCAATGGCCATTTTATCAATTGCGCCACGCTTAACCACCTGTACCAGTGCTTTGGCGGCCAAGGCAATGGCAGAATCATCTTCACTAAAGCACAGCAACGTACGCCCACCGCGTTCCACGTAGAGGATCAAGGCACCATCAACCAGAACCACTAAAGCACCAGCCTTGCGCCCCGGCCGATGCCCAGAATCCAAAGGTGGCCATGGCAGCGCTGCGCCGTAGGGGTTGGCGGGGTCGGTGGCCGCCAGAGCCAGGGCCGTAGGAGCCTTCACCGCCAAAGCGGCGTCCTCGCTAAAGGTGCGCAAGCGATCAACTGTGGCTGAGACCGCAAATTGTGCGGCACCCAGATGCTCAATGAAGTAGCCGCGGCGGCACTTGCCGCTTTCTTCCAATCGAGCCAACACCTTGTACATGAGCCCGAACCCACCAGGGATTCCAACGTTCATGACGGAGCCCCGCGTGATGACCCCGTACCTATCCAGAAATAATTCGGCCAAGGCGTGGCTGCGCAGTGTGGCCTGCGTGGTGGAGATGGCATCTTCTGCACTGGATGCACCTGATAACAAGCTCCAACGCCCAGCTCCCACGGGAGGCGCCCCGCGTTGCGAGCTGAGGCTCCGGCCCGGCAAACGGCCATAGCGCCCGGCGCGTGCCGGACGCAGCCGTGACGAGGGCGTTTTTTGTTTGTGTGCCGTGTGTCCACCGGCCAGTAACGCTCGGATGGGCGAAAATGTATCGTTGCTGACCCTCCCGGCCCAGAGTAGTTCCCATAAAGCGTTGGTCAGCTCGGAATCGGAGGGAGGATGATCGGGTCCCTCAGCTGTCATCTCACGCAACTGGTGAAAGAAATACGCACCGCCATTGCCTAACGCGGCCAGGATACGTTCCTGGAACTCGGTTGCGGTGAAATCAGTGGATGGTTGCAGCGTCAGATCGGCTGAGTCCGCAATGTGCAAGCTGAGCCAACCATCGTTTGACCCCAGTGCCCCGGACCCGGAAACCACCACTTCCCCCGTTGCCATAAGCTCATCCAGCATGGCAGGGGAGTAGTTGGCCACCCGGGAAGCCAATACCAGTGGTTCCCATGCGGATGCGGGAATCGGCGCACCCGCCAACTGATCCACCACCGTCAATACACCATCCAAGCCGCGCAGCGCCGTTGAGCTGGATGCGGCTGTAACGTGCTGCCACGCGGGCAGGAAGCGGCCAAACGTAGCGGCATCAACCGGTTCTACCTCAGCACGCAGTGCCGCCAGCGAGCGGCTGCGCAATTGGCGCAGCACCTGAACGTCGCACCACTCCGAAGCACCGTTTTCGGCGCGTTGAGGCAAAAATTCGCCCTCTGTCACACGTCTGTCTGCGGAGAGCCGAGCTAACCCTGAAAGGACCACGGCCACTCCGAGCCCCAACCTGGCAGCAGCCTCGGGTGCCGTGAATGGGCCGTGGGTGCGTGCATAGCGTCCCAATAAGTCACCGAGTGGATCGGCCACCGGTTCAATAAAGGCAAGCGGGACACCCATGGGCAGCGGAATTCCCAGCGCGTCGCGCAGGCGCGCGGCGTCCTCAATGGCTGCGAAGCGTGGCTCACCAGCCATATTGACTTGCAGTGCCCGGTTGGCGCCAGCCAATGTGCTTAGAAACGCGCCCACCTGGACCAGATGCGATTCAACCCCATGTTCAGGGGAGCCAACAACTGCGGGCGGGTCAGCGGCGTCCTCCGTTACCAAGGAGGGCTCCGGCCCCGAGGGATCCGCGCTGACCGTGGGTACCAGACGGGCGGCAATTTCTGCCACTGTGAGAGGGCCCAGCAAACGCAACAGGTCAGCAACCCCCTCGATCCCGCGCGCGCGGCGATCGGGAGCGAGGCGCTGTAGCTGGGCCTCGGTAGTGGCGATGACATCGGGATCCAGCAGCTCGCGCAGTTCGGCCCGGCCCAACAGCTCATCCAGAAGCGCCGGGTCCAAGGACAGCGCGGCTGCCCGGCGTTCAGCCAGCGGGGAGTCCCCTTCATACAGGAAGCTCGCCACATAGCCAAAGAGCAGCGAACGGGCAAATGGGGAGGGCTCGCTGGTGGTGGTTTCCACAATGCGCAGTTCGCGGCGCTCAATCGATGCGGCAATCTCCTTCAACGCGGGCAGATCGTAGACGTCCTGCAAGCATTCGCGCACCGTTTCCAACACGATGGGGAATGTGGGGTATTTCCGGGCCACATCCAACAGCTGAGCCGAGCGCTGGCGCTGCTGCCACAAGGGGGATCGTTTACCGGGATTCTGGCGCGGCAACAACAACGCGCGGGCGGCGCATTCGCGAAAACGGCTCGCAAACAGTGCTGAGCCGCCCACCTCTGCTGTCACAATGCCGTCAAGTTCAGCTGGGTCGAAGAGGAACAAATCAGCGCCCGGAGGTTCGTCATCCATGAGCGGAACGCGCAGCACAATACCGTCATCGGAGGCCATGGCCGAGCCGTCCAGCCCATAGCGTTCATGCAGACGGGCTGCCACGGCTAGTGCCCACGGTGCATGCACAGGCATGCCAAAGGGGCTGTGGAGCACCACGCGCCAATCGCCGAGTTCATCATGGAAGCGTTCCACCATGAGTGTTTTGTCATCCGGGACTTGCGTGGTGGAGGCTTTCTGGTCATCCAAATAGCTGAGCAGGTTGTTAGCTGCCCACTGATCAAGTCCGGTGGCCGCACACCGGGCAAGTGCTTTCTTGCGGGGAGCTGCGCTGACTTCGCGAATGAAGGCGCCCAGTGCCCGCCCCAAATCCACGGGACGGCCAAGGGAATCGCCCTTCCAGAAGGGCAGCTTGCCCGGTTGGCCAAACGCGGGAGAGACCAACACCCTGTCAAAGGTGATGTCCTCAATTTTCCAGCTCGTGGCGCCCAGAGCAAACACATCCCCCACCCTGGATTCGTACACCATCTCCTCATCCAGTTCGCCCACGCGGCGCCCACCCTTATTGGCGCCACCTGATTCCTCAGAACCAATGATGAACACGCCAAATAGGCCGCGGTCAGGAATGGTACCCCCGGATATTACCGCCAGACGTTGTGCACCTGGCCGGCCCACAATGGTTCCGGCCGCGCGGTCCCAAATGATGCGCGGGCGTAGCTCAGCAAACTCATCTGAGGGGTAGCGCCCCGCCAACAAGTCCAAGGTGGCCTCAAAAGCCGAACGTGGCAGTGCCAAAAAGGGTGCACTGCGGCGGACCGTCTCAAACCACTCATCCACATCCACAGCTTCCAGCGCGGTAGCGGCCACAGTTTGTTGGGCCAGAATGTCCAGCGGGTTGGCCGGGATGGACAGTGGCTCAATTTTGTTAGCCAGCATCCGTTCCACTGTCACGGCGGAGTGCAGCAGATCGGCGCGGTGTTTAGGGAACAGCAACCCCTGCGATATTTCTCCCACCTGGTGCCCGGCACGGCCCACTCGTTGGAGTCCATTAGCCACAGATGGCGGTGACTCCACCTGAATCACCAAGTCCACGGCACCCATATCGATGCCCAATTCCAGACTTGATGTGGCCACCACGGCGCGCAGCCGCCCAGATTTAAGATCATCCTCGATCAGCGCCCGTTGCTCTTTGGACACCGAACCGTGGTGCGCCTTAGCCAGCACCAGCGGCGCCCCCGCCACGGCTCCGGCCTGCGCCATCATCTCGGCGGGGAGCCTTGCCGGGGACTCCGCTTTCCGCCAGGCGTGCGCTGAGGAGGGTTCGACGTCGGACACCTCACCGTCCGCCGTCTGCGCAACTTTCAGTGCGGCGGCAGCGTCGAGGGCCGCCAGTTCTGATCGTTCGGCGTATATCTCGTTGAGACGGCCCGTGAGCCGCTCAGCTAATCGGCGGGAGTTGGCGAAGATTATGGTGGACTTCTTCGCCAACACGGCGTCCACGATCTTTTCCTCAACATGGGGCCAAATCGAGGCGTTGGGTGCCAGACCGGAGGCAGGGCCAAGCTCGTTGGCGGAGGCCAGTGCGGGAAGTTCGGTCATGTCCGCGACCGGCACGGTCACAGTAAGATCCCAGTTTTTGGTGCTGGGCGGAGCCACTATTTCAACCGGGGCATTGCCGCCCAGGAAACGGGCCACCGTTGAATGCGGCTCAACTGTTGCTGACAGACCAATGCGTTGAGCGGGGGTTTTCAATAGCGCATCAAGACGTTCCAGGGAGAGCGCCAAATGCGCTCCACGTTTGGTTCCAGCCACCGCATGGACCTCGTCAATGATGACTGTGTGCACATCCGTGAGAGATTCTCGCGCCTTGGAGGTCAGCATCAGATACAGGGATTCCGGGGTGGTGATCAAGATATCTGGTGGATGGCTGAGCAGGCGGCGCCGTTCATTGGTGGGGGTATCTCCGGAACGCACACCCACGCTGACCTGCGGGGTCGCCAGACCGAGCTGGGCAGCTGTTTGTGTGATGCCGATCAAGGGTGCCCGGAGGTTTCGTTCCACGTCCACACCCAGAGCCTTGAGCGGGGAAATGTAAAGCACCCGGGTGCCTACTTTTTTACTTGTATTTTTTTCGGCGCCGGCCGCTGTTGAAGTTTCCTGTGGGGGATCTGTTTTTGCGATGAGCCCATCGAGTGCCCAGAGGAAGGCGGCCAGTGTTTTTCCGGAACCTGTGGGTGCAACCACCAAGGAGTGGGCTCCGCCAGCAATCGCGGCCCAAGCACCCACTTGAGACGGCGTGGGGGAACCAAACGCGCCAAGGAACCACTCGCGGGTGGGGGCGGCGAATTGTTTCATGGCAGCTGCTGGCGTTGTTCCTTGCACGGCTCCATCATGCCGTATCCCACTGACATTATGGCGAAGTGGTGAGGGCGACACCGTTTCCAATGCGTCAGTGTCAGCATCAGGCGGTAATCTATCGGTAGGAGCGGCAAGGGTTGTCGAGGCCTATCCGGAAAAGAACACATGGCCGGAGGGTTCTCCTGAAACATGGGATCGTTTGGGGGCCGGGGGTAGTGCAGACACGGCACATCGGGAATAACTGGGCGCCACTGCTTGGTTTGGCATTCGTCTTCTTAGCAGGTGGTGCCATCAGCATGGTGGCCGAACGCGGCAATGGTGCAGATGCGCGCTTTTTCGTCGTGGCATTCCTGGTTATCGGCGGGTTAAGTGCCCTCTGGTTGTGGCGAAACCCCTCGTGGTGGCTTGCCCCACGAAACCACTACTTTTATCTGGCCGGTGGCACAGGCGCAGGTATCCTTCTCAGTGCTCTCATACCGTTCCTCAACGGCGCCGGACCGTGGCTGGTGGTAGGAGCTGCTCTCATTGTGTACGGCAAATTTGAGCGGCTGCGTCTACTTGTGACCGTTGGTGCCGCGGTGACCCTGGCCGGATTTCTGACAGCAGTGATTCACGCCGACGTGTGGGGTGGGGCCATGCACCTGTTGACCACCGGGGTGCTGGTGCTCGCCGCCAACAGGTTACATGTGCTCCGTCACGGCCAGCGGCGACAGGCCCAAGATAGCGACCCCGGGTTCATCGGATCCTTTGAAGAGTTTGACCGCGACGAGGCGCTCAAGCCTTAACACGCCAGCCCCAATAGTGAGCCTGTGTCTGCTACCTAGGGCTGGAACGCCCCAATTCTCAGGAGCTTGATGCCTGCATTGGTGCAGGCTGTCAATGGGTGTGGGATCTCTAAACTATCCGTGGCGCTGGGTGGGTAGACAAGAATTGCCTCAGCCTGCACCCTCTGACAATTTTGATAGTTGCCTGCCTGCGTATAGCGCAGCACCGCGGCTGAACTTTGTCCCGGTGCCAAGGTGATGGGACCGTTGGAGGGGGCCGCCGGATCACGCTCCGCAGGAGCCCCGATGTAGTCTATGGTGCCCGCCGGGACCATGGAGACCCCCGGGTAGCCATCGAGGATACAGCTTGTCTTGGAGCTGTTTGTCACTATCAGCTTCATGAAAATACTGCCTGCCGCCCCGCCGCCGGAATCATCCAGCGCACCTTTCAAGGATGCGGCTGTGCACAGGGCCGGAGCCTTGGCCGGTTGGGTCGGGGCCGCTGACGTTGGGGTTGGCAGTGCGCTAGGCGTGGTCACAGCCGATGTTGGGCTCTGCGGGGACGAAGAGGACGAAGGGGCCGTGGTGCTGCTGGCGCCAGCGGTGGGCGCCGTGGACTCCTGCGGGGAACATGCGGCCAACGATGCTCCCAGACCTACGATGGCCGCCAGTGCGAACATCTGTCCAAGGCGGGGTAGTTTGGCCGGGGTTCGCTGCGCAGTATTCATGAGTCCACTTTTACGCCCATTGTTTCCTGAGTCAACTAACCCCGCCGTCAGAACTCCCCCAACCTCAACGCTCGCTCACTACACGCTGTGTTTTCGGCAACGCTCCTTCAGCAGCAGCAGCAGCAGCAGCAGTGAGGGAGCGTTGCCGGTTCAAAGCACGCTAAAAGCTAAGCGGCCCGCAGGCCCGCGGGCCCGCACGCTCAGGAAACGGTTATGCCTTGCGGGTGGTGCGCAGGAATGCCAAGCCACCCAAAATCAACCCAGCCAGGCCGGCGCCCAAGCCTAGCCATGCCGGCCAGGAAGATCCGGCGTCGTTCGCTTCAGTCACCTGTGCCGCATCAGCCTGGACGCCGTGCCCATCGCCCGCAACAGCTGCCGTAACGGTCACTTCCGGGGCAGGGGAATCCACGGAGTCATGATCGGCGCCCGCTGCAGGAATTTCCTTCCAGTCGGTCTGCCCTTTCTCGCACTTCTGCAGGGTGGGGAAATGCAGAGTGGTTCCAACGGTTTCGGGCAATTTTAGGGACAGCGTGAAGGTGTCGCGCTCGTGGTCTATCAACGGGGTCTTGGCCGTGTAGGTGATGGACCCGGTGCGCTCGCTGACCTTGCTGCCATTGGGCAACGTGATCGGGGTGTCCAACTTTTGCATGGATTTACTGATGGTCCAGTTGGGGTTCACGGTGGGGGTGGCATCGGTGAGCTCCTCCGGCAGGCTGATGGTGATTGCCGTGGTGGGTGAGCCGTCGCAACCGTGGCCTACAGCGAAAGTGACCAGCGAGTATGCCCCGGCCGCTGTCTCGGAGGGGGTGGCGGAGACGTGCGCGGACGCGGCACCCAAGCCGAGCATCATCATTCCGGCGGTGGCGCCTAGGGCAACGGTGGACTTGAGGGTACGGGAAAAACGCATGGTGAAACCTTTCGAACGCGCAGAAGCGCAAATTTACGGGAGATGGCCACCCCGCAATGAACTCGAAGGGTGGGAAGCGAAAAGTGCCACGGACGCAGGCGGGCCGCGTTGCGTATCAGGGGGAACGTTTCGCCAGGGAAGGCGCGGCAGCATGCGCGGGACAATAGTTGGGCGCGCAGTCTGTACGGGTAAATCCAGGACGACGTCGGCACGCCGGTACAGCGGTCGCAACCAGTTTGCGAGGGACCAAAGGACGGTCTCGCCGTAGGCAAGAATGAGGGCAGCAGCCAGTGTTGCGCCAACGTGTGCGGCCAGCATCCAGCCGGACATGTCCCCTGCATGGCCGATCTGCTCGAGGCCAGGGGGGCTCAGCGGTGGCGCCTGTGGCATCATGGCAGCCGCGTGCTCCTGCGCAGACATTCCATGGTGGCTCATGGCGTGCGACTCAGCTGAGCCACTTCCGGCAGCGGTGCCCGGCTTGAAGCTGTGGGAAAGTGTTTCAAACCCCTGGTGCAAGACAATTTGGCTACTGGCCAGCAAAGCAATCATGGCAAGGGGCGTTAGTCGAAATTTAGTGGCCACAGTTGAGCAGAGGATATGCAGGGCCAAAATAGCGGCCAAGATCGCCGGCCCTGGCAGTGCGCCCCCGCCTACGATGTGTGCGCCGGCAGCTAACCCGAACACGGTGGCACCCACCACAGTGGTTCGGAGCAGTCTGAAAGGAGAGTGCCTCACACTGCTCCTTTCGATTGGCTAACTGTCCTAGCTTATAGAAGAAAAGCTTTGATTGACCACCGGAGGCGTGAGCGGTGGGAGCCGCACAGTAAATACTGTGTTTTTTGGGACGCTGGAAACCTCCACTGTCCCGCGGTGAGCGCGCAAAATGGCCTGCACAATACTTAAACCCAACCCGGTGCTGCCTGTTGTGCCTGTGCGTGCCTTGTCAGCCCGCGAAAACCTGTCAAAGATGATTTTTTGAAATGCCGGATCGATGCCGGGGCCGTTATCACTGACCTCTAGCAGGGCATAGCCGTGCGGATCGCGGGACAGAGAGGTGTGAACCGCCGTTCCTGGCGGAGTATGTTTGGCGGCGTTGGAGAGCAGATTCAGCAGGACCTGGCGCAGTTCGGTGTCCCCGCCCATGACTTCCATCGGCTCATTGGGCACGGCGATGCTCCAGTGGTGGCTGGGGGTGGAGACTTGAACGTCACGCACGGCCTCCATGACAAGGGGGCTCAAATTGACAGTGGTGGGGACGCCCATGGTTTTTGTGGAGGTGTCCATACCGTTGGTTGACTGTTGCGCCTCATCCAGCCGGGCAAGCGTTAGCAGGTCCTCCACGAGACGGCTCATTCGCACCGATTGGTCCTGCACCCGGCCCAACGCTGTTTGTCCCTCCGCACTGAGGGGTTCGGTCATTGACAATAGCTCCGCATAGCCGCGGATTGCTGTCAACGGTGTGCGTAATTCATGGCTGGCATCAGCCACAAATCTCCGGAGTTTCGTTTCACTGCGCTGCCGTGCTTCCAGGGCGTTGGATACATTCTCAAGCATGGCGTTAAACGCATTTCCCACATTGCCCACTTCAGTGCCGGGGTGGGCAGCCGTATCGGGAACCCTAGGGCCCAAGGCAACCTCTCCGGCGTCGAGCCTTAGCGTTGAAATTTTCGTGGCAGTTTCCGAAAGCTGACCCAGTGGGCGCATGTTGCGGCGGATGATGACGGTTCCAGCCCACCCCAGCGCCATGAGCCCGGCCACGGAGACAAGCACAATCGAGAGCACCAGCGTGGAGAGGGTTTGCTCGGTGGCGGCCAGAGGCAGGCCCGTGATGAGGATGTCGCCATTGGGGATTGCCTGGGCTTGCAGCCGGTATTCCCCGATGGACAGGGTGCGGCTGCTGAAATCGCCGTTGGTTGAGAGCTCGGCGAGAATGTTGGCGTCGGCATTTGTCAGCTGCTGCCGCGTGCCTGAGCTGGAGAGAATTCCGGCATAATGTACGACGCCGTTGCTCAAGACCGCGCTCACCTGACCGGCGCTGGTGGCACGGGCATTCAGCGGATCAGGCAGTGCCCCGCTGGTGCTTGAGCTTGTGTAAAAGGCGGTTGTGCGGACGGCCGCCTGCGTCAGGGTGGAGTCCAACTGGCTGTTTACTGTCATGCTCAGGGCTGCATAACTGACCATGCCAACCAGAACACAAATGACAGTCAGCAGTCCCATCATGACAGCCACTAGACGGGTACTTAGGCGCCAGGAGGCAGGCTGGAGGAGCCTTTTGGCCTTGGTAGGTGCGTTTCCTAGGGACATGGCTTGATCACATAACCGGAACCCCTGACGGTGTGGATCATGGGTTCGTGATTGACGTCGATCTTCTTGCGCAGGTAGGAAATATAAAGCTCAACAATGTTGCTTTGGCCGCCAAAATCGTAGTTCCACACGCGGTCAAGGATGCGTGCCTTACTTAGAACATGGCGTGGGTTTTCCATCAGGAACTTCAGCAGCTCAAATTCGGTGGTTGTCACGGCGATGTCCACGCCGGCACGTTGCACGGCCTTGGTGTCCTTATTAAGGGTCAAGTCACCCACCGTCAATAGTGCGAATTGCGGGGCTGTGATGCCGGATCGTTGGACAATCCTGTGTAGCCGGAGAAGCACTTCTTTCATGCTGAAGGGCTTGCTGACATAGTCGTCGCCACCGGCCGCCAGACCGGTCAATTTATCGGCAACTCCGTCTTTTGCGGTCAGGAAAAGTGCCGGTATCTCGGGGTAGATGGTGCGAATTCTTTTCAGCAGTTCAACCCCATCCATGCCAGGCATCATGACATCAAGAACCAGCACGTCGGGAAAAAATTCGCGGGCAATCTTCAGCGCCTCAAAGCCGTCGTGTGCCGTGGCCACGTCCCAGCCCGTGATTTCCAGACCGCGGCGCATGAGGTCGGCCAGCTCGGGTTCGTCATCTACAACGAGGGCACGGATAGGTTCGCCATCGGCCCGGATGAGCTTGGGCGGAGTTGAAAGTTCCATGACCCTATCCTCTGGCACGCAACCCGATGTTCACTGGGTGGTACCCGAGTGTTCCCTGTATTGCTGGTCTGTTTCTCCTTGGCGGGTTGGAAATAGGAGCGCCGCAGTGCCGCTCCTACGCCAATGACGGGTTAGCGGCCAATGACCCTGTCCTCAGGCAAAACAAAACCCCTGCTGCTCTTATAAAAAGGGAAGCAGGGGTTTTGCCAAATGGCGGTGACGGTGGGATTTGAACCCACGTTAGGCTCTCACCTAAACAACATTTCGAGTGTTGCACCTTCGGCCGCTCGGACACGTCACCAACGCGTCAACCTTACCGGCACATGGCCCAACAACAAAAATGGAACTGCCGGTGTGGGTGCACATGGTGCAAGATGGGCCTATGGACAGTGCAGCGCTGGGTGCCTGGAGCTGGCGCAAACTAAGGCCTCGACGGTTCACTTGCAGGAAGTAGTCCCGCGACGGTTCTTACACACGCAGGGTGGGCCCGGTCCGTGGGCGGGGCCAATCCCTACCTGAGCCTGTTCGCCCGCGCGGGCATCCGCCGCGAACAGGTGGATGCAGACGTCGCTGCCTTGAACATTCTTGAACTTCCCCCAGCGCGCGGCTGTACCTATGTACTGGGTGCGCAGGACTTTGCCTGGGCGTTGACGCTGGGCCAAGGGGCAGCAGAGGCGACGCTGAAGGTCTTGGACAAGCTCGCCGTCGCACGCGCGGAAGTCCACGCGCTGGAGAGGCAAACCCTCCGGTTGCTACAGAACGCCGGTGGTCCGCTGGAGCCCCAGCAACTCAAAGCGCAGCTCGGCGAAGCCGTGCGTAATTTGGGTGAACAGGGTAAGAAGAAGGGCGTCTCAACAACGCTGCCCACAGTGCTGGGACTGTTACAGGCTGACGGTCGAATCCGCCGGGTCCCTGTCAACGGGCGGCTTGACCAACAGCGCTATGCCTACGCAGGACTCCCCGGAACAAGTCCGGGCCAAGCTGCTGAAAAAATATCTGGGCTGGACCGGTGGGGCAACTTTGAAGCAGACCCAGTGGTTCACGGGCTTCACCGTTGCCCAGACTAAGGTTGCGCTCGCAGACGCCGGCGCTGAGGAAGCACATGGTCTGTGGATGGTGGCCGAAGATGTTGACGCCGCAGCTGATTTGCCGGTCCCGAAGCAGGAACAAATCCAGCTGCTGGCAGGGACCGAGGAATTGTTCCTGCTGCGCCGCAACGCAGCGGATAATTTTGCCCAAGAAGATCGCGGACTGAAACCGCTCCGCGCAACACTGGCCCTCCAAGCAGACCTAACCGATCATCCGATTGTGGACCGAGGGCGAATCATTGGTCTATGGCAGTATGATCCGGGCAAGGTATGATCCAGGCACGGAACGCATTGAGCACTGGCTCTTTGGCGCCCCTATACAAGTGGTACTGCGAAGAATCCAAGAGGTTGAGGCGTTCATTCGCGAAGATCTGGGCGATTTCCGTTCCTTCAGCCTCGACTCGCCCACCAGCAGACAAAAGCGGATTGACGCGCTCAACGCCGCGGAAGAGGGGTCCTCATGATGCAGAAGCTAACAGCGATTCTCACGGTCTCTGCCGTCCGCTTGCTGGGGGCAGGGTGTTCACCAGACCACCCTTGGCAACGTGACTCGCAGCCCTGCATGCCCCCGCCATTGTTCCTGAGCACGGACACGGCCAGCCCCGGCGATCCCGTCACCATCTCCGCAAATGATGCAACCTGTGATCCCCAATACGGCGAAGGTGCACAGGTGAAGGTTGAGGTTTTTGACAGCGTGGGGAACTTGGTTTGGGACCGTAAAGCTCCCATGAACGACGCCGGCGGGTTCACTTATCGCTTTGAAGTGCCGGATTCTGCCGTCCCCGGCACTTGGCTCGTTTCGGCAGCTCCGCATGATCTGGACTGGTGTGATGACACCGGGAAAAACAATCGAGTAGGCCTTGATCTGCGCAGTGAGACTATTCAGCGGGTTTCCTGCGCACTGCGAGCACTGGAGCTCGTGGTGACTCCCTGACACATTGGCATTCCCCGGCGCAGTGTTTTCGGCAGCGGAGCTACCGGTGTCCGCTGAAAAAGTCCTTCAACAGAGCTGCACACTCGTCCTCACGCACCCCCGGGAACACTTCAACCCAGTGATTTAGGCGACGTTCACGTAACACGTCGAAGACGGATCCTGCTGCGCCAGCTTTTTCATCCCAGGCACCAAAAACCACGCGCGGCACCCTCGCCAAGACAATCGCCCCGGCGCACATGGCGCACGGCTCCAAGGTGACCACCAAGGTGCAATCGGCCAGCCGCCACGACTCCAATTTCGCCGCAGCTTCACGGATTGCGAGCACCTCGGCATGAGCTGTGGGGTCTCCATGTGCTTCACGTTCGTTACGCCCCAAACCCAGGATTTCGCCGTCGGGCCCCAAGACGACAGCCCCTATCGGCACATCCGCTGTCTCCAAAGCCAGCCGTGCTTGGGCAAGGGCAAGGTCCATCCAACGGGCATGTAAAGCCGTGGTGGATATCTCGATTGGGTGAGGTTTCGCTGTGTTGGGCACGGCTCAATGGTAGCTTTTATTCATGCGCGTACTGGTTGCGGATCATCCGCTTATTGCCCACAAGTTGACGGTCCTTCGAGACAAGAACACTCCGTCACCCGTTTTTCGTCAGCTCACCGAGGAATTGGTGACCCTGCTGGCCTACGAAGCCACTCGGGGAGTGCGGGTGGAGCCGGTCAATATTGAGACGCCTGTAACCTCCACAGTTGGCATTGGTTTGGCCAAGCCAACGCCCCTTGTTGTACCAATTCTGCGTGCCGGTCTTGGCATGCTTGAGGGCATGACCCGTCTGCTGCCCACAGCCGAAGTGGGCTTCTTGGGCATGGCGCGCAATGAGGAAACACTCGAGGCCATCACGTACGCCGAACGCCTCCCCGAAGACCTCACCGGTCGTCAGGTCTACGTTCTTGATCCGATGTTGGCCACCGGCGGCACCCTGATCGAGGCGTTCAAGTTCCTCTTTGACCGTGGAGCTGCGGACATCACCTGCATCTGCTTGCTCGCCGCACCCGAAGGACTGGCTAAGTTGGAAGCCGCCCATGGTGGTCGCGACAACGTCCACGTAGTTTTGGCTTCGATTGACGAAGGCCTTGACGAAAATTCATACATTGTGCCCGGTCTTGGCGACGCCGGTGACCGTCTCTACGGAGTCGTGGATTAGTCCACATTCCTGCTCCGGATGAAAAAAGCCGCCGGTTGCGGTTTCGGCCACCGCGCGCGCGGTGGCCGAAACCGCAACCGGCGGCTTTTTTCGTGTGGGGGTCTGGAAACGACTGAAGCCTAGTACCAGCCCACTGCGTTTGAGTGTCCCCATGCGGCACACGGGGACCCATAGCGCGCTTGGATGTAGCCAAGTCCCCAACGGATCTGGGTTTGGTAGTTACTGGCCCAGTCGCTGCCGGTGCTGTCCATTTTATTTGCCGGCAACGACTGTGCGATGCCGTAGGCGCCACTGGAAGCGTTTTCCGCGGATGTCAGCCAACTTGATTCGCGTTCCCAGAGTTGGGTCAGGCAGCTCATCTGATCGGCACCCCAGCCAAAGGAGCCCAGCTGACCTGAAGCGTAAGACTGGGCGGCTGCGGGGTCATCCACCGGAGCAGGAGCCGCTGTTGGCGAGGCCGCCGGCTCCTTCTCCGCCTTCCCTGTTGCCTCTGTCTTAACGTCATTGGCTTGGGCCTTAAGCGCGGCTCCGGATGGCGTTGCGGAAGTGCTTGAGCTGATGTTCAGGTCTGAGAAACTGATGGCTGCATCCAGCGGGGCAGAAACCGATGGTGCTGGCGTGGAGTTGCTTGCTGATGAAACTACACCGGCCAGGTTCTGTCCACCAGGCGTTGCTGCTCCCACTTGTTGGGCGACGGCGCCACCGGCCAAGACCGCGCCAAGAACAGCCACAGCAGCCATGTATTTGGCTGTGGCGCTCACCGCGGAAACCGCGGAAACTGGGCGCTTTGATTCGGCGCGGCGACGGCCGCGCTGCGGTGCAGCAGACATGTTGGAGCCTCTCTACGCCTGCGAGGTGAGCTGTCGGGAACGGACTAGAGAATCCGGCCGCGCAGTGCCCAGACGCAAATTTTCAATGCTGCTAGCACCGCGCTGGCTTAACCCCAAGGGCTGCCATATGGGTAAGGGCCCGAAAAAATTGGGTTCCCCGTCTCTGCCATTGATTAGTGGAGGGAAATGGGCGGCGGCAGAGCTCGGCGAACCGTCCATCAGTGCCAAGAGCCAAAGTCGGCTCGGCGGGCACTTTAGTGAGCGTAACGGAAACGAGACGCTAGTGTCACATTTTGGTAACGACCATTGTATTAGGGTGAGCAATTCGTCATTTACTTAGCAATGCTAACGATCTATGCTTAAGGCAGGTATTACTTACCCTTTTCTTTAGGCAGTTGAACATCAATGACAGGACCAATCACAACAAGATCGACAACAAAAAGTTTGCCCCCGGGCGCTGATGTGCCCAGTATCTCGGGGGAAGCGGGGATGCCCGGGTACGCGCCATATGAATGGCGGGGCATCGGCGCAGGGCCGCTGGCTGCCGAACTGCGGATCGCCGTCATGCGGACCTCAAGGCGATTGCGGGCGGAGGCAGCCTCGGAGGAAATTAGCCCCGGACAGTACTCGGTTCTCGCCGCAGTCATGGGTGGCGCCCAGACGGTGGGACAGCTTGCCGCTGCGGAGCAGATTCAGGCCCCTTCGATGACGCGGATCGTCAATGCGTTAACCGCGGCCGAATTTGTGAGCCGACAAGAAAATCCGTTGGACAAGCGGCAAGTGTTGGTGAAGATCACTGATTCAGGTTCCACGGCCTTGCTACGTGCACGCTCCAAGCGGACGGCCTGGTTGGCTCAGCGAGTAGCTGCCCTGACCGCCCAGGAACGACAGACATTGCATGAGGCGGCACTGATTCTTCAGGAGATGAGCGCATAGATGAGTTCGATGTTTCGAGCGCTCAAAGTTTTCAATTACCGGCTCTGGGTCACGGGTGCACTTGTTTCCAACATTGGAACGTGGATGCAGCGCGTGGCCCAGGACTGGTTGGTGCTGACGATTCTGACCAATAACTCTGGAACTGCCGCAGGGATCACAACCGGTCTTCAGTTCCTTCCCATCGTCTTTTTAGGCCCCTATGCGGGGCTGCTGGGTGACAGGGTCAACAAACGTAAGCTGCTGCTGATCACCCAAACAGGCATGGGTGTGTGTGCTTTTTTGTTGGGTATATTAGTTGTCACGAACACCGTGGAACTCTGGCACGTGTATGTTCTGGCCCTCTTACTGGGTGTGGCCAGCGCCTTTGACGCACCGTCACGGCAAGCATTCGTCTCTGAGGTGGTCGCTAAAGAGGACGTGCCCAACGCCGTCGCACTTAATAGCGCTTCCTTCAACTTGGCCCGCCTTGCCGGCCCTGGCGTAGCGGGACTTGTTATTGCCCTTGTGGGAACGGGCCCGGCCTTCCTGATTAATGGTGCCAGCTTCGTAGCAGTGATTTTTTCGCTGTGGAGAATGCGCACCAACGAACTAGTTCCGCCAACCCGCCTACCCCGCGCCAAAGGGCAGATTCGCGAGGGGCTGGCGTATATTCGCCAACGCCCCGATCTAATGATGATCATGGTGCTGGTGTTTATGGTGGGCACGTTCGGGATGAACTTCCAGATCATCAATGCACTGATGGCCACCACGGTGTTCGACTTGGGGCCGGGGGAGTATGGGCTACTGGGGTCCGTGATGGCCGTAGGGACGCTTGCCGCGGCTCTGCTGGCTGCGCGGCGCAGGACCATGCGGATGCTTTACATTGTGGGCGGCGCGCTGGCCTTCGGGGTGACTGTGGGTGTGTCAGCGCTCATGCCGAGCTTCTTCCTGTATGCCGTGGCTCTGGTGTTTGTGGGATTGACGTCGTTGACGTTTATGAATGCGTGCAACACCACTGTTCAACTAAGCACGGATTCGGTCATGCGCGGACGAGTCCTTGCCGTGTACATGGTGGTGCTGCAAGGGGGGACGCCCATTGGAGCCCCTCTAGTGGGCTGGATTGCCACAGAGTTCGGAGTCCGGTGGTCGCTAGGTATGGCGGCAGTGGTTGCTGTTCTTTCGGGTCTTATCGCTTTGATCATGATGAACAGGCGCAACAGCATCCGGCTGCGTGATCAGGTCAAGGCGCTTCGTCCGTCCTTCATGGTGCGCGGTCTGCGCCGCTCGGCACGTTAATTGCCCACAACGGACGCTCCCTCAGCGGCACCCTTAAGGAGCGTAGGGGGTGATGAAGTGAACGACTGTTGACTATGCGGTGAATAATTCGCCGCAAAGTTTGACAGATTGCCGGACATCTTGGGGAACTTGCTGAACCCAGTCCAAAAGGACCATTCCGCACTCCTGAACACATCCAATATAAAACGCGTTTTTGCAGAATTTAAAACACGAAAATATACTTTTCGCATACTTATGTTCGTCAAAAGTTGCTATTTTTCATTCGAATGAGAGGAAATCGACAGTGTTGCGTTCATCACAATGCTCTTCGGCATCTCATATTATGGACATTTAGGGCCTATGTTACTTGCAAGTTTGCTTTGTTACGTAGGACACTGGCAGGTGTGAACACCCATTCAGAGACTTGTGCAGCTTCAGAGACTTGTGCAGCCGCTACAACGCTCCGCCTTGGAGCGACAGGACGGTTTCTGTGTGGTTGTCGAATGCAGGCTTAACCCACCACCCTGGACGCCGCGCAATCTAGACAGCAACGTAGAGACAGCAATGTAGATACAGCAAAAAGTGGCAGTTACCAGTCTTGGCTCATGAGCCCGCCCTCAGGACAGGGCAGCGAAGGTTCTGGATCCTCAGAACCAATGGAAGCATTCGCGCCGTTGAGTACGGCCCTACACATAGGTAGTTCAATGTCAGTAGCATCCGGATACGTCCACATCTCCGTACGAAATGCCGCTAAAGCGGTAGCCCGCAATTCCGGACCCGCCACAACGGCCCGTCCCACGAATCTAGAACATCCCGGTTATGCGAACAGCTACCGGTCCGAGACCAGCACATCACCGGCGCGTCTCCACGCTGTTCCCGGGATGGACAGCAACCCCATGACTGCGCCCACCGCCGTCATTGCAGGGGCAAGTGCGGACAAACTCCGCGGAGTCAGCCCGGATAACGTAGCCCGCGGATTCGTTCTCTACGTGGGAGTTGACGAGGACACTGCAGCAGCAGCCGGAACGTCCTTGGCCAAGCTTGCCCAAGACATCCGCGCATACGCCCAAAGCATTGTCCCACAAGCCCAGAGCTACGCAGCGGTGGCCATTGCGCCGTCGGATGCTGTTGGAACCGCACTGGATGTTGTGCGTTCAACATTCGGGGACCCCACTGTGGCCTCCCGCCAACGCCAAGAAGCAATCAGGATTCCCGCCGCCGAACAACGGCCCACCGGAGTGCTGATTGACCTGGCTCGCCGTGAAGTCCACCTTGACGGCGAGACACTGAATTTGACGTTCAAAGAATTTGAATTGCTCAACTATTTGGTTGAAAACGGGACCCGTACAGTAGGCCGCGACGAGCTCCTCGGCGGTCTGTGGAGCAACGCCGACGAGGTCCCCAACGAGCGCACCATTGACGTTCACATCCGCCGACTGCGTTCCAAATTGGGACGGCTGGCAAACACGGTCCGCACGGTCCGAGGCGAAGGCTACCGCTTCTACGAGCACCCCGAAGTGGTTGTCTGGGCCGCCCCGGAATACTCGATCTAGCGTACCGGCGCTCTCTTGCGCCGCGGGATTTTGGAGATACGACGGCGGTTCCCCAGACTAGGGCCGTCGTCGTACTTCCTTAAGAGTCACTAAACTGTGGGGATGAGCGAACACCACATTAAACGGCTGATCCTGATGCGCCATGCGAAGGCGGCATTCCCGCTCGGTGTGGAGGATCATGACAGGCCACTGGCACAGCGTGGCCACACTGAAGCACCATTGGCGGGTAAATGGCTCGTTGACCATGAGGTGGAACCGGATTTTATCCTGTGTTCCTCGGCTCTGCGCACTAGACAGACCTGCACGTGGGTATGCCAGCAACTAGGCGATAAGGCCCCAACGCCTAAGTTGGAGAGCGGACTTTACGCTGCCGGAGCCACGCAGATGCTCTCTGTTATCAACCACGTCCCGGAAACCGTGAAGACTCTCATGGTGATCAGCCACATGCCAGGTATCCAATCGCTGGCCCTGCGGTTGGCTTCGCGTGAATCAGACCAGGACGCGTACATGGACCTGGCCTCCGGGTTTCCCACCAGCGCTTTCGCCGTTTTTGAACAGGCGGGGGACTGGGCCACCCTAGATGGGCAGGACGCCCTGCTGAAAAACTTTGTGGTGCCCCGGTAGATCTGGATTGCCCGGGCTGGATCAGGCCTCGATTTCTGGCATGAGAGTCTTCAAGGTCCATGTCTTCTTTTTATGTACTGCTGCCCAAGCAAAGAAGAACCCGAGCGCCATGTAGCCCAGCAGCCCCAGAGTTATTGGCACAAGAGGGGCCAGCTCCGCACCGTAAATCAGATGCCGCATCCCCTCCACCACGTGACCCATGGGCAGAATCTGATGCATGATGTGCAGTGGCTCGGGGGTGGTCTGCCACGGGAAAGTACCCCCGGATGAGACCAGCTGGAGCACCAACAGGATCAGCACAACAAATTTACCTGGGGTGCCCAACAACGCCACAATGCCCTGAATCAGCGCTGTAAATGCCAGTGACGCCAACAGTAACAACCCCAATGTCAGCCAAGGATGACTGGGCGCCAGGCCCAAACCAAAGTACACCACGGCATAAAGCAGCAGCGCCTGCACCGTGGCGACAGTGGCAAACGGTAACCAGCCGCCCACGGCAATCTTCCACGATGGGGCGTTGGATGCCAACGCCCGCACCGTTAGCGGCCGCATGACCTGCACCAACATGAACGCCCCAATCCACAAGGCCAGAACCAGGAAGAACGGGGCAAGCCCGGCTCCGTAGTTGGCCGCTTGGGCTTGGGAAACCGAGTTAACCCGGATGGGATCGGCAATAACCCCTGCCGCATTTTCCTTCTCCTTGTCATTGGGATCCGGCACCGAACCGGCCCCGTTTCGCAATTGGGTGGATAACTCCGATGCCCCTGCCGCCAGTTTGCTGGAACCGGCGGCCAGGTCCCCTGCACCTGTGTCAAGCTTTTTTGCCCCTGCAGCCAGTTGCGCGGCGCCGTCCTGGGCCGAGAGCTGTCCCTGAGCCAAAGTGGTTGCACCACTGGAAAGCTTCCCCGCGCCGCCATGGGCCTGACCAATGGCGGCGGACAGGGCAGGTGTGGCCCCGGCCAACTTCGCTGCCCCGTCGGCAACAGCCGAAGAACCGTCAGCCAATTTTTGGATGTCGGCGGCATCGGTCGTGAGCTGCTTTTTCAGATCCGTGACCGAGGTGCTCGTGGCGGAGGATTCCAGGGCAGTACGGAGCTTCGCCGCCTGTTCCTTGGTGAGCACACCGTCGGCGACTGCCTGAGCGAGCTTGTCATTGATGGCCGCGGTGGCGGCGTCATCGAGCTTTTCCGCTGTTCCGATGGCACTTTGCACTTTAGTGTTTAATGCTGTGTTCCCCTCGGAAACGGCCGCTGCGCCGGCGGATAGCTTCTGTGTATCTGCCGGCAGGTTTGAGGTTTTAGTTTCTAGTTCCCCGAGCCCTTTATCCAGGGCTGCGGCCCCGGTCTGAAGTTCCGTAGTGCCAGCCACCAGCTTTTTCTGCCCGGCTACTAAGCCGTTGGCGCCGGCGAGTAGCTCTGCGGTGCCAGTTTTAAGCGTGGCCACTGCCTTGTCCAACGTGGCGGCGCCCTCGGCCAGCTGTTGGGCGCCATCTGCAGCCTTTACCAGCTGAGAATGGATGGTGCCATAACCCGTCAGCAACGAATTGGCGGTCTGTTCGCCCACCTGCTGCGCAACTGAGGCATGAACCTGCGTGGCTACCTTGTCCACGATGGATGTCAGCAGGTAATTATTGGCATCATTGGTGGTCACACTCATGATGGCCTGAGTGGCCGAATCAAAGTTCTCCGGAGACACGAGGTTGGCTGAAAAGTCCTGTGGAATTGTTAAAGCAAACGCAAACTCCCCACTCTTCACCCCGTCATTGGCTTCCTGTGGGCTAGTAACAAGCTGCCAGTTGAATTTATGACCCTCAACCAAGTTCTTTGCCACGTCTTGGCCAACATGGAGTTCCTTGCCATCCTTGCTGACGGCTCCCTCATCCTGAACCACGACGGCGGCCTTGAGTTGGTCGAGGTTGCCATACGGGTCCCAATTCGCATAGAGATACACGGCACCGTAGAGAAGCGGAACCATCACCATTGCCACAATGGTGAGCTTTGGCAGGATTCCACCGGTCATGCGCTTGAGTTCGGATAGTGCCAATCGGAAGACTGTCATTTTTCCCCATCCTCTTCCTTGAATTCTTCTCCAACGGGTGCTGTTTGTAACTGTGCTGGTGCTGGGCTCGCTTCCGCTACGGGGCTGTCCTCCACCGCTGTGTTGTTCTCCGCTATGGGGTTGTCCTCGGGCGGGGGTGGAGGGGCCAGGGCATTTCCAGCAACTTCCGTGGCACCGCACCATTCCGCCGGGATGCGGCTCACTACGGCCACTACAATCAATGGGCGAGGATTATCGTCTTCATCATTGACTGTGTGGGGGCCCAGCGATCCCGCAGCCAGCCGTTCCAAGAGGGGCAACCAATTTTCGGCTTCCGCTGTGTGGCGGTCAGGGGAGTCCACCACCATCAGGTCCACCTCACGATTGGCCAACGCCAATTCAAGTTGCAGGTGCAGCAAACGGACCGAGTGAACTTCTTCAACCCACATTTTTGAAATATCCCGGAAGCCGTTTTTCACCAGCCACTCTGTTGGACGGGTTCGGTCACGGAATTTCAGCGGCACTAGCGCCAAATCCTCGGCTGCCAGGGACCGGACGGTGAGGTGATGTTCGGGTGCGTTGATATCTGGTGCGTCCACGATGGCGCTGCGACGGCGCAGAGCGGCCAAGGAACCGTCGTGGCCCAGAACCACAGATCCGGTGGTGGGCTTCATCCGCCCCGTTAACGCCAGAGCCAGTGCTGTGCGCCTCTCCGGCCCGTCAGCCTGGACCAGCAAGACCTCACCCCGATGTGCTTCCAAGGTTGTGGCCGGAAGTAGTACGTGCCTTCTGCCGTTGATGTGTAACTTCTTGGTAGTGAGCATGCGAAAGTTCCTTTGGCAGCGAGGTGAGAGTGACAAAAATATCAGCACCAAACCGTCCGCGCAAAGTACGGATCTGTTCTCCCTCACTCTGCCATGGGATCAACCACAGCGGCACCTCAAGGGAGCGAGCAAAGGCCCCCTCCGCCGTCGAACAGGACGGCAGAAGGGGCCTAGGAAGTGAGAGTCTAGTGCTCCAACGCCGCCTTGAACCAGCTGGTGATGGTTGTGGGGTGCGTGATGGCAGTACCAACAACCACCGCGAATGCGCCAGCATCCATAGCTGCGCGGGCTTGGGCGGGCGAGTGGATGCGGCCCTCAGCGATCAGGGGCCTGCCCAGCTGTGCGGCGGCAATAGCAGCGATGAGTTCGAGGTCCGGGCCATCCGTCTTGGAACGTTCGTCGGAATAACCCGCCAATGTGGTGCCGATCAGGTCAGCTCCGGACTCGACAGCCGCAACAGCGTCATCAAAAGAACCACAATCGGCCATGACCAGGGCGTTGGAATCGGCGTGGATCCCGGCGATAGTCTCTGCCAAGGTGAGCCCATCCGGACGCGGACGGCGGGTGCCATCAATGGCAACGATGTGGGCCCCTGCATTGGCACAGGCCAGGGCGTGGCGCAGCGTTGGGGTGATAAAAACGCCCTCATGGCCGTCCTTCCACAACCCAATGATGGGAACCTCAACGGCTGCGCGGGCAAACTGGATGTCCGCAATACCCTGGACCCGGATAGCGGCCGCTCCGCCGGTAACCGCCGACGCCGCCACCTGGGCCATGGTACGTGGGTCACGCATGGGTTCGCCGGGGTAGGCCTGTGCAGAAACAACAAGCTGCCCGGCGAGCCCAGAAAGATCGGTTAATTTAAGCGTCACTGTGACTCCTGTGAATGGATGGAACTATCTAACGGGTGAGAACAAGAGAAGCTGCGCCGATAATTGCCCCTGCAGTGCCCAGGGATGCTTTGCGCACCGAAACATGAGCCAGGGGAGCGAGTAATTCCGCACGCAGGGCGCACTCCATGCCCTGCCACCAAAGATCCCCCGCATCGGCTAGACCACCAGAGATCACCACGGTGGCAGGGTCAAGGATGTTAATCAAACCACCAACCGCTTGTCCGGCGGCAGTGGCGGCCACGGCGATGACCTGCAAGGCAAGTTCGTCACCGGCCCGGGCGCAGACAAACACCGCTTTTGTGTCTTTCAGTTCCGTGCTGCCACCTGCACGCAGGTAAGCGCTGTGGATGGCAGGCCCGGAAGCGATCGCCTCCACATGGCCACGATGGCCGCAGGAACATGGCAGCTCGATGCCGTTATGGACGGCCAGTGGCGAGACAAAGTGGCCCATGTGACCGCCAACAAAATGATGACCCAGCAAAGGCTGTCCATTCACCACAAAGCTGCCGCCCACACCCGTGCCAAACGCCACCATTAAAGCTGTGGGTTCCCCAGATCCGGCGCCATACAGAGCCTCGCCCAGTGCGTGGGCGTGGACATCATTGACAACGGCGCAAAGCAGTCCCAACCGTTCGGTCAGACCGGCAGTGATGGCAGTACCTGCCCAGCCTGCAATGGCATCGGTGGCTGAAATGACGGTGCCTTTGGTGGCGTTGATGACGCCGGCTGAGCCAACACCCACAGCATCGATGCTGATTCCGGCGGCGGTGGCCCGGACTACGAGGGAACGGATCAACAGTGCGGTGGAATCAAGAATGGCTGTGCCACCCTGGTGATTGAGAGTGGGGATCTGATCGGTGAATAGCACCGAGCCGTCCTCGCCAACCACCCCGGCTGCCGTTTTGGTCCCGCCCAGGTCAACGCCAACTACGTACCGCATGCATATTCCTTCAAATTTTAGCCAAAAACGAACGCTCCCCAACCTGGTTGGGCCCACGCCCGAGGTACGAGGTTGGGGAGCGGGTGGGGACTAGATCAAGCCGGTGCGCTCAAGGATAACCTTGATCGCGGCCGTCTCGTCCTCGTCAAGGGAGAGCATGGGGGCGCTCATGACGTTGGTTTTGATAACACCCATCAGCATCAGCGCAGTCTTGAATGCGCCCAAACCTGCAGCGTTTCCGGAAACGCGGCCAGCCTTTGGAGTGTAGACAATGTTGAAGATATCCGCGATGCTGTCCTGCTGCGCAGCAACACCGGCCCAGTCGCCAGCAACGCTGAGATCGTACAGGCGGCGGTAAGCGGCGGGTGCCACGTTACCCAAGCCCGGCACAATGCCCTGTGCCCCACCCAGCAGCGCACCGTCTACAACCACTTCGTGGCCGGTGAAGATGTCAAAGTTGGGGATGTCGCGGGCAGCGATGAGCAGCTGGCGGAAGGAAACATCGTCACCTGAGGAGTCCTTGACACCAGCAATGACACCTTCGCGTCCCAGCTCGACGAGGAGGTCAGTGGGCATCTTGAAGTGTGTGCGCACAGGGACGTCGTAGGCGAAAACGGGGACGTCAACACTGGCGGCGATCGCACGGAAGTGGCGGCCGTTCTCTTCAGCATTGCTGATGGCGTAGTACTGGCTGGTTGCCACGAGGCCATCGGCACCCAAAGAAACCATACGAGCGCCTTCTTCAATGACCCGGTTTGTTGTCTGCTCCACGGCGCCCACCAACAGCGGTACTTGACCGGCGTTAACGCCGGCAATAGTGGTCAAAACAGTATCGCGTTCGGTGTTGGTCATGTGGGTGACCTCCCCGGAAGAACCATTGACAAACAGACCGGATACGCCGCCGTCGAGCAGGTGACGGGTGAGGTTCTCTAGCGAGGGGACGTCAATGGCGCCATCAGCTGTGCGGGGGGTGCAGACGGGCGGGATGACACCCTGGAAACGGGTTGCGACGGTAGTCACGTGAATTGCTCCAAAATTGTATTGATTATAGGGAAAATTAGATGTGCAGAAGTGACGGCGCAGCGCCGAGAAGCTTCTTCGTGTAATCGTTGGTGGGATGATCGAAAATCTGCTCAGCTGCGCCTTGCTCCACGATCTTGCCGAAGTACATGACGCAGATACGGTCTGAGACGTAGCGGACCGTCTGGATGTCATGGCTAATGAACACCATGCCCAGGTTCAGTTCCTTCTTCAGATCCGAGAGCAGATTCAATACCTGGGCGCGGACGGAAACATCCAGCGCAGAAGTGGGTTCGTCGGCCACGATGATGTCCGGACCCAGTGCCAGTGCGCGAGCGATCGCTACGCGCTGGCGCTGGCCGCCGGAAACCTGCGACGGCGTGACCTCGGCTGCCGATTGTGGCAAGCCCACCAGCGATAACAGCTCACGGATCTTGGCCAGGCGCGATGCACCATTGCCAATACCGTGAACAGCCAGCGGATCAAGAAGAATATCCTGGATGGTCATGCGTGGGTTCAGTGCTGTGGATGGGTCTTGGAAGACCACGGACACGGAACGACCAAAATCCTTGCGCATGGCTGCATTGCGTTTAATGGCAGGCTTTCCGCGGAACAACACCTGCCCGGATGTGGGAGGCTGCAAGCCAACCAGCACCGAAGCAAGAGTTGACTTGCCGCAACCGGACTCGCCCACAATACCCACAGTTTCACCACGGCTGATGCTGAAGTCCACACCATCAACGGCCCTGACATAGCTAGGGTGGAACAGCCCGCCGGAACGGGTCCGGTGGTGGACGTGCACGTCCTTGAGCTCAATCACTGGAGCGTGTGCCCCGATGGCTTCCCCTGTTGTGTGCTTGCTCATGAGGCACCTTCCGTTTCTGCCCCGGCGGAAACGCTCCGGGCATCTTCGTGCTTGTGGCTGGCCCAAAAATGGTCAGTTGTCACACCGTCACGGGTGATGGGAACAAAAGCCAACTTCTGGGACGGATCAGCGTCTGGGCGCTGGGAACGGCCGGCAAACCGGTCCCCGGTAGCGAACTCACGAGGTGAGGGAACTGTGCCGGGGATCTGGTGCAGGCGGACGGCGTCGGACTCGATGGAGAGTACCGCGCCCAGGAGGCCACGAGTGTATTCGTGGGTGGGATGTGCCAGCAGTTCAGAAGCCTGCGCGGATTCCACCACCTGGCCGGCGTACATGACGGTGATCTTGTGTGCCAAGGAGGCCACCAAGGCCAGATCGTGGCTGACAAAGACCATGGCGAAACCAAGCTGTTCGCGCAGTTCGTTGAGCAGATCAACAACCTGTTTTTGCACTGTGACGTCCAAGGCTGTGGTGGGCTCATCGGCAACCACAATCTTTGGTGAGCGGGACAGAGCCATCGCGATCAATACGCGCTGGCGCTGGCCGCCGGAAAGTTCGTGCGGGTAGCTCCTGAGCGTACGTACCGGATCCAGCTTTACCATTTCAAGCAACTCCGCAGGAGTCTTGCGACCGTTGCGGCGGGTGAGCTGTAACATCTGGTCCTTGATCAGCATCGACGGGTTCAGGGAGCTCAGCGCATCCTGGTAAACCATGGCGATTTGTTCGCCACGCAGACCTTCATAGGCTTTGTTGGAGGCCGCCTTGGTGACTGGATCCAGAAGTTCCAAACCATCGAATGTGATGGAACCGGTAACCTCGGCAGTCTTGGGCAACAAGCCCATGACGGCCAGGGAGGTGATGGACTTGCCACACCCCGATTCACCGACCAAGCCCATCGTTTCTCCTTCACGGACAGTGAACGAGACGTTCTCCACAATGGCGGTAGCGTCATAGCGGCCGGGGAAGCGGATGGAGAGGTTCTTCACTTCCAGGATCACGCGTGCTTCCGGGCCTACCTGCGGGAGGCGATCCGAGCGTGAAATCTCCACGGCTTGGAGTTGGCGCAGCTCCTTATCCAGCGCAGCAAACGGGTCCTCGATCGCAGCACGGGCTGTGGCATCGGCCTTAGCCAAGGCAACAGCGGCGGCTGCCGAACCGTCGTCGTCCTTCACCGGAGCAGCCTTCTTGATACGCGGGTTGACCATGGCATCAGTGAGGCCTTCGGCCAGAATATTCAGGGCCAGCACCGTCAGCAGGATCACCAGGCCGGCAAAGGTGGTTGCCCACCATCCGCCCGAAAGCACTAGGTTACGCCCGTAGGAGATGACGTTGCCCCAGGAGGGATCGGGGTCCTGAATACCTGCGCCCAAGAAGGACAGGGAGGCTTCCAAAATGATCGCGTCAGCCACCATGACTGTAGCGAAGACCAGCACGGGAGCCGCCGTGTTGCGCACAATGTGCTTGAGCATGATGTGTGTGCGACCGGCACCAATGACACGCTCTGCACGCACGTAATCCTCGCCATACTGCGCAAGGACGTTGGCGCGGACCACACGGGCAATCTGCGGGGTGTAAATGATGGCGATGGCAATGATAATTGTTGGTACCGAGTTGCCAAAAGCTGTCAGTAGTACGGCCGCCAGTGCGATTCCTGGGAAGGCCATCAGCACGTCCATGACGCGCATGATGATCTCATTGACGGTTTTAGAGGAAGTGGCCGCCAAGGAACCAAGGGTTGCACCAACAATGATGGCCAGGGCAACTGCGCCCAGACCGATCATCAAGGAGGCTTGGGCGCCGAACATCAGGCGGGAGAAAACGTCCCGGCCAATGCGGTCGGTGCCGAACCAGTGGATGCCGCTGGGAGCCTGAGCGGGATCGCCTGTTTCCAGCGGATCATGGGGGGCGATCCAAGGGGCAAGAATGGCCACAATAACAATGAAGATTAAGAAAAGCAGGGCCAGTTTGGAGCCCAGCGTCAGGGCCTTGAAACGCAGGCCAGGGGCGCTGAGCCGTTCCGCAAGTTTGCTACGCATGGCTTAGACCGTCCTGATTCTGGGGTTGATGAGCAGGTAGAGAAGATCCACCATGATGTTCACAAGGACGAACGTCACAGCGATCACAAGGACCACGCCTTGGACCAGGTTGGTGTCCACACTGGTGATGCCGTTGAGGATCTGCTGCCCCATGCCGGGCAGGGAGAAGATCATTTCAATGACGACGGCGCCGCCGAGCAGGTAGCCGATGCGCAGACCCAGCACGGTCACCGGGGTGACAAGTGCGTTGCGCAGCACATTTTTGGAAACGACTGTTGTGTAAGGGACGCCGTTGCCGATGGCGGTGCGCACGTAATCACGGTCCAGTTCCTCCACCATGGAGGTGCGGACCACACGGATCAGGGATGCTGAAACGGGGATAGCCAATGCCAATGCCGGCAGTGACATGGATTTCAGCCAGCCCATGAAACCTTCGGAAGGGTCAGCCAATCCACCGGAGGGGAACCAGGCGTTGCTGCCAAGAGCAAACCACTGGATGAGCAGGATACCCAACCAAAAAGAGGGAGTGGCGATGGCGGCCACTGAGAAAACGCGGATGATCTGGTCAACCCAGGTGTCGCGGTACAGTGCGGCCAGAACGCCAAAGACCAAGGAAATGACGATTGCAATCAAAACACCGAGGAAGGTTAGCTGCAATGTCACGGGGAATGCGCTGGCAATAACCTCAGTGATGGGCTTCGCCGGGGGGAGGGTGCTGCCGAAGTCGCCCGTGATGAGCTTGCCCAGGTAGCGAAAGTATTGAATGAAGAGGGGTTCGTTGTATCCGTTGACCTCGCGGTACTGCGCCAGGGCCTCTTGTGAGGCGCCTTCGCCCAAGGCTGCAACGGCACGGTCACCGGGAGCGAACTGCAGCACAACGAAGACGAGCAGGGTGACACCCAGAATCATCAACGGAAGTGCTGCGAGCCGGCGTCCCAGCAGTCGCAAAAAGTTTGCCAATGTACTTACTCCGGTTCTATTTGCGGCACCTCAGGGATGGATACTGTGCGCTGCATCATAGGAAAGATGGGTTCAAACCGGAGGGGCCGTGGCCTAGGAGAGGCCACAGCCCCTCCGGTCTGTGCTAAAACTGTGAAGCTATGAGGTGCGGCCTACTCCAACGAAGGAGATACCGGTGGTGGGCAGCGGCTTGAAGTCGCTGAGCTTCTTGGCATCCCAAGCTGTAGGCAGCTTGCGGTGGAAGATCGGATACAACGGAGCTTCTTCGGCAATGATGTCAACAATTTCCGCGTACAAGGCCTTGGCGTCTGCCTCGGAAGCAGCAAGTGCTGAAGCCAGTTTGGTCTGGACTTCCTTGTAGGCGGCTGATTCGTTCCACGCGAAGCGGTTCTTGGCCCACGTGTCGCCACGGAACCACCAGCTGAGCAGAATGTCAGCGTCGTTGCCGAACACGGAGGGATCGCCGGGGGCGGCAACGACGTCGTACTTCAAGCCGCCAACCTTATCCGGTGCGTAAACGGCGGCAGAAGCCAAAGGCTCCAGCGTGGTTTCAACGCCTACGGCATCCCAGTTCTTCTTGATGAGCGGGATAACATCCTTGACCCAGGCGGTGTCCGTGGTTGTCAGTGTCAGCTTCAAACCACTGACACCGGCGGCGGAGAGCAGCGACTTGGCCTTCTCGGCGTCGTAACCGTAAACGGTGGAAGCCTTCTGGTAATCGGGGTGGCCTTCCTGGAAGAAGGACGTTGCAGCGGAGGCGTTACCCAGCAGGGCGGTCTTGATAATTGCTTCTTTATCCAGGGCGTAGTGCAGAGCCTGGCGGACTTCCTTCTTATCAAAGGGAGCCTTGGTCAGGTTGAACATGAGGAACATCAAACCGAAGGACTGAACGGACTCCACATCGACCTTGGCCTTGAGTGCATCAACATCCAAGTAAGGAACATCTTCTATGGCCTGAACGCGGCCGGACTGCATGGCCGTCACGCGGGCGGAAGCATCTGCCAAAAGGAACCAGGTCATGTCCTTAGCCAGAGCAGGCATGGTGCCGTTGTAGTCATCGTTGCGGGCGAAGACAATCTTGTCGTCCTTGGCGGCAGAGACGAACTTATAGGGACCGGTGCCGACGGGCTTGGCGTCGAAAGCCTTCTGGTCCGCCGAGGCCAGTGCCTTGGGTACTACCTTCACCACTGAGATGCGTGGGCCAAAGCCGTTGAACGCGGTGTTCAGCTTGAACTCAACGGTCTTCTCATCCAGGGCCTTGACCGAGTCAATGAAGAAAATGAACTGTGCGAACAGTGCCTTATTTGCCGGATCCAGCACTCGCTCGAAGGAGTACGCAACATCCTCGGTGGTAACGGGGGAGCCGTCATGGAACTTGGCGCCATCGCGGATGGTGACCTGGTAGGTCAAGTCGTCAACCTTTTTGGGGTCTTCGGCGGCAAGTGCGTTATACGGTTCACGTGTTGCGGGGTGGAGTTCAACCAGGCCTTCGAAGATGTGCAGGTTGGCGGCCAGCGGCGTGGCACCTGATGAACTCATCGGATCGAAGCCGGTGGACAGCGAGTAGGAGATGCCAGCTTCAATGCTGAGGTCTTTGTTCACTGTGCCGGTGTTGGCGGCGTCCTTGCTGGTGTCTGTGGAGGATCCGCAGGCTGCAAGGGTGGCGGTGAAGGCGGTTGCTGCCCCAAGGACGCCAGCGGCCTTGAGGAAGGTACGCCGCGATGCGGGGCTAGCAGGCAGGTGCTGAAGAGTATTGCTCATTCTGTTGACTCACCATTTCATTTATTAGTTATCGGATGTAGGACGTCCGATGCTGTTATGCAAAACAGTAATGGCCATCACAGTGTTTGGTCAAGTAAAAGGTGAGTCTCATTTTGGCCAAGGGTGGGCAAGTGGTCGGACATCCGATATTCTATGTCTTAGTTAACGCGGTACCGATTTTCATGGTAGGGCTAGTAGGTCAAAGGTAGGGCCACCCTTTGCTGGTTTTTCGCAATGCGAGAATTGACCTAGTATCACCATTGAAGTGCCAAATGTGCGATTTATGCTAGATACATTTTCTGAGGAGTTTCGTTGTCCCTTTCGACGGTAGTACCCAGGGCTCGTTTTAGCGCCCAGGTGCGGCTTCGCGCATTGCAGGCAGACATCATGGAGCTCATTCTTGACCGGGATCTGGACTCCGGTGATGCGATGCCCACCGAGAGTGAATTGTGTGAGGTGCTTGGCGTTGGCCGCAACACCCTCCGCGAGTCGTTGAAGGTACTCCAGGCACTTGGCGTTATTGAAATCCGTCATGGATTTGGCATGTTCGTTGCTCCTAGCAACTTTGATGCGTTGGCTGACGGGTTGACCTTTCGCGGCCGCCTTTCGCTGCGCCACGAAGGCCTTGAGGCACTGCAGCTTGTGGACATCCGTCAAGCTTTGGAGTCGGGTCTCATTGGCGCCAGCATCGCCGTTGTCACGGCTGAGCAGCTTGTCAGTATTGAGGCTGAAGTGGTGAAGATTGAGGACTTGGCAAAGCGTGGGGAGCAGTTTGCCGAAAGTGACGCTGAATTTCACCGTCTGCTGTTTGAGCCGCTGGGCAATGATCTTCTCATGAACCTCATGAGTGTATTTTGGAAGGTTTACCGCAAGATTCACGTAGAGATTGGCACCGGCGGCGCTGACTTAATTGACACCGCCGCTGCGCACCGCTCCATCTACAATGCGGTTGCTACCGGGGATGCGGCGACCGCCTCCCGGCTCCTAAGCTGCCATTTTGATGGCATCCGCGCCAAGATCAGACTCTTCGTCGAAACCGAGTAAGAGACCAAGGTGCCCGCCGTGCAGTTGCTGTGGGCCGCTTTAAGGCTGGCCTTTACCGCTTAGGTGCGGTTTTCAGGTGCGACGCTGTAAGAGTGCTCCCAGACCGGGTTGCCGTGCGCGCGACTTTGGCGTTAGCGGGTTAGCGGCCAGGATGTATTTGGACAACAAAAAAGTCCCAAACTAAAAGTTTGGGACTTTTTTTCTATATTTTCTCACAAAGTGCGCGCGAAGGGACTCGAACCCCCAACCTCCTGATCCGTAGTCAGGTGCTCTATCCATTGAGCTACGCACGCATATTCTGTTTCTTTTCTTGACCCTTGGGCCGTGAATAACTCTAACCTGTCTTGGCCTCCGTATACAAATCGGAAGGGCGGTGTCCTCCAGCACTAGACCGGTCTACGTGATCCGGATCACAAACTTGGGCTCTTTTGGATGGCAAAAAGACCGGGAATACGCGGATACCGCGGTGTGGAGCTGACGTAGGTCCCACATCCTATGCCAGCAAACTTTCAAACTCCGGCCATAGCATTTAGACATCACCTACCCCAATGAAGGGAAACACAATGGCCCACGCGCCAGTGCAGGAATCCGTTGAGCAGGCAATGACAACCCATGAGGCCTTGGCTGCCTGGGTGTCTGAGGTAGCCGCTTTAACCTTGCCGGAGGACATCCGCTGGGTAGACGGGTCTGCACAGGAGTATGCGCTGCTGACGGATGAGTTGGTGAGCGAAGGAACCCTCACCCGCTTGAACCCTGAACTGTTCCCGAATTCGTTCGCAGCCTTCTCGGACCCCAAGGACGTGGCCCGGGTCGAAGGCCGGACGTTCATTTGCTCGGAAAAGGAAAATGACGCCGGATTCACCAACAATTGGATGGATCCTACGGCAATGAAGGAGATCCTGAACGATAAGTTCGCTGGCAGCATGCGTGGCCGCACCATGTACGTCATTCCGTTTGTGATGGGCCCGCTCGATGCAGAAGAACCCAAGTTCGGTGTTGAGATTACCGATTCTGCTTACGTTGTAGCCTCAATGCGCATTATGGCAACGATAGGCGCTGAAGTTCTGCGCAAGATCGAGGAGACTGCCGCATTTTTTGTTCCCGCACTGCACTCCGTAGGAGCACCGCTGGCCCCGGGTGAAAAAGATGTGGCTTGGCCCTGCAATGAAGAGAAGTGGATTGTGCACTTCCCCGAGGAGCGGTCCATCTTTTCCTTTGGCTCCGGCTACGGCGGCAACGCCCTGCTGGGCAAGAAGTGCTTTGCCCTGCGCATCGCCTCCGTCATGGCGCGCGATGAAGGCTGGCTGGCTGAGCACATGCTCATCCTGAAGCTGACCAGCCCGGAACAAAAGTCCTACCATGTGGCCGCCGCCTTCCCCTCGGCCTGCGGTAAAACCAACTTGGCGCTGCTTCAGCCCACGATCCCGGGGTGGAAGGCCGAGACCTTGGGCGATGACATCAACTGGATGCGTTTCGGTAAGGAAGGCGAACTCCGGGCTGTTAATCCCGAGGCGGGCCTTTTCGGTGTCGCGCCTGGCACGGGCTGGTCAACCAACCCGAACGCCATGGCTGCGATTGTGAAGGGTAACTCGATCTTCACCAACGTTGCTTTGACGGACGACGGCGGTGTTTGGTGGGAGGGCATGACCACCGAAGCGCCCGCTCACCTCATTGACTGGCAGGGCCGGGATTGGAGTCCTGAATCCGGGCGCCCGGCCGCCCACCCAAACTCGCGTTTTGCCACGCCGATTGACCAGGTGGACATGTTGTCCAAGGACTACTACTCTCCAGAGGGAGTAGAAATCAACGCAATTTTGTTTGGTGGCCGGCGTAAGACCACAATCCCGCTGGTTACTCAGTCCCGGGACTGGACTCACGGTGTTTTCATGGGCTCAACGCTCTCCTCGGAAACAACTGCAGCGGCAACCGGCGCTGTTGGTGTTGTCCGCCGTGATCCCATGGCGATGCTGCCCTTCATAGGCTACGATGCCGGCGATTACCTCAAGCACTGGATCGAGGTTTCTGCCAAAGCGAATCCGCAACGATTGCCGAAAATCTTTTTGGTGAACTGGTTCCGTCGCACGGCTAACGGTGGCTTCGCATGGCCCGGCTTTAGCGAAAATAGCCGCGTGCTCAAGTGGGTTATTGAGCGCATTGAAGGCACCGCCGATGCGCTGGAGACGCCCATCGGGTTTGTCCCGGCACCTGGTTCACTGGATCTGAATGGTTTGGATGTATCTGCTGCGGACGTGGCGGAAGCCGTGAAAGTTCTCCCGGAAGAGTGGGAAGCCGAACTTGCCGGAATTGACCAGTGGTACGCCCGCTTTGGCGACTCCCTGCCACCGGAGCTGTCAGCGGAACTTACTGGTCTGAAAGAACGTTTCGGCGCTTAAGTGTAGGGACCACTTTGACCCCTGCGCACCATGGCCTGCGGTAGTGCCGCCAGCATTGCAGTGGCGGCACCACGTTGTATTAACCGTGCGCAGGGGTCAAAGTTTATGCGGCGGTCCCGGCAAGCCACACGTCGGGGCCGAAGACCTCGTAGTGGATTTTGGTGGACGGAATGCCAGCCTCTATCGCCTGACTGCGGATGGCCTTCATAAACGGCAGTGGCCCGCACACATACATTGACGCGTCAGCTGGAAGCTCCAAACCATCCAGGGACATGAAGCCTTTATGGAAACCATCAGTGGGCTCTTCTAGCCACAGTTGCATGTTGGCGCTGTCAATGGCTGCAACGTCTGTTGTCATTTGCTCGCGCAGGGCCCACGTCTGCAGACTTTTCTCGGCGTGCAGCACCAGAATCTCCCGATCTGCCCCGGACGTGGCAAGCAAGCGCAATGCCGACGCTGAGGGGGTACAGCCGATCCCTGCCGTAGCAAGCACGATGGGACCTTCGCCGTCGAGCGTCAAATCGCCATACGGGTTGGAGAGTTCAACAACGTCCCCTACCTGCACATTGTTATGCAGCACTGGTGAGACATCTCCGCCGTCGTCCCGCTTGGTGGTGAACACACGGCGGGTGGTGGACTCAACATCTGCCGAGAGTGAATACTGCCGGCACTGGAGAAGCCCGTCCAGAAGGGGCACTTTGACGGTGACAAACTGTCCGGGGCGGGCTACCGTAACGGCCGTGTCATCGGCTGGTTCCAGTACGAACGTCATGGAATCAGAACCCGCCGGGTTCTTTTCAACAACTGTCCAGGGCATCCACATCTTCTCATTTGCCTGCTGAGCGTAGAGACCCTTTTCAATCTTGACCAGCGCATTGGCCATCAGCCAATAAACCTCCGTCCAAGCATCAGCGATCTCTGCTGTGATGACATCGGCAAGCTCCTCGGCAATGGCCTCAAAGAGGTACTTGTACACGATCTGATACTGGTCTTCGGTGATGCCCAGGGCCGTGTGCTTGTGCGCGATGCGAGTGAGTAGCTGTTCGGGGATCAGATTTGGGTTGGCCACCAGGGCCGTGGCAAAGCCGGCAATTGAAGCGGCGAGGGCCTTCTGCTGTTCGCCGTTGTTTTGATTTGCGCGGCTAAATAAGCCATCCAGGAGTTCGGGGTGTGCGGCAAACATGCGGCTGTAGAAGTTCGGTGTGATGGCGCCCAGACGGGAGCCAACCAAAGGCAGGGTGGCAATGATCAGTGGCAGCGATTTTTCCGAAAGCATCTTTACTCCTTGGGTATAAGTCATAGTGACAGTCCCAAAGTAGCATTTGAAATGCGTGTTTAAATCAATGATTTCTACGTAATGTAGAAAATGTCCGAGTTGCCGGGGATTAGCCCGGACGGGCTGTGCTTAACGTCACAGGGATGGGTCCGCCGACTGTCTTTCTGGCTAGGGCGTAAATCGCAACATTGTCCAGCGAGACGTAGAATGCCTCGCGTGCATGGTTTAACGCACCCCGCAACCCACAGTTATGCACCAAGGGGCAGTCACCCATATCGGTTTGGCATTCAGCGACGTCGATGTGGTCATCAAGAACGCGGAGGACCTTGCCCACCGTGGCAACTTTGCCAGCGGGGGAGATCCGCACGCCCCCGCTGCGGCCACGAATCGCCTCCACGAGCCCCATCTGACGTAATTTGAGCACAGCTTTGCTGACATGGTTGTAGGGCGTGCCCACCGAGTCTGCGAGCTCGCGGGTGGTGGAAAGTTCATCATCGGGCATGGCGCTAAGCACCATCAAGAGTCGCAGGCTAACGTCCGAAAAGGCGTTAATGCGCATGGGTCATACCCAAATCGCCATCTCGCCGGCTTCCAGGAAAGGGTTGCCGAATGCCCATCCGGTGGGTTCCTGCCGGTAGGGGCGCACGGCTGAAACGCACACGCCCGTGCTGTGCTCTGCCATGACGTGGATGGCATCGGTGACGTCGTCAGGCATATGAATGTCACAGACCACTGCGGCGGCCCGGTTTTGATCGCGCTGTTGCGCCAGAGCCTCGAAGAGATCTGCAATCATTTGGTCTGCGTCGAGCTCTGATTCCTCATCCCCTTCCACAGTGTTAGGTGCCACAGCGACCAAGCTGAGCTCGCCGTCGTGCGTGAGGACAAGTCCTACAGGCAGGAACGCGCCGTCGGCCTCAAGCTGGTCCCCGGCCACGCCTAAAGCGGTGCCGATCAGCTTATTCAGGTCATCTTGAACCAGTGCATCGGCTGCTGTTTGTTCAGCTGTGTTCTCTTCCATGGGTGCTCCTCATAAATATTCTGGGTTAGCTGGGCCTGTGCCGGTATTACTGGCGCACAAGGGTAAGGACTGCGTCGCGGATGTCGGCCATGGTGACTGCGTCTACGGCTTCGGCATTCAGACGCAGGAAAGGCTCGGTGTTGGAGGCGCGCAGGTTGAACCACCAAGCGCCATCCTTAGCTGTAAACGTCACGCCATCTAGTTCATCCACACTGACGTCATCGGTGGTGTATGTTGCCCGCACTCTGGCCACGGCTGCCGGGACATCTGCGAGCTGGGAGTTGATTTCACCGCTGGAGACATAGGGTTCGTATTCGCGGCCCAGCTCAGAAAGCGCAACGGTGGCCTCGCCAAGAGCAGCCAACACGTGCATGGCTGCGAGCATGCCGGTGTCAGCGTTGAAGAAGTCGCGGAAGTAGTAGTGGGCTGAGTGCTCCCCACCGAAAACGGCGCCTTCGGCTGCCATGGTGGCCTTGATGAAGGAGTGGCCCACGCGGGTACGCACCGCCCGGCCGCCCTCGCGGCTGATCAGTTCAGGCACGGCCCGGGAAGTGATGAGGTTGTGGATCACGGTGGGGTGCTCCTCACCTGCCCTTTGCGCACGGGCGATCTCCCTGCGAGCCACCAACGCTGTCACCGCCGAAGGGGAAAGCGGCAGACCGAGTTCGTCAATGACAAAGCAACGGTCAGCATCGCCGTCGAACGCCAGACCAATGTCCGCCCGGTGCTTTACAACGGCAGCCTGCAGGTCCACAAGGTTTTCCGGCTCCAGCGGGTTGGCCGGGTGATTAGGGAAGGTGCCGTCAAGTTCAAAATAAAGCGGCACAATCTCAAAGGGCAACCCCGGCAGCAGTGCATCGCCAAGAACTGCCGGAGTTGTCATGCCGGCCATGCCGTTCCCGGCGTCAACAACAATCTTCAGCGGCCGGGATCCGGAGAGGTCAACCAACTTACGCAAGTACATTGCGTAGTCCTTGAGAACGTCGGTTTCACCAATCTCTCCGCAGCGCCCATTGGAGCTGATAGTGCCGGCGGGAATGCCGTCGGAAAGGTAGGACTGCGCCACGTCACGGATCTGCGTCAACCCGGTCTCCGAAGACAGCGGAACAGCGCCGGGGCGGGTCATCTTCATGCCGTTGTACGCAGCAGGGTTGTGGCTGGCGGTGAAAACCACACCAGCAGCGTTGAGCGCACCGGAGGCAAAGTAAAGCTCATCGGTAGAGATCAGGCCCAGCATTTTCACGTTTGCGCCACGCCCGGCGGCGCCCTGCGCAAAAGCCTGGGAGAGCTCGGGGGAGGAGGGGCGCATATCTCCGCCCACCAGCACTGTTTGGCCCTCCAGCTCAAGCACGTCAACAAAAGCAGCACCCACAGCCCGCACCGACGCGGCGGTGATGGTTTTGCCCACAATGCCGCGAACGTCGTAGGCCTTGAACGAACTGGACAGGTCAACCAGCGGATTATCTTCAGTAGTCACCCTTCCATCCTAACGGTGGAGGGCAAACTGGAGGAGTTATCCACAGATTGTCCCCGGCCTGTCCCTGAGGGTGGGCTGATTGTCGGTGCCCACTGGAATACTGGGAGGATGAGTATGCAACCAGCACCCGAGACCTCCGAAGCCGCTCACGCACACTATTCTGCTGACCCGTCCTCATCCTCCGGAACAAGCCCAAGTACACGGGATCAGGCACTTGAAGTGCTGCGTGCTCTTGTGGGCCGAGCGGATGCGGTTTTTCATGACGGACAGTTTGAGGCGATTCAGGCGCTAGTTGACTCCAACCGCAGGGCCTTGGTGGTCCAACGTACGGGTTGGGGGAAGTCGGCCGTTTACTTTGTTGCCTCATTGTTATTGCGGGCACGTGGGGCTGGCCCCACATTAATTGTTTCCCCCTTACTGGCGCTGATGCGAGACCAGGTGGCGGCTGCCGAGCGTGCCGGGGTGCGGGCCATGGCCATTAACTCCGCCAATGCTACGGACTGGGGAGAGGTCACTGCCGCGTTGGCGGCTGACGAGGTTGATGTGCTGCTGGTCTCGCCCGAGCGGCTGACAAACCCCTCGTTCCGAGAGAACCAGCTCCCCACCTTGATCCAGCGGACAGGGCTTCTGGTGATCGATGAAGCGCACTGCATCTCCGACTGGGGGCACGATTTCCGCCCCGACTACCGCCGCATAGCGGACTTGATTGCGCAGTTGCCTGCCAGTGTTCCAGTCTTGGCCACCACGGCCACTGCCAACTCCCGTGTTGTTGGGGATATTGAAGAGCAGTTGGGTACGGGCGTGTTTACCATTCGTGGGCCGTTGGCCCGCAAATCCCTGCGGCTAGGGGTGCTCCGCTTGGCTGACTCCCGCGACAGACTCGGCTGGCTTTTAACCCACTTGGCCGAGCTTCCCGGAAGCGGCATCATCTACACGTTGACTGTATCCGCTGCCGAAGACACCGCCAGGCTCTTGGCGGAGTCGGGGCATGTGGTCAAGGCCTACACCGGGCGCACTGACACCATGGAACGGGAAGCGCTTGAAGAAGCGCTTAAGAACAACCAGGTGAAGGCGCTCGTGGCCACAAGCGCCTTGGGGATGGGATTCGACAAACCGGATCTGGGCTTTGTTGTGCACTTGGGTGCGCCATCATCTCCCGTGGCGTACTACCAACAGGTGGGCCGTGCCGGGCGTGGCAGCGCCAACGCCGACGTCCTGTTGTTGCCGGGCAGTGAAGACGCGGAGATCTGGCGCTACTTCGCCACAGCCTCAATGCCCGCTCAGGACAAGGCCATGTCGGTGCTGACTGCTTTGGGAGAGTCGCACAAACCCCTGTCCACTCCGGCGCTGGAGGCTCGGGTGGACCTGCGCCGCACCCCGCTTGAACTCTTACTGAAGGTACTGGCAGTGGATGGTGCGGTTCGTCGCGTTTCCGGGGGGTGGGAGTCCACTGGGCAGCCGTGGATCTACGACGAGCAGCGGTACCAACGCATCGCCCAAGCCCGAGTGGATGAGCAAGCGTCCATGGTCGAGTACGAGCGCATGTCCGGCTGCCGTATGGAGTACCTGGCAGCCGCACTGGATGATGAAACCGCAGCACCGTGCGGGCGTTGTGATAACTGCGCAGGACGATGGTTTAGTGCAGAAGTCGTTTCAAGTGCCTCCGAGGCGGCAGGTGATGCGCTGCGCCATGCCGGATTGCCGCTTGATCCCCGTGCCATGTGGCCCACAGGTATGGACAAATTGGGCGTGCCCGTAAAGGGCAAGCTGAAAGCAGATGAATTGTCCGGTCGCGGACGCATTCTTGCCCGGCTCACGGATCTGGGCTGGGGCAACGCCCTGCGGGCAATGTTTGCCGCCGGAGCCCCCGATTCACCCCTTGATCCAGCCCTCGCCAACGCTGTTGTGGCCGTACTGCGGGAATGGGGCCAGGGAGGTTGGGAAGGTTCAGGACGTCCCGTAGCCGTGGTGTCAATGCCTTCGCGGAGCAAACCCCAGCTGTTGCAGTCCTTTGCCCAAGCCATCTGTGAGATAGGCAAACTGCCTTACTTAGGCGAATTGTCATTGGAGTTCGGTGGGCCCACAGGGGCCCGTGGCGGAAATAGCGCGTACCGTCTGGCAGGTGTTTGGGAACGGTTTGCCGTGGGGGACGAACTTCAGGCGGCGCTCGCAGCCCACCCGGACGGACCCGTGCTGTTGCTAGATGATTTGGTGGACAGCCGCTGGTCCCTGACGGTTGCCGGACGGGCGCTGCGTCAAGCAGGAGTGGATCAGGTGCTGCCACTGGTGTTGGCCCAGGCCGGCTAACGGGTAATCCGCGCTGGGTTTTTGGCGGTGCAGGTATGGCGCGGGAGAACAGCAGATTAAGCACGACGGCGGGAGGTCACCTTTGCTGGAAAGGTAGCCTCCCGCGGTCGGCACCCGGAGACGCTCGCGCACTCCGCGTCGTGTTTTTCTGGACGCTCGCGCACTCCGCGTCGTGTTTTAGGTGGGCATGCGAATGAAACGGTTAAGTGGGCGTGCGCCTACTGTCCCGCGGGGCGCAGACGCAGTGCTTGCATGCCGCCGTCAACAGCGATTGAAGTTCCGGTGGTGGAACCAGAGAGTGGACTGGCCAGGTAAGCAACGGCTCCTGCAACCTCGTCGGCTGTAACAAGACGGCCGTGAGGCTGGCGTGAGTTTAGCGCCGCCCGTTCTGCGGCGGGGTCATCCGCGGCAGAGAGGAGACGACCCACCCAAGGGGTGTCGGCTGTGCCGGGGTTGACGGCATTGACACGGATACCTTCACGCAAGTGATCCGCCGCCATTGCCTGGGTCAGTGAGAGCACCGCGCCTTTGGTTGCGGAGTAAAGCGCACGCTGGGGTAGGCCGGCGGTGGCTGCAATGGAGGAGATGTTGACTATCGCGGCAGCGGATGACTTGCGCAGGTGGGGCAGTGCAGCACGGGAAACACGCACCATGCCCACCACATTGATGTTCCATACGCGAGCCCATTCGGCGTCGTCGTTGTCTTCAACGGAGCCTATGGCGCCGATGCCCGCGTTGTTGATGACAATGTCCACACCGCCGAAGGCTGTAACAGTGCCATCGATCGCGGCAGCAACGGAAGCGTCATCGGAAACATCGCAAGCAAAACCCAGCTGGCCTTCCGGAAGGTTGTTGGGGTTCACATCAAGAACGGCAACGTGTGCGCCCATGGATTGCAACTTGGCCGCGATTGCCGCGCCGATGCCCGATGCCCCGCCTGTGACTACGGCTGTGAGGGTGGAAAGTTCCTGGCTCATTTATGCCTCCTGGTTGGTGGTGCCAGCGCGAAAGAATTCCTGGCGTTGGCGACCTAGTCCGTCAATTTCAACTTCAACAACGTCGCCGTCTTGGATGTAAGGGAAACGACCGGAAAGGCCGACGCCTTCGGGGGTTCCTGTGAGCACCACATCCCCCGGCTCCAGCACCATGTACTGACTGAGGTGGTGGATGATCGTGGGGACGTCAAAGATCAAATCAGCGGTATTGGAGTTTTGACGCGGCTCGCCATTGACCCAACTTTTGAGCTGAAGGTTGTTCACATCAACCTCGGAAGCGGGAACTAACCATGGCCCAAGCGGTGTGGATTTTGGCAGTGACTTACCCTTGGTCCATTGGCCTGCGGCACCGGGAATTTGGTAGTCACGTTCGGAAAGGTCATTGGCAATGACATAACCAGCTACGGCATGGGCGGCTTCTTCAGGGGTGGAAAGGTAGCTGACTTCGCGACCGATAACCACGGCCAGCTCTACTTCCCAATCGTATTTGGTGGCCAGTGGAGGCATAGGCGCAGGATCAAAGGGGCCCGCAATCGTGTTGTTAGGCTTTAGAAATACCACAGGAATAGTGGGTGGCAGGGCACCTGATTCAGCCGCGTGGGCCGCGTAGTTCATGCCAATGCAGATGACGTTGTTGGGGCGTGAGATGGGAGAACCGACGCGGAGTGTGGCGGCGTTTTCCAGCACAGGCAGTGTGCCGTTATCAAGTGCTGCGCGCAAGGCGCCGATGCCTCCGCCTGCCAAAAAGGCGCCGTTAATAGTGGAAGTCACGGGGCGCGCATCGTAGCTTTGCTCGGTCCCGGTGGAGTCGGCAGCAATAACAACGGGAATTTCCCGCCCCTGCTCGCCAAGGCGTGCAATCTTCATGAAATTTATGTCCTCTACTACCGCAAAATACGCGGCATCTGTTGTTGGCGCTCCCCTGCGGAAGCCTAACATCTGAGCTTTGGGGCTACTTTACCCGCTCTTTAGGAGGATTTCAGCATTAAGTACCATATTGACATGTAAAACATCGGATGTTTAGCTTGGTGTAACTTTTCCGCACTTTTACTTCTTCTGCAGGGAGCAGCCCGTGAGCACAATTATTGCCGTGGAGACCAGCGACGTTCGATTTCCAACATCGCGCGATCTGGATGGTTCGGATGCTATGAACCCGGATCCGGATTATTCGGCTGCCTACTTGCGGATTGTCACCGACGGCGACGACGGACATGAGGGACACGGCTTTGTCTTCACCATTGGTCGTGGCAACGATGTGGAAACGGCGGCCATTAAGGCATTGACCCCGTATCTTTTGGGGCGCAACACTGAGGATCTTCTCAATGACATGGGCGGCACCTGGAAGGAGCTCACCCATGATTCACAGTTGCGCTGGTTGGGCCCGGAAAAGGGTGTTATGCACATGGCGATCGGTGCAGTGATCAATGCGCTGTGGGACCTGAAATCAAAACGTGCTGGCTTGCCCTTGTGGCAGTTATTGGCGCAGATGAGCCCGGAAGAACTAGTTGACCTGGTCGACTTTCGGTACCTCACGGATGCTATGACCCGTGAGGACGCACTCGAGATACTGCGGGCCGCTGAGCCTGGCAGGGAAGAGCGCACCGCCACGCTGCTGGCTGAGGGCTACCCGGGATATACCACCACTCCTGGCTGGTTGGGTTACTCGGATGAGAAGCTGACCCGCTTGGCACACGAAGCCGTGGCCGCCGGATTCAAGCAGATTAAGCTCAAAGTTGGTGCCGACCTCGAGGATGACGTGCGCCGACTACGCGCCGCACGTGCCGCCGTCGGACCTGATATTTTGGTGGCTGTTGATGCCAACCAACGCTGGGACGTGGCCGAGGCCATTGAGTGGATGAAGCACTTGGCACCATTCGACATCGCCTGGATCGAGGAGCCCACCAGTCCGGATGACATTCTTGGCCATGCCGCCATTGCCCGAGCGGTTGCACCCATTCCCGTAGCAACCGGAGAGCACGTGCAAAACCGTGTGGTCTTCAAACAAATGCTTCAAGCCAACGCACTCCAAGTCCTGCAGATTGATGCCGCGCGTGTGGCTGGCGTCAATGAAAACGTGGCCATTTTGCTCCTTGCCGCCAAATTCGGGGTCAGGGTCTGCCCGCACGCTGGCGGTGTGGGTCTGTGCGAGGCCGTTCAGCACCTGTCCATGTTTGATTTTGTGGCAGTCTCTGCGAAGAAGGCGGACAGGATGATCGAGTTCGTCGATCACCTCCATGAGCACTTTGTCACTCCGATTGATGTCCATGATGGCTGCTACTGGCCGCCACTGGCCCCCGGTGGTGGAAGTGAAATGCATGCCGACTCAGTGGCTGAGTTCAGCTTTCCGGACGGCGCCTTCTGGGCCGCTGATGCGGCGGCGAACGGCCATTCAGCGAAGAGTGCGAACCTCGCAACGGAAATGGTCTAGAGAATGTCTGCCGAAATTCGTATTGACCATGCTCCATGGTTTACCGAGGCCCGGCTTGGAATGTTCGTGCACTGGGGGCTCTATGCGCTGCCTGCTAGACACGAATGGGTCATGAGTTTCGAGCAGACGAGCGTGGCAGACTATGTAAAGTATTTTGAGCGCTTTGATCCGGACCTCTACGATCCGCGTGAATGGGCTCGGCAAGCCAAAGCTGCTGGGATGGAATACGTGGTGCTGACAACAAAGCACCACGAAGGATTCTGTCTTTGGGATTCGGCGCTGACGGACTATAAAGCGACCAATACACCAGCGGGTAGGGACCTGCTTGTGCCGTATGTGGAGGCACTTCGAGAAGCCGGGCTCAAAGTTGGCTTCTATCATTCCCTCATAGACTGGCACCACCCGGACTTCACCATTGATGACATTCACCCATTGCGGGATGCCCCTAATGTGGATGAACTCAACGCAAGCCGTGACATGTCTACTTACCGTGACTATCTCCACGGGCAAGTACGCGAACTGCTGACTAACTACGGCACCATCGATTACCTGTTCTTTGATTTTTCCTACCCTGTGGGGCCCCTGGCCAAACGCTACCCGGGCAAGGGTCGCGACGATTGGGATTCAGCGAAACTTCTAAGCATGATCCGTGAGCTGCAACCAGGGGTAATTGTCAATGACCGTCTGGATATACCGGGTGACTTTGTTACTCCTGAGCAGTACCAACCCACGGGAACTATGAACAGTGGCGGCAAGGATGTGCCTTGGGAAGCGTGCCAGACCCTTAACGGTAGTTGGGGTTACGACCGCGACAACATGCACTACAAATCCGTTGAGATGTTGGTTCGTATGCTCATTGACGGTGTCTCAAAAGATGGGAATCTGCTGCTGAACGTGGGCCCCACCGGACGGGGTGAGATCGATCCCCGCGGATCGGCCTCGCTGGCTGGCATTGGGGAATGGATGCGAACGCATGAGCGTTCCATTCGCGGCGCGCGGAGCAGCACTTTTGTGCCTCCAACGGATTGCCGGTACACCCGCCGCGGCAACAGGCTGTACTTGCACTTGTTTGCCTGGCCGCTAGGAGCTGTTCACCTACCGGGACTGGCCGGAAAAGTTAGCTACGCCCAGTTGCTCAATGACGCGTCTGAGATAACGATGGAGACAATTGATCCTGAACAACTTGCTTCTAACACCCGCCCAGGTGGCCAACCGGCCAGCACACTGACGCTGAAACTGCCCGTGCAGCGACCCAATGTTACCGTCCCTGTTATTGAGCTGTTCCTCAAGGATGCGAATCTAAACGATATGAATCTCACCGCTGAGAATATTGACGAAAGAGAGCTCTGATGCAGAAGATAGCCCTCCACACCCGGCTTAAGCCTGGCAAGGAGTCTGAATATGACACTGTTCATGCCCGCATCAGTGACGAGCTGGATTCGGCGCTGCGTGCGGCCGGTGTCACAGGGTGGAATATCTGGCGCAGTGGGCGCGAACTTTTCCATGTTGTAGAAGTTGCCGATTATCAGGCGATGCGCAAGGAGCTGGCCACCAACCCAGTGAACATCCAGTGGCAGGCCGTCATGGCGGAACTGCTGGAGGTCGAAGACGACTACTCCGGGGACGATCTGGGACTGGCGAAAGTGTGGGAACTGCCATGAGCCTTCCGGAACTTGGTCGGCTGGGTTTCGGCGCCGCGGGCATCGGCAACCTTTACCGAGCAATGTCCGACGACGTTGCTGCCGCCACCATGTCAGCTGGCTGGGACGCTGGCATCAGGTACTTTGACACGGCACCGCACTACGGGCTGGGCTTATCGGAGCGCCGGTTGGGCGCATTCCTGATCACCAAGCCCCGTGCAGAATTTGTCATTTCTACGAAGGTGGGCAGAATTCTTGACCCTGCGGCGAACCTTTCCGGGGCCAAAGATACGCAAGGGTTCGATGTCCGCGCTGACTCCGTTCGCCGATGGGATCCTTCCGAAGCTGGCATCCGAGGCAGCATCGAGGACTCCCTGCAACGCACAGGCCTCGATCGGATCGATATCGCGTACCTCCATGATCCTGACGTGTACGACCTTGACGCAGGGATTAGGCAAGCTTTGCCCGCCCTTCAGAAACTCCGCGACGAAGGGTTGATCAAGGCCATTGGCGTAGGTTCAAACTCCGCGGATGCGTTGCGTGAATGCGTCCTGAACGCTGACATTGATGTGATCATGTTGGCTGGGCGCTACTCGTTGCTGGAGCAGCCAGCGGCTGCGCAGCTGCTGCCGTTGTGTTTGGAGCGCGAGGTTCAGGTGGCCAACTGCGGGGTGTACAACTCTGGGTTGTTGGCGCGAGCCGTGGTGCCGGCCAACGCGCACTACAACTATGAACCAGCGCCGGCGGAAATACTGGCCAGGGCCCAGGCGCTCGCTGCTTGTTGTGATGAATTCGGTGTGGAGTTACCTGCCGCTGCCCTGCAGTTTGCCGGCGCTCACCCAACCGTGTGCACGGTGGTTGTTGGCGCCTCAAATGCGGAGCAGATCACCCAGACGGCCGAGCGTATGGCCGCGAAGATTCCGGTGGAGTTGTGGAGCGCGCTTGTTGAGCGAGGGCTATTAGATGAACGCCTAGCTCATGCCTGAGGCACTACCCGATTCCATGGCCGACGCCGGAGCGCAGCACGCTGCTCTAAGCGGGAGTTTGGCGAGGCCTGCGGACCGCATCGACTCCCACCTGCACGTGTGGGAACTAGCGCCCGGGAAGTATTCTTGGCTGACACCAGCCCATGGGGTTCTTTATGACAGTTTTACGCCAGAACAGGCCGGGCAGGCACTTGTCTCAGCCGGGGTCGGCCAGGCAATACTTGTACAAGCCGATGACACCGCAGCGGATACTGAGGCGATGCTAGCCGCTGCCGCGGTACATGACTGGATTATTGGCGTGGTTGGCTGGCTACCCTTAGAAGATCCATCAGCGACGGCGGCCATGTTGGAGCAGTGGGGGAGCAATCCCGCTTTTTGTGGTGTGCGCACCTTGATTCACGATAATCCACGGGCTGATATTTTGGTCCTGGAATCCGTGCGGGCATCCCTTGCGCTGGTGGCACAGGCAGGGATTCCCTTCGACGTGCCGGATGCTTTCCCCCGGCACCTTTCCCAAGTAGCGGACTTGGCCCACACGCTGCCGGAGCTCACCGTTGTTGTTGATCACCTCGGAAAGCCTCCGCGGGCTGGCACCAGGGAGCAGATGAGGCAGTGGGAAAAGCAGCTAAGGGCCGTGGCGACACTGCCCAACGCCGTGGCTAAATTCTCAGGTTTGCACGCCGCAGGCACAGAATATTCGGCACAAGCACTCCAGCAGATCTGGGAGATCGCCTTGGATTCCTTTGGTCCGCAGCGACTCATGTTTGGCGGGGATTGGCCGGTGAGCTTGCTAGGTGAAAGCTATCACCACAACGTGAACGTTGCAGGAACGCTAATCAATTCTCTTAGCGCAGAAGAAGCGGCGTTAATCTGGGCAGGAACGGCCCGGCGTACGTACCGGAGATAACAGTTTTGCAAACATCCGATGTATTTGGGTAAAAAGTGTGTAATCGTGGCGCAGATAACATAACATGATGGAAGTTGAATTCTCTGCCACTTCTGCAAAGTTGTGGAATAGGGCTGTAGATCATGGCTTGAGCTCCACTGCAGTGGTTCTGCTCGACGATCTAGATCTCCAGGAGAGGTCTGATGTCATGACTGATATATGAGGGTGAGAGGGTGTTATGAGTAAAAAACTTCTTCGGATATCCGGGGTGAACAAGAGCTTTCCCGGGGTCAAGGCCCTCTCCGAGATGGCGTTGGATCTTCACCACAACGAGGTGCTTGCACTTGTCGGTGAGAATGGTGCGGGCAAGTCCACTCTCATGAAACTGCTTTCCGGCATCTATGTCCCGGATTCGGGCAGCTTTGAAATTGATGGTGAACCAGTTGTTATCAGTGGCACCAAGCACGCTCAGGAACTGGGCATCAGCATCATTCATCAGGAATTCAATTTGATGCAAGACCTCACTGTGGCCCAGAACATTTACATCGGTCGTGAACCCCGCATGGGCGGAATGTTCTTAAGTGAGCGTGCGCTGAATCGCAAGGCCCGCCTGTTATTCAACCAAATCAATATTGATCTTGACCCTAAAGCACGTGTTGGTGACCTCACAGTTGCCAAGCAGCAGATGGTGGAGATCGCTAAGGCGCTCTCCTACAAATCGCGCATCCTGATCATGGATGAGCCAACTGCGGCATTGAATGATGCCGAAGTGGCAACCCTGCATGACCTGATCCGCAACTTCACCAATGAAGACACCGGAGTCATCTACATCTCCCACCGGATGGATGAACTCAAGGCTATCTCCAACCGCATAACGGTGATCCGGGACGGTGAGTACATCGACACCGTGGACACAGCAAAGACCACGATGCGTGAGGTCATCAACTTAATGGTTGGCCGTGAAATTTCCGGCAACCAGAGACCGGAAACTCATGTGCCCACAGACGAGGTTGTCCTGAAGGTGACAGGGTTGGAAACCAAACACTTCCTGCGGGACATTAATTTTGATCTGCACAAGGGTGAGATTCTCGGTTTTGCTGGATTGATGGGAGCAGGGCGAACCGAAGTGGCCCGGGCTATTGTTGGAGCGGACCGCATCACCGCCGGCTCAATTGAACTCAATGGCAAAGCGGTGACCATCGGCAATCCCGCAGTAGCTGCCAGCATGGGCCTTGGCTATCTCTCCGAGGATCGCAAACACCTAGGCCTTTTGCTAGAGCGCGATGTCAAAGACAACATTGGGCTGAGCTCCCTGAAGATGTTCTCCCGCATGGGTGTAATCAATGACAAGGCAATGAAGTCAACTTCTGCCACTTACATCGAGAAACTACGTATCAAAACCCCGTCCAGTGCGCAGCTGGCCAAAAATCTCTCCGGTGGTAACCAACAAAAGATCGTCATCGCGAAATGGTTAGTCAAAGATTGCGACATCCTAATTTTTGATGAACCAACACGTGGCATCGATGTGGGTGCTAAAGAAGAAATTTATGTCCTTCTCAATGACTTGGTGGCTCAAGGTAAATCGATCATCATGATCTCTTCGGAACTGCCAGAGGTGCTGCGACTCTCACACCGAATTGCTGTCATGAGTGAGGGCCGGCTCACCGGATTCCTCTCCAATGTGGAAGCCAACCAGGAAAACATCATGGAGTTGGCCACTGCAAATATTGAGAGCTCCGTCTTGTCGCCTCTCCCACCCTCCAGCGCGCAGCGCTCCTCGAAGCAAGAAAGCACGGCAAACTGATGACCCTGACTAAGGAAGATGCGCAGTCTCTGCGGATTGCCAGCAATAAAAAATCGGAACTCAACACCCGAATCCGGGCCAGCTTTCAGCAGCTGCTGGCATTTGCGAGTCTGCTGGCGTTGGTATTGTTCTTCTCCGTGGCGAGTTCGAACTTCCTCCAGGCCGCAAACCTTTCCAACATCCTGCTCTCCACAGTTGTTACTGGCCTGTTGGCGTTGGGCACCACGTTTGTCATCATCACCGGTGGCATTGATCTCTCCATCGGAACAGGCATGACCTTGTGTTCGGTCATGACGGCATATTTCATGACAGAACTCGGTCTGCCCATGATTGTGGGTGTGATCGGCGGAGTGTTATTTGGTGCGCTGATTGGTTGTACAAACGGCTTTTTCGTGGCAGTGCTGAAGATCCCGTCATTCATCGCCACGCTGGCCATGATGATGGTTGCGGCAGGGTTGGCTCTTGTCATATCAGGCACGAAACCGATCTACACCAACGAGGTTGCAGGTTTCCAATCAATCTTTGCCCTCGGTAAATCGATCCCAGGGCTTGTCATCCCGAATGCTGTCTTCATCCTGTTTGCCGCAGCCATCGTGGCAGGGGTGATGCTCTCCAAGACGGTGCTTGGTCGTTATACCTACTCAATAGGCAGCAACGAACAAGCCACCGCTCTTTCAGGGGTGAACGTCACCAAGTGGACCGTCTTGATCTACACCTTTGCTGGTGCCTTCACCGGGCTGGCCGGCGTTATCGCTGCTGCCCGTCTCAACTCCGCCCAGCCCGCAGGCGGCATGGGTCTAGAACTCCAGGCCATTGCAGCCGTCGTCATTGGTGGCACGTCCCTGGCTGGCGGCAAAGGCTCAATCATCGGCACCGTCATTGGTGCGCTGATCATGTCAGTGCTGACCAATGGCCTCTCCATCATGTCCATCCCACAGGAATGGCAACAGGTCGCTGTTGGGGTGGTCATTATCCTCGCCGTCTACCTGGACATGGTCCGGCGTAAGAAAACAGCGAAATAGCTTCCTTCAAATACTGTGCCCCCCGCAACAAACAAGTCAACGCGTTTTTACAAAGGAGTTAGACCCATGCAAAGAAGAAAATTTCTCGCCCTGGCCTCGGTAGCGGCACTGTCCTTGGGCCTTGCCGCCTGTGACACAGAAGCCAATGCTCCCGCCGGTGGAGGCTCCAGCGACGGTGGCAAACCGTACATCGCCATTGTTTCCAAGGGCTTCCAGCACCAGTTCTGGCAGTCAGTGAAGCAGGGTGCGGAGAAAGCAGCGAAAGAGTTCGACGTCGAGATCTCCTTCGAAGGACCCGACAAGGAAACCAACGTTCAGCAGCAGATGGACCAGCTGAACAACGCCATGGCAAAAAACCCCAAGGCTCTGGCACTTGCCGCTTTGGACTCCAAGGCTGCTGAAGGCGTGCTGCAAGATGCTAAGGCCAAGAACATCCCGGTCATTGCTTTTGACTCCGGCGTCGATTCAGATATTCCGTTGGCCACGGCCTCTACCGACAACAAGGCCGCTGCTGCCGAGGCGGCAAAACACATGGCCGAGCTACTGGGCAAAAAGGGCGAGGTTGGCATTATCGGCCACTCCCAGACGGCAACGTCAGGAACTGACCGTCGCGACGGCTTCGTCGATTACCTAAAGGCCAATGCCCCAGATATCAAGATCGTTGACATCCAGTACGCAGACGGCGATCAGGCCAAGTCCACTGATGCTGCCAAGGCCATGATGACCGCCAACCCGAACATGGCTGGCATGTACGGCACCAACGAAGGCGCAGCGATCGGTGTTGTCAATGCTGTCAAGGAGATGAACAAGACCGGCAAACTAGTGATCGTTGGTTTTGACTCCGGTAAGGCGCAGATGGATGCCATCAAGGACGGCCTCATGGCCGGGGCCGTCACCCAGAACCCCGTGGGCATCGGCTACGAGACGGTCAAGGCCGCCGTTGCTGCCATCAAGGGCGAAAAGGTTGAGAAAGTCATTGACACTGGCTTCTACTGGTATGACAAGAACAACATTGCTGATCCCGACATTGCAGCGAACCTGTACGAGTAAAAACCACTAAAACTGCCTTGTTGTACACCGCTGACCAGCGGTGCACAACAAGGCAGTTTTTGTTTAGGTGGCTAGGCCAAGGATGAGGTCAGCACCGTCAGGCCGGTCAGCAAAAGTGCCAGAATTGGAAATAGCCACTGGGTGAGAATTTCAAACCAGCGGGCTTTCAACGGCACTTTGTCAGTGACGGCTTCCAGAGGCTTTCTCACTGTGTCCGGTGCCGCTTTAAGACTATGGGCTGTGCCAAGCCCCGCAAGCGCAATGAGAAGTATGGCGCTAACAAGTAGCACCAGACCTGGGTTGAGGCTTAGTAGGGCTTCGTGAGTCTGGCGTGGAGTGAGTACGGCAGAAAGAACTCCCGAGGCACCCCCTACGAGCGGAATCGCGATCAGGGCCCAAAGGTTACGAACCAGAAATGGTAGATACAACGGCAGGAAGAGTATTAACGTACCCATAGCGGCGAAGCAGACCATCTGCAGTCCACCCAGAAGCAGCTGGGCACCCTCGATCCACGGTGTCAATGCAGCAGAGAAAATTAGGAAGATCACTAGTCCAGCCGCTGACAAGGCAAGGCCGGACTTCATTCCTTGCCTTCTGAGGGCTGGTTTCTCGCTAGCAAGCTGGGCGGCATAGACGCGCGGTGTGCCAAAGGCTTGCTCGGGGTCCTGATGCGAATCAGCCAAGAATTCCTCGACGCTGGCTAATGCATCGCCGGTTGCTACTCCGGAGAAATTATTCAGGCGGAGCTCAAGTGTGAAGTTCTCGAGCCATTTTTTGTGAGTTCCGGTCTTCATCGACTGCTCCTTGGTCATTGCGAGTCTCCTGGATCGGGCGCAACGGTGAGAAACGCCGTCGTGCTTGTGGTGAAGGCGCGCCACTGGCTGCGCTGACGGTTCAACTCGGTGAAGCCGGCAGCGGTGAGCGAAAAGTACTTTCGCCCGGGGCCGCTTTGGCCGGGGCGCCATTGAACATCTACCCATCCGGCTGTTTCAAAGCGGGTTAAAAGTGGATACAGAGTGCCACCCTTGAAAGTGCCCAGGCCCGCATCCTCTAGCGCAGTGATGATGGCGTAACCGTAGGTGGGACCGCCCTGCAGTGCTTGCAAGGCGCACAGTCCTAAGGATGCGCGGTTCCAATCGCTGGGCCAGGGTTCTGCCGAAATCAACGTCATAACTAGATTGTATGCCTAACTAGTTAGGCTGGCAACTTCTGTTGGTAGTAAAATACCCGTTATTGGAATGGTCAGAGGGCTTGGCGGAGCCAATGCTCAACGCCGCTAATGTGTACCGTCAGCAAGGACTTGGCCAATTCTGCATCGCCGCGTTCAAGGGCCTCGATGATGGCGGCATGCTCAGAGAGCGTGCGATCAACGGCTTTCTCTTGGGTCAGGCCCCGCCAAATGCGGGCGCGGACAGTGCTGCTGGAGAGCGCATCAAGGACGCTGGCAAGGTATGAGTTGTTGGCCGCCGCTGTGATTAGCTGATGAAATATCAGGTCATGCTCAACGAGCTGCTCTACGCTGGTTTCCTCGTCTATATTATCCATGGTGGCTCGCAGCGCGCTGATTTGCGCGGCTGTGATGCGCCCGGCGGCGATGGCTGCTGCGGCTGGTTCCAAGATCCGCCGCACTGCAAAGATGTCCAAGATCGATTCATCCTGGTGGAGGTCAACAATGAATGACATGGCCTCGGTGAGGAGCTGGGGTTCCAGGCTTGTCACGTAGGTGCCATCGCCACGACGCACATCCAAAACCCGGATAATCTCTAATGCCTTAACCGCTTCACGCAAGGAGCTGCGGGAAAGCCCGAGTTTTTCGCTTAGTTCCTTCTCGGGAGGGAGCCTGTCACCGGCACAGAGCTCGCCGGAAATGATCATTTCCTTGATTTTTGTGATTGCTTCGTCAGTTACGGCCATGTCAACAGTCTAATGGTCTGATGTTTGCGAAAAAGGGTGCCCCGCCGGGTTCGAGAAGAGGAAAGGTTCGGCCGTTGAGAGATGTCATTATCTCCAACGTCAACGCAGGAGGGCGGGGCGGCAATGCAGGGTAAAACACCCGGAACGCAGAAATGCACCCTCCGATGAAACATCGAGGGGTGCATTTTCTCTGCGGAGACGGGGAGATTTGAACTCCCGGTGGAGTATAACCCCCACACTTCATTAGCAGTGAAGCCCATTCGGCCGCTCTGGCACGTCTCCAGCACTGGTTAGGGTAGAAGCCCCTAACCAGCATCCCAAACTTTACCCAGTAAAGGCCCTGCAAAGCAAAACGAAGGGTGGGACACCTCGGTTAGAGGCCGCCATTGAGCGCCCGCCACAGAAATTCATGCGAGGCCGTGTGCAACCTGGCGGCCTGCTTATTGTTTCCAGCCCCGGCATGGCCGCCCTCTAACGCTTCATGGAACCACACGGGAATGCCCATCGATTCCATCCGGGCGGCCATCTTCCTCGCCTGCGCTGGTCCCACCCGGTCATCCGATGTGGCTGTCCAAATGAAAGTGGCCGGGTACGTTACATCGGCACGCAACAGGTGATACGGCGAGAACGTTTTGATGAACTCCCACTGCTGGGGCACATCCGGGTCGCCGTATTCGGCGATCCACGAAGCCCCCGCGGACAGCTTCGTGTAACGGCGCATGTCCAACAGCGGAACACCGCAGGAAACTGCCCCAAATAGTTCCGGATACACGGTGAGCATATTTCCCACAAGCAACCCACCATTGCTGCCGCCAGCGCATCCCAGTCTCGATGGCGAAGTGACCTGGCGTGCAGATAAATCGCGGGCAACCGCGGCGAAATCCTCGTAGGCCCGGTGCCGGTTTTCCTGCAGGGCTGCCGTATGCCAGGTGGGTCCGTACTCGCCACCGCCACGGATGTTGGCCACCACGAACACTCCGCCGCGCTCCAGCCAGCTGCGTCCCACGGCGCCGTTGTAGGCGGGTGTGCGTGAAACCTCGAACCCGCCGTAGCCGCTGAGCAGGGTTGGATTGCCGCCGTCGAGCATGAGCTCCTTTGGGCCCACTTGGAAGTAGGGCACTTCTGTTCCGTCAGCGGAGGTGGCGAAGTGCTGCTCTACGGTGTACTTTTCGGCATGGAAGAACGACGGCGCCGCCCGCACCAGCATTGCCGGCTCACCCGCAGTGCCGGTGGGTCGAGTGCCGGTGGGTTGAGCGCCGATGGGTTGAGCGCCGGTGGGCGCATCAACAGTGCCGCGGTACAGGGTGGATGTGGTAAGGAAACCGGAAGCGAGAAGCCAGTAATCGTTGCCTCCGGTGGCGGCTTCGTCGTCGACGGCGTAAGCGTCCACAGAGTGCAGGGCAGGGCAGGCGTCCAACTCGGTTGCAGCCCAATCTGAGGCGGGGTCAACCACTAAAATTTTTGAGGACACATCAGATAATAAGTTCAACAGAAGAAAGTCCTTGGTCCAGCTCCAGGACTGCAACGACTGCGCCGGAGTCGGGTCAAAGATGGTGTGAAATTCTCGGTTGCCAGCCATAAACGCTTCTAGTTCAATGACCAGCAGGGTACCGGGTGCGTACTCTTCGCCGGTGACGCAGAACGTGGTTCGCGGACGCAGCAGCAGCCACTGGTGGTGCAGTGAGAGCGCCATGTCATTGGGCACATCGATGTGCACCCAATCCTCGCCAACCCGCAGATAGCTGCGGCTATTGTAGAAATCCAAGGCGTCGTGGGCAACATCTCGTTCATATCCGGGGGTTCTGCTGTGCGAGACTCCACCGCTGAGGTGGGTCAACGGAACATCGAATATGGGCTGTTGTGCCGCCATCTCCGTTAGCGACTCGCCCCTGCGAAGTACCCGTGTGGCGGCAGGGTAGGAGGAAGCGGTCATGGAGCCCTTCCCTGTATCGGTACCCACATACAGGGTGTCTATATCGAACCAACTCAGCCTTGTCTTAGCGGGCGGCAAAACGAAACCGTCGGGAACGAAAGTGTTCGTGGCAAGGTCAAACTCACGGTAGGCAACCGCATCGCCCCCGTCGGGGGACAGGGCGATCATGGCGTGGCGGTACTCCTCGCCTGTGGCCGGGCGCAGCAGTGAAGCACCGGCCCAGAGCCACTGGGCGTCTTCGGCTACGCATAGCGCGTCAATATCCAGCAGCACCTGCCACTGCGGTGTGGCACTGAGATAGCTCTCCCACGTAGTGCGGCGCCAGAGCCCGCGTGGGTTTGTTTTATCGCGCCAAAAGTTGTAATACCAGTTCCCCCGCTTAGAAACCACCGGAATCCTGTCTACCGAATCCAGCACCTCAAGAACCGAGGCCTCCAGCGCTGAATAGGCCGGGTTTACCAATGCGGCATCCGTGCGAGCGTTGCGCTTACGGACCCAAGCCATGGCATCGTCACCGTGGATGTCTTCAAGCCACAGGAATTCATCCGTGGGTTGGTCTGCAATTTTCAAGGGTGTGGCAGCTTCAGTCATAGGCTCCATCCTAGGCACCGTCACAGGGAGGCCCGCCGCGCTCTGTGGCCAACCGTGCGTGGCCCGGCCAATGGGCGAGCATCAGTTAAGCTCAAAGGGTGGAATCTTTGGGCACGCAGACGGTGGTTATTGTGGGGGCGGGACCCCGCGGGACTTCCGTCATGGAAAGATTACTGGCCCACCATGGGAAAAATACCGACTCCCAGCCGCTGCATATCCACCTTGTAGACCCGTTTCCCCCCGGTGCGGGGCATGTTTGGCGCACCGCACAATCCCGCCTGTACCTGATGAACACGCCAAGCTTTTTCCCCACACTCATCACGGATCAAGGAGTGAGCGCCCCGCCGTTGGCCGGCTGCAGCTTCAACGAATGGCGGCTAGCCCAGCAGAGTACACCGTGGCAGAAGCTCAGTGAGGGCGATGAAACCGAACTTGCCACACTTGGGGTAAAGAACTTCCCTAGCCGCGCACTGTACGGGCGCTACTTGAGCTGGTGTTTTGAGCAGCTAGTTCAAGCTATGCCCGACGGCGTCACACTCACCGTCCATTGTGCTGAAGCCAAGCGGGTGGCCAGGGACCACGAAAACGGTGGGTTCGCCGTCGTACTTCTTAACGGGACCAGCCTGCGTGCCGATCAGGTGGTGCTGGCGCTGGGACATGTGGAGTCCAAACTTAACCCAGCCCAACGCGAATTGCGTGACGACGCCCGCGTTCACGGACTGACGTACCTGCCACCGGCGGTGCCCAATGACGTGGACTGGGCTCAGCTTCCTGCCGGTGAAACTGTGCTGGTGCGCGGGATGGGACTTAACTTTTTTGACGTGCTGGGTCAGTTGACGGAGGGTCGCGGGGGAACATTCGAGCCCACAGGCAGGCCTGCCGGGGACGCGCTGCGCTATGTTGCTTCGGGCAAGGAGCCGGTCATTGTGGGGGCCTCTCGCCGGGGCACTCCGTACCGGGCAAAAACGGAGCTGGAGAGCCACTATCCTGCCAGTATTACCCTGCGGTTCTTGGGCGAAGATGCCGTGGCTGCGATCCGGGCTCTGGGGGCAACTGCCGGTTTTGACCATGACATTTGGCCACTGCTTTACCGCGACGCCCTCTGGGCTTACTACACAACGCTGGCCCGGACCAGCTCCGATGCCATCACGGCGCAACTGTTACCTGAGCTGGATGGGCTGCTGCATTCCGGGTTGGACGACGGGGATCCCGGGTGGCCGCAACGGCTCAAGGAGCTTTTGGCAACGCACGTGCAGGATGAACATATCCTTGATTTGTTGGCATTGGCTCGGCCTTTGTCGCGGCACAGGCGTCGCCCTGGAGCTGGTCACCGTTTCACTTCTCATGAGCAGATGGATGCAGCGGTTTTGGAGTATCTTTCAGCCGATGCGGCTGGCTCCGCCCGCGGTGAAGACGATCCGGTAAAAATGGCCATCGGGGCTTTGAACGCCGGGCGTGCCATCATCAAGTCGCTGGTGGCGGACCGTGGCATTACCGAAACTTCGTGGCTGGGGGAGTTGCGTGGCTGGTTTGAAGGTTTCGTTGAGGGGCTGGCCAGTGGTCCTCCGCCTGTTCGCATGGAGCAGTTGGCTGCGCTTGTACGTGCCGGAGTGGTCCACTTTGCCGGACCCGATCCGCTCTTTCGTATCCAGCACGGAGTGTTTACGGTTGGTTCACCGTGGGTTGCTGCACCCCCGTGGGAAGCCCGGTACTTGGTAGAGGCGTTGGCACCGGCCAATCAGGTACAGGACAGCGGTTCAATTCTGCTCCGAAACCTGTTGGCTGATGGTTTGGCACGCCCTCGTCTCATGCTGGCTTCCGACGGTGAAGCTGTTGCCACCAGCGGGTTGGACGTCTCGGCTCCGCCCTACAGGCCCCTGGATGGTACGGGCGTTCCCGTGGCCGGGTTGTATGTACTGGGCCTGCAACTCTCTTCCGTACAGTGGGGCACCGCGATCGCCGCCGAAGCCTCGGCGATTTACCGCAGCGGCTACCGCACAGTGCTCGATGCTGAGACGATCGCCATGGACATCCTCGGCTAAAAGAAGTGTCTGGAGGTGGCGGCGTGCCAAACTGGCGACGGCGTATGAAACTTCATACGCCGTCGCCAGTTTGGCACGCCCTCGGGTCGCGGAACAGCTAGCGGCGAGCCCCCTTGCGACGGGAGGCAGCGGCAATCCCAACACCGGCACCGACCAAGACAAGCGCGCCTAGACCCAGCGGAAGCGCGGTGGCTCCAGTGGAGGCGAGATTACCTGAGCCGTTGGGGCCGGCGTCAGAGCCAGCACCAGCGCCTGGGCTTGCACCGGCCGTAGCGCCCGGATTTGCAGGTGCTGTAGTCGGTACTTCTGCGGCGGAGGTCACCGGGATGGTGATCGGCAACCGTGCGTAAGTGCCGGCATCGGTGGTGATGGTGAAGCGCCCGGCGTTCAGCTCCTGCGGAACCGTAAAGTTCAGCGTCGCTGCGCCGTCGCTCACGGGGAAGCTGCCAAGCTCCGCCGGCAGCACCGCTGCGGCCAGAACTGCAAAACCAGTCCCGCCACCACTACCAGCTGGCTCATAGCGCACCGTTACCTTGGTGGATTTGGTCACTCCCAGGGAGGTTAGATCCAACTTCGCCAGGCCAATGCTCAGCTTCTGACCTGCGCTAACTGTGGCAGGAGCATCGATGACGTCCACGCCGCGGCGGGAAAAGTCCGGCGCAATGGGTGCGGTGATGGACTTCTCGCTGAGGTAGGCAATCCAAGCGTCCCTGTCAATGAGGCCGGAATCCTTGGTGTTGGCTCCGTCGCTAAACACACGGAAGTTATCCCCGCCCGTTACCAGGAAGCCGAACGTGCCCACACGGTAGGAACGCTCAAGTTCCAGCGGTGCACCGTTGATGACCACGGAGGTGATGTGATCGCCGAGCTCACGGGTGGAATCGTAGGTGTAGTCCATATTGTCGGACAGGCCGAGGTTCAGGAACGGGCGGCTGGGGATGGTGCCGTCAGCGTTGGTCTGCCACTGCTGCTCCAGCATGGTCTTCACCTGGGCTCCGGTGAGGGAGGTTGTGTACAGATTGTTCACGAACGGAAGCACGGCGTTGGCATTGCCGTAACTGATAACGCCGTCGGCAACGCCCTCGTTCTTGTACAGCAGATCCGCGCGGAGCCCGCCTGGATTGACGACGCCGATCTCAGCTCCGCCGGTTTGCTCCGCCTTGAGTGCCTCCAAGAGGGCGTTGCCCACCAGGTTGCCCAGTGCGGATTCGCTGGCACGGTCGTCACGGGAGTACTTGCCGGTGACAGGATCGAAGGTCTGCGCCGTGGTGATGTCGGCGGTGATCTCGCCTACAGGAACGCTGCCTGCAACCTTGGCGTCAGCCAAAGCCTTGTTAACAATGGCCTGGACTTCTTTCACTCGCGGGAACTCGGCCGCGAGAGCTGCATCGTCCTCTGTGGTGCGGGGAATAATCTGCTGCGCGTAGGCGGTCACCGCATTGGTGTCTGCATCGACGAACAGCTGAACCTGGCCAATGTTCTCCCCGTAGCTCCCGGTTTGGAGGATGGGGCGGGTTTTCAGGGCTGCATCAGCTGAAACGCCGGGGATGGGTGCATCCCACGCGTACTGTTTGTGCGTGTGGCCGGTGAAGATGGCGTTGACCAGCGGACTGGTGTTATTGACGATGTTGGCGAATGCGCCACCGCCGGCAACTTCCTCTTCAAAGGTTGCGCCGTTGGGTGTGCCTTCGCCGGCTCCTTCATGGAATTCGGCCACGATGACATCGGCGAGCTTGCCGTCGGCGATCTTCTTGGCCACACGGTTCACAGCCTCAACAGGATCGCCGAACTCCAGCTGGGAGATCCCCGCTGGGGTCACCAACGTGGGCGTTTCTTGCGTAATGGCCCCAATGACAGCCACCTTCACACCGTTCACGGTGATGATCTTGTACTCATCAAGCACCGGGGTAGTGGTGCCCTTGGCGTACACATTCGCGCCCAGGTAGTTCCACTTGGCGGCCTCGGTTACGCGCCCGTCAAGATCGGTATAGCCCTTGTCGAACTCATGATTTCCGACGGCGGATGCGTCAAGTCCCAGCGCGTTCAGCACATCGATTGTGGGCTTGTCTTCCTGTGAGGCAGAAGCGAACAAGCTGGCACCTATGTTGTCACCGGCCGCTAGAAATGCTGTGTTGGCATCGCCTGAGGCCGCGCGCAGTTGCTCCACCGTACCGGCAAACTTCACAGTGTTTTTATCGATGCGGCCATGGAAATCGTTGATGTTCAACAAGTTGATTTCCTTGGTGCCCACCGGCTGCATGGACATGTTCAGGCCTACCAGCACGGGATCGTGGTCGGAGGCGGAGAACTGATCCGGTGTGTAGAAGTTGGTGATATTGGTGTTGTACCGGCTGTAGCCCATGGCGACAGATTCGGCAGAGTTGATGTTCCAGATATCGGCGCCTGTGATAAGTGAATTAGCGGCAGGAGAGGCCAAGATGTGATCCAGCGAGCCAACCATGCCACCGTAGCTGTAGGAGTGCTTGCCCGTTTTAGAGTTCTGGCCCACATAGCCGGCATCTTTCATGACCATGATGGGATCTTCAAAACCGTAGGCATTGAAGTCACCCATCAGCAGCACCTTGTTGGTTTCCTGCACCTGCTGCAAGTCGGCGGAAAACTTTACCAAGGCCGTGGCCTGTGCGGTACGTGCCTTGTTGGAGTTTCCTTGGCCCTCATCGTTATCGCCTGGGAGGGCGGAACCCTTGGACTTGAAGTGGTTGACAATCAACAGGAGCTTGGTGGAGTCAGCGGCTCCGATCAGCTTGAAGGACTGAGCCAGCGGTTGGCGGGCCACACCCGTGAAAGCCGCATCGTCCAAGATCACTGAGTCACCGACGGGTACGGCAACGTTTTTCTTATAAATGAACCCGGTGCGGATGACATCTTCGTTAGCTAATGCGGGGCGTGTGGCCGGAGACTTGGCGAAGGCCCACGTATCCGGAGTCTTTTCATTCAGGGCTGCAACCAACAGGGACATGGCGTTGTCGCGGTCCTTGGAGAACTTGGCGGAGTTTTCCACTTCTTCCAGGGAAAGAACATCGGCTCCTGAAGCGGTGATTCCGGCAACGATCTTGTCTTGTTGCCGTATGAGGTTCGCCGCGTCTGCGGCACCGCGCTGCGGGCAGCCCGTCCGGACTGAGATGTTGTTTCCATCCCGATCTGAGTAGAACTGGCAGCTAGGGTTTTGATCGCCCGTGGTGGGGAAGTAGTTCTGCACATTGAACGAGGCAACTTTCAAGTTACCGCCAACGGCGATTGGTGCGGCTGCACGGGTGTTGCCGAACGCGATGGGCTGCACGGTACCCGCATTTTCGGGGGTAAGGGCCTCCAGCGGCTGGAATTTATAGGCGTTGTTGCGATTGTCAAAAATGACAGGAGCAATGAATTCAGACGTGGAGCCAACCCGCATGGGGGTGGCGTGGCTGAGCCACGGAAGTGGCGATGAGGAGCCAGGAGATTTCAGGAAACCCGTACTGGCTCCGTCGTCGAGCCTGATGGATCGGGCAGCATTCTCGGCAACCGTGGCCTCGTAAGCAGAGGATCCAAAAGGAGCCACGGCTGTGGGCTGAACCAAGGCTGTGGTTCCCGTGGCCAGGCCCAGTTCGCCGTAGTTGTTGAGGGAGTAGTTGTCGGTAATGGTGAACTCGCCCTGCGGGGCCACCAGCATGCCTTCGAGGGTTTCACGTCCGGTATCAGTAGCCGGAACCGCAATGACTGCGGCCTTGACGGCTACCGCAGCTTCGGTCAGCGGTGTCATACCGCCGTCGGGGACATCGATCTCCGTTGTTGTGTTGGCGTCTTTGGCACCTCCAAATTCCTTGACGAGGCCAGTAACTTTTACGTAGTCACCAACTTTCACTGAACCAACAGTGGCAGGAGAGTAAACGAACACGGCCTCGGATGCCTTGTGGGTGGCCAGATCAAGGTCACCGCCGGTGCCGGGGGTCTGGATGAAGTAGCCGCTGAAGCCGCCGGTGGGGTAAGCCGCGGTGACTATGCCCTTGGTGGTGACATTGGTGCCTTCCAATGGGCTCTTGGCGCCTTCGCCCTGGATCTCGGCGATGGTCTTGGACCCGGAGTCATCGGGTTCCGGGAGTGGTTCACTGCCGCCCTGCGTACCTGTGGGGCTGGGATCTTGTTTGCTGAAGTCAGCCGTGTTGTTGTCTGTGTCGGCGAAGGTGGTGCGGTTTAACGATGTGGTGACGCTGGCTGCCGGGGCTGCCGCGGTCTCAAAGGTGTTGGAGGGTCCATAGCCCAAAAGATCCACTACGTTGGCAACGTCAATCAGCGAGCCGGTGGCAAGATCAGCCGGCAGTTTCTCAGCCTTGTCGGAGAGGATCAGCGTGCCACCCTTACCGGAGAAGGCAAAGCTGCTGGAGTCTGAATCGACGGCGGGCAATTCCCTGCCGGCGTCTGCGTTGGAGTTACCTTTGATCAGGTAGTAATCATTGGCCTTGATGGTCCCGGAAAGCGCAGTGAGGCCGGTAGGCGCCACTGTTCCCGTTGCTGAACGGTACTGCAACGACCAGCCGTCAAGGCTGATATCCGCCTCGGTGGGGTTGTACAGTTCAACGAACTTATTTTTATAGACGGCGTTGGTACTGCCGCCATTGAGATATGCCTCGTTGATCACCACAGCAGGTGCGGTGGCGGATAGGGCGGCGGCTGCGGCCGGTGGCTCTGCCGAAGGGACGGCTGAGGGGAGGGGCTCGCTTGGCTTAAGCTCCGACGTCGTGCTGTCAGGGCTTGCAGGTTCACCAGTAGCCATAGCGGGTGAGACTGCCAATGGTGCCGCGGCTAGACCAAACGCCAGGAGGGCGCCCAATCCTGCCTTGATAAGGGTATTGCTCGTCATGTCTCCAACTCTCGAAAGTGCGGCACGTCCTTGTGCCATGAGTGATGATGAACCACAGTTCTCGATTAAGGAAAAAATGCGAACTAATCCCCCGACCAATCCTGCAGGAACGTGTTTGAGCTAAACACATAGAGGTGAGTCAGTCATGAACGGAACCTTGCGGTCAAGTAAACCCTGCATGGTTGTTAGGAATTGGTTGTGATTGTCAACGAACGTGAGTTTGCCTAGGGGTTAAATGAGCCAGTGTTCGATTGCCTGACCTTTGGGCTAGGACGTGATTGGGGGTCCTCGGGCCGGGTCCTCAGACCAGGCGGCAGGCGCGTACCAGATAAAGAAAAAGGGAAGCAATCTCATGAAGAGATTGCTTCCCTTTTTACGCGCGGAAGGTAAGAGATTCGAACTCTTGGTACGGGGTTACCGCACACTGGTTTTCAAGACCAGCTCCATCGGCCGCTCGGACAACCTTCCTTACCCTAGTAGTGTTTCATAAGCAGGGCCGAGCTACCAAAATGAACGCCGGCAGGGCTAAGCATCACAGGTACTTAAGGGCAACGGAGAAGGTCATGAGGGCAATTTTTACAACGGGCGCAGGTGGGCCTGAGGTTCTGACACTGGCTGAGACGCCAGGACCGGTCCCGGGGGTCGGCGAGGTGCTTATTGATGTGATTGCCGCTGGAATCAACCGCGCTGACGTGCAACAACGGCGTGGTTTTTACCCTCCTCCGCCAGGCGCCTCAGAGATTTTGGGCCTTGAAGTGTCAGGCCGGATTGCCGGTTTTGGTCCGAATGTCACCAAGCCGTTTAGCGTGGGTGAGAAGGTTGTGGCGTTGCTCACAGGTGGCGGGTATGCGGGTCAAGTAGCTGTCCCGGCGGGGCAGGTCTTGTCATTGCCGGAAGGCATCGATGTCATTTCTGCTGCAGCATTGCCGGAGGTTGCCGCCACGGTGCACTCGAACCTGTTCATGACAGCGCAGCTTCAGCGCGGGGAGTGCGTGCTCATTCACGGCGGCGCCGGTGGCATCGGCGCCATGGCCATCCAGTTGGCTAAAGCCGCAGGCGCCCACGTTATCGCTACAGCCGGCAGCGATGAGAAAGTTGCCATGCTCACGGGCTATCTCGGGGCCGATCTGGCGATTAACTACCGCAGCGAAGACTTCGTGGAACGTGTCAATGAATTCACCGCTGGACTGGGTGCAAACGTCATCCTGGATGTTGTGGGAGCCAAATATTTGGCCCGGAACGTTGCCTCGCTGGCCACCTATGGTCGCTTGGTGGTCATTGGACTGCAGGGAGGGGCGACGGCGGAGCTGAACTTGGGAGCGCTGCTCACCAAACGCGCGGCCATCATTGGTACCACACTGCGGGCCCGCTCCGTTGAGGAGAAAACAACCATCATGGAAGGCGTGCGCGAAAATGTGTGGCCGCTGATGAGCAGTGGGGCAGTCAAACCCATGGTGGATAAAACATTTCCGCTGGCCCAAGTGGCAGCCGCGCACGAGTACTTTGATTCGGGGGAGCACGTGGGCAAGGTACTTCTAACGCTCTAGGACTTCTCCGTTAGTGACCAGGCTTCGTAAGCTTTTTGTGAACAGAAGCGTTTGCGCGTGATGTCCGGCGTCCTGGTGCCGGCACCAAGGTGGGGCTATGAAACGGGAACACCACAGGTTGCCGCTCCCAATGATTAGTTGTGCAAATTCCCGGTGGCGCTGGAAGCGAAGAGTTGATACGTGTTAAAGACTCAGCGAAGGCGCTTGAGCTCACACCGAACAGCGTAGAGAAATGCTGGCAGCATCTGCGCCACCACTTTCACACTCGATATCAAAAAGGTTCAGGATCCAGACCGCGGGTCCCGAGTAACCATCGCTTTCGAGGATAAGCAGCCGTTCACCCAGCCGGTCCAGATACTTCATCTTTCAAGAAGATGACCTCCCGCCGTGATACCGGACGTTCACCCACTGTTACCACGGCGTCCGCTTCGTGTTGCCGATTTGGCTCATCCAGCTCTCTAATGTCGTGGGAGAACCGCGGCCCAAACAGGCGCCGCCAAACCTTAGAGGGGCAGCAATGACGGCAAACACCAACCAGCCAACATTTAGTCGGAGAGCGGCGCTGGGTGCCGCTGGAACATTGGGTGCGCTGGGCATCACTGTAGCGGCCGGATCCGAGAGCCATGCGGCACGCGGGCCCAAGCCTCCCAAGCCTAGCCTCGCGTTCCGCTCCAATGGCACCTTCAAGATTGTCCAGTTCAATGACACTCAGGACGACGAACGCACCGACCGCCGAACCATTGAACTCATGGAGCGCACCCTCGACGCGGAGAAGCCCGATTTTGTAGTCATCAATGGTGACGTGATCACTGGGGGCTGTGACAACGAACTGGAGGTGAAACAGGCGCTTAACCATGTGGTGCTGCCCATGGAACGGCGCAAGATTAACTGGGCTGTGACTTTCGGCAACCATGATGAGGACTCGCTTGAACATACTGGCATGACGGAAGCCAAGATGCTTGCCTTCCTGCAAAGCTACGAGTTCAACGTAAACGCAAACTCCACGCCGGGTCTCACTGGAACCTCCAATACACAGCTGCTCATCAAGTCAGCCAAATCCAAGGTGCCCGCCTTTGGCCTCTGGCTCATCGACACGGGGCGCTATGCGCCGGAGGCAATCAACGGGCAGAGCTTTGAGGGCTACCCCACCTGGGATTGGGTGCGCATGGACCAGGTCAACTGGTACCGGGAAATGTCCATGGCAACGGAGCGCAAATACGGGAAGAAGGTGCCGTCCCTGATGTGGGGCCACATCGCCCTGCACGAGCACCGCAACATGTGGTTTGCCAGCCTTGACTCACGCCAGGAATCAGACCACGCACGGGCGCTCACTCGGCACACCATCGTAGGCGAGCGCAACGAGGACGAGTGCCCGGGTCCCATCAACTCCGGATTGTTCAGTGCGTTTCTGGAGCGTGGGGACGTGCTGGGCTACTTTGTGGGCCACGACCACGTCAACACCTACATGGGCAATTACTATGGCGTCCAGCTGGGTTACGCGCCGGGAACCGGGTTCGGGGCTTACGGCCTCCCCGGAGCCGAGCGGAACCGCCTGCGCGGTGCGCGCGTGTTTGAGCTTGATGAGAACCACCCCGGCATTTACAAGGACACGCGGGTTGTCTTTGCCAAGGACTTCGGGATCGACCTGACCGCCAATGACCAGCCGATAGAGCCGCTCCCGTTAAGTCCTGGCCAGCGCTAGCCTTTTTGGCCTTCAGACAGGGCCCGTGGTGAGCTCCTGCCGCGGGCCCGGATGTGCAAGTGAGCCTTGAACTTTCATCCCGATCTGGTGTGAGGTTGTGAAGTGAGCTTGTGTGCCCTGTCACCTGAGTGCCGCTGGCGTCGGGTATTTGGTCAAAAGATCTGCCATAGCCTAGTGGTGAAAGTGGGAAACGATCACGCATTTCCGGGTGGTGCGGGTCAGGGGGCTGTGGCCCCAGAATGCGGGTGGCGGCCGTGGTGGCCCTCTTGGCGAGGTCATCCCCAATTCCGCACGCGTACAGTATTTTTCTTTCTATGCCGACGACGGCGATGTCGTGGTGTCCTTTTGCACTGTCGATTCCGTACCGCGACTAAATCGGCATTGCCGTTCAACACGACCAATTCGCTGGCGTGGAGCAACACTCGGCTTTCTTAGAAGGCCACGCTGGCCGGCGCAGGCTCTGCATTATTGGGATGATTCTGGGCGTTGCCCATGACACTGAGCTCGGCGAAGGAATCAACCTCGGGAACGCGAACCATGTGGTTGCGGCGGAACCAACCGCACAGCCCCGTGAAGCCTCCCCCGTCGTACACCTGTCGGCTTCAACGCGCGAGCGGCTGAACACGATCGCGCTGACGCCGGCAGACTTGAGACTGACGTACCGGATCCTTCCCGGTCGGAGCACCATGGCGCACCTCGGGACGCCGTCATACTCGCCTGGTAGCTGGTCAAAGATTCTTTCCTGAGTGTGCCGGCGTTTCTTTGGTGGACCAGGATCCGGACTTTACCTGTGCCCCAAGCCAAACCCAGCCAAGCCAAACCCAGCCCTGGAGAGTTGCACAATATTCAACTGCTGAGCTCACCAAAATCGTCACTCGTGTTCCTATCCTCGTCATCTCAGCTATGCCGTTGCGGTGGAGCAGTGCCAAAACAAAAAACTGCCCGGGGTATGTAGCCCACTGCCCGTCATATGGTGTTGAATCCAAGGGGGCGCTACTGGCTGACATGTTTTCCGCACAACGCGGCTCCCCGATGCTGCCTTGATTGCAAGTGCTGATCCGGAGGACTTTGGTTCCGCCCTTCGTTGCGGCTGCCCACCCTGCAATGCGTCATTCGGCGCTAAAAAACTGCCGCTGGGCGATCAGTGCATTAAGCGTGAGTGACATACGCCATGTGGTGCGAACCACACTGCTACCCTCAAATCGCCGTAGTTATGTCTTAACGTAGGGAAAATCATGACAATTCCGTCAAACAGGACCGCCAATGAAGACGATGTCCTGGTCCAAGATCCGAATCTGCCACCAGTGGCAGTGGATCTTGAAGCAGAGGCGGAAACGCACAAGTGGACCCCGCTGAAGATCGGCATTTGGGCGGCTATTGCACTGCTCGGTGGGGTTGCATGGGTGATGCTGGCCGTGGTGCGCGGCGAAAGTGTCAACGCTATCTGGTTTGTGTTCGCTGCAGTGTGTACGTACCTGATTGCTTACCGCTTCTATTCCAAAGTCATTGAGAAGTTTCTCCTTAAACCCAATGACAAGCGTGCCACCCCGGCAGAATACAAAGCAGACGGGAAGGACTTTGTTCCGACTGACCGCAACGTACTTTTTGGTCACCATTTTGCCGCAATCGCCGGGGCGGGGCCCCTCGTTGGCCCCATTCTGGCAGCCCAGATGGGTTACCTGCCCGGCACTATCTGGATCATCGTCGGCGTCGTCCTTGCTGGCGCAGTGCAGGATTACCTGGTCCTCTTCTTCTCCATGCGTCGCGGTGGACGCTCACTGGGCCAGATGGCCCGTGAAGAACTTGGTGTTATTGGCGGAACCGCGGCCCTGATCGCCACCTTGTTGATCATGATCATCATTGTGGCCATCTTGGCCCTTGTGGTTGTCAATGCGCTGGGCGAATCCCCATGGGGTGTGTTCTCCGTGTCGATGACCATCCCGATCGCCTTGTTCATGGGCGTTTACCTGCGCTACCTGCGCCCGGGCAAGATCATGGAAGTCTCCCTGATCGGTGTGGTCCTGCTGCTGGCCGCAATCATTGGCGGCGGCGTCGTTGCCCATACCGAATGGGGTGCAGCGTTCTTCCACCTTGACCGCACCACGCTGGCCTGGGCCATCATCATCTATGGTTTCATTGCCGCAATCCTGCCGGTCTGGCTGTTGCTCGCCCCGCGTGACTACCTCTCTACGTTCATGAAAATCGGCACTATCGTCATGCTGGCCGGCTCCATTGTGCTGGTCCGTCCCACCATCAACGTCCCGGCGTTCAGCGAGTTTGCTTCACGCTCTGACGGCCCGGTCTTCTCCGGCTCTTTGTTCCCGTTCCTCTTCGTCACCATCGCTTGCGGGGCACTCTCCGGCTTCCACGCCTTGATCGCCTCGGGCACCACCCCAAAACTAATCGAGAAGGAACGCCAGGCTCGCTACATTGGCTATGGCGGCATGCTCATGGAATCCTTTGTGGCCATCATGGCGTTGGTTGCTGCGCTATCGATCGACCGTGGCATCTACTTTGCGATGAACTCCTCCGGTGCGGCTACCGGGGGCACCATCGAGGGAGCCGCGGCATTCGTGAACTCGCTGGGGCTTACCGGGGTACAGGTTGATGCGGCCACGCTTGCCCAAACAGCGTCCGACGTCGGCGAACAGTCAATTGTTTCTCGCACCGGCGGTGCGCCAACCCTCGCCGTGGGGCTGGCTCACATCATGCAGCAGGTGGCCGGCGGCAAGGCAATGATGAGCTTTTGGTACCACTTCGCCATCATGTTTGAGGCGTTGTTCATCCTCACGGCAGTTGACGCCGGAACCCGTGTGGCCCGCTTCATGCTCCAGGATTCCATTGGTAACTTTGTCCCCAAGTTCAAGGACACCTCATGGCGGCTTGGTTCCTGGATTACCACCGCCATTATGGTGGCCGGATGGGGCGCCATCTTGATCATGGGAGTCACCGATCCATTGGGTGGCATTAACACCTTGTTCCCGCTATTTGGTATTGCCAACCAGCTACTGGCCGCCATCGCCCTGGCGGTGTGCTTGGTGATTGTTTCCAAGAACACGCACGTGAAGTATCTGTGGATGGTGGCCCTGCCACTGGCGTTTGTCACAGTAGTTACAGTGGTGGCGTCCTTCCAAAAAATCTTCTCCACCGTTCCAGCCGTGGGCTATTGGGCGCAGCATAACGCTTTTAAGGCGGCGCTAGCTGATGGCAAAACCAGCTTCGGATCAGCCAAGAACGTTGAAGCCATGGAAGCCGTTGTGCGCAACACAGTTGTCCAGGGCAGCCTCTCGATCATCTTCGTGGTGCTCTCGCTCGTGGTAATTGCGACGGCGATCATGGTCACCATCCGCTCAATCCGGGCCGGGGCTGGGCCCAGCCTGGAGGATCCTGCGGTAGCTTCACGCATCTTTGCGCCAGCATCCATGACCCCCACATCAGCTGAAAAAGCCATCCTCAATCAGTGGGCCGACTCGGGTAAGCAATCTGTCACTTCCGGTCACTAACCATGGACATGTTGCGCAGCTCCTGGCAAGGTTTAGGGCTTGTGGCTAAGTATCTCAAGGGAGTCCTTGGCGAGGATTTGTATGAGAAATACCTGGACCATCACCGTGCCAGCGGCTGCGCAACTGCACCCATGAGCGTTAAGGAATTCTGGCGAGATAAGACCGATCGCCAGGAAGCCAACCCTGAAGGACGATGCTGTTGAGGTCGCTAATACATGACGTGGACCGGATTCTGCGGGCCCGTGAGAGACTAACAGCATGAACAAAAAGGGGCAGATACCGGCCAGTGAAGACGGCGCTGTGGGCAAAGTCATTGACAGTTCACTAGTTGTTGGACAGGACAGCGGGGCAGTGGAAAACGCTGCGAAACCGCCCGTCCCAAACAGGTCCGCAGACAAGCCGGCAAGTGTTGCTGACATGGTGGATCAGCCAGCCAAAGTGCTGCGTATCGGCACAATGGTCAAGCAACTCCTCGAAGAGGTCAAGAGCGCACCCTTGGACGACGCCGCCCGGGCCCGGCTGGCGCAAATTCATCACACCTCCATCAAGGAGCTTGAGGACGGACTGGCCCCGGAGCTGGTTGATGAGCTGCACCGCCTCAGCTTGCCGTTCACGGATACAAGTGCGCCGTCGGATGCCGAACTGCGCATTGCCCAGGCGCAGTTGGTTGGCTGGCTTGAGGGGTTGTTTCACGGTATTCAAACAGCGCTGGCCGCCCAGGCGATGGCCAACCAGCAAACCGCAGCACGTCTTGCTCTGCATCAGCTTCCGCCCGGCACCATGATCGCACCCGGTGTGATTGTGGGAGAAAACGGCGAACCACAGCGTGCCTCGGGAGCCCAGAACGGGCCCCTTGGCGGCTATTCAGAGACGGGCCGCCCGGATTCAGGCGGACCTGGACAGTACCTCTAACGGGGATGTTAAAGGGACTTTTTTCGGCAGCCCGCCAAACCAAGCGCGATGACGTGGAACTTGGCAGGGGTGTTTGGCGCCGTGCTCATGACAGATTCCGGCGAGGCTTGGATCGTTTCCACCAAATGCTGGAGGGGCTAGAAGAAGCCGGAGCCGCACCTGGCCAGTCAAACGACCTGGCCGCTGGAAACTATCAAGCCTTGGTGATTGTGGCTAATGGACTCGCGGAACTATTACCCGTGGTGCGCAGCATTGCCGCAAAAGCCCAAGCTGCAGGCCCCAGCGAAGCAATGGAGATCCCCCTCGGCACCGGCGGCTACCTCAATGATGTGCACCGTGAACTTTCGCGTGCTGGCAATGCCCTCGCGGCCGCAGCGGAGGCGGTAGCTTTGGTGAGACTGGGTGTGGGTGAGGGTTCCGGCGTCGAACTTAAAGCAACAATTGTGTACAGGCACGTACAACGGGCGCAGGACTTGCTTGAATCCGGACCACACACAGGGACGTAGCATCCGCTCAAGAGCCTAGAGATTAGCGTCACACTTTGTAAAGGGTAAGGTTAGCTTGTCCTATTATGAATTAGGATTGATAGTTGTACGCTAATTTTGATTCCCCCGATGGAAGGCTCCCCATGAAGTCCTGGTTCACCAAGCAACAACTGAGCAAGAGCGTATTGACTGCGCTGGCCGGCGTATCCGTTGTGGCATTGGCCGCATGCAGTGGCGGCTCCACCCCCGCAGCCAGCGATGGTGCTAACGGCAGTGCGGGCGCGTCAACTGACACCATTACCGTGTACAACGCTCAGCACGAGTCCTTGACTCAGGCGTGGGTGGACGCGTTCACTAAGGAAACCGGCATCAAGGTCACCCTCCGTCAGGGCAGTGACTTGGAATTGAGCAATCAGATTATTGCTGAGGGGGACAAGTCCCCGGCGGATGTTTTCCTTACCGAAAATTCACCGGCCATGACGCAACTTGAGAATGCAAACCTGTTCGCTGTCATCAGCGCCAAGGTCCAGGAGCAGGTGCCCGCAGAGTACCGTCCCTCCACGAACAAGTGGGCAGGTATTGCTGCTCGCAGCACGGTTTTCGCGTATGACAAAAACAAGTTGGATGAGGCCACGCTGCCCAAGTCCATCATGGACCTGGCCAATCCCGAATGGAAGGGTCGTTGGGCAGCGTCACCCTCCGGTGCGGACTTCCAAGCCATTGTTTCGGCAATGCTGGAACTCAAGGGCGAGGATGACACGCTTGCATGGTTGAAGGCCATGAAGGAAAACTCCACGGCCATCAAGGGCAACAGTGCCGCCATGAAGGCTGTCAATGCCGGCACCGTTGATGGGGCCGTGATCTACCACTACTACTTGTTTGGTGACCAGAACAAGACCGGCGAGAACTCCAAAAATGTTGCGCTGCACTACTTCAAGAATGAAGACCCGGGCGCCTTCGTATCCATTTCCGGTGGTGGCGTCTTGGCTTCTAGTGCGCACCAAGACAATGCCCAGAAATTCCTGGAATTTGTCACGGGCAAGGCCGGTCAGACCGTGTTGCAGACTGGCACGAGCTTTGAATACCCCGTTGGTTCGGACGTTGCAGCTAACAGCAAGCTGACACCGCTGGCTGATTTGCAGGCCCCGAAAATCGATCCCGCCAAGCTGAACTCAGCCAAAGTCACCGATCTGATGACGCAGGCTGGTCTACTCTAGTTCCAATGACTTCCCCAAAAAGTACGACGGCGGCCCGCAAGTTGGGCACCAAAATCCCACGTAACGCTGCTGGGGGCCGAGGCTCACGCCTCGGCCCCTGGCCCGTCGTCGTCTTTTGCCTTTTGATTGCTGCGTTCTCTCTACTGCCGCTGGGATTCGTGCTGTTCGCAACCATTGATGCAGGGTGGGAAACCATTGTGCCGTTGGTGTTTCGGGCGCGTGTAGGGGAACTACTTTTTAATACCGTTTTGCTGGTTGTGATCACTGTGCCGCTCTGTGTAGTGATCGGTGTGGGTGGGGCGTGGCTGGTAGAACGCACCAGTTTGGCCGGGCACAAGATCTGGGCGGTGTTGTTAGCGGCGCCGCTGGCCATCCCGGCGTTCGTGAACAGCTATGCCTGGATTAGTGCGATCCCCACATTAGGGGGAATTTTTGGTGGGGTGCTGATCTCGGTACTTTCCTATTTCCCGCTGGTGTACATTCCTGTTGCCGCCGTGCTGAGTCGTTTAGATCCTGCCTTGGAACAGTCCGCGGCCTCGCTGGGGCTAGGGCCTTGGCAGGTATTTTTTCGGGTTGTGTTGCCGCAATTGCGGTTAGCAACGGCTGGTGGAGCATTGCTGGTCTCGCTGCACTTGTTGGCCGAATACGGCGCTTTCGCCATGATCACTTTCGACACCTTCACCACGGCCATTTACGATCAATTCCGTTCCACTTTTAATGGCGCGGCGGCAAATATGCTGGCCAGTGTCCTTGTTGTCTTTTGTTTGCTGTTGCTGCTGGCTGAATCTAGGTCTCGCGGCAGCGCTCGTTACGCCCGTGTTGGTGGCGGGGTGCAGTCCAGCCCCAACCGCTGGACATTGGGCGGATTTCAGCTCCCTAGCCAGATAGCGCTGGTCGCGGTGAGTATCTTGGCTCTGGGGGTACCACTGTGGCACGTTGGCAGGTGGCTGATCGCTGGTGGAAGCGAGATTTGGGTTGGGGGTCCGCTCCTAGAGGCCCTCATGCAAACACTGGGCTACGGCCTAGCTGGCGCAGTCCTGACCACCGTGCTGGCTTTTCCACTTGCCTACCTGGTGATTCGCCATCCGGGACCCTTTAGCAAGGTCCTTGAAGCGGTTAACTACATATCCAGTTCCATGCCCGGAATTGTCGTGGCGCTAGCCTTGGTGACCATCACCATCCACAATATTCCAGCCATCTATCAAACCTCAGTGGTCCTCGTGGCTGCCTACGCCTTGTTGTTCATGCCACGGGCGCTGGTGAATCTGCGGGCTGGTTTAGCGCAGGCACCACGTGAACTTGACGAGGCCGCCCAAGCACTGGGCAAACCGCCACTGCTGGCATTCATCAAAGTCACCCTGCGGCTATCCGCCCCCGCCGCGGCCGGTGGAGCTGCGCTAGTATTTTTGGGCATCGTCAATGAACTCACCGCTACGTTACTGCTTGCCCCCAACGGCACCCGTACCCTGGCAACACAATTTTGGGCGCGAAGCAGCGAAATTGACTATGTGGGTGCGGCACCTTACGCACTGTTGATGATTTTGCTCTCGGCGCCCATGACGTACTTGCTCTTTGTGCAATCCAAGAAAGCTGCAGGCCAATGACCTCTCAACCCACCGCCCCCCTCAGCTCACGTGTAGCCAGCTCTCGTGTAGCCAGCTCTCGTGCAGCTAAAGAACAACGCACGTTTGTCATGGACTCAAGTGACACCCCCGATCACCTGGAACTGAGCGATGTTTGTAAGAGTTTTGGCGGCACGCCCGTGCTCAAGGGTGTGGACCTGGCTGTTGCGCAGGGACGAACCACGGCAATCGTTGGCCCCTCAGGATCTGGCAAGACAACATTGTTGCGGCTAATCGCTGGCTTCTCGGCACCCAACTCCGGGCGCATAGCCTTAGGTGGTGCCGAAGTTGCCGGGCCTGAGAAGTGGGTACCGGCGCACAAGCGCAGCGTGGGATACGTGGCCCAAGACGGCGCGTTATTCCCGCACCTTAGTGTTGGTGCCAACATTGCTTTTGGCCTTCATCTGCGGGGCAAAGCTGCTGCGCTACGCGTGGGTGAGTTGCTGGAGATGGTGTCCATGGACCGCGCTTACGCTAAGCGCCGTCCGCACCAGCTCTCCGGTGGACAGCAGCAGCGTGTGGCGTTGGCGAGGGCGCTTGCCCGGCAGCCGGAGCTGATGCTGTTGGATGAACCGTTTAGTGCACTTGACGCAGGCTTGCGAGTATCTACGCGCAAGGCCGTCTCCCAGACGCTAGAGCAGGCCGGTGTAACCACCATCTTGGTCACGCACGATCAGGCCGAGGCGTTGAGCTTCGCCGATCAGGTGGCTGTCATGCGCGATGGCAGGTTGGCCCAAATTGGTAGCCCCTTTGTTGTTTACACTCGCCCCGCAGACAGGGCCACCGCAGAGTTCCTAGGGGACGCTGTCATCCTTGAAGCCTGGATGGAGGGTTCGTTGGCGCTGTGCTCGCTAGGCGGCATTCCTGTGCGGCGTCCTCCCGTGCAGGGCAAGGTGCATTTGATGCTGCGCCCCGAGCAGATCAGGATTTCCAGCGGTGGCCCCATCCGGGGGCGCGTGGTTGATACTGACTACTTTGGCCCGGAGACCACTGTGCGCATCCAGCTTGAACCCATCCTGGTCGACGCAGAGCATCCACTGGATCCGCACCAGCCCGTCGGTGGCGAAGTGATCAACATCCGCCACTGGAACGCAATGCTGGCACGCCCTGGAACCGAACTTTCACTGAAAGTGGTGGGTGAAGGCGTCGTTTTCCCGTGGGAAGGATAGCGCCAGCCTCTTTCGGGTTAGCGGCCATAATGTGTGTATGCAAAGTGGCTTTTGACCAGTAATCATATGGGATGCAGGGCCTTGTACATGCTTTGAAAGCATGTATGGTGACAGTTCCCAAGAACCACCCCCGTTGTGGTGTATGTGCTCAGAAGCTTGTGAAGAACGGTTCGACCAGTGCAGGTAAAACCCGGTGGCGGTGTAAATCCTGTGGTGCTTCCAGTACTCAATCCAGGGTTGATATCAGCAAGAAAGCAGAGTTCGCCGCTTTCCAGTCATGGATCACTGGCAAGACCCGTCAGGACGCCCATGCCAGCTCATCACGGACCTTTCGGAGACAGAGTGCTTGGTGTTGGAACGTGGCCCCACAAGCCCCTGTGACCGGGGAAATTCACCCGGTGCTCATCCTCGATGGAACGTACTTCAACGGCTGGTGCGTGCTCATTGCTTACACCGGTGATCACGTTGTTGGCTGGCAGTGGTGCGATCGGGAAAAACATGCTTCCTGGTCAGCGTTACTCAAGCAACTCCCGGCCCCTGCCATGGTCGTCATCGACGGGCACAAAGGCCTCGAGAGTGCGTTGGGTCAGCACTGGCCAGAAACAAGAGTGCAGCGGTGTTTGTTTCATATTCAACAGAACATCCGTACCCACCTCACGATGCGTCCGAAACTCGATGCTGGCAAGGAATTACTGGCCCTAGCGAAGGCTTTAACACCGATCCAGTCCCTGGATCAAGCCGCTGTGTGGGTCGGTGAGTTCGCGTCCTGGGAAGCACGCTGGGAGAAGTTCTTGAAGGACCGCACCTACGCGAAGAAGAACGGTGAAAGGCCCTCACACGTGCGGGCAAACCAGAACTGGTGGTTCACGCATCTTCGTCTGCGCCAAGCCCGTGGAACACTAGCCACAGTCCTGCAGAACGATCATCTGTTTACTTGGCTCACCCACGCCACCGAAGACCAGAAACTCCCTAGGACAACGAGCCCGCTCGAGGGTGGGATCAATGCTGGCTTGAAGCACCTTCTTCGGGACCATCGAGGTCTTAGCGATGATCATGCCAAACGAGCCGTGGACTGGTACCTCTACCACCACACCGAGGCCCCTAAAGATCCCTGGGACCTAGTGAAGGCCCACCACTGGCAACCAAAAAAGAAGAAACGACAAATGGTTCACGAGCCCATCGGCCCTGCCCTCTACGACACAGCCTTCAGCCCAGAAGACGGCAATGGAATTCAACAAGGATGGGGCGGAAGAAGCCACTGACACGCCCGGGCTGTACACACATTTTGGCCGCTAACCCCCTCTTTCCGCTCCGCGAGTTGCCACTTATGGTGCCCATAGCGCGCATTTGGGCACCATAAGTGGCAACTCGGGGCCGGTAGCCGGACCTGACTCAACGTGGAACGCAGAAACCCCCTGGATTCGTAAAGAATCTAGGGGGTTTCGTTGGGGCCTCCAAACAGAATCGAACTGTTGACCTTCTCATTACGAGTGAGACGCTCTACCAACTGAGCTATGGAGGCCTGTGCTAGCCGAACTCCCATTGAAATAGGCAGCCGAACACAAGAAACCACTCTAATATGCGTGGGGCGGATGTACAAAATCCGCACCACGAAATACTGTCCCAGTGAAGAAGGCTCAGCAGGTAACGCCCGCTGCTGGGACCTTTCCATCCACAAAGTATGCGTCAACTGTTGCGCTCAAACACTCGTTGGAGCGTCCGTAAGCCGTGTGTCCCTCACCTTTCCACGTTACAAGAACGCCGGAATCAAGCTGCTTGGCAAGTGCCTCGGACCAGGCGTAGGGGGTTGCCGGATCTCCTGTGGTGCCAACAACCAGGATGGGGCCGGCACCCGCTGCGGAGATCGGGGCGGGTTCACCCGTTGCCGGGTAGGGCCAGAATTTGCATGTCAAACCCGAGTAAGCAAGGAGTTCACCGAAAGTGGGGGCAGCCTTTTTTAGGAGCTCGGTCTGCTCACGCATGTGTGCCAGATCCGAGTTCATGGGGTAATCAAGGCAGTTGATTGCAGTGAAAGCGGCAGCTGTGTTGGAGTTGTATTTGCCATCGGAATCACGGTCGGCTGAGAAGTCAGCCAACATCAACATGCCAGAGGCGTCCCCGGCGAAAGCCTGCGTCAAAGCGCCTGTTAGCGGTGCCCACAGATCTGTTGAGTACATGCCGAAGGCTAGAGCACCGGTGAATTCGGTTCCGGTGACCACCCGCCCCTCAGGAGTTTGCTGCGGGGTTGCTGTGTACACCTCGTTGAGCTCGCGTATTTGCTTCATGGCTGCGTCTACAGTGCCAGAGACAGGGCAATCAGTGCCGCTCAAACAATTGGCAACCCACGCCCGCATCGCATTTTCAAAGCCCACCGCTTGGCCCATCGAGACTTCATCTATATCAAGGGAGGGGTCCATAGCGCCGTCAAGGGAAAACTTTCCAACCCGCTCAGGGAACAACCCAGCGTAGGTGGCACCCAGTTTGGTGCCGTAGGAGAAGCCCATATAGTTCAGCGCTTTGTCTCCCACCACGGCTCGCAGAATATCCATGTCACGGGCGGAGCTAACGGTGTCAAGGAAGGCCAGTTCTGGACCGGAGTTCTTTTGGCACAGCTCCGACTCGGTTTTAGTTTCAGCCTCCGCCGCGGCATATCCTTCCTCGGTGGACATATCAAATTCTTTTTGCCGGGCTGCGTCCATCTGCGCATCATCAAGGCACTTTACCGGTGTGGAGCGTTTGACCCCGCGAGGATCAAAGCCAACAACGTCATAAGCGCCGCGCAGTTTCGCCGAAAAATATGACTGCGCCCCGTCTTTGACCATATCCACGCCGGAACCGCCTGGTCCGCCGGGGTTGATCAGCATTGCACCCTGCCGATTACCAGATGCCGGAAGCCGAATCGCCGAGAGCTTGATGGACTTTTTCTTTGGGTTCTTGTAGTCCATTGGCACCTCAACTTCGGCGCATTGGAAACCCCCATTGCAGGAAGTCCAGGTGACGGCCTGAGTGTAAAAATCCTGAAGCTCAGCGGGCACCTCTCCCACCACATCTGCGGACGCCGAGGTTTTCACCGGCTGATCAGGAGCCAGCACCGAGCACGAGCTCAGCAACATCGCAACCACGGCGCCAAGGGCGAGAAAAAAGTGGGGGCGGCGTTCTCGGAGTACGTTTCCAGCTGTCATACAGAAGTCCTTTATGGGTTAGAGCAGGCTAACTGCCATGGCTTCAAGAGCCAGCAGTGGGGCAACATTGGTGGTGGTAAGACGGCGTCGCACAGCGTTGATAGCGTCCATGCGTTCGAGAGTGGCTTCTGGGCGGGAACCGGCAGCGAATTCCGTCAGCGCCCCGCGCAGTGGTTCATTGACAAGCTCCAGGATCTCCTGTTCGACGCCGGATCCTGCGCGGGAGTCCAACTGCAGTACCAGCACGTCCCTGTAGAAGGACAACAGATCAGTTAGCGCCCGGTCCAGATGGTCGGTCACCGATCGCTTGGCGCGGCGCTTTTGGTCCTCTTCAAGGGCGCGGACCTGGCTGCGCATGGGAGGCGGCAGCGTCCCGGTCTCTGGGGCACCCAAGTTACGCAGTAGGGTGGCCTTTTCAACGGCGTCGCGCTCTTCATTGGAGGAAGCCGCTTCAGCCTGAGCAAGCTCAAGCAGGGACCCGGCGGCAAGGACAGCTGTGGTTACGTCACGCAGGTTCAGCGGCAGGGACACTGTGGTGTTGCGTCGTTCCCGGGCGCCAGCATCGGTAGCCAGCCGGCGGGCGATGCCGATGTGACTTTGCGCGGCACGGGCGGCATAGAGCGCCAGGTCGGGTTCAATGCCATCGCGACGCGCCAGCAATGCCGCAACATCAGCAACCGGAGGCAGCCGAAGGGTTAAAGTGCGGCAGCGGGACCGGATGGTGACAAGCACATCTGCCGGGCTGGGGGCGCACAGAATCCAGATGGTCCGCGGCGGGGGCTCCTCGATGGCTTTAAGCAGCACATTGGTGGTGCGCTCGGCCATGCGGTCGGCATCGCCGACAATGATGACGCGCCAGCGGGCCGAAGAAGGGCTGTCGTGAGCTTTGCGCACAAGATTGCGGGCTTCTTCGATGGTGATGGTGGTTTTTTCGGTCGCAATGAACGTGACATCGGCATTGGTGCCGCTCATGGTGGTGTGGCAGGCCTTGCACACGCCGCAGCCTCGAGCCGCCAGTTCAGGACGGTCACACACCAGTGCAGCAGCAAAGGCGAGGGCCGCGTTTGAACGCCCCGAACCAGGGGGGCCCGTCAAGAGCCAGGCGTGTGTGGGCGCAGCAGACTGGGCGGCACGGCGAAGCTGCGCCACCACCGACTCCTGGCCTTGAAGATCTACCCATACACTCATGCTGTGCCGGCCGTCTGCCCCTGAACGCCGGATCTCTCAGGGCCGGATCTTTCAGGCCCGGGAGCCGGTTCTGCGGCAAGTAGAGCCAGAACGCGGTCCTTGATTGCCGCCGCCAGCTCGGCAATGTCGGCCTTGGCTGGCAACACTAGGTACCGCTGCGGGTGCGCCGAAGCGAGTTCTAGAAATGCGGCGCGAATAGTGGCGTGGAAGTGATCAGGCTCGGATTCCATCCTGTCCTCAGTAGCATCGCCTGCGGTGCGCCGGTTGCGGCCGTCGGCAGGAGTCACATCCAGCAACACCGTCAGGTCCGGCCAAAGACCATCCGTAGCCCATTCGTTGAGCGTCACGATGGCCTGGGTGCCCAGCCCGCGGCCGGCACCCTGATAGGCGATGGAAGAGTCAGCGTACCTGTCGCTGATCACAATTTCACCGCGTGCGACGGCGGGGACGATCACCTGTGCGGCGTGCGCGGCCCTGGCGGCAGCAAAGATCAGCGCCTCGGTTTTTGCATCAATTTCACCTTGGCCGTGTTCAAGGACAAGGGAGCGCAGCTTTTCTCCTACGGGAGTCCCGCCTGGCTCGCGGGTCCGGCGGACTTCGCGTCCGGCGTCGGAGAGGACATCGGTCAGCAAAGCGGCTTGGGTTGATTTTCCAGCGCCGTCGCCGCCCTCAAAAGCAATGAATAGGCCCGGCGCCGGGGCTAAGGAATGAGTCACGTCATTAGCCTACCGGCCCCAGCTGAAAGCCACCTTGCCGTGGGGTATCGTGGCTGCGAACCTAGTCCAATAGGGCAGCGGTCATGCGGTTGGTGTTGGTCCTCATCATCTCGATATAGGTTTGTGCGCCTTGGCCAGCAGCGCTGAGTGACTCCGAGAATAGCGGCACGATCTGCACCCGGACCTTCGCCTCTTCTGCCAGAACCGTGGCGAGTTTGTCCGGCTGTGAGGTGTCGGCAAAAATAGCCGGAACCCCTGCCTCGCGGATTGTGCTGGCCAGATCGCTGAGGTCGGAGGCACTGGGTGCCGCAAGCGTGGTTCCACTGGGGATAACGGCGCCAATCACCTCCAACTCGAAACGCTGCGCCAGATAGCCAAACACGTGATGGTTGGTGACGAGTTTGCGCTTCTGCGCAGGAACGGCCGCAAATTTGGCGGACATCCACTGATCAAGTTCGCCAATATTTGCTTTGTAGGTGGCCGCATTGCTGTGTATGTGGGCAGGGTTGCTCAGCCGGACATGCTCTACGACGGCGTTCTCGATGGCACCCACGGCCGTCAAGATCCGCTGGGGATCGGTCCAAAAGTGTGGGTCCTGTGCTCCTGCCTCTCCAGTTCCCGGCAGTGTAATCGGGTTGATCACGGCGCCCACTTCCAGCACCGGCACACCCTGTTCCCTGGCCGATTCGACATGGCCAAGGACGGCCTCTTCCAATCCCAGCCCATTGAAGATGATCACATCAGCTTGTTCCATTTCACCGGCCTGATGGGCTGATATGCCAAAGGAGTGGGGATCGGCGTTGGCCTCCATGAGAACCACTACAGTGGCAGAATCGCCCACTATATTGCGGGTAATATCACCTAAAATATTTGTGGTGACAATGATGGTTGCCTTCTCATTTGCCGGCGCCGCCGCGCACGCTGCGAGTACTCCGGCAGTAGCCAGCAGCGTGGCCATTAGTGGTAAGGCAGTGCGACGGCGTGATGTCACCGCCCGCTTGGACCCCCGGTACCTCATAGTCCCGTCTCCACGAGTTGGGCGAGCGGTTCCGTGGTGGTGAAGGTGCGGGCAACCCGAAGATTGTCCTTGTAATCGATCTCGTGGATCAGTGTGGACGCTGGGTCGCTGAGGTAGGCGCGGCCAGCGTCAAGTACCAGGGCGGGAGGTGGCCCGGGCTTCATTTGCGTTAGAAGCGCGGACTGATTTTCTACCAGTCCGGTCAGAGGGTCCAAAGCGTACAAGGTGCCGCTTTGACCCATCGCCAGTGCAGGGGATCCGTTGCCAGCTGTGGAGGCAACAACTATGGGTTCGGGGCTTGGCATGAAAGTGAGCTTTAGCGTCGCCACGTCTACGTGCCATAACCCCGTTGTGCCCGCAAGAGCAGTCAGCTCACTGGATCCGGGCCGGTGGTTAAAGGAGGTTGCCGGCTCGTCGGGTTCGTTTTCCGGATAGGGGATTTTGGTGGATGTCAGTGATCCTTCCTCCTCGCCGATGACCAAGATGCCATCACTGCAGCCCAAAACCACTCCGTGCCGGGTGCTTGCATGTCCCCGCAGCGCTGGACACGCTGTGGGTAGGAGCGAGCCCGAGGCGTTTCCCTCTAGTGCGGCTCCGTGCGTGTCAGTACCGGTACTCTGGCCCGCGGACAAGTCAAAGGCTGCAACAGTTGTGGGTAGTTTGTCCTTTCCGGGGGAGCCTGTGACAAGCATGCGCCCTTTATAGGGAATAGCCAGTCCCGTGTGTGGAGTCCCTGACAAAGTGGTTTCCACTGTGAGGACACCTGTTTCCAGTGTTTTGCGGTTCAGCACGGAGGTGTCTCCTGTTTGCTCATCAAAGATTCCTACCCAGTGCCCATCACTGGCCACAGCGCCAGCCGGGACGGGCGCCTTCGCCTGCAGTTGCTGAGCCGTGGAGTGGTAGAAGTGCTTGTGATCTCCGTGGTCCACCGCCCAGACACCTGTATCAATGACATTAAGCCCGGCACCGGCAGTGGTTCTAAGAAATAGGAAGCGGCCGTCATGCTGCATCGATTCCGCACCAGGGAGGGTGAAAGTGTCCGTCTCATTCCCAGATAGAGGGTCAATTATGGAAATGCTGCCGGCCTCCGTGGACAGGTAGGAGAGCCTCATTTGAGGTTCCTCAGCCTCCGTGGCACCGGCAACGAACCCATGGGGGACCGGTGCTGCAGCGGGGGAACCGCAGGCAACGAGTGCTGTGAGGATAAATGCGCAGATTAGTCCGGAGGTGGTTTTGGAAGAACTCATGCAGGGGAGCCTTTCTGGGCGGTGACGTTCTCGGTGGTGTTCTCGGTGGTGGCCGCGGAGTGCGGCCGGAGGATCAATGGACGGAGAGCGCTCGCAGCACTGGAAATAAAGAACAACGCCACAGCCGAAGCAGCAATTGTGGCCCCGGCTGCGGTCCGCGCGTGCCACGAGATGAGCAGACCGGCAGCCACAGCTGTGCATCCCAGAACCGCTGCGATGCCCATGATGGCGGGAATGGATCGAGCCCATGGCAGAGCTGCGGCAGGTGGCGCAATCAGCAGCCCAAATACTAAGAGCGTGCCCACCACTTGGAACGATCCAGCCATGGCTGCCGTCACCAATAGCAAAAGCACAATGGCCGCCAGCTCCGGATGAAGCCCCAAGGTTGCCGCTTTACGCCCGTCAAACACCAGGGCCATAAACGGGCGGTGGAAGATGGCTGCCACCATTGCTGTGCCGGCCAGGATGGCGCACAACAACCAGATATCCGAGAACTTGACGGCCAGAATGTCGCCAAAGAGAATGCCCGTCAGATCCACGGCAAATGATCGTGACCGGGAAATGATAATCACTCCGGCCGCCAGCATGCCCACAAAGAGGAGCCCGATTGAGGTGTCGTGCGAGAGTCGCTGGTGACGGGACATGAGTGAGACCCCAAGTGCCATCACTGTTGCACTGACAGCAGCGCCTAGTACCGGATTCAAGCCCAGCAACAAAGCCACAGCAATCCCGGGGAGCATGCCATGGGACATTGCATCGCCTAAAAAAGCCATGCCGCGCAGCACCACCCACGTGCCAACAATGGCGCATGAGAGGGCCACAACCGTTCCGCCCAGCAGGGCGCGCTGAACGAAGGAAACGTTGAAGGGTTCAAAAAGCCAATCCATACACTCAGCATACTATAATGAGAATCATTATCAATTACAGGAGATGTGCCGTGGATGCTGTCACTATTGTGGACGTTGGATTTTCGTATGGGTCACGCCAGGTCATTGATGGCCTGTTCCTCACGCTGGAGGCTGGGACTTTGACGGCCGTGAAAGGGGTAAATGGATCAGGAAAATCCACCCTTCTTGCCCTGATTGCGGGCACGCTTCGCCCATCACGCGGGGTGGTCTCACTTGCCAGCCAGCAGCGCCCGGCTGTGGTGTTGCAGCGCAGTAAAGTCTCGGATGCGCTTCCGTTGACGGTTCGGCAGACGGTAGCCATGGGTTGTTGGGGAAACCGCAGTTGGCTCAAACCCTTGGGCAGAGGCGAGCATGCCGTGGTGGTTGACTCCCTGGAGCGTGTTGGGTTGCTGGCACTGGCTCACCGTCAGTTGGGTGAGCTCTCCGGCGGCCAGCGCCAGCGGGTCCTGCTAGCGCAAGGGATTGCCCAACAATCAAGGCTGCTTCTATTGGATGAGCCCGTGGCGGGCGTCGATGAGCAGTCGCGGGCGAAGATACGTCAGATTATCGCCACTGAAGTTCACCGGGGAGTCACCGTTGTGGAGGTGACCCACAGCCATACGGATGCATCCGAAGCTGATCGGGTGCTAGTGATGGCACAAGGAGAGATTGTGGCGGATTCGCAGGTGCTTTGCGCGGCGGCAGCTAGCGAGTGGATGGGCGGCAATTAAGCAGAAGGCCGGGCGGTCCCACCCGATCAAGGAGTGGGGCCGCCCGGCCGCAGCTGTTTTATCCGGAGATACCAGTTATTTCATTGGGGACGTGCGGCAACGGGTGGGTTGCGCTCACTGTGCCTGAAGACAGGTCAATGACCTGAAGTAACTTCTTGGCCGGATCACTTACATAGGCTGTTTTCCCGTTTGAGAAGAGCGCCGGCCGGGGTTGCTGCCATTGGGTGGGTTCTTCCCAGGGGGCGACGGCGGCAATGGCGGCGGTTTCTTTGCCGGAGTGAGCGTCGTGGATATGAAGTTTGCCGTCCGTACCAAGGATGAGGGCCTCACCCTTGGCGCCGCGGGCCAGGGAGCGGAAGGAGTATGAGTAGTCAATGGCAACGGTGGTGAGCTTTCCGGTGGCCGTGTCCGTCAAGGAGAACGCTGCAGGGCGTTCGTGCTCAGCATCTTTATCTGTTTTGTAATCTCCCAGCACTATGGAGGAGGTGGCGCTGCCGGCCTGGGTGCCAATTCTGCCGTGACCGTCAGGGGAGGAAATCTTGGTGATGATTCCGTCCTTGATGAGCAAGGTGCCATCCTCGCAGCCAAGTACCACCGCCTCGTCCTTAGCTGAGGCCTCTCCGTGGACTCCGGGGCACTCATCGCTTTGTGCCAAGACGGCCCGGGCGCCGTCGGCGCCAGGTTTATCCAGCAACGTGGCACCAGTGCGGGCTTCGCTGGTCCCGTTCGTGACCACCAGCTGACCTTTGGCAAGTTGAACAGCCACGCCGTGGTGAGCGGCGCTGGTCTTGAAATTTTGTGTTGTGGGCAGCTCGGCAGCTTCCAGGTCCTTTGATGTGAACACCTGAACTTCGCCGGTACCGTCGTCAAAGAGGGCTGTTTTTCCTGCGTGGCCCACCACCTGTCCGGGTTTGGTGGCGGAGAACAATCGCTCCTGAAGTTCCGGAGGTGCTGTGAAGTGGTGATGGTGATCCCCGTGTGGTTCCGACCAACTGCCCATGTCCAGGACCTGGAATCCGGCGGTGGTGGAGACAAGTACGTGGCGTCCGTCCCCAGCCGGGCTGACCCTGTTGAATCCGGCAAGAGGCAAATCGGCTGTGACCTTGCCGGTGGCTGCATCCAGAACGCTCATGCCGCCGTCGTGCGTCAGGACAAGCCTGGGTGCGGCGGCATCGACCTCCGTGCCTTCGGCGGCAGGGGCGGCATGGGAACCGTGCGGGTGCTCGGAAGCAGCAGGAGAGTCGGTGGAGGCGGAAGACGGGCTGCCGCACGCGGACAGGGTTAGCGCAGCAATAATGGCGAAGGCGCTCAGGGTAGGGGCGGCGAAACTGCGCGCTCGAGGGACTGTAGTGAGAGGTGGATTTAGTTCTTCTTTAGTGATCATGACACCGATGCTAACCTTAATGAGAATCATTATCAAAACAAGGACTGGTGAAACCAGGAAATGTTGCCCCAGGTTCAACGACTCAAATTGTCGCTGCCGTGAACCGGCGGTCTACGCTGGAAGTTATGACGTACAACGCTGCCGAACACCCTAAGAACCTGAGCCCCGACACAGTTGTTGTTGCTGCGGGCCGGCCCGCCCGGGAGCATGACGCGCCGGTGAATCCGCCCATAGTTCTCTCCTCCACATATGTGGGCACCGGCGAAGTTGTTGATGGCGACAGGGCCTATGGGCGTTACTCCAACCCCACGTGGGACCCGTTGGAAGACGCATTGGGTCAGCTGGAGGGTGCCACCCTTCCTGCGCTGATCTTTAGTTCGGGCCTGGCAGCGGCCTCCGCAGCTCTCTCGCTGGTGCCCACGGGAGGGGTGCTCGTTATGCCAACGCACTCGTATCAGGGGGCGTTGGTTATGGCGCAGGAGCAAGCGGCAAAGGGTTTGTTCACGCTGCGCACAGTGGATATTGCCAATAATGATGAGGTTATTTTGGCTCTCACCGGCAGCGGGGAGAAGGCCGCTGACATGCTCTGGCTGGAGAGTCCAACCAACCCCATGCTGGAGGTGGCGGACATCGGCCTCCTCTGCCGTTCCGCACAAGCCGTTGGCGCCATCGTGGTCACCGACAACACCTTCTCCACCCCGCTGGTGCAGAAACCGCTGGAGCTGGGTGCTGACATTGTGCTGCACTCAGTGACCAAATATTTGGCCGGTCACTCCGATGTCATCCTCGGCGCCCTGGCCACATCCAATCCCGAACTGCGCCATGCGCTGCTGCATCACCGCTCAATTCACGGCGCCATCGCCGGCCCCTTCGAGGCCTGGCTTGCCCTGCGTGGTTTGCGCACCCTGGCCCTGCGTGTTGAGCGCTCGCAGGCCAGTGCAGCGGTACTTGCCGAACGTCTTGATGCGCACGACGGCGTCACAAAAGTACTCTTTCCCGGATTGCCTTCGGACCCGGGTCACCAGCGGGCCACGGCACAGATGAGCGGTTTTGGTTCCATCCTGTGCGTCGAAGTTGCTGGTGGTGCCGATGCGGCCAACGCGCTGGTTGAGGCCCTGCAGGTGTGGACCCCAGCCACTTCGCTTGGTGGCGTGGAGTCATTGATCGAACGCCGGCGTCGTCACGCGAACGAGCCCGAGACAGTTCCGGCAAACCTCTTGCGGCTGAGTGTTGGCATTGAAAACGTTGAAGACCTTTGGAGTGACCTTGAGCAGGCACTTGCTCAGGTGGTGCCCGCGACTTCCATCCCGCGCGACGCCCTGTAAGCTTGAGCCGTGGTCATTTTCGTGAACTTTATGCAGTTTCTCATCCTCGTGGCTTTAGGTTTGACGGCCGTGGGCATTCAAGGCTGGGCGTTTATAGACTGCCTGCGCACATCTGCCAACGATTTTGAGCGCGTATACAAGCGGACCAAAACGTTCTGGACGGCACTTACGGCCGGAGCGTTATTCTTTGGCATCATCTACGTGGTGCCGCCATTGCTGAGCCTGACGGTTCCGCAGCTGGGCATGAGTTTGATCCTTAGCCTCGGCGGAGTCACAGCGGCAGGGGTCTACTTGGCCGATGTTCGGCCCGCTTTGGTTGACGCGCGCGGGCGTGGTCGCGGACAGCAAAACCGCGGCTCATCCTGGTAAGAAATCACTGAAACCGGACGAATTGGTGCTAGCCCGGATCCACGGCTGACCAAGCCACCGTCAGCTCACCCAAGCGCCAACGGGAGGGTGAACGCACAACCGGCCAGCCGTCGTCGTACATTTGGGTGCACATATTCAGCCACCGCTGCCTGTTGCCAAAGGCGGCCAGGGGAGCAGCGGCGAGCCAATGCTTGTCCAGAGCTTGCAAAAAGCTGTGGATTTTCTCCCCCGGCACATTGTGATGGATCAGCGCTTTTGGCAGTCGCTCGGCAATATCGGAGGGCAACTCGAAACCGCCGAATCGCAGGGAAATGCTCAGCGACTGGGGACCATTGGTATCCAGCGCCACCCATGTGCTGCGCCGCCCAATCTCATCGCAGGTGCCGTCAACAAAGATGCCCTGCGGGGTCAGCCGCGAACAAACCGTGTCCCAGATCAGCCTGACGTCGGCCTCGTCGTATTGGCGCAACACGTTGAAGGCGCGCACCATAGTTGCCTTGCCGGGGACGGGGATTTCGAATCCGCCAACGCAGAAATCTAGGCCGTCGTGCTCGAGTCCTTTGGCATTGCGGACGCGCTCAGGCTCAATCTCGATGCCCGTGACATGAGCGCTGGGGCAAATCGCGTGGATGCGGGAATACAGCTCAACGGCTGTGGCAGGGGAGCCGCCATAGCCAAGGTCCACAACCAGGGGTGCGGTTTCACAGGCCAAACGCCATGCTTGGGGGCCGGCCAGCCAGCGGTCAACGCGGCGCAATCGGTTGGGATTAGTTGTGCCGCGGGTGACGTTGCCGAAGGGCTTGCTACGTTGGCGCGGGGTGCCTTGTGAGGGGTCAGTGGAAGAGCCTTTGACCCTCTGCGCACGTTGAACCACCAATAAAGCGTAAATGCCAAACTCCGCATGGCTATAAAACTGTGGTGACACTCACGTCTTTGATTCTGGCGCACCGTCTCATGCGCTGGTGCCGCTGGGCTCACGGTGGCGGCACCTGCCCACGGGATGGTGCGCAGGAGTGCAAGTGGTCGGACAGCGTAGCAATTCGGGTCCGCCGCTCCCGGCCGGTAGAATGAGGCTATGACTTATACGCTGATTTTGCTTCGACATGGCCACAGTGAGTGGAACGCCAAGAACCTGTTCACCGGCTGGGTGGACGTTGATTTGAATGATCAGGGCCGCACGGAGGCCGTTCGCGGCGGTGAGCTGCTGGTGGAGAACAACCTTCTACCGGATGTCCTGTACACCTCGCGCCTGAAGCGTGCCATCAACACGGCCAACCTGGCCTTGGAAAAAGCTGACCGCGGCTGGATTGACGTTAAGCGCGACTGGCGCCTGAACGAGCGCCACTACGGTGCATTGCAGGGCAAGGACAAAGCCCAGACGCTGGCCGAGTTCGGCGAGGCACAGTTCATGGAGTGGCGTCGCAGCTACGACACCGCCCCGCCCGCGCTCTCTGATGACAGCGAATTTTCTCAGGCGCACGATCCCCGTTACGCGGATTTGGGTGATGACCTGCCACGCACCGAGTGCCTCAAGGATGTCCTGAACCGTCTGCTGCCCTACTGGGAATCAGATATTAAGGAAGATCTCAAGGCCGGCAAGACGGTTCTTGTCACGGCCCATGGCAACTCGCTGCGTGCCATGGTCAAGCACCTGGACGGCATCTCCGATGATGCCATCGCCGCACTGAACATCCCCACCGGCATCCCGTTGCTGTATGAACTCGATGAGAACTTCGCCCCCATCACCCCCGGGGGCAAGTACTTGGATCCGGAGGCTGCTGCGGCCGCCATTCAGGCAGTAGCGAACCAGGGTAAGAAGTAGCAATTCACACCCCTTCCCGTTGAGGTTGGAGGTCATGACACCCCGGAGGAACGAACGGGGTGTCATGACCTCCAACCTCAACGGGTGTGTGCTCCGTGGCGCGGGCTTTAGCGGCTGAGTCGGCACTGGAACCAGAAGAACGACGGCGGGAGGTCACCTTTTTTCAAAAAGGTGACCTCCCGCCGTCGTTCTCCAACTGCTGCTCCTGCTTAGGGATCTAGCTGGCCAAGAAGTCCTCTGGCTGCCATTCCCCTGTCACCAAGTAGGAAACCTTGCGCGCAACGGAAACGCCGTGATCGCCGAACCGCTCAAAGTACCGGCTAGCCAAGGTGACATCCACTGTTGTTGCAGCGGTTTCGTTCCATTCGGGTGCGGCCATGGTGGTGAAAACGCTCTTGTGGATGGTATTGATCTGCATTTTGGCTGTGGTGATATCGCCTACGAGCTCCAAATCACGGCTTTCCAGCAGCTCAGTGACTTTCTCGGCAATGACAATATCAAGGCGCGCCAACTCGGCAAACGTTTCCGTCAGGGAAGCCGGGATGACGTGATTGGGGAAGCGCAAGCGCGTCAGCTGACCAATGTGGCGGGCAAGATCGCCCATGCGCTCAAGTGAGGCACTCATCCGCAGCGAACCAACAATCATGCGCAGATCACTGGCAACTGGTCCCTGCAACGCCAACACATCGATGGCGCGCTCATCTAAATCATTTTGCAGGAAGTCGATCCGGGCATCGGCTGCAATGACTTCCTGGGCCGTTTGAAGGTCGGCTGCCGCAAACGCTGTGGAGGCTTTGGTGATGGCCTCGCCAACCAGTGCGGAAATCTCGATGAGTCCCTCGCCAATCTGGTGAAGCTCGGCCTGGAAAACTTTACGCACGCGTGTGTCCTTTCATGGGCAGGGCAACAGGGGCCCTTCAGTACGCTTCAGCATGGCACTTGAACGTGAACATGTTGACACGTCAAGGTGAACGTTTGTTGAACGGGCGCTGCCAAGAGGCTGTTTTGCTAAAAAGGGGCTCGGCACCGCATAGGCTGATCAGGTGGATCCCATGGTAGTTGGACTGATAGCCGGGCTCATAGGCCTAGCCTTGGGCACCTTTGGCATGTTCGCCTTCAGTGTTAGCGAACGTTCCCGCGGGCTCACCATCGACATTGGCGAGCCAATGCTGCCCGACGGTGCAGCGGAGGTCCTTTCGGTTGTGGGCAAGGCCTACATAGTTATTGACACTGTTGACGGCGTGGTGCGTGCCAGTCCCGGCGCCTATGCTTTTGGGCTGGTCCGCGGTCACACGGTGGTCCACCAGGAGTTGCTTGATCTGGCCCGCAGGGTACGGCGCGACGGCGTGATCGAGGAACGCGATTTGATCCTCCCTCGTGTGGTGCTGCCGGCCGCGATACAAACTGGAGGTGCTCCCGGCATGCACGCAGCCCCAGGAACGCCCGCTAACGTGGCCCCTGTCAGAAGCATCCCAGATTCATTGAGCGCCCACGGCGCACCGGGACAGGGCACGTTGGTTATTCAGGTCAGGGTAGCGCCGCTGGGCGAGGAATACATTCTCTTGCTGGCCGACGACCGCACAGAAATTGCGCGTACCGAGGCAGTCCGCAACGACTTTGTCGCCAATGTTTCACATGAGCTTAAGACTCCGGTGGGCGCCATCTCGCTCCTGGCAGAAGCCCTTGAGTCCGCACCTGAAGACCAGGCAACTGTCCGCAGGTTTGCTTCACGGATGATGAAAGAGTCCGCGCGGCTAGCTGCGCTTGTCCAGGACATCATTGAACTTTCCCGCCTCCAGGGAAAAGACGTGGCAAGTGCTGGCACCGAAGTGGACATGAACGCCGTGGTTGCCGAAGCCGTTGACAGGACCCGCCTGCCTGCACAGAGCAAAAATATAGCGCTGGTAGTGGGTGCCCCCCTGCCCGCAGTTGTTTATGGCGACCAGCCCCAACTTGTCACGGCCCTGCGGAACCTGATCGACAACGCCGTGCGGTACTCCTCCGATAACACGCAGGTAGGGATCGCCCTCTCGGTGCATGACGGCGTGGTTTCCGTCAGTATTTCGGACCAGGGTGACGGGCTCTCCCCGCAGGAGCAGGACAGAATTTTTGAGCGCTTTTACCGCGTTGACACCGCCCGATCCCGGCACACCGGCGGGACAGGCCTGGGTCTGAGCATCGTCAAGCACATCACCAGCAATCACGGCGGCGAGGTGACACTGTGGTCAGCGCCAACAATGGGCTCCACCTTCACTGTGCGCTTGCCCGAACTTTCCAATCCAACGTCCGACGGCGCTAAGCACCACCGCGCTGACCGGCACCCCGGCTTGATCTAAAGGAGCGCAACAAGCGTGAGCAGAATTTTGATTGTCGAAGACGAGGATTCAATTAGCGATCCTTTGTCATTCCTGTTGTCGAAGGAAGGCTACGAGGTACAGGTGGCCGATAACGGTCTCGACGCCTTGGTTGAGTTTGATCGTAACGGTGCCGATCTGGTGCTGCTAGACCTCCAGTTGCCGGGGATGAGTGGCACTGAAGTGTGCAAGCACCTGCGCCAGCGCTCCGGCGTCCCCATCATCATGCTCACGGCCAAGGACTCGGAGATTGATAAGGTGGTGGGCCTTGAACTGGGGGCCGACGACTACGTGACCAAACCATATTCCTCCAGGGAACTGATTGCTCGGATTCGTGCCGTGCTGCGCCGCAACGGGGAACCCGAGGAGCTGATGGATTCAACTGTCCATGCCGGTCCCGTGCGCATGGATGTGGAACGGCACGTAGTTAGCGTGCATGGGAATACTGTCTCATTTCCCTTGAAGGAATTTGAACTGCTGGAAATGTTGCTGCGCAATGCCGGCAAGGTCCTCACTCGCGGCCAGCTGATCGACAGGGTGTGGGGCTCGGACTATGTGGGCGACACCAAAACACTTGACGTGCATATTAAACGTCTGCGCAGCAGGATTGAACCGGACCCCGCTGCCCCGAAGTTCCTTGTCACTGTGCGCGGACTTGGCTATAAGTTTGAGCCCTGAGCACGTGAGGTGCCAACTTTTCGTGGGGTGAACCCAACGTGAGATTGGAGCTAATGACGCCTCGTCGCATTCCTCGACTCCGTCGGTGGCGTCTGGTGCATGAATTATGGGGAAATAAAGAAGTGGAGCGGGTTATCTAAAAAAGATAACCCGCTCCACTTCTTTATTTCTGTGAGCATGGGCCGTGAGGCGGCTCAAAAATTAAGGGGCGGTGGTGGCCTCTGCAGTGGGTTCCATTGCAGCCTTAGTGGTGGCCTCCGGTGTTGGTACCAAGTTCTTGTACTCGGCCAACGTGCCATCAAGCACGGGGACCTTCAACGTGGCGCTTTCACTTCCGGCACCGGACTGGCTTAGTTCAAGGGTCTCGAGGCTGCCCGGGCGTTGCGCCACGGTGCTGAGAATGGCTTTGTCGGCCTTGTCATTGAGAACCAGCGGTGTACCGGGCTTTACGGAGATTTCCGTTTGTGCGCCCGCGGCACCATTAAACGTCAGGGTGATATCCGAATCTGACTGGTTGTAGAACGTGCCAATAACCCGACCTGGTGCACCAGCGGCATCGGAGATGATCAGCACGTTACGCAGTTCCAGCTGGCCCATATCCAGGCGGACTCCATCTGATGCGGAGTAAACCAAGGTGGTGCTTTGCTGGTTGATGGCACTGCAACCGGTGAATGTCATGGCACCAACACCAATGGCTGCAATCAGGCTCAAGCGTTGCGCTCGTTTGGTACCGCGAATGCCGGCAGCGATTCTCACGTCAATAACTCCTCATGGAAAAGACAAAATATCTTTGCCCAGCTTATCCGTAAAACTGACAAATGTACTCTTCCGTCCAGGCGTGGCAACTTTAGTGTTGGCACCTCAACCTCTACGATGCATCTCATTGATTTTTAGTCAAGGGGTGAACAATTCTCCAATTGTTGGAGGAATTGCGCGGTCAGCGTAGCGCCTGCGGCCGCTGACCTGCGGAAACTCAAGGGAGTGGTTAGTTAACCGTGGTAAACTAGGTTCATTGGAAAGGGAGAATCCACATGCTTTTTGAGGTCGGCGAGACAGTAGTTTATCCACATCACGGTGCGGCGAAGATCGAAGAGATCAAGATGCGTACCGTTCGTGGTGAAGAGAAAATGTATCTCAAGCTCAAGGTTGCGCAGGGGGATCTGACAATTGAAGTTCCCGCAGAGAACGTAGACCTTGTTGGGGTTCGCGATGTTGTAGGTAAAGAAGGGTTGCTGCACGTATTTGAAGTGCTGCGCGCAGAGTTTACGGAAGAGCCCACCAACTGGTCTCGCCGTTACAAAGCAAACCTGGAAAAGCTTGCATCCGGTGATGTTATTAAGGTTGCAGAAGTAGTTCGCGACCTGTGGCGTCGAGACAATGACCGCGGTTTGTCGGCAGGCGAGAAGCGTATGCTCGCCAAGGCACGGCAGATCCTTATTTCCGAGCTGGCTCTGGCGGAGAAGACTGATGAAGACAAGGCAGCAGAAGTCCTTGACGAGGTTTTGGCTTCATAAGCTCTAAGTATTTTTCTAAAGGAAAACCCCTGCACCCGTTGGTGTGGGGGTTTTCCTGTGCCAGTGCCTGTGCCTGTGCCAATGCCAATGCCAATGCCAGTGCCAGGTGAGGAACTAACCCAAGTAACTGGCCATTCGCCTAGCGGCTGCGGCACGAACGCCGGGCGGCCGACTAATGTAGTTGCTATGACAGAGGTGAAGGCCGGTTCGTGTGCCGTGGTGATAGTTGCAGCAGGTTCGGGCCAGCGCCTGGGCCATGGGGTTCCCAAGGCGCGAGTGCCGCTGGGCAATGAGGCAATGCTTGTGCATGCCGTTCGGGGCGTGCTGAAAGCCGGAATTGCTGCCCAAATTTGTATTGCCATTCCTGCAGAGGACCCGGAACTGTTGACATTATGCCAACGGCTAGGCGCAGAAGCTGCCAACGCGGGGTTGACGTTTAGTGTGGTTGACGGCGGAGCGCAGCGCTCAGATTCGGTTTACGCCGCACTGGCCGAGATCGCGGTTGGCGTCACCACTGTGATGATCCATGACGCCGCCCGGCCGCTGACGCCGTCGGGTGTTTTCAACCGTGTGGCCGCAGCGCTGCGTGACGGCGCAAAAGCCGTCATCCCGGCGCTGGCAGTTTCAGACACCATCAAAACCGTTGCGCCAACCAATTTACCTGCCACGGGTGCGGGGGTGGAGAAGGTTGTGGGGACCCCACCCAGAAGCCAACTTCGTGCAGTGCAAACGCCCCAGGGTTTTGAACTGGAAACCTTACGTAGGGCCTACGCACACGCATTGACGCTGGACGAGGACGCGGCCGCACGCATCACAGATGACGCCATGCTTGTGGAAGCCATTGGCGAAGAGGTGTACGTGGTCCAGGGCTCAACTCACAGTTTCAAAATCACCACACCCATGGATCTTTTGTTGGCTGAAGCCATGCTGGAGGGGCCGCTGCGGCCCCGCTGGATTGAGGGCTGAGCGGCTGTGATAATGCCACGCACAGGGATTGGTATTGATATCCACGCCTTCGCCCCGGAAGACCAGCCCGCGCCACTGTGGCTGGCTGGATTGTTCTGGGAAGGCGAACGCGGGCTCAGTGGCCATTCCGACGGCGATGCCGTTGCCCACGCAGCCGCCGACGCCTTGTTCTCAGCCGCAGGGGTGGGCGATCTGGGCACTCATTTTGGTACTGACCGGCCCGAATACCAAGGTGCCTCAGGGGTGAGTTTGCTGGCCGAGGCGGCAAGAATTGTGCGGGGGGCAGGGTTTGAAATCGGCAATATTGCTGTGCAGTTCGTCGGGAACCGGCCCAAGTTCTCACCACGGCGCAGGGAAGCCGAAGCAACACTCAGCGCAGCCGCCGGAGCACCGGTATCAGTGAGCGCCACCACCTCAGACGGCTTGGGGTTTCCCGGCCGCAATGAGGGGATCACAGCCGTTGCCACCGCACTGGTTGTCAGTACGCACTCACGTCCAGACTCAGCGCTGCCGCAGATCCCCAGGCAACAAGATAGCCTAGAAACGTGACTTTGCGATTCTACGACTCCGCCACTGCCTCCGTTCGTGACTTTACCCCGCTGAAGCCAGGGCAGGCCTCGCTGTATTACTGTGGCGCCACAGTACAGGGTGAGCCGCATATTGGCCATGTCCGTTCTGCCCTGGCCTTTGACCAGCTGACACGGTGGCTGCAGGTGTCCGGCTACGGAGTTACGGTTGTCCGCAATGTCACCGATATTGATGACAAAATCTTGGTCAAAGCGGCAGAAAACAACGAGCCGTGGTGGGCGCTGGCATACCGGTTCGAGCAGGCTTTCGGGGACGCCTATGACGCCTTGGGGATCCAGAAACCCACCTATGAGCCTCGCGCCACGGGCCACATTCCTGAGATGCACGCCCTCATTGAAACCCTGATCGAGCGAGGCCACGCCTACCCCGCCCTGGATGATTCCGGCGACGTGTACTTTGATGTTCGCTCCTGGGGGCCGTACGGTTCCCTGACCCACCAGAGCATTGATGACATGCAGGCAGCGCCCGACGCCGATCCCCGGGGCAAGCGCGACCCCCGCGACTTTGCGCTGTGGAAGGGTTACAAGCAGGGAGAACCGGAAACCGCCCGGTGGGAATCTCCTTGGGGTGCCGGGCGTCCCGGCTGGCATTTGGAGTGCTCAGCCATGGTCACCAAATACCTGGGCACCGAGTTCGACATCCATGGCGGCGGGCTGGACCTGCGCTTCCCCCACCACGAAAATGAGATGGCGCAGTCCCAGGCGGCCGGGCACGGCTTCGCGAATTTTTGGATGCACAACGGCATGGTCACCTACAACGGTGAAAAAATGTCCAAGTCCATTGGCAATACCATCAACCCGCGCGAGATGCTGGAACTTGCACGCCCGCTCGTGGTCCGGTACTACCTGGGCCAAGCCCACTACCGTTCGGTGCTTGACTACCGCCCGGGCTCGCTAACCGAGGCTGCGGCCGCCGTTGAGCGTATTGAAACATTCATGCACGCTGCGGCAGGCCAGCTTTTCCCGGGAGGGGATGGGGGAGCTGTTTCTCAGATCCCTGATGGCTTCCGTGCTGCCATGGATGATGATCTGAACATCCCCGCAGCTCTGGCGGTGCTGCATGAGAGCGTCCGTGCAGGCAATACTGCGCTGGCCGCCAAGGACACCGCCGGCATCGAAGCCGCCTTCAGCGCCGCCGTTGGCATGAGCGCCGCGTTGGGAATCAACCCACTTGATGAACAGTGGGCTGATGGTGCCGGATCCCCGGCAGTCCTTGGCGCATTGGATCACTTGGTGCAGGCGCAGTTGGCGGCTCGTGCCCAGGCCCGCGCGGGGAAGAATTGGGCAGAATCTGATCAGATCCGTGACACGTTGGCCGCGGCAGGCATTGACATTGCCGATTCGGCCACGGGTTCAAGCTGGTCACTGCGCAAGTAGCCCCGTCACGGCACTAAAATCGACGTAGGGTGTGCGAGGAGCGTGTATTAAGCACCCTGCGCGGGCGTGAGTATGCACACTTTTGTGCCTGCATACCACTGAATTTGCGATCAGGCCGTAAGCTATTAGCTACGGGTTTGTAGTTTCCCGTAATGTGGTGTGCCTAAAATTTGCGCACCGAATAGATTTGTTTGACGAATTTCGGGGCCAAGCTAGGGCGCCGCACCAATCGTAAGGGTTTCACCATGGCCAACAGTTCCCGTTCCGGCGCCGTCCGCAAGCTCAAAAAGGGTCCCATCAAGGGCACAGGCGGGCTTGGCCGCAAGGCACTCGAGGGCAAGGGGCCCACACCCAAGGCCGATGAGCGCACGTACCACAAGGCGTTCAAGAGCAAGGAACTTGCCGATCGTTCGGCGGCCAAGCGCACCGGCACCAGTAACTCCCCGCGCCGCAACAGCGGCCCCAAGGGCAAGGCCACGGAAGAGCTCGTGACGGGGCGCAATTCGGTGGTTGAGGCACTGCGCGCCGGTATTCCGGCCAAGGCGCTGTACGTTGCTGTGCGCGTTGACATGGACGAGCGCGTCCGCGAATCAATCAAGCTGGCCACGGAGCGCGGTATCCCGCTGATGGAAGCGCACAAGCCCGAGCTGGACCGTCTCACTGAGGACGCCATCCACCAGGGTCTAGTTCTGCAGATTCCCCCGTATGAATACGAAGATGCCGTGGATGCGGCCAGCGAGATCATGGCTAAGTGGAAAAAGGGGCACATCTCCAACGCCCCACTGATCGTTGCCCTTGATGGCATCACCGACACCCGCAACTTGGGTGCGATCATCCGTAGCGTGTCGGCGTTCTCCGGTCACGCCGTCATAGTCCCCGAGCGCCGCAGCGCAGGAGTCACGGCGGCAGCCTGGAAAACAAGCGCCGGTGCAGCTGTGCGCGTTCCCGTTGCCAAAGCCCCCAACCTGAACCGTGCCATCGGTGCGTTTCAGAAGATGGGCTTCTTTGTGCTGGGGCTCGACGGCGATGGCGACATTTCGCTGCCAGCGCTCACTTTGGCGCAGGAGCCTGTCTGCATCGTGGTTGGTTCAGAGGGCAAGGGCCTGTCCCGTTTGGTGCGCGAGAACTGCGACCAGATTGTCTCCATCCCGATCGATTCAGCCATGGAGTCCTTGAACGCTTCCATGGCCGTGGGCATCAGCCTGTACGAGATCTCGCGTCAGCGAGCGGTCTAGGCATAACCATGGCAGTTACAGTTATCGAGGCTATAAGTAGCCTGGGGGCTGCTCTGTCGCGACATTTTCCGCTAGGTATCAGTTCAATCCCCAGCGAACATGGCTCGACGGCGGCCAACGTGGCAGTTTATGCCCCTGCGCACCGCGACGTGGTGCTGTGTTTCCAGCCTCCCGGCGGGGTGTGGAAGGCAGTTCAACTCCCTGACAAAACCGATGGAGTCCACCACGGTCTTGTTGCAAACATCCCCGTGGATAGCCGCTACGGCTTCTATACGGACTTTGCCGCTACGCAGGAAGAAATGCTGCTGATCGATCCCGAAGCGGTGCAGCTGCTGTTGGATCCTTACGGGCACTACATAGTCCAGGAGGATTCTTCAGGAGGTGATAGCAGGTACCTCTCGGTGCGCATGGATTCTGACTTTGACTGGGGCACAGTCACACGCCCCAACACCCCGAGGCGTGAAACCATTTTCTACGAAGCCCATGTTCGCGGGCAGACAATGCTGCATCCGGACGTGCCAGAAGAGATCCGCGGCAGCTATGCGGGTATGGCGCACCCCGTCATGATCAAGCACCTGCAGGACCTGGGTGTGACCGCCGTCGAACTTTTGCCCATTCACTTTCATATTGACGAACCGCACCTGCGTGAAACCGGAATGAGCAACTACTGGGGCTATAACACCCTAGGGTTCTTTGCCCCGCACGTTGAGTATGCCAGCGCCGGCGCACGCGCATCAGGTCCGGCCGCCGTGCAGGCTGAGCTCAAGGGCATGATCAAACTGCTGCATATGGCAGGCATTGAAGTGATCCTTGATGTTGTGTACAACCACACGGCCGAGGGTGGTCCTAACGGGCACACTTACAGCTGGCGCGGTTTGGCCGAAGAGCAGTATTACCGCCAGCGCGACGGCGCATACTATGACACCACCGGTTGCGGTAATACCTTGAACTTCGGCAATCCGCACGTGATCAAGATGGCAATGGATTCCCTTCGTTACTGGGTGCAGGAGTTCCATATAGACGGTTTCCGCTTTGATTTGGCCGTCTCGCTAGCCCGCGACGGTGTGCATGAGTTCACCAACCAGCACCCCTTCCTGCTGGCGGCAGCCACTGACGGCGTGCTGTCCTCAACCAAGCTCATTTCCGAGCCATGGGATGTTGGCTACGGCGGCTGGCAGACAGGGAATTTCCCGACGGGTTGGGCCGATTGGAATGACTCCTTCCGCGATACTGTGCGTGAGGTGTGGCTCACCGACAGGGCAGCCATGCTTGATGGTTACCACCACAATGGACTGGCCACTTTCGGTGACGCCCTGGGCGGGTCCAAAGAGTTATTTGCCTCCTCGGGGCGTAGTTCTTTGGCCTCGATCAACATGGTCACGGCGCACGACGGTTTTACGTTGGCTGACCTGACCGCGTACAACGAAAAGCACAACCTGGATAATCAGGAAGACAACCGTGACGGCACGGACAATAACCGCAGTTGGAACCACGGGGTTGAGGGCATCACCAATAACCCGACAACGCTGGCCCAGCGCGCCCGAACCAGCCGCAACCTGATGGCCACCATGCTGCTGGCCATTGGTATTCCCATGATTACCGCCGGGGATGAGCTGGGGCGCAGCCAGGGCGGAAACAATAATGTCTACTGCCAAGACAACGAGATCGCATGGGTTGACTGGAGCATGGACGAGGAGTCCAAAACCATGCTGGCGGCCACCACCCGCCTGATTCAGATTCGCAAGGATTTCCTTGCCGCCCAGCCAAGCAGCTACCCCACACGTGGCGGGCAGTCCTTCATTCACTGGTTTGGTGCTGACGGCCTGCCCATGACCGGGGACCGCTGGACGAATCCGCATGAACGCGTGCTCACCATGCTTGTTGGTTCACCCGATGGCACAATTGACGGGCTGATCATCTTCAACACCGGTGTCACCGACGAGGAGGTTATCCTACCCGCCAACCCGCGCTTTGATACGGCCCCTGATGGCGATTCGGAGGCGCCTGTGGAGGAAGAAACGGATCTTTCCGTCAGCAGCCCCTACATGCTGCGAATGACAACAGAGGCTCCCTCTCATACGGACGACGGCGAGCCCACCTTCCGTCTACCCCGTTCCCTCCCGCTGTTCAAAGCAGGAGAGCCGGTACGCGTCAACGCTAATACGGTTCAGCTCTACAGCAACAAACTCCCCGAGTCTTAGTGCGGCACTGAGCAGTTGGGCTGCGCCCCGACGCTGCGCCGGCTGTTGAGGTTGGAGATGATGACACCCATCGTTCCTCCGGGGTGTCATCATCTCCAACCTCAACAGCGCGTAGGGTGCAACGGCGCGTGGGGTGCGCAGGAGGAGTGGGTACGGTTCGGGGCTTAGGCTGTCGCGATGAGCCCCAACTCGGCTGAATTGGCCAGTGCTTGATGCCGAGGCAGGATCTTGACGCCGTAGCCAAAGTTCCCTGACCGGTCAATGAGCAGATCGGCGCAGAACAAGTAACGCCCGGGGCCGTTCTCCTGGGCTGCTTCAAGTATCAGTGTGCGCGTGTCCGTGAGTTCATCGGACTCCCCGGCAGTTCCATACACCACGCTGACCTGCACGTCTTCGGGGCTCAGCCCGGCCAAGTTCACACCAGCACGGACCTGCATGGTCTCACCGATTTGAGGTTCATCCACGAGCCCGTGCGATTCCACATGCTCAACGTGCACCCCGGGCCACGCCTGGCGTATCCGCTGGATCCAGGCCGCGAACTCTGTGGTTGCGCCGTAGCCGTCAGCCTTAGCCAAACGCCCTGCTTCCGCCGCCGGTTGGTAGAGACGCTGCACGTATTCGGCCACCATGCGGTTGGCTGAAACTTGCGGGCCCAACGCTGACAGGGTGTGCTTGATCATGGAAATCCAGTGCGAGGGCAGAGCTCCCTGACCCGGCTGAGAGGGACCTGCAGCTCCGGCAGCGGCGGCCACTACTTCGCCGTAGAACCGGGGTGCAACCTGGTTTTCAAGTAGCTCATACAGTGCTGCGGCTTCAACATCGTCGCGTTCCTCATCACTGGTGCCAGTATTTGCTGTGGGGATCGCCCAGCCGTTCTCGCCGTCGTACATTTCATCCCACCAGCCATCCATGACAGAGAGATTCAGGGAACCGTTGATGGCGGCCTTCATGCCCGAGGTGCCGCACGCTTCCAGCGGCCGCAGCGGGTTATTCAGCCAGACATCGCAACCCGGGAAAAGGGTCCGGGCCATGGCAATGTCGTAATTGGGCAAAAAGACTATCCGGTGACGCACCTCGGGATCGTCTGTGAACTGGACAAGGTCCTGAATCATTTTTTTACCGGCGTCGTCGGCCGGGTGCGATTTGCCGGCAATGATGATCTGGATCGGATGCTCGGAATGCAACAGCAAGGCCTTAAGCCGGGCAGGATCGCGAAGCATCAGGGTCAACCGCTTGTAGGTGGGCACGCGGCGGGCGAATCCAATGGTCAGGACATCGGGATCCAGCGCATTTTCCGTCCACGCCAGTTGGGCATCCGCGGCGCCGCGCTTCTTCCACGAGGAACGCAGACGACGCCGGGCATCCACTACCAGTGCGCAGCGCAAACGTCGACGCAGCGCCCACACATCTTCATCGCTAACGTCATACACCTTGGACCAATCCGGCCCATCCAAAACATCAGCTCCAAAGCGTTCCCGGGCCAGTGCGGCCAGCTCCGGATCCACCCAGGTGGGCACGTGGACACCGTTGGTGACAGAGGTGATCGGAACATCCGCCTGATCAAAGCCTGGCCAAAGCCCTGCGAACATACCGCGGGAAACCACCCCGTGCAGCTTCGCTACGCCATTGGCGCGCTGAGCCAGGCGGAGCCCCATGACCGCCATGTTAAAGACGTCGTGGTCGCCACCTTCATAATTTTCAGCGCCCAGGGACAGGATCTGCTGCACAGGAACACCGGGTGCCAGTGCTCCGGCAAAGAAGTGCTCAATCATGCCGCGGGGGAACCTGTCGATGCCTGCCGGGACGGGAGTGTGCGTGGTGAAAACCGTTGACGCGCGGCCAGCTGCCAGTGCTTCATCCCAGCTCAGCGCCCGCTCCGTCACAGCAGGGTCCATCAATTCGCGGATACGTTCGATCCCCAGGAAGCCGGCGTGGCCTTCATTGGTGTGGAACACTTCCGGGGCGGGCGTGCCGGTCAACCGTGCATGGACGCGCAGGGCTTTGACCCCGCCCATGCCCAGGAGCAGTTCCTGCGTGAGGCGGTGATCGCCCCCACCGCCGTACAGCCTGTCAGTGACACCGCGGGCAGCGTCGTCATTCTCGGCAACATTTGAATCCAGCAGCAGCAGCGGCACGCGGCCCACATCGGCTCGCCAAATATGGGCACGCAGCACCCTGTCGTCGGGCAGTGGGAGCTGGATTTGAATGGGTGTGCCATCATCTTCACGCAATAAAGTCAGCGGCAAGGCATCCGGGTCAAGCAGCGGGTAACTCTCCTGCTGCCACGCGTCTTTGGACAAGGACTGCTTGAAATAGCCTGCCTGATATAAGAGTCCGACGCCGATCAGCGGCACCCCCAGATCGGAGGCGGACTTCAGGTGGTCACCGGCCAAAATGCCCAGTCCCCCAGAGTACTGGGGGAGGACCTCGGTGATACCAAACTCGGGGGAGAAATAGGCAATGCAAGCAGGCGCCTCTGCACCCAACCCCTGGTACCAGCGGGGTTCGCTGAGGTAGGTTTCCAGGCTGGTTTCGGCAGCGGCCACGCGGGCCACAATCTCGGGGTTTGTGGCCAAATCCAGCAACTGCTCACGAGACATTGCCGCGAGCATGGCCAGCGGATCGTGGCGGGAAGTTTCCCACAACTCCGGGTTGAGGAATTCAAACAGGGCCCGGGTTGGCAGGTGCCAGGACCAGCGCAGGTTGGTGGCCAGGCGGGTCAGCGCGGAAATTTCCGTAGGGATGACGGTGCGGACGGTAAATCTGCGGATTGCCTTCATGCCGGTCACATTAGCTCAGTTTTTACCCATCACGTCAGTGGAGTGTGACTAATTGTCCATTCATTACGCGGTGCCGGTGGACAAAGAGCGTTTATTGCTGGTGTGTGACGGCCAATCCGGGGGATATGGCAGAAAACCTTAGCAATCTGGGCGCGGACTCGCTAACGTCTAGTTTGTGAGTACTTCCAAGCCTTCGCGTAATGTGCCAACCACAGCAACCGCCCCGGCGGATACTGCCTCATCGGATGAGACCGCTGGTTCCCGGGCGGACGGTGCCGCTAGGGCAGGCGCTGCCGCCAGGGCGGGCGCTGCCGCCAGGGCGGGCGCTGCAACTGCGGCGCCGGATATCAGATCCGGTTTGCGTTTTGGGCGGATACCCATCACCAACATCCAGCCCGTACTTGAAGGTGGCAGATTCCCTGCCAAGGGCGTGCGCGGCGCCGATGTTCGCGTGAGCGCGGTGGTGTTCCGTGAGGGCCACGATGCTCTGGGCGTCACCGCGATTCTCATTGCCCCAGACGGCAGTGAAGTCCAGCGCACACGGCTGAAACCGGGTGCCAAGGGTACCGACTCGTGGGAAGGTGTCCTCACCCCCGCCCACGAAGGTGACTGGAGTTTCGCCATCGAAGGATGGAGCGATCTGTACGGGACTTGGGCTCACAACGCCACTGTGAAGATCAACGCCGGGGTTGATGTTGAGGTGATGTTGGCTGAAGGTGTGCTCCTGCTCAGCGACGCTGCTAAAGCTGCCAAAGCAACCGCACCCGAGGCGGCAACAGTATTCAAAAAGGCCGCCCACACAGTGGCGGATTCGTCCCTGAACATCAATGACCGCTTGGCCGCCGGCACCAGCGCTGCGGTGCGTGCCGCCGTCGTACATTTCCCACTGCGTGACCTCGTGACACGCAGCGAATCCTTTCCGCTGAAGGTTGAGCGCGATGCGGCCGGGCGTGGCGCATGGTACGAGTTCTTTCCGCGGTCGGAAGGGGCGATCCGTCATCCCGAGACCGGTGAATTCACCAGTGGCAACTTCCGCACAGCTGCCCGCCGGTTGCCGGCGGTTGCGGCGATGGGCTTCGATGTCATTTACCTGCCGCCCATTCATCCCATAGGCAAGGTCAACCGCAAGGGCCCGAATAACTCTTTGACTGCGGGGCCTGCGGATCCGGGATCTCCGTGGGCCATTGGTTCGGCTGAGGGTGGCCATGATGCTATTCACCCGGAGCTGGGTTCCTTTGCCGATTTTGATGCTTTTGTGGCGGCGGCACATGATCAGAATTTGGAGGTTGCCCTTGACCTGGCGCTGCAGTGCGCCCCTGATCATCCATGGGCCACGGCGCATCCGGAATGGTTCACCACACGCGTTGATGGCACTATTGCGTACGCGGAAAATCCGCCCAAAAAGTACCAGGATATTTACCCGCTGAACTTCGATAATGACCCCGTGGGTTTGTCGGAGGAAATCTTGCGGATTGTGCGGCTGTGGATTGAGCACGGCGTACGAATTTTTCGTGTCGATAACCCGCACACCAAGCCTGTCTGGTTTTGGGAGTGGCTCATTGGCACCATCAACACCGAACGCCCGGACATTGTGTTCCTGGCCGAGGCATTTACGCGCCCTGCCATGATGGCGGCGCTGGGCAGGGCAGGATTCCAGCAGTCCTACAGCTATTTCACCTGGCGGAACACCAAGGAGGAACTGGAAGAGTACCTAGTCCACGTGAGCGGCGAATCCGCTGGCTACTTCCGCCCCAACTTCTTCGTTAACACCCCTGACATTCTCACCGAATATTTGCAGTACGGTGGCCCGGCAGCGTTTAAGATTCGTGCTATTTTGGCCGCCATGGGTAGCCCACTGTGGGGAATGTACGCAGGCTTTGAACTTTTTGAACACGTGGCGCGGCCCGGGTCCGAAGAGAACATTGACAATGAAAAATATGAGTACAAAAATCGGGACTTTGCTGGCGCAGAGGCACAGAATAAGTCACTTGCTCCCTTTGTTACGCTGCTCAATGGGATACGGCGTGCCCACCCTGCATTGTTAGATCTGCAGAACTTGACGCTGCATGAGAGCTCCGACCCCGCCACCCTGGTTTTCAGCAAGCACAAAAATATTGCTGCCACAGCGGATGAACCGGCCCGCAAGGACACCATTATTGTTGTCATCAACGTTGACCCGCACAGCATGCGTGAAGGGGAAGTAACTCTTGACCTTGACGCGCTGGAGCTTGACGGGTTGTCTGGCGATGGGACGTTCCGCGTGGATGAACTCATCACCGGTGCCAGCTGGAACTGGAGTAAAAAGAACTACTTCCGTTTGGACGCTCACTTTGAACCGGCCCACATTTTGCACGTTAGGGGTTAAAGCATGTCCTTTTCGCACAGCCACAGCTCATCCGCGTTCAACCTGATTGCACCGGGACTGGCCCACGACCCGCACTGGTACCGCAAGGCTGTCTTTTATGAAGTGCTTGTGCAGAGCTTTGCCGATGCCAACGGTGACGGTGCCGGCGATTTTTCGGGGCTGATTTCACGCCTTGACTACCTCCAATGGTTGGGTGTGGACTGCCTCTGGCTCCCACCGTTCTTTGATTCGCCATTACTGGACGGCGGCTACGACGTCAGGGATTTCCGGGCGGTAATGGATGCTTACGGCACCATTTCAGATTTCCAATCCCTGGTGACCCAGGCGCACGAACGCGGAATGCGGATCATCATTGACTTGCCGCTGAACCACACCTCGGACCAGCACCGGTGGTTTAAAGAGTCAAGGGAAGATCCGGAGGGCCCGTACGGCGACTTCTACATGTGGAGTGACACCACTGAGCTGTATGAGGACGCCAGGATCATCTTTGTTGATACTGAAGAATCCAACTGGAGCTTTGACCCCATTCGACGGCAATTCTTCTGGCACAGGTTCTTCAGCCACCAGCCAGATTTGAACTATGAAAATCCTGCTGTCAAGGAAGCCGTTTTTGATATTGTGCGGTTCTGGCTGCAACAAGGAATTGACGGTTTCCGGGCAGATGCCATCCCATACCTGTACGCAGAAGACGGCACTAACTGCGAAAACCTGCCCAAAACGCACGAATTTTTACAGGATCTTCGGGCCATGGTTGATAACGAGTTCCCTGGCCGGATTATTGTTGCTGAGGCCAACCAGATGCCACATGAAGTGGTGGATTATTTTGGCACCGAGGAGAAACCCGAATGCCACATGGCGTTCCACTTCCCGATCATGCCCCGGCTCTACTACGCCCTTCGTGATCAAAAGGCCGCCCCGATCATTGAGACCATGGCCAACACCCCGGACATTCCAGCTAACGCCCAGTGGGGAACGTTCCTGCGCAACCATGACGAGCTCACATTGGAGATGGTGACTCCCAGCGAGCGTGAAGCAATGATGGGCTGGTACGCTCCTGACTCCCGGATGCGGGCCAATATTGGTATTCGACGCCGGTTGGCAACTCTGCTGGATAACTCACGGGCCGAAATTGAGCTGATTAACGCCCTGTTGATGGCCCTGCCTGGCAGCCCATTTCTGTACTATGGCGATGAAATTGGCATGGGAGATAACATCTGGCTCGATGACAGGGATGCCTCCCGAACACCCATGCAGTGGAACCCGGACAGGAACGCAGGTTTCTCCAACACTGACCCGGGCAAATTGTTCCTTCCCGTGGTGCAGTCCTTGGTTTACCACTACAACCACGTCAATGTTGAGGCGCAGATGGGGCATTCAAGTTCCCTGCTGCATTGGAATAAGCAAATTCTTGGTGTGCGCAAGACCCACCCGGCGTTTGGGTTGGGCCGCTACGAGAATGTGTCCACCTCGCATGAATCTGTGCTCGCCTTCTTGCGAGTGCTGCCCGTAGGCAATGCGGAAGGAGAGCGTCCGGAAACTATTTTGTGCGTCTTTAACCTCTCCCAAAACCCGGCAGCCGCCATTTTGCATATACCAACCCTTTCCGGCAGAGGCCTTCGGGACGTTTTTGGTCATGATATTTTCCCCGGCATTGATGAGGAAGGGAACCTCAGCCTGACGCTTGGCTCATACGATTTTTACTGGCTGCGGCTGCGCTCTCAATCCTCCAACGTGCTTTCCACACAAACGCAGGCCATGCCGGTAATTGATGGAACGGAGTACGGGTACTAATGTCCGCGCTCGTTGACCTCTTAGCTCAATGGCTGCCACAGCAACGCTGGTACCCACGCAAGGGTGAGGCGGGCATTGGTGCGCAAATAAGTATTGCGGATGTTTTTGAGCTGGACGCGAATGACCCGGAGGTTTGCCTCCTGGTGTTACTTGTCAGCGTGGATTTTCCGGATGTAAGCACCGGGCTGACACTTCACGTACCGCTGAGTATCCGTGGAAATAGTACTGGTGTACTAAATGATGTTGGCGTTGAACTTGGGGCCTTGTTAGGTGCAGTCCAAGCCGGCGAGACTGAAGCCGGAGCCTCTTGGCCGGGTGGGCGCGTGTATGAAGGTTTGGGGGATCCAGCATTTTTGCAGGCGTGGCTGGCGGAGGTTCTTGCTCCCAATAGTGTGCCGCGCATAGCTGGCGTTGCTCTTCATATATGGCGCAATCCCGCTCTGGGAGCTCTGGGCGCAGAAAGTGTTGTGCCGGCAACAAACATTCGCTTGGTGCGGAGTGAACAATCCAATACCTCTGTCATATTCCAACTGGGCAACATGCCCCTTATTGCTAAGTTCTTTCGAGTTATCCAACCGGGCGTCCATCCGGAAGTTGAAATTGGCGCGGCTCTTGCCCTCGCGGCACAAGAGGCTGGCGAGGTAAACGTTCCACTGTTGCAAGCGTCCGTGGGGTACGGAGAGTCCAACACCACCCTTTTTGTGATTCACGACTTCATTGCTGGCGCCAAAGACGGATGGGCACTGGCACTGGAAGCGGCTGGAAAGCAATGCGACTTTTCCCAGCACGCCCACGCCATAGGAGCATCCCTGGCCCGCGTTCATGCCGGGTTGCGCAACAGCCTGGGTGCGCGCAGCTATGAACCAAGCGAGAAGGCATCATTTATAGAGGCGATCTCCACTCGGCTTCAGGCGGCTTGGGCGCTGGTGGGCACCGCCGTCGGGCCCTATGAGGCTGACTTCCAAAACGTCTTAACACAGCTGCGCAAAATAAAGACTTTGCCGCCGGTGCAGCGTATTCATGGTGACCTGCACCTAGGGCAGCTCCTGCACAAGGAATCTGCCGGGGAGAGCGGCTGGTACATTCTGGATTTTGAAGGCGAACCGTTGCGTCCGTTGGCCGATCGGGGCCTGCCCGATGTCACATTGCGTGACCTGGCCGGAATGTTGCGCTCATTTGACTATGCCGGGGCGCAAGCCGCAGCCACCGAAGAGGTGACGGCGGCACAGGGCGCACGCTGGTCAAAACAGTGTGCCGACGCCTTCATAAACGGTTATGCGGAGGCCTCCGGTGAGGTCATCGCACGCAACAGTGCACTTTTCGTGGCATTGTGGCTGGACAAGGCCCTGTATGAAATCGTTTATGAAGTGCAAAATCGACCCAGCTGGGCGTGGGTGCCGATTAAAGCTGTGCGGGAATTGCTTGAATCAAGGGAAAGTGGTGTGGACATGGGACTGAATAAAGTAGCCCCGCTTGCTGTCGATGCGGGAGTCTTGGCGCGAATCTCCGAGGGAAGCTATTACGCACCTCACTCGGTCTTGGGGGCACACCTTGACGGCGACGGTTTTGTGACCGTGCGTGCGCTGCGGCATTTGGCGCAGTCCGTTACGTTAGTGACGGGCAGCGCAGAGTTCCCTATGGCTCATGAGCACGGCGGTGTTTGGGTTGTTGTGATTCGCGCAGAGAACCCGGGGCATGTCCCTGACTATCGCCTGGATGTTGGCTATGCACAGGGTGTCACCCGCATGGATGATGCCTACCGCTACATGCCCACAGTGGGTGAATTGGATATGCACCTCATGGCTGAGGGCAGGCATGAGACTCTCTGGACTGTGTTGGGTGCACATGTCCAGCGCTACCACTCCGCACTGGGCGAGGTCTCAGGAGTCAGCTTCGCTGTGTGGGTGCCAGCCGTGCAAGCCGTTCGGGTCATCGGCGAGTTCAATGGGTGGGACGGCCGTGGACACGCCATGCGAAGCCTGGGCAATAGTGGGATCTGGGAACTGTTCATTCCGGATGTCGCCGCAGGAGACCGCTACAAATTTGAAATCCTCACCGAGCAGGGTCAATGGCTGCAAAAAGCGGACCCCATGGCCTATGGAACCGAGGTGCCCCCGCTAACGGCATCTCGCGTGGTTGAATCAAGCTATTCTTTCCAAGACGGGGACTGGATGGCGCAAAGAAGCCAGGTAGACCCGCACAATTCGCCCATGAGTGTTTATGAGGTGCACTTGGGTTCATGGCGTGTGGGCTTGAGCTACGTAGAACTGGCCCGCGAGCTCGTGGAGTACGTCAAATGGCTTGGTTTCACCCATATTGAGCTCATGCCCGTGGCCGAACATCCCTTTGGCGGTTCATGGGGATACCAGGTCACCTCCTACTACGCCCCAACCTCGCGCTTTGGCCACCCTGACGAGTTCCGATTCCTTGTGGACTCTCTGCACCAAGCCGGCATTGGCGTCATCATGGACTGGGTGCCGGCGCACTTCCCTAAAGATGAGTGGGCGCTGGCCAAATTCAATGGTGGGGCTCAATACGAACACCCAGACCCGCGTCTGGGCGAGCACCCCGACTGGGGCACACTGATCTTTGACTTTGGCCGCAATGAAGTCAGGAACTTCCTTGTAGCCAACGCTCTCTACTGGTTTGAAGAGTTCCACATTGACGGGATACGGGTGGACGCCGTCGCATCCATGCTTTATCTTGACTATTCCCGTGAAGACGGGGCCTGGAGCCCCAACAGGTATGGCGGCAGGGAGAACCTTGAAGCAATCAGCTTCCTGCAGGAAATGAATGCCACCGCTTACCGGCGCAACCCCGGCATCATCACCATTGCCGAAGAATCAACCGCATTCCCCGGCGTGACCGCTCCCACCAGTGGTGGCGGACTGGGCTTTGGGCTGAAATGGAACATGGGCTGGATGCATGACTCGCTGACCTATATAGGCGAAGAGCCCATCAACAGGGGCTGGCACCACAACCAAATCACGTTCTCCCTGGTTTATGCGTTCACGGAGAACTTCCTGCTACCTATTAGCCACGACGAAGTGGTCCATGGCAAGGGATCACTGCTTCGCAAAATGCCAGGGGACAGGTGGCAGCAACTGGCCAACTTGCGCGCTTATTTGGCGTTCCAGTGGGCGCACCCTGGTAAGCAACTGATCTTCATGGGCACCGAGTTTGCTCAGGAAGCTGAATGGAGTGAACAGCACGGCCTTGACTGGTGGCTGGCCGAGAACCCCGCCCACAGTGCCATCCAGGCACTCGTTAAGGACCTGAACGACTGCTATTCCAACACCCCAGCCCTTTATGAGCAGGACAATGTCCAAGCCGGTTTCACCTGGCTCAATGGTGGTGATTCTGAAAATAACGTGGTCTCCTTTGTGCGCTGGGATAAAATCGGCAACCCACTGGTGTGCGTCATCAACTTTGCCGGCCTTGCGTACGAGGGCTATCGCGTTGGGCTGCCGCAAGCGGGCCTCTGGCAAGAAGTTCTCAACACCGACCTTGAAACCTATGGCGGATCCGATGTTAGAAACACCGGAGAGCTCCAAGCCGAAGAGCTTGCATGGGACGGCCAAAGTGCATCATTGCGGCTGCGTGTACCTCCGCTTGGTGCACTGTATTTGGCACCTGTTCAGAGGTAGGAATTGTCACTTCGCGTTCACCTGCCAGCCATTTGGTGTTCACGGTCAACAGGTGCTACAGTTAGTACTCCGCTGAACGAACAGTTCGGATCCGGACCAGACCAAACTAGATAGCCTTGAAAAAAGGCTCGATGGATTGTGTTCAATTTATGAACTTTAGTTGAAATCCTGGATTTGACTTATTGGAATTCATGCGGGTAAGATTGGAAAGTTGCCTCGGCGCTGATCATCGTGAATAAGTTGTTTTGTTTGTGGTGTGTTGGCTGGGTGTGGTTGTTGTTTGAGAACTCAATAGTGTGCCAAGTTTTATTGATACCAATTTATTTATATTGAATTGGTTATTTGACTGTTTGTTGCCGCCCCTGTGGTGATGAATGGTTGTTTAGCTGGTTTCGAATTTAGTGCATGCATTCATGACCTTTTTCCGGTGTGTTTGTGTGTGTCTGTTTAGTTATTAACGGAGAGTTTGATCCTGGCTCAGGATGAACGCTGGCGGCGTGCTTAACACATGCAAGTCGAACGATGAACCTCACTTGTGGGGGGATTAGTGGCGAACGGGTGAGTAACACGTGAGTAACCTGCCCTTAACTCTGGGATAAGCCTTGGAAACGGGGTCTAATACTGGATATTGACTTTACCTCGCATGGGGTTTGGTTGAAAGATTTATTGGTTTTGGATGGACTCGCGGCCTATCAGCTTGTTGGTGAGGTAATGGCTCACCAAGGCGACGACGGGTAGCCGGCCTGAGAGGGTGACCGGCCACACTGGGACTGAGACACGGCCCAGACTCCTACGGGAGGCAGCAGTGGGGAATATTGCACAATGGGCGAAAGCCTGATGCAGCGACGCCGCGTGAGGGATGACGGCCTTCGGGTTGTAAACCTCTTTCAGTAGGGAACAAGGCCAGTGTTTAGCTGGTTGAGGGTACTTGCAGAAGAAGCGCCGGCTAACTACGTGCCAGCAGCCGCGGTAATACGTAGGGCGCAAGCGTTATCCGGAATTATTGGGCGTAAAGAGCTCGTAGGCGGTTTGTCGCGTCTGCCGTGAAAGTCCGGGGCTCAACCCCGGATCTGCGGTGGGTACGGGCAGACTAGAGTGATGTAGGGGAGACTGGAATTCCTGGTGTAGCGGTGAAATGCGCAGATATCAGGAGGAACACCGATGGCGAAGGCAGGTCTCTGGGCATTAACTGACGCTGAGGAGCGAAAGCATGGGGAGCGAACAGGATTAGATACCCTGGTAGTCCATGCCGTAAACGTTGGGCACTAGGTGTGGGGGACATTCCACGTTTTCCGCGCCGTAGCTAACGCATTAAGTGCCCCGCCTGGGGAGTACGGCCGCAAGGCTAAAACTCAAAGGAATTGACGGGGGCCCGCACAAGCGGCGGAGCATGCGGATTAATTCGATGCAACGCGAAGAACCTTACCAAGGCTTGACATGAACTGGAAACACTTGGAAACAAGTGCCCCGCTTGCGGTCGGTTTACAGGTGGTGCATGGTTGTCGTCAGCTCGTGTCGTGAGATGTTGGGTTAAGTCCCGCAACGAGCGCAACCCTCGTTCTATGTTGCCAGCACGTAGTGGTGGGGACTCATAGGAGACTGCCGGGGTCAACTCGGAGGAAGGTGAGGACGACGTCAAATCATCATGCCCCTTATGTCTTGGGCTTCACGCATGCTACAATGGCCGGTACAATGGGTTGCGATACTGTGAGGTGGAGCTAATCCCAAAAAGCCGGTCTCAGTTCGGATTGGGGTCTGCAACTCGACCCCATGAAGTCGGAGTCGCTAGTAATCGCAGATCAGCAACGCTGCGGTGAATACGTTCCCGGGCCTTGTACACACCGCCCGTCAAGTCACGAAAGTTGGTAACACCCGAAGCCGGTGGCCTAACCCCCTTGTGGGGAGGGAGCTGTCGAAGGTGGGACTGGCGATTGGGACTAAGTCGTAACAAGGTAGCCGTACCGGAAGGTGCGGCTGGATCACCTCCTTTCTAAGGAGCACCGAGTATCACGGTATGGCCCGCATGGGTTGTGTTGGTGGTAGGAGGAGTAAAGACTCATTGCCAGGACGTCTGTTTCTGGGTGAGTTGCTCAAGGGTGGAATATCAATAAGATAGCTGATGATGAGTATCGCGGCCTTGGTTTGAGTACCGCATCCTTTGGTGGGTGTGAGGAAAGAGCTGTTAGGGGTTGTTGGTAGTTGTTGTTGTTGTGTTTGGCACACTGTTGGGTCCTGGAATAACAAGGACCGCTGATTATCGTGTTTCCTGTGGGTGAGTGCCTGTTTGTTGGGTGTTTACCTGTTGGGGGGTGTGGTGTTGGTGGTTGTGTTGTGCCTGGTTTCCCGCACATGACTTCTCTGGCCTGTTCGGTGACACACTCTTTTGTGTGTTGCTGTGGTTGGTGGGGTGTGTGGTGGGGTTGTTGTTTGAGAACTACATAGTGAACGCGAGCATCTTTATAAAGAAGCAATTTCTTTGAGATAATTGAACCTGGATCTGATGTCACGACCCTTTTGGGGTGGTGGTGTTGGTTTTCATGGTTCTCTCGATAAGTAAGAGTGACCAGAGTGTGTGGTCAAGTTTTTAAGGGCGCACGGTGGATGCCTTGGCATTAGGAGCCGAAGAAGGACGTAGGAATCTGCGATAAGCCTCGGGGAGTTGATAACCAAACTTTGATCCGAGGGTGTCCGAATGGGGGAACCCCGCTACCCGTTGCAAGACGAGGTAGTGACCTGCATCTGAATATATAGGATGTGTGGAGGGAACGTGGGGAAGTGAAACATCTCAGTACCCACAGGAAGAGAAAACAAAAGTGATTCCGTTAGTAGTGGCGAGCGAAAGCGGAACAGGCTAAACCGTGTCATGTGTGATAGCCGGCGGGCGTTGCATGGTGCGGGGTTGTGGGACTTACCGATCTGGATCTGCCGGTTCAGGAAGGGGAATGGTGCATGTATAGGTGAACGGTTTTGAATGGCCGACCGTAGAGGGTGAGAGTCCCGTAACTGAAATGCAGTGCACTCCCTTGGGTGAGTATCCCAAGTAGCACGGGGCCCGAGAAATCCCGTGTGAATCTGTCAGGACCACCTGATAAGCCTAAATACTACCTAATGACCGATAGCGGACAAGTACCGTGAGGGAAAGGTGAAAAGTACCCCGGGAGGGGAGTGAAATAGTACCTGAAACCGTGTGCTTACAATCCGTCAGAGCAAGCGTGCCCCTTGTGGGTAGTTGTTCTTGTGATGGCGTGCCTTTTGAAGAATGAGCCTGCGAGTTAGTGTTACGTCGCGAGGTTAACCCGTGTGGGGAAGCCGTAGCGAAAGCGAGTCTGAATAGGGCGAGTTTAGTGGCGTGATCTAGACCCGAAGCGAAGTGATCTACCCATGGCCAGGTTGAAGCGCGTGTAAGAGCGCGTGGAGGACCGAACCCACTTCAGTTGAAAATGGAGGGGATGAGCTGTGGGTAGGGGTGAAAGGCCAATCAAACTTCGTGATAGCTGGTTCTCCCCGAAATGCATTTAGGTGCAGCGTTGCGTGTTTCTTACTGGAGGTAGAGCTACTGGATGGCTAATGGGCCCTACAAGGTTACTGACGTCAGCCAAACTCCGAATGCCGGTAAGTCAGAGCGCAGCAGTGAGACTGTGGGGGATAAGCTTCATAGTCGAGAGGGAAACAGCCCAGACCACCAACTAAGGCCCCTAAGCGTGTGCTAAGTGGGAAAGGATGTGGGATTGCTTAGACAACCAGGAGGTTGGCTTAGAAGCAGCCATCCTTAAAAGAGTGCGTAATAGCTCACTGGTCAAGTGATCCCGCGCCGACAATGTAGCGGGGCTCAAGTACACCGCCGAAGTTGTGGATTTCAAACATGACCCTAAAAATGTTCCTCGTGAGTGTTTTTCAGGGGTTTGGAGTGGTAGGGGAGCGTCGTGTGGGCATTGAAGTCGCAGTGTGAACTAGCGGTGGAGCCTACACGAGTGAGAATGCAGGCATGAGTAGCGAAAGACGGGTGAGAAACCCGTCCGCCGAATGATCAAGGGTTCCAGGGTCAAGCTAATCTGCCCTGGGTAAGTCGGGACCTAAGGCGAGGCCGACAGGCGTAGTCGATGGACAACGGGTTGATATTCCCGTACCGGTGAAGAACCGCCAATATTGAACCGGTGATACTAACCACCCAAACCATCATTGAGTGTCCTTCGGGACCAGGATGTGTGGGGAGCGTGGGAACTGAACCGGGGAGGTAAACGTATTAACAGGTGTGACGCAGGAAGGTAGCCGAGCCGGGCGATGGTAGTCCCGGTCTAAGGACGTAGGAAACACGATAGGCAAATCCGTTGTGTTGTCTTCAATGACGATTCTGAGATCTGATGGGACCCCCGTAGGGGGGAATTCGGTGATCCTATGCTGCCTAGAAAAGCATCGACGTGAGGTTCTAACTGCCCGTACCCCAAACCGACACAGGTGATCAGGTAGAGAATACTAAGGCGATCGAGAGAATTATGGTTAAGGAACTCGGCAAAATGCCCCCGTAACTTCGGGAGAAGGGGGGCCTGCCACGTGAAGGACACTAGCTGTCCGTGAGCGTGTGTGGGCCGCAGAGACCAGGGGGAAGCGACTGTTTACTAAAAACACAGGTCCGTGCGAAGTCGCAAGACGATGTATACGGACTGACTCCTGCCCGGTGCTGGAAGGTTAAGAGGACCGGTTAGCACACTTGTGTGCGAAGCTGAGAATTTAAGCCCCAGTAAACGGCGGTGGTAACTATAACCATCCTAAGGTAGCGAAATTCCTTGTCGGGTAAGTTCCGACCTGCACGAATGGAGTAACGACTTCCCCGCTGTCTCAACCATAAACTCGGCGAAATTGCAGTACGAGTAAAGATGCTCGTTACGCGCAGCAGGACGGAAAGACCCCGAGACCTTTACTATAGTTTGGTATTGGTGTTCGGAGTGGCTTGTGTAGGATAGGTGGGAGACTGTGAAGTAGCAACGCTAGTTGTTATGGAGTCATCGTTGAAATACCACTCTGGTCACTTTGGACATCTAACTTCGGCCCGTAATCCGGGTCAGGGACAGTGCCTGATGGGTAGTTTAACTGGGGCGGTTGCCTCCTAAAGAGTAACGGAGGCGCCCAAAGGTTCCCTCAGCCTGGTTGGCAATCAGGTTTCGAGTGTAAGTGCACAAGGGAGCTTGACTGTGAGAGGGACACCTCGAGCAGGGACGAAAGTCGGGACTAGTGATCCGGCGGCACATTGTGGAATGGCCGTCGCTCAACGGATAAAAGGTACCTCGGGGATAACAGGCTGATCTTGCCCAAGAGTCCATATCGACGGCATGGTTTGGCACCTCGATGTCGGCTCGTCGCATCCTGGGGCTGGAGTAGGTCCCAAGGGTTGGGCTGTTCGCCCATTAAAGCGGTACGCGAGCTGGGTTTAGAACGTCGTGAGACAGTTCGGTCCCTATCCGCTGCGCGCGCAGGAAATTTGAGAAGGGCTGTCCTTAGTACGAGAGGACCGGGACGGACGAACCTCTGGTGTGTCAGTTGTACTGCCAAGTGCATCGCTGATTAGCTACGTTCGGATGGGATAACCGCTGAAAGCATCTAAGCGGGAAGCCCGCTTCAAGATGAGATTTCCCTACACGTAAAAGTGTGAGAGGCCCCCAGCTAGACTACTGGGTTGATAGGCCGGACGTGGAAGCGAGGACTAAAGACTCGTGAAGCTGACCGGTACTAATAGGCCGATAACTTACACCACACACACTTTATAAAAACAAGTATGCTCGCGTTCACTATGTGGTTCCCAACCAACAAACCCACCCGTTTGTTCGGACAGGAAACAAAAAAAACATGACACCACCAAAACCTATAAACCCCTAAACAAAGGTTTATAGAAATGGTAATTACATGTATAATAAAATAGAAATAGAAGTTGTTCATCACAAGAACACCCAACAAACCACCCACACCAACACAGTCGTGCTGCCCCGTGGGGAATGAGTTACGGTGGTCATAGCGTGGGGGAAACGCCCGGTCCCATTCCGAACCCGGAAGCTAAGACCCACAGCGCCGATGGTACTGCATTCGTGAGGATGTGGGAGAGTAGGACACCGCCGGACAACACATAAAAAGGTCGAGGCCCCACACCACACGGTGCGGGGCCTCCCTCAATTTAACACACGTTTAAAGGCCAGCCCCACCCCAACAAAAGACCACCCCAAGGTGCGCACGGCGCAGTCCCACAGGCCGGGCACAATAAGCCGGCATCACTTTTGACTAGTGGCCCAGGAGTATCTGACGTATTGGCCTTGCGGGGCTCTGGCACGGCTCAGAACCTTGCCTCTAGGGAACGCCAGCGCCCACGAGAGCAGTCTTCTGCGGTTACCCCTCCGCCTGGATCCAGTTGTGTTCTCTACGCGCCGCAGAAGGCCCCGAGCTGTCATCGCCCAAGCCCCCGGAATGGCAGATCCGCGGATTGTAGGCATATGCGCACGGGTGTTCTTGTAGGCCGGGAGCCGATTTGCGTGTGGGTGTTTTTGTGTGTATTGTTTTTCGAGTTGCCCTGCTTGTTGGGGGAATGGTTTGCCTGGGTTTGGGACTGGTTTTGTTGGTTCTTTTCCTGTGTTTTGGTGGTGTGGTCTGCTGGTTGAGGGATTTGCATTGTTGAGGCTTTATGGGTAAGGTTGGAAAGTTGCCTCGGCGCTGATCATCGTGAATAAGTTGTTTTGTTTGTGGTGTGTTGGCTGGGTGTGGTTGTTGTTTGAGAACTCAATAGTGTGCCAAGTTTTATTGATACCAATTTATTTATATTGAATTGGTTATTTGACTGTTTGTTGCCGCCCCTGTGGTGATGAATGGTTGTTTAGCTGGTTTCGAATTTAGTGCATGCATTCATGACCTTTTTCCGGTGTGTTTGTGTGTGTCTGTTTAGTTATTAACGGAGAGTTTGATCCTGGCTCAGGATGAACGCTGGCGGCGTGCTTAACACATGCAAGTCGAACGATGAACCTCACTTGTGGGGGGATTAGTGGCGAACGGGTGAGTAACACGTGAGTAACCTGCCCTTAACTCTGGGATAAGCCTTGGAAACGGGGTCTAATACTGGATATTGACTTTACCTCGCATGGGGTTTGGTTGAAAGATTTATTGGTTTTGGATGGACTCGCGGCCTATCAGCTTGTTGGTGAGGTAATGGCTCACCAAGGCGACGACGGGTAGCCGGCCTGAGAGGGTGACCGGCCACACTGGGACTGAGACACGGCCCAGACTCCTACGGGAGGCAGCAGTGGGGAATATTGCACAATGGGCGAAAGCCTGATGCAGCGACGCCGCGTGAGGGATGACGGCCTTCGGGTTGTAAACCTCTTTCAGTAGGGAACAAGGCCAGTGTTTAGCTGGTTGAGGGTACTTGCAGAAGAAGCGCCGGCTAACTACGTGCCAGCAGCCGCGGTAATACGTAGGGCGCAAGCGTTATCCGGAATTATTGGGCGTAAAGAGCTCGTAGGCGGTTTGTCGCGTCTGCCGTGAAAGTCCGGGGCTCAACCCCGGATCTGCGGTGGGTACGGGCAGACTAGAGTGATGTAGGGGAGACTGGAATTCCTGGTGTAGCGGTGAAATGCGCAGATATCAGGAGGAACACCGATGGCGAAGGCAGGTCTCTGGGCATTAACTGACGCTGAGGAGCGAAAGCATGGGGAGCGAACAGGATTAGATACCCTGGTAGTCCATGCCGTAAACGTTGGGCACTAGGTGTGGGGGACATTCCACGTTTTCCGCGCCGTAGCTAACGCATTAAGTGCCCCGCCTGGGGAGTACGGCCGCAAGGCTAAAACTCAAAGGAATTGACGGGGGCCCGCACAAGCGGCGGAGCATGCGGATTAATTCGATGCAACGCGAAGAACCTTACCAAGGCTTGACATGAACTGGAAACACTTGGAAACAAGTGCCCCGCTTGCGGTCGGTTTACAGGTGGTGCATGGTTGTCGTCAGCTCGTGTCGTGAGATGTTGGGTTAAGTCCCGCAACGAGCGCAACCCTCGTTCTATGTTGCCAGCACGTAGTGGTGGGGACTCATAGGAGACTGCCGGGGTCAACTCGGAGGAAGGTGAGGACGACGTCAAATCATCATGCCCCTTATGTCTTGGGCTTCACGCATGCTACAATGGCCGGTACAATGGGTTGCGATACTGTGAGGTGGAGCTAATCCCAAAAAGCCGGTCTCAGTTCGGATTGGGGTCTGCAACTCGACCCCATGAAGTCGGAGTCGCTAGTAATCGCAGATCAGCAACGCTGCGGTGAATACGTTCCCGGGCCTTGTACACACCGCCCGTCAAGTCACGAAAGTTGGTAACACCCGAAGCCGGTGGCCTAACCCCCTTGTGGGGAGGGAGCTGTCGAAGGTGGGACTGGCGATTGGGACTAAGTCGTAACAAGGTAGCCGTACCGGAAGGTGCGGCTGGATCACCTCCTTTCTAAGGAGCACCGAGTATCACGGTATGGCCCGCATGGGTTGTGTTGGTGGTAGGAGGAGTAAAGACTCATTGCCAGGACGTCTGTTTCTGGGTGAGTTGCTCAAGGGTGGAATATCAATAAGATAGCTGATGATGAGTATCGCGGCCTTGGTTTGAGTACCGCATCCTTTGGTGGGTGTGAGGAAAGAGCTGTTAGGGGTTGTTGGTAGTTGTTGTTGTTGTGTTTGGCACACTGTTGGGTCCTGGAATAACAAGGACCGCTGATTATCGTGTTTCCTGTGGGTGAGTGCCTGTTTGTTGGGTGTTTACCTGTTGGGGGGTGTGGTGTTGGTGGTTGTGTTGTGCCTGGTTTCCCGCACATGACTTCTCTGGCCTGTTCGGTGACACACTCTTTTGTGTGTTGCTGTGGTTGGTGGGGTGTGTGGTGGGGTTGTTGTTTGAGAACTACATAGTGAACGCGAGCATCTTTATAAAGAAGCAATTTCTTTGAGATAATTGAACCTGGATCTGATGTCACGACCCTTTTGGGGTGGTGGTGTTGGTTTTCATGGTTCTCTCGATAAGTAAGAGTGACCAGAGTGTGTGGTCAAGTTTTTAAGGGCGCACGGTGGATGCCTTGGCATTAGGAGCCGAAGAAGGACGTAGGAATCTGCGATAAGCCTCGGGGAGTTGATAACCAAACTTTGATCCGAGGGTGTCCGAATGGGGGAACCCCGCTACCCGTTGCAAGACGAGGTAGTGACCTGCATCTGAATATATAGGATGTGTGGAGGGAACGTGGGGAAGTGAAACATCTCAGTACCCACAGGAAGAGAAAACAAAAGTGATTCCGTTAGTAGTGGCGAGCGAAAGCGGAACAGGCTAAACCGTGTCATGTGTGATAGCCGGCGGGCGTTGCATGGTGCGGGGTTGTGGGACTTACCGATCTGGATCTGCCGGTTCAGGAAGGGGAATGGTGCATGTATAGGTGAACGGTTTTGAATGGCCGACCGTAGAGGGTGAGAGTCCCGTAACTGAAATGCAGTGCACTCCCTTGGGTGAGTATCCCAAGTAGCACGGGGCCCGAGAAATCCCGTGTGAATCTGTCAGGACCACCTGATAAGCCTAAATACTACCTAATGACCGATAGCGGACAAGTACCGTGAGGGAAAGGTGAAAAGTACCCCGGGAGGGGAGTGAAATAGTACCTGAAACCGTGTGCTTACAATCCGTCAGAGCAAGCGTGCCCCTTGTGGGTAGTTGTTCTTGTGATGGCGTGCCTTTTGAAGAATGAGCCTGCGAGTTAGTGTTACGTCGCGAGGTTAACCCGTGTGGGGAAGCCGTAGCGAAAGCGAGTCTGAATAGGGCGAGTTTAGTGGCGTGATCTAGACCCGAAGCGAAGTGATCTACCCATGGCCAGGTTGAAGCGCGTGTAAGAGCGCGTGGAGGACCGAACCCACTTCAGTTGAAAATGGAGGGGATGAGCTGTGGGTAGGGGTGAAAGGCCAATCAAACTTCGTGATAGCTGGTTCTCCCCGAAATGCATTTAGGTGCAGCGTTGCGTGTTTCTTACTGGAGGTAGAGCTACTGGATGGCTAATGGGCCCTACAAGGTTACTGACGTCAGCCAAACTCCGAATGCCGGTAAGTCAGAGCGCAGCAGTGAGACTGTGGGGGATAAGCTTCATAGTCGAGAGGGAAACAGCCCAGACCACCAACTAAGGCCCCTAAGCGTGTGCTAAGTGGGAAAGGATGTGGGATTGCTTAGACAACCAGGAGGTTGGCTTAGAAGCAGCCATCCTTAAAAGAGTGCGTAATAGCTCACTGGTCAAGTGATCCCGCGCCGACAATGTAGCGGGGCTCAAGTACACCGCCGAAGTTGTGGATTTCAAACATGACCCTAAAAATGTTCCTCGTGAGTGTTTTTCAGGGGTTTGGAGTGGTAGGGGAGCGTCGTGTGGGCATTGAAGTCGCAGTGTGAACTAGCGGTGGAGCCTACACGAGTGAGAATGCAGGCATGAGTAGCGAAAGACGGGTGAGAAACCCGTCCGCCGAATGATCAAGGGTTCCAGGGTCAAGCTAATCTGCCCTGGGTAAGTCGGGACCTAAGGCGAGGCCGACAGGCGTAGTCGATGGACAACGGGTTGATATTCCCGTACCGGTGAAGAACCGCCAATATTGAACCGGTGATACTAACCACCCAAACCATCATTGAGTGTCCTTCGGGACCAGGATGTGTGGGGAGCGTGGGAACTGAACCGGGGAGGTAAACGTATTAACAGGTGTGACGCAGGAAGGTAGCCGAGCCGGGCGATGGTAGTCCCGGTCTAAGGACGTAGGAAACACGATAGGCAAATCCGTTGTGTTGTCTTCAATGACGATTCTGAGATCTGATGGGACCCCCGTAGGGGGGAATTCGGTGATCCTATGCTGCCTAGAAAAGCATCGACGTGAGGTTCTAACTGCCCGTACCCCAAACCGACACAGGTGATCAGGTAGAGAATACTAAGGCGATCGAGAGAATTATGGTTAAGGAACTCGGCAAAATGCCCCCGTAACTTCGGGAGAAGGGGGGCCTGCCACGTGAAGGACACTAGCTGTCCGTGAGCGTGTGTGGGCCGCAGAGACCAGGGGGAAGCGACTGTTTACTAAAAACACAGGTCCGTGCGAAGTCGCAAGACGATGTATACGGACTGACTCCTGCCCGGTGCTGGAAGGTTAAGAGGACCGGTTAGCACACTTGTGTGCGAAGCTGAGAATTTAAGCCCCAGTAAACGGCGGTGGTAACTATAACCATCCTAAGGTAGCGAAATTCCTTGTCGGGTAAGTTCCGACCTGCACGAATGGAGTAACGACTTCCCCGCTGTCTCAACCATAAACTCGGCGAAATTGCAGTACGAGTAAAGATGCTCGTTACGCGCAGCAGGACGGAAAGACCCCGAGACCTTTACTATAGTTTGGTATTGGTGTTCGGAGTGGCTTGTGTAGGATAGGTGGGAGACTGTGAAGTAGCAACGCTAGTTGTTATGGAGTCATCGTTGAAATACCACTCTGGTCACTTTGGACATCTAACTTCGGCCCGTAATCCGGGTCAGGGACAGTGCCTGATGGGTAGTTTAACTGGGGCGGTTGCCTCCTAAAGAGTAACGGAGGCGCCCAAAGGTTCCCTCAGCCTGGTTGGCAATCAGGTTTCGAGTGTAAGTGCACAAGGGAGCTTGACTGTGAGAGGGACACCTCGAGCAGGGACGAAAGTCGGGACTAGTGATCCGGCGGCACATTGTGGAATGGCCGTCGCTCAACGGATAAAAGGTACCTCGGGGATAACAGGCTGATCTTGCCCAAGAGTCCATATCGACGGCATGGTTTGGCACCTCGATGTCGGCTCGTCGCATCCTGGGGCTGGAGTAGGTCCCAAGGGTTGGGCTGTTCGCCCATTAAAGCGGTACGCGAGCTGGGTTTAGAACGTCGTGAGACAGTTCGGTCCCTATCCGCTGCGCGCGCAGGAAATTTGAGAAGGGCTGTCCTTAGTACGAGAGGACCGGGACGGACGAACCTCTGGTGTGTCAGTTGTACTGCCAAGTGCATCGCTGATTAGCTACGTTCGGATGGGATAACCGCTGAAAGCATCTAAGCGGGAAGCCCGCTTCAAGATGAGATTTCCCTACACGTAAAAGTGTGAGAGGCCCCCAGCTAGACTACTGGGTTGATAGGCCGGACGTGGAAGCGAGGACTAAAGACTCGTGAAGCTGACCGGTACTAATAGGCCGATAACTTACACCACACACACTTTATAAAAACAAGTATGCTCGCGTTCACTATGTGGTTCCCAACCAACAAACCCACCCGTTTGTTCGGACAGGAAACAAAAAAAACATGACACCACCAAAACCTATAAACCCCTAAACAAAGGTTTATAGAAATGGTAATTACATGTATAATAAAAGAGAAGTTGTTCATCACAAGAACACCCAACAAACCACCCACACCAACACAGTCGTGCTGGCCCGTGGGGAATGAGTTACGGTGGTCATAGCGTGGGGGAAACGCCCGGTCCCATTCCGAACCCGGAAGCTAAGACCCACAGCGCCGATGGTACTGCATTCGTGAGGATGTGGGAGAGTAGGACACCGCCGGACAACACATAAAAAGGTCGAGGCCCCACACCACACGGTGCGGGGCCTCCCTCATTTAACACCCCCCTCCACAAAAGAGCACAGTGTGCAGAGAATGAACAGCCTCAACTAAAATGGCACACACCGGCGTTGAAAGAAGGCTCTGCAGGACATGGCTGTACAGGAACATCACTTAAATGAAGAGTTTGCAGCTGCGCTGCGAGAGTCCCTCCGCGAGAATCAACTTAGCGTGGCCACAGCGGACCTGCAGACATACGCCGTCGACCAGGGGCCCGTAACGGACTACCAAGAACCAGTTGCTGTTATCTGGGCGGAAAACGTGGCCGATGTCCAAGTCGTAGTGCGGGCTGCTGCAGCCCATAATGTCCCGTTGGTGACACGGGGCGCCGGCACCGGTGTCTCTGGCGGAGCTCACGCCACCTCCGGCTCAGTGGTGTTGAACCTGACGCGGATGAATACGATTCTAGAGGTCAATGCGGCCGATGAGATCGCTCGTGTTGAACCCGGGGTGATCAACGGAGACTTGAATGCGGCGGTGAGCGAATTTGGGCTGATGTTTGCACCAGATCCGGCTAGCTACAAGATCTCCACCATCGGGGGGAACATTGCCACCAATGCAGGTGGTCTGCGCTGCGCCAAGTACGGGGTTACGCGTGACGCTGTGCTGGCACTTGACGTGGTGCTGGCAGACGGGTCCCTGATCCATACAGGTCACAGGACGTTCAAAGGTGTTGCGGGTTACGATCTGACCAGTCTCTTCGTAGGTTCTGAAGGTACGCTGGGCATTGTTGTTGGTGCAACCCTCCGGCTGAAGTACCTCCCAAGCATTGTGCGGACACTGGCCGTATTCTTCCCGGATGTACAGTCGGCGGCTGCAGGTGTTTTGGCTCTGGGGACAGCCCGCGTGCAGCCGTGCATTCTTGAACTCCTGGACGGGCCGTCTCTCAAGGAACTAGATTTCCGCAACGGGACAAAGCTCTCCAGCCGCGGCACAGCATTATTACTGATTCAATTCGACGGTCTAGCGGCTGAACTAGAGGAATCCGTAGCTGCAGAAGTCCTTGAAGAAATCGGTGGCATGGTCAGCCGGGAGGACCCCATGGAGGCGCAACGTCTCGTTGACTTGAGACGGAATAACCGCGGGCTAGATGTGGACGCGGAAAATCGTGTGGGAGAAGACGTTGCTGTTCCGCGGTCACAGCTGGTGCACTACATCACTGCCCTTGAAGAGATGGCTGTCCGCCACGGTGTTCAATTGCACGTGATTGCCCACGCCGGTGATGGCAACCTGCACCCCACGTTCTCGGTGCCAGGGATGGATGCTGCGAGTATCAAGGCCCTCAACGATGCGTTGGATGAATCGATCGATAAGGCGCTTGAATTAGGCGGCACCATTACAGGTGAACACGGGATCGGCCAGTACAAACTGCGGTGGCTGCCCCTGGAACAGTCGGCGGAGGTGCTGGAGCTGCAACGCAGCATCAAGGCGCTCTTAGACCCGCAAGGCATCTTGAATCCTGGCAAGGCCATCCCCTAGACCCCCGCTCACTCCACGTCGTGTTTATACGAACGGTCCTGCAGTAACTGCGCTTGTGAAAGCAGTTGCTGCAGGAGCGTTCGTCATTTGTGGACGTGGAGTGAGCGAGCGTCGGGAAAAAGGCGACGTGGAGTGAGCGAGCGTCGGGTTAGTCTTCGAAGTCGGCGTCGGGGAGGACGCCGCCTTCTAGCATTTTGATGGTGGCCGTGTCATCGCTGAGCATGATGGCATCCTCATCCCGGCGGAAACGCAAGATGTCATCCACATAAGACTGCACAGCCTCGGCCAGGGGCACGTTGCGCTCCTCCTGCTGAGACTTGTACCAGCGGTGCTCCAGGACCTCATGAACCACCTCGGCTGGTTCCAGCTTCCCGCCCAGCTCACGCGGAATAGAGCGGACTATGGGCTCAAAGATGGTGCTGACCCACTCGTGGGCGCTGATCTCCTCATCCTTATCCGGGGAAACATCATTGCGGAATGAGTCCATGTCATTGAGCAGACGGCGTGCCTGGTTTTGTTGGGCGTCCAGACCGGTCAGGCGCAGCAAGCGGCGCTGGTGGTGCCCGGCGTCGACCACTTTAGGCTGGAGCTGAATAGTGGAGCCGTCAGGAGTTGTTTTAATGGCGTACTCTTCAACGTCAAAGCCCAGATCGTTCAGGCGACGAATGCGGGCGCCCACACGCCAGCGGTCACCGAGTTCAAAGGACTCCTTCTCCGTCAACTCTGCCCACAGGCGGCGGTAGCTATCCATGATCAGCTCGCTGGTGGCCACCGGATCCACCTTCTCCTCAATGAGCCCACCTTCGAGTAGATCCATCAGCTCACCGGCAATGTTCACGCGGGCAATTTCAAGATCGTATTCACGCTGTCCAGTGGAGAGATCGGGGTAGAGCTCGCCCGTCTCGGCATCCACCAGGTAAGCGGCGAAGGCGCCAGCGTCGCGGCGGAACAAGGTGTTGGAGAGGGAAACGTCTCCCCAGTAGAAACCCACCAGGTGCAGACGCACCAGCAGCAGGGCCTGGGCATCGATCAAACGGGTGAGGGTATCCCGGCGCAGCTTCTGTGAGAACAAAGCGCGGTAAGGCATGGAGAACTTCAAGTGCCGGGTAACTAGCACCGGATCAAGCGGTGAACCGTTGGGGGTGGTGCGCCCACTGATCACAGCGACAGGCTCCACGCAGGGCACATCCAGCCGGGCCAGCTTACGCAGCATGTGGTATTCATGCTTGGCTACGTGCTCCGAGGTTTCCTTAATGGCAATGACGGAGCCGTCAAGGTGGGCAAAGCGGACCACGTGCCGGGAAATACCGCGGGGCAGGGCAGCCAAATTCGCGGCCGGCCATTCCTCTAATTTGATATGCCAGGGCAGATCAAGCAGACCTGGATCCGTGGTGGCCGCGGTGATGTTCAGTGAACCCATCACCTGTGCCGGCGGCACACTCTTCCGCGGCAACTTCCCAATCTGCTCAAAGTCTGTTGGTTCGTTGTTCCAATTGGCGCCGGGATGCTCAGTCATAACTTAAGTCTCTCTTAAAAGGAGCGACGCGGCTGCCTGCTGGAAAAAATCCAGGAGGCAACCGCGCCGCAAATTCTTGCCCCAAAGGAGCGGGTAGCGATTAGAGGTCGCGGGTCACTGACTTATCTCCAACACGAGCACCGGAGGTGGCGTCGAAGAGGTGAACGTGGCCGGCCTGCGGGCGAACGTGGATGGTGTCGCCCTTCATCGGTGGGCGGCGGCCGTCAACACGAACAACCATGTCGCGCTCGTTGCCGTCGATGATGGCGTGACCGTAAACGTAAGCATCGGCACCCAGCTCTTCAACGACGTCGGACTCTACAGCCAAGCCCTCACCGGCGCCAACAACTTCAAGGTCCTCGGGACGGATACCAACGGTGACAGTGTGCCCTGCAGCCTCGCCCAACACAGCGCTGGGCACGGGGTAAATTGAACCACCGAACTTCACTCCGCCGTCAACAACAGGCAGTTCCAGCAGGTTCATGGCGGGTGAGCCAATAAAGCCGGCAACGAACACGTTCTGCGGGGCATCGTAGAGGTTGCGAGGGGTGTCAACCTGCATCAGCAGACCGTCCTTGAGCACTGCAACGCGATCGCCCATGGTCATGGCCTCAACCTGATCGTGGGTCACGTAAACGGTGGTGACGCCCAGGCGGCGGGTCAGTGAGGCGATCTGGGTGCGAGTCTGCACACGCAGCTTGGCATCCAAGTTAGAGAGCGGCTCATCCATGAGGAAGACCTGCGGGTTACGCACAATGGCGCGGCCCATGGCCACACGCTGACGCTGACCACCGGAGAGTGCCTTCGGCTTGCGGTCAAGGTAAGCCTCCAGGTCAAGGAGCTTTGCGGCTTCCTTTACGCGGGTGGCGCGCTCTTCCTTGGGGATGCCGGCGATCTTCAGGGCAAAGCCCATGTTATCGGCAACGGACATGTGCGGGTATAGCGCATAGTTCTGGAAAACCATGGCAATGTCGCGGTCCTTGGGCGGAACGTCTGTGACGTCGCGGTCGCCAATCAGGATGCGGCCGGCGTTGACATCTTCCAAGCCTGCGAGCATGCGCAGTGATGTGGACTTTCCGCAACCGGAAGGTCCAACGAGTACAAGGAATTCGCCATCGGCGATGTCAATGTTGAGCTTGTCAACAGCGGGCTTGGTGGTGCCCGGGTAAATGCGGGTTGCGTTATCAAAAGTTACTGTAGCCACAGCAATAAATCCCTTCATCGGCAGGTACGTGCCGAACGATCCTCAAGTGAATGGTTTTTCAAAGCATTAGCCGCGCACTGACAAGGCAGCGCATAAGCCAACATATGAAGTATGACACATTTGCGCCCAGTTCCCCATGGCGGGCGTCACGTTGGTGTGATTAGGGAGCGCCGCTGGTGTTTGTACTGGGGTTTGCGCTGGCGTTTGTGTTTGGGGACTGTGCCGGGTGGGTGCGTGAGCGGGTTTCCAGGAGTAGTTCCAAGAGCTCAGGCAGTGCGCTCTCATCCGGGATGCGGAAGGAGGCTGAGGTGTCCCCGGGGCCCACTTTCACACCCAGGTCTCCGGGTTGCAGTGCGGCAAAGGCGTGCTCATCCGTGACGTCATCACCGGCGAAGAACGTTGCCGTTGCACCGCTAAAGGTACGCAGTGCGGTAAGACTCTCACCCTTGTTGGCGTTGAGTACCGAAATTTCCAACACCATTTTCCCGGTGGTGATGTGGAACGCCGGGTCACCATCCAGTGCTGTCCTGACACGGTGGACGGCGGCCTGCCCATCGGTGTCGCTGGCCAGCCTGTAATGCAGGACGACGCCGGCCGGCTTTTGTTCCGCGACGGTGCCAGGAAAGCTACTGACGGCGCTGGCAACCGCGGCGCGGGCATGCGCCAGCGCCTCTTCCTGGGCCGGGGTGAGTTCCAGGGCAGGAGAGTTGGGCCCCCACCAGGTTTCCGCGCCGTGACTGCCAACCAACAATGTTGGTGGCGGAGGGGAGGCAACCAGACGCAAACTTGCCAGTGCCCGGCCTGAGATGAGTGCCGTCGTCGTACCTTCCAAAGTGGCTAGTGCGGCAAAGGCTGCGGCAGAGCCAGGGAGTGGGCGGGCGTCCTGGGCTCGGCTGACAAGAGGGGCCATGGTGCCGTCAAAGTCCAGGGCAAGGAGCAGGTGGGGGGTTTGGGCAAGGGTGAGGACGGCCTCGCGCAGATCGGTGGGCAGACTCATACCTGAACGGCATCCGTTTGGAGGGTGGCTAGGAATTCCTCGCTCCAGCGCTGGACGTCGTGCGAGAGGATCTGCCGGCGCATGGCACGCATGCGGCGGCTGGAATCGGCGGGGGAGAGGTTCATGGCCCGCACAATGGCGCCCTTGAGACCGTCAATGTCATGCGGGTTCACTAAGAGGGCTGACTTGAGCTGGTCAGCGGCGCCGGTGAACTCACTGAGCACCAGAGCACCGGTGTTGTCGCTGCGGGCGGCAACGTACTCCTTGGCCACCAGGTTCATGCCATCACGCAGGGAGGTGACAAGCATGACGTCGGCGGCCAGGTACAGGGCAACCATTTCCTCCACAGGGTAGCTGTGGTGCAGGTAGCGGATGGCGGTGTTCAAGATGGTGTCGAACTGGCCGTTCATCCGGCCCACCATGCCATCAACTTCCTCACGGAGCAGGCGGTAGGATTCCACCCGTTCGCGGCTGGGACTGGCCACCTGAATCAGTGCGGCATCCTGGACTTTGATAGTCCCCTCGGCAAGGAGTTCGCCATAAGCCTTGAGCCGGTGGGTGATGCCCTTGGTGTAATCGAGCCTGTCCACGCCGAGCAGAATAGTCTTTGGATTGCCCATATCCTCGCGGATTTGCTTGGCACGGGCAATGACCTCCGGTTTAGCCGCAAGTGCTTTGATCTGGCCCACGTCAATGGAGATGGGGAACGGTGCGGCACGGGAAATGTGCACCACCTTGCCGTCATTGTCCTTGATCTGGACCTGGGCCGCTTTGACGCCGGCACCAACAAAGCGCCGGGCTGAGCGTAGGAAGTTCGCTGAATCGCTGGCGCGCTGGAAACCGATGAGGTCAGCATCCAATAATCCAGTGATGATTTCCTTGCGCCAAGGAAGCTGGGCAAAGATCTCCGGGGGAGGGAATGGGATGTGGTTGAAGAAGCCAATGCGCAGATCGGGGCGCAGCTGGCGCAGGTAACGTGGAACCAGCTGAAGTTGGTAATCCTGCACCCACACGGTGGCGTTGGGTGCGGCGGTGTCCGCAGCGGCCTGGGCGAAGCGGTGATTGACCGTCCGGTAGGCATCCCACCAGGTGCGGTGAAATTCCGGTGGGGCAATAACGTCGTGGTAGAGCGGCCAGAGCGTGGAGTTGGAGAAGCCCTCATAGTAGAGCTCCACTTCTTCCTCGGACAAAGGGACCGGAACTAGATCCATATTGCCGTGGTGGAAGGGCTCAAGGGTTTCATCCGGAGCGCCATGCCAACCAACCCATGCGCCATCGCGGGTAGCCATGACGGGGGCAAGGGCGGTGACAAGGCCTCCGGGGGAGCGCCGCCAGCCGTCCTCTGACTCTTCAGCCGGGACCCTGTCCACGGGCAGCCGGTTTGAGACGACAATGAAGTCGGAACTGCCCGGATGGTGGACAGGATTACTGATCGAATCGACTGGCACGTGCAACTCCCATAAGTAGATCTACACTTTGGTCCAGTTTAGCGTGTGGGGAGAAATCGGTCCTGTGTCTAATGACTTGTGGTTGTGCTGGCTTTGTTCGTGCGTTGTTCGTGCCTTGTTCGTGCGTTGTGGTGGGCGTGGCGGTCCTATACGGCTTCTTCCAAGGTTATTCATTTAGGATGATGGAGGACTTGCCGTTGAACGGCCTTTTTTCATGCCCAAAGACTTGAGGAACTATGAGCTCTAAAAACGAACCGCGGATGACAAATGCTCAGCGCACGGCAGCTGCCCGTGAAAAGGCAAAAGTTATTCGTGATGCACAGCTGAAAAACCAAAAGCGCAACAGTTGGCTGATTCGTGGTGGCGTTTTGTTGGGCGTCATTGCGGTCATCATCATCATTGCCTTGATAGTCATCAACACCACCAAGGCCAATGAGCCTGTGGCAGATGCCGGCGCGGTGCCTGCCAACGCCAACGTTTACGGTGGTGTCACGGTGAGCAAGGACGGGGCCATTGTTGCCCCGACCACCACTGAAAAAACTGTTGACATCACTTCAGTTCCTGAGCAGCCTGCTGAGCGGCCCACCACCGTGGCCGATCCTGCAGCGATTGGCATCAAGGCCTCAGCCTCCGGTAAGCCTGCACAGGTAGTGGTGTACTTGGACTTCATGTGTCCTGCGTGCAACGGCTTTGAGCAGAACTACGGCCCCGGACTTGATGAGCTACGCAGTGCAGGCAAGGTGAACGTGGAATACCGTGCCTTGCCGTTCCTGGACCGTTTCTCTTCCGGCACCAACTACTCCTCACGTTCTGCGGCCGCTGCGTCATGCGTGGTTGATCAGTCCCCGGATAAGTACAAGGCGTTTGTCGATTCCCTCTTCACGAACCAGCCTGCTGAAAACAGCAAGGGCCTGGATAACGCCAAGCTGGAGAAGCTGGCTACCGAAGCTGGTGCGGCCGATATCAGCAGCTGCATTAGCGAGAAGACGTTCCGCCCGTTCGTTGCCTACGCCGGAGCAGTTGCCGGAGCCGCCGGTGTCAGTGCCACACCGACCGTCTTTGTTGACGGCCAGCAGTGGATGCCGGAGACTGATAAGGACTTCGCAGCTTTCACAACGAAGGTGCTGGACGCTAAGAAGTAGATTGATTCTGCTTTGGGTTTCTGTTTTGGGTTTTGCTAGATGCTGCGCTCGCCGGGTGCGGGCGCAGCACCTTGTTTTTGCGGCAGTTTGAGCTGGCTCTGCGGAACTTCCTGTTCGTGGCTGATCCAGTGCAGAGGGTCCGGATTTTCATTTTCAGCAAGGCGTACGGTAGCCTTGTCTAGCGCTTGATTGCGTTTGCCTCCTTAGCTCAGCTGGCCAGAGCACCGCTCTTGTAAAGCGGGGGTCATCAGTTCGAATCTGATAGGGGGCCCAGAAAGCCCAGAATCTAGCGGTTTTTTGGTATGAAAATGGTCCTTTTTAGGGGCCATTTTCAGCTTAACGCGCCACAAACCCTCCATAAACCCTCCAGATTGAAGCCCGTTTTCCCCTCTTTCTGGACGGGAATCGTCCCTGCCATGAACACTTTTTGGCTGATGCCGGGTCGAGGCTGAGTCAGATAGTGCTGGCAAGCCAGGCTTGTTGATGATGAAGAACTAGCCAGAATCTTCTCATTCGTTGTCATTGCATTGCCTTGGTACTGAAGACCTGTCGTTGATGAGGCGCCTTCTGGTATCGGAAGGAGTACGGGATGTGGCAGGGGAGGGATGGGTTCCCTCTGACAGTGAGGAAACGCCCAGTAAGGCATGGCTGAATATTACGACCGCATTGTCCTAAATCTCGTCGGTTAGATTTCTTTTGGGTACGGTATCAGGATGTTCTGTTTTGGCGACAAGCGGGCCGTGAGGCTGGCATTTAGCGATGCTGGACACGGAAGCTGCCGCGGTACGGGGCAGGCACCCGGCCGTAAGCTTGCTGCGCACAAGCGAGAGTTTTCTGAAGAATACAGCGGCAACAAACTCGAGACGGTTCACCTTGATCTTCCCGGTGGGTAAACGGTCGAACGTATCTGCATCGATGAGCGCGCATTCCTCGTTTATCGTTAGCCGGGTGTCCATCTTGACAGCCGCTCTGGGACCAGGGAGTCAGTAGAGTGTGGCTTTACTGCTCAGGCCAGCTTCCGAGATCTTGCGCCTCCTGCGACCAACCCGGCCAGACTTGGTTGACTGCTTGTAGCTTGGCGGGGTGGAGTGCGCCGGCACGGTGTTGCCAGCGTTGTTTGAGGAGCCAGTCGTCGAGAAATCCGTCGGGTGTACAGCGGCGCTGCGCTGCCCTAGCAGCTCCGTGCACGGTGCAGAAGACTTCGTTGTACTTTTCCCTGACCTGCAGTTATCGGTGCAGGGTGGAGCGAGCCCGGCCAATAAAGTCCGCGATCTCTTGCTCGGTCATGCCGGACAAGTGCATGCGATCCCACGAGGGGTGCAACAACGTCTCCCAGCGTGACATGGCCCCCACCCTGAAGTACGGTGTTGGACGCGTCGGACTGATTGCCGCAATGTCACCCCTTGTTGCTACGCTGGCGGGAATTAGCGTAAGCAACTTTGGGGGAATTTTGAAGAAGTCATTTATTGTTTTGGCGCTCACCGCGTCTCTAGCGCTGGCTGGGTGCTCGTCGGCGGCTCCGGATGCAATGGCTGCAGCGACTACGCCAGACGCTTCAACTGCGGCCGCAGTGGAGGTGCCAGCTGGCCCCACGGCTTCGCAGTTTGCAAGCATTATTTCGGAGCAGGAGGCGGACTGGCGTGAATATGATGCCAAAGTTCCGGAATGTGTGAGCGCCTCCTATGACGATTCGGCCATAGGTAATGCCTTGCAAATTGCGTGCGGGTACACCGTCAGTACCATTGGGCTGACGTCCAAGACGGCCGCGAGAAATTTGACCGAGCTGGGAGAGCCTCCTGCCGAGCTGGCGGCCCTCGTTGCTCGAACGGTTGGCGTGCTTGAACTTATCCGAGATGAGAAGGCCGGTGAAGTTTGCGAAACAGGCTCAGACGAAGAGTGCGCTCTGGCTACGATGTCGACAAACACCTTCGCCTCAGAGCTCACGTCGGTACTTGATGCATGGAAGCCGTACCTCTAGCCCACACTTACAAAATATCTCCCCAGCTCTGTCGATTTGGGGCGTGTTTCTGACGCTCGCGGGATGGAAAGTTCAGCGGTGAGATTCGCGGCTGTTTCTCAGTGCTTATGGGTAGATTGGGCGGCATGGAGAGTATGGACGTGGATTTGGCGTCCGGCGGTCCGGTGAGTTTTGGGTGTGAGAGTCGTCGCTGGAACGGGGCGTGACGCCCGTGCATTGGTTTGAGCGTGTGGCGTGGTGGCAGACGGCCGGTCGCGCGCCCAGAGGCAGCATGTTCCATATCCATGCTGAGGCTGGGCAGGTGCAATCCAGGATCCGTCACAGCCACCGCACCCCGTTGGTCACGATCCATTTCCTTTACCGTGGATTTATCGTGGCTTTTTAGTGGATTAAGTCTCGTTCGGAGAGGTAGAGTGGGGATATCACTACTACGACGAGGAAAATCATGAGCATTGCAACTATTACGAATGCAGGGTTTGCAGGAACTGCGCGTCTTGGGATTCGTGAAGTCGTGAGGCAACTCAACGGCGCCCTGGGGGCAACCTTGGTGGCGGCTCTTACGGGAAGCAAAGATCCTCGGGTCAGCTACAAGTGGGCCCGTGAAAACGGTCCAGAGCCCCGACCGGAGGCAGTGCAGAGACTGTTGCTGGCCCACAGGGCGTGGACCGCTGTGTCCGCGAATGAAGGCGAGCACGTTGCAAGATTGTGGTTCATCGGCGCCAACCCTTGGTTGGACGAGGTTTCACCCATTGAAGCAATCAGCAACCTTGAATCAAAAAAGGTCATGACTGCGGCTCAGGCCATGATCGAGGATAGTTTCGCTGGATGAAGCGTGTATGTAACATCACCGGTCTCGCTGTTCTGACGCGGCCGTTGGTGGGGTGGCGGATAGCGAAGAGTTCCTATGGGGCGCTGTCGCCCCTTCCTCACGGGGCGATGCCTTTGGGAGCGGAGGATCGTGCTGCCTGGTCTCGGTTCGATACTGTTGGGTCGACTATCTATATTGCTGACACGAGGCGCACGGCGTTTCTGGAGACCTTGGCACCTATTCGGCTCAGCGCAGAGTTTCGTTCTGCAATTGCGTTTGCTGCTGAACACTTCGGGAAAACACTGGCTGAAGCACAACACATGGTCGAGGAAGACTGGATTGCCAATGGCAATATGGTCCCCGGCTGGCTTCCCGCCAGTTGGCGCGATGGCCGGCTCATGTACAAGCTCCAGGTGCCAGCTACCGCCCAATGGGTTGATCTCACGGACGCTGTCTCCATCGCGGCACTCAACCGGGAGCTCGGTGTGGCCTTGGGCAGTATCGGTGAGCCTGAAATTACCCTGGGCACATTCACCGGCAACAACCGCTTGGCGACCACCATGATTGCCGAGTGGATCCGAGAGCAGGTCCTGGACGACGGGGGCTATGCCGATGGCATCAAGTTCCACTCGAAATATGGAACGAGTAAGTGCTGGGCGTATTGGCTCAGGCGCCGCGACCTGGGACTGTCGGCCGACCCCATCGCCGTTGTCTCTGAACAAGAAATTTATGCTGGAGACCGCGATCTGAAAGCCGTGCTCAAGCTCTACGGCGCCAACTCCCGCTAGCGTGCAAGAGATTAGTATCAGCAGCTTTGACATACCTTGTCGGCTTTCTTTCAAGGTCACAGCCGGTGGCGGTGTCAAGCCGTCTTAGCAACATTGTCGTTGAGTAGCTTGGTGAATACTTCCCGTGGTGTCAGGAATCCCAGGACTGCGCGGGGCCGGTCGTTGAGTTCGTCGGCGATGGAGTCTAGGTAGGGCTGGTGACTGGTCAGTTCGATGCCCTTGGGCAGGTACTCCCGGATGAGTCCGTTGGTGTTCTCATTCGAGGGCCGCTCCCACGGTGAATGCGGGTGGGCGAAGTAGACCGGCAGGTCTGTGGCCAGTGTCAATTGGGCGTGGCGGGCCATCTGTGTGCCCTGGTCCCAGGGCAGGGAGCCGCGCATCAGCGCCGGCAGGTCATTGACCCGATCGATCAGCGCATCCGCGAGCCCGTCGGCCTTCTTGCCCTCCGGCAGGCCCAGCATGATCAAGAACCTGCTGTGCCGCTCCACCAGGGTCGCGATAGCGCTCTTGCCTCCCTTGCCGACCACGAGATCCCCCTCCCACGATCCAGGAACACGACGATCAGATGCCGCTTCTGGACGGTCGTCGATGCTGACCATCCCGATGATCCTCCCGCCCGTGCGCTCGCCCAGCGGCTTCACCGATTTGCGCTTCGTGCGTTTTGACTGGAGCAGGATCCCGGACTTCGCCAGCTCACCTTTGGGCAGGGCGTAAATCCACCGGTAAATGGCCTCATGGGAGACGGTGCGGCCTTCGGCGTCGGGTGATTTCGTCATGGTCTCAACGCTGGCGGTGGTGCCAAGCCGTCTTAGCAACATTGTCGTTAAGTAGCTTGGTGAATACTCCGCGTGGCGTGAAGAATCCTGGGACGGCGAGGGGGCGGCCGTTGAGCTCGTCGGCAACAGATTCCAGAATAACTGCCAGCCACCAAACCTTTCAGAAGCGCCCCCACCGCAACAATCAGGGCATTACACCAGGTGGCCCCGGCGACAGTCACCATGCCATTCAGCACCCAGGGAAATCAGCCGCGCGTTGACTTTTCCCCGGTCAATGCCGGCGGGTGGCGGCGATCTGTGCGGTGCAGACGACGACAGCCACCACGGCCATCCCGAGGAAACCGTGTCAGCAGTAGCCTTGAATTAAGGACCCGACCGGCCAACGCCTCGGTACTCGACGCGTACCGGCTAGATACCGCCGGATCCATGGCCATGAGGGCCAGCTTTGCGCCGCCGGAAGCTGTGATGAAGGGCTTGCTGCTCCTGAAGGCTTCTCGTAGCCTCAGCTGGGCGATTATCAGGCTCGAGGACCGGGGTGTGGGCCCGGTGGTTTCCTACGAGACCGTAGCGGCGGCCATTTCCGCCCGCACTTCTTCCATGTCCAGCTCCTTGATGCTGCTGATGAGCTGTTCGAGTCCGGCTGCGTTCATGGCTCCCGGTTGGGAGAAGACGAGGATCCCTTCCCGGAAGGCCATCACGGCAGGAATGGAGGTGATGCGGGCGGCGGCGGAGAGTCCGGGTTCGGCCTCGGTGTCCACCTTCGCGAAGACAATGTCCGTATGGATCTCGGATATTTTGCTGAAAGTGGGGGCGAACATCCTGCAGGGCCTACGCCAGGCTGCCCAGAAGTTCACCAGCACGATGTATTTGCCGCTGATGGTGTCGTTGAAAATCTTTTCCCAAATATCGATAGTTGCCATGACAGAGCTTTATACCCTATGGGGTATATTATTGAAGGCTAGAAGAGGGCTGTGCAGTTTCGCATAAATACCCATGGGGGTATTAGGATGGGAGAAGAAGACGCCCATCCGGCTCTTGGGCATCGCGAAAGGACACCAGTAATGAAGAGCGTTACTAGGGAAGACTGCGATGCGGTCAATGTCATGGGGGTGTCACCGAGGGGTGCTGTAAGGGTCACTCGGTCACTGACCAGAGTGGTGGCAAGTCAGGATGGCCTCGACCGTCAACTTCCAGGAGCACCAATCTGGCCCCGATGTCGGAAGATACCAAACCGTCACCCGCCTCTATCGCGACCAGGGACACCCTTCCAGTTGATTGCCGGCGTCGAATCTGGGACTGAGAGCAGCAACGTAGTCACCTAGCTGGTAACCACCCAAGCGGTCCTGGTTAAGGCATATTGAAAGTGATCTCGACGGCGATCCGCGACTGTCTCCCAGCGCCTGCGGACGTCCAAGCGTCAGAGGCGGTGAGGTCCGGGGATGTCTGCCAACGAGCGCCGCTGGCAGACATCCGCCCACTTTGCATGCTCTTGACCTGAGCATGCGCCTGTCTCCTCCCGGAGGAGCCACTAAGTTCACTTCTTATAAGTTCACTTCATTACAGGGCGAGAGCCCTGGACTATCGAAAGGTCCACCCCATGGAAATCACCCCACAGCAGCTCGCCGAACAGCTCAAGGGCGGCTACGACGCCCAGATTGTTGATGTCCGCGAAGCAGCTGAAGTCGCCGACGGCATGATCCCCGGCGCGAAGCACATCGCCCTGGGCGAACTGCCAGAGCGCCTCAAGGACCTGGATATGTCCCGTCCCGTCATCGCCATATGTCGCAGCGGGCGCCGCAGTGCGGCTGCCGCGGACCAGCTCACAGCCGCTGGCTTCACCGCCTACACCGTGCCGGGCGGGATGCTTGATTGGACAGCCGCAGGCCTCCCCGTCAGCTGACCCCCACCAGACCTTCCGTGCGGCATGTCCCCACGTGCCGCCCGGACTTCCACTTTCCCAGAGCCTGTCCTTGACATGGCCAATCGGACGGTGGATGGCGGCCTCGCGCAAACGCGGGGCCGCCACCTGAAATGCTCCACAATAGACCGAAAGAGATCATGACTTCCTTGAAGACGACCAGCACCATTGATTCCCCTCCTCAGTCCATCGATGCCTCGACTCTGCAATCCTGGCAAGACAACCATGAAGATCTGATGATCATTGATGTGCGCAATGGCGCAGAGTTTGATTCCCTGCACATAGTGGGCTCCTACCATGTGCCCCTGGCGATGCTCAGCGAGCACGCGGACGAATTCGCTGCAAAAATGGGCACCCGTGTGGTGCTTGTCTGCCAGACGGGCAACCGGGCAGAGCAGGCCCGCAAACACCTTGATTCCGTCGGCCTGGCCGGCGCCAGTGTCCTCTCCGGAGGCGTTCCCGCCTACGCTGCTGCCGGCGGAAAAGTCGTCCGCGGCAGTGGACCGTGGGCTCTGGAACGCCAGGTTCGGATGACCGCCGGCTCCCTGGTGCTCGCCAGCATCGTCGCGGCGAAATTCGTCTCCCCCAAACTCGGCCTGGTTGCTGGCGGGATCGGGGCCGGACTGACATTCTCTGCTGCAACGAACAGTTGCGCCATGGGACAGATGCTCTCCAAGATGCCGTGGAACCGCTCCGCTAACGAGCCCACCGCCCACCAAGCGCTACAGAACCTGAGCACGCGGGCATGATCGTAACCGCGGCCGCGTTTGGGCTGATCGTCGGGGCACTGCTGGGCCTGGTCGGAGGCGGCGGATCCATCCTCGCCGTGCCCGCCCTGGTCTACGGCGTGGGGCTGCCGCTTGCCGCGGCGATCCCGACGTCACTGGTCGTCGTCGGCGCTTCCTCCGCCGTCGCGGTCCTGCCCCGGCTACGCAACGGAGTGAACTGGCGCCTGGCCTTGATCATCGGCGCCGCCGGAACTGCGACGGCGTACCTCGGAGCGGCAGTCAACCGTCTCCTGGACCCTAAAATCCTGCTGCTGACCTTTGCCGTCATCATGGTCTTCGCCGGCATCCGGATGCTCATGCCCACCACTAGTGCTGGAGGTGCCTGCGCGCTGCCCGGCGGCGGGATCAACTGGCGCAGCTGCCTTCCCAAGGCAATCGCCACCGGCGCCGTCGTCGGATTCCTCACCGGCCTGCTCGGGGTCGGTGGCGGCTTCTTGATCGTCCCGGCACTCACCCTGGTGCTCGGACTCCCCATGGCACTGACGGCCGGGACGTCCCTGGTCATTATCGCCATCAACTCAGCTGCCAGCTTCGCCGCCCATCTCGGAGACCTACAGATCGACTGGACAGTCACGGCAGCCTTCGCCGTAACCGCGATGGCTGCTTCACTCGTGGCCGGACGGATCGGCACCAGAATCCCGGACAAGGCCCTCAAACGCGGCTTTGCCATCCTCGTCCTGGTGATCGCCGCCTACGTCGCACTACAAGCACTACTCTCCTGAGAGGCGCGGCAAGGGGACAAAGGAAGAGCCGGAGGACATGTCCTCCGGCTCTTCCTTTGTCCCAACAGCTGTTTCTGGGTTCCGTTAGGGCGGATTTACCGTCCGAACAGCTTCGCGAAGAAGCCCTTGCCAGCCGACTTTTCCTGCTCGTGCCCGCGACAGCGCTGGGACGCGGGAACCCCGCGCATGACCTGGTCAACGTGCTGGCCACAGCCCGCCCACGTCGTCTTCTGGCACTTTTTACATGTCACTGCACGGCACATCTGCTTGCTCCTTCGTCTGGATGGATTGTCCCATTAGTATACCCCATGGGGTATTGAGTGTTCTCCGACATACTTCGCCCGCCAGACATTGACCACAATGGGCCCGGTGGGGCATGACGCGAGTATGCCAAAAGAGAGCGCAAGTCATGCACCAGCTCGTTGCTAAGCCGAACCGGGGACCGCACGGAAGGGGTGATCAGTATGGTCAGACAGGCTGGATGGGGGGCCGGTAAGTGCACTTTGTGAGGGATCAGCGCTGTTGGGTTGTTGCATCTGGGCCAACGCGTACCTTTCCCGGAAGCAGGCCGCTAGAGGGCAGGTTTGTGGTCGGTGCCACGCATCCGTACAGCCACGAGGATTCCCGATAATACGGTGACGGCGCCAACGACGGCGACCGCCGCTGGGATGCCGTAGGCGTCCGCGAGGATACCGGCGACCAGGGCGCCGACGGCGAATCCGCCGTCGCGCCAGAGTCGGTAGATTCCGACGGAGCGTGCGCGCCAGGCTGGGTGGGCGACGTCACCGATCGCGGCCAGCAGGGTGGGGTAGACCATGGCGGTGCCGGCGCCCAGCAGCACGGCGGCAGCGAGCCAGATCCCGAAGTCTTGCCCGAGGGCAACCATTCCCAGGGCTATAGCCTGGACGAGCATGCCGCCCACGATCAATGGTTTGCGTCCGTACCTGTCTGACAGTGCGCCTGTGACGAGCTGGCCCGCACCCCAGACAGCTGGGTAAACGGCCGCTAGGATACCGATGCGCTCGATGCTCAGTCCGGCGGACGCGAACAGGACGGGGAACAGCCCCCAGGCGAGGCCGTCGTTGAGGTTGTTCACCATGCCGGCCTGGCTGACCGAGGACAGGGATTTGTCCCGGAAGCTGGTCAGCGTGAAGACCTGCCGATTGCTCAGATCCGCGCGTGCACTGGGATGGGCCACGGTGTGGTTGGCGGCTTCCAGTTGGGCATGGTGATGGGTTTCCTTCACGGACAAAACGGAAAGGCCCAGGCCCAGGGCGATGTAGGCGGCGCCGAGTAGGAACGGTCCCGGACGGAGCCCATAGTTGGCTGCAATATAGCCGGTGGCCAGTGCTGTGGCGGCGACGCCGAGGTAGCCGGCCGCTTCGTTCAGGCCCATGGCCAAGCCGCGACGTGAGGGTCCGACGAGGTCCATCTTCATCATCACGGTGGTGGACCAGGTTAGGCCCTGGCTGATGCCCAGGATCACGTTAGCGGCCACGATCCAGCCCCAGGAAGGTCCCAGAATCAGTAGCAGTGGGACGGGGATGGCGATGAACCAGCCGGTAACGAGGACAGGCTTTCGACCGTAGCGATCGGAAAGGGTGCCGGCGAAGTAATTCGTTCCGGCTTTGGCCAGCCCGAAGGCCAGGATGTACGTCAGCGCGGATGTGTAAAGGTCCAAGTGGAAGACCTGGTCCGCCAGCAGGGGCAGCACCGTCCGTTCCTGGCCGAGGGTTCCGCCGACAAGGGCGTTGACGGCCACCAGGAGCATGAACTGGGCCAGGTTCTGACGCAGCCCCAGCGTGACAGCGGTGCCTTGGGGGTGTTCGCGCCGCACTGTGCGGTCCTGCGGTGACGGGTTGCTGCGGGGCGACATCTTGGAACTCCAGCTCTTTTGGACATGCGTTGGCGGCAGTCGGGACACCCGACCGCCGCCAACGCTGTCAATCGTCTAATTCAGGTACTGACAGTCTCAGTTGCTGGGCACAGCTTCGCGTTCCTGCTGCCAGGCGGCGTAGCTGCCGTCAAGTTCGACGACGTCGTAGCCAGCCCGGCGCAGGGCAGAGGCAGCCACCGAGTTCCGGACCCCGCTCTGGCAATAGGACACGATGGTTCCCTCCCTCGGGAGCTCGTCCAAGTGCCACATGAGGCGGCCCCCGCTGAGCTGGTGGGAGCCAGGGATATGACCGGCAGCGTGTTCGGTGCGGTTGCGAACATCCAAGACCATCGCTGCGTCGAAACTGTCCAGTTCTTCAGACTGGATGAGCTGCGGGGTGCTGGTAGGCAAGCCGTCGATGCTAGTGACGTAGCCGGCGACAGTGTCGATGCCGACCCGGACCAGATGGTCCCACATCTCCTGCGCGGCAGCCTGGCTAGGGGCCAGGAGCACGAGTGGGTTGGTGTCCGTTTCAGGATTCACAACCCAGGCACCGAAGCTTGCGGTGGACTTCCCGGCCGGGATGTTCAGAGACCGGGCAACCGTGCCTTCGTGGACCTCAGCGTTGGAGCGGGTGTCGACAAACGTCACCGCGTCCTGGGAAAGGTCGCGGACGACGTCGGCCGTGGCAAGTTCTGCCAGCTGGGCGCGTGCACCCATCACGGCAGGCCCTTCCCGGTTTTCGCGCTTCATCCGGGCAAAGTAAGCATGGGCGTCAGGCTGGCCGTCGAGGAGTTCGTTGATGAAACCTTCCTCGTCGTTGGCTGCGAGATACGGGCCCCACCAGGCGTAGAGACGCTCGTAGCCGACCGTGGAGGACGGGATTGCACCCAGAGCCTTGCCGCAGGCGCTGCCAGCACCGTGGCCGGGGTGGACCTGGACGTAGTCGGGCAGGGTTAGGAACTTATCCCGCAGGCTGGCGAATAACTGCTTGGCCCCGGCGAAGCGGGTATCAACGCCGCCGGCTGCCTCGTCGAGCAAGTCCGGCCGGCCCAGATCTCCGGAGAACACGAAGTCACCCGAGAGCAGGTAGCCCGGAGTGTCCGCGAATGCGCCGTCGGTGATCAAAAAGGATAGGTGCTCGGGGGTATGCCCCGGGGTGTGTAGGGCCTTGACGGTGATGTTCCCGAGGGTGATCTCGTCATTATCATTGAGGCGTTCGGCCTCGAAACCGTACTGCCAGTCCGTCCCGCCCTCACCGGAGACGTACGCGGTGGCTCCGGTCGCGGCGGCCAGTTCACGGGTACCGGAGAGGAAATCCGCATGAATGTGGGTCTCGGTGACCGCCACAATTCTCATTCCATTCGCTGCAGCCAGGGACTGGTACACAGCGATGTCACGTCGGGGGTCGACAACGAGTGCTTCGCCTTTGGACTGGCAGCCGATCAGGTAGCTGGCCTGGGATAGATCTTCGTCGTAAATGCGCTCGATAAGCATGGGGCTCTCCTTCGTTGGGCGGTAGGGATTTTCCGGGAGGGATTCTCCGTTCCTCTATTCACAACGATAATACCCCATGGGGTATCTTGCAAGCGGACCGAACCCGCCCGGATGCAGGCGCGTGCCCACTAGCCTTTATACCCCCTGGGTATACAATGTAGAAAATACCTACCGAGCTTTGGAGCACACTATGGAACTTGATTCAACAGAAATCACCCCGATTATCAACCGCCTCAAACGCGCCCAGGGCCAACTCGCCGCCGTCACCCGCATGCTCGAAGAAGGCCGGGACTGCAAAGACATCGTCACGCAGCTCGCAGCGGTCTCCAAGGCGTTGGACCGGGCAGGATTCGCTATCATCGCCACCGGCCTGGAGCAGTGCATCACCAAAGAAGATGCCAGCATGAACAAGAAGGACCTGGAAAAACTTTTCCTGTCCCTCGCCTGAGCCGCAACCACCACACCAAACCCACGGACGGCGAGTTTGTCTCGCGTGCCGGTTCCAGACAGCACTTAGGGTCCAATGTGGCCGGGCACTTTATTGGCAATCCTTACACCGGTCCCGCCACGACTCCCGAGGCTGCCGGTGGAGAAAGAACGGAGAAGGAAAATGATGAACGGATATGGTTCGGCGATGGGTTGGACGTGGTTGTTCTGGCTGCTCCTGATTATCGGCATTGTCCTGCTGGTCATCTTTGCCGTGCGAGCCTTTTCCGGGGGCATCACCCGGCCTAGGACCGGCCGGCGTCCAGGAGCGGGTACGGAACCCCTCGGCACTGTGGGTGAGACTACCGCCCGACGGATTCTGGACGAACGCTACGCCAAGGGAGAATTGAGCACCGAAGAATACCGCGAACGGCTCAACGTCCTCAGGGACGATACCTGATGCAACCCCTCAGCCGCCGCAGTGCCTTGTTCCTGGGAGGTGCCGGGGTCGTGGCCACCGCAACGGGTGCGGCAGGCCTGTTGTGGGGACAGGGTCCTGGATTCCAAGCCGCCGTCGGCCAGGAACTGATCGAACCACAGGCCCTGCACAGTGCCGATGGCCGTCTTCAGGTGAAACTTTCAGCGGCTCTGGGCCAAATGCGCATCGCAGGCAAGGACGCCACTGCGCTGTCCTATAACGGGTCCCTACCCGGCCCCACTCTATTTCTGCAGGCCGGGGACCGGGTCAACGTGACGCTGGAGAACAAGCTGGCGGATCCGACCAACCTCCACGTCCACGGACTGCACGTATCCCCGCGGGGCAACAGCGACAACGTGCTGGTTTCAATCGAACCGGGAACGTCCTTTGACTATGAATACCGGCTGCCGGTGGACCATCCGCCGGGTGTGTACTGGTACCACCCGCACCGCCACGGAAGCGTCGCCGACCAGATCTTCGGCGGACTGTACGGGGCGATCATCATCGAGGACTCCCAGCCCGTACCGGTAACCCGGGAACGGGTCCTAGTCATCTCCGATATCTCCCTCACTGAGGGCGGCTCCATCGCGGCCGTGTCGGAGATGGAAAAAATAATGGGCCGGGAGGGTCTCATGGTCCTGGTCAACGGCCAGCTGAGCCCGGCGCTAACCGCCCGGCCTGGCGAGCGTGAACGGTGGAGGATCATCAATGCCTGCAACTCCCGGTACCTGAAACTGCGCCTAGATGGCCAGCACCTGCAGCTGCTGGGTCTGGATTCGGGCCGCTTCCAGAGTCCCAGGGACGTTGAGGAGGTGTTGCTGGCCCCGGGCAATCGGGCTGATCTGCTTGTCACCACCGCCATAGGGACTGCCATCCTACGTACCCTGCCCGTGGACAGGGGAAGCATGGGATCCATGATGGGCGGCAACAACGGAGGTGGACAATCCCGGCCTGGCCCGGACGGAACCGTCTTGGCCACCCTTTCTGTTACCGGCGCACCGGCCGTTGGGCTGGGGCCCGTCCCTACCCAGCCGGCACCGCGGGATCTGCGGGCCACCCCGGTATCCGCCCACCGGGAGCTAGTCTTCGCCATGGATATGGGCATGAACGGCGGTGGGATGGGCGGTGGGATGGGGTCGGGGATGATGAGTTTCACCATCAACGGCAGGCCGTTTGATCCGGCAAGGGTCGACACCACGGTCCCGGCCGGTGCCATCGAGGAATGGACCCTGCGGAACACCAGCCCGATGGACCACCCTGTGCACCTGCACGTTTGGCCGATGCAGATCATCGAACAGGCCGGCCGGCCCGTGGATAGCGTCGTGTGGCAGGATGTGGTCAACGTCCCGGCCCGCAGCAGTGCCCGGGTCCGGATCGCCTTCGATGACTTCACCGGCAAAACCGTCTACCACTGCCACATCCTGGACCACGAGGACAGCGGCATGATGGGCCTGATCGAAGTCCGGTAACCCAGCGGCCTTACAGTTCTTTGCATGATTGAGAAAACCGATGAAGGAGCACAACAATGAGCTACGCACACACCATCACCGTCGCCCTGCCCTACGCCGAAGCAGTAACCCGGACCCGTGAAGCCCTCTCGGAGCAGGGCTTCGGCGTTCTCTGCGAAATTGATGTCCGCGCCACCTTCGAGGCCAAGCTCGGCTCCGATGCCGGCCAAGGCCTAGGCGACTACCTCATCCTGGGCGTCTGCAATCCTGCCCTAGCGCAGAAAGCTCTCGCCGCGGACCCTGACATGGGACTGCTACTGCCCTGCAACGTCGTGATCAGGCGCGGATCCGACAGCGACACCACCGTTATCCAAGCCATCGACCCGCAGACAATGGTGCAGCTTAGCGACGCCCCAGCAGTCGCCGAAGTCGCCGCCGACGCCGATCACCGACTCCTGGCAGCCCTAAAGGAACTCGAAACCGCCTAAAGACCTGGGCCGGCCTGGGGAAGAACAACCAAGGGGTGAAGGTTGGGAACATTTGCCTCAGCTGTGGCCTTTGTGGCGCCAGGGCCGTTGGTGTCATTGCCCTGATGAGGCCGGCCCGGATACGAAGCTGGAACGCTCCCGGAGGGGGAGAAGTTTGGGTTCCTGTGTTGGCCGGGCCTCTTCGCCCGGGTCCTGATTCAGGGCAGCGTTGCGGCCATGGATGCGCGCACGGCGTCCAGAGCGTCCGGGGGGGAAATCCACGGCCCCGCCCAGGGCGGTGGCCTCGAGTTCGGCTTCGGTGCTTTCCTCGATAGCAACAACGAGACGGGCGGTGCTCAGAGGGTCGGACCCGAATACCAACAGACCGTGGTTGGCCAGCAGGACGGCGGAAGTTCCTGGGTTGTCCTTGAGCGCTTCGGCGATGCCGCGCACGGAGGTATCTGATCCGCGCGGCCCCCAGGGAATGACCGGGACCGGTTGGGCCTGGCCGAACCGCAGCAACGGTCCGCCCGGCAGGACAGCGGCTTTTGGGCGAGGGCAAACGCGGTAGCGGCCGGGGAGTGGGTGTGGATTACGGCGCCGGTTTCCGGGCGTTGGGTGTAGATAACGGTGTGCATGGCCACGATTTCGGTGTTCTCGGGTCCCAGCGTCCCTTCCAGGTCTTCTCCGGCCAGGCTGACGGTCGCCAGCTGGTCGGCCCGCAGGTTCCGCACGGCGCCGGTGGCCGTCAGGACGAACCGGTCCCCTTCTGTTCGGGCACTGAGGTTGGCGTTTCCGGAGTGTGACATCACACCTTAAGCGAACAGGTGCCTGGCCGCGGCAAGGATAGCTTCCTTGCTCTCTGTGAGGCTGGGATGGTTGTTGGTGTTCATGGTTTCTGTCCTCGGTATCTCGGTTTCTCTCAACGGCAACTGCAAAAATTCCTGGTCGTGTCCATGTCCATGCTGCGTAGCAGAGGGGGTGCGGACCTACCATTTTTGGTATGCTGCCGCCAGGCGCGTGGCGGACCGATTGTCAACCCGTTCCAGTTTTTGTCTCATTAGATCGTCTGGTGTGTGAGTGCGCTGGTGTGTCTATTCTCCGGCGGCGGTGGACGGTCCACGGCGGGGGTTGAAGAGGGGACGGCAGCTCACGCATGTGCCTTGGTCTGTTGCACCGGTTTCATCGGTGGACGGTGTGAGAGCACTGCGTTCGCGGGACAGGCGGGTGGCCAGGGCCCGGGCCAGCAGCGCTGCCGCGGCGATGCCCAGGACCGGCTGTATCAGCTCGGCCAGCAGGGCCGGGGAGCTGCCGGCAAACACTTGGGTCAGCAGGTTATCACCAGAGGACGGGCCGGTGGCCAGGGCCGTGCCGGCCAGCGGGTATCGCACAGCGTCGCCTCCGCACCGATGGGCGCACGGACATAACTGGCAATAAGGAGACCGGCGAGCATGGCGGTGACGGCAACAAGGGGGTAATCCCACCACGGGACGGGAATGCCCGGGCCGGAAAAAGCGGCAGGCCGGGCCCCGGAAAGAAACCCGCCGGCAGCGGTAAGCCCCGCCAGTACCAAAAGCGTGGCGGTGGCCGCCACTACCCAGCGGGACCACTGCCAGCGCCGCAGCACCGTCGCCGTCCGTACTGCCCGCAGGCCTGCCCGGGCAAGCCGCCTCCCGGTGGCCGGCGGAGCGGTGGATCTCCCGGCCGTGCCCTGCGGGTGTCCGATGTGGTTCATGCGCAGAGTCCTGACGTGGCATACGAGGGTGGAAAAGGATGGCGGCGCACGGGGTGGTTAGGCTTGCTGCTGGGCCTGGGCACCGCTGTCGCGAGCTGTTTGGTGGGGTGTGGATGGCTCCAATGGACCTTTTGGGGCCTCAGGCTGACTGGCGCGATGCCAGTTTGGCCTGGACCTCGGTCATGTCCAGGTCCTTGATGCGGTCGATGAGCTCATCCAGGGAGGAGGCATTCAGCGCCCCGGGTTGGGAGAGGACCAGGGTTCCGTCACGGAACGCCATGAGCGTTGGGATGGAGGTGATGGAAGCGGCGGCGGCCAGGCCCTGTTCGACCTCCGTGTCGACCTTGGCGAAGACGATGTCCGGGTGCTTTTCGGAGGCGGCGCTGAAGGTGGGGGCGAAGGACCGGCAGGGACCGCACCATGCGGCCCAGAAATCCACCAGCACGATGCCCTGGCCGGTGACGGTGTCCTCGAACGTTTTTTCGGTGATATCTATGGTTGCCATAGCCAAAATAATATACCCCCTGGGGTACAGTATGCAAGAATCAGCAAAGACGCAGGGCGGCAGGCAGAGGCCGCCCGCAGAGGGGAAGGAATCAACTATGAATGAGTCATTACCGCCTCCTATGGGAGCACGGGAGTGGGATCGGCGCTACAGTGGAACCGCCGTCGTGTGGGGCCATCAGCCCAACCGGTGGGTCGCAGCGGAATTGAATGGGCTGCCCCCTGGCCGGGCGCTGGACCTGGGGGCCGGGGAGGGCCGGCACGCGGTGTGGTTGGCAGGGCGCGGTTGGGAGGTTGAAGCGGTCGACTTTTCCGCCGCCGGCCTGCAGGCCGGACGCCGGCAGGCCACGGCCGAGGGCGTGGGGGACCGGATCACCTGGACCGTCGCGGACGCCACGGCCTTTGCCGCCGCTCCGGACAGCCTGGACCTAGCGCTGCTGGCATATCTGCAACTGCCCGAGGACCTGCTGGAAAACGCCGTCGCCTCAGCCGCGGCCGCCCTGACCGCAGGGGGCCGTTTCCTGCTGGTCAGCCACGATTTGGCGAACCTGGCCGGAGGCAACGGAGGCCCGCAGGATCCGGACGTGCTGCAGACCCCGAAGCAGGTCAGCGACTGGCTGGCAAGCGCCGGGCTGACGGTTCTCACCGCCGAGACCCGCTCCCGACCGGTGGCCGGGTCCCTCAGGCCGGCACTGGACTGCGTCGTGATGGCCATCCGCGAAGAACAGCCACCGGCCACCAGCCCTTGCCGGTAATACCCTTGGGGGTATAAAATTGGTTCATGCCTGCCGTTTCATTTGAAAGATAAGGACACCCGCCATGAAGAGCATCAGTGTTGACGAGCTGGCCGCCCAGGGAACCGGCGCGCCTATCATCGACGTCCGCGAGGACGAGGAGTACGCAGAGGCCCGGGTACCCGGGGCAAAGAGCGTCCCGCTCTCCCGGCTCGCAGCGTCAATGGGTGATATTCCACCTGGACGCCCGGTGTATTTGATGTGCGCCTCCGGGGGTCGGAGTTCCCGCGCTGCCGCCCACCTGAGCGAGCATGGCTATGACGCGGTGAACGTCATGGGCGGCATTACCGAGTGGTATCGCAACGGCCACCCCGTCACCTACGGCACCGTCAAGTAGCGAACACGTGCCCTGCCCTGGCCGGTCCCTCGGCAACGGCCCCAGGGAAGGCTACCCACCCTTATGTGGGGGTCGGGACCGAAAATACCACCATCAGGAGAGCGCAATGTCCACCACAGCCCAGACCCCACCAGCGGCAGCCCTCGGCCTGGCCCATGCCCCGGTGCAGTCTGCCGGTCAGCGGAAGAACCGTTCCGTGCTGGGCCGCCCAGCGCAGGGCGGTTGTAGCCCGGGTCGGATCTTGGTCCCGGCTGTCGCGGCCGGGACGGAGCAGCGGCGGACGGTGAACCGGCTCAGGAAGGCCCACGGCCAGCTCGGCGCGGTGATCGCGGCGATGCAGTCAGGGGCGGGTTGCCCGGTCTTGATTCCCCAGCTCTCCGCCGTCCGGGCTGCCCTGGACTAGGCTGGCTTCTCCATCATTTCCACCGCGATGCGCGACTGCCTTACCGGCGCCCCGGAGGAGGGGGACGGGACCGCCGGTCCGGGAGCACTGTCGCTGGAGGAGATCCACAAACTCTTCCTCCCCCTCGCCTGATCACCAACTCCCAAGCAACAGTGCCCCTATCTGCTTCCACTCCACACCTCCGGCGCCTAAGGCATCCTGAACGGGATGGCTGGGCCGGGGAGCACAGAAAGGTTTTACTTTGACAGACATCAGTACTTCATCTTCACCGACAGGAGGGGTGGTTCCGGCCGGGCGGGCCGGGCTGGTCTTTCACGGCACCGGACCGGATCCGGGCACCTGGCTGCCGAATGTGCTCCGCGCAGCGTCCAACGCCGCCGAGGACCTCGGCGCCGGCACCGACATCCATGTCGTGATCCAGGGCCCTGGCGTTGCCTTGCTGGTCCCGGGCCACGCCGCCGCGGACCAGCTGGAGGCCCTGCTCAGGCGCGGGGTAAAAGTCCTGGCCTGCGGAAACAGCCTCCGCTCGGTCGGCCTCGAGGCCACAGGCCTCACTGCCGGGGTGGGAACCGTACCTGCCGCCGTGGGGTATCTGGCCCGCCTACAGTGGGCCGGTTGGGCTTACATCAGGCTCTGATAAGACAACAGGGGGCAGGTGGGGTGATGACCAGCCCGCGCCGTGCCGTAGCGCCGATCGCTTCGGCCCGTACCCCGGACCCTGTTGAGGGGGGCGCCATGGCGTTCCGCTAGTTGATATAGGAGAGTGAGGACATGGTGGACGTTGTTGTTATTGAAACCCCGCAGTTGGGGGACCGCAGCTACCTGGTGCATGACGGGGACGTGGCCCTGGTCATTGATCCGCAGCGTGACACCGATCGGGTCGATGCCGCAGCGCGGGATGCGGGGGTGAGGATCACCCATGTGACCGAAACCCATATGCACAATGATCACCTCACCGGTGGCCTGGAACTGGCGCGCGCCCACGGGACAGTGTAGTTGGTGAACGCTGCCGACCCGGTCCCGTTTGAGCGCGAACCGGTTATCGATGGGCAGCTTGTGCGGATCGGCGGGCTCACACTCAAGGCCGTCGCCACCCCCGGGCACACCAATACGAACCTGTCATACATCGTTCGGGACAGAGAGAAGGAAGCGGTGTTCTCCGGCGGGAGCCTGCTCTACGGGTCGGTGGGGCGCACCGACCTGGTCGCCCCTGAAGACACAGTCGGGCTGACCCGGGACCAGTACGCCTCAGTGCGTGCGCTGGCCCACGAGGCAGACCATAGCGCGGACATGTTCCCCACCCACGGCTTCGGTTCTTTCTGTTCCTCGGGCCCGGCTACTGGGGCCGGGTCCTCCACTGTCGGTGAGTAACTGCACGTAAACCACGCCCTGACGGATGCCGATGAGGAGCACTTCGTCCAGGAGCTGATCGCGAACCTGAGCGCGTACCCGTCGTATTACGCCCACATGGGCCCGGTCAACACCCAGGGTCCGGGCCCGGCGGACCTCGGCGTTCCCGAATCCGTGGACCCTGCCGAGCTTCGGCGCCGGCTCGAAGCCGGCGAATGGGTTGTGGATCTCCGTCAGAGGGTCGCGTTCGCGCCCAACCATCTCCAGGGCAGCATCAGCTTTGAATACGGAGACGGGTCCAGCTTCACAACCTACCTCGGCTGGATACTGCCTTGGGGTGAGCAGGTGACCCTTCTAGGGTCCCGGGAGGATGTGGAGAACGCAATCCGGGACCTCTCACGCATTGGCATCAACTCCCCAGAGGCCGCCCTGGGAACCGACCCACAGGCCCTGGCCCCGGATGCCCCCACAGCGTCCTACCTCCGGACCGGTTGGGAGGAAGTGCTGACCGGGTGCGGAGCGGGCGAAAAGGTCCTGGACTGTGAGTCGCGTCGATAAGTGGCGTGGTTTTGACCGCGGTTAGTGGCCGATAAGGAGTGCGTCATGGGCGTCGACGATCTCGGCTGCTTGGTTCCCCTCTCTCCTGCCTGGTGGTTGGCATCCTTGGAGGCCGTACAAAGGTTGTCAAAGGACTCCGAAAATTACAGAAAATATCCGTCTCGTATCCCATGGGTTTCAAGACAGTCGGTCGAGACACTTTAGGATCCTCAGTTGTGAATCGCATAGCTATATGGCAGCAAATTCGCAGCGCTTAATGGCCGATTAACAGGGGTTCTCTTGTGGCGTTAATGTTCTCAGGGAGATTGGATGGTGGCGTGAGGTTTTTTGCGCAGCCGGATGATTCGCAGGATGATGCCAGCTACGAACATGAGGATGCCAAGCCCCACGGACAGCGGCGGAAGGGTTGCAATCAAGACCACGCAGGCCAGCGCTCCAAGGACCTGGATGGCTTTGGGGTAGCGGCGGTCCGTGGCGGGTTGGGTGAAAGCGGCGATATTGGCCACCAGGTAGTAGATGAGCACGCCGAACGAGGAGAAGCCGATCGCCCCGCGCAAGTCCGCGACGGAGATGACCGCGCAGATCACCACGGCCAAGGTCGCCTCGGCCCGGTGTGGGGCCTTGTAGCGGGGGTGGATCGCGGCAAGCCAGTGTGGCAGGTCATGCTCGCGGGCCATGGCAAGGCTCGTACGCCCCAGCCCGGCGATGAGCGCCAATAACGCCCCCAGCTATGCGAGGGCCGCGCCGATCCGCACGATTGGTCCGGCCCATGCCCAGGAACCGGCGCCGACGGCCGCGGCCAGGGGTGTGGGAGTCCCAGCTACCCCATCCGGGCCCAGGGCTGCCAGGATGGTGACCGCGATGACGGCATAGACCACAACGGTAATGGCTAGGGCGATTCCGATCGCGCGGGGGATGGTCCGTTTGGGGTCACGGACTTCCTCACCCATCGTTGCGATCCGGGCGTAGCCGGCGAACGCGAAGAACATTAGTCCGGCGGACTGTAGGATCCCATACGCTCCGTGAGCCAGCAACCCGTCTCCGAGAACAGTGGCCGGATTTGCCACTGAGCCGCCCCATGATGCCGCCATGGCGATTGCCAGGGCCGCCAGAACGGCAATGACCAGGATGCGCGTGAGCCCCGCCGTTCGGGTTACTCCGTGATAGTTCACCGCGGCGAGCACGATCACGGCGGCGATGGCGACTGGGCGCTGCCAACCGGCTGGCGCTGCGTAGGCGGCGAAGGTCATGGCCATGGCCGCGGCGCTGGCGGTCTTACCGATCACGAAGCCCCACCCGGCCAGGTAGCCAGGCCATGGGCCGAGGCGTTCACGGCCGTAAATATAGGTCCCACCCGAAGTCGGGTAGATGGCAGCGAGCTGGGCTGAGGAGGTGGCATTGCAAAAGGCCACCAGGGCTGCGACGGCGAGCCCGACCAGCAGACCGGACCCGGCAGCGGCAGCAGCCGGGGTGAAAGCTGCAAAAACTCCTGCCCCGATCATTGAGCCCAGCCCAATGACCACAGCGTCAAAGGTGCCCAGCCGGCGGGCCAGGCCCTGGGGGCTACTCATAACTGTTCTCTTTCGGTAGGCTGTGGAAGGATTTCGGCGGCGAGTTCGGCAACGGACCGGCGGCCCTCACCCAGTGCGTCCAGGCCTGCCTTCGTGGCCCGGTAGACCCGGCGCGGCCTGCCGCTGACGACTTCCGGGCGGGAGAGGAGCAGGCCCTCTTCCTCCATTCGATGCAGGGTCGGATACAGGGTCCCGGGGGAAATGGAATACCCGTGGGTGGCCAGCTCTTCGGCCATCCAAGCTCCATGGATGTCTTCCTCCGCGGCGTGGTGGAGGATATGCAGCCGCACCGCCGCACGCATCAATTCACGCATCAAAATCCCCAATCTGTCGATATCCGATATCGGGAAACGATATCTATGGTGGATACTACGTCAGATCCTTCCCCGAATGTCAGCCGGCACGGAGTATTTCCGGGAAACCTTCGACGGCGCTGACCGGACCCATGGCTGCACTGCGTCGCCGTCGACAAGCATGGACCTGGAACGGAACACCGTGCCGCGAAAAGTGCGCATTCCACAAGATCGATGCGTCCGGTAACGAACGTTGACGGAACATGCTGGGGAGGAGACCGCCAAGGCTGTGACTGTCACATGCGTATGATGGGTTAGCTGCGGATTTAACTGCAGCTGGCTTGGTTGTTCCGCCTTTCGGGCCGAACCGCCAAGCCCAACCGCGTCGTGGTGGTAGGTTAGTGTCCGCCTCCGAGTCTCCCTGCCATGCGCTCGCGCATCTTCAGATTGGCCGCATTCAGACCCTCGATTTCGACGGTCTTGCCGTACTTCTTGTACTTTTCGGTGATGGCATCCACTGCAGCGATCGTGGAAGCATCCCACAGGTGCGAGTTGTACATGTCGATGACGATGTGGCTCGGATCCTGCGCATACTCGAACTGGGTGTAGAGGTCGTTGGACGAGGCGAAGAACAGTTCACCGACCACCTCGTACTTGGCGATTTGCTGCCCGAAGTGTTCCTCGATACTTCGCTTCACCGTGACGAAGTGCGCCACGCGCTGGACAAACAGGACCATGGCGGTGAGCACGCCCACACCCACTCCGATGGCCAGGTTGTCGGTGACGACGGTGAAGACCACGGTGGCGAGCATGACCGTGGTTTCGCTCTTGGGCATCATTCGCAAGGTGGAGGCCCTGATGCTGTGCCAGTCGAAGGTGGCCGCTGAAACGAAGATCATCACCGCCACCAGCGCAGCCATCGGGATCAAGGCAACGATGTCGCCCAACGCGACGACCGGGATCAGCAGGAACACGCCCGCGAGGAAGGTCGAGATCCGGGTGCGGGCAACGGAGGCCTTGATGTAGCTTTACCTGCATCCGTTGTACTGACACCGACGCCGCATTACTGCGTGCACGCATGTCATCACCGATATTCACCAGCGAACCTCCAACCCTTTACACGATTCCACTACCTGACACACTGCCGCCCTTGGCCATGTGGCCGGCTTTCCCTGCCTCGGACTACTACGGCGGCTCCGCCCCAAAAACGCCCTTCAACAGGCAAAGTGTCTATCCGCCCCACCAAAACACAGCGGCACGGAACGCGAGGATTCTGGTTCCCTGGTTCACTTGCATTCGATCAGCGAGTGAGGCACCCGGCTTTACCCCTGCGGCATCATCACGGCTACGCCGTAGACCTTCACCGTGATCTCCTGGCCCCAACGAGGCAAACCGAACCAGGAGTTCCCCGCCGCTCCCGCTACCTGTGGAAGAGAACGGGTACGCGCCGCACCCCTGCCCATATTTCCTTGATTTGAGCAGGCACTGATTGAAGAGGTTTAACAACACCGGTTCCTTACGTATACCTTTCCGCCTCGCTCACCAGACCCTGCCCGTCAAGGAATCCCGGACCGTTCCGACTTCGTCACGGCTGCTCCCACGTCACCCATCAATCCATGGGCCCGGCTGCCGTCAGCTTCAACCAGCACCTACGAGTGCCAGCAGACCGAGGTCTCACACCTCCATTCGAACAACAGGCGCCTCGTGGCGCACGTCTCACTTCGGTAGAACCAAACCTCGGATTCAAGCTGAGTTAGGATCTGTTCCGGAGGGGAACCTTGGGTTCTCTTACCGGGTGATCGTTGCGGGCTTTTGGAGAAGGGTGCCTTCGAGGATGCTGCCGTGGAAGGTTCGGGCGGCGACGATGATCCAGGCGGTTACCAGGACGGCGTAGCCGGTGACGGCCATCCACTCGAACAGGGCCAGGTGTGTGTGGGCAGCGAGGCCGGTCAATCCGGTGACGCAGGTTCCGATGGGGAAAGTGAAGGACCACCAGGTTAGGGAGAATGGTAAGCCCTGGCGGGCGGTGCGGATGGTGATGGCGGTTGCGAGGGCTGCCCACATGAGTGCGAAGCCTAGGACTGGAACCCCGTAGAGGACGCCGAAGGCTTCCATCGCCCGGGCTAGGGTCCCGGACACGGCGAAGTGGGCATTCCCGCCCAGCAGATTCGCGGCAGTAATGGACTGGCCTAGTGGACCCAGAACGATCCACAGAGTGGGGACTGCCGCAGCGGCCCCGATCTTATGTTCGGCCAACCGGCTCCAAATCAAGGTGATAATGATGATCGAGGCCAGTAGACTCATTCCAAACATCGCATAGCAGCCCATCAGCAGCGTCATCCGTGCCTGTCCGGCCGGGACGTACGGCAGCAGCAGCGCTCCGGTAGAAGCTGAGACCATCGGTGGGACCACTGGCATCAACCAGCCACCGAACGCGCTGTCCTGTTTGACCTCATGACGAGTGAACTGCAGATACGGGATCGCGACGGCGCTGGCCAGACCTAGTACGGTCCCGGCGGTCCACAACACTACATCAATGCCGAGCGCCAGCTGTTCGCCAAGGATATCTTTGCCCAGCAGCAGGGTCCCGGCCCCGACGGTGAGCAGCGCCATCGGAGGTGCGCCGTAGAAATGCGCCATCACAGGATTCCAGTGGTGGCTTTTGGCAGTCTCTCGGTGCCTGAGCCAGTGCACCCCTGTCGCGGCGGTCAGCAGGATAAGCAGCAATGACGCGAGGGCCCAGACGAGCGTGGCGCCGGTGCGTAAGCCGGGGAACTGCAAGGGAAGCGTCGCAGCGGCAGTCGCGACGATCCCGGTGCCCATGATGGATGCGAACCAGTTCGGGGTCAGGTTCGCAAACAGGTCAGAGGGCCTCTCCAACAGGCGCAGGACACGACGGCCGGTAGTACGTCCTCCCAAGGGCAGTGCCTGTGGTGTGGTGTGGTGTTGTTCGGTGGTCAGTAGCATTGTTCCCATGTCTTCCATGATCCCGGTCTTGGAGCTGCCGCAGTAGGGGGCATAGACTTGTTAGGCTACAAGCCTGACTTGTATCACAAGCGTTCTTTTTGAAGGAGAATCCTCAATGCTCAGTCCTCGGATACCGGAGCTCTCCGCTTTGGAAATGCTCGCTTCAGTTGATGAGCTAGGATCTCTCTCTGCTGCTGGGAAACACTTAGGGCTTTCTCAGCAGGCCGTCTCCTCTCGGATGCGTTCCTTGGAGTCCCAGATCGGGTCGGCGCTGTTGACCCGGACCCCGAGGGGATCCACCCTCACAGAGGCCGGTGTTCTAGTCGCGGGGTGGGCTGCGGAGGTCCTTGCCGCCGCGGAGCGGCTCGATGCTGGGATAGCCTCGCTCCGATCCGACGCCGCTCGTCAGCTGAAGATCGCAGCCAGTCAGACAATCGCTGAACATCTTGTGCCGCTCTGGCTGGTTGCACTGCGCCGGCAGCAGGAGAGTCTGGGGCTCACTCCCACGGTCGTGGAATTGACGGTGGGCAACAGTGAATCCACCGTGGCTATGGTCCGCACCGGACATGCGAGCCTCGGTTTCATCGAAAGCCCCCACCTTCCCCCGGGCCTGAGCGCCGCCGCGGTACAAGACGACGAGATGGTCTTGGTTGTCGCGCCGGAGCATCCTTGGGCGAGGCGACGGACACCCGTCACAACAAGGGAACTGGCAGCAACAGCACTGGTGACCAGGGAACACGGCAGCGGCACCCGAGATGTGCTTGAGCACCTGCTCACGACCGCCGGAGCCGAGACTCTAGCGGAACCGTTGGTGGAACTATCAACAACAGCGGCCGTCCGCTCCGCTATTGCCGCTGGCACAGCCCCCGGTGTGCTCAGTGCACTGGCCGTCCGTGACGACCTTGCCCTGCACCGGCTCGTCGTCGTCCCCGTCCGCGGTCTGCCCCTACGCCGGACACTGACTGCTCTCTGGCAGGCCGGCGGCTCACCTCCTCTAGGGCCGGCCAGAGATCTGACAGCCATCGCCGCCAGTGTTTTACCAATATCCGGCACCCGCCGGAAGGTATGAGACCCGGCGGCTTCGGAGCAAAGAGCGTGATCAAAACGTCCCCCGCCCGATGGTCGCAGAAAAGTAGGAAGCGCTGTCTAAAGCAGTCGATTTCGAGTCTTACTTGGCACAGGTGCGGACCTCACCGATCCGCACCTTTCTGCCAGCAGCCACAGCACGATTTGCCGCTAACCGTCAGAAGAACCTGGCCGAAACCAAGGGTGCCGTGGTCCCCGCCGTCTCAGAAGTACTTTTTGTCCGCGTCCACAACGCCAGCAGGTTCCAGATGGCCGCCGTTTTAGTGGATGCGTGTTAGTTAGCCAGTATTGGTGTTGGGGCCTTGAAGGTAGGCCATTAAACGGGGCCAAAATGGAATCATGTGGCTGCCACAAGGGCCGCCTGACGTGGGGTGTGACTGGCAGGTTGCATTGATTCTCAGCCATCCAGTACGGCATTACTGGTGCGGGGGTAAGGTTAGTTTTTCCTTATCGGCGGCCGGTACCTGAGTTGGCCATTATTTTATCGAACCGCAAGAGGCGACAGTATGCACTGCCTTGGCTCGGACCGTGGAGAAACTGACGATGGCAATGGTGCCCACAATTAATAGGTAACGAAGTTATAACTTTTGGCTCGATGTCCGCTAAGCTAATAAAAATACATACCCCAGAAGGGTATGTTCGTGTGCCGCTTCGCCAAACCCCGTCGGCGGACCGCGACTATTCAGCTTCTTGACGGGGGCGGAGGAACCACCATCGGCGCCATAGTGCGCCTTGGGGTGAAGCCCACCTGACACATCATGGATCTCACATGCGTGTGTTGGGCGGGCCGGGCAGGCACCTCGCCCGAATCCGACAGCTAACTTCGCCGGCGTCGAGAGGATTGCCATTTTGTCTGCCGCACCCCAGCATGGCCGCCGTAGAGCCACGTCCACCAAATCTTCGCCCTCATTGCCGGGGCGCCATTGGGCCCCCGGAATCGAGTCGAGATTCAGAGGCGGCGTAGGCCGCAAGCAGATAGGTGTCGTCTTAGTAGCCGGAGCCATTGCCCTGACTGCTTTGCCGGTGGCCCATGCCGAATCCCACCGCTTGGCACCGGCGGTCACCGCAGGGGCTCCTGCGGCTGCGAATACGTCGCAGCAGGCAGTGATTGCCGACAAGGATGTTGTGGTGACTTTTGCCAGGCCCTTGGTGTCAAGCAAGCCTGCACCTCCGGTCTCGCTCGCTGATACGGTAAAGCCGGCCGCTACAGATCAGTCCGCGCTGTTGGGCGCTGCTGCGCCACAAGCCCCGGCTGAACAACCGGCCGCCGGGCTGCGCGCGCCTCTGGCCGTTTTGACGGTGACCTCTCCATTTGGATACCGCACCAATCCGTTGACAGGCGCGGCGGCGGAAATGCATACGGGTATTGACTTTGGTGCTGCATGCGGAACTGCGGTGTTCGCCGCTGGTGCTGGCACGGTGACGGAGGCGGGCTGGAGCCAGTACGGTGGCGGCAACCGCATTGTTGTTGACCATGGTGGCGGTATTCAGAGCACGTACAACCACTTAAATAGCATCGCTGTCAGCGTTGGCCAGACGGTCGGTGCTGGTGCGCAGATTGCCGGCGTCGGAACAACAGGGAATTCCACCGGCTGCCACCTGCATTACGAAGTAATGGAAAATGGCCAAACTGTCAATCCTGCCCCGTACCTCTAGCCAACTCCACGGCGCCAAACGCCGGTGAGGCCGACTGCCACCAGGCAGCCGGCCTCTCTGGTCATCCGTCAGCGTTTCTTGGGAGTGGCCCGTCCGGCAAGAACGGCTCCGAGGATCATGAGGACTGCGGCGGTGGGATAGCCGATGAAGAGGTCTTGGATGCCGGGTGGGCCCCCAGTGATGGCGACGTGGGCGATCCAGTGGGAGAGTCCCACCAGGATCCCGACGGCTATGATGAGTTGTCCCATTCGGACCAAAAAGCGGTGGTGCCGATAGTCCTTCGCAGCGTCGCTGCCAGGGAGGTTCTTAGTCATGGCGTGTGTCTCCTTAGAGGTGTGGTGGGGTCAGCCGTTGGTGCCGCCGGAGCAGGCAGCCCCGGGCTCGGGTGTTTGTGGGCCCATGGCGTACGCCTTGATGAAGATGGGCAGGCGGGTATCCTCGCTGTTCGGGACGCTGAGTTGGATGCCCCACGCGGAGGCGGTGACAGCGGAGGTCTGCTCCGGGTTGGGGCTGAGCAGGACATAAGGCTTGTTCTTAACCAGTGTTGTCAGCGTCCCCAAATCCGCTGGGGAAAGCCCGGGTTTGTAGGTGATCCACACTGCACCGTGTTCAAGGGAGTGGACAGCCCGCTCTTCATTGACAGGTTCCGGGTATATGCCACAGTTCGTCCAGGTCGCCGAGTGGTCACCGCCGACACCAGGGACCTGCGGGTAGCCCACCTGAGTTTGGACGTGGTTGCGGGTCAGGTTCGAGTAGGTCTCGACGCCGGCAATGGGCTTCTTGGCAGCCTCCTGCGTGGCACTTCGGGTCTGAACTGAGCCGGTGATGACGAACGTGACGATGGTGATGACAGCGATGACCAGCAGGCCAAAGCCGCCGTAGACGAACATGTTCCGCTTACGTTGCTTGCTCCGGTGCGCGGCCAACACGGCGTTGACTTTTATCTGGCGCTCGGCCTGACGGTCACTGGCATCACTCATGGGGGGATCCCGGGGTTGAAGGCTTCACAGCGTCGTTGGGGGAACTGGTGGGCTCCGCTGGATTTACGGTTGAGGAATTGACGCTGGAGCGTGGCTTGCGGCGCGCAGCGAGGAACCAAGCAGCCCCGGCCAGTAAGAGCAGGCCTGAGACCCAGGTGTTGACTCGTAGTCCCAGGATGGTGTTGGCATAGTCGGAGCGCAGCAGTTCGAAGATGAACCGTCCGGATGTGTAGAAAACAACGTAGAGCGCAAACACGGATCCGGCACCGAGACGGAATTTTTTGTCAAGGATCAGCAGTACTGCGGCGGCGGCTAGGCACCACAGGGATTCGTAGAGAAATGTTGGTTGGAAGTAGCCGAGCACCACGGGTGTCCCGGCATTGTCGAGGACCGCGCGGCCGGTGGTGAAGTCCATCTGGTGGATCTGCAGTTTCCACGGTGCCGTGGACGGGTCGCCGTAAAGTTCGTTGTTGAACCAATTCCCCCACCGACCTAGGCCTTGGGCGATCAGCAGACCAGGAGCGGCAGCGTCTATCAGGGTGGTGAACGGGACATTGTGGCGGCGGCAGCCAATATAGGCACCGAGCAGGCCCAAGGCGACGGCGCCCCAGATACCCAGGCCTCCGTCCCAAATTTTCAGAGCGTTCCAAGGGTTTTTCCCGGGCACGAAATACAGTTCGGGGTCCGTGATGACGTGGTAGAGGCGTCCGCCGACGATGCCGAAGGGGACCGCCCACATCGTAATGTCCAGGATCACCCCCGGTGTTCCGCCCCGGGCGGTCAATCGCCGTCCGGCGAGCCAGACGGCAATGATGATTCCTGCCAGGATGCACAGGGCATAGAAGCGGATGGTTAGCGGTCCGAGTTGGAAAGCCGCCACGGTGGGGGACGGAAGGAACGCGGTGGTCAGTGTTGTGGGATTCATGATGGTTGGGCCTTAGCTGAGGTAGGAGAAGACGCCCATCATGCCGCGTTCGGCATGGTAGGCGTTGTGGCAGTGGAAGAGCCACTGGCCCGGATTGTCCGCCTCGAATTGGACGCTCACGGTTTCCATAGGCCGGACGATGACTGTGTCCTTGCGGGCGCCTTTGGTCCCGATCTGGAAGGTGTGCCCGTGGATGTGCATGGGGTGCCACATCATGGTGTCGTTGATGAACTTCACTTCCACCCGTTCTCCGGCTTTGAGGTCGAAGGCGTTCTCAAATGGCTTGGTCATGTCGAAGCGGCGGCCGTTGATACCCCAGTCGTACTTCATCATCCCTCCTGTCAGGTGCACTTCATGGACCCGGTCGGGCTTCTTGGTGGGCAGCATCACGGAGGGGTCTGCGGTGAGCTGACCGCCGTCGACCGCTGTGCCGGTCAGGGTGCTGGGCAGGCTGTCCCGGGCCGGCGCTGTCCCGGTCCCGGTGGAGATCAGCCCGTAGGTCATCTGCCCTTTCCCTTCAGCCAGTGCCAGCAACGGTGTGTAGCCGTCCTGGACGGTCAGGAGGGCGTCGATGCGTTCGCCCATGCCAAGTACGACGGCGTCGACCATGGCATGCTGGATGGGGAACCCGTCGGTGTGGGTCAGAGTCAGCTGCTGGCCCGGGACGCCGACGCGGTAGGCGGTGTCGCCTGCGGCGTTGATGATGCGCAGACGGATCTTCTCACCCGGTTTGGCTGCGAACGTTTCCGGATTCCCTGGGTCCTTGCCGTTGAAGAGATGGAAGGGGTAGGCGACGTCACCGGCGTCGCCGCCCAAAAAGTCGCTGGAGGCACCCATGAGCATGTGGCCCATGTCCATGGTGCCGCCTTGGTCCATTTTTCCTTGGTTCGTGTTTCCGTGGTCCATACCTTTCATTCCACCGCTACCTGTGCCCATGCCGTGGGAAAGTTCCTTCAGAACATCGGTGGGGGTGCCGGTGATGCCGTCGAGCCAGTCGTCAAGGACGATCACCCACTCTTTGTCATAAACGAGTGTCTCGTTGGGATCATCGATGATGAGCGCCCCGTAGAGAGCTTGTTCGCGCTGCATTTCCACATGTGAGTGGTACCAGTAGGTGCCGGGGTGGGGAAGTTTGAAGTCGTAGCCGTTCTGGGACCCGGGGGCGAAGGCGTCCTGGGTGAGGCCGGGAACGCCGTCGTCATTGTTGCGTAGGGCCAGGCCGTGCCAGTGCACACTGGTGGGCTCGGTGAGCTTGTTGGCAAGAGTGACGTTGAGCTGGTCGCCCACTGTGCCGCGCAGGGTTGGTGCCACGAGGGAGCCGTTGTATCCGGCGGTGGTGATGGTCTTGCCTGTCATTGTGGTGGTTAGCGCTGCCGGGGTCAGCGTCGCCGTGATGGTTGTGCCGGTGGCGGCGCGGGCGGTTTCGATCTCTGCGATCAATACATCCGTGGGCAGTATCCGGTTCGCGCCGGACACAGCCGGTGGGGGAGTGCAGGCGCTGAGTGCGGCCATGGCTGCAGCGGCCACGGATAGTCCTAGGAAGGAGCGCCGGGTGGGGGTGGTGTTCATAATGAAATCCTTTTGTTGGTGGCCGGTTAGACGGGGGTGATGAAGGTGCCGGCGAGGTTTTGCAATTGATAGATCCATCTCATCCATAGGCCGGTGACCATCATCAGGCCCAGGGCGATGAGTATGGCTGCCCCGATGATGTTGACCACGCGGATGTGCCGGCGTACCAGGCCCAGGACACGAGTGACCCAGCCCAGTCCCAGGGCCACTAGGACGAACGGTATGCCGAGGCCCAAGCAGTAGACGAAGGCCAGTAGGGCCCCGCGCCCGGCGCTGCCTGTGGAGACGCTCAGGGCGAGGACGGCGCTGAGTGTTGGGCCCATGCAGGGGGTCCAACCCAAGCCAAACACGATGCCTAGCAGCGGGGCGCCGCCGAGCCCGGTGCGGCGGGTGAGGTTCATTTTGCGGGTTTGTTGGAGCCAAGAGAAACCGCCCAGCAGCACCAGACCCATCAGAATGACCACGATTCCTAGGATGCGCATGAGTAGGTCCTGCCAGCGCAGCAGCCAGGACCCGATCAGTCCAAATGCTGCGCCGTAGAGGGTGAACACGGCGGCGAATCCCAGAATGAACAAGCCCACCCCGGTCAGGACGCGGCGGCGGTTGCCGGGCTCGTTTGGATTGGACAGCCCGGATACATAGCCTAGGTATCCGGGTACTAGCGGCAGGATACACGGAGAGAGGAAGGACACTATGCCAGCGATCAGGGCCAGCAGCATGGCAAAGAGCAGGGCGCCGTCGGTGACGTTGGTGGCAAAGAACTCCCCGATACCCACGGCGTTAGGGAGTGGCCGGGGCGAAGGTGGCTCCGCCGTCGGAGGAGCGTTGAACGCCTTCAGCTGTGGCCACCCAGATCTCGGGTTTACCGGCTGTACCGGCCAATGCTGTCACGGCTTGTACCTGCCCCTCAACCTTCCCGGCGGGAGTCCATGTCAGCCCGGCATCGGTGGAGACGTGGACGCTCCCGTCTGGGCCCACCCCTACGGCTTCGGTAGGGGCCCTCTCGTCAGAAGCAGCGAAGGCTGCTAACCGCAAAATCGGGGCTCCCGCTACTGTGGCCCAGGTCATCCCACTATTAGTAGAGCGTTGCAACCCGGCTTCAGTAGTTGCAAGCACAACCGTCGTAGCTGGACTGCCTGCCAAGTCCATCGGCACGAACGTTGCCGATGAGGTGTCCCAGGTAGTCCCGTCGGTGCTGGTGCGCAGTTGCCCGTCGAAGGCGACCAAGCTGTTCCCGGACGCGGTCAAGGCGTGGAAGTCCGATCGTTTTTGAAGGGAGACTGGCTCCCATGTTTTACCGGCATCCGTGGAACGGATAAGCCCGACCGGGTTCGGCAGTGTCGAGCTGGGACCGGGATGTCCTGAGGCGTAGAACACCTGGGGTTCGGCAGTAGCTGTGAATCCCATCAAGTCAATAGCGTCGGTGCCGACAAGGACAGGGGATCTGTCGGTGGCATCGTAAAGACCATCATGGGTGGCGAGGATGATGTTTGTGGTCACTCGGTCGATGGAGATTTCATGGACGTGTTGAGTGGAGGCGGCTGCTGCAGTTTCCGGGGCTGCGGTAGTTGTTGGGGCGCACGCGGCTAGAACTAAAGGAAGGCCTAGGACGGCGCCGGCAAGTGAGTAGCGGGCGCGGTTCCGAGAAAGGGTGGTGCGGGGGTTCACAGAGATCTCCAAAGGGGGCGAAGATGGTCGGTGGCGGTCAGAACTGGACCGGTCCGACTCCGATGGTTGGCGTGCGGGGTCCGTTAGAGGCCGGCCAGCAGTTGTTTCATGTCATTGATTTCAGTTTCTTGGCTGGAAACAATTGACGTGGCCAAGGTGATGGCGTCGGCGTTCTTGCCGGAGGTGACTTCTGTCTTGGCCATTTCCAGGGCGCCCTCATGATGGGCGGTCATCTGGACCAGGAACATTCTTGCCGCTTCGTTGCCTTGAGCTGCCTTGAGTTTGTCCAAGTCGGCGCTGGTCATCATGCCGGCCATGGCGTGATCGCTCGTCATGGTAGTGGGTTCGCCCCACGCGCTCAGGTAGTTGGTCATAGTGTTGATCTCCGGGGCCTGGGCGGCCTTGATCTCCTTGGCCAAAGCTATGATTTTTGCGTCCATGCCGGGCTTTGCGAGCATGATGTCGCTCATCTCCACTGCCTGGGAGTGGTGGGGCAGCATCATTTGGGCGAACATCGCATCCGCGGCGTTATGGCCGGCACCGATGGCTTGGGTCTGCGTGGTGTGCATGGCCGAGCTGCCGTGGTCCATGCCTTTCATGGAGCCTGCATCGGTGCTGGTGGAACAACCGGACAGAGTAATAACTGCGGCTAGGGCGGTGACGGAGATCGTCAGAATTTTCTTCACAGGGAACAGTCCTCAACTCAAAAAGTTTCGTTACAGGTGGACGTCACCCCTCGGTGGGGTGCGTTAACGAGGACCCGTCACACGGTGACAGGTCAGAATCGAACGTTTTACGTCCTGCTGATGGAGAGTTGAGTCAAGGAAGGCGGATCCAGAAGGCGGCCCGAGATTTTGTATCCAGCCTGATCCGATGCGGTGGCAACGGCAGAGGGGTCGGGAACGAGACCGGGTTGCGGGGCCGTTGGCGTTCCGGCACCAGGAGCGGGCATACAGGATCCGTGGCTGGCCATGGAGATCTCGCAGCCTGAGGGTTCGTACTCGCACCCCGCGTTGCTGCCCAAATGGTTTAGCGCAGCCAAAACTTCGCCATGATTCTCGATAGACATGGAGGGTGCTGCTGAGGGGTGTGGATCGGCCGGGGTCGCCGTTGAGCTCACTGGCGAAGTGATCGCAACAGCTGTGATTCCGGCACTATTACTGTTGGCGTGTGTCGGTATCATGGGCCCCGCCTGCACGCCACCGAGAATATGCATGCCCATAAGTCCGCCCATGATGGCAAGGGCAAGGGCTAACAGTCCGCCCCAGCGCAGGAAGGATCCTGGTAGTGACAGGGTGCTGAACGCCTGCATGGCTGGATCCTTCCTGGTGGTTTGGAGATGCGTGTCGGTGTGTAGCTTATCGGGGGAGGCTGTGTGGTTCCGGTGAGCCTAGTACTAGCTAACGTCAGCCGGGTTGAGCTTGAGTCTGCGCAGTAATTGAGAGTTCAATGCCACCACGGTGGTTGACAGAGACATGAGTGCTGCTCCTGCAGCGGGGGAGAGTACAGAACCAGCGCCTGCCAATACTCCCGCGGCCAACAGGACGGAAATGATGTTGTAGCCAGTGGCACAGATCAGGTTTTGTCACATCTTGCGGTAGTTGGCCTAGAACCGTTCACGCACCACGTCCATCGATGAGAAAGCCGGACATATGGCGTAATCACTGGATGGGCAGAATCTACAAGTAAGCAACCCCCGACCATGGCGCTTTCACTGTGACCGCGGAGGCGGTGCACATGATCGATGTATTCGGCGGTGTTTTGCATTGCTACTAAGGAAAGGGTGGCTGCCGCAAGCAGGGCCTGTATTTCTCACGGACGGAACCGAAGAAGCTGCTTCGATGCCTACTCAACGGTCCAGAGCGGGATGGAGGGGATACCGGCGATGATTGGGACCGTCCAACCGGGGAAGAGATGCTGATCGGTGTCAGCCACGAACTGGCACCTAAACTTGACGACGCCGTCTTAGACTTCGGTCAGTACAACAAAATCCAACGCTTCGTGTGGCTGACACTACCTGCCGTCAAAGGACCAACCTGCAAAGTGCACGCACATATATCGAGTCTGTGAACCGCAGCGGTAAATGGTGTGCAGCCGAAGTTTTTTGCTGCGGTTTCTTTCTAGAGCATGGAGCCTAGGTCTGAGCCGATGGATGGGTAGGTGGCGGTCATGGATTTCAGCTGCTTGGAGGTTAGGCCCAGTTTGATGGCGAGGGCGTAAATGTTGATGAGTTCGGCATAGCCGGGCCCGAGCAGGTGAGCGCCGAGGATTTTATCCGTGGTTTTATCGATGATGATCTTCGTGCTGGCGGTGGTCTCGCCCACCCGGTAGTTGGAGTACCAGCCGCTGGTGTCATTGGTCTCGACCACGATGTCGATACCCCTGTCTCGAGCTTCCTGTTCAAGGACGCCGACCCGGTTGAGTTCCGGGATGGTAAATACAGTGGTGGGAACGCCGGTGTAGTCAGGGACGGTGGTAACGCTCTTGAGCATGTTGGAGGCGGCGATCTTCCCTTCGAACACTGCGACGGGGGTCAGAGGTTTCCCAGGGGTATCGGCGGCATCGCCCGCGGCATACACGGCAGGGTTTGTGGTGCTTTGCAGGTGCCCGCTCACGGTGACTCCGCGGGGCCCGGACGCGATGTTGGCGGCTTCGAGGTTCAGAGTCTCCAGATTGGCGGTGCGGCCGGCGCCGTGCACCACCAAGTCGGCTCCGAGGGTTAATGTCTTCCCGTCTTTTTCCCCGGTCACTTTCAGCCCGGTGGCGGTTCCTCTCACATGGGTGAGCGTAGTGTTTGATAGCACTTGGATTCCAACCTGCTCACTTCTGTGGATGAGGTTTTTGACCAGGTCCGCATCGAATTCCTTCAAGGGACGCTCACCGTGGTCGATGATCACGCACTCAACGCCGGCGCGGGCGGCGATATGCGCGAACTCAAAGGAGATGAACCCTCCACCGATGAACACGATTCTCTGCGGTAGCGAGTCGAGGTCCAAGAAGTCGGTGCTATCGATCAGATGCTCATGGCCGGGAAAAGTGAGTGTGCGTGGGTGTGCGCCGGTTGCGATGAGGAAACGTTTCGCATGGTGCTCTGTCCCGTTGATGTCGATCTGGTTCGGCCCGGTGAACCGGGCAGTGCCGTGGAAGATTTTTACCCCGTTGCCAGTGAGTTCATCTTCCATGCCTTGCGGCACACCGTCGGTAAAGCCTCGCTTGTGGCGCATCAGCGCCGGCCAATCGATCGACAGCCGGTCCTCGGTAATGCCCTTGTCACGCATCAAGTTGGCCGCGTCGATCACTTCCGCGCCACGACGGAGGATCTTCTTGGGATCACAACCACGCAGCGCACAGGTGCCCCCGTAAGGGAGTGCATCCACGATTCCCACCCGCCATCCCCGGGCCGCACATTTGTTCGCCGCCGTCGTGCCAGCCATCCCGGCACCAATAACAAACAGATCGTATTCCTCGTCCATGGGATATTTCCTTCTTGCCAGTGGTGCCGGTCTCGTGAGTCGTGGTCGGGGTCGTTCTGCTTAGATGGTGGAGATCGCTGCCCGGAGTTGTTCAAGTGTCGGCGCTCCGGCGATACCGTCGGGCGTCTGGTAAAGGCGGCAGGAGAGCCCCACGGAAGAGGTTCGATCCGGGAAAAGATCCGCGCCGTCGAGCAGGATGCTTGGTGAGCCGCGGAAGCCGGTAGCCTCCGCTTCCTCGGGCGTCTCCACCAAAAGGTGCGTCACTGTTATGTCGGTGCGCTCTTGTGCAATGAGGGCCAGCCGTTCAGCGGCAATCAGCCAGTTCGGGCATCCGTTGAAATATTGCAAGGTGATCTCCATGGCACCCATACTAAACCTTGCACCACAGTGCAACCTTGACCGGGACAGGCGAAACCTTTCTGAACGCACCAGCGTAATTAGCACGTACGCAAAGTGTGAAGCACGTCGGTCTACGGGGCAGGGATGCCGTGCTCAGGGTCGTCTTGGAATATCCCGGTTAGGAGTCCGCGCTTCACTGCTGTCCTCAAGACGAGGGCGCTTGCTCCGAAAGCGACAGAGGCGAGAAGCCCGAAGAGCACAGCGGTGGCACCAATGTTTGCAATGAAAGTGGTGTGCATGAGGATACCGATCAATGTCGCTACGGTGAAGAGGATGCAGGTTGTCATGAAATTGACCCAACGCATTGGTGACCCGGTGAACGCTGCTCCTGGCTTCACAATCGGGAGAATTTGTCAGGCCGCCAGCTCAAAGCCTCCGATCGCAACGATGACGGCGATAGCGTACGGGCGCTCCAGATAGGGGACCTCAGGAACCTTGACTGGCACTGCAACCAATGATCGTTGCTGGTGCAACTGGAATCTGCGGGTGGATGGCACTATTACGCTGGCCAATATTGGCCCGCCCGTTCTATGGGGTTCGCGTGATGCTCATGGATATCAGCCCGTTGACGGGTGCGCGGTTGATGATTTCTGTAACGTCGCTGATGTCCGTGATCCAGTCATGGACTTCCGGTGAAACGAGTTTGAAGAGGGAATTCATGTCTGCCAGTCGGCTCGTGACGTTTGTAGAGTCGCTGGCGACGGGTTCGAGGTGGGCCAGCCGGTTTCGTAGGCTGACGGCGTACTCCAGAAACTTCGCGACGTCGGCACGGGCTGTTCCGCGTGGAAAAGCGTTGTGTAGATAAGGAGCCCAGAGTGCACCTTCTCGTGCCCTGGGTGTGATGAGGAGCTGCCAAAAGCCGAAGGACAGTCTGGCTATGACCATCCCATGGTGGACTCGGCACCGATATCGCGTTGAGAGCTGCGAAGCAGTTTCAGCCCGTCGCTGTTGAGTCTCTGCTGTCGGAGACGAACTCGCTGCGTGCCGTTTTCGCAGGTGCAACCAACTAGGTGCTGGTTCCGCTGCCCAACCAGAAAAGACCGGTGCCAACTGAGCGTCAAGGGCGTTTCGAACAGCGACCTCCTCATGGGCCAGATCGCGGAGGATTGCTGACGATAGTTCAGAGTTCCACTCGATATTCCGAGGTCGGAATATTCGGTGGAATGCCGCTGTGGCGTCATCGCTTATGCTGCCGATGCACTTTGTCGAGGTGTCGACCAGGAATACCGTCTCCGAGGCCCTTGAGTCAGTTTATGGGCCCAGATGGCCATGGAACCACAGCTTCGAGTTCAGTCTCCCCTCTCCCCATCGGGGGTTCAATCCACGCAGTGAACTGGTAACCGTGCGTGCCAGGGAAGCCACGACCGACAAGGTTGTGGCTGAACTGAAGTTCGTGTTCTGGCAGAAAATGATCACGCAAAGGTTTGATGCACGTCTGTGGGACGGCCATATTCTCTCGCTGTTCCCCAACGCGGCAGTGGCAGTTGAAGCCGACCTCCGGAGTCGTATCTACTCGGACCTGGAAGTCATTAGGAAGCTGCGGAACCGTATGGCTCATCACGAACCGATTTTGCCAGAAATCTTAACGATGAACTGGCTTAGATTCTGGACCTCATTCAACTTCGTTCGGCGGAGGTTTCCGCATGGGTTCGGGCAAACGAGTCAGTCAGTCGTGTTCTACTCACGAAGCCTGCACCTGCAGGGCCCGCTGGGAATCCGTGACCCCCGGCTGGCTTTCGTCGGCTGTGCGAGCCGATGGTGCCAGGGACAGGACAGATGCCTGCAACGCCAGGCTGAATGTAACCGACTCATTAGAAACTCATTAAATTGGGCCACAACTGCCGCCTATTCAGTACCATTTATTGTTATGCGCCCGTCGCACTGCCAAAGCCCAGGAGCGACTTTTGACAAGTCGAATTGGATGATAGAGGCGACAGCGGGGGTCATCGGTTCGAATCCGATAGGGGGCCCAGAAAACCCGGAATGACGGGGATCTTGGAAGTGCGGATGGCCCCGAAAGGGGCCATTCGTCCTTAACTCTCCACAAACTCTCCAGATTAACTCTCCATTTTCGTTATTTGCCGCTAGTTTCCGCTGTTTTTGGAGGGTCCTCATGAGGCCCATGATCCTCCGAAAGTGGAGACTCTTCAATCTTCGGCGGTGGGGATTGAACCTCCAACGCCGCGGTCGTCTCTTGCGTGTGTGGAGCATGTTCGTCAGCTTTTTGGGGCTGCTCTGGCAGGGGGCGGGCTTTTCGAGATTTGCGTTTTGGCTTGAACGCGTCAATGGCTGCCCTAGTGTCCAAAGCTCCGCGGCGCTCCTCAATGTAGTGCTCCTGTGTCATGGCCACCTTTGAATGGCCAGCTTGGTAGGCGGCTGCCTCCGGGCCCATGGTCCTGGCAACGATGGTCGAATTGGTTTTCCTGAAGGTCTTTAGTGTCACCCAGTCGTACCCGATGGCGTCGGACGCCACGCGCCAGATTTTACCCACGTTGTTTGCATCCATCACGGTGCCGGTGGAGGAGGGGTAGATCAGCCCGAGAGGGTTGGGCATTGCTGATTTGGTTTGGCGGAGACGGCGTTTGCGAAGCTGCTTGACGTGGAAGTCAGGGACCGTGAGCTGGCGGATGCTGTGCTTGGTTTTTGGATGATCCTGGATTCTGACTCCGCCAACGGTGGTTCTAATGACAGTGGTGTGGACGAAGATGATGGGCGGGTCGGCTTTCAGGTCGAGGTCTTCCCATAGAAGTGAGAAGAGCTCACCGGGCCGGACACCCAGAGCGACCATGCCATCCGCGAATTCATGGAGTTCCTGTGAACGCGGACGGCCGAGCGCCGAAGCTTTTTCCCACACAATGAGCTTCTTCCGCAGGTCCTGATACTGCTCTGGATCCAAGGCCTGCGGTTTCTTTGTACGAAGCCGGGGGATCGATACCCCGAGGACCGGATTGACGGTGACGGCGTCGTGGCGCAGGGCAACCTTGAACATCCACGAGAGCACGGCGCCGCAAGTTCGGGCGGTGGATGGCCCAGAGTCCTCGACGATCGAGCGAATGAAATGGTCCACAAGGCCCGAGGTCGCTTCGCCAATTCTGACTGATCCGATCCTGGGGGAGATGTGTTTCTTCACCATGTAGGCGTATTTGTCCTTGGTGCGCGCAGCCCTATCGGACGCCTCCAAGTCCACAAGGAAGATCTCAATGAGGCGGTCGATCTTGTCTGTACTGGTGACCAGCCCGAATCGCGGAGTCTTGCGGTTGGCGAGTTTCTGTTGCAATTCTCGGCGGGCGGCAGCCGCGGAGGGGCCCCGCGCCTCCACCCGCCGGACTTTTCCGTCCATGTCGCGGTAGCGGGTCTCAGCGAGCGAAGTCTTGGCTGACGTACGTTTGGTATGAATGGTTCCCCACGCGCCGAGGGGGAGGGGTTGTCGACTCATCAGATGGTCTCCTTGTCATAGCCGTCAAGTCTCCGATTGGCGCGAGATCCAGTGATCAAGATCCGTTCGGCTGACGCGCACGTGCCGCCCGGTCTTGTATGCGTGGGGGCCAACTCCCCTTGAACGCCACTGGTAAAAGGTTGGCAGCGGGATCTGTAGCTCTCGGCAGATTGCGTTCGGGGACAACCACTCTTCAGCGAAACTTCGAGCGGTTGGTGAGCTGGCTGGTTGATCTGGCATTGGGGTCTCCTTAATTGTGCGGCATTCAGTAGTCCATGGCATATAGTCATCAAAGTTGCATGACTTGAGTGAGTGGCCAACCAACTGGTCACCACAATTATCCGGGAGCGATGCGGCTGACAAGTCGAGCATCTAGCTTGCTTTGCGGATCCAGAATCACTTTCGTAATCTTGTGGCCGGGCCAGACCCGGCCTTTCTGCGCGCACAAGGCCACGCCTTGTGCCGCATTGAGACCAGGGGGAATGGCGTGATGACAGTAACGAACGTGAGATACGAAACTAGGACCGCAAAAACGGTTCGAGGCATGGAAGCGCGTACTAGGGCCAAGTTGGAGAAAGAAGGCTGGGAGTTCGTCTCTCAGACCCAAGGGACGGTTCGTTCTGAGCTCGCCTTCCGGCGTCCAAAAGCAGAGATCCCGTGGAAATTGATCGGGCTTGGCGGCAGCCTATTCGCGCTTCTCGTAGCTGTGCTGCTCATCATTAATGCACTTGGAGGCGGCGATAATCAAAGCAAGGGTGCCGAGACTATTCCGTCGCCAGCGCCATCTCAAATAGTGACAAGTGAAGCAAGCGCGCCAGCAGTCGCACCGGCCACTGCTGTCCCGGCGGTCACAGCTATCACAGTCGATGAGTTACTAGATCAACTCAACTCCCCCTCATCTAGTGGAATCAAAGTGGGGGACCGGTTTCAACTGAGCGGTGAGCTCTTTATGGCAGATCTGTGGACGACTGGGGTGACCGGGGAGTTCACGGTCATGCTAAAGGCACAAGGGGGAGCCCAAGACCTTTCCGTGTTCGTCAACAAGGCAGACGCGGCAGAGTGGCAGGACGAAACTAAGGTCCAGATGATTGTGGAGATGGGGGAGGCCACAATCGACGGCGAAACCACAGACGGCTGGCTGAGGGCTCTGTCTGTAGAGACGATCACGTAGCCGAGATAACCGTATCCGCACTGCCTCCAGTAGAAGTAGACCTGTCTCCAATTGAGTGGATGACTGCGAGGGATGCTAAACGTAGAAACGGGCGTACACGCAGGATCCCACATGATGATGATGACCGGCCAAGTCCCACGATGCAGCGTTTCCGGTGTTTTCCTTGCCACTGACGGTGGCTACACATTGGGCGACAAAAATGGAATCGTTCGCTTGCCGGCTCGAACCTGAAACTGGATTCCGTGCGAATGCGCGTAGTAGAACTCCTCCGTGGTGGGTCGAGTGGGATTTCACCATGACTTGCCGTCACGCGGGTTGTGACGGTTACTTGCCTGGGTGCCAGAAGTGTAAGGCTTTTTTGGTGGGAGATTCACTATTGTGGGAGACGCTCTCGAAACAGCGATGAGTCGGCAGGAGCACAGGAATCGACTACCGTCCGGCATAGGTTAGATCTGCTAGTAACGAACGTTGACGCATCGATCAGAAACTGCTGGATGTAGACGTAGAGTCCCGTTCGAGAAGTTGAGATCCAACAAATTCTGCGAACATCTGGGCGTGGTACTTCACCATGTTGCAGGCGGTCGTAGTTGGTGTGTGAGTCTTCTTCCAATCTGCGAGTCGTAGTGCCGGGAGGCCGGACAAGGCCCATTATCCCTTTGTCGTCACGGCAATCGGCAAGTGCGCACGAGAGCTGTAGACAGGAGTGGAATATGACTCTGCAGGCGAGAACCGACTTAATACTTGACCTGGATCGCCTTCGATACTGTCTGGGCTTGCCCAATTGGGTAGGCTGAATCGCGGTGCCTGGTTTCGTGAAGTACTTCGGATGGCTCATTCTAGGTTTGCATCTGACCGACTACCTTGCTTCGCCAGCTATTGGCAAATTTGTTATCAGCTGCGAAGCGCCTACGCTCGGACGAAGGAGAAGACCACGAATGAATCCTGAGATCATTGACGGAAAATACATGATTCTTGGAGCCATTAAGCCAAGGTCTGGTGCCCACTCAACGGTTCGAAAGGCCGTAGATACACGAACCGGGCAAGAGCTGGCTCTCAAGTTCATTGTTGGACGTTCAGACGAAATGACTCGACTGATATTCGATCGTGAAGCAGATGCACTGAAGCTGGCTAAGCACGCCAACGTAGTCCCTTTGCTGGATCAAGGTGTAGATGAGACCGGTACGCCGTACCTCGTCCTACCTTGGATAGAGGCTTCGTATAGGGATGTTCTGGACAAGGGAATTCAGGGGACCCCAGTGGAAGTCCTCAATCGAATTGTGTTGCCTCTGGTGTCCGCATTGAGCCACGCCCATCTAGCATCGGTGGTTCACCGCGATGTGAAGCCAGGGAACATTTTGGTTACAGTGGACGGCGTACCGCTATTGGCGGATTTTAGTATCGGCAAAAATAGTGTTGGCCAAGTGGCAGTGAGCGCCAACGGCATGACCATGAGGGCTTGGAAAACAGACCTGTATGCCCCGCCTGAGTCGAGCGAAGAGTTTCCATATGCTCGTGATGTCTTTTCTATAGCCGTAGTTTTTATCGAGTCAATTGCCACCATGCCCCTAGACGAGCACTTCCAGCTCGAAGCCGCGTTAGAGGCAACCTCCCTCCCCGCGGTGATCAAAGAACTCTTCTCTAGATGCATCAGCTTTAATCCTGAGGATCGTCCAACCAGTGGTGCTGCGTTGTTGGCTGAACTTGAAGCGTCCATGGCCGAGAGTTTCCCCCTGCCCCGCTCGCCACATCGGATCTGGCTGACACTCAGAGAATCTGTCAAACGCATGTTGGTGGACTCCGCTCCGGGAAGTATCGATGTACCTGGTTTGATTGATCGAGATCTCTCTGGGGGTGGACATATTTCATTCACTTGGAGCAAAGAGTCGAGAACTTTTGACCAGGAGACGCTTGAACTAGCAGGGGACTCATTTAGGTACTCACTAAAGCCTGACAACGCAGGAAGTTTCGTGATCATCTCTGCGCGCCAAGCAGAGTTTGAGACACTGGAGTGGACGCGCCGAAATGGTGTACCCACAGCCGACCTTGGAAGTTTCTCCCTTCTTGAACCGCTAGACAAGTCAGCTGCCCGAAAGACACAGGAATTCGTACTTGACCAACTACGGCGGCACTTTGACGCGAATGAATCTGCCGCGGAAGATGCTCAGTCGAGCGCACTCTTGGACAGGTGGAATAACCTTCTAGACGCCAGAAAGGCACTTGAACGGAGGGAACGAACGACCATCAGGTTCACCAAGAGCGAGCATGTGGGCAAGGACATCAAACTGACAGTTTCCAGTGCACCTACCAAGGATCTATTGAACACAGACTGGATACTGAAGCCGCACGAAGAAGCGGAATATGGCCCCAGGGTTCAGATCGTCCGCCATCAAGATGATGCGGTGATCGTGCGCAGACGAACACAAAGAGGCTCAGCGATTTCACGGCAGGGCGTATTGGTCCCGCATCTAGGCGCGACTCAGGTCGCAATGAAGCGGCAGAGCGATGCAATCCGGACACTACAACGAGGGGAAGCCGCTCACCTGGATCTACTTTCTATCTTGGTGGACCCGTCCGTTGTTAGATCTCCCGAAGATCAGCCCAATCCTAGCTGGCAGTCTGAGCTGGATCCGGCAAAACAGACGGCTGTAAAAGCCTCGCTCGGGCTTATGGATGCGATGGTTGTAAAAGGGCCCCCCGGCACGGGAAAGACTCGATTCATTACTGAAGCCATCCATCAGCTGCTCAAGCGAAATCCAGATGCCAGAATCCTAGTTGTGAGTCAGACACATGTCGCCGTTGACAATGCCCTCGAGCGCCTCAACGCCGCCGGAATTGGCAATATCGTTCGACTTGGCCAACAGGATGACGAACGTATTGCCAAAAGCGTTTCACACCTCCTGCTTGATAAGAAGATGGCTCAATGGGCCACTGAGGTTCAACGTGCGGCCGCAGAATTCATTGCCGAACTGTCTTCGCAGGCAGGCATCCCCATAGCGCAGCTACAGTCGGCAGCAATGCTTGAACAACTTATTGCACTGAGACGCCGTCGTAAAGAAATAGAAGACCGCATTCCACTTGAACCGACCGCAGAAACTTACGAACTGACGGCAGAACTTACTGCTGCGAGGGATGCCGTGGTTCTGCAGGAGCAACTAGATCATCTCGTAGATGATGAGAATCAGCTCTGGAATCAACTTGAGACCAAAAATGGCGGCAATCTACTTGTGGATCGAGCCTCATCGCTTGAGGACCTAGCAACGTCGGTCGAGCTCATCTTGGATACTGGTCAACGTGGGCCAGAACTGCTTGAATTGCTCAAGCTACAGGCTGACTGGTTGCAGCGAATTTCCACAGACTCCAGTCTGATTGAAACTTATCTCCAAACCGCAAATGTCGTTGCTGGTACATGTCTCGGCTTTGTCGGTCATCCAGCAGCTCGAGACCTTATTTTCGATCTTTGCATTTTGGATGAGGCATCAAAAGCGACCGCGACGGAAGCGTTGGTCCCACTAGTGAAGGCGCGAAAGTTCATACTGGTCGGTGACGGGAATCAATTGCCTCCGATGGAAGAAGAACTTCTCCGCCAGACTGACGTGATGGAAGAATTTGGCCTTTCTAGGGAGCTCGTTACTGAAACTCTCTTTGAGAGGCTGACTTCCCAGCTGCCAACGCATTCGCAATTCCTGCTTACCGATCAGTATCGAATGACGAGTGCCATAGGAAACATGATCTCAAAATGTTTTTATGACGGTCAGCTAAACTCGGTCAGCGATCAACTGCTTCCAGGATATTCTTCACTCGGCAAGCCTGTCTTATGGCTAGATACGAGCAAGTTCGGAGACCGTCGGCGTGAAGAAATGGACCCCATGTCAAAGGGGAGTTATTTCAACCGATTTGAGGCCCAAGTGCTAAACGATCGCCTTAAGGCCATTGATCGTGCCATAGATAGGGGACTTATCAAACTGAGAGATGACACGGAACTGGTTTCTGTCTTATTAATTGCACCATATCGAAGCCAGTTGGACGCTCTCAGACGTGAAGTAGCAGGATGGGCTCCAAAACATTTGATGTTGAGTATTGAATCCATAGATGCAGTACAGGGCAAAGAGTCTGACTTGGCATTTGTAACTGTTACGCGCAGCAATAGTCGAGGAAGTTTTGGTTTCATCGGCCCCGACTACTGGAGGCGCATTAACGTTGCCATGTCCCGTGCCCGATTTGGATTAACCATTGTGGGAGATGCGGAATTTTGTCGCCAAAAAGCTGGTCCTTTGGCAAACATACTAAATTACATGTCAAACAATGCAGACGACTGCGAAGTTAGGAAAGTGGATGTTCGCAGATAACCGTGATCTCTTCAGTCGATATGGATCGTCGAGGGCAGGAAGAATTCTGGTCGCAGTATCTAAGGCGGCTTTGCCAGTAACGGTCGTGAGTACATCTGTAATAGCCCAGGAAAAAAAAGGAATACCCCTATTGGATGAATTTATTCTGCGGGCTATTCGCTTGGGCCAGGGTAGGATTCGCAGAATAGCGCAGCTGTCAGGTGTGGCTGATAGCCTCATTCAATCAAGCGCCGCTGGTCTTGCGGCGAGTGGGAATTTGATTTATGGAGTTCAAGACGGCGTTCTTGCGCTTACTCCTTTCGGTGAGAAAATGGCAATCGATATGGCCACGATAAAACCCGTGCAACGGCAGTTCAAGGTTTGTTTCGACCGAACCCTGTGGTGTGTTGCGGGCTATGACTCCAATGAATTAATTTCCAAGGGCCAGGCTCGCGATGCTGATCAACTCATACTGCCGGCGATCAAATCTTCGCGAATCGGAGATCGTGATATTGCGGTGTCGAACCTTAATGCACTTATACGAAAGGGTAATATCGGTAGTTCAGAAATAGACATACTGCGCATCACCAAACTTTCTGGTAATACGCATAGATATTTGCCAGTTGGTATACTAATTTACGTTGATTCCGTAAATAGCGATCTTGAATTGGCGTTGATTGTCGATGAAGATCTAAGTCAGAGTCATGAACTTCCGTTGATCTCCCTGGACGTGGCAAAGCGTCTCGGCATTGAGGTTTCTCGCGATGTTTTACGCCCGAAACTTAGTGATGAACTTGAAGTGGCCCGTGAAGCTCGGCGTTCATCGCCGGAAATAAATTCCGGAACATCTTCATTGAGTCAGGTAGCTCGAGTTCTTGGTTTTGAGCACAGGGCCCTGCTCGAGGACGGTCTTAGTGTAACAAATAGACGTCTACTTATTGCAACAGGCGATGTCGATGTCGAATTTTTCAAATCTTATGCTCTTCCGAAGATTGCGGATCTACTAAAGGCTGGTGTGACCGTTAAGTTGGCATTCAATAGACCGCAAAAGAGTGCTGCGACTGACAAGGATCCTTTGGGGTTGCTGTCCAAACTGTCGGCGAGGTATCCGGCCAGCCTTTCGGTGGATTTGGATCATGAATATACGTCCAACACTTTAATATTCGACGATTCGTGGGTGGAGACAAGCTTTGGCTGGTTAGATGATGTTCCTCATTCACCCCAACCTCTAATGTTGCACGAAGGTACCCTGGTTCAAGGCCGCGAATATTCCGATGCGAAATTCAATGAATTAACCGAGTTTCTTTTTTGAGAATTTAGGATGTATTTTTGTGGAATATTTATCTTTGTTCCGTGGGCCCTAAATGTTTGTCGATTCGATTTACGAGATTGTCTATGCTGAGACGTCGAGTCTTCCAAGTGGGACTAGATATGTACGGGGACAGTGTTTTTCAATATTCGTTGTTTAACTTAGCGGCCTTAGTTCGGTTCTGACCTCGAATTTGAATCTTTGCAAAAGTAAATATTGAAGAATCAAGACTAGTCGCCTGTTACAACCCCATTCCGCCAATTTCGGGCCCGCGGGTGTGAGGTGGTTGGTAGGCGGTTTGTTTGTCTGTGGCCCAGTCGGAGACGATTCCTTCGCGGACCAAGTGGTCGGTGAGTTGGGCGAGTCGGTACTCCGGGTCTGATTCGAGGGCACGTTGAAAGCACTCGTGGGCCTTGCTGCCGTGGCCTTCCCACCATTGGATGACGCCCAGGCTCGTGAGCACGGGGGCGGCATCGGTACCGTCTGTGCGCATGTAGAGCTGGAATAGGACTTCGGAGGCGCGGTCGACGCGCTGCCAGTGGGGGCTTTGCTGGCTCTCCGTGGTTCGTGGTGAAATCTGGTTTCGTGTCCTTGAACAAAGGTGGCTCGTAGCCCTGTTGTGATGGATGTTCTGACGCATTCATCGATGACAGGACTACGAGCCTTGAACGAGCTTACTTTGCCGCACCCTGATGCTGCCACCACGATCTTCAACCTCAAGGATTACCGGGTTCTTGAGACTCAGATCCTTGATTATGGGCAACGCCGCGTTCATGTTGAAAGTACCGTCGAGTCAGGCTGCCCCGGGTGCGGGGTGATCGGTACTCGGTGCCATTCCAGACGCTGGCAGCGAGTCCGGGACATCCCCATCGCTGGCCCGGTCGAGGTACTCTGGCGCAAGCGCCGCTACTTTTGCGATGAGTCAGTGTGCGAGCGAAAGACCTTTTCTGAGGCCACTGCCCAGGTTCCAGCCAGGGCTCGCTCTACCCGCCGGCTCCATGGCGCACTCGTTGATGCGGTGGTCTCTTCCGGGCGGGCAGCGACAGAAACAGCCATCGCCCATGGCGTCTCATGGTGGCTTGTGCAAAAAGCCTTGACCATGGCGGCAACGAAACTACCCAACGTTGATCTCCTCCGACCACGAATGCTCGGGATCGATGAACACCGCTTCCGGTCCGTGCGCTTCTTCAAAAACACCGAGACCAATACGTGGCAGCGGATCGAACCGTGGATGACTACGATCGTTGACCTAGATACCGGGCAGATCCTGGGTGTTGTTGACGGCAGGGACCACACCGGAGTCGGAGCATGGCTGATCAAGCGCCCCCTGGAGTGGCGGCTCGGCGTTCAAGTTGTAGCTATCGATCCCTCAGCAGCATTCCGCAAAGCCTTGCGGATGTGGCTGCCCCGCACCGCCGTCTCCGTTGATCACTTCCACCTCATCCAACTAACAAATCAGGCACTGACAGAGGTACGCCAACACCTTTCTCACAAGGTGCGGGGGGCGTCGTGGCCGGGCCGTGGATCCGGCCTGGGCACACCGGATGTTGCTCCTGCGGGGCGCTGATTCACTGTCGGAAGCAGCCAAGGCAAGGCTGGAGAAAGTCTTCGCAACGGATGACCCCATCGGGAAACTCAAGGCAGCCTGGGACGTGAAAGAACAAGTACGAACACTGCTGCGCACCGGCTCGTTGGAAGACGCCGAACTAGCCAAGGAAGACCTCGAGCGGCTGGTGAAGGAATCCGACCAACCTGAGACGACCAGGCTGTGGCGGACGCTTTGCCGGTGGTGGACAGAGATTGAAGTCCTCATCGTCACCGGCGCCACCACAGGGAAAGTAGAAGCAAACAACACCAGCATCAAACACATCAAAAGGACAGGCCGCGGCTTCGTCAATAGCACCAACTACACAACACGCATTATGCTCAGAAGCGCCGCCAGAACAGCGGTGAACTTTCCATTGCAATAAGGGAATTCACCACGAAACGCGGAGAGCCCCATAACCGGCGCACAAGGCCACGGCAGTGAATGTCAGTTGAACGGGGAGGCGGTCGATGCCCGGGCCGGGTCGGGTACTTTGAACCATGAAAAAGAACAAGCAAACCCAACCCGTCGTCGTGCGCGCCTTTACGCGTGAGGAGGTTGCCGAGATGCTTCGAGAACCAGTATCATCTATCCGCACCCACTGCCGCACCTAGGCGCTCAAGGTGCCTACAAAACTGGCAGAGGAAAAACTGCTCCGTGGCGGATCCCGCCGGCATCGATCGATCACTATCAGAAGACACGGCCTCGGTACTGACACTTAGTCCGGCATCGTACCGCCCACCGTTTACCCACCGGAAACCGTCAATAATGACCATTGTTGACCGGTAGCGCGCAGCGCTCATTCACCCGATGTGCCCGGAATCTAGGTATCAACGGGCAATGTTCAACAATGACCCCAAGCGGCAATTGCTAATCCTAAGTTCTAAGGTCAACACACCGCCGACGCCCTGGTTCGAATAGGCAGAGACGATCAGAAAGAAGAACTCCAAGGAAACCAACGGGATTAGTCCTGAAATCAATGTACGTTTCAAAGATCAAAAATTCAACAAGCCCGCGCTAATTGCATGTTCCAATGCGGACGAAGAATCAACAATTTCAGGACGAACAAACAGCTTGACTATAATAATAAGTAAAGTATTTGAGATTAATCCAACCCAAGTCACAGGTGAAATCGTAAGAAATTTCTTCAAGGCACGAAGTCTCTTGCCACGATTTGACGGGATACGTCTAGATACAATATTTGAATAATAGGCATACTTGTATGCGGGCACTTGACAAAGCATTAGTAGGCCAGCAATAAGAACCAGAACTATCACAATATTCGCATATGACAAAAACGTAGAATTAGTCACACCGGCCGAATTTAATCCAACAAGCATCACGCAGATATATGAAAAGAATTGTATCATATCGAATCCGTAATCAAAGAGGCGGCCCAATGCGCTGGGTCGGATCCGATCGGGAACTGCTACCCCGTGCGATGATCTTTCAATATATTTTACAATCCTATTTCTTACGAAGAACTGTACAAAGTTCAAGCATAAAATTAAGAGAATTGCACTAACAAAAGGAAGAACCGACACGGCTAACGGGCCCAAACCAAGTCGGGGATAGGAGTTGGAATATTTTTTTCGCCGACCCCACGCCGGCAGACTTCAACAACCACGCGAATCTCTCCATAAGAAGGAAATGGAGAAAGGAAGTGTACGTAGGGACCGCTCGGATTGTCAGTATCAAGAGTTTCTCCGTAAATACCATGAGCTATCCAATCATGCAACTCGGCCACGCTGCCCTGTTCGGTTGTCTCAAGATACAAAAGTGAGAAAGGATCCCGAATTTCGCTGTGCACCGTGACCTTGACATGATCTGCGGTCCAATTGACGATTCGAATGTATTCAATTTTCTTGCCATCAGTTGATTCTTCGACCGAACATTGAATTACCACCCCCTCTAAATGCGGAATCTCAAGTTCCTTGTAAGCAATCTCCGATTGACGAGGTCGCCTTCTGTGCGAAAAAAGTGGTGGCATTGACTGAATCCCTTTATGATATTCTTATTGCATTAGGGCAATTAAACTCTAACCAGGCTACATTTCTAGAAGTTTTGCAATATTTCCTGTTTTTGATCGAACTTCGTCAGTCCCGCTTAGGCTCAAAGCGTCAATTAGCTCGCTGCGATAGATGAGATCATAGAATTTTAGGCCGATTTCACTATGGGAAACCTTGCTTGTGATAAATCTCTTCCGACTTGATCGCCATGAGAAATTTGCGCCAACTAGAGCAAGCCGCACAAATTTCACATTTTGAGGATTTTCATCCAAGTATGGCATTAGCTCATTCATGAGAATTTCGCCGTGATAACTCTCCCCATCCTCTACAATGGAAAGATAGCCTTTTCCTTCATTTTTAGGTTTTCCGTATATGCTGCTCAGATTAGAAATTGCCTCTGTCAGGGATAGATCTGAGGACCATGTTGCGCTAACTGAATCAGGAGACTTCGAGAATTGAACAAATTCGTCACCGGCGATGGTAACAGATTTTGCCTGATTATCACCGTTTTGAAATTTTTCACGAGTCATAATGATCCCCAATCCCCACGTGGAAATCTCAAATTTCCCACGTGGTAAGAAGTCTGGAAGCGGCATAATTTGCAGTAAGTGCTGAATTTCTCTTACTTTTCCGTACAGCACTGCGTCGTTCTGGCTGATTATGCAAACCTGGCCAATTTTCCGGAGGTGCAGATCCGCTGCAGTTTGAGTCCGTTTATCTTTATGATTACTGCCAGCGAGTCCTCTGGTTCGAATTACGAGAATGTCTCCGCCAAAGCTGTGTACCTTTGTCCCGGAAAATTTCGGTAATTGCAAGGGAACTATGTATTGATCGGCAAGTCCGAAAAACGGCCAGAGAGACTTTTGTGTACCCGGTACATCTCTACGCTTCGGGCTGCTCCAAAACGTCCGATTTTGAACTGTTTCTCCCGTTTGGACGCTGTTTGTCTCGTGAACGACGGTCAATGAGGTTTCCTCCCGATCTATCTCTATTAGCTACTACCCGAGGAGGAAATGAGTACTTCGGCTTGAGCTATCAAAAATTCACGTGTCTCTGTAGAGACTGGCGAGAATTCTAAATCTTCACGTGTCCGGCTCACAATCCCTCCGTTTGGAAGCGGACCTCTCTTGCAGCTGATGCTACCCCGTTCAGGTGGTTCCGGTGCGAACATTACAAATGTTTCTCGGATCTTGCGCCGAGGGATTTCGATTTAGGCCTTGGGAATGCTTTTTGTCGTTCAGACTTGGCCCGATCATGCTCGTTGAGGACCTTCCTCGTTCAGTCTGACGTGGGGGGCTATGCATTCATCTGGCTCGGCTGAGTCCATTAGTCGAAAACCAGAACACAAGTCCGATGTCCGTCATGTCGGCGTTGTAGTTTTTGGCTACCCTCGTTCCTGCGTGCAGATGCGAGCCTGGTTTATTCAGGATTGGAATTGTCTGGACCATTTGGAGCGGCTGTACTGGATCGATAGGTAGGTCAGACCAAGTGCGACGGTCGACATGGTGGGCGAGCCGCTGATAGGCGGTGGAGATGTGCCGACTGTGACCGGCGTGTACTGGTGCCGGAGGGCTAACCTCTGACGAGATGCGGACCCCGCTGACGGTATGGTTGGCCGTTGGCCAACGGCTGGAGGATGGGCGCAGATTGGTCGGTTTTCGGCGATTCAAGTGCAACGCGAGATGGAGCTGGGTTCTGTCAAGACCGGAGGGCGATGCTGCGCCGATGCAGGACGGAGAGGGGGTGCCCCTCCGTGACCGGGTCTGTGGCGTGGTCGGGGGAGGCCGACGAATCATTCCTTGGCGGCCCGGAACAGAGGTGGCCTGGCTGTGGCGCACGGGGAAAGTTGCTTCTCAAAGACGCTGTTGAACTCGAAGAGCACGGTTTGAGACGGTTCATGCTTGGTCTCTTACCCGATGTCCGCGCGGAAAGCCTGGCCGCCTTCTTCGAATCCGGGGTCGAGGCGTCAAACCTCGTGTTCAACTACGGACGGAGCGCCTATCTTGCGGCCATTAGAGACAAGTACGCACGCAAGGGCACCTCGATCGCCGCCTCGGGGAAACCTGGGCACGAGGTGATGCCGGGTATCCATCTACTCTTGTCCCTGGTCAAGGGGTAGATCATGGTCACCTGCAAGGATCGGCGAGCCCCTGAAGAGTTCGAGGAATACATCGACGAGTGGGTGTGCCGGTCCAACTGGGCGCGTGTTCACTTCCGAAGCCTGCTGTTCCATTCCCTCCTACTCAATGCGAATGGCGGCAAACGGTCACCTACCACTAGCTTTGCAATATCGGGCGAGCCAGACCGGCCCCACCACTGAGGGAGGCCCCACTTATCCCCGCCCAGCATTGGCGTGGGCCGCCACTACTGTCCTTACGTTTGCCACACCCGGCCTAGCGAACAACGACATCCAAATGGACAGCAAAAATCGGTGCTCAAGATGCCGAACGATCACGGGTAAACATCCGGTCTCGAAGACCGGATCTGCATGATGTCAATGAGATAGTGCGGGATTAAGTTGGCAGGGATATGCGGGCTCACACACTGCCTGATATTTTCGATCTCCAGCGGCTGGTTTGGATGGTCCCTGCTACCTTTGGGTGGGCTTACCTCGACGAGTGAATGCCCTTTTTTGGATGCCCGACATAAGGGAGCGCATCCGCAGGTGCAAAGGCGTGGTAGTCAGCCGCCGACAGGTAGTAGATTTCGGGCCACGGTCCATGGACTTGAATCTGCGCCGGATCCGGTGAGATCAGGAGTACCGAACCTCGCCAGATTTCGTCTGGGACGGCTTCCATCCATGCGTGCTGGGCGTGCCCAAATTTGTCCCATAGGATAGTGACCCATGTTCCCGTAGGGTCCAAAGAGTGGATGTCCAACACAATGACTTCGGTGGTGGCACCGCCCGGTAATGATCCAAAGTGACCATAAATAGCAATTGCTGATCCTAAATTATGAGGGAATCAGTGTCCCGATAAAATATCACCACCAACTATGGGGAACGGTGGCTGACTGACTAGACCGTAGTTGACCAACGGCCGGTGTGGAAGTTCCGACCGACGCGTCATAAACCCACCAGAATGAACGAAAACTAGAGACTACTTAGTACCTTCTATTGTTCCGATTGTTAACTTAGAACAAAGGGGTAAATGGGGTATTGACAAGCTTTAATAACCCTGTTTCTCTAAAGCGGGGATAGTAAGCGTTGATAACTAACCAAGGGTTTTGAGCTCTCATTATGCTCTGACCTGCGGCGATAGATTTCACTGCTAATTCTGCGAGACTTTTTGGCTAGCCGTCTCGTCAAGCAGTTTCGGTTCGAATTCCATAGCTGTTCAGCGGTTGGATTGGTTGCTGCAATCGCGTTTTTCGCTTGTTCACCAATCTCCGAGATCCTGGCAGGAGCTGAGTTGCGTTCATCGGGATGTACCCAATAGAACAGGTCTCACTCGCCACAAAGTCACGTCCATCAGAGTCTGGCTCGTCTATGGTTAGACATAACTGATGGAGGGTCTTGGGAATGACTGGACGTAAAGGACAAGTGGTTGGCTACGTTCGGGTGCGCGCCTTGGCATCCGTCGGCTTACCGCCGTTCTGACATACCCGGTTCTCGCCCTGATAAGTGCGGGCGTTGTGCCGGCCGAACCCACAAGTCGTGCTGCCATATTGGATAGCGTACCGAGCCTGGCTGCAGAGCCACAAACTAATACCTACCGAGTTTAAGCCCGACCAGCAGTCTTTGACTCGCGCTTCAGCAGCGGATACGAAGACGCCGGGCTTCCTAAGTCTCCCGGCGTCCTGCAAAGCAGCGCAGCAAAAATACCCGTGGAATCGAAACTTGTCCATATTCCCTGGTCGAACACCCTTTGCGCCCTGATGGAGTTACAGCGCTGCTTCGATCCGTTCTTGTGCTCACGCCGCCGACAGCAGACCCCGCTGTGCCTGGCTGGATGGCTCGGACAGCTCCCAGGGTGTCCGAGTGTCATCGATAAGGTACTGACGTCATAATGGCGAACGAAAACGCTCAGTCGGGTTGACTATTAATGGTCTGGAACTCGGCACGGACGTCACGCAGTCGTCGTCCATCACCCACAGCCCAGAAATACCAGCCGTTCGTTGCCTTCTTCCGTAGAGCGTGACCAGCCGCAGATGGCGACGTGTACCGCTTTCCATCAAGCAGAATCGCACCATCGGACGTCAGCACCGCTTCTTTGCCCTTGAAGTCCCTGTGGGTCGCCGACAATATGTCACCGCTTCCCAGAAGCCCCGCCTCGATCAGGTGCTTGAGCTCGACCCAATCACCAGCTTTCGTCTGAGGATCGACGACCTTGCCGAGATGTCCCTCGGGCACGGGCCAGATATCGAGAATGGCGTCGATCAATTCTGCAGAGCGACTGTCGATGAGCGACTCGTCCCAGTCGTGGTGCTCCGTCTTGCTTACGACACGGCCGGTGAGCGTAAGAGTGTTGTGCTGCAGGAGGGCAGCGCGCTTGGCTGACCAAGGCCCGTTAGAGACCTTGGAGTTCAGCGACTTCGTTAGAAGGGTGAGGTTCCCCAGCCGGTGCACCCTTGCCTGACGTTCTTCGTCAGCCTCCGGGGTCTCCACCGGCCAGGTGTCTTTCCAAGTCCGCGGCAGAATGTGCTCGATCGGATACCCCTTACGCTCAACCTGCGGTTGACCAGTCTCGGAGCGATAGTGGTCCTCGATAGCCTCGAGGAACATGCGCAGCCTGCCTCGTGGGAAACGTGAGTACACAGCCTCTGTGCCTAGGGTCCGACGAACCTCCTCATCCCCGGGCCAATAGGTGCTGACGACATTGAGGCGAGCTAAATGACCGATCACCCGCTCCGGGAATTCACTGGCGGATACGCCAGTGCTGGCTGAGATAACGTCGGCGACGATGCGTCCCAAATCGCTGCCCGTCAAACGGAGCATCTGGCGGCGATAAACCCAGCTCTCGGCAGCCTGAATGATCTTGTCGATAGTTTCCTGTGGAAGATTGCGTCCCGGTTCGTACAGCCAAATCAGCAACGGCTTCAAGACCTCAACACCACTGGTTCGCATTCGATAAAAAGCCATCACCGCAGAACCGAACGACCCACTAGGCAGCGCGGCGTCTTCGGTCCACGCCTGATACTGCTGGGCTTGATGCTTGATCACCGGCAGCAAGTCTGCCATCTTCTGACCCGATTCCAGTTCCACCCATGACTTGAACCGATAGAAGGTGGCCTGCGGACTAACTTCTTCCCCAGTCCTCGCCACCAACCATTGGTTGAGAAAGAGGGAACTGCGGCTGACAAGATTCCGACCTACGCTCACTTCTCGCATCCAAAATTTAGTCTCGAAGGGCCAGTCCTCTCGGTACGCCTTCTTAGTGTCGCTGCCCTCACCGTCGAGGCGCTGGAACACGAAATTTCGCACCAAATCGGCGGCCGTCAAGGGCGTCCCTCGCGCGTTAAGAGTCTCGAATATTTCCTGCGAATTCTCTGTTGCTTCTAGCTCAATCGACACAAGCTGTAGGCCGTCCAGGAGTACATTGGTCAGCTCTTTGGCTTTGGCCGAGTACTTATCCGTGCCCTGCGTCCCAAGCCATTGGTCTACAACAATAGAGAAGTACTGATGCGCGGCAACAATTTGTGAGTCCGAGTGCACAAGATCTTCGTAGTCGATAGGCGACTCTGCGGCCATAAGTTCGTCGAATGGCTCCCGGTCCTTGTTCAGGTGGCGGAGCTTGAGCGGACTGTCGCCGTCCTCCACATACTTCTCGGAGTTGTGGGTTAGGTCTGCGAGCTGACCGGCAAGCTTTGAGAAGTCAGCCTGCCCGAGCAAAGAGCGGGTTGCATCAGCAAGAACTTGAAGAGTAGTCAGCCGCTGCTGGCCGTCGATGACGTTCCACGTCGTCAGGCGTCCGCTCTGAGCCTCGTGCGACTGAATCACGACGGCCCCGAGAAAGTGGGTGACGTTGCGATGCGGCTCAGCGATCCGGAGTTCCGCGACTCGGCGAATGTCCTTCCACAGTGGTTCCCACTGCTCGACCTCTTTCCAAACGTAAGGGCGCTGAAATAGCGGGATTACAAAATTCTGCGGCAGATTGAACAGCTGCAGCGGCGTCCGCTTGAAAGTCTCCACGAATACAAATCTACCGTAAACATCGAGCACGTTTCATGCGCTCGGAAAGGGTAGAATAACATGTATTCCTTGGTGGCTGAATAGCTATGATCTAGGTCGTGCAGCAGTCGGGCGGGAGTTCCCACCACGTCATCCAAAACTCATACTTTTGAACGCGGAACAGCGACTATTTAGTATCTTGCATTGTTGCAAACACGCCATGCAGGAATAGGTCATAAGGGCCTATTGGCAACCTCGAATGGACCGGCGCTTTGCAAGCGGGGGTCGTCGGTTCGAATCCGATCGGATCTAGATGAAGAAATATAGTGCGGACATGTAGGGATGGTTGTTGGAGCTGAACCAACACCATTTATTTCACTAGACCCGCGGTCGTCCGTTGCACACCGCCGTCAAAAAATTCTAGCCAAAATCGGCCAAAAGCCTCGGTCCCATACGCCCAGCTCAGAGGCTCAACCCGCGCCTCATGAGCGCGCAGTAGCGCAATTGTGTGCGCGGTTTGATGGGAGGCGCCAGGATCATAGACCTGCGCTTCAGCAGCGCTGCCAGGGTCCCCAGCGCTCGTGAATTGTTCTTCAAACATCAACAGATTCTCCAGCGCGGTATGAACATCTTTTTCTGCCGTGGTGGATAGTTCCTTGGCGGAAAGCACAGCAGAGGTGGAACGCCTCCGCAACGTCCACCGTTGCCAGCTAATAAAAGCTGCCAGCATCAAAGAAAGCTGCCACTGATCCAGCTATAACCATGAGGCGGCCGTGCCTTTGTGATCGTCGAGCAAAATCCAGTGGTTCAAAGGCAGTGAACCTCTCTTAAGGCAGGCGCCGCAGGTTGACCCGCATCCAAGGAAACCTAGCGCCACGATTGCCCCAGAGTAATCGATTCGTCGATGCGTGCGGGATCCAGTAACGCTTCAAGGGCCAGTTCGGCGGCACCGGTGAGTCCTGCCGCGGAGCCCACCACTGATGGGCGGATCTCCAACCCGCTTGTCAGGGACGGGAGGAAGCGGCTGTAAATGGACTCGCGAATGCCTGCCAGTAAAGGTTCCGGCGATTCTGCCAAGTTCCCACCCACAATAATGATGGAAGGGTTCATCACCGCTGCAACCAGTCCGAGCATTTCCCCTAGCTCCCGACCTGCCTGGCGCACAAGATCCAATGCCTGCCTGTCACGCTTTCGCACCAAATTAACAATGTCGCGGCTCGTGTGAACCTCCTGCCCCGCATCAAGTAGTGCCTTGGCAATGGAACGCCCACTGGCCACGGCCTCCAAGCACCCCCACTGACCACAACTACACTGCACGTTCCCGCCCCGTGGGATGTGTCCAATGCTGCCTGCCGCGCCCGCTGCACCTTGCAGGATTCGGCCATCGACAACAATTCCGCAGCCCAACCCCATCCCTACTTTGAGAACCAGCATGTTCTGGTATTTCTCGGGATTCTGACGCTGTTCACCCCTGGCCATGATGTTGGCATCTTTATCCACCAACACGGGGACCTGCGGAAAAGCCTGGGCAAAGCAACCCGCCACAGATGTGCTTTCCCACCCCGAGATTTCCGGGCGGGACAGCACTCCCTCGTGGACCGCGCCCGGCACACCCACACCGATGGCGCGAATACGGGAAGGATCCAGTTTGCCCGTCCGGCACAGCCCGTCTAGATCGTCGATCACACCGCCAAGCACAGCGTCCGGCCCGTCTTCAGGATTTAGATCTCTCTCCGAGGTCGCCAGCAGGATACCGGCTAAATCGGTGACACCCACGCGCACGTGACTTCCACCAATATCGGCAACCAGCAGGTACCCTGCCTGATCGTTGAAGGAGTAAGTCTCGGCCGGGCGCCCGCCGGTTTGGGTGGGCTGCTTATTGGAAGTTACATAGCCTGCACTCTGGAGGTGTTCAAGGCGTTCAATAAGCGTAGTACGCGCCAAACCGGACTCGCGGACCAGCTCTGTTTTGGTCCAACGGTCCGCGGTCCGGATCAGCCGCAGCAGCATCCCGGGACCAGTTGATCCCCAAGACTGGCTTGCGTTGCCTTCTTTGCCCATGAATTAGCGTCCTTCGCTTGCTTTGTCCCACCAATGTAAGGGAAATGCCAGTGAGGCACTAATGGGGCCCGAATCCGGGATTAGTAGCCGGCGGCTCCGGAGGCTGGTGCCGCTTCAGACAAGACGGCACGGGAGCCGGAGACGCCCAGCCGCGTGGCGCCGGCGGCAATCATCGCCAGAGCAACTTCTTGGCTGCGTATACCACCTGATGCCTTGACGCCAAGCTTGCCGTTAACAGTTTCAGACATGAGCCTGATAGCTTCCACGCTTGCTCCACCGGCAGGGTGGAAACCGGTGGATGTTTTCACGAAGTCAGCCCCGGCTGCCACCGCCGCACGGCAAGTGCCAACAATCTGCTCAGGAGTGAGGGCAGCGGACTCGATAATGACTTTCAAGACAGTAGGGGCCGGGACGGCCTGACGCACTGCCGCGATATCTGCTTGAACACTGGTGAAGTCCCCGGCAACAGCGGCACCAACATCAATGACCATGTCAATTTCGTGAGCACCCTGAGTCACAGCAAGCGCCGCTTCACTGGCCTTGATGCTGGAGGCGTGTTTGCCGCTGGGGAACCCACACACGGCTGCAATCTTCAGCAAAGACGATTCTGGCAGGGCGAGCGGGAGCATGTTGGGTGAGACGCAGATGGAATAGGTGCCCAGCTCAAGAGCTTCGGCAAGCGTTGCCTGGACATCCGCGGCAGTGGCCTCTGGTTTGAGCAGTGTGTGGTCAATGTAGTGGGCCAGAGCCGTTGCGGAAATCGAGGGGGAAGAATCATTGTTCGTCATGGAAAAGCTCCTTTTGTTTCAGTTGCTGAGAGTTGCGGTCAATGATGCGCTGCTGCGCAGAGTCTTTTGTGCTGCCGCCAGCACGGCTTCCAAACTGATGCCCTTGCGGCTAAGCACCTCAGCGCCGTTGCCGGAAAGGCCGAATCCTTCAACAGAAACAGCCTCACCGAACGTGCCAAGGAAGCGGTACCAGCCCTGGTCGGATCCGGCTTCAACACTGACGCGTGCACTCACTGAGCGGGGGAGTACTGACTGCTTGTAGTCCTGCGACTGAGAATCAAACCATTCAATGCACGGCATGGACACCACACGAGTTGCAATGCCCTGTTCGGTGAGAGTGCTGGCGGCTTGGACTGCCAAGTGAACTTCCGAGCCAGTGGCGATAATGATCAGCTCAGGGGTGTCTGCACTGTCCTGCAGAATATAGCCGCCCTTTTTTGTTCCTTCGCGGACAGCATCCACCTGCTCCAGTGTGGGTATGTTCTGCCGGCTAAGGACCATGGCGGTTGGGCCGGAGTTTTCCTTGAACACCCGTTCGTAGGCGGCAACGGTTTCATTTGCGTCCCCGGGGCGTACTACTGACAATCCCGGGATCCCCCGGTGTGCCCACAAATGTTCCACCGGTTCGTGGGTGGGGCCGTCTTCGCCGACGGCAACAGAGTCATGGGTCCAAACATAGGTAACAGGTAGTCGCATCAACGCGGCGAGCCGAACCGAAGGGCGCATGTAATCAGAGAAGACAAAGAAGGTTGCCCCGAAGATTCGTGTCAGCCCGTTGAGGGCGATGCCGTTGAGGATGGATCCCATGGCGTGTTCACGGATGCCGAAGTGCAGGACTCGGCCGTATTCGTTTCCGGGCCACTGGGTGCTTTCAACTCCGGGAGGCAGCATGGACGGAAACTCGTTGGACCAGGTCCCGTTGGTCTCGGCCAGGTCGGCAGATCCGCCCCAGAGTTCTTCAACACTGTGACCGGCGGCCGCGAGAACCTTGGCGCTGGCAATGCGGGTCGCTACACTGCTGCCCGGTTCGAAGGTGGGGAAATTGGCATTGAAGCCTTCGGGCAGTTCTCCCTTCAGTAGGCGCGTCAACAGTGTGGCCTGGGCAGGGTTGGCTTTCTGCCACGCGGTGAACTTCTCTTCCCACGGGCTCTTGAGCTCCTTGGCCCGTGCGGTGGCAGCGCCCCGGGTTGCCGCCAACAGCTCGGTGGGCATGAAGAAGCTTATGGCAGGATCCAGACCCAGCGCAGACTTGGTTGCGGCCACTTCATCGGCGCCCGGAGCGCCCGCGTGTGCCTTTGCAGTCCCGCCAAGGGTCGGCATGGGGAAGCCGATCCGGGACTTTAGTCGGATGAACACGGGAGCACCGCTCACCTCAAGGGCAGCATCCAGCGCGGCGCGAATGTCCGTTTGAGATTCGGCATCTGAGATTTCAAGGACCGCCCAGCCGTAGGAGGCCATCCGGGCGCAGACATCATCACTGGTGGCGATAGCTGTTGAGCCCTCGATGGAGATCTCATTGTCATCCCAGATCAAGACGAGGTTTTCCAGCTTCCAATGGCCAGCCAGTGATGCGGCTTCGTGGCTGATGCCTTCTTGCATATCCCCATCAGAGGCCAAGCAGAAGATCTTGTGGTCAAAGGCGCTGGTTTCTCTTTCGGCGCCGGGGTCCATCATGCCCCTTACCCGGCGCGCGGCCAAGGCCATTCCAACAGCGTTCCCGATGCCTTGTCCCAACGGTCCCGTTGTAGTTTCAACGCCCGCGGTGTGTCCAAATTCGGGGTGCCCTGGTGTGAGTGAGTCCAGGGTTCGCGCTGCCTGCAGGTCCGCCATTTCCAGCCCGTACCCATGCATGTACAGCTGGACATACAGCGACAAGCTGGTATGTCCGCAAGAGAGTACAAAACGATCCCGGCCCAACCATGAGGGGTCCTTTGGGTCATGGCGGAGGTATTCCTGAAACAGCGTGAATAAAAAGGGAGTCAGTCCCACAGCTGTCCCGGCGTGCCCTGATCCCTTGGCCTGGACCACGTCCAGCGGAAGTACCCTCGCATATCGAATGGCATCAGCGGTGGATTCAAGCGTGAAGGTGTTCGTCATGGGCACTCCTTGAGAGATCTACGGGCAAAACAAAGCACTTATAACTAAATTCTAAGCACTAATAACCAAATAAGCAATAAGTGCGAATGGGAGGAAAGGCAGCAACCTCGGTGGGGTTAAAGCCGAAACGGCTGGAGCGCACCCACAGGTCCGCCCAGCCGTTTCAAATCCAGGTTGTGTAATTATGCGTCGTGATCTGTTTCCAAAATCCGGACCAGCGTCTCCAATGCCTCCTCCGCTCCGGCGCCTTCTGTGCGCAGGATAACCACCTCGCCACATTCAATGCCCAAGCTCATGAGTGAGAGCATGCTGGCAGCGTCCATGGCATCCTCAGCCGGCTCACCCGCGCGTGCAATGGTGATGTCCAGGTCAAATTCGGCAGCGGCTTCGGAGAAAATTGCTGCCGGGCGTGCATGCAGGCCTACGCGAGTGGCAACGGTGGCGGTACGTTCAATCATTTGTATTCCTTTGGTCGATGGGTCAGAAAGGCTTAGAGGCCAAGTTGGGCAAGGATCGGAAGCTGCTCACGCACCGATTCCCGGGCGGATGTGGCACTGACGGCTTGCAACGCCACGGCAGCTAGCCGCTGAGCTTCCGCCATTGTGAGCGTTGCAAGAACAGCGGCCACAGGCGCCAGGGAACGGGCACTCATGGACAAGGTTGAGACGCCCAATCCCACAAGTACGACGGCGAGAGCCGGGTCCGCGGCCGCCTCACCGCAGACTCCCACTGGCTTGGGTGCACCTGTGGAGACTTGCGCTTGGCAAGCGCCCTCGACCGTCAGCTTGATGAGCTTGAGCACGGCAGGCTGCCACGGGTCATTTAGCGTTGCCAGCGGGCCCAATTGCCGATCGGCCGCCATCGCGTACTGAGTTAGATCATTGGTACCCAACGAGGCGAAATCGGCTGAACTAAGAATGGCGGAAGCCGTCAAGGCTGCCGAGGGCACCTCCACCATGACGCCTGCCGTTTGCAGTCCGGCAGATTTGGCCAGTGTTGTGAATTGGGCAGCTTCCTCGGCGGTGGAAATCATCGGGGCCATGACCCACACCTCCGCTTCATGAGCGGCCGTGGCCGTGGCAATGGCGGTGAGTTGACGTTCCAGTACACCGGCGGAGGTGGCAACGGTACGGTACCCGCGCGCACCCAAGGCAGGGTTGGGCTCATCGGCCGGGGTCAGGAAAGGCAATGGCTTATCGGCACCGGCATCCAGTGTACGAATCACAACTTTTTTCCCCGGAAATGCTGCAAGCACAGCGCCATAGGCTGCCACCTGTTCCTGAATTGTGGGTTCTTTCTCGCGGTCCAAGAAGCAGAACTCGGTGCGCAGCAAACCAACACCTTCTGCTCCCGCTGCCGCTGCCTTGCGGGCATCGTCGCCGGTGCCAACATTGGCCAGCAGCGGGATATGCAGTGAGTCGGCCAGCGTGTTTGGGCCGGTAAAGGCGGGCATCTGTGCTGCCTGCGTAGCCCACGTGGCGGCCGCTGTGCGCATGCTTTCATCAGGGTTGGTGGTGACGCTCCCGGCTGCCCCGTCAACGTAGACCTGCGTGCCATCGACAATGCCGTCCACGCCGGGGGCCGCAACAATGGCCGGCAAACCCAGCATGCGCGCCAGAATAGCTGTGTGTGATTGGGGGCCACCCTCTGCAGTGATCAAAGCCAGGACCTTTGTGGGGTCCAATGTGGCGGTGTCTGCCGGTGCCAAGTCAGTGGCTGCGAGAATATACGGGGCTGGCGAGACTGGAATACCCGGTGCCGGAAGGCCCTGCAGCTCGGCAACAATGCGTGAGCGCACGTCCAGAACATCGGTTGCGCGATCCGCCATATAGCCGCCCAAGGCCGTGAGTGTATCTGCCACCGTCTGACCGGCTTCCCAAATGGCCCGTGCCGGGGATCGCGGACCCCCGGGTGCATCCGGTGAGACTAGTTTGCCGGCCGCCTTGATCAGCATGGGATCGCCAGCCATCTGGGCGGTCGCGTGCAGGATGTCCTTGCTCTCTGCAGAGGCAGTTTCGGCACGGTTGCGCAGCTGCGTTTGGACCGTCTTGGCAGCGGACTTGATGGCGGCCTTGTTTGCCTCCAACGATGCCCCAGCGTCCTTGGGGGAGGTTACTGCTGGTTCGGCGACAGTTGCCGGCATTTGTAACACCTGTCCAAGCACTCGTCCAGCATTGACCCCCACTCCGTGGAACACGGTGGCTGCGGTGTGGGTGTTGCGCGCTCGCCGCAGAGCAGAGTCAACATCCGCGAGTAAATCCTTCCAGCTGGCCACAAATTTTTTCAGGCCTTCAGCCTCTAGGAGTGCCGTGACGTCTTCGTAGGAGACACCGGCTTTGTCCAGCGCTGCCAAGGTGTCAGCGGCGGATTCATAGTTGCTTGTGATGGTGTCTGTGGTGAAAACGCCATGGTCAAAGGCGGCCAGCAATGTTGCCTCCGGCATGGTGTTGACCACTCCGGCGGTGACTAATTCACTGACGTACTTGGTATCGGAGTAGTCGGCGTTCTTGGAGCCAGTGGAGGCCCACAACAGGCGTTGCGGCACGGCGTTGAGCGCTGCCAGCGCCTTCCACCGCGGTGTTGAGAGGTTGTTGGCAAAAATCTGGTGAGCCAGCACGGCGTTGGCAACACCGGCGGCTCCTTTCAGATCCAAGGCATCTGGGGTACCGAGGGCATCCAGGCGGCCATCAATCTCAGCATCTACTCGCGATATGAAAAAAGAGGCAACGGAATGGATGGTGGAAAGGTCATGACCGTTCGTTGCCGCTAACTCCAAACCACTCTGGAAAGCATCAAGAACGGCGGCATACCGGGACAGGGAAAAAATGAGGGTGACGTTGACGCTGATCCCATCACCGAGAACGGTGGTGATTGCGGGGAGACCTTCATTAGTGGCCGGAATTTTGATCAGGACGTTGCTCTTGTTCACCGTGGCATGCAGGGTCCGTGCTTCTGCAATGGTGCTTTCGGTATCCCACGCCAGGCGGGGATCCACTTCGATGGATACACGACCGTCGACGCCGTTGCTTGCTACCGCGATGGGGGACAGGAGGGTGCACGCCTCGGTGACATCCGCCGTCGTAATATCAAAAACGGCTTGTTCAGCGCTGGCTCCCTGCGCGGCAAGATCGGCAATGGCGCTTTTGTAATCGCTGCTGGAGGTAATGGCGGCATGGAAAATGCTGGGATTAGTGGTCACGCCAACCACATTTTTCTCAGCTATGAGCGTTAGCAGGCTGCCGCTGGAGAGCCGTGACCGGGAGAGGTCATCGAGCCAAATGGATACTCCTGCCTCTGATAACTGGCCGGTTGGTGTGGAAGTCATACAATGCTCCTGGACGTTTCAAAAGGGTGAGCCTGCACGGAGCGTTGCGCTCCGGGCAGGCTCACGGGGGTGGTGATAAGTGGTGCCAGAGCCCACATTCTTTGAGGAGTCAGGGATCTGGCGCTTAGATGATTGTTAGGAACTTGCGTTGGCAGCGGCCTTTGCATCTTCCTTCTGGGCAGCGAGCTCCGCCTTAGCCTGAGCGGCAATGGCAGCCTCTGCAGCTTTTTCTTCAGCAATCCACGCATCGCGTTTTGCGCCGGGTACCCAGCCGCGGTTGACGACCTTGACCTGGAAAATGATGGCCGCTATGACAAGCACAACGGCGATCAGAACAGTCAAAACTGCTCCCAGGGCCGTACCGCCGCGCAAGCTGACACCGATCAGTGTGCCGAACCAGCCGAAGTCTGCATCGCCAAAGGTGCTGTTGGCAAAGCCAAAGTCACCCAGTACCAGCAGCAAGATCGCTGGCAGGATGGTGATGATGACTCCGTTGATGAACCCGCCGAAGATGGCGCCACGACGGCCACCTGTGGCATTGCCGTAGACACCGGCACCGCCGCCGGTGAAGAAGTGCGGCACCATGCCGGGCAGAATCAATGCCAGTCCGAAGGCCGGGTGCAGCCAGATAGCCAACAGGCCCAGGGCCAGGAGGCCGCCGGCAAAGGAGCTCAGGAAACCAATGAGCACTGCGTTGGAGCCAAACGGGAACACAATGGGGATATCCAGTGCAGGCTTTGCGCCGGGAACAACTTTTTCAGCGATGCCCTGGAAAGCGGGGACCAGTTCGCCCAAGACGGTGCGCACACCGTAGAGAATGATTGCCACGCCAACACCAAACTGCAGGGCCTGAGACAGGCCCGCCATGATGAACGCGCCGCCATCAGCAGCACCGAAGATCGGCAACGCTTCATCCATGGGCAGGGCGATCAAGCCCCACACGGTAAAGACCATGTAGATCAGAACCATGGACAGAGAGGTGGAAACCATGGAGTCTCGCAGGAACTTCAGGCTCTGCGGGAACTTGATATCTTCTGTTGACTTGCTTCGCTTGCCTGTAGCTTGACCGGCCGCACCAGCAGCCAAGTATCCCAGCGAGCCGAAGTGACCGATGGCGATTGAATCATTGCCGGTGATTTTCTTGGTCCATGGGTGGATGAATGCTGGCATGACCACCATGATGACACCGAGCAAAATAGCTCCGATCAACACAACAAGCCAGCCAAGGTCAGCGCCGAGGCCTACTGAAAGGACAACTGTGAGCATGGTGGCCATGAAGACCATGTGGTGGCCGGTCAGGAACACGTACTTTAGTGGCGTGAAGCGGGCGAGCATCAGCATGACAACAAAACCAAGTGTCAGTACGTACGCGCTCTGTGCGCCAAAGTCATCCTGGGCCATGGCCGTGATGACTTCGTTGGTGGGGATGACGCCCTGTGCACCGGTGACCTTGAGGATGAGCTGGCCCAAGGGGTCCAGTGAGCCAACCACAACATTTGCACCCGCACCGAGGATCAGGAAGCCGATGGCTGCCTTTAGCCCACCGCCAATGACCTGTCCGGCGTTTTTGCGAAGGGCCATCAGGCCCAAAGCAGTGATGATACCGATGAGATACGCGGGGACATTGAGGATTTGCTGCCCAATGAAATTGAGTACTACAACGAGCCACTCCATAATGGATGGTCCTTTCGATGCGGGTGGGCCAGGTTACTGGAGGGCTTCGGTGAGTTTGGTAGTGATCTCTTCGAGATCAAAGAAGTTATCAATGATGATGACCTTGGCTGGCACATCCCCGAGCTCGCCAGCGAGCTCATCAGAAGTCAGCACGATCTCAGCCGTCTGGGCCGCGCCCTTGGCAACTCCAATATCTGCGGCTTCAACATCTGCGTCGATTCCCAGCTTGTCGAGTACTTTTTCTGCGTTCATTTTGAGCAGCACTGAGGTGCCAATGCCCATGCCGCACACTGCAACTATTTTCATGGTGGTGCCTTTCGTTGAATTTGCTTAAAATCGGGTGGGGAAGTTTAGCGAGAAAACGGTGAGGATTCAGGCAGCGGAAGCTGCGTCAGTCAAAAGTGAGCGCAACTCATCTTCCGTGCTTGCAGCCACGAGCTGTTCCAGCTTGCCCTTCTGAGAGAGGATCCCCGCCAAAGCCTTCAGAACTTCCATGTGAGTGGTGTGGTCAACAGCGGCCAAACCAATAACAAGGGAGACGGGATCATTCTTGGGGTGGCCGAACTCCACAGGCTCCTTAAGGCTGACCCAGCTAAGGCCACCTGTCAGGACAGCATCGGAGGGACGGCCATGGGCCAAAGCAATGCCAGGGGCAATGACGATGTACGGGCCGTGTTCCTCAACAGCGGCAATCATCTGGTTGGTGTATTCCTTTGTTGCGGCCCCACCGGCAACGAGCCCTGCGCCAGAGAGGCGGATCGCATCGCGCCAATCCTTGGCGGTGGCTTTGGTGGTGATTGAACAGAGGGCCTGCGCCAAATCTATTGCCATGGTGATTCTTTCGTCAGTGAAAATTGAGAGCATCAACCCCGGAGGGCTTGTGCCGTGAATCACGCTACAGGCATTAAATCCTTTTGTCTACAAATAGACCAAAGTAACTATTTGTGTGAATCGTTGTGGAGGTCTGAGGTCTGAGGTCTAGGGCGCCTACACTGCTGGTGTCTGCATCGGCGGGCGCGCTCTGGTGTAACCCCCGCCGCGTCACGGGGGAGCGCGCTGTGAGTGAGGCTAGAGAGACTTGGTGTTGGTGCGGGTTAGTTTGCTGATCCTGTCGGATTCAAAGAGGGCGTCTTGTGCAATGAGGGACGCTCCGGTAACGCCTGCAATTGAGCCAAGTCGAGAAGGCTCAACCACCAGAGATTTCAGGGAGTAGTCTCTGGCTCCGGAAAAAATGGCTTGCCGGATGCTTGCTACGAAGGCTTCGCCTGCTTCGGCCAAGTTGCCACCAACAACCACTGCCTGGGGGTTGAGTACACCGACTATGTTGGCGAGAGCTTCCCCGATGATGGTGCCGTTTTCCGCGAGAAGGCGCAACACTTCTGCGTTGCCGACCCGTGCAAGGTTGACAATATCTTTGCTTGTTCGCACCTTGTGGCCTTGTCGCAGGAGTTCTTTGCGGATGACGCCGCCGCTAGCCACATGTTCCAGCCGCTGGAGGCGGCCGCTTCCAGCGTGGGTGTAACTTAGATCGCCGGCTCCGCCGCGGGATCCCTGGTAGATAGCGCCGTTCAGCACGAACGCAGATCCAAGGCCGATGCCGGCTTTGAGGACAATGACATCGGTGTATTCTCGCCAGCCGCGCCGCGCTTCGGCCAAGGCAAGTACATTGACGTCCCGGTCAACAGCAAAAACAGCGTGACCATAGCGTTGTGCAAAGAATTCCTTGACCAGTACGTTTTCCCATTGTGGATCAAGCTGGGGGCTGCCCAGCCGGCCGCTGCCAAAATCGACGGGGCCAGGAACCCCAACTCCAATGCCAACTACATCCTGATGGGTTTTTCCAAGCCGCTCCAACATGTGGTCGAATACTTGGCCGGCCCAATCAAATATCTCGGTGGGACCTTCGCTGGGACCAATGTCAGCCTCATCTTCAATGAGGACGGTGGAAACTAGGTCAGTGATAGCTAGCCGGGTGTGGGAGCCGCCAATGTCCACGGCCAGGAGGAGACCTGCAGAAGGGTTGACGGCAAATTCTTCCGGTGGACGGCCACCCTGGGAGTCTGACTGGCCCACACTGATAATGATCTTTGCTTCAAGGAGTTCATCCAGGCGCCTGGCCAAGGTTATCCTCGACCAGCCAAGCTGATCAATGAGGTTGCGCCGTGAGGTTGCTTGACCGGAACGAATCAGGTTCAGGGCAACTCCGGAACCCGTGGAGAAGACATGTGCCATGAATTTCTGCTCCCTTCTGAAGGCCGACCGGATTTGCCTCCGGGAAACGACTTAAGACTACTTTTACACTAAAGGTAGCAGAGCGGCACTGAGCCGGGCAGCTCGGTAGCGATTCCAGTCAGCAGGTTGATGCGTCGGGTGCGAATTATTCAACCGCTAAGTCAAGAACTCTTGTCCCCGGGACCCGGCAATAGTTCTCGTAGCCTGCCACGAGACCCTTTTTACTCCAGTGGCTGTGCCGGGGTCCTTGATAATTTGAGCCTATATGGACCGCCTGCGTGTTTGGCAGTTCGTAGGCCGTGACCACAAGATCTGTCAGCAGTAACGCAGGTGCTCCCGGCGCTACCCCGCGGACGGAGCCCCACCTGAGATGAACCCCAGCCCCGTCTCAGGCGACTGTTATTTCTGCAGTGCTTTGATAACTTCCTTGGCGACGTCTTCGCTGGACTGCGGGTTTTGTCCGCTGATGAGGTTGCCGTCGCGGACCACATGCGAGCTCCAGGGATCAGAGTTTTCGATGATGGCGCCCTTTTCCTGCAGGGCATCCTCAACGAACCAAGGAGTGTTGGGTCCGGTCCCGCCATTGAGTTCTTCCTCGTTGGTGAAGACCGTCAGGCGGCGCCCCGCGAACGCGAACTTACCCTCATCATCCACGGCGCTGAGCAGAGCCGCTGGGCCATGGCAGAACGGGGCAATGATCTTCCCGGCCGTATTGGCGTCAATCAGCAGCCTGCCCATATCCGCGTCCTTGCAAAGATCGGTCATGGGGCCGTGTCCACCGGGCATGACCACGCCGTCATAGTTCTTGGCGCTCACCTCAGCCAGCACCAGTGGGGCGCTCAGCTCAGCGTCTATCGAGGCGATGTAATCGCGGAAACTATCCGCCCTTTCTTTCCCCCCTGCCGAATCGTCCATCAGGCTCACCTGATCCACGGTGGGCTTCACGCCTCCGGGAGTTGCGATGTGAACCGTATGGCCGGCGTCGAGCAGGGTCTTGTGGGAAACCACAAGCTCCTCTGCCCAGTATCCGGTGGGGTGTTCGAAGCCATCCCTCATGGTGAGGGAATCGGCTGCGGAAACAACCATCAGTATTTTAGCCATGTTCTTTCTCCTGCTCTGCCAGCCCTTCTGGGCCAGCGAATGGTGTGTTGCTGATTCAGTAGGAAGCGGTCAGCGCGCTGCTTCGAGTTCCGCGTAGGTGTCGTCATCGAGGACGACGGCGGCCGCGCCCAAGTTTTCTTCGAGGTGCTTCACTGAGCTGGTGCCGGGAATTGGCATCATGACCGGCGAACGGCGCAGCAGCCACGCCAAAGCCACCTGCGAGGTTGTGGCACCGAGCCTTTTGGCAGCCTCATCCAAGGGTCCACCCGGCTGTGATAGTTCACCAGCGGAAATTGGCGCCCACGGGATAAAGCCAATACCGTTCTTCTCGGCATAGTTCAACACGTCCTCGGAACTGCGGTCCGTGAGGTTGTAGCGGTTCTGCACAGTGGCAACGGTGAAGTATTTCCCGGCTTCCTCGAGCTCGGCCACGCTGACCTGCGACAGGCCCAGCGCCTTAACCTTGCCCTCTTTCTGCAGATCACGCAGAACCGAAAATTGCTCTTCCATATCCACCTTGGGATCTATCCGGTGCAGTTGCAACAGATCCAAGGAATCCACCTTGAGCTTGCGCAGGCTCAGCTCGGTCTGCTGACGCAGGTACTCGGCGCGGCCCACCGGCACCCACATGTCGGGTCCAGTGCGGGTAAAGCCCACCTTGGTGGCGATCCTCAGGCCATCCTTGTAGGGGTGCAACGCCTCGGCCAGGATTTCCTCGCTCACGTTGGGCCCATAGGAATCAGCGGTGTCAATGAAGTCGACCCCGAGTTCCACGGCACGGCGTACGACGGCGATCGCGGCGTCCCGATCCGCAGGCTCACCCCAAACCCCGTCCCCGACGATGCGCATTGCACCGAACCCCAGACGATGGACCCGTCCAAGATCCAACAGATCGATGGTGGCTGATACTTGAAGATTCTGTGCGTTGTCATGGTTCATAGGGGCGATAACCGCCTATGCTTACCGTGTATTCCCTCATGCCTCTGGAGCGGCGTAGGAAACAACTCTCATCCGTATCTAGGCCCAGAGGAGAGTGTTTAGTCACATTCAGTGCTGCAACTCTCGCCTGGATTCTGCGTAGGCCCTTCTTTTCAGACCAAAAGCGCTCCGCAGCTTACTGAGTTGTCGTGTCGCTGCGCGCAGACTGTCAGTAACTCACGTTTCTCCCACCAGCACAGCAGCAGTTCCTCGCTGCGCCAATAGATTGTGTGACCACTTGAGAAAATCAACGCGAGCCCTTGCGCCTTGAGCTCTCAGGAGTACTCTGAAGAAATATCTGCCTTTGCGGTTGTTCAGAATGGGAATGACAATGGCTTCGTTTCAGGATCTCCATCACGCTGAAGCTCCCCTCGTGCTCCCGAATGCCTGGGATGTTGGCTCAGCCTTAGCCTTTGCCGCAGCAGGCTTCCCTGCCATTGGTACTACAAGCTTCGGTATCTCAGTCAGCACGGGCAGCCCCGACGGGGGACGGTCCAGCAAACAGGCAACCGCCGCCCTCACAACGATTCTGGGTCGGCTACCTGTGCACCTCACCGCCGATATTGAAGATGGCTACTCAGAAAACCCCAGTGAGGTGGCGGATTTTGTGGCTGAATTGGCAGCCCATGGAGTGGTGGGTGTGAACATCGAAGACAGCACCTCTGGACACTTAGTGGATCCAGCGATTTTTGCCAGCAAAGTCCTTGAGGTCAAACGGCGAGCCCCAAGCGTTTTTGTTAACGCACGGGTGGACAATCTCTGGTTTGCCGAACAAGCAACCGTAGCTGCCGTCCTGCTGCGCATCCACGCCTACGAAGACGCGGGTGCTGACGGAATATTTGTCCCCGGTCTTGCAGACCCTGAAGGGATTAGAGCCATCGCTGGTGGCACTGAGCTGCCTGTGAATGTGTTGGCCCATCCCTTCCTCACAGTTGCTGAGCTGGGAGAGTTGGGAGTACGGCGAGTAAGCTCTGGCTCATTGCCCTATCGTGCAGCAGTGGACGCAGCTCTGGAAACTGTCACGGCCTTGCGTGCTGGTCTAAAACTACCGGAGGCCACTGCCTACGCGGAGGTGCAGAGGCAACTCGTGGCCTTCAACGCGCGGCCTCCCCGCATGATGCCCACCCCTGACTGACGATATTTTTAGAGCTGTACGTTGGCTCATTGATCTGTGCGTGGGGACTGGAGGCGCCACGGCTGCAGTTTGTCCCATCCACGGATCTAGTGTTGTGGGCGGGAGCTTTGCTGCCGAGGCCAGTGCAGCGTGCGGGTGCTATGAGTGTGCTGGTGCTATGCGGGTGCTGGTGCTATGCGGGCAAGGCGCGCATAGCCACGGCCCGGACGGGGGAACCGTCCAAGCCGATCAGACGCAGCGGGAGTGCCGCAAATATTGGGTTGTTCCAGGTCACGGCGGCCAGATTGCTCAAATTCTCAATGATGGCCCCACCTGCTCCGAGAATGTGCTGATGCACAGGCAAGTGCAATGGCCCATCCGTCTGGGCCTCCGGTGTGGGGTCAGGGTTCAAGGTGTCCACACCGATGACTGAAACGCCTTGTGCCAGCAAATGCTTGGCGATGTCCGGGTCTAGATGCGGATGCTCAAGGTAGGCAGGTGTGTTGAAGTGCACGGACCAGCCAGTGTGGAACAGCACAATGGTCCCGGCGGTCAGGTTCTCAAGCTGCGCGGCTACAGTGCTGAATTTAATCATGCTGCGTGGTTCTGCTCCCAGAACGCGAATGATGCGTGCGGGCCCGCACAGCGCAGTCAGGTTCAGCTCGTCAACGGCCATACCGCCGTCGATGGTGTGAAGTGGGGCGTCCACATGGGTGCCTGAGTGTGTTCCGAGATGGAGCTCAGCGACCTGGAATCCATCCGCGGCGTTGGTGGCGACTGCTCGCGATGAAACCATGGGATCGCCGGGAAAAACCTGCATTCCGGAGGAAACGGGCTGGCTCAGATCAACGATGTGCATTTTCTTGACTCTCTGGGTTAGCGATTGCATTCTCTGTCTGCGTCAGGTGGTGGGAGATTGGCCTGTCCGCCCTGATACGGCGGAAGAGCAAGGCCCACCCCAGGTACAAGACAAACGAGATGACAAAGGTGGGAATGGTGGCGCCGATAGGACTGGGAGTCACGTAGGTCAGGATCACTGAGGTGCTGGCGCCAACCAGCCACACAACAATAGCGGCTATGTTCACCCCGCCTTGATACCAAAACTGTCCGCCGCGGCCGCGTAAAATATCTGGCCCATAGTGGCCTTTATGCACAATGTAGTAATCCACAATCATGATGGCAAAGACGGGGAGGAACAAGGCGCCAACAACGGTCAGAAATGAGGTGAATTGCTCCAAGAGCGCCAGCCATGTGGCGCCCAAGACCGAAATGGCGCCCAAAACCAGCGCGGTTGGAAGGAAACGAATCCTGCGGGTGGGGGCCATATTCACCACTGAGGAAACCATGCCGTAGACCACCATTGTGTTGGTGGCCATCACGGACAGGAAAATGACGATTGCCAGCGGAGCGCCGAAGGCGCCAACAATAACGCTCGGATCGAATCCAACAGGCTCCCCGCCTGCCAGTACCACGTAGGCGATTGCCGTGGCGCCCAAACTCATCGACAAGACCGTTGAGAGAACGTAACCAATACCGGAACCCACAACCCCCGCAGCTTGCGTCTTGGCCAGCCGGTTGAATTCAGCTGAGAGTACCGTCCACGAGATGGCGGTGGCGATAACCACGTCCAGCACGGTAATTCCCGACCAGCCCAAAGTGGCGTCAACCTTGAGGGCGGCAAAATCGGCAGGCGGGTATGAGGTGAAGGCAACGAAAAAGATATACGCCATGATGGCGAGGATGACTAGGGCAAGCCACGGCTCAACCTTGGCGATCCCAGCGTGGCCAAATATTGCCAACCCCACAACGAATAACTGGCACAAGACCGAGAAAAGTACAGGATTGGAGAAACCAGTAGCCTGCTCCACCAGAAAGTTGACCGTCACTCCAGCCAGCATGGCTTGAACCCAGCTCCAGCCCATCAGGATTACCACATTGGCGGCGACTGCCAAGAAGGATCCACGAAGACCAAAAGCACCTTTGGTCAGTGACATGGTGGGAAGGCCTGTTCGTGTGCCTATATTGCCGATGAGTACCAGTACCACGCCGCCCACAAGAGATCCTGCAATGATCAGCCCGATGGCCAGAGGCCACGAGACGCCTGGCACAAACAAGGTTCCCGTCAGCAAAGTAGTGACCACCAGATTAGCTGCCAGCCAGATAAGACCAATACGCCGGGTGCCGAGAGTGCCCTTAATGGGACCGTATCCATCGGAGTCAGCATTCAATCGTTTGGAGAGTCGGCTCCAGGGGGAGGGGCTGCTTGATGATGAAGCCCTCACATCGATATTCATGGGCACTGTCGCCTCAACATTCATTAGCGGATTAGTAGGTAAACAAATGTTGCCCCCAAGAAAACTTTTGTCGTACTATCTTGTGTGTTGTTTGACACATTGTCAAGGTGTGGCGCTGACGCATGTAGTGAGGTCCAGGGCAATTGTTCCGGATTCCTTGCAAGAACTGGGTTTCATGTTTTGAAAGCTTCTGTTCACTGCCTCCAGAATCAGCAAGTCAAACCCCGGAGCAAGCAGTACCGGAACGCTCCCTCCTAGCTGCTAGAAAACTGAAACTTTAAGATTTCATTCAAAGCCATCACGACGTAGCCGGTAGTTCACCAGCTGGTAATCTTTGCACGATCAAATCAATTCGAAGCCGTTCCTCCTTACTGCGGAACCACGGCCATGAATTGAGGGAAAACAGTGCCACGTTTGATCGCAGCATCGCCGCGGCTATCCAACCTCCGCAGGGTCCCGGCCCCGTTGTTGGCGAAGTTCTATCGCTCCGCGGCGCCCACAGGCTTTGACGCAGCGGCGGTTGCGCAGCTTGAGCGCCTTGAATTGCGCACTGTTGTTGACCTCCGCGAACCGTTTGAGTCCTTAGCTCCTGTTGATGGAGTGTTAATAGGCGCTATTCACGTCTCGGCTCCCCTTTACAACGGTGCTTTGCCGGTTTCCACTCCCATTGAACAGGTCTATTCGGATCTGCTGACCACGCGTGGAACCGAAATTGCCAGAGCCGTTGGCATTGTTGCTGCCGCACTTCCGCACGGAGTCCTGATCCACTGTGCTGCTGGCAAGGACAGAACCGGACTGGTGTTGGCGCTCATTCTTGAAGCCGTGGGGACGGAGAGAACCACCGTGCTGGCTGACTACGCACTAAGCGCGAAAAGTATGACCGAAAGCTACCAGGAAATGAAGAGGGACGAGCTTTCCCTGGCACTTGGTAGCGCGGAGGACATTGCAACAGCCTTACAGCTGCATTTGGAAAGTCCCGCAGAGGCTTTGGAGACTTCATTAGATTGGGTGGCTTCTCACTTCGGAAGCGCCGCCGGATTTCTCCTGGCCAATGGATTGTCCTTGGCTGAGCTGACCCTTTTGTGCGCGCATTTGGCAGGCTCCCATGACGCGGCTGCGCCGGATACCCAATGCTGAAAAGCAATGTGCTGCGTCTGGTGCAACTCAGCGATACCCACCTGCTGGGCGAAAACGGCTTGCTACACGGGCACATCAATACCTGGTCCCGCACCGTTGCTGCTCTCAGTGCAGCCGCACATTTCAACCCTGACGCCGTGCTAATCACAGGCGACATTGCTGACCGTGGCCAAAACATCTACCCCAGCGCCGCCAGATTGTTTGCCCAAGCTCAACAGGACCTGCAATGTCCCATCATCACGATGCCAGGCAACCACGATCCGGCCGGCTCCGTGGGCAACGAATTCAACCGCGCCCGGCTCGCTAGCGGACCGTTCCCTGGCGATACTATTCACGAGGTGGCCGGCTTACGAATCATCAGTTTGGACAGCCATGGATTTGGGGAGCGGGCCGGCTGGCTGACGTCGGAGCAACTGCAATGGCTCGCTGATTTACTAACGACGGCGGCCCCGCGCGGGTCGGTGCTGGCCCTCCACCACCCTCCGATTCCTTCCGTGCTGTTGGCACAGGCCGGACGAGGGCTGGCGGACCCGGAAAATTTGGCAGCGGTTCTTGCCGGCAGTGACATCCGGGGTATCTTTTGCGGTCATTACCACTCCTCTGCCGTGGGTGCATTGGGTACCATCCCTGTCTGGGCGGCTCCGGCAGTGTCCTACAACCTGAACCTGTTCGCCCCGGAGACCCACATTCAGGGCCTGGACACCAGCTGGTTGAGCGTCATCACCCTTGACGCCGAAAACCTCTCGGTAACACCCGTACACATCAACGCACCCGCTGCCTCCTTTAGCTGCGAGATCCGCGGTTTAACCCCCGAACCAGCCATCGCCTAAAACCAATACGCACCTGTACCAACCCTCAAACCACGCAGTAAACACTTAGGAAAAAATGAAAAATCGCCTCCACCTCATCGCTCCCATGCTTCTCGTCACAGCACTGGGGCTGAGCGCCTGCTCAGGCACCTCAAGTGCACCCGAAGCCGCTCAAGACAAGAAGCTCATTGTCTACACCTCGGAGCCACAGAAGAAGATCGATGAGATAGTCCAAGCTTTTGAAAAAGCCAACGACGGCGTCAAGGTGGAGGTTTTCCGTGCCGCCACCGGTGAGCTCAAGACGCGCATTGCCGCCGAACGTCAAGCCGGAAAGATCACTGCCGACGTGATTCTGGCCGCAGATGTGCCCACGTTTGAAAAGTACGCTTCAGAAGGTGTGCTCTCCAAACTTGATGTGCAAAACAGCTCAGCACTGGATAAGAAGTTCATTGACCCCGAAGGTTACTGGGTTGGCACCCGGATCATCCCGACGATCATCGCCTACAACACCGGTGCGCAGTCTGAACCCCCGGCCAGTTGGATGGCCCTGACCAACGAAAAATACAAAGGGAAAATCGCCATGCCCAACCCGGATGTCTCCGGTGCTGCCGCGTTCAACACCTCTGTGTGGTTCCAGGAACCGGTCATGGGCAAGACCTGGCTGCAGGACCTGGTGGCAAACGCCCCGCTCGTGTTGGAAAGTAACGGACCCGTTGGTCAAGCAGTGGCTGAGGGAAGCTCCGAAATTGGCATCGTTGTTGACTATGTTGCACGTGAACTGGCAGCCAAAGGATCACCCATCGCGGTGAGTTACCCCAGCGACGGTGCACCATACGTGTCCCAGCCTGCAGGGGTCTTCACGGACTCTGCCAACCAAAAAACAGCCACGGCATTCGTGGATTTCCTCATCTCCAAAGAAGGCCAGGAAATTGCCGTGCGCCAGTCCTACCTGCCGGTGCGCGAGGATGCAGGCGTGCCCAAGGGCGCCCCGGCTCTGAAAGACATCAAGCTAGTGGATCCGGACCTGAAATCAATTGCCGGCGGCCAAACTGAGGCAGTAGATTTCTTCAACTCGTTGTTGAAATAGTTGCAATTGATGGTCAGCCAAACCACTACTTCTCCACCTGCCAGTGACCCGGGCGCTCCAATGGAAGCCCCCGCACGCGAAGCTGTGCCGGCTCCCGGCCAGAGGTACCGGCGCCTTCGCCCAGGGACGGCATTGCTTCGCCTGAAAAGTAGGGTTTGGCCCAACGCCCAGACACGGCTACATGATGGCTTCGGTGTTTTACGATCCGTGGTGTGGCTGGCGCTAGCCCTCCTGATTGGGATGCCACTAGCGGCCTTGGTTTTGCAAGGCACAGGCACAGAGGCCATCGCCATCTTCGCCGATCCCGCCGTTGCCGAAGCGGCGCTGAACTCTTTGGGAAGCGCCGGGGGATCGGCGGTACTAGCCACAATTATTGGCGCCGGGCTCGCCATTTTGCTAGAGCGCAGCAACCTGCCATCGAGAATGATGCTGCGGTGGCTTGTCCTCTTACCATTTTTGATCCCACCTTTCATCGGGGCCATGGCGTGGATGTCACTGCTGGGTGCCAACGGTCCCGTGAACAAAACCCTTCAAGGGTGGGGGAGCGGGCAATCCGTGAGTATTTTTGGCGGATGGGGTGTGGTCTTCTTACTGACGGTGCACTCCTACCCCATGGCGTATTTGGTGATCAGTGCTGCGCTCAAGCGAATTCCCGGGAACCTTGAGGAAGCCTCACGCATTTCCGGGGCAGGAACAGTGAGCGTGTTACGGACTGTCACCTTGCCATTGCTGGGTCCGGGACTTTTGGCAGCTTTTGTTCTGACGATGGTCGCCAACCTCTCGGACTTCGGCATTCCAGCACTCATTGGACTACCGGAGCGTTATACAACGCTCACCACGCTTGTGTACCGTTTTCTGGCCTCAAGTACCACGAGCAATCCCTTACCGGCGGTCTCCGCCATTGGATTGGTCCTGCTGGTTATGGCGATCCTTGCTGTTATGGCGCAACGCAAACTTCCCACAGGTACCGAACTGGGAAGCGGGCCCTCGGGCATGGCCCTGGAGCTGGGCCGGGCACGAATCCCCCTGGCAGCGCTGCTCTGGATCTGGACCATTGGCATCTGCCTGGTACCGCTGCTGGCGTTGGCCGCGCAGGCTTTGCTCCCAGCGCCGGGTGTGCCCCTGACCTGGGAGAACCTGACACTAGAGAACTTGATGGTGGCTGCCAGCTCACCAAACACACTCCAGGGTATAGGCAATTCGCTGATGCTCTCCGGGCTGGCTGCTGCATGCTGCACCGTTCTTGGTTTGGCCGTGGCACTGTTGCTGACCCGCAGTCAGCATCGAAGCAACGGGGCATTGGATGCTGTGGCGACCCTGCCGCAGGCACTTCCTGGTCTTGTGGTTGCTGTGGGCTGGCTGCTTATTGCGCCAATGCTGGGCATCTTCAATACGGGGTGGGTGATTCTAGGGGCCTACATCATGGCCTTCCTTGCCCTAGTGGTTCAGGCTGTGCGCGCGCCTATGAGTTCGGTGTCATCAAGTTTGGAGGAAGCCGCACGTGTTGCCGGTGCCTCTCCGTTCAGGGCGCTCTGTGATGTCACGGCCCGGTTGGCTGTCCCTGCGGCCATCACCGGTGGTGTGGTGGTACTACTGACAGCCGTGCGTGAATTGACCATCTCCATTTTGTTGGTGGCACCGGGCTCTCAAACCTTGGGTGTGAGCATCTTCAATCTTCAACAAGCTGGAGACTATGGCGGTGCCGCAGCACTGGCGCTGCTGGTGGCGGTTGTGGGAATTGTGGGCCTGTCGATGACAGCTGCCGTAACCAGCCGCCTGGCTAACAAATAATCAACCTCTGAAAGGCCACCATGGCAAGCATTGAAATGGCGCAGCTGAGCCACCACTATTCCAATGGTCACGTGGGTCTGGATTCCATTGACCTGCACATAGCCGACGGCGAATTCCTGGCTTTGTTGGGCCCCTCAGGTTCCGGTAAAACCACCCTGCTGCGCACTATTGCCGGATTTCTGCGTCCCACGTCCGGAACATTGGAGATTGGCGGGAAGAGTGTTGCGGGACCAAAAAGTTGGATCCCGCCGGAACGCCGTGGGCTGGGAATGGTGTTCCAGGACCACGCGGTCTGGCCGCACTTAAACGTTGCTTCCAATGTGGGCTACCCGCTGAAACGCGCGGGTGTGCCCCGTCCCGAGATCAATAAAAAAGTCACAGCGGTGCTCGAACAGGTGGGGTTAGCGGAGCTTGCTAAGCGCAAACCATCGGCGTTATCCGGTGGACAACGGCAGCGCGTGGCTTTAGCACGGGCCATTGTTGCCCAACCGCAGGCACTGCTTCTTGATGAGGCGCTCTCGGCTTTAGATGAGCCCTTGCGTGCCAGGCTTCGTCTTGAGCTGCGCTCGCTGACACGTGACGCTGGTTTGACAGCCATCCATGTGACCCACGATCGTTCCGAAGCACTTGGGCTGGCGGATCGTATTGTGGTGCTCAATGACGGGAAGATCCAGCAGATAGGTAGCGCTGCGCAGTTATTAGAGGAACCAGCCAATGCATTTGTTGCCTCCTTCGTCTCGGATTCAGCGGTGTTTCCCGGCACACTTGTCAATGGGCGATTCCACGCCGATCATCCGGAATTACGTTTGCCTGCGCGCACAGAAACCATGACTGGAAAGGGAACCAGGATGGTGGGCACACTCACCACTGCCTGGGCACGGGCGAGGCGTGTTGTTGCCGCGGTGCCACCAACGGGGATTGAGCTGGAACCCGTCCCGGCCGGAGAAACAACGGGTGCACGGGTGACCTCGGCCCTTTATGGCCAGCATGGATATGAAACGAGCCTGGATTGGGCAGGAACAAGCGTGCGGGTGCTGGTTCGTGGGTGGATACCCGCCGTGGGGGATCTGGTGCGGCCGGTGGTTTTTCACGCGCATGTTTTTAGCAATGAATCAGCCCCATGCCTAGCTACGGAGTCCGCGGCGTGAGCACCGTGGCGTGGGCAATGGTCCGGCATGGGCAAACTGAATGGAACCTCCAACGCCGCCTGCAGGGTTCAAGCGACATCCCCTTGAACAACCGGGGAAGGGAGCAGGCTGAGCGGGCGGCTGATCATTTGAGTTCCGGAGTGTGGGACGTGGTGGTTTGCTCGCCCCTGGCGAGAGCTCGGGAGACTGCACAGATCATTGCCTCCCGTCTGGATCTTGAGAACGTTGTTGAGGTCCCTGACTTGGTGGAACGCTGCTATGGGGCCATGGAGGGCAGAAGTGTGAAATATCTTGACGGGGAAGCTAAACATGCCCTGATGCAGAAGGGGGAAGCTGAACAAGACGTGATTGAACGCGGCATATCAGCCTTGGTGCGGCTTCGCACAGACTACCCGCAACAACGGCTTGTTATTGTTAGCCACAGCAGTCTCCTGCGACTGGTCATGGGGGAACTTACCGGCCGCGCACACACGCGGATCACCAACGGTGAAGTTCTTATTCTTCAGCAGGAACTTGTACCAGCCGGGCGCTGAACTAGGCTCTGAGGGGCATATTCAGTGCTCGCAGTTAACAATCATGCGTCCGGTGTTGCCGCCGGATAGGAGCGCGGCGAACGCCTCCGGAATCTTCTCAAAACCGTCCAGAATGGTGTGAACACTGCGAACTTTCCCTGCTTTTAGCCAGCGGGTGGCATCGGTTTCAAAATCGTGGCGCAGGTCTTCATTGTTTGTCACATCGAAGCCGCGCATGGTCAGTTGTTGGTGGATCATGGCCATGTAGTTTGCCGGGCCACGGCGCTCGCCGGCCTTGCCGTATTGAGAGGCTGCCCCGCAAATTACGATCCGCCCACGAAAGCGCAGGGATTCCAGGGCGGCCTCGAGTTGCTCCCCGCCAACGTTGTCATAGAACAAATCGATCCCGTCCGGCGCTGCAGCTCGCAGCAGGTCAAGAGCGCCGCCGTCGTGGTAATTAAAAGCGGTATCCGCGCCCAACTCCTTGAGCAGCTGTACTTTCGCAGGGGTGCCTGCACTGCCAATCACTGTGGCGCCAACGGCCTTGGCGAATTGCACGGCACAACTACCCACCCCGCCCGCCGCACCAGAAATATAGACAGTGTCTTGCGCATCGACACTGCCAAAACGCATCATTCCCGTATATGCGGTGAATCCAACGTGCCCCAGAACTGTCAGATGGGCCTCTAGCGCGACGCCCTCTTCCAAAGCGGCGATGGGACGCAGTTCGTTGGAATCGGCAACGTCAACACCGCGCCAGGGAGACTTGCGCACAGCGAGATCGCCCGTACTGAAAGCATCGCTACGGGATTCAAGAACCTCCACCACGCCATCACTGGCCGGCACATCACCAATGCTGATGCCCGGACCGTAAGCCGTATCGGGGCCGCCAATGCGGTTGGCCATGCCCGCGTTCAAACCCAGCCTGCGCAGGCGTACCAACACCTGTCCCTCGCCAAGCGGGGGTACCTCCGCTGTAGTGACAAAAAAATCCTTGGCTTCGACGGCGTCGTCCGGGTAACTGGCCAGCTGAACTTCGTAAGAATCCATGGCTACAGCGTATGCCTCTCACCGGTGAGTCGGTCAGAAAAACCGTCAGACTACGGATCGAGTGTGTCCAATGTTGCTGGCTGCCAGCCAGCAATTTTAAGTAAGCGCGCAGCATTGCCGCCAAAGATCTGTTGCACCTCAGCCTCTGGCATGCCCATCTCCCAACAGATCCGCAACTGATCAACTAGATAGCGGCGGGCAAAGCCCCGCGGGAACCACGAGGAATCAGATCCAAAGACGATCCGATCCGGACCCATAGTTTCGTAAAAACGGCGAAACAAGTCATCTAAAGTGAGCCGCTGCGCCATATATCTGACCCACTGGTTCGATCCAGAAGTGTCAACAATGACATTAGGGCAGGCCCACATCAAAAACAGGACCTCTTGAACATGCTGAATACCAAAATGCGGGATCACAAATGTAACCTCTGGGAAACGTTTGGCAGTTTGTTCCAGGGTGGCAGGATTACTGAATGCGTTATGGGCAATGCCGCCGGCCGAACCGCAATGACCGAAATGGATAAGTACGGGAACCTGATTCCGCGCAGCCACCTCCCACACGGGATTTGCCGCCGCATCATCCATACGCGCCGACGCCAAGGGAGCGAAGAGCTTCAACCCACGGAGGCCACCTCGTGTGATGCCGTCTTCAAACGCCTTGGCAGCGCCCGGCACAAAAGGATCGGCCATGGCGGCCATGCCCAAAAATTTGCCGGCGCCACGGTTTACCAAGGCAGACATGGGCTCATTCCCGCCTGCCGTAACAAAAGCCGCGTATTCGATTCCATTCGTAGCTAACTCGGACGTCCACCTGTCCGCCTCCGCTTCCCAACCGGCGTCGGTTGAGAGCGGTTCGGGATCAGCAAAATCCCAGCTGCGACGCCACTTCGCTGATGTTTGCGCAACAGCTCTAGTCCGTGCTGCCTGACCGGCATCGAACGCGTCGCAAGCATCCCTGCCAACAGCGGAATCTTCGCCGAATTGGCCGCCGGCCAGCACCTGAGTGAGAGGATCGGTGGGCATACGGAAGTGTAGGTGGAAGTCAACGATCGAGAGGCCCTGAACAGTGGGACGCCCATTTTTCATCTGATTATCCATTTCAGCTCACTACTATCGCTGCAGGGATCGCGCCCAGAACCACATGGTCGCGTTCTTCCGGAACTGTCGAGACCATCTTGGTGGCGTATTCGACGGCGGCGGCCAAGGCGTGAGCCGTATCCGCACCCCGATCCAAGGCGACTAAGAACGCGGCATTGAACCCGTCACCTGCCCCCGTTGAATCGACTACCTGTACCGGTGCCGCCGAACGTTCAAACCACTCACCAAGCGCGGTGGCAACTCCAGCACCCCGGGCTCCCATTTTCACCACAACCAAGGTATCTGTGGACACTGCCAGTTCGCGGGCCGCCCGTTCCGTATCGGTATGGCCAGCTAAACCATGGAGTTCATCGTCGTTCGGAAGGAAAAGATCTACTTCATCCATCGTTAGGAGTACTTCTGCGCGGGTTTCCTTGGTCCAGCCTTGTGGTGGCCAGCCGGTATCTAAGACTGTTTTTGCCCCTGCGGCTTTGGCACGCCGAAACAGCTCTGTCAGCGCCGGCCCTTGCATGCCCGGCAAGAGAAAGTAACCGGCCAAAGCGAGAAAAGAGGAGTCCAGCATTTGCTCGGTAATGTCTGAAGGGCACATGGCAGACATGGGTCCCAAAGAGGATAGGAATGCCCTGTCTCGTCCGGGAGCTTCAACTGCAACGGTCATCCCGCTCGCCGTTCCAGCGGTTCGCAACAGGTGCGACTCCAAACGCGGCCGGTCAAGCTCCGCCTCCAAGATTAACAGGGACGAATCGTCCCCTACCCGGGAGACTAGTTGGGTTGTCAGTTCAAGCCCGGCACATCGCACAGCAAGGTTTCCTGCTGAACCGCCCAACCGGATGCTGATGGTAGGGACTACGGTTTCGGTTCCAGGTGCTGGAAGCTCACTCGTATCTGCGACAATAATATCCAGGTTGGTGTTTCCGACTACTGTGATTCCAGCCTTCACCAGTGACCGTCCTGAACTGCGGCGTGTGCAGTGTCAAGCAGCCCGTTTCTGGTCTCCTCCAACACCGTCAGGCGCTCGTGAATTTTCTGCCCTAATGCCGCTGCACGATCTTTCGACGCTGCGGCGTTCACGCGCACGGCACCAATACCGGGGCTACCGGTCTGCTGGCGCTGCAGAATCAGCGCCGGCTGCTGGCCCGCGCTGAGCGTCGTTTCCACCAGTTCTGCCGTTGCAGTCTGGCCTGCTTCCTCGAAAGCTGCGGTGACGTCCTCGCCGGTCCAGTCGGCGGGGGCATGCTGACGTACCAACTGACCCACAATGTCATGGGCTGCGCGCCAAGGGATGCTCTGGGCAGCCAAAGCCTCAGCCACAGCAGTGGTGGTGGCGCCCAAAGCAACGATTTCCGCAGGGTCTGGCAACTGCTCAACTTTTAGGTCCAGCAACAAGCCATCGAGCATACGCATGAACCGAACTACGCGGTCTCCGGCACGCCACAGGTGCTTTTGCACGTCTGTGGTGGCGTTGTTCGAGTCTTCGTACCAAGCCGAACCAATGTTTGCGTAACTTGCTGCCATATCAGCGGCGGTGGCGCCAGCCATGGAGACCATGTGTTCCAAGACCACGGGATTCTTTTTCTGCGGCATGATCGATGACCCCTGTGTATAAGGGGTGGGTGTTTGGACCCACTTGAATGTCATCCATTCCAGCAATACCCGTGAAAAACGGGCACCGGTGGCTGTGATCCGAGCCTGGACAGCAGCCAAACGCATGAAATGCTCGGCCCCGGCTACTGCTTCATAGCTGGAGGTGAAGCTGGAATCGAAGCCTGTCAGTTTCCCGACCAGCGCGGAATCGATAGGTAAGTCGGTACCGGTGAAGGCTGCGGATCCCAGCGGGGAGATGTTGAGTTCGGCGTAGATACTGAGCATTTCAGTGGCTTGGCTGAGCATGGCCTCAGACAGGCCTGCCAGTACATGGCCGATTGTTGTGGGCTGAGCCGGACGGCGGTGGGTGAAACCAATGATGAGGCTCTCGGCGTGGACGGCTGCCTGTGCGGCGGCGTCCGCAGCGCATTGGACCACCAATGCCGTTTGCTCCAGAAGTTGACGGCGCAGGACCATCCGGAACACTCCGGCGTCGAGATCGTTGCGGCTACGGGCAAGCTGCACATCAAGTTCCGAGGTGGGAATGCCACATTCCTGCGCCAATTGCTGTTCTAGGAAGTAATAAGGATCTTCAACACTGCCATCGAAGTGAAACTCCTGCTCACCATCCTGGGTCTTTTTCCATAGCGCCAACAGACCCTGCAAAAGCAGTTTCCCCCGGCTGCGAGGCAAAATGTCCTGGTGCGTGAGCATGTACACGTGCGCCAGGCTGGCCTCGACCATCGCCGGGTAGATATGCGGTGCCGCCTCCTCGAAAGCAACTCTCAAGTGGTTGTCCCAATAAATGGATAGTTCGGGGCGGTCCTTAAGTTCTGGACGTGGCATTGGCTGGTTGTGGGTCGTGTTCATATGTGTCACCGTTTTTCTGGTTTTGCTGGAGTGCAGGGGTAAGAGCCGACGCGATCACTAATGCGGGACCCTTGGGTTTGAAGTTACGTACTTTCTTTATCCGCCGCGGAGTCTCCAGCCGTTGGGAGATGATCAGGACGATCAGAATAAGCAGCATTTGCAGGGTTCCATAGGCGGCCGCCGTGCCAAATTCATTTGAGTAAATCCTGTTGTAAATCTCCACGGACAGTGGCGCGTAACGGGCCGGATAGATCACTACCGAGGCCACATATTCTCCGAACCCCTGAATGAAGGCCATCAGTGCACCTGCCATGATGCCCCTAGACATCAGTGGAACAGTCACTGTCCGCAATGCCTGCCAAGGCCCGGCGCCCAAACTGCGTGCGGCTTCTTCTACAGAAGGGTCAATCTGCGCCAGCGAGGCGCTCGCAGACCGGAAGACTAGCGGCAGGAACCTCACGAAATAGGCTACCGGTAGGATCCACAGCGAGCCGATGAGCACCTGGCCAAAGTTGAACGGCGTCGGGGTCGCAAAGGCTGTCACAATGTTTACCCCGATGACGGTCCCAGGTAGCGCCCAAGGCAGCATCACCATAATATCGAGCATGGCTTTGCCGGGGCCTTTCCACCGGGTGACAACCCAAGCGGCAAGGACACCGAAAACAACACAACCAAGCATGGCAATAAACGCCATCTGTGCACTGACCATGATGGGTCGCAGGGTTGCAGGGTCGGTAAAGAGGCGGGTGAAGTTCTCCAGGGTGTATTCGGGTGGGAGGATCTGAATGGTCCATGATCCGTCAACCGTGAATGACAACAAGGCTATGGTTGCTGCAGGAGCCATAAGAAACAGGACTAGCAGCAAAGAACCAACACCGGCGGCTACCTTTGGGAACACACCGTGGAGGACTTTAATAGCTTGTGGTGTGCCCTTGGAAGAACCGCGGTGGATACGCCGATTTTCATACCAGCGCATAGCCAACAAGAACAAGATGGAGACAACCGAGAGGGCTACTGCTTGGGCAGCGGCAACATCGTAGGCGCCGCTAGTGCGTGAGGCGACGATTTGCATGGTCAACGTCTGGACGTTGTAGAACTGTGGAGCTGTGAATGAAGCCATGGAAACCATGAAGGTCAGCAGCGCGCCTGAAACCAGCGCAGGGGTAAGCATGGGCAGCAAGACAGTACGCCACATGTGGTAACGGCTGGCGCCTAAGTTCAGTGCGGCCTCCTCCATTGAGGCATCGGATCCAGCCAGAGCTGAAGTGACGGCCAAATAGAAGTAGGGGTACATAGTCATGGTGTGGACTAGGAGCACACCCCAAATGCCATTGACGGAAAAATCTGCTGCGTCCACGCCAAAGTAGCGGGCCAAGAAACGCGGTACGATCCCACTCTCGGCGTACAGAAAGTAAAAGGAAATTGCGCCAATAAGGGGTGGTAATGCCATGGGCAGAAGTGCAAAGAGCCGCAGAACTTTCCGTCCAGGGAAGTCGAAGCGTGAAAGTAAAACTGCCAGTCCCGTGCCGAGCAATCCTGTGGTCAGGACTGAAACCAGAGAAATGGTGACGGAGAGAATCAGCGCATTTTTTGAAGCACCGTCTAAGAACCCTGCATAGGCGCTACCGCCTCCCTCGGCGCTGGTGGTTGCCGTTGCAAGCATGGGCACCACGATGTACACCAGCAGCACCAGAATTAAGGGTGCTGCAAGGATATAAACAAAACGGTCCGAAGAGGTCAGGGAAGATCTCCGGCGAGGGACCGGAAGCGCACCCGTCACGGTCGCACCATCCACACTCGCTCTTGAGCGGGCTTCATAGACACCAGATCCCCAGGCTCGGCCCGATTAAAAGCATCCGGGGCTGAGACCACAATTTTCATGTCCTGCCACGCGATCTCGTACACGTTGACTGCGCCGGTAAATTCGGCAGTGAGGACCCTGCCGGTGAAGTGTCCTGATTCCTCTTGGCCCGAGATGACACTGAGGTGAATGGATTCAGGCCGCAGTGAAACTGCCGCTTCTTCGCCAGCAACAACCCCGGCTGAAAAAGTCCCATCAACCCGGGGTGCGCTCAAGATGGTGCCATCACCAAGCTTAATACTGACGGTGTTTTTTTCGTGTCCCAAGACAGTACAGGGAAGCACATTGGAGCGGCCAATGAATCGTGCCACGAATGAGGTTGCCGGCTGGCTGTAAACCTCGCGGGGAGATGCCACCTGATGCAGCAGACCTTCGTTTAGAACAGCCACCCTGTCACTCATTGCCATGGCTTCGGCTTGATCGTGCGTTACGTACAAACACGTGGTGCCGGCGGCTTGTTGGGTGGACCTGATCTCTGCTCGTGTTTCTTCACGGAGTTTCGCATCCAAGTTGGACAGGGGCTCATCTAGAAGCAGTGCTTTAGGGCTGATGACGAGTGCGCGAGCAAGCGCGACCCGCTGTTGTTGACCGCCGGAAAGCCGATCAATACGACGGTCGCCAAATTCTTCAAGTCCCACCTGAGCCAGTGCTTGATCGATTCGGCGATTTTTATCGACTTTGGACACTTTGCGCATATTCAATCCGTAGGCCACGTTGCCACGGACAGTCATGTGGGGGAACAGTGCGTAATTTTGAAACACCATGCCCGTGTCCCGCTTATTGGGGGCGGTATTGGTGACATCTTTGCCATCGAAGTGGATACTTCCACTGGTGGGCTGGATGAAACCAGCAACCATGCGCAAGGTGGTGGACTTCCCGCAGCCGGACGGTCCCAGAAGCGTGAAAAGCTCCCCGTCTTCGATGGTAAGAGTTAGGTCAGAGACTGAAGGCTTGGCTCCTGAATACGATTTGGTGATTCCGTTGAGGTAGACGCGTGTCATGGTTGCTCCACAGGGGGTCTGGTCGGGTACTGACAGGGGCGGGCTGTGATGGCCCGCCCCTTAGCGCTAGTGGTATTAGCCTTGGTTCTTGATGTTTTCCGCCCAGTATTTGCTCCACTCGGGCTCGTTCTTGTTCACTCGCTCCCAGTTCACATCCATTTCCTTCAGGTCCAGGTCAGCCAACCATGAGGGCTCAGATGCCAAAGAGATCGTCGGGATTTGGAAGTACTTCTCGGCAAGCTTGCTCTGCTCCTCCTGGCCAACCAAGAAAGAAAGGAACGCATCCGCGCCAGCTGAAGAAGGGCCGTCCTTGATCTTGGCAACGCCGTCAATCAGCATCGGAGCACCGGAAGTGGGCACCACTGGGGTGAAGGGAGCCTTCTGCTTTTCGATCTGCAACATGACGTCCTGAAGATTCCAAGCCGTCGCCGCGGCCTCCTGACGAGTGATTCGCAAGTACAGGTCGGTAGGGTTGGCGGCGTAGACTTTAGTATTGGCGTCTAGCTTGCGCAGCCAGTCATAACCAGCTTCCGCGCTTCCAGCGGAATCATACTTTCGGTCGATCATGGATGCATAAATGCTGCGCATAGTACCTGAGGCGAGAACGTCGCGGATAGCGATTTTGTCCTTCATTTCTGGGGCGATCAGATCGTCCCAGTCCTTCGGTGCCTGCTCGGCGGTCATCATGTCATGGTTGTAGAAAATAACTTCAGCAAGTTTCATTTCACCGACCCAGAGACCGTCGGCGTCACGCTGCGCGGCGGGCACTGCGTCGATGACGTCCTTAGGTGCGGGGGAGAAGACGCCTTCGGTGGCGCCCTGCTGCATTTGCTGCTGTGTTCCACCCCACCAGATATCGCCTTGCGGGTTTGCTTTCTCAGCCTTGACACGCTCTAGGGCTTCCTGAGCACCCAAGGTCAGTAGCTGTACTTTGCCGGCGTATTCTGGGTTAGCTTTTTCGAAATCTGCCACAACTTCCGTGGCCAGGCCTTTATCCCGGGCGGTGTAAATAGTAAGTGAGCCTGATTCTTTGGACCCATCATCCTCGCCGGAACCCGCGTTCGAGTCGAGTCCGCAGCCTGTCATACCGAGGCTAAGTGCGAGCCCGCCAGCAAGCAACATGAATCGCAGTGGATTTTTCGTCATTGATATCTCCTAGTGATTTTTTGTCAGGTAGTTGTTTGAAAATGAAAAATGAGGGTGTTCCAATTAGCTTGCAGCTTCGGTAAACAGCTTTTCGGGTGCTTTCAGAACTTTGGCGATAGCACCGTGGAGGATCCCGGTGCTTCCCAGTTCCGCGAAGACCACGTCGGTGTAGGAAGGAGCAGATCGTTGCACCATTTCACGCAGTTCGGCCCGAGCGCTTTCGTCCAGATGCACCGCATGTCCAGAAAAGATGACACGAGAGGGGTTGACGATGCATATGCACACGATGGCGGCAAAGGCCCAGGCTTGGAGGACTTCAGTTAGTAGCTCACCGGCTTGTGGTGCAACAGATTGGCACAGGGATCCAATGACGTCTTCGGTGCGCAAACTGAGAGAGTTCTGGGCGCCCAATTTTTGGATTCCTTGTGCGTTCCAGCGGGTTTCATAGTCGCCGTGTTCCCCTTGGGGCTTGGCTTGCAGGCTCTGTGGCAGGAAGCCAATTTCCCCCGCTGAGCGGCTGGCCCCTTCTAGAACCTCGCCACCAGTAATGATGGTTGCGCCGATACCGTCATCCACGTGGATTAACACCAGGTCATCTACGCCGTTTCCGGCACCCGAGCAGCGTTCCCCCAAAGCGATCAGGTTGACATCGTTTTCTACGGTTGTGGGCAGACCCGTATTCGCCTCAAGCTCTTCCGCTAGCCGAAGATGGGCCATAGGGCCAAACGCGGGGGCCAATGCCAGGGAACCGTCGTTGGTCACCACACCGGGTAGAGCAATGACGATGTGAACAGGGCGAATTTGAGCCCGTCCATGCACGGCAGTGACCGTTTCGGCAATACTTTCCACTGGGTGCGACGGATCAAAGTCATGCTCCTGGAAATCCAGTCGAAAACCATCCAGATCAACTAGTGAGCACCACACCTTCGAGGCGGAGAATCCAACTACGGCGACAGTCACTGAGGAGCGGTTGAGCTCAAACAGGGTCCGGCGGCGCCCTCCTGTGGATTCCTGCTGGCCGAGTTCTCTCAGATAACCGGCGTCACTTAGATCCTGCACAATACCTGTCACAGCTGAGGGGCTGTAGCCGGTCAATTGCGCCAAATCGGTCCTAGCCAAGGGGCCGGACGACAGCAAGGTGCTGAAGATTGCCCCGACGCGGATCCGACGCAGGGCATTTCGTCCTGTGGGAGCCGCGCGCTGTGATTTAAGTAACATACTTACTTTATACGTTGAATAAAGTAAGAATGCAAGTGATGTCTGCCACGCATTCCCACTTTGAGCACAGGATGCCGGTGGTCAGCTAAGCGATGCATCCGAGATGTTCGAGCGGGTCAATTTTGCATACAACTTCCATAGTTTGTTAGTATGTCAGGACAAACTATTTAGGAGAAGCTGATGCCACTCGTCCGCGTTGATGTTATTCAAGGCCGTACGCCCGAGCAGTTGCGGGCACTGAGTCAGGGTATTCACAGTGCCATTGTGGCCGAATATAAAATCCCTGAGCGTGACTACTTCCACATTCTCACCGAGCACCCCCAGGGCCAGATCATTGCTCAAGACGCCGGGCTCGGCTTTGAACGCACCCCGGATGTTGTCATGATTCAGATCTTCACTCAGGGTGGGCGGAGTCAGGGTGATAAGCAGTCGCTGTTCGCGGCTGTTGCGAGCCGCCTTCAGGCTCTGGGCATTGCTGGTGAGGATGTTTTCCTGGGCTATGTTGAAAACACCGCCAGTGACTGGTCCTTCGGCTTTGGTAGAGCCCAATATGTGACCGGGGAGCTCGCCGTTCCAAAAAAATAAGTGTCATTGAGCGGGTGCTCAAACGCAAAAATCCACGCTGTTGCAGGGCCTGTGGGGCGGTGAGCCATATCAATCAACTTCTCAATGTAAGTATGTCAGTACAAACCTTTGACGTGACATGAAAATTGGTGCAAACTAGTGGTTGTGGTTCCGCTCACAGGAGCAGACCAGCCCGGCGCCGGTACATGGACCGTACTGAGGTAAGAGTTCAAGGTAAGAGTTCAAGCAAAAGAAAGGTCCACGATCATCGTGATCCACGAAGTGCTCACCATCGGGCGTATTAGCGTAGACATTTATCCCAACGATGTCGGGGCGGATCTGGAGGATGTCACATCCTTCGGCAAGTACTTGGGCGGCTCACCATCCAACGTTGCCGTAGCCGCCGCTCGGCACGGACGCCAGGCCGGAGTCATCACCCGAACAGGCGATGACTCCTTCGGTAACTACCTGCACCGCGAACTGCGTAAGTTCAACGTTGACGACAGCTTCGTCACGCCGGTGCAAAATCTCCAAACACCCGTTACGTTCTGCGCCATCAAACCCCCGGAAGACTTTCCGCTCTACTTTTACGGCCGGTTTCCAACGGCTCCGGATCTGCAGATCCAAGCCGATGAACTGGATCTGAACGCCATTCGCAAAGCCGGAATTTTCTGGTCAACCGTCACCGGTCTGAGTCAGGAGCCCAGCGCTTCCGCTCATATTGCCGCCCACCTGGCGCGGGACCGGAGCGAGCTGACAGAAGGACAGTTCACCATTCTGGACCTGGACTACCGGCCCATGTTCTGGGAGTCAGAAGACGCCGCCCGTGCACAAGTGGCAAAGATTCTGCCCCATGTCACGGTAGCAATAGGCAATGACAAGGAGTGCGCTGTAGCAGTGGGGGAGGGCACTGCCGATGAACAAGCCGACCGGTTACTAGCCGCCGGCGTTGAAATTGCTGTGGTGAAATTGGGCCCAGAAGGGGTGATGGCAAAGACCCGCACCGAGCGCGTGGTCTCGGCACCTGTTCCGGTGGATACTGTCAATGGTCTGGGTGCCGGAGATTCCTTTGGCGGCGCGTTCTGCCACGGGCTTCTTTCCGGCTGGCCGCTCACTGTAGTACTTGACTACGCCAACGCAGCCGGGGCAATTGTTGCATCCAGGCTCTCCTGTGCCGATGCCATGCCCACTCCAGCCGAAGTCACTGCATTGCTGGCCGAACGTGGCCGTCCCATCCCAGAAGAGGCAATGCAGTGAAAGATACCTTAGACCCGCGCCGCTACGAACATCTGACGGCCATCCGGCTAGAAGACCCGGCAGCTATTAGGCGTGCGGCCACGGCCCGCCAACGCCATCCCGGCGTGAGATACGGCCACCAGAACTTTATTGTTGCCGCCGATCACCCCGCCCGCGGCGCCTTAGCCGTTGGCGCCGACCCGGTAGCGATGGCAGACCGCCGCAGCCTCTTGGACCGTTTGCAGATCGCCCTGGCAAACCCCGCGGTGGACGGTGTTCTAGCCTCCCCGGATGTCATGGATGACTTGCTGTTGTTGGGCGCGCTGGAGGGAAAACTCGTCTTTGGTTCCATGAACCGTGGCGGACTAGCCGGGCTGGTCAATGAGATCGATGACCGCTTCACCGGGCACACCGCGGCCGCACTAGCCGAGTTAGGGGCCGACGGCGGCAAAATGCTCACCCGCATCTGCTTGGAGGATCCGGACACGGTATCCATACTCGAAGCCACCGCCAAGACCATTGATTCGCTAGCGGCACATCAGTTGATCGCCATGGTGGAACCATTCCTCTCGGTGCGTGCCAACGGTATGGTCCGCAATGATCTCTCCACCGATGCCGTCATAAAATCCGTCGCCATCGCCCAGGGTTTGGGCGCAAGCAGCGCGTACACCTGGATGAAACTACCTGTGGTGCAGGAGATGGAGCGCGTGCTCGCGGCCACCACCTTCCCCACTGTGCTCTTAGGCGGTGATCCCCACGGTTCCCCAGAGGAAGTCTTTGCCAGCTGGCAGGAAGCTCTAGCCTTGCCCGGCGTGCAGGGGCTCACTGTGGGCCGCACCTTGCTCTACCCGCAGGACGGTGATGTTGCCGGCGCAGTTGCCACGGCCGCCTCATTGTTGAACCGCACCACTGTAGAAGTATCGGAGTAATTCATGGCTACACGAAGAATGACCGTTGCCCAGGCCGTGGTGGAATTCCTTGGCAAGCAATACACCATTGATAATATTGGTGGCCAGGAGTACCGCGAACGTCTGATTCCGGGCATGTTTGGCATTTTTGGGCACGGAAACGTGGCCGGTGTGGGCCAGGCCCTGAAGCAGTTTCAGGTCTCTGATCCCACACTGATGCCCTACTACCAGGGCCGTAATGAGCAGGCGCAAGCGCACCAATCGGTGGGTTACGCCCGGCATACGCGCCGCCGTCAAACGTTCGCCATCAGCACTTCGGTGGGGCCGGGGTCAACCAACCTGCTCACGGGTGCAGCGCTGGCCACCACCAACCGGCTGCCGGTGCTGCTGCTGCCCAGCGACACGTTCGCAACGCGCGTTAGCGACCCCGTACTGCAACAGCTGGAACGTCCGGATGCCTATGACATCACCGTCAATGACGCGTTCCGGCCGCTGTCACGCTTCTTTGACAGGGTGTCCCGGCCAGAACAGCTCTTCTCCGCCATGTACAGCGGCCTGCGCGTGCTCACTGATCCGGCCGACACCGGTGCCGTCACCATCTCGCTGCCACAGGATGTCCAAGCTGAGGCGCTCGATGTCCCGGAGGAATTTCTGGCCGAACGCGAGTGGCGCATCCGCCGCCCCGAGCCTGAAGACACTGACATTAGCCGCGCCGCCGCGGCAATCCGCGGCGCCAAAGCACCCATGATCATCGCCGGGGGAGGCGTTCTCTACGCCTTTGCCCATGAGCAACTTGCCGCCTTTGCAGAGCTCACAGGCATCCCCGTTGGCAACACCCAGGCCGGGGTTGGCGTACTGCCGTGGGATCATCCGTTCTCCGTGGGTGCGGTTGGTTCTACAGGTACGACGGCGGCCAACGCCTTAGCCGCCAACGCGGACCTGATCATTGGGATTGGGACGCGCTACGAAGACTTCACCACCGCCTCACGCACGGCGTTCCAGAACCCTGGCGTGCAATTCATCAACATTAACGTGGCACCCCTTGATGCTTACAAGCACGGGACCTCGCTACCCATCGTGGCCGATGCCCGCAAGGCTCTGCTCAAGCTGACCGAAGCCTTGGGCGGATACCGCGTAGGCGGTGACTTGGAGAGCACCATAGCTGCACAAAAACGGCGTTGGAACTCCATTGTTGAGGCGTCCTTTGACACTCGATTCACCCCGTTGCCATCACAAAACGAGATCATCGGCGCCACCAACAGGGCCATGGATGCTCGTGATGTAGTGGTGTGCGCCGCCGGCTCACTGCCCGGAGACCTGCATAAGATGTGGCGCGTCCGGGACCCCTTCGGCTACCACGTGGAATACGCCTATTCCTGCATGGGCTACGAAATCCCCGGCGGACTGGGTGTAAAACGCGCAGTCCTAGCAGCCGGAGAAGACCGCGACGTTGTGGTGATGGTGGGCGATGGTTCCTACCTCATGATGCACACCGAGCTTGTTACGGCCGTAGCTGAAAAGATCAAGTTGATAGTGGTACTGGTACAGAACCACGGCTACGCCTCCATCGGGGCACTCTCTGAATCCCTGGGTTCGCAACGCTTCGGAACCAAATACCGCACCCTGAACAAGGAACAGCACAGCTTCGACGACGGTGAGAGACTGCCGATTGACTTGGCCACCAACGCTGAAAGTCTCGGAGTCCGGGTGATCCGGATAGAACCCGGAGAAAACGTTATTGCCGAACTTGAGGCCGCTGTGGCCACTGCCAAGGCAGCACCGGAGAACGGCGGACCCATTGTGATCCACGTGGAAACCGACCCCCTGCTTGACGCTCCCGCCTCCGAATCATGGTGGGACGTTCCTGTCTCGGCGTTATCCGAGCTGGCCTCCACCCAAGAAGCCTTCGCCACTTACACCGACCATAAGACTCGCCAGCGTCCCCTGCTCGGCTGAACAAAGGAAGATTCCATCATGACTGAGACCATTATGCATTTCATCAACGGCGCTGAAACCGTTGGATCAGGTAGCCGGACCCAGCCCGTCTACAACCCTGCAACCGGTGCCGAACGAGCACAGCTGCGCCTAGCCAACAAAGAGGACCTTGACGCAGCAGTTGCCGCGGCCCGCAAGGCTGCCGATTCCTGGGGCGAGACGTCCTTGGCAAAGCGCACCACGGTGCTGTTCAAGTTCCGCGAACTGGTTGCGGGGCACGTGGACGAGTTGGCCGCCCTGGTCACCGCTGAGCATGGCAAGGTTCTTTCTGATGCCAAGGGCGAGATTGGCCGTGGCATTGAAGTGATTGAGTTCGCTTGCGGTATCCCGCAGCTCCTTAAGGGTGACTACTCCGATCAGGCCTCCACGGGCATCGACGTGTTCTCCTTCCGCCAGTCTGTGGGCGTAGTTGCCGGGATCACCCCGTTTAACTTCCCCGTCATGGTGCCGTTGTGGATGTGCCCCATCGCCATTGCTGCCGGGAACGCCTTCATCCTCAAACCCTCTGAGCGCGATCCCTCCGCCGCGATGCTGCTGGCCAAATTGTGGACCGAGGCTGGCCTGCCCGACGGCGTGTTCCAGGTGCTGCACGGGGACAAGGAAACAGTGGATGGCCTGTTGACTCATCCTGACGTTGATGCGATTTCCTTTGTTGGCTCCACTCCCATTGCCAAGTACGTCCATGAAACGGCCACAGCACACGGCAAGCGCGTCCAAGCACTGGGCGGTGCCAAGAACCACGCCATTATTCTGCCCGACGCCGATCTGGACAATGCCGCTGACCACCTCTCCGCCGCTGCTTTCGGCTCCGCCGGAGAACGCTGCATGGCCATCTCCGTGGCGGTTGCAGTAGGCGACGCCGCCGATGCGTTGGTGGCTAAGGTCTCCGAGCGTGCCAAGGCCATCAAGGTGGCCGATGGCACGCAGGCCGACGCCGATATGGGCCCGGTGATCACCGCCGCGGCCAAGGCTCGCGTCATTAAGATCGTCACCGAAGCAGCTTCCGACGGCGCCGCTTTGAAGGTGGACGGCCGGGAACTCACCGTGCAGGGCAAAGAGGACGGCAACTGGGTTGGGCCCACTGTCCTTGATAACGTCACCACTGATATGAGCGCCTACACCGAAGAGATCTTTGGCCCGGTTTTGGCAGTGGTTCGAGTAGAGACAGTGGAGGAAGGCATCGCCTTGATCAACTCCAACCCGTACGGCAACGGCACGGCCATCTTCACCTCATCCGGAGCTAACGCGCGTAAATTCCAGCGCGGTGTCCACGTGGGCATGATCGGCATCAACGTACCCGTCCCCGTACCTGTGGCCTACCATTCCTTCGGCGGCTGGAAGAACTCCCTCTTTGGCGACAAGCACATCTACGGAGAAGAAGGTGTGGCCTTCTACACTCGCGGAAAAGTTGTCACCTCGCGCTGGCCCGAGCCCAAGCACGCATCCGGGGCTTCATACAACTTCCCCTCTAACTAGTTCTGTCCACGCTTTAGCGCCCAGCACCAATCGCAGAACCCAAAGAAACCCCAAGAGAACCCCAGAAAGTAGAACCACTATGACTAAAACTCTTCGCGTAGCTGTCATTGGAGCCGGGCGCATGGGCGCGGACCACATCAAACGTCTGAACAGCCGCATTCACGGAGCAGAGGTTGCTGCCGTGGTAGACGTTGACTTGGCCCGAGCGGAGGCCGCCATTGCGGGCATCTCCGGAGCGGTGGCGTTAGCCAGCGCCGAGGAGGCCCTCGCCAACGGCGACGTCAATGCGGTCCTGATTGCCACCCCCGGTTTCCTGCATGAGGACATCCTCTACCAGGGGTTGGCGAAGGATTTTCCCATCCTCTGCGAAAAACCAATGACTCCGGATGCGGAGAGTGCATGGCGCATTGTGCAAGCCGAGGTGGCTCATGGTCACCAACGAATCCAGGTGGGATTCATGCGCCGCTTCGACGCCGAATACGCTGCACTGGGCTCGATCATCACCGGCGGTGAGCTGGGCGAGCTGCTCATGCTCCACCACCAGCACCGCAACCCCAACACCCCGCCTGGATTCACCAATGAAATGTTGATCAACGATTCCGTTGTCCATGAGTTCGACGCCGTGCGCTACTTCACCGGCGAGGAAATCACCTCCGTTCAGGTGCGCATGGGCAAAGCCACCCGGACTGCACCAAACGGGCAGCACGATCCCCAACATGTGCTCCTTGAAACAGGGTCCGGTGTGCTGGCCGATGTGGAAATCTATGTCAACGCCAAGTTTGGTTACGAGGTAGCTACCCAGGCCACTTTCGAAGAAGGCATCGTGAACATTGGCTCCGACGCCGGCCCCTACATTCGGACACAGGGCCGCTGGGGCGGTGCGGTAACTCCCGGATTTGAGGAGCGCTTCGGTGCCGCTTACGACGTCGAAATCCAGGCATGGGTGGATGCTGCATTGCGGGGGGAGATCGGTGGCCCGTCAGCTTGGGACGGCTACGCCACTGCTGCCTGTTGTGAAGCGGGGGTCGAGGCCCAAAAGACAGGTGCGAAGACCGCCGTGGTCCTGGCGGTAAAACCCGCCCTGTACAGCTAGTGGCCCTGTACAACTAGAGACACTGTACAACTAGAGGCACTGTACAACTAAGCGCGCTTGACCAGAGAGTTTTTTATGTATTGGAGTGAAGTTTCGTGAAGATTGTTTTGGCCCCCGCACCTATCACCGGCCTTTTGGTGCGTACCGACGAAACGGGCACACTATGAAGTCACTGCTGGCAGAAAAATCCGGCGCAAGCGCAAGGGCCACCAAGCCCGCGAACCCCAAAAAGTTTATGAGCAAGGTGGCCTTGTTCTCCACCTTTGGCGGGCTGCTCTTCGGCTACGACACAGGTGTCATCAACGGGGCACTGCCGTTTATGCAGCGCGATCTGGGCCTAACACCTCTCACGGAGGGGCTTGTCACTTCCACGCTGCTGCTTGGTGCCGCCTTTGGTGCCATCACCGCCGGCAGGCTCTCGGACCACTTTGGCAGACGCAAAACCATCATGGGCCTGGCCATCATCTTCACGATTGCCACGATCGGTTGTTCCATTGCACCCTCCACCGAGCTGTTGGTGCTGGCACGCACGGTCTTGGGCCTGGCCGTGGGCGGGGCCTCGGTGATAGTTCCGGTGTATCTGGCGGAAATGTCGCCAGCGGCCCAGCGCGGGCGGATCGTGACACAAAACGAGTTGATGATTGTGACCGGGCAGTTCCTGGCCTTCACCTTCAACGCGCTGCTAGGCAATATGTTCCCCGACGCAGACCACATTTGGCGTTACATGCTTGTCATTGCCACCCTGCCAGCTGTCATCCTATGGTTTGGCATGTTGGTGCTGCCTGAGAGTCCGCGCTGGCTGGCTGCTGGTGGCAACTTCAACGCCGTTCTGGACGTGCTGCGCAAGGTTCGTGAACCGGCGGAGGTCAACGCCGAATTTGAGGAAGTGCGGCAAGCAGCCCGCGAGGACTACAAATCCAAGCTGGGAACCTTCAAGGACCTCTCCGTGCCCTGGATCCGGCGGATTTTTGTGGTGGGACTGGGCATGGCAGTGATCAACCAGATCAGCGGCATCAACGCCATCATGTACTACGGCACCACCATTCTTTCCTCATCAGGATTTGGCGACCAAGGCGCACTGATCGCCAATGTCCTCAACGGCGTCACCTCGGTTGTGGCCGTCATCGCCGGCATGTATTTGATGACCCGACTGCCGCGCAAGTTCATGCTTGTGCTGGGACTCAGCGGAACGGCGTCGTCCCTGTTCGCCATCGCCATGGTGTCCCTGCTGGTCCCGGAAAGCCTGTTCCGCGGCTTCCTGGTGCTGTTCTTCATGGTCACGTTCCTGGCGTTTATGCAGGCATTCATCGGTTGCGTCACATGGCTGACCATGTCAGAGATCTTCCCGCTGCACGTGCGCGGGGTAGCCATGGGCATCTGCGTGTTTGTGCTGTGGATGGTCAACTTCCTGGTGGGCTTCTTCTTCCCACAGCTGGTTGCCGGGATTGGTATCTCCGCCACGTTCTTCATCTTCGTGGCGTTGCAGCTCTGCGCGATCGTCTGGGTCAAAAGAGTTGTCCCCGAGACACGAGGCAAATCCCTAGAGGAGCTGGAGGCGCTTTTCAAGTCCGCCGTGGTGGCCGGGAAGTAGCGGGACTGCGCCTGTGAGTTTCCGTTTGCGGGCTTAGGCGCAGACTTTGGTCCCCAAGCGACGTGCCAGCGGCTTGGTGCGGGGGACCCTGGACAGGTCAGCTGCCCCAATCAATCCGGCGCGTGAGCCGAGCACGGCGCTAAGGATCTTCGCTTCAGGGCGAAAGCCCCTGCCGGTGAGGTTCTTGGAGTAGGCACGGCGAGTTGGCCCCAGCAACAGTTCACCGGCAGCACCGAGCCCACCGCCAATGACAAACAGTTCCGGATCAAGGGCCGCGCAGAGATTGGCGATGCCTAGTCCAAGCCATTCGCCCACCTCTTGGACGAGTTCGCGGGAGGTGGCCTCACCTGCCAGCGCCAGCTCGGTGACAAGTGCTCCAGTGATGTCCTTGGATTTGCCGTTGACGGCAGCCAAGAGTTCCTTGGCCACAGGTGACCCTGCGCTGGCGAGTTCACGTGCTTCCCGGCCCAGGGCGTTTCCGGAGGCGTACTGTTCCCAGCAGCCGCGGTTGCCACATTCACAGCGATGACCGCCGGGCATGATGATCTGATGCCCAAATTCTCCTGCCATCCCATAACTGCCACGCTCCACGCGTCCGTTAGTGAGGATTGCGCCACCAATGCCCGTGCCCAAGGTGAGAGTCACGAGCCGGTTGTGACCGCGCCCAGCTCCAAAGCGCCATTCCGCCCAGCCAGCCGCATCGGCGTCGTTAATCACAGTCACCGGGCGTTTTAGCAGACTCTGTAAATTCTCCCGAAGAGGTTCATTGCGCCAGGCCAGATGGGGACTAAACATGACGGTGCCACCATCCAGGTCCATCCAGCCTGCCGCACCAATACCAATACTTTGCACATCATGGCGGGAGCCAAGCTCGCGCACAAGATCAGCAATCACGTGTTCCACAGCGCGTGGATCCCTGCTGGGAGTTTCACTGCGTAACTCTTCGCGAATGACCCCGTTCACCTCCACTACCCCGGCAGCAACTTTGGTGCCGCCAATGTCAATACCCAGTGCCAGTGGTGCATTGGCGCCAGTACGGCCCGGGAATCGAAAGGCGGGTCTGAGGACGGGAAGTGAGCGGAGCATCATGAAATTCTATCGACTAGTGGAAAGGGCCAGGAACTTTCAGCGAGAGAAGGGCAAACGCGGGTCCACGTCCAGTCCATCCCAGCTCTGGCGAACCCATCCGTGGTGTGGGTCATCGCTGATAAGCCACTCACGCAGCGGTCCTGGGCCGGCCATCACATTGAGGTAGTACATGTCATAACCGGGAGCGGCCATTGCGGGGCCGTGCCAGCCGTACGGGACCAGAACAACATCGCCTGTGCGCACTTCTGCGGCAACGTCGATGGGCCGTTCATCTGAGGCATAGACGCGCTGATAGCCGATCGCGTCGGTGCCGCCGGGGGCGGACGAGCCAGCGGCTACCTGAGTCTCAAAGTAGTAAATCTCCTCGAGGCTGGTTTCGCCATCTTTCTCTTCATCGTGTTTGTGCGGCGGATAGGAGGACCAGTTGCCGGCAGGGGTGATGACCTCGCACACAATGAATCTATCTGCTTCCAAGGCGGCCGGCGTCCCAAAGTTGTGGACTTGGCGTGAGCAGTTGCCGGCCCCGCGCAGCTCAACGGGTATTTCTGCGGCCGTGACCAGACGGGTGGGGTAGCTGGTTTTGGCGGGGGCAGTGGCAATAGCGACTCGTCCGCCGTCTGTGGAGGAGATGGTGAGCGCGGTGTTGATGCCGGAGTAGAGGACATCAGTGGGGCCACTAAAAACGTTAGCGCGCCCAGTAAGTTCATGGACGGTTCCCCCAACGTCAACACTGAAGGATCCGTTCAACGGTACGACTATACGTTCTTCGGCGTGGGGCGGGAGGACCACGGCGCCGTGCGGAGCCAGCGTTGCCACCTTCAGCCCTGTGTGTTTCCAGCCCTCCACCTGCAAAGTGGAATCAGTTGTTCCCAGTGAAACATCCCAGTTGGTTTGTGCTGCTGTGCCTCGTGGGTATACCCAGTTCACCATACGTTTTCATCCTTACTTCAGCGTTGCACCAATGTCATTTCAAAACTATAAGAATCCGCCCTGTACACGTGGTGGCCGGTCTCAACCATGCGCCCGGTGTCATCCACAGCGGTTCTTTCCATGGTCACCAAGGCGGATCCGACGTCGGCCTCCAGTAACGGTCCCTGGTAATCATTGGCGATCATGGCACCAATCCGTTGTGAGGCCAAGCGGAAATTCACGCCGCCATTGCGCAGAATGGCATAGAGCCCCTCCGCGCTCAAAGAAGCCTCATCCATGCTCGTGATGTCATCGCGCACCCAGTTCTCCATGAGAGCCAACGGCTTGCCATCAACCTTGCGAAGGCGCTTGAAATGGTAGACCTGTGCGCCAGGGGCAAGCTGCAAAGCCTGCAGGGTGGCCACATCCGCCTCAACATGAGCAAAGCTGAGAACATCCGTGGTGGGCTTGGAGCCCCGCAGGGTTAGATCATCATAAAGGCTTGATAGCTCAAGCGGCCTGCGTACCTGCTTGGACACCACCTGGGTCCCTACTCCACGCTTGCGAACAAGTAGTCCGGCACGCACAAGCTCATCCATCGCTTTACGCATTGTTGGCCGCGATAGATTGAGACGTGCGGCAAGATCAATTTCATTATCCAGTTTGCTGCCCTGAACAAGCAGGCCACTGGAGATGGCAGCCTCGATGCCCTGAGCTACCTGGTAGTAGAGGGGCACGGGGGAGGATCGGTCGATAGTGAAGTTCAAGTGGTTGGCCACGGTTATCTCCCTGGGCACTGGGATGAGCCAAATAATGTTGGCCATCCGGAGCATATTAGTTTCATGTTCGCTTGATAGGACATGAAGCTCTATTGCCCCGACTATAGCAGGGTGTGGCGGGTCACCATGGTCTGCTGCAAAATAAATTTAAGTTAAAACGTCTTCATGTCAGGACAAACTATTGACAGATGGTGATGCAAGTCACCATACTCTGTGTGGAAGGCATGCAGACCGGTGCCCCGGGTGCAGCTAATAATCAAAGGAGATTCATCGTGAAGAAGGTTTCTTGGCGGATGGCGTTGTTGGCGGCGGCCGTGGCGCCGATGCTGGCATTGAGTGGCTGTTCGAGTACTGGCGGCAAGCCCGCAGAAACGCAGGCGGCTGGCGGTGAAGGGCAGGGCGTTACTACGCCTCGCCTGAAGATTGCACTCATTACCCATGCCGGTCCCGGCGATACTTTCTGGGACATTGTGCGCAAAGGCGCCGAGGAGGCAGCGGCTAAAGACAACGTTGAGCTGCTCTACACCTCAGACCCCGAGGGTGGCCGCCAGGCACAGCTGATAGGGCAGGCTGTGGACCAGAAGGTTGACGGGATCGCCGTTACGCTCGCCAAAGCTGACGCGCTTAAGGACGCGCTGAAGAAGGCAACGGAGGCGGGTATTCCGATCGTCAGCCTGAACTCAGGCGAAGACGTCTCTGCACAGTTGGGTGCCTTCACGCACTTCGGATCCAATGAGAAGATCGCCGGCGAGGCCGTGGGCGAGAAACTCAAATCACTGGGGATGACGCACCCCATCTGTGTCATACACGAGCAGGGGAACGTAGGCCTGGAGGCTCGCTGTGCGGGCGTGAAGGAGAAGATTGCAGGAACTGAAAACTTGTACGTCACCGGAACGGACATGACGCAGGTTTCCTCCACAGTCACAGCAAAGCTCCAGGCCACCGCGGACGCCGATGCCATGATCGGCCTTGGCGCACCCTTCACCTTGACGATCCTCAAGGCTGTGGAATCAGCCAACAGCAAGGTTAAAGTAGCCTCTTTCGATATGAACAAGGAGCTCGCCCAGCAAATCATTGACTCTAAGATCCTCTTCACTGTTGACCAGCAGCCGTGGCTGCAGGGCTACGGGGCAGTTGATGCGCTCTGGCTCGCCAAGCGTGGCGGATTCCGGATTGGCGGCGGAAAGCCCGTTCTGACAGGCCCAAGCATCGTGGATAAGGACGCCGCCAGCGAAGTCCTTAAGTTCGCCCAACAGGGTATTCGCTAAGCAGCTTCCAGCTCACTCCCGGGTAGGCCCCGGGAGCGAGCGCAACAGGAGATCAACCATGACGCAAACACTTCTCAAACCACCACTTGTTGATGAACGAGTCGGGACACGCAATTCGCTACGAAAACTCCTTGGACGCCCCGAGGTGGGAGCGCTGGTGGGAGCAATTGTGCTCTTTATTTTCTTCTCCCTGGTATCTGAAACTTTCCTGCAGCCCAACGCCATCTCGACTGTCCTGTACGGCAGCTCAACCATCGGCATCATGGCGGTGGGTGTCTCACTGTTGATGATAGGAGGTGAATTTGATCTCTCAACCGGTGTGGCTGTTATCAGCTCGGCGTTGACTGCCTCGCTTTTTAGCTGGTATTTCAGCAGCAACGTCTGGGTTGGGGTGGGGCTGGCTCTTGTAGTGTCCTTGGCCATCGGCTTCATCAACGGCTGGATCCTGATCAAGACAAAGCTCCCCAGCTTTGTTGTCACCCTGGCTACGTTTCTAATGCTCACCGGGCTCAACCTTGGCCTGACGCGCCTGATCGGTGGCTCGGTGTCATCGCCATCCATCGCCACTATGGACGGCTTCGCCTCCGCCCGAGCCATCTTCGCCTCCTCCATTCATATTGGTGGGGTAGAAATCAAAAATACTATTTTCATTTGGATCGCCTTGGTTGCTGTCGCGTCATGGGTTTTGCTGCGCACCAAGGTGGGAAACTGGATCTTTGCTGTTGGTGGAGATGCTGCGGCCGCCCGTGCTGTGGGTGTCCCAGTGACCAAAACCAAGATTGGCCTGTTCATGGCTGTTGGCTTCTGCGGCTGGATCCTGGGCATGCACAACCTGTTTGCCTTTGACACAGTTCAGTCCGGTGAAGGCATTGGCAATGAATTCCTGTACATCATCGCCGCTGTAATTGGCGGATGTTTGCTCACAGGCGGCTATGGTTCCGCCGTTGGTGGGGCCATTGGTGCCCTGATCTTCGGGATGGCAAACAAGGGCATCATCTATGCGCAGTGGAACCCTGACTGGTTCAAGTTCTTCTTGGGCCTGATGTTGCTGCTCGCCACCATCGTCAACCTGGTCGTCAAGCGCCGAGCAGAACTCAAGTAAGGGCCTGAAGATTATGAACTCAAAACAAATCGACCAGCAAACGCTGCTCCAGGGTGAGCCCGATCCACTGACCCACACACCGATCCACCTGCTCTCCCTTGAATCAGTGGGCAAGCGGTACGGGAACATCATTGCGCTGCGGGATGTCACAATGGCCGTGGATAACGGCCGGGTGACGTGCGTTTTGGGCGACAACGGTGCCGGAAAATCGACGCTGATCAAGATTATTGCCGGCCTCCACCAGCATGATGAGGGTACGTTTAAGATCATGGGGCAGGAGCGGAAGCTCGCCAGCCCACGCGAGGCCCTGAACTCGGGAATTGCCGCGGTTTATCAGGATCTTGCCGTGGTTTCACTCATGCCGATCTGGCGCAACTTCTTCCTTGGTTCAGAGCTGACTACGGGGAAGGGCCCGTTTAAGCGCCTGGACGTTCAGCGCATGAAGGACATCACGCTCAAGGAACTGGCGCAGATGGGGATTGAACTCCGTGATGTGGAGCAGCCGATCGGCCAGCTTTCAGGTGGTGAACGCCAATGCGTGGCGATTGCCCGCGCCGTATATTTCGGAGCCAAGGTCCTCATTCTTGATGAGCCCACTGCGGCCCTGGGAGTAAAGCAGTCCGGGGTGGTGCTGCGTTACATCCTGCAGGCCCGCGACCGGGGCCTTGGCGTCATCTTCATCACCCACAATCCGCACCACGCTTATCCCGTAGGTGACCGCTTCCTGCTCTTGAAGCGCGGAAAGTCGATTGGTTACTACGAAAAGCAGGATGTCACGCTCGAGGAACTCACGGCGCAAATGGCTGGCGGCGCCGAGCTGGCTGAGTTGGCCCACGAGCTTGAGCAGCTCGGTGGCCATGGCGATGTTGTAGAAGAAGTTCAGGCAGAGGCGGGCAGGGCAGGCGCCCGCTAAGAGGGTTGGTCGTGTCCATATCTTGTGGACGGTGCGGCTGTGCTGCCCCTGATCGCCAAGGCTGGGGGCAGCATCTCATTCGGCGGCGCGGTGGCGCCCGGAACCAGTCTTGCCAAGAGCAGTTCGGCGGCACGCTGGCCAGCCTCGCGGCTGGAATTATCCACTGAGGTCAGACTGATCCGACGTAATGCCGCTAGCGGCGTATTGTCATAGCCGGCCACTGACAGATCCTGCGGCACGGCAAGGCCACGTTCCTCAGCGGCGGAGAGCACCCCCAGTGCGGCCATGTCATTGACCGCGAAGATAGCGCTGGGGCGCTGCGATCCGTTCAGCAGTTCCACCCCTGCGCGGTAACCTTCCTCCTCCGTAAGCCCGCCGTCAGCAAGCTGGACCAAGGCGCCCAGGCCGGCCGTTTCCATGGCTTGCACATAGCCGCTTCTGCGCTGTGCCCCCACAGCTGTCCCGGGTGCGGAAACGTGGGCAACACTCTTGTGCCCCAAGGAGATCAGGTGCTCCACGGCCAGCCGCGCGCCGGCCTGATCGTCATTGGTGACAATAGTGGCGTTGGGGCCGGGCCCGGAGGGTGCGCCCAGCACCACGGTGGGAACCTGAGAGGCAGCGGCTGCCAACAAGGCGCTGGGAGGCATGGTTCCAACAAGCACCAGTGCTTCAATGTTCATTTCCAGCAGCTTGCGCAGCAGGGATTCACCGCTTCGGCTGTCGAGACGAAAATCGCCCATCAGCATCTGCAGGCCATGCTCCGTGAGCTTGGCGTTTAATCCCTCAACCGCACTGACAAACCAGGGGTTTCGCATGTCATTGAGCACCACGCCCACCGTGCGGCTACGGGATTCACTGAGCGCGCGGGCGGCGGCGTTTGGCCTATAGCCCAGTGCCAGAACAGCCTGTTCGACGGCGGTGCGCTTGGCCGCGCTGACGTAGCCAGTGCCGCGCAGCACCAATGACACAACGGATTTGGAAACACCCGCCTGTGCTGCAACATCCATGATGGTTGCAGCGCGAACACGCTGGGTGCCGCTCATGGAACCCCTTTTACAAGTTGTTTGTCAGTTTGTTAGTACAAACTATTGACGCAGTGTCGGTGAACCTCTAGTCTAGCAAGCAGATGTTGGAGCGTTCCAACATAGTGACTTATAGGGCCGCTGGTCAGCACCCTGAGGTAAAGGAGCCCCATGAAAGAGATAACCCTCGGCTTGGTTGGTGTAGGGCGTATTGGTGTCATGCATGCCAATAACATTGCTGCCCTGAACCAGGCCTTGAACCCACAGGGAGTCACCGTCAAACTCGCTTTGACAGACGTTGCGGTGGAGCATGCCCGCGGTATAGCCCAGGGTCTGGAGGCCACCTTTTTCCTGACTGTGACCGAGCTAATCGCCTCCGGCATTGACGGTCTTGTCATCGCCACCGGCACAGCCACTCACCCCGAGCTGATCAAGGCCGGTGTTGACGCGGGGATTCCGGTTTTTTGCGAGAAACCTGTGGGTGTGAATGTTAGCGAATCTCTCCCAGTACTTGAATACATCAAAGCCCACAACGGCACCGTACAGATTGGTCACCAACGGCGTTTTGATGCCGGGTACTTGGAAGCCAAACGTGCCTACAATGCCGGGGAACTGGGCTGGATCCACTCCCTGCGAGCCGTCACCGGTGATATGGCCCCGCCGCCGGTTGAATTCTTGGCCACTTCCGGAGGGCTCTTCCGCGACTGTTCCGTCCATGACTTCGACATTCTGCGCTGGCTGACCGGACAGGAGATTGTGGAGGTCTACGCCAGAGGCTCCAATAACGGGGATCCGGCCATTGGCGAGGTGGGTGATGTTGACACCGCGTTGGCTCTTGTAACCTTCGAGGATGGAACGGTGGGCACCGTCTGCGCTACGCGCTACAACGGTGCGGGGCACGATGTTCGGCTTGAAATTCAAGGCTCCAAGGGCTCACTCATGGTGGGCTTGGATGAGAAAGTAGCCTTGAGATCGGCTGAACAAGGTGTGAATTTTCCCTCCGGTGGCTCGCACCTGACTTTTGCCGAAAGATTCGAGCCAGCCTACCGTTCTGAGCTGGTGGCCTTTGTTGAACTGATCCTTGGGCAGCGCCAAAACCCCTGCACGCCCGAAGATGCTGTTGCCGCCTCCAAGGTGGCGGACGCGGCACAAGAATCGCTAGAGACCGGCGTACCTGTCCGGGTCAAACTTTAAACCGGAATGGAATACACCATGACTTCTTCACTTGCCAACCAACTCGCAGCAGCCCCCATTTCCTGGGGTGTCTGCGAGGCCGCAGACTGGGGCTATCAGCTCCCACCCGAACGTGTTCTAGCGGACATGCAAAATTTGGGGATAAAAGCCACAGAGTTTGGCCCCCTGGGCTTTTTGCCCGTGGCACCCGCCCCGCGAGCCGCGATGCTCCAAAGCTACGGACTTGGGGCCATTGGTGGATTTTTTCCCTCCGTACTCCACCAAGAAGGCAACGATCCGCTGCCCGCTATTGAACGCGAGCTTGACGCGTTCGAGGCAAGTGGTGCCACGGTTCTGGTGCTTTCTGCCGATAGCGGCGCGGTTTCTTATGATGCAAAGCAGGAACTGACGCCAGCCCAGTGGAAAACCCTTGGCGCCAACTTAGATGAGGCTGTTCGGCGGGCCGGCGAACGTGGGATTACTGCCGTACTGCACCCACACGTGGGCACCATGATCGAGTCAGCCACTGCCGTAGAAAGGCTGCTCAATGATACCGGTGCCAACATTTGTTTAGACACCGGGCATTTGCTCATTGGCGGAACTGACCCGCTGGAACTTGTGCGCAATTACGCCTCACGGGTGGGGCATGCCCATCTAAAGGACGTCAACGCCGAACTGGCTGGCCAGGTGGGCCGCGGCGAACTGGGATTCACCGCAGGTGTGAAGGCGGGTATGTTTGTTCCCCTGGGCCAAGGTGATTGCCGCATTGCCGAGATCGTGGCGGCGCTGGTCGCCGTCAAATATCAGGGTTGGTACGTCCTGGAACAGGATGCGATTCTAAGCCAAGCCCCGGAAGGCGAAGGCCCAATGGCCGATGTTCGACGCAGCGTGGACTTCTTGCTGGCGCAGTAGTTGGTTCGGGGGCGGTAGTTCCGGCGGGAAGCATTAGTTGTGAGCGCGGTAGCCTAAGGCCGCGCTCCCAACGCTGAGTGCGGCACCAATAACCCCAGCTGTATTGTGCAATTTTGCTGGCAGAACGGGGGTACTCAAACGTAGCTGTGGGAGAAATTCAGCGTGCCGCACTGAAATTCCACCACCCATAATGATCAAATCTGGGGAGAACAAGAACTCTACATGTGAGAGATAACGTTGCAACCTGCGCGAGTATTGCTCCCAGCTCAGACCTTCATTTTGGCGTGCTACTGCCGAGGTGGTTGCTTCTGCTTTACTACCGTCGATCTCTAGGTGACCCAGCTCAAAGTTCGGCACAAGTACCCCATCGACTACCAGCGCCGAGCCAATGCCTGTGCCCAATGTCAAGATTAAAACCACTCCACCTAGGCCCTCTCCTGCGCCTTGCCTACTCTCTGCCAGGCCTGCTGCATCGGCGTCGTTAAGGACGCTGACTGGCCTCTTCAATGCCTGACCCAAGAGAGCATCAACTTCCTGGCCGATCCATTCATCGCTGATGTTGGCAGCAGAACATGCCACTCCCGCACGAATGATGGCAGGGAAAGCAACTCCCACGGCCGCCTGTGGAGTTGGGGCGAACTCCCACTTTTGAACAGTGGTGGCCACCGTTCGCACGGCATCGCAAACAGCGTCCGGGGTAGCCGGGTAAGGGGTGGGGAGCTGTGCAAGATCGCCAAGTAAACTACCCGTGTGTGTATCCACCACACCATATTTGATGGCGGTGCCGCCCACATCAATGCCCAGCCGCAGGTCCTTGCGCGTAGTTGTATCCATGGAAGTTCCGTTCGTTGTGGGGTGCAGTTCTGGGCGGAGAAAGTGCGGTGCCGCCCACCAGTTCTTGGCAGGCGGCAGCGCAGGGTTATTGGCTAGTAAGGACTAGACCAGCCACACGGTGGCGTTGGCTGGCAGCTTGCCATCGTCAAGAGCAGCGCTGCTCAGGGCAACAGTTCCTGTGGGAAGTTCAACGGCGGCAGTGCCAAAGTTGGTCACCACGCTCCAACCGTTGGGACGGGCAAAGTGCAGCACGTCCGGGTTCTCATTGGTGATCCAGGTTAGGTCTTCGGTTGTTTGCAGTGACCGCCGCAGCGCCAAAGCCTCGCGGTACAAGGACAAGGTTGAACCTGCCGCAGAGTCTTGCGCGGTTACGGCGTGTTGAGCAAACCAGTCCGGCTGAGGCAGGTGCGCTGGTGCCTCACCAAAGCCAAATGACACCCCTGAACTGGTCCACGGCAGGGGAACGCGGCAACCGTCGCGACCCTTTTCGGTACCGGTGTTGCGGAAGAAAGCTGGGTCTTGACGATCGGCGTCGGGGATGTCAGCTACTTCATGCAAGCCCAATTCCTCACCCTGATATAGGTAGGAGGAACCTGGCAGTGCCAACATAAAGAGAGTGGCGGCGTTGGCCCGGCGCAGCCCAAGTTCACGGTCCAGCTCATCCTCGGCTCCGCCAGCCAAGACCCAAGCCTTGCCATCCTGAGTTGTTTCAGTACCGGTGAGTTGCGGCAGCCCGTAACGGGTTGCATGACGAACAACATCATGGTTGGAAAAAACCCAGGTCGAAGAGGCGCCGGTAGCGGCGGACTCAGCCAAGTTAGTTGTCACAATCGAGGCAAAAGAAGCAGCATCAAAATTAGCCAAGAGTAGGTCGAAGTTGAAAGCTTGGCCCAGGCCCTCAGTGGAGGCATAGCGAGCTCGGCGTGAGTGATCCACCCACGCCTCAGCGACGGCTGTGCGGGGAGGGTTGTACTCGTTGAATAAAGTACGCCATTGTGCATATATCTGGTGGACGCCGTCCCGATCCCACAGCGGATTAGTCCCGTTGTGGAGCTCTTGTAGTTCCAAAAGCTGAGCTTGGGACGGCAACGGCTCGGAGAGGTCCTTGATCAGGGCGTGTGCCACATCAATGCGGAAACCATCAACACCTCTGTCTGACCAAAAGCGAAGGGTTGTTAGGAAATCCGCACGGATCTCCTGGTTATCCCAGTTGAAATCGGGTTGCTCGGAGGCGAACAAGTGTAAGTACCATTGGCCATCAGCAACCTGGGTCCAGGCGGGCCCCCCAAAGACGGATACCCAATCTGAGGGTGGTAGTTCCCCGTTGGTCCCCTTGCCGTCGCGGAAGATGTAGCGTGCACGGGCTGCGGAACCTTTCTTCGCTGCCAGTGCTTCTTGGAACCATTCATGCTGGTCTGAAGAGTGGTTGGGGACAATGTCCACTATCAGTTTTATGCCGGCGCCATGGAGAGCTGCTGTCATCTGATCGAAGTGCTCCAACGTGCCCAACCGGGGGTCAACGTTGCGGTAGTCGGCAACGTCGTAGCCGCCATCAGCCAGCTCTGACGGGTAGAACGGACTTAACCAGACAGCATCTATATTTAGGTCTTTCAGGTAAGGGACCTTGGCAGTGATGCCCTTGATGTCGCCGAGCCCATCAGCGTTTGCATCATAAAAACTTCGAGGATAGATCTGGTAGACAGCGGCTTGCCGCCACCAATTCGGGTCATCTGAGAGCAGGTGCGGTTTCAGTGCCGAAGGTGTGGAAGTAGACATGGAGTGTTCCTTTGTTTTAGTGCGTTTGGTGTGAGGTTGGGGGTGCAGAAGCCTATTTAACTGCACCGCGCATAACGCCGGACATAATCCAACGCTGCGCGAACAGGTAGACCACAAGAGTCGGCGCCAGTGCCATGAGATAGGAGGCGAACGCTAGGGAGTAGTTGGTATTGAACTGTCCTTGAAACAACTGCTGGACTACCGGCAGGGTTTGCATTGCGGGATCGGCTATGAGCATCTGGGGGAGTAGAAAGTCATTCCAAGAGCCAAGAAAAGCGAAAATGCCTACAGTGGCGCTCATGGGTGCTAAAAGCGGGAAGATCACTTTTCGGAATGTTTGCCACGTGCTGGCTCCGTCAAGACGTGCCGCTTCTTCTAGTTCAATGGGAATCGAGCGTAAGAAGGCAATGAACAGTAGGGAGTTGAAAGATATGCCACCCACAATGTGGATGAATGCAACGCCGAGCGGATTATCTAGCCCAAACATGGCTGTTTGCTTGATCAAAGGAAGGATCACTACAGGGAACGGCACAAACATGGCTGAGAGTAGGTAGATGTATGAAAGGCGGAAGAATTTCTTGTCCCAGTTACGCACAATCGCGTAAGCAACCATGGAACTGGCAGCCAGGGCGCCCAGCACCGAAATGACGGTGATGAAGGCTGTGGACATGAATGCGGCGGGGTAGTTGGTCAAAACAAATGCTTGGGAGAAATTTTCCCATTGCGGATCCGCTGGCCACGCGAAACCTGTTCCCGAAGCTGCTTGCTCCGGTGATTTCAGCGCCATACTGATGGTGAAATATAAGGGAATTAGGATGGTGAGGGATGCAACAAGCAGCAATGCGCTCATCCACCAGTTGATCTTGAATCCTTCGCGGTTGGCGCGCCGAATTTTTCCATGCACGGTTCCGTCTAGTTGCTGTGGACCGTGGAGTTCAGGACGTAGGTCTGTCAATGCTGTTGACATTAAAGTGAAACCTCCCGGCGGCGCAGAACTTGAAGCTGCAGCAGCGAAATGATGAGCGTAATGATGAAGAAGATGATGGCATTTGCCATTTGGTAGGAGTAGTCCCCGCCAGCAAAACCGGAAAAAATGCGCATGGCCACGGACTGGGTTGCCGTGCCGGGGCCACCTCCTGTCAAGGCCACGATAATCTCGTAGGTGCCCAGATAGCCCTTGAAACCAAGAATGATATTAATGACCACATACCCGGCGATCAGCGGAATGCTGATGCTGCGTATTTGGCGCCAGGCCCCTGCCCCATCAAGGGCCGCCGCCTCAGTCACATCCGCAGGGATGCTCTGCAGACCAGCCAAGTAGATGATGGTTGCCCCAGGGGCGCCCTGCCAGACGGTGACGAAGACGATTGCTACCCACGCCCAATGCTCATTGGCCAAGATGCTGGTGGCCAGCGGGGAGAATCCAAAAGTCTCGGCAAGGGTGGGCACGGTGGTGGAGAACAAGTAGTTGAAGACGTAAGCAACAATCAGCCCGGAGAGCACCATAGGGATGAAGTAGATGCCGCGAATACCTGTCTTGAACTTAATTTTGGCGTTCAAACCCAGGGCCAGTAGCAACGCCACCACGTTCACAGTGAGGGTTGCCACGATGGCGAAGAAGAAAGTGAAAAGGTAAGAGGCAAGTATTTCCGGATCGCTGAAGATGTTCCGGAAATTTTGGAAGCCAATCATTTTCCAATCGCCGTAGCCGGCGTAATTGGTAAAGCTAAAGAATCCGCCAATGATGGCTGGGACTGTGCTGAACAGGGCGAACAAAATAAGCACCGGAATGATCATCCAGTAATACGTGGGATCAACCTTGCGCCCTCGGTATGTTTGGGCCGGCGCGGCGGCAAGTTGGGCCTGTTTGGTCGGTTGGGTACTAGGCCTGGACGGCGTGGGTGTGCTGACGTCGGCTGGGGCAGTCATGATTGTCCTTTAAAATCTAGGCGTTGCGAGTGGCAACGCGGTGCCAAGCGTCGTCGAGCGTGGTCAGGAAAGCTTCGTCATTTCCGTTCAAAGCCAAGGTTTGGAAGTAATTGTTCAAGGTGATGGCCGGCGGAAAGTAGTTGGTAACGTTGAGGTAGTACTTACCGGAGCTGATCAACGGCTGCAGCCCGGCGATCTGAGGGTTGATGTCTTGTGAACCCTGCTTCAGAGGAGAGAACGCGGAGAATTTGCTGTTGTAGGCGCTAACAACTGCAGGGTCCATCAAGTAATTGACGAACCGTTTTGCCGCTGCAAGTCGTGGAGAAGAGCGGACAATTGAAAATGTCATGTCCAGGGTAACTTGGGCGTGCGTATCGGCGGGATCTTCGCTTGTGGGCAGTGCAAAGGTGCCCACTTTGAGGTCCGGATTGATGGTTGTTAGCTCGGACAACGCCCAAGGCCCCTGCATATACATGGCGGCACCGCCCTTGGCGAAGGCAGCGTTGCCATCGGTGTAGGACTTACTGCCAGCATCTTTTTGGGTGAATTCTAGAATCTCAAGAAACTTATCGGTGGCAGACTTGAAACCGGTGCTGAAGGAAAGCTTGGTGCTGGTTTTCAGTTCCTCAGCAGTGCGCGGCATGTGGGAGAAGAAATCTGCAAGATCCACTGTTCCTCCAGCGGTGTAACCGTAGGGCTGTCCCAGCGTCCAGGAGTCCCTGAAAGTCCCGTAGATTGGCGTGATCCCGGCAGTCTTGAACTTCTTGCATACTGTGAGAAATTCGCTCCACGTGGCGGGAACCTCTACCCCGTGTTCGGCAAAGAGCGTCTTGTTGTAAATAACGCCTGCGGCTGCCAATGAAAAGGGCAACGCGCTGAGCTCTGATCCTTGATACTGCCCAAAGGATTTGATGAGTTCGAGCGCTTTGGGATCGGCCATAGTTGCTGCCGGGAGGTCGGAGAGGTCAGCGAAAATGCCCTTGCTGGTGAAATCTGCCACTGTTACCGAGTATGAGTTAGTGACAACATCCGCGGGGTTATTGCGGATCAGCCCGGGTACCCAATTGCCGGCATTGAAGTCCTGGATGACGCGGATATCAGTATTCTTTGACTCAAAATCCTTGATCAAAGTGTTGAAATATTCCACCACTTCGGGTTTGTTTTGCTGCAGACGTATTGTGGTGATGCCGTCGGTGCCTGAGCAGGCAGGTAGTGCCAGTGCCGCTCCGGCAACAGTGGCTAGAGACAAAAGCTTCCGACGGGTGAAGGCGGATGGGCTCACTGCATAGTTCCCGCAGTGGATGACAGAATGGCCTGCATAAAAACTCCTTTGTTCTTTCTGGCAGCAGTGGAGCTGTGTTGCGACCCGGAAGCGAACAGTTATAGAAAATTTGACTCATATATTTAGATTCTAAATTTATCTCCTGTTAGTATTATGTACATCACACGGTAAGACGTCAAGGGATGATTTCTTGGAACTCACGGCAAGTACGCCCCAGCAGCTCCGGCAGAGGAATATGAGTGTCATTTTGGCGCACATGCGGCGGTGTGAAGCTGTTACCGGCACTGACCTTATCGAGGCAACTGGGTTGGCGCGTGCAACAGTCATAGCGGTATGCGATGACTTGATTGAAGCCGGCTGGGTGCGGGAATTACCGTCGCAAAAACTAACAGTGCAAAAAGGGCGCCCGGCACGAATCTTCGAATTTGATGCTCTGGCCGGAGTGGTTGTGGGTCTGGACTTCGGGGCGGCCAAGACCACTGCACTGGTGGCAGACTTGCGCGGAAACATTCTGGCAAAGGCCACAGAGAACCTGGGCGGTTTCACTGCTCCTGATGCCCAACGCCTAGCCACTATTGACAAAGCCATCAAGAAGGTACTGGGTGAGGCAGGGGTTGCCTCTACTGATGTGCTGGTTGCTGGGGTAGGTATTGCCGCGCCGGTGGACCGCAGCGGAAACATCTCCCACAGCCAACTCTTCTGGGAAAGCTTTGACATTGGCATCCAAGAGAATCTGCGTGACCGCTACGGCTGGCCCGTGCTGCTGGGAAACGATGCCAACCTGGCGGCCATGGCCGAGCATTGGATGGGTGTGGGCAAGGAAGTTAGCGATCTAGCCGTCATGTTGGCAGGTGAGCGCATTGGCTTCGGACTGATGGATTCGGCTCAACTGCGCCATGGCGTATCAGGGCGCAGCGGTGAAGTGGGACTTTTAGAGTTGGTAGATGGAGTGGGCACTCCGGATGGAATTGCGGCATTAGCCCGCGACATGGCTCTAGCCGCCTGCAAAACCGGCGCTCCGGCAACAGTCCTAACTACCCAAGTGGACGCACACAGCGGGGAGATCCCCGCCGAGGCCGTCTTTGCCGCGGCAGCACAGGGGGACCAAGTAGCTCAACAGATCCTTGATTCCATTGGCAGGCGTATCGCCAGGGTTGTGGCGATCATGGCAACGTTTACGGATCCTGAACTTGTGGTGATTGGTGGGGCAGTGGCGGCATCTTCGGAGGTTCTGCTCAAACCCCTGCGAGAGGAACTGGTCCGGTTCATGCCTAACCCTCCTCGCGTGGAAGTCTCTACCCTTGGCGACGCCATAGTTGGCCTAGGTGCGGTTCGGTTAGCCCTTGACTATGTGGAAAAACATGCCTTGGACTTGCTGCTGGTCGGCTAGATACCTGCGAACAAGCGTAAGAATAGGGGCACTGCGCTATGCAACCTCACTTTATTGCGATCATCACCAATGACCAAAGACCAAAGACCAAAGACCAAAGACCAAAGACCGATGACCGATGACCAATGACCAAGGTGCGTGGGCCAGGGGGCGAACTATGCCCGAACGTATTTCCCCTGCCCTTGACCAGCCGGGTGCAGCGGGGCGGGAATTTACCGAGTTCTTTTGTGCTTCACCTGTTTGTTCACCTGCTCGGGCGTCGTTGCCCACCGGAAGAATGCCATCGGCACACGGGGTCCATTACTGGATCCGGGGCGAAAGTGATGCAGGCTCAACCCGTGGCGTGCACTACCTGAAGCCGTTCTCATTCACCCCAGAGTTACTACCAGCCTCCGGTTACAGTTATGCACACTCGGGAAAGTGGCAGCTGGGTGATGCCAGAGAAGCCGCACCCGGTTTCAACCGCTGGTTCAGCCATCTCTCCGGCGGGGCCCCTACTACGGTGCGGCAGTCTCTGACAATGGCGAATTGCGCACCGAACCTGGTTACATCAGTGACGCCATAGGGTCCAGAACACCACCCGGAACTACTAAGAGCACTGCATCAGGGGTACGACTTCCCCAGCATTGTCCACGAAGATGCCCATGATTGGTCCAAGTGGAACAAGTGGGACAACGGCGAGCTTGCCGCCGCCATGCGCTGTCCCCAAGAGGCCCTCAGAGGATTTTGTGCTGCGCTGACGGGAGTAGACCAAGGTGCACAAAAGCTGGTCGCCGACTTGGAGGAATTGGGCGCACGCCAGGACACCTAGATCATCTTTCTTCCCGACAATGGTTTCAGTTGTGGCCACCACGGCATCTGGGGCAAAGACAACGGCACCACACCCTTGAATGTTTGGGAGGATTCGATCCGTGTCCCTTTCTTCAGCGATAGACCATGCAGCATTGCGCCGATTTTGGACCACCGCACAACGGCAGCGGTTTCTCTGCACGCAACCTTGTTGGAACAAGCCGGTGTGCAAAAACCGCAGGATCCTTGGGGTGCGGGGGGAATCATGTGCCAAGTCCCCACTGACTGTGCCTGGTTCTGTGCCTGGTCATAGGCTGGGGACTCGGGTTAAGACTAGGCTGGGGACTCGTCAGGGGACTAGCCAGGATTTGAATACGGCTGTGGTGATCTATCACGAGTACGGTGGAACGCGCATGATCTGTACCGGATATTATAAATACGTTTACCGCCATGCTGGTCCTGATGAGCTCTCCGAGCTAAAAGCAGACCCGCAAGAATGCCACTGCTTGATTGGCGATGAACGCCATGCGGGAGTACTTTCCCAACTCCATCAACGCCTTGTGCGGTGGTTTCAAGACCCCAGTCATGCGGCCTATGACGGCTTTAGCCGCCCAGTCACCGGATTGGGACAAAACTCGCCGGTAAGGACGCCACTAACTGACGAGGAACGGTACGAGCGCGTAAAAACCGCCACGCCCTGACATGCAAAGGATCCACACTGTGAACCCGCTCCCTTCGCGCGCCAACCTCGCCGCCGGCCCCTACGATCCAATGATGGAACTCACCAATCCTGGACCTGGCACCGGCAGCCTGCCTCCGCGTGCGCACCTGGAAACCGGCCTGCCTACCCGCTCACTCAATGGTGACTGGCGGTTCCACTATTCGGAGTCGGTGGCTAGCGCTCCCACCGGTATGGAGAAAGAAGTGTTTAACGACGGCGCATGGGACACGCTGCCTGTCCCCTCGAGCTGGAATTTCCATGGATACGGGGCCCCTTCTTATACAAACGTGCAATTCCCATTCCCACTGGATCCACCTTTTGTTCCCGATGCGAATCCTGTGGGAGACCACAGACTCACTTTCGATGTTGGCACAGAGTTCCTCCACGGTGCCGTGCTGCGCTTTGATGGGCTCGATAACGCAGGAACTATTTGGCTCAACGGCCACTTGTTGGGCACCACCCGGGGTTCAAAGCTGGTGCACGAATTCGATGTCACAGGTATTCTCCGCGCCGGAGCTAACGTGCTGGTGGTGCGCGTGGCCCAATTTTCGGCGTCGAGCTATTTAGAAGATCAGGATGCGTGGTGGCTGCCAGGAATCTTCCGTGACGTGACATTGCTGGCCCAACCGCAGGCATCCATTTGGGACGTCTTTGTGCATGCCGGTTATACCGTTGACGGAGTGGGTACGCTCCGGGTAGAAATCAGTCCGCCACTTCCAGATGTGGTGGCGAGCATTGCCGGGCTTGGTTTCAGCGAGGTGCTTGAATTTAGCCAACAGCAAGGCGGGAGTGGAATCTCCAAGTCTTTTGAGCTGGGGCCCGTGGAGCCTTGGAGCGCCGAGTCTCCCACTTTGTATGAGCTAACCCTTGCCACGCCGCTGCAAACCATGCCTTTGAAGGTGGGTTTTCGCAGCATCACCGTTCACGACGCTCAGCTCAAACTCAACGGAGCGCCGTTACTGTTTCGCGGGGTGAACAGGCATGAGCACAATCCTGATCGCGGCCGGGTCCTTTCACGCGAGCAGATGGTCAATGAATTGTGCTTAATGAAGGCCCACAATATTAACGCGATCCGCACAGCCCACTACCCGCCGCACCCTATGCTCCTGGAGCTGGCCGATGAACTGGGCTTTTACATTATTGACGAATGCGATTATGAAACCCATGGCTTTGAGGACGGTGATTGGGCAGGAAACCCCAGCGCGGAACCCAGATATTTAGAAGCGCTGCTTGATCGGATGAGGCGGACCGTTGAACGTGATAAAAACCATCCGTCAGTGATCATGTTCTCCTTGGGCAATGAAGCAGGCACGGGTCCGAACCTTCAAGCAATGGCGCAGTGGACCAAGGCGCGGGACCCCGAAAGACTGGTGCATTATGAAGGTGACTGGGCCTGCCCATACGTGGATGTTTATTCACGCATGTACGTTTCTCCAGCCGAGGTTGAGCTGATTGGTCGCCAGAAAGAAGCGCCGCTGCCTGATCAGGACCAGGACCGGCACCGGAGGAACCTGCCGTTTATCCTCTGCGAGTACGCCCATGCCATGGGTAACGGCCCCGGTGGGCTGCAGGAATACCAGGACCTTTTTGATAGATATCCGCGCCTGCAAGGAGGATTCGTGTGGGAGTGGATGGAGCACGGCATCCGCCAACATACCCCGGACGGGGAGGCGTATTTTGCCTATGGTGGAGACTTTGGCGAGAGCGTCCATGATGGAAACTTCGTCATTGACGGCCTTGTCAGCGCGGATTTAGAACCCCGCCCGGGCCTGCTCGACTATAAGAAAGTAGTGGAGCCTTTGGCTCTTGGGATCTCCACCGACTGGCGCGAGGTCTCTATCCGGAACAAATATGACTTCGTGGATACCTCGCATCTGAACTACACCTGGGTGGTGGCTGGGCCTAAAGGCATGATGTCTGCGGGCACACTGAACATCCCGGTGACAGCGGCGGGAGCCAGCACCACTGCCGAACTTCCCCCTGAGATCACGGCAGAGTTGGCACCGGAGCGGGTCTTGACCATCAGCGCCACCTTGGCCGCGGATGAGCCATGGGCGCCAGCTGGCCACGAGATCGCTTGGGCGCAGCAGGGCCTTCCACTCGTGCCAATTGTGGAACTGCAAATTCAGGGCGGCGCTGAGGCAGTGGCGCAGGACGGAAATCTGCGTTTTGGTCCGGCAACGTTCAGCGTGGCAACTGGTGAATTGTGTGCTTTCAAGTCCGTGCCCGTCAATGGGCCGCGGCTGACGCTGTGGCGTTCACCCACCGATAACGACAAGGGCAAGGACCATTCCCAGCCCGGGTCTCCGCGCGCTGCCGACATCTGGCAGAGTGCCGGGCTGCCCCTTCTACAAGGGCGTTTGCGGTCAATGACTCACGACTCCGGAACGCTGGCTGTGCGGGTGCGTTACGGCGTGCCGGTAGCTCGCCACCATGTAGATGTTGATTATGTGTGGCGAACCAACGGGACATTGTTGGAACTGACCGCACACGTTGAACCGAGCGCAGGTTGGGGAGTCAGCTGGCCGCGGGTGGGCTTCGACTTCGAGTTCCCGGGTGAGTTTTCGTGTGTCAGCTGGGCAGGGTTTGGGCCCGGACAAAAGTACCCTGACACGGGCATGGCTGCGCAGCGTGGTTGGTTCAGTGCCTCCATTGCGGAGCTGGCGGTGCCGTACGTCAGGCCGCAGGAAAATGGGGCACGGGCGGGAGTTACCTGGTTGGAGCTAGCCACTGCACAAACAGGAGGCGAGAGCATCTCCTTCCACGGCGAGGACTTCTCCTTCACGCTCCGGCCCTACTCGCAGCAAGTATTAACCGCCGCCAGGCACACCCCGGACCTGGTGGCCGATGGCATCTCTCACCTCACACTTGACGCTGCGGTGCATGGGATTGGAACAGCCTCTTGCGGGCCGGGGGCGCTGCCCCAATACCAGCTTGCTCCGGGATCTGGCACATTCACGGTGGTTCTGAGCTAAACCGCAGCGCTTGGAAAATGCAGGCTTTATAGTTTCCCGTAGCCAGCCAGGTTTCAAAACAGCAGTCACGACATGTGTTTTTGTGATTCTGCTGAGCAGCGGCGGTTGGGCAGGCTCAAGGTGCGTGGTGGTTGCTTATAATGATGCCGCGCGTAGTCCTACTGCTACGGATTTTGCTGGACTGTTGGCGGCGTTCTCACACACGCCACCCACACCTTCAGCCTTCCGTCGCGGTGTGGACAGCTTCTGCTGTGGGTACAGTATCCGCGGGTTTAACGCTCTCAGCTGTCCTCTTTGTGGCATTCAAGAACCGGTAGGCCATAACAGCCAAGCCAATAGCAGCGGCCACAATGCCCAGAATGCCAATAATGAAGTTAGCCGGCGTGGCCAGCTCCTGTACCAAGACAAACACGCCCATTAGGAGCACAAAGTAACCAAACCCTGTGCGCAGACGGGCCTCGGGGATGCGTCCGACTAGACGCGCACCAATAAATGAGCCGAGAATGGCCGCTACTGTTACCCCTCCTACCAGGGCCCAGTCTAGGCTGACAATAGTGAGGTAGCCGCCAAGGCCTGCGAAGGATTTCATGGCAATCACCACCAATGAGGTGCCGACGGCCACAGGCATGGACAGCCCGCCCAGTAACGCCAGTGCCGGCACAACGAGGAATCCACCGCCGGCGCCAACAAGGCCTGTCACCAGCCCAACAATGAGGCCCTCGAGGATGACCTTAGTGACCGGCAGCTCACCACCCCGGTTACTCCCCTCACCGGTTGCAGAGGTGGGCTCTTTGCGCCCACGAATCATGGCCAGGGATGTTGCCACCATCATCAGTGCGAAGGCAAGCATAAGGATGGTGCCGGGAATGTGGCCACCAAGGAGTCCTCCTGCAAACGCCCCGACCATGCCTGCGGCACCGAAAATCAGTCCGGTGCGCCACCGCACCCTCTTTTTGCGCGCATGATTAACTGCGCTGACAGCTGAGGTTGCGCCGACCACGAACAACGAGGCAGCAATCGCTTCCTTCGGGTTCATCCCGGCCACGTAAGTCAGGATCGGCACGGTAAGAATAGAACCACCACCGCCGAGCAGACCCAAGGAAAGCCCGATCAGCACCGAAAGCAGGAGGACGGCAACGAGAGTAACTGTCATTGGATAGGCCCCGTCTGTGCTTGTCTAGCGCGTGTTTATCTATAGAAGTGGTGCCGGCAGGAGAGCTAAGCAGGACGGTATTAGCCGTTCTGCCTTTGGTGCCAGTCAGCCCAGCCGGCATAACTACCTTCGAGTTCAACGACGTCGAACCCTGCACGGCGCAAAGCGGAGGCGGCCACGGAGTTGCGGACGCCGGATTGGCAGTAGCTGACAATGGTGCCGGTCTCCGGTAACTGATCTGTATTCCAGAGCACCCGCCCAGCACTGAGCTGTTTGGAGCCGGGCACATGACCATCCTCGTGTTCATTTTTGTTGCGAACATCAAGCAACAGTGCGGAATCGAATGCGGCCAGCTCAGCGGGGGAAATAGTGCGCGCAGCAGATACCGGCAGGCCCGTCAAAGAGGTGATGAAGCCAGCAACCGCATCAATACCGACACGGATAAGGTGATCCCACATCTCCATGGCTGAATCTTGGTCAGATGCCAGCAGCACAACTGGGCGCTTATCGGTTTCCGGATCCAACGCCCAAGCGCCGTAGCTGGCAGATTTGGAACCCGCAGGAATGTTCAGCGCCCCTGCTACAGTGCCTTCATGAACTAGCGCGTGGTGCCGGGTATCCACAAGCCCAATTTCATCGGCGGCCAAGCGGGTGCCAAGCTCTTCCGTTGAAATTTCAGTCAGCGCGTCCCTACTGCCCAGAACGGCCGGGCCCTGTCGGTTTTGCCGTTTCATCCGGCCAAAATACGCAGGTGCATCGGGCTGGCCAGTAAGGAGAGTTGCAATAAATCCTGCCTCGTCATTGGCGGCCAAGTACGGACCCCACCAAGCAAAGTTGCGTTCGTAGCCAACAGTGGAGGAGGGGATGGCGCCCAGTGCTTTGCCACAAGCGCTACCAGATCCGTGGCCTGGATATACCTGAATATAGTCAGGGAGTGTTAGGAACTTTTCCTTCAGTGAGGCAAACAGCTGGTGTGCTCCCAAAAAGCGGGTATCAGCACCTCCGGCGGTCTCATCCAGAAGATCCGGGCGGCCTAGATCGCCTGCGAAGACAAAGTCTCCGGAAAGCAAGAAACCCGGCTGGTCACTGAACGCACCATCGGTGATCAGGAAAGAGAGATGCTCCGGAGTGTGACCGGGTGTGTGCAGAGCCTGGATGGCGATGTTTCCCAGTGTGATGGTGTCCTGATCATAAAGTCGAACTCCGTCGAAGCCGTACTGCCAGTCTTCTCCGCCTTCTCCTGAGAGGTAGGTGGTGGCACCGGTTGCTGCCGCGAGTTCGCGGGTTCCGGAGAGGTAATCGGCGTGGATGTGGGTTTCCGTGACGGCCACGATCTTCATACCGTTGCTGGCTGCGAGTTGCTGGTAAATTGCAATGTCGCGCCGGGCGTCAACCACCAGTGCCTCACCTTTGACCTGACAGCCAATGAGGTAACTTGCCTGCGCAAGGTCTTCATCATAAATACGTTCGAGAAGCATATCTCTCCTAGGTAAAATGAATGATCCCAATACCCCATGGGGTATGTGGTTAGTTCTCATCATAATACGCCCTAGGGTATTGTGCAAAGAAGGTTGGTGGCAGGTTTGAGCGTTAGATTGCCCCCGTGTGCGTAGAGAAAGAAAATTGACCGGCACGGGCTCCTCAGAGCCCGTGCCGGTCAATTATGCGTGTGTGCGACCTCAGCTAAAAGTGCTCGCCATTAACTGGCTCCGTTAGCTGGCTCCGTCAACTGGCGGTGTCAGCCGCAGTGCCGGCCGCAGTGCCGGCCGCAGTGCCCGCCAGACGCAGCCATGTATCCACCACTGTGTCAGGGTTCAAGGACACCGAATCGATGCCTTCACTGACAAGCCACTGGGCAAAGTCGGCGTGGTCGCTGGGACCTTGCCCGCAAATTCCCACATATTTCCCTCTGGCTTTGCACGCCGCAATGGCCATGCTGAGAAGCTTCTTGACCGCCGGATTGCGCTCATCGAAGCTGCCCGCCACAATGGCGGAATCCCTGTCCAGCCCAAGCGTCAGCTGGGTCATGTCATTGGAACCGATGGAGAAGCCGTCGAAGAGATCTAAGAACTCATCGGCCAAAAGTGCATTGGCTGGCAGTTCACACATCATGATCACTTCCAGGCCGTTCTCACCTCGGCGCAGTCCATTCTCGGCAAGCAGCTCGATCACACCGCGACCCTCCTCGAGTGTGCGGACAAAAGGAATCATGAGCTTGACGTTGCTTAGACCCATCTCATTGCGGACAAAGGACAGTGCTTCGCATTCAAGGTCAAAACAATCCCTAAAGGAGGGTTCCAAATACCGCGCGGCGCCACGGAAGCCCAGCATGGGGTTCTCCTCATGCGGCTCGTACGCGGAACCACCCAGTAAGTTCGCGTACTCGTTGGACTTGAAATCTGACATGCGCACAATGACCGGATGCGGTGCGAAGGCGGCGGCGATAGTTGCCACCCCCTCGGCTAGACGCTTGATGTAGTAATCCCGAGGGCCGTGGTAGGCCGCGATCCGCTCCCTAATTTCGGCAGCCACCTCCACCGGCTGATCGTCCATATTCAGCAGCGCCTTGGGGTGGATTCCGATCTGGCGGTTGATGATGAACTCGAGCCGGGCCAAGCCCACACCATCATTGGGCAATTGCGCAAACGTGAACGCCTGCTCCGGTGTGCCAACGTTCATCATCATTTTCACCGGCGCTTCGGGGAGTTCGCCAATCTCGGTCTCCTCCAAGCTGAAATCAAGCAGCCCCTGGTAGATAAACCCGGTTTCCCCTTCCGCGCAACTGACTGTCACTTCTATCCCTTCGGAGAGAATATCTGTTGCATCCGCTGTACCAACGACGGCGGGTATCCCCAGTTCGCGGGCGATGATTGCGGCGTGGCAAGTGCGTCCACCACGGTTGGTGACGATGGCCGAAGCCCGCTTCATAATCGGTTCCCAATCCGGGTCCGTCATGTCTGCAACGAGGACGTCACCGGTTTTGAAGCTGGCCATCTGGTCAATGGAGCTAAGGATCTGGACCCGGCCGGAACCTATCCGCTGACCAATTGCGCGGCCTTCTGCCAGCACGGCGCCGGTCTCATTCAAACGGAAGCGGCTCAGCCGTCCTGCTGCCCGGCGGGACTGGACAGTTTCCGGACGTGCCTGCAGGATGTACAGGCTGCCATCAATGCCATCCTTGCCCCATTCGATATCCATGGGACGGCCGTAGTGGGCCTCGATGGCGACGGCATGGCGGGCGAGCTGCTCCACGTCGTCGTCCGTAATGCTAAAACGGTTTCGCAGCTGCGCCGCCACCGGAACAAAATCAATGGTGCGGCCAACCTCTTGATTCTCCGTGTACGTCATCTGCAGGGCCTTCTCGCCAAGCCCGCGCTTGAGAATGGCGGGACGGCCGGCCTGTAATGCCGGTTTGTAAACGTAGAACTCATCCGGATTAACGGCACCCTGAACCACGGCCTCGCCCAGTCCATAGGAGGAGGTCACGAATACGGCGTCCTGGAACCCTGACTCGGTGTCCATGGTGAACATGACCCCCGAAGCTCCAACGTCGGAACGAACCATGCGCTGAATACCGGCCGAGAGGGCCACCTCGGCATGCTCGAACTGGTGGTGCACCCTGTAGGCGATGGCACGGTCATTGTAGAGAGAAGCAAAGACGTCCCTTACAGCCAACAAAATATTCTCAATCCCGCGAACATTCAAGAACGTTTCTTGTTGCCCGGCAAAGGAAGCCTCGGGAAGATCTTCCGCCGTTGCGCTGGAGCGCACAGCCCAGGAAAGCTCTGCTGAACCACCGTGCTTATCCACCAACTCTTGGTACGAGGAGCGGATCTGCGCTTCAAAGTCGGGGTGGAAGGATGTTTGGCGCATCCATCCCCGGATTTCCTGGCCAGCAGCAGCCAGTGCACTGACATCATCGGTATCCAAGCCGTGGAGCCGTTCAACAATTCGTGCATCCAAGCCCGAATCGGCCAGAAAACGGCGGTAAGAATCCGCCGTCGTGGCAAAACCGTCAGGTACTTGAACGCCAGCCGACGTCAGGTTTTGCACCATTTCCCCGAGCGAAGCATTTTTTCCGCCCACCCGGTCCAGATCAGCGAGCCCCAGCTCTGAGAACCACAGAATGTCCGTCGTCATGATTATTGCTCCTTTGCAATGAATGGCGCGCGGGGCGAGTGCCACGCGAAGTATGTTTTTCTAACGCTTAAGTCTCATTTGGGCCAAGATGGTCGCAGCCATCTCCTCCACCGACACACTCGCCGAGTTCAAATACGGAATCCCATGCGCCGAATACAGCCGCTCGGCACTGCGCAGCTCAAAACCACACTGTCCCAGTGAAGCATAAGGGGAGCCGCGGCGGCGTTCAGTGCGCACCTGACTGAGCCGAAGAGGGTTGGAGGTGAGCCCAAAGCACTTCTGTACAAAGGGGCGCAGCGGTGCGGGCAGCCCCTCCCTCTCGAAATCCTCATCAACCAGCGGAAAGTTCGCCGCAAAGATCCCGTGCTGAAGCGCCAAATACATGGTGGTGGGTGTTTTCCCGCACCGGGAAGGGGCCACCAAAATCACCTGAGCCTTCTCCAGCGCTCGCAAACTTTGCCCGTCGTCGTGCTCCATGGCGTATTCCACAGCGCTCATCCGTGACTGATAGCGGGCGGCGTTTCCCTGACCATGTGCACGTCCGGGTTCGCCACTGGCCACCACACCCAGAGCCTGCTCTAATTGGCCCACGTGAGTGCCGATCAAATCCACCATGGTGGCTTGACACGCCGAGAGTGCCTCGCGGATATCAGCACCCACAACCGTGGAAAACACCAGCGGGGCACTACCCTCGGCGGTGAGCCGATTGATAGTTGCCACCACTGTTTTCGCCTGATTGACGCTGGTGATAAAAGGAATAGTGTTGCGCTCAAAGATGCTTGCCGGGAACTGTGTTAACAAGGTGTTCCCTAGCGTCTCCGCCGTGATGCCGGTGCTGTCCGAGAGGAAGAAAACCGGGTGGGGTACCTCAATGATGTTCTGTACGTTTTGGCTCTGATCCATCGTGGGTCTTCCTTGACTCGTGGGTCGTGCTCACAGGAAACAAGCTATCACCCCCGATTTTTTCTGACGCCACAATCGAGTGCCGTGTGCCCCTCCCGGCGGCGGTTTTGGCCAAAACTGCCGGGAGGAGCGCAAAGGGCCGGACTTTAGAAGTCCCAGTCGCCGTCGTCCGTGTCCTGCGATATACCAATGACATACGAGGAACCAGACCCGGAGAAAAAGTCATGGTTTTCATTGGAACCAGGGGACAGTGCCGCCAAAATCTCCGGGTTAACCTGAGTCTGCTCAGCCGTGAAACGGGCCGGATAACCCAGATTCATCAGGGCCTTGTTGGCGTTGTAACGAACAAAAACGGCCACATCCTCCATAAGACCCAACGGTTCATAGAGCTCACCGGAGTACTGAAGCTCCAGCTCATACAGCTCTTCCAGCAGCTCGTAGGTGAATTTGCGCATTTCCTCCTGCTCGCTCCGGCTGCGCTTTTCAAGCCCACGCTGGTACTTATAACCGGAGTAGTAGCCGTGCACTGCTTTATCTCGAAGAATGAGGCGGACCATATCCGCTGTATTAGTCAGCGTGGCGTGCACGGAGAAGTGCAGTGGCAAGTAAAAGCCCGCATAAAGCAGCAGTGAAGACAGCAGGGTTGAAGAGACCTTGCGTTTAAGCGGATCATTTCCGTAGTAATGTTCCAAAACCTTCTTGGAACGTGTTTGCAGAAGATCGTTTGCCACGGCCCAGCGGTATGAATCATCAATCTCGGGCGTGCTGGCGAGAGTGGAAAAGACGCTGGAGTAGGAGCGGGCATGCACCGATTGCATGAACGCGATGTTTGTATAAACCGCTTCTTCATGTTCGGTCTGGGCGTCCTGAATCTGGCAGACCTCCCCAACAGTTGCCTGCACGGTGTCCAGCATTGTCAACCCGGTGAAGACGCGCATGGTTAAGGTGCGCTCCTCATTGGTCATTGACTGCCACGCCGGGATGTCATTGGAGAGCGGGACTTTCTCAGGGAGCCAGAAATTTGTGGTGAGCCTGTTCCACACTTCGGGGTCCTTTTCATCAACAATCCGGTTCCAGTTGATGGGACGCAGACGGGCTTGAGGATCATGCTGGTAGCCAGGAGGTGTCACTGAGAGCTGGGCAGTCGCCTGGGTTTTTTCAGAGGGTGTCATGAGAGTGCTTCCTTAGAGGGTTGGAGTCAGAGGGCGCAGGAGACGCAGTTTTCAATTTCCGTCCCGGCTAAAGCCAGTTGGCGCAAACGGATGTAATACAGGGTTTTGAGACCTTTTCGCCACGCATGGATCTGTGCCTTGTTGATGTCCCTTGTTGTTGCCGTGTCCTGGAAGAACAAGGTGCAGCTCAGGCCCTGGTCTACGTGCTGGGTGGCCGCCGCATAGGTGTCGATGATCTTCTCGTAGCCAATTTCGTAGGAGTCTTCAAAGAATTCAAGGTTTGAATTATCCATGTGCGGCGCGGGGAAGTAGACACGGCCCAGTTTGCCTTCCTTGCGGATTTCAATTTTCGCGGCGATTGGGTGGATCGATGCCGTGGCGTTGTTGATGTAGGAGATGGAGCCGGTGGGTGGCACCGCCTGCAGGTAGGCGTTGTAAATGCCATCCCTCTGGATGGCGGCCTTCAGCGCACGCCAGTGCTCCTGAGTAGGAATCTCTATCCGGGCCTCTGCGAAAAGCTGACGCACACGGTGAGTGGAGGGTGCCCAGGCCTGATCGGTGTACTTGTTGAAGTAGCTGCCATCTGCATACGTGGAGGTGGCGAAGCCCTCAAATGTGACGCCGCGTTGGGCGGCGATCTGATGTGAGGCACGCAGAGCGTGATAGGCAACAGTATAGAAATACATGTTGGTGAAATCCACTCCCTCGGCGCTGCCGTAGTGGATGCGCTGGGAGCCGAGGTAGCCGTGCAGGTTCATCTGCCCCAAACCAATTGCGTGGCTGGCATCGTTGCCTGCTGCGGCAGAGGGGACAGCATCCAGAACCGATTGGTCAGAGACGCTGGTTAGTCCGCGCACTGCCGTTTCGATCGTTGCGCCGAAGTTTGGTGAGGCCATTGCTTGAGCTATGTTCAAGGAGCCCAGGTTGCAGGAGATATCTCGCCCCACCTCTGTGTAGCCAATCGCGGCGTCGTAGCTAGAGGGGGTGTTGACTTGCAGAATTTCGCTACACAGGTTGGACATGTTGATCCATCCGGAGATGGGATTGGCACGGTTGACAGTATCTTCAAAAAGTACGTAAGGGTAGCCGGATTCAAACTGCAATTCCGCCAGCGTTTTGAAGAAACCGCGGGCACTGATGGTGGTTTTTCGGATGCGGGGGTTGGCTACCAGTTCTTCATAGCGGGAACCAACGGAGATGTCAGATAAGGGCGTGCCATATTCGCGCTGAACATCGTAGGGACTGAATAGGTGCATGTCGCGATTGTCGCGAGCCAGCTCAAAAGTGATGTCAGGAATGACCACCCCAAGTGAGAGGGTTTTGATGCGGATCTTCTCATCAGCATTTTCCCGCTTGGTGTCAAGGAAGGCCATAATATCGGGGTGGTGGGCATGGAGATAGACAGCTCCTGCTCCCTGCCGGGCTCCAAGCTGGTTGGCGTAGGAGAATGAATCCTCCAAGATCTTCATAACCGGAACCACCCCTGAGGCCTGATTCTGAACCTGCTTGATAGGCGCGCCTGACTCGCGCAGGTTCGTCATCAGCAAGGCAACGCCGCCACCGCGTTTGGAGAGCTGCAGCGCGGAGTTTACGCTGCGACCGATGGATTCAAGGTTGTCCTCCATACGCAAGAGAAAACATGAGACCATTTCACCACGCTGCTTCTTTCCGGCATTCAGGAACGTGGGGGTTGCGGGCTGGAATCGGCCGGAGATGATCTCCTCAACTAATTTTGTAGCAAGCTTCTCATCCCCTGCGCCTAAGTAGAGTGCGGTGGCGACCACGCGATCGGCAAAGTTTTCCAAGTAGCTCTTGCCATCGAAGGTTTTTAGTGTGTAAGAGGAGTAGAACTTGAAAGCGCCCAAGAAGGAAGCGAAGCGGTGATCAGCCTGCTGAGCCTGGGCATAGACCCCCTTGACGAAGGACCAGTCATAAGCGTTGATGAACGCTTCCTCGTAGTAGTCATGCTTAAACAGGAAAGCAATTTTTTCCTCGAGGCTCTCAAAGTGGGCAGTGTTTGGGATGACGTCCTGGCGGAAGTATTCGCGCAGGGCCTGTTGATCCTTCTCAAGTTGGATTGAGCCATCCGGTGCGAAAAGGTTCAACTGCGCATTAAGTGCGTGGTGCTCCTTCCGGGTTCCAATGCCTTTGTGCAAGGGTTTTTCGGCTATTACAACGGTGGAATTCATAGTTGATCCTTTTCCTTGGTGGCGGCCTCTGCCCAGAACCGGGTGAGGCCCTCATTGACTCGTTCAACGTCATAGTCGGTGCCCAGCAGTTCGAACCGATACAGCTCAGGGATCTTGCATTTCCCGGCGATCACGGACCCTGCCAAGCAGTAGTCCTCGCCAAAGTTTGTGTTCCCAGCGGTGATAACCCCTCGCAGGAAACCCCGATTGACCGGGTCATTGAGGAAATTGATGACTTGTTTGGGTACCGCTCCCTCGCGTGCACCACCGCCATAGGTGGGGACCACCATGACAAAAGGGCGGGTGAGTTGGATCTGGCCTTCCAGCTTGGGACGCAGCGGTATTCGTACGGAATGACGGTCCAAACGCTTCACAAAGCGCAGCGTATTTTCAGAGACGCTTGAGAACACCACAAGATCCGAAGATGCTCTGCGACTGGGGGGATTAAAAGCCGCCGACTTGGCTCTGTCCTGGCTCACTAGGGTTCCTATCTGTTTTAGCGATCCGCCTCAAGACCACTACATCTAGTGGCTGTAACTCTAAAAGACGCTGCATCTAGTAGTATCATTAATCTGAACTTAAAAGTTAGGCGCACCGAAATTATTGTTCTCTCCGTCTGCCCCAGTGGCGTTTTGAGGTGTGTGAGAATTAGGCCGAGTGAGGCGTGCGTAAGGGCCCTGGCAACCGTGGTAGCTTGGGTTCTGGACACGACACGGGGTGCCGCATTGCGGCTGAGAGCTAGACCCGTTGAACCTGATTTCGATAATCCGAGCGAAGGGATGCCGGTCCAGAACAAAGGCCATAGCGCTCGCAGCAGCGTGGGAATCGTGCTTTTGGGCATCCTTTTACTCATATGAAAGGTGCACACATGCTGATCAAAGACCAAGTTGTACTCATTACCGGCGCTGGGCGCGGACTCGGCACCGACGTGGCCCGTTCCTTTGCCCGTGAAGGCGCCCGCCTGGTGCTGAACTACCGCAACAGTGAAGTCGCCGCGCAGGAACTAGCCCGTGAATTCGGTTCAGAAAAAGCGATTGCGTTACGCGCAGATGTCACCAATGCTGGCGAGGTGAATGCCATGGTCGCTGCGGCAACCGAACATTTTGCTACACCCATCACCACGGCGATCAACAACGCTTTGCCGGACTTTTCTTTCAACGGCGACGGCCGTTCTAAGGCCGAAGAGATTTGCTACGAGGAATTTCGGGCACAATTTGCCGGAGTTGTGGGAGGTGCCCTGAATACCATCCAGGCAGTAGTGCCGGGAATGAAGGAAGCTGGGTTTGGCGCCATCGTTAACGTTGGCACAAACCTGTTCCAAAACCCCGTGGTTCCATACCACGACTACACCGCGGCGAAGGCTGCCCTGCTGGCGTTGACCCGGACGTTCGCGGCCGATCTAGGACCATCAAATATCCGCGTCAACATGGTTTCAGGTGGGCTGCTGCGCACCACTGACGCCTCCGCAGCCACGCCAGAGCAGGTTTTTGACTTGATCGCCGGCGGAACGCCGCTGCGTAAAGTCACCACTCCAGCCGAATTTGCCGATGCCGCACTCTTCTTCGCCTCACCGTGGTCCCGAGCCGTGACGGGGCAAAATCTTGTGGTCGACGGCGGACTGGTCATGAACTAAGGACGGGGGAGTTCTCATGAACAGCACACGAGAATTACATATCAATGCTTTTCTTTTCGGGGCAGGGCATCACACAATGGGTTGGCGGCACCCGAATTCCAGTGCCGAGCGGGTAGGTGAGATTTCCTATTTCGAGGAACTGGCGCAACTGGCCGAAAGTGGCTGCCTTGACGCCATTTTCTTCGCGGACGGGCACGCCATCAACCGGACCTACACCGCGGGAGTGCCGTGGCTTCTGGAGCCCATTACGGCTCTGAGCGCCATAGCCAGGGCCACCAAAAACATTGGCTTGGTCACCACCGTTTCCTCAAGCTTTTATACACCCTTCCATGCTGCACGCATGCTTGCCTCATTGGATCACATCAGCGGTGGGCGAGTGGGGGCAAACATTGTCACCTCCATGTTTGATGCTGAAGCCCAAAATCATGGGTTGGCGGCACTGCCAAACCATGCTGACCGCTATGAAAGGGCTGATGAGTTTGTCCAAGTAATCCAGACGTTGTGGGATTCATGGTCGGATGAGGCGCTTCCCGCTGACAGGGAGAGCGGGACCTTTATTGATGCGGAGCAGATTCAACCGATCAACCATGAGGGCAAATACTTTTCCGTGAAGGGCCCGCTCAACGTTCCGCGTCCTCCGCAGGGCAGGCCGGTGCTTTTCCAGGCCGGGTCCTCGGAAGTAGGGCGAGCATTCGCGGCTCGATTTGCCGAGGCTATCTATTCTGTTTCTTGGGATAAGGACTCGGCACTAGAGTTCGCCACCGATATGCGAGAGCGCCTAGCTGTTGCCGATCGTTCTCAAACCGTGGTTCCAATCCTGCCTGGACTAGTCACCTATGTGGCACCAACCCGGGAAGGGGCGCTGGAGAAGAAACGCGCACTTGACGCTTATCTGGATATTCCAGCGGCAATCGCCCAACTGAACGTGTTTACCGGCCAGGATTACCGAACCCATGGGCTTGATGATGCGGTGGCTCCGCTGCCGCCAGCGGCGACGTTCACGGGCCCGCAGGGGCGGTACCTGACAGTGCAACGAATTATTGAAACCAAGGAGCCCACATTGCGGGAACTACTGGGCTTCCTGGCAGCCGGAGGTGGTCATGCCACCATGATTGGCACGCCCACCGAAGTTGCCGATGAAATTCAGGAGTGGTTTGAATCTGGTGCTTGTGACGGGTTCAACCTGATGTGTCCGGCCTACCCGGACTCCCTGAAGGATTTTGTTGACTTGGTAGTACCGATTTTGCAGGACCGTGGGATCTTCCGAACCGCATACCCGGGCAGTACTCTGCGAGATAATTTGGGCCTGTCCCGGCCTGAATTGAAATCTTTTGCCGGGCACACTACCTAGGGCGGTTTAGATTGACTCGGCTAGCCGGCTCAACCCGACTAGCCGAGTGAATCTCAGGCGCCACGTGGCTAACTATTGGTGCTGGTTAGGGGTGCAGCATGATCTTGCCGGTGCGGCCAGGAACAAAGTTTGCCCGGGCCGCATCCTGGGCATCCTCCAGTGAATAACTTGCCTCAACGGGAAGGGTTAGTGCTCCGGAGGCGAGCCGCTCAAGGAGTTCCTTCATGAGGGCACCGCGTTCTTGGGCCGGCATGGATGTGCTGACTTTGCTACCCCAAAAACCACGGATGGTGACCTGTTTGAAGATGACATCTGAGGAACTGATCTCCATGAGCGGGGAGTTCATGGCGCCAAACACCACAAGCGTGCCATTCTCCGCCAGCAGTGAAAGGACGTCCCCGCTGGCCCGTCCACCAACGGAGTCAACGCCAGAAGTAATCGGGGCACCATCGGCGATGGCACGAACGCGCTCAGCCCAATCGTCAGTATCCGTGGCAACGACGTTGCCGATTCCCTGATCAGCGAGTTCCCTGACGCCTGCGCTTCGGCGCACTAACCCAATAACGTTGATGCCGCGGGCAGTTGCTAGCTGGGCTAGAAGTCGGCCAACAGTGCCGTTGGCAGCATTTTGTACCAGCCAATCACCCTTGTTGAGTTTCAGTGATTCAAGGAGACTGATGGCGCTGAACGGCATCGACACCAGTTGGGCCGCTGCCTCATCACTAATGCTGTCATCGACAGGGAATACAGCTGCAGCTTTTGCAATGAAGTACTCAGCCCACACGCCAAAAGTGCCGCCGGTGCTCACACGTTGGCCCGGAGTAAACCCGGTGACACCTGTGCCGAGAGCGTCAATGACCCCCATGGCCTCGGTTCCGGCACGGGCAGGCAGCTCGGGTTTGAAGCCGTAGCTGCCACGGATGGTGAGTAGATCGTGGTTGTGAATCGTTGCCAAAACCATGCGGACGCGGACCTCGCCGGCGCCGGGGTCTGGGATCGGGATATTTTCAACTGCAAGGACCTTGCTGGGGTCTCCGAACGTGGTGTGCATTAGGGCGCGCATATTGCTCTCAATCGTGTTTGACCCGGACGCTTTTCTTCAAGCGTGGGTGGGGGGAGTGGTTTTTGAAGAATCGTTATCCAGCATTGGCGTGGCAGAAAGGTTGCGAATAACTTTGTGCAAAATCGACAGTGCATTCTTGCCGTCACTTTGATCCAGCTGGGTTGCCGCCGCGATGCGCAGAGGAATGTGGGCGAGCTCAGTACGTAAGGCCAGTCCGGGGTCGGTCACGGAAACAATCACTGTCCGTTCGTCAGCTGTTGATCGCTCCCGTCTAATGAAACCCCGTGTCTCAAGCCGTTTGATCAAGGGTGACGTTGTGCCCGAGTCCAGCATCATATTCTCTGCAACCTCCTTCACGGTCAGGGACCGGCGAGACCATAAAAGAACCAAGGCTAGATATTGGGGGTAGGTCAAACTCCACGGTTCAAGCAGGGCGTTATAGCGGCGGTTCGTTGCCCTGGCCGCAGCATATAGCGCAAAGCAGAGCATCGGCTCAAGAGGGTCTGAATCGATTGGTGGCGAGTGCGGCTGGTCTTCCATCCAGAAAGCTTTGCACACAAGATACTTGTGCACAAGTTAATTTCATTTCGTGCCAGGACTTTTACTCTTGCACCCTGGGCCAGGAGGTCTCTTCGAGACCCTCAACATCTTGATTGAAGTCCCGAAGCAGTTCCATGAACTGCGCCTGCTTGGTTTCGGGCCAATTGCCAACCACGCGATTGAGCCCTTCTTCATAGACTTTGCGAGTGGCAATGAGCGCGTCAATGCCGGCAGTAGTGGGGGCAATGCGGCGGGCAACCTCGCCCGGGGTGCCCGCTACATAGCAAACATGGCCATGGCGCAGCAGCATGCCAACCTGACGGTGGATGGTTGAGGTGTCGAGGCGAAGGGCCCTGGAGAGCTCCTTCAGTGTCATGGGCCCCACGGGCTCCAGACGATTAAGGAGCACATAAGCGGACCGCTCCAACGCTGGATCGTCATGGTAAAACGGGCGCAGTTGATAGCGAGAAAAGAGCATGAGCTCGTACTGCATCGACTTCAGCAAATCGCTGGATACTGTCATGGCGCTCCCTGTTTGCTCCGTTTCCATGACCCATTCTAGCGAAGCCTTGAATGAGACATATTTCATGTATGATGCAAAGCTTGTGTACTCTACAATAGAGTTAGTTAATTCAATCTTTCCGTTCGTACAGGAGCCCCATGACGCAAAGCCCCCCGGTAAAAGTTCCCAAATCACCTTCTCCACGCTTGGCCATCGTTGTACTGGCCTTCGTGGGAATTGTGGTTTCGCTGATGCAGACCCTGGTAGTCCCACTCATTCCACAACTACCTTTGTTGTTGAACACCACATCGGCAGATGCTTCCTGGATTATCACAGCCACCCTTCTGGCCGGGGCAGTCATCACCCCGATTGCTGGCCGGCTGGGAGATATTTTCGGCAAACGACGCATGCTGATGTTCTCCCTGATCTCCTTAGTAGTGGGCTCCGTGCTTTGCGCGTTGACAGATTCCATGGGTTTGATGCTCGTGGGACGAGTACTGCAGGGGCTGGCGATGGGTGCCATTCCGTTGGGTATCAGCATCCTTCGTGATGAACTGCCGCGGGAAAAGATTGGTGGCGCAGTTGCGACGATGAGCGCCACCATGGGGGTGGGCGGAGCAATTGGGCTTCCCGTTGCTGCGGTCATAGCCCAAAGCGCAGATTGGCATGCCCTGTTCTGGGCCTCCGCCGGACTTGGCATCATCGCTATAGTCATGGTCTTCGTAGTGTTGCCCGAGTCCACAATGCGCACACCTGCACGCTTTGACGGGGTCGGAGCAGCCGGCCTCGCTGCGGGTTTGATGGCCCTGCTTCTTCCCATTACCAAGGGTGCGGACTGGGGCTGGAGCAGCCTGCTGACGCTGGGCTTCTTTGGAGCTTCCGTTGTTATTCTGGTCCTATGGGGAGTTTTTGAGCTCCGTGTAAAGGAACCACTGGTGGACCTGCGCGTTTCGGCGCGTCCCCGCGTGCTGTTCACAAACCTCGCCTCAATTGCAGTGGGTTTCGCCATGTACGCCATGACGTTGTCCTTCCCGCAGTTGCTCATGGCGCCTTCCTCAACCGGATACGGGCTCGGCCTGTCTATGGTGCAGGCCGGCTTGGCACTGGCCCCCGGCGGCATTGTCATGATGGCGCTCTCGCCGGTATCCGCTCGCATAACAACCTGGCGAGGCCCAAAAACAACCCTGCTGATAGGTGGAGTGGTCATTGGGGCAGGTTACGTTCTGGCGTTCTTCCTCACCACAAATGTTTGGCAGGTAGTAACTGCGTCGATGGTGATCGGCGCCGGAATCGGACTCTCATACGCGGCTATGCCTGCGCTGATCATGAGTGCTGTGCCACAGACGGAAACTGGTGCGGCCAACGGGCTCAATTCCCTGATGCGTGCCGTAGGCACCTCCACCTCAGCCGCTGTTATGGGAGTCATTCTGGCGAACATGACAATGACTGTGGGAGATCTCGCGGTGCCCACCATGGAAGGGTTCCAGCTGACATTCGTTGCTGCGGCCGGTGCCGCAGCGGCAGCCATCGTTTTGGCATCGCTGATCCCGCGCCACCGGAAGGCTGTACCGGTCAATGTTCACGTCAGTAGTGAGCCTGCCAGGGTTTAAATTAATCTGAGCACAAAGCAGGCTTCAGGGTGAGATCCCTGAAGCCTGCTTTTTTAGTGCCCGACGGCGGCGCCTTGTGTTTAGTTTTTTTACTTAGGTCTGTTGGGGTGTGAGTGGTTGTTCCCCGGTGATGGGTATTTCTTGGTTGTTGGCGTCGAGGAGTTTGCCGTTGTCCCAGTGGTCTCCGTGTTGGAGGCAGTGGGCTATTTCGGCGGGGATGAGTCGGTCTGTTCCGGCGGCGAAGACGGAGGGGTTTTCTGGGTTGCCGAGGGTGAAGTGGTTGAAGAGGAGGTTTAGGAGGATGGCGACTACGGCGGCGGAGCTGATGCCGGAGTGGAAGATGGTGGCGAACCATTCGGGGAATTTGTCGTAGAAGGTGGGTGCGGCGATGGGGATGATGCCGGCGCCGATGGCGGTGGCGACGATGATCATGTTCATGTTGTTTTTGTAGCTGACGGTGGAGAGTGTGCGGATGCCGCTGGCTGCGACGGTGCCGAAGAGGACGATTCCTGCTCCGCCGAGGACGGGTAGTGGTACTGCTGCTACGACGCGGCCCATGACGGGTAGGATGCCCAGGATGACGAGGATGACCCCTCCTGCTGCGACGACGAAGCGGCTTTTGATGCCGGTGACGGCGACGAGGCCGACGTTTTGGGCGAAGGCGCTTTGGGTGAAGGAGCCGAAGACGGGGGCGATGACGCTGGCGGCCATGTCGGCGCGGAGGCCGTCGCCGAGGCGGCGGGAGTCGACTTTGGTTTCTACGATGTCTGCTACTGCCAGGATGTCCGCGGAGGTTTCTACCATGATGACCAGGACCACGATGAACATGGAGATGATCGCGGCGAGGTGGAAGGTGGGCATGCCGAGGTGGAAGGGTGTGGGGAAGGCGATGAGGGGGCCGGTGGTGACTTTGGAGAAGTTGGCCATTCCTAGGGCGAGGGCGATGAGTGTGCCGATGACGATTGCTAGCAGGATGGAGAGTCGTGAGATGGTGCTGTTTCCTAGTTTGCTGAGTAGGAGCACGATCACGAGGGTTCCGGCGGCGAGGGCGATGTTGGTTACGTCGCCGTAGTTTTCTGCTTTTTTGTTTCCGCCCATGGCCCAGTTAGCTGCTACGGGCATGAGGGAGAGGCCGATGACGGTGATCACGGTGCCGGTGACTACGGGTGGGAAGAATTTGATGATTTTGGAGAAGATGGGGGAGATGAGTAGGCCTAGTGCTGAGGAGACGATCACGGCGCCGAAGACGCTTTGGATTCCGCCGCCGCCGTTGACGATGGCGACCATGGTGGCTACTCCGGCGAATGAGACGCCTTGTACTAGGGGTAGTTGAGAGCCGAAGAAGGGTAGGCCTAGGGTTTGGAGCAGGGTGGCTAGGCCGCCCATGAAGAGGCATGCTGCGATGAGTAGGCCGATGTCTGCTGGTTTTAGTCCTGCTGCTTGGCCCACGATTAGGGGTACGGCGATGATGCCGCCGTACATGGTGAGGACGTGTTGGAATCCGTACGCGAAGCTGGCGCCGATTCCTAGTTTTTCATCTTCTGGTCTGGCTGTTTTCGTGGTGGCTATGGTGGTGGTGCGTGTTTTCTTGGTCATAGCGGACCTCCTTGTCTGCTTACCTAACATCTTTGACGACAACGCGCTGTGGGGGTTGCCGTGTTGGTGAGGCGGGGGGCCGTGGCCCCCCGCCTCACTCTTTACTCAGTACAACTCACTCTTTACTCACTCTTTACTCAGTACTGCTGGTTGGTGCTGGTTGGTGCTGGGTGGGGTGGTGTTTAGCAGAAGCCTGCGACGCCGTCCCAGATGTTGCCTGCATTGGAGGCGTTTTCGCGTAGGACGGTTCCTTCGATGAGGCCGTAGGGGCGGTCTGCTGCGAAGAAGACTTCGTTGGGGTTGTCTTGGCCGAAGGGGGTGAGGTCAACGACGAAGTGGTGTTTGTTGGGCATGGAGAATTTGATTTCATCGATTTCTGGGTGGGCGTTGAGTACTTTTTTGCCCATTTCGAACAGGGTGTTTTGGAGTGCGTGGGAGAAGCCTTCGGTGAAGCCTTCTAGCAGGAGTGCTTTGATGGATTCGTAGGAGGTGTTGAAGTCGAAGTTTTTATTGATGGCTTCGGGGTTGAAGCGCCAGCGGGCGGCGACGTCGGTGGCGAGGATCCGGTCGCTGGTCTGGGCTAGGGTGGTGTATTTATCCACGGGGAAGCCTGTGAAGCCGGATTGGGTGGTTTTGAGAACGGTGAGGTCTTTGAGGCCGGCGAGTACGTGGGTGGTGTCGCCGTTTTTAACGACGACGGAGGTGCGGATTTCTTGGTTGCTTTTCACGAAGGAGTGATCGTGGGCTGTGCCGTTGGCTTGGATGCGGTTCCAGGCGTATTGTTCAGCTGACCAGCGTCCGCCATTGATCCAGGCGAATTCTTTAGTGAAGTGTTCGCTTAGGCGTAGCAGGAAGGCTTCGGGGGAGCCGATGCCATCGCGGGCGAAGGAGTAGATGGTGTTCTTTTGTGTGTCGGTGGGGACGACGTGGGCGTTATCGCCATCGATGTGGGCTGCGTTGAAGTCGCCGCGTACTTCTGAGGTGACGTTGAGGTCTTCGATCTCGTGGCGGTCGGTATCGCGGGTGATTTTTACCACGCGTACTTCGGCTTTGCCGAATTGGTTGGCGCCGAGGATGATGTTGTTCTCAGTCATGGTCTAGTTTCCTCTGTATGTTGAATAGGCGAAGGGGCTTAGCAGCAGGGGTACGTGGTAGTGGTCCTGGCTGTGCTGGAGGGTGAAGGTCAGGGAGATTTCTGGGAAGAAAGTCTCGGTGTTGATGCTGGCGAAGTAGGCGCCGGTATTGAACCGTAGTTGGTAGGTGCCGGTGGGTAGTTTTTCCGGGCCGAGGTCTTTCACTCGCCCGTTTGTATCGGTGGTGGCGGTAGCGATTTGGGACCATGTGTGGCCCTCGCGGGTGTGGAGTTCAACGGCGACGGATGTGGCCGGTGTTCCTGTTGCGGTGTTCAGGATGTGGGTGGTTATGTGGGAAACGCTCATGCGTTGATCACTCCTTGGAGTCGTAACACTGCGATTTCTCGTAGTTGCCCAGCAACTATGAGGTTTTCCTCTTCGGGGGTGTTCTTGAGGCGTTGGTGGAGGGTGTTGATGATTTCCTGTGGGGACCGGCCAGCGGCCCGTATCAAAAAGACTTGGTTGAAACGGGCTTCGTAGGCCCGGTTTCCCTCGGTCAGGGCGGTGGTGATGGCCGGATCGGTGGGATCTACCCCTGCTTGCTCGGAACGAGAAAGCGTAGCTTCGGTACTGGTGCCGGGGGCGCGTTGACCGATTCGGGGATGATGAGCCATCGCTGAGGCTATTTCTTCGGTAGTGAAGGGATCACTAGCGTTACCAGCGCAGGAAAGAAGATCATTGATGGTAGCGAAGGGCCGGGCAGTGATGATCTCATCGATCCATCGCTGGATATCGATACAGGGACGCAAAACAGGTTCGAGTTCTGTTCGCGCGGCGTGATTGAAGTCCTCAAGCAGCATTGCTTGTATTCCTTCTAGGTCATTGCTGGCATCCACGGTGTCGGCTATACGAACAACACAAATAGTTTCGTATCGTGGAACTGTTATTTCAGCATATGAATAGTGAACCGCATCACAGCCGAGATGTCAATCACAACAACTGTGTGTAATGCTGGCGGCAAAGAAGCTCCTGTTTACTGGCGGGTGGCTGCGTACAATCATTGCTGCAACAAGGCGGGCAGGCAGGTGGGCGGGTCCGTGGCCGGTAGGGGCCAGGGCTGAGGCTGAAAGTCTTCACTGCCCGTGCCGGGCTCGTGCAGCGCAACCGAGGCCCAGGTTTTGAGGGCTGCTTTGAGGGTATGGGTTCAAGGCATGGCAAAGCAGCACACCGCGGCAGAATGCCGCTGGTGCGCTGCTCGAGGGTGTGGGCTTAGAGTCCTAGTTCCGTGCGCAAGCGGGCTACGTGACCCTCCGCGTTGACGTTGTATTCTGCACTGCGCACCGTTCCATCGGCATTGACCACTACCGTGGAGCGCAAGGTGCCGATCATGGTGTTGCCGTTGATTACCTTTTCACCCCATGCTCCCCAGGCTTCAGCCACCTCGTGATTGGCGTCAGAGAGGAGGGGGAAGTTCAAGCTGAACTCCTCGGCGAAAGTGGTTAACGCTTCCTGCGGGTCAGTTGAGATGCCCACAACGTCAACTCCGGCGCCCTGAAGTGCAGTGAGGCTGTCGCGGAAATCGCAAGCCTCGGTGGTGCAGCCGGGGGTGGCGGCTTTCGGGTAGAAGTAAACGATGACCTGGCGCCCGGCGTAGTCGGTTAGTGAAACGGTTTTACCGTTGGCATTCGGAAGGCTGAAGCCAGGGGCTGTTTGAGCGGCGCTGAGTTGCTTTGACATTTTTGCTCCAATGTTTTCATTATGCGGAATAATTATTTTGCTGTATGGAACAGCATAATGACACCGGCATGCAACGTCAACGTCGTGTCCGGCATGCGGGCGCTACCTTAGTGTCTCGCATTGCCGGATCGGAGCGCGTGGCGGCTGGCAATACTGCTATTTAGTGTCGCAACGACAGTAAAAGTGTTATGCTGTCTGTACGACATAAAATTTGCCGGGATACCAACCCCAAGGAGAAATCATGCTCTTCGATCAGCAAACCGCACTCGTCACCGCCTCAGGAGCCGGAATTGGCCGCGCCATTGCCCAGCGGCTTGCCGCAGAAGGTGCGGCGGTGGTTGTTTCCGATGTCAATGACGCCGCCGGTGGCGAAACCGTGGCCCTGATCACTGCAGCTGGGGGACGGGCCGCCTACAAGCATGCCGATGTCAGCAAATCCAAAGACATTAGCGCACTGGTAACTTTCGCCGTTGAAACCTTTGGTTCCTTGGACTTGGCGGTCAACAACGCGGGCTTGGGCGCCATGCCCAAGGATATCCAAGACGTCACCATCGATGACTGGGACCGCACCATCAACGTCACCTTGCGCGGGACCTTCTTGTCCATGCAGGCTGAAGTTGCCCACTTCCGTGCAAACAATGGTGGTGCCATAGTTAATGTGGCTTCAATTGCGGGTATCTCAGCAACGCCGAAACTAACTCCCTATGGCGCATCCAAGCATGGCGTTGTCAGCCTCACCCGCAGCGTGGCATTGGAGAACGCAGCGCATGGAATCCGTGTCAATGCGGTGGCCCCTGGAGCCATTGAAACCGCAGCATTGGCGGCCCTGCCAGCGGATGCCAAGGCCGGCTACGCTGCTGAAGTTCCAATGAACCGGCTGGGCCGTTCGGAAGAAATTGCCAATGCCGTGGCATGGCTGCTCTCCAAGGAAGCCAGCTTTGTTACCGGTGTCATACTGCCGGTTGACGGTGGCACCAATGCCTAAGCTCTCCGAAGCTCAAGAGCGCCAAACCGTGGGCGGTGGCGATGGCCAACGAGCCGCGCTGATTAGCTCCCTGACGCGGATCATCAGCGAATGGTCGGCACCGGACTTCCTCACAGCGGTGGTCGCGCGGGAAGGAGTGGACCTTGATCCCGGGGCAATCACCATGATCACCATCCTCTCCGATCAGGGCCCGCAACGGCCATCGGTGCTGGCCAGGCATATGGTGACGGGAGCATCAAACATCTCCAAGATCGTTGCCCGGCTGACGGCGGCAAAATTGTCCGCGCGGATTGCAGATCCTCGTGACGCACGTGCTCACCTGGTAGCACTCACCGCGGATGGTCAACGTGTTGCAGACACGTTTGTGCGTGCCGGTGACGGGCTTGTGGAAGAACTATTACACGGCTGGAGCCCTCAAGAACGAGATGACCTACTCGTCTCGTTGGAAAAACTTGAATCTGCCACAGTGAAACTGGCCAAGAGCATTACAGCAAAAGTCCCCACCGAAGGACGCGATCCTTCACCTACCCCTCAAACACTTCAAGGAGACCCGCAATGAGTGCTTCATCCAACCCCACAGAGAACTCCAGCAACAATCAGCAGCAACGTACCTACGTCATCACCGGTGCCGGCTCAGGCATTGGACTTGCAACAACCAATCTCCTGCGCGAACGTGGCGCCCGCGTAGTGGGAGTTGACCTCCGCGGTGCCGATGTTGAAGCAGATCTCAGCACAGCGGCCGGACGAAAAGAAGCCGCAGAGTTGGCCCTCACGGCAGCTGACGGGAAAATCGACGCCGTCATTGCCTGCGCCGGGATCTCCGCACCCATCCCGCTGACAGTAAGCGTCAATTTTTTCGGTGTCACGGAGTTTCTTCAGCACCTGGCACCTGCCCTGGCAAAAAGCGCAAGCCCGCGTGCCGTCGTCGTCAGTTCCATGGCTTCTTTGCAGCCCAACTCCCCGGAACTGGTGGAAGCACAGCTCGCCGGTGATGAAGAAAAAGCGGTGGCTATTGGCGCCACGCTGGCTGCCTCGGGCCCGGAGGCCGGCTACCTGAACTATCCCTCGAGTAAGCGGGCACTGAGCCGCTGGGTGCGGCGGGAATCCATCACACCCACCTGGGCCGGGGCTGGTATTCCGTTGAACGCGGTAGCACCAGGGACTGTCATCTCGCCCATGACGGAACAGCTCCTCGCTACTGAAGAAGGCCGGACAATGGTGGACTCCCATGTTCCCATGCCGCTGAACTACCATTCAGAAGCCATTGTCATCTCCAAGCTGCTGGCCTGGCTGACAAGCGAAGAAAACACCCACACAACAGGACAAACCATCTACACCGATGGCGGAGCAGATGCTTCACTGCGCGGGGACAACATCTGGGACTAGCTCCCGGCACGTGCGAGGAAAACAAAATCTAAATACAAACAGGGAGCCGCAGCTCAACGCTGCGGCTCCCTGGTTTATCTCTGGATCATGGCGAATGTATTACAAGCCCAGATCGTCCTGGAAAGCGGCCCCCTCAAGACGCATCCGGACCGTTTGAAGGAAGCGGCCCGCATCGGCCCCGTCCACGAGCCTGTGGTCGTAGGTCAGGCACAGGTACATCATGTGGCGGATAGCCAGAAGATCATCCCCGTCCGGGCCCGTGACCACCACGGCACGTTTAACAATGGCACCAACACCTAAGATTCCCACCTGCGGGGCGTTGATGATGGGGGTATCAAAGAGTGCACCCACCGAACCAATGTTCGTGATGGAGAACGTTCCACCGCTGAGCTCATCGGCCGTGATGGAACCATCGCGTGTACGGGCGGCAACATCGGCAATACCAGCTGCCAAACCGGCCAAATTCAACGTTCCAGCGTTGCGAACCACCGGTACCAGCAGACCCTTAGGCGCATCCACGGCGAAGGCGAGGTGCTCACCATCGTGGTAGGTGATGTTTCCAGCGGCCTCGTCAAAGGAAGCGTTGAGCATGGGATGAACCTTCAGCGCCTCCGCCACTGCCTGAGCAATGAACGGCAAATACGTCAGATTCACCCCATTGGCAGCAGCGAATGACTCCTTTGCCCGCGCCCGCAATCGCACAATGGCGCTGACATCCACCTCGTGCACCTGTGTGAGCTGCGTGGAGGTGTCCAGGGATTCGCGCATGCGCTTGGCGATCACAGAACGAATCCGTGGCGCCTTCACTACCGTTCCACGCAGATTTGCGGACGCGGGAGCCCCAGCTACTGGTGCATTTTTAGGTACTTGTGTTGGCGCAGGAGGCACGACGGCGGCACTTGGCTCAGGCGGTGAAGCGGCAGCGGCAGCGGCTGTAACGTCACTGCGACGAATGCGAGAACCAACGCCGGTACCGCTCACCGTGGCAAGGTCAACTCCGTGCTGGCGTGCCAGCTTGCGCACCAGCGGAGTGACATAGGTGGCTGATCCGGCCAACGCCGGGGGAGCCTGGGTTTCCGCAGGCGGCGTCAGGGAGGCCGAGGCCGTCCGCGGCCGATTGGCCGGAAAGCCGCCGAGGGAATCCCGGTCCGCCGGGGGCCCCGCCGCCGGGGTTGCAACTGGCGCAGCCGCCGGGGTTGCAACTGGCTCAGCCGCCGGTGCTGTCCCGGAGTCGGTCGAAGGGGTTGAATCCGCGGAGCCGATGATGGCAAGGACGGATCCGACTTCGGCAACCTCGTCCTCGGCCACCACGATGCTCTGCAGGATTCCTTCGAACGGTGAAGGAATTTCGGTATCCACTTTGTCGGTGGAGACTTCCACGAGCGGGTCATCAATGCTGACGGTGTCGCCCACGACTTTAAGCCAACGGGTAACAGTTCCTTCGGTGACGCTTTCGCCCAGAGCGGGCAGCAGCACTGACTCAGTCATTTACCGTCCGTTCCACTGTGATTTCGCCGCGGCGCAGCAGCCGGCCGGTGGGGGTGATGCCGTCGAGTTCATGACCGCGCAGGAATGTGCGCCTGACAACACCGGAGAGCGCACGCCCGTCGTAAGGGGTGATGGGGTTTTTGTGCTTGAGCTTCTTCACATCGACCACAAACGCGTCATCGGCGGCGAAAATGGAGAAGTCGGCGTCGTATCCCGGTGCCAGTTTGCCCTTGCGGTGCAGTTGGACAAGCTCCGCCGGAGCGGTGGACATCCAATGGATGACCTGCTCCAACTCAATACCGCGTTGGCGGGCCTCGGTCCAGATCAGCGACAGACCCAACTGGAGGGAGGAGACTCCGCCCCAGGCCACGGCAAAGTCACCGTTTTCCAGGTCCTTAAGATCCAGGGTGCTGGGGGAGTGGTCTGAGACGATGCAATCGATGACGCCGTCACGCAGTCCCTGCCACAGCTTTTCCCGGTTAGAGGCTTCCCGGATGGGCGGGCAGCACTTATAAGCGGTGCCCCCGTCGGGGATTTCCTCTGCCATGAGTGTCAGGTAATGCGGGCACGTTTCCACGGTCAGCTTCACACCGTCGCGGCGGGCACTGGCAATCATGGGCAAGGCATCTGAGGAGCTCAAGTGCAAGATGTGCGCCTTGGCGCCCGTCCAGCGGGCACGTTCAATGACCTCGGCAATGGCCAGGTTCTCGGCGCCGCGCGGACGCGAAGCCAGGAACTTGGAGTATTGATCGCCCTGGGCTGTGGGTGCACGGTCAATGGTGCGTGAGTCTTCGGCATGGACAAGCATAAGGGCGTCGTACCCCGTTAGCTCCCGCATGTCCGCTTCCATCTCATCAGGATCCAGCGGCGGGAATTCATCCACCCCAGAGTGCAGTAGGAAGCACTTGAAACCAAACACGCCGTCGTCGTGCAAACCGCGCAAGTCTGAGATATTGCCGGGGATGGCGCCACCCCAGAATCCAACGTCAACAAACGCCTGGTCTTGCGCTACGCTGCGTTTGAGTTCCAGGGCGTCCACGTTGGTGGTGGCCGGAATGGAGTTCAGGGGCATATCGATGATGGTTGTCACCCCGCCTGCCGCGGCGGCACGAGTGGCTGAGGCAAAGCCTTCCCAGTCGGTGCGTCCGGGTTCATTGACGTGCACATGGCTGTCGACCAAGCCGGGAATCAACGTTTCATCATCAGCTAGCTCAATGACTTCCCTGCCCTGGAGGTTGTTCCCCAACGGCTCCAAAGCAATGACAACACCGTCACGGACGCCCACTTCACGCGGGGCAATGCCGGCGGTGGTCAGTACCCGGTTGCCGCGAATAACGAGGTCATAGCCGCCGTCGTTCGTGTCGCTTCCTGCAATATTAGACATACGAGTTCTCCTCTTCCTTACCTGTTTGGGCAAGTCGGGTGCCAATCAAGGCACCAATTTCAGTCAGCAGGGCCCCTGCGTTTTTCATGCAAACGTCCGTGTCGGCTTCAATGTCCGTCAGCGCGTAGCTGTGGGCAAAGCCGGCATTGGCCAAAATCTCCGGCGACAAGGTGGTGCGCCCGCACACGGCAACAACGGGAACGCCCGCGGCGCGGGCCGCGGTTGCTACGCCCATGGGCGCCTTGCCAAAGAGGCTTTGTTCATCAAGGCTACCCTCGCCTGTAATGACAAGATCGGCGCTGCCCATTTTTTCGGCTAATCCGGTCAAACCCAGAATCACCTCTATGCCAGGGCGGCGTTTGGCGCAGAGTACCGCAAGTGCGGCGTAGCCAGTGCCACCAGCTGCACCTGAGCCGGGTGCGTCGATGGCGTCTACAGCCGCTGTGCCAAGGGCATTGGCCATGATACGGAAGTAGCGCTCTAAGGACTTTTCCAAATGTTCCACATGGGCGGTGGTGGCTCCCTTTTGCGGACCAAAAATTGTTGCCGCACCGTCTGGTCCCAGCAGTGGGTTGTCCACGTCGCTGGCTAATGTGAAAGTAACGGCTCCCATGCGTGGGTCAAGTCCGGTGAGATCAATGTTGGTGACCTGGGACAGGGCCCCGCCGCCGGGCGGCAAATGCTGCCCGGCGGCGTCCTTAAATGTTGCTCCCAGCGCCGCAAGCATCCCTGAGCCGCCGTCAGTTGACGCGCTTCCACCGACACCGAGCACAATCTCCGTACAGCCATGATCCATGGCGGAGGAGACCAACTGGCCGGTGCCATAGGTAGTTGCGGCCAACGGGGAGAGTTGGCCATTGTGCAAAACAGCGAGCCCGGAAGCTGCCGCCATTTCAATCACAGCCACTTTGCCGTCGACGGCGTAGTCGGCCGTGACCGGTTGGCCCGTGGGCCCTTGCACCAGAGCGCTGACCCGGGTAAAGCCGGAGGCAACCACGGCGTCGATGGTACCCTCGCCGCCGTCGGCTACGGGCATGAGATCAATCTCCAGCCCGGCGTGCGCGCTGCGCAGGCCGGCCGCCAAATACTTGGCAACCTCCGGGGCTGAAAGGGAACCCTTGAACTTGTCGGGGGCGAGGATGATGCGCATGGTTCGTCCCTAGTCCTGCAGGGCCAAGATGGCGGTGGGGGCGTCAGCTGCGTACTGGGCGATGTCTTCGATTTCATTGACATTGTCCAGTTCGGTGCCCATGGAAATGTTGGTGACACGCTCCAGGATGGCCTCAACAACCACAGGAACCTTGAACTCCTCCATGAGACGCTTTGCCTCGGCGAACGCGGCAGCCATATCCTCGGGGCGCTCTACACGGATGGCCTTGCAGCCCAAGCCTTCGGCAACCTTGAGGTGGTCAACACCGTAGCCGTTGGTCTCCGGTGAGTTGATGTTATCGAACGCCAGGGACACGTGGTAATCCATCTTGAAGCCGCGCTGGGACTGACGAATCAAGCCCAGGTAGGAGTTGTTCACAACCACGTGGATGTAGGGGAGGTTGAACTGTGCGCCCACGGCCAGCTCTTCAATCATGAACTGGAAGTCGTAGTCGCCGGACAGGGCAACAACGGTCTGGCCCGGCTTGCCGCGGACAACGCCCAAGGCTGCCGGCAGGGTCCAGCCCAAGGGGCCGGCCTGTCCGGCATTGATCCACTGGCGGGGTCCAAAGACGTGCAGCATCTGGGCGCCGGCGATCTGCGAGAGACCAATGGTGGAGACGTAGGTGGTGTCGGGACCAAACGCGGCATTCATTTCTTCGTAGACGCGTTGTGGCTTCATGGGCACGTTATCGAAGTGAGTCTTGCGCTGCAGGGAACCCTTGCGAGCCTGGCAGTCCTTTGACCAGGTGCCGTAGTCCGGCACACCGAGATCGGCCTTGCGCTCACGAGCAACTTCCAGGAGTATTTCCAAGGCTGCTCCGGCGTCGGAAACGATGCCCAGATCCGGTGCGAATACGCGGCCGATCTGGGTGGGCTCAATGTCCACGTGCACAAACTTGCGGTTTCCGCGGTAGGTGTCAAGGCCGCCAGTGTGGCGGTTGGCCCAGCGGTTGCCGATGCCGATGACGGTATCTGATTCCAGGAACGTGGCGTTGCCGTAGCGGTGCGAAGTCTGCAGGCCAACCATGCCGGCGCTCAGTGGGTGATCATCGGCGATGGTGCCCCAGCCCATGAGTGTGGAGATGACCGGGATGTTCAGAAGTTCGGCCAGCTCCACCAGCTGTGCTGAGGCGTTGGCGTTGATGATGCCGCCACCAGCAACGATGAGCGGCTTCTCGCCAGCGAGCAAGATATCTAGTGCCTTTTCAGCCTGCTTGCGTGTCGCGGCGGGCTTGTTCGGAACCAACGGCTCGTAAGCGTCGATGTCGAACTCGATCTCTGCCATCTGCACGTCGATGGGCAGGTCCAACAGAACCGGGCCGGGACGCCCTGAACGCATCAGGTAGAACGCCTTCTGGAAAGCGCCGGGAACCTGGCCAGGCTCCTTGACGGTCATGGAAAGTTTGGTCAAGGGAGCCGCGATGGACTCGATGTCCACAGCCTGGAAATCTTCCTTGTGCAACTTGGCAACGGGGGCCTGGCCGGTGATGCACAGCATCGGGATGGAATCAGCCTGGGCTGCGTACAATCCTGTGATCATGTCAGTACCTGCGGGGCCGGAGGTACCGGTGCAAACGCCAATGTTGCCTTCGGCGGCACGTGAGTAACCGTCCGCCATGTGTGAGGCACCTTCCATGTGGCGGGCCAGGGTGTGGTTTAAGCCGCCATGCTCACGCATGGCTGAGTAGAACGGGTTGATGGCTGCTCCGGGGAGACCGAAGATCTCCGTGGCGCCTTCTTTTTCCAAAATCAAAACGGCTGCGTCAACGCTGCGCATCTTAGCCATGGTGTTGCTCCTTTAAAAATTTGTGGTTGCCCGGTATGGGCAAAGTAGAACGGTGCGGCGGTGGTGTTTCTAAGGTGGGATTCCCGCCGTCGAACGTCTCGAAGATCATTCGACGGCGGGAAGTTTGAGGGCGAACCCCGGAGTAGTTTTTTTTATTTGTTTCCGGAGGAAGCCAGGACCTGCTTGAACAGGGCCGAGTGGTCCAAGCCGCCGTCGCCCTGGGCAACGATGGCGGTGACCAGCTGGGCAACAGCGCCACCCAAGGGAACCGAGATGCCGGCTTCACGGGCTGCTGCTGTGACAATGCCGAGGTCCTTGTTGTGCAGGGCCAGACGGAAGCCGGGATCGAAGTTGCGATCAAGCATCTTCTGGCCCTTCTGCTCCAAGACCTTGGAGCCGGCCAGACCGCCGCCAAGAACCTTAAGGGCGGCGTCGGTGTCCACTCCGTAGGCCTCAAGGAAAGCAATAGCTTCGGCAAGTGCCTGGATGTTCACTGCCACGATCAGCTGGTTAGCTGCCTTGACTGTCTGGCCTGAGCCGGAGGGACCCACGTGGACTATGGTCTTGCCCACAGCGTTAAGAACATCAGCGGCATCGGCGAAGTCCTTGGCGTCACCGCCAACCATGATGGAAAGTACGCCGTCAATGGCACCCTGCTCGCCGCCGGAAACCGGTGCGTCCAAGGGACGAATGCCAGCTGATACGGCTGCTTCGGAGAGACGCTTGGAAACGTCCGGGCGGATGGAGCTGGCGTCTACCCAGATGGCACCCTTGCGGGCGTTGGCAAAGACGCCCTCTTCACCGTTGACTACTCCTTCTACATCCGGGGAGTCAGGAACCATGGTGACGATGACATCGGCGTCTTTGACGACATCGGCGATGGAAGTTCCGCCACGCCCCCCTGCGGTGACGAGCTTGTCAATGGCGCCTTGGCTGCGGTTGAAACCTGCAACTGTGTGGCCTGCTTTGATGAGGTTGACGGCCATGGGCAGGCCCATGATGCCGAGTCCGATTACTGCAACGTTGCTCATAATGTGTCCTTTGCGTGAAATGTGAGGAGGAGTTTTAGTTGGCCGGCTGGCGGATGGCCCAGCTGAAGGCATCTGCTGCAGCGGCCTTGTATTCCAGGCCGATGGGGCCGTTGTAGCCAAGTTCGCGGCTGCGGGTGATCCATTCGCCCAAGGGAAGCGTGCCGGTGCCGGGGGCGCCGCGGCCGGGGTTGTCGGCGATCTGGATGTGGCCAAAGTCCTTGGCGTAGTTTTCAATCACGGCGGGGACGTCGTCACCGTTGACGGCGAGGTGGTAGAAATCTGCAAGTAGCTTGACGTTGTTTACCCCTGCTGCTTCGGTCCGGGCGATGATGCCCATGACATCCGCGGCGGTCTTCAACGGGTAAGCGGGTGTGCCTGAGACTGGTTCCAGAAGTACAGTGCCTCCAATGGCAGCAACCCCCTGCGCAGCTGCGACCAGGTTCTTCACACCAAGTTCATCTTGCTCCTGTGCAGTGAATTCTTCCTGGCGGTTGCCGTAGAGGGCGTTGAAGTGCTTGCAACCCAGACGTTCGCCAATACCTGCCACGACAGCAATATTGTCCTTGAACTCGGAGCAGCGACCCTTCCAGGAAACCAAGCCACGGTCTCCGCCAGGCATGTTCCCGGCGTTGAAGTTCAATCCAGTCAGCTGCACGCCAGCATCGGTGATGGCGCGCTCAAAAGCTGCAACGTCGGCGTCGGCCGGGACGGAGGAGTCAAAGGGCCACCAAAATTCCACTGCATCAAAACCGGCGGCCTTCGCTGCTGCGGGGCGTTCCAGCAGGGGAAGCTCCGTCAGGAGGATGGAGCAGTTCACTGTGTACGACATTTTAGGTCCTTCCAAGGAATCGACGATTCCTGAGTTCTCATATTGTGGAAATTAGTTTCTGCCTAATGAAAAGTCTAGAGAAGGTCTCTCCCGTAGTCAAGGTGGCAGGAGGACTTAGTTGTGTTCCACGCCATAATCGTTGCCGTGCTAGTCTGGCGCGCATGAATTCTGCCGGTGAACAAGACAGTCAGGGGCGCTCATGGGGCTCACGGATGAGAGCTGCCGTAGTGCCGGTTCTGGCCCTGGCGGCGGTGATAACCGGAATCCTGTTGGCGATGGGGGCTAGTGGAAGCGCCGAAGTTGGCTGGTTTGCGTATGCGCCGCTATCGAATGAGATGGTTTCATCGAACGCTCTTTTCTTCATCGGGCCACGGGCCAAAGTTGGACTGGCGAGCATGGCGCTGGGGTTGATGTTGCTGGCGTTCTGGTCCGGGTACCGCACAGCCGTGCGGCGAAAGTCGGCGCATTTCTGAGCCGTGACATAAAAAGCCCCCGGTTGCGTGATAAGCCCCCCGTCAACGGGGGGCTTATCACGCAACCGGGGGCCGAAGCCACGCTGTGGTGCTTATGTCAGTTTGATCTGACGGTTCATGTCCTTGTACAGCAGGTAACGGAACTCGCCCGGGCCACCGGCGTAGCAAGCCTGCGGGCAGAAGGCGCGCAGCCACATGAAGTCTCCTGCTTCCACCTCAACCCAGTCGTTGTTGAGCAGGTACATGGCTTTGCCCTCCAACACGTAAATGCCGTGTTCCATGACGTGGGTTTCCGGGAACGGAATAACCCCGCCTGGCTGAAACGTAACAATATTCACTTGCATGTCATGCGCCAAGTCGGAAGAATCCGTAAACCGGCTGGTCTTCCACGCGCCGTCGGTGTCCGGCATGGCCGTGGGCTCAACTTCGCTGTCACTGGTAACAAACGACTTTGCCTCATAGCCTTCGAGGCGCTCGTAGGCCTTGCGGATCCACTGGAAAGTCACGACGTCGTTGGAGACATTCTCCAGACCCCAGGCGTCACCGGCGGCGAGATAAGCGTAGCCACCCTCTTCGAGCTGGTGGAGCTCACCTTCCAACGTCAGGTTGACCTTGCCTTTGGTGACGAAGATGACGCCTTCCACGCCGGACTCGAACTCAGCGCGCGGGGCACCGCCGCCGGCGCCGATCTCAACGATCAACTGAGAGAAAGTGGTGGCGAAACCGGAGATCGGGCGGGCCAGGATCCAAGAGCGGGTGTTGGAGAAGCCCGGCAGGGTGCTGGTGACAATGTCTGTCATGACGCCCTTGGGGATGACCGTGTAGGCCTCCTTGACAATGGCACGCTCGGTGGTCAGATGTGTTTGCGGCGGTAGGCCGCCTTCGGGGGAGTAATACTTGCCCATAGGGGAGTCCTTTAGCTAGAAACTGTGGCGAGCCGGGGGTGAGCCAGCGCCGTGAGTTGTGATTGGTCAAGAGTTGTCAGCGAGAGCACTTCACCGGCGCTGGAGGCACCGCACACCAAACCGCGCAAAATGAAGTTCGCCAGGGCGCGGGCCGTTGCCGGCTCATCCATGACAGCGCCTGGTGTCTGCAGGACGTAGTTGCGCAACCGCACGGCCGCGCCGGGCAGCCCTTGGCGGTAGAAGGCATACGTTGCACTGAAACGGCTCGGCAGCTGGGCCGGATGCAAATCCCAGCCCTGGTAATAGCCGCGTTCCAAAGAGCGGCGCACCAAGCGTCCGTGCAAAGCCCAAGCCGACTCGGCGCCGTCGCCCACTGGCATGATGTTGGTTGAGCCGTCGGAGAGGCGGATACCTGTTCCGGCAACTGCCAACTGCATGATTTCTTTGGCCAGGTCGGCAACGGGGTGTTCCATGGACTGGTACTCGGCGGAAATTTCCAGCGAGGCACTGTAGTCGTAGGTGCCGTAGTGCAGACCGCTGATGCGGCCGGGGACAGCATGGGCCAGTTGGGCCACTGGAGAATTTCCGGCAGGACCCAAAATGAGCTGTGGGGTTTCCACCTGCACCTCAAAGCGCAGGCGTCCGGGGGTCAAACCGTGGATTTCCTCTAGGCGGCTCACCGCGAAGTCCATGGCCTTGACCTGATCCACTGTGGTGACTTTAGGGAGCGTCAGTACCAGGCCCTCTGGCAGTTCGCCGGCCGAGGCCAGTGTTGAGACGAACAAATCCAGGGTCCGTACGCCGCGGGCACGGGTGGGGGCTTCGAAGCATTTGAAGCGGATACCAATGAACGGAGGTGCCGTGCCGGCGTCCACTGCGGCACTAACAGCCTTACCGGCTGCCACTGCTGCAGCATCCTCTGCCTCGTCACCACGATCACCAAAGCCGTCTTCGAAATCAAGACGCAGGTCTTCAATGGGCTCGCTGGCTAACTTGTTAGCTACGCGAGTTGCAATGGCTGTTGCCAACTCCGCGTCCTGGCCCAGAAGTGCGCCGAGCTTTTCCAGTCCACCGTAAGCGTCAATGGCGGCTAAACCTTGTGCGCCCCAATCTGCGGCAAACGTGGGAGTGAACTTATCTGCCGGTACGTAGACCGTGTGGACCGGCTGGCGGGTGCCGTCATCTCCTGGGTAGTTCTTTTCAAGAAGCTGATCCGTTGCGGCACACTCTGATTCAATATGCGCCAAATCTGCCGCATTCAGTGAGGGTTTCGCAGCCATTCTTAGCCCACCAGTTCGTAGGCGGGAATGGTCAGGAAGTCGGTGTAATCCTCGGAGAGGCAAATATCACTGATTAGTGCGCTGGCGTCCTTGTAGTACTTCTGGAACGTTTCCTCGCCCACTTCACCGCGCAGCTTTTCCGTCTCTTCGGCAAGGATGCCGGTGACGAGCTCACGGGTGACAACGTTGCCGGAGTCCGCAAGCTTGGTTTTGTTGCGGATCTGCTGCCAAACCTGTGAACGGGAGATTTCGGCAGTGGCGGCATCTTCCATAAGGTTGTGGATGGCTACTGCACCGTTACCTGAAATCCAGACTGCTGTGTAGGCAACAGCCACATAAAGGTTAAGCCTTAGGCCTGCTTCAGTTGCCTCGCCCTGGGCAGAAGAGATGTCCAAGAGCTGGTCTGCCGTGACATTGACCTCGGGACGGAGCTTGTCCAACTGGTTCGGGCGGTCACCAAGAACCGCGTCAAAGACTTCCTGGCAAACAGGAACCAGATCCGGGTGGGCCACCCATGAACCATCAAAGCCGTCATTGGCTTCGCGGGTTTTGTCATTGCGAACCTTTTCAAACGCTGCTGCCGTCACTTCCGGCTCGCGGCGATTGGGGATCACAGCGGCCATGCCGCCCATGGCAAACGCGCCGCGAGCGTGGCAGGTTTTTACCAGCAGTTCGGTGTAGGCGCGCATGAACGGAGCCGTCATTGCGACCTGAGCGCGGTCCGGCAAGGTGAAGGCTTCACCGGCGTCACGGAAGTACTTGATGATGGAGAACAAGTAGTCCCAGCGCCCGGCGTTCAAGCCCGAGGCGTGATTGCGCAATTCGTAAAGGATTTCATCCATTTCAAAGGCGGCCGGGATGGTTTCAATCAGCACAGTGGCGCGGATGGTGCCCTGGGGGATGGCCAGGTAATCCTGGGCAAACACGAAGACGTCATTCCAAAGCCGTGCTTCACGGTACGTTTCCAGTTTTGGCAGGTAGTAGTAAGGCCCCTGCCCGTTGGCAATAAGTGTTTTAGCCGTGTGGAAGAACAGGAGACCAAAGTCTGCCAACGCACCTGATGACTGCTCGCCGTCGACCAGAATGTGGCTTTCGCTCAGGTGCAAGCCGCGGGGGCGGGCAACAACCACTGCCAGCGGAGCATCGGTGCGCAAACTGTACTCTTTGCCTTCGGGCGAGGTGTAAGCAAGGGCGCCTTCAGCGGCGTCCTTGAGGTTCAATACGGCGTCAACCACATTGGACCAGAGCGGGGTGGAGGCATCTTCAAGATCTGCCAGCCATACTTTGGCGCCGGAGTTCAGCGCATTGATGGCCATCTTTGCCGGTGAAGCGGGGCCGGTCATTTCTACGCGACGGTCCTCCAAGGCGGCAGGTGCGGGGGCAACCTTCCAGTCGCCTTCGCGGATTGATTTGGTCTCCGGCAAAAAATCCAACTTGCCGGTTTCGGCAACAGCTTCGCGCTTGGTGCCGCGGGCAGCCAGCAGTTCCTGACGAACAGGGTTGAAACGGCGGTTGAGCTCGGCCACAAAAGCCAAGGCCTCAGGGGTGAGGATCTCTTCGGCGCGCGGGATCGGTGTTGGATCGGTGACTGTTACTGACTGGTTGCTCATGCGTTGGTCCTTTCGGAAAGTGTTGAAGCTGCTGCGGAAGCCACGGCTGCTGCAACGTCGCCGGCCACATGCGGGTCGAAGACACTGGGAATGATAAAGCTTGCATTGAGTTCGGATTCATCGACGCGCTCAGCGATGGCGGTAGCAGCTGCTACCAGCATCTCATCTGTGATATCGGAAACGCCCGCATCCAGCAACCCGCGGAAGAAGCCCGGGAAAGCCAAAACGTTGTTGATCTGGTTTGGGAAGTCGCTGCGTCCGGTGGCCACCACTGCGGCGTACTTGGAGGCAATGACCGGGTCAACTTCTGGAGTGGGGTTTGCCATGGCGAAGACGATTGCCTTCGGTGCCATGGCGGCAACCTGTTCCTCGCCCAGGACATTGGGCCCGCTGACTCCGATGAAGACATCAGCTCCGACCACGGCGTCGTGGAGTGTGCCGGTGAAGTTCTCCGGGTTGGTGTTGTTGGCCAGCCAGGTGCGGTGGGCATCCGTGTAGGTCTCGTCGCGGTTGACTGCGCCATTGCGGCCGCAGGCCACAATGTTGTTGGCGCCCTGTGCCAGAAGCAACTGGATGATGGCGTTGCCAGCAGCGCCAACACCCGCCACCACAATCTTGACGTCTTCGATTTTCTTTTCAACAACCTTCAAGGCGTTGGTTAGGGCTGCGAGGGTAACAATGGCTGTTCCGTGCTGATCGTCGTGGAAGACCGGAATGTCCAGTTCTTCCTTGAGGCGACGCTCAATTTCAAAGCAGCGAGGAGCGGCGATGTCTTCAAGGTTGATGCCCCCGTATACCGGAGCCATGGCCTTGACGATCATAATGATCTCTTCTGTGTCCTTGGTGTCAAGGCAAACCGGCCAGGCATCGACGTTGGCGAACTGCTTGAACAGTGCTGCTTTACCCTCCATGACGGGGAGTGCGGCAGCCGGACCAATGTCGCCCAGGCCCAGAACGGCGGTGCCGTCGGTGACAACTGCGATGGTGTTGCGCTTGATGGTGAGGTTGCGGGCCGCGGCAGGATCCTCGTGGATAGCCATGCAGACACGGGCGACGCCGGGAGTGTAGGCCCGTGATAGGTCATCGCGGTTGCGAATGACGAATTTGGAGTTGACCTCGAGCTTGCCGCCCAGGTGCATCAGGAACGTGCGGTCTGAAACGTGCATCACGTGAACGCCGTCAAGTGCCTCGAGGGCGTCCTTGATACGGTCTGCGTGGGCGTCGTCTGTGGTGTTTGCGGTGATGTCTACAACGACGCTCTCGTGCTGGGATTCAACAATGTCCAACGCTGTGACGGCGGCACCGGCCGAAGCGGCGGCAGCAGCGAGTTCGCTGGTGACGGTGAAATTTGAAGGAGCGGTCACGCGAAGGGTGATGGAGTTGCCGGGGCTAGGATTCGCCATTGAGATTCCTTGAGATTGGGCCCGTATGGGCGAGTCGACACTTACGATTGTTTTCGTATAATGGATATTATTATCTATCTGGTGGAATTTCAAGCTCTGTAGGATATTTCTACGACGGGATGCAGAGTGAGGTATGTTGGGTATTTGGAATATACATGCCACCATGTGGATTTATTGGTGTCGTAGGACTACGTAGGAGACAGACCATGGCAGCAAAAGCAAGCGGTGGAGTGCAGTCCGTAGAGCGTATTTTCGAACTGCTCGAACTCATCACCGATGCCGGTGGCAACGTCACGCTCAGCGAACTATCCGCATCCACTGAGCTGCCCTTGCCCACTATTCACAGGCTGCTACGCACATTGGTTGCCCTTGGCTACATTCGCCAGCTCCCCAGCCGCCGCTACGCGTTGGGGCCCAGACTGATCCGCTTGGGAGACGGTGCCACCAAGCAGCTTGGCGCCATGGCTATGCCTCAGCTGGATACGCTGGTGCGTGAGCTAGGGGAAACGGCCAATATGGCGGTACTTGACACCGACATGGTGATTTACATAGCCCAGGTCCCATCCCCGCACTCCATGCGCATGTTCACGGAAGTTGGACGTAGGGCGCACACTCATGACACCGGAGTGGGCAAGGCGTTGTTGGCCCAGCTGGACAATGAGACTGTGCGCAGCATTGTTGATCGCAAGGGAATGCCCACGCCAACGATCAAGAGTCACGGGACTATAGAGACCCTGCTGGCAGACTTGGAAGTTATCAGGGAACGCGGCTATGCCATCGATGAGGAAGAGCAAGAGATCGGTGTTCGTTGCTTTGCCATGGCTGTCCCCGATGCTCCCACCCCGACGGCGATTTCCGTTTCCGGACCGGTGCAGCGCGTCGATGAACTCTTTGCCAATCGTGCAATCCCGATGCTGCAGCAAGCAGCGTTGGTCATCTCCAAGGAACTCAACCGCAACTAGCGCACTTAGCCGGATGGGCGGGTTCGAGGATGCCGTTCGCACCCCGTTGAGGTTGGAGCTAATGACACCGCGGAGGGGATGAAGGGGCGTCATTAGCTCCAACCTCAACGGGAGAGCTGAGCCTCGGGGGTCGCCACGCCCTCCGGGGCTGCGCTGGTACAACGGCCAAGAACACGAAATAGCTAAGGGACGTCATCTTCTGATGGCGTCCCTTAGCAATTTTTTTACTCTTGTTGGTTAGCTGTCGCCGCCGGTGTTGCCGGTGGTTCCTGCGTTGATGTTGAGGAGGTCGTATTTTTGGGCTGCTTGTTGTGGTGTGTTGATGTCGATGTCACCGTTTTTAGCGAGCATTTGCAGGGTGCGTACCACTATGGAGTGAGAGTCGATTTTGAAGTAGCGTCGTGCTGCTGCGCGGGTATCGGAGAAACCGAAGCCGTCTGCGCCGAGGGTCGCGAAGTCATTAGGCAGGAATTGACGGATTTGATCCGGGACTGCTTTCATGAAGTCACTCACGGCGATGATGGGTCCGTGCGCGTCAGCCATTTTCGCTGTGATGTACGGGGTGCGTGGCTCTTTTTCCGGGTGTAGGAACGCGTCTTCTTCAGCCGCGAGGCCATCGCGACGGAGCTCGGTCCAGGATGTTACTGACCAGACATCGGCTGCGACCCCCCATTCATCGGCAAGGATTTGCTGTGCTTCTAGGGCCCAGGGCACGGAGACTCCTGAAGCCAGGAGCTGGGTACGGGGCCCGTCATGCTCGCTTTTCTTGAGCAGATAGATCCCGCGGGTGATCCCTTCAACATCGATATCTTCGGGTGCTTTAGGTTGAATGATCGGCTCGTTATAAACAGTGATGTAGTACATCACGTTAGGATCCGTGGAGTCTTTACCGTACATCCGCTCTAGACCGGTGCGGATAATCACCCCGATCTCATACCCGTAGGCGGGATCGTAGGTGATCACTGCCGTATTGGTAGAGGCCAGGAGGGGGGAGTGCCCATCAGCGTGTTGGAGGCCTTCACCGGTGAGGGTAGTCCGCCCGGCGGTGGCACCAATAATGAACCCGCGCGTCATTTGATCCCCGGCAGCCCAGAACTGATCCCCGGTGCGTTGGAAACCAAACATGGAGTAAAACACGTAGACCGGGATCAATGGTTCCCCGTGGGTGGCGTACGCGGTACCGGCAGCGGTAAACGCCGCGACGGAGCCTGCTTCGTTAATACCGGCATGAACGATCTGCCCGGAAATGGACTCTTTATACGCTAAGACCAGATCACGGTCCACGGAGAGGTAGTTCTGCCCGTTGGGGTTGTAGATCTTCGCGGTCGGGAAGAACGCATCGATACCGAAGGTCCGTGCTTCATCCGGGATGATCGGGACAATACGCTGACCAATACCCTTATCGCGCATGAGGTCTTTAAGTAAACGCACGAACGCCATCGTGGTCGCGGCATGTTGCTTACCCGAGCCACGATTAGCGACTTCGTAGGTTTTATCCCCGGGGAGTTCTAACGCGGTGTGTTCAGAGCGGCGCTCGGGCACGAACCCGCCCAGGACCCGGCGGCGTTCCATCATGTACTGAATTTCCGGGGTATCCATCCCGGGATGGTAATACGGGGGACGGTACGGGTCCGCTTCAAGGACTTCATCAGAGATCGGCAGACGCAGGTGAGTACGGAAATCTTTCAAGTCCGAGAGCGTAAGCTTCTTCATCTGGTGCGTGGAGTTACGTGCCTCGAAGTGTGTCCCGAGTCCGTAACCCTTCACGGTGTGGGCCAGGATCACGGTGGGCTTACCCTTGAACTCGCTTGCAGCTTTATACGCGGCGTAGACCTTGTGGTAATCATGGCCGCCACGCTTGAGGTTCCAAACCTCGTCATCAGAAAGATGTGCGGCGAGTTCTTTAGTCTGGGGTGTTTGCCCGAAGAAATGCTCCCGAACGAACCCACCAGATTCTGCCTTGTACGTTTGGTAGTCACCATCAACAGTGTCATTCATGACCTTGACCAAGGAACCATCTTCATCGCGGGCAAGGAGGTCATCCCACTCACGACCCCACAAAACCTTGATCACGTTCCAGCCAGCACCACGGAAGAACGCTTCGAGTTCTTGAACGATCTTCCCGTTTCCACGAACCGGACCGTCCAAGCGCTGTAAGTTGCAGTTAATAACAAACGTTAAGTTATCCAACTTGTCATTAGCGGCCAGTTGCAGCAGCCCACGCGATTCAGGCTCGTCCATTTCACCATCACCTAAAAACGCCCAGACCTGCTGCTCAGAGGTGTCTTTAATGCCACGGTTATGTAAATACCGGTTCGATTGCGCCTGATAAATAGCGTGCATCGGCCCGATACCCATCGAGACCGTAGGGAATTCCCAGAACTCCGGCATTAACCGTGGGTGGGGGTAAGACGACAGTGCGTGGCCTTCCTTGGATTTCTCCTGACGGAAACCATCCATGTCTTCCTCACTCAAACGCCCCTCAAGGAAAGCACGAGCGTACATACCAGGCGAGGCATGACCCTGGAAGAAAATCTGGTCTCCACCACCCGCGTGATCCTTGCCACGGAAGAAGTGATTGAAACCCACCTCGTACAACGTCGCAGCACCAGCATAAGTAGAAATATGCCCGCCCACACCAATCTCAGGAGCCTGCGCACGATGCACCATCACAGCAGCATTCCACCGCAACCACGCACGATACTTACGCTCGATCTCCTCATTACCAGGAAAAACAGGCTCCTGATCAGCAGGAATCGTATTAACATAATCAGTCGTAGTCACCATCGGCACACCAACACTCTGCGCACCAGCACGCTGGAGCAAACTACGCATAATGTACTGGGCACGCTCAGTGCCACGCTCCTGAATCAACGAATCCAAAGACTCAAGCCATTCAGCAGTCTCTTCCGGATCACGATCAGGGAGCTGATTAGTCAACCCGCTAAGGATATGGGAGTTGTTCTCGGGATGGAGCATTGGTACCTCTTTCCACGTTGTGTTCGTACACCCCCGCGATGGAGAGGCGCCGGAGTCTGGCCCGCCATTCGTTCTTCGTCGAACGTGGCAGGGATGTGGGGCGGACTGGTCAAGTGCCCCATCATGTAATTATCACTATATGAAAACAAAATCTTGTATGTTGAGATTACTGCGCTCAGATCAGAGATGCAAGACGCATCCATTTCGGGACGTCTTTGTGGCCTGAGGTTTGACGGGTAGTGAGGTGAATCCTATAATTCTCTCCAATATCAGGCCCCAGTAAGGAGCAGGCATGAACAGCGAAGACGAACTACCGGTACCAGCCAGCGATACCCAGAATGAAAGCACCCAGAACGCCAGCACTCACTATGCAGGTGCCTGGAACGGAAGTGATGCCAAGGTGCTGGTGGTCACCGGCGCAGGCTCCGGTATTGGCCGAGCAGTTGCCCAAGCAGGTCTTGCTGCCGGCTTTCGTGTGGTCTTGGCCGGCCGGCGTGAACCCGAACTGGCATCCGCTGCGGGTAGCCATCCACAAGCGCTGGTTGTTCAAACAGATGTGTGCGACCCAGATCAGGTGGAGGCCTTGTTCGCCCAGACAGTGGAACGATTCCGGCGGGTTGACGTATTGTTCAACAATGCTGGCATTTTTGGTCCCGCCGGGTCTGTGGATGAAATCTCCCTCAGCGACTGGAACGCCACTATGGCGGTGAACCTTACCGGTGCCATGCTCTGCGCCGCGGCAGCCATCCGGACGATGAAAACCCAGCAACCGCAAGGTGGGCGGATCATCAACAACGGCTCAATCTCCGCCCATTCACCGCGCCCGCGCTCGGTTGCCTACACCGTGAGCAAACACGCCATCAGCGGCTTGACTAAGTCGATCGAGTTGGACGGACGAGCTTTCGGTATTAGCGCCGGACAAATAGATATTGGGAATACCGCCACTGACATCATGGCCACCCTGGACGTAGCAACCGGTGCCCTGCAAGCCAACGGCACACTGATGGTGGAACCGATGTTCCCAGTTCAGGAAGCCGCCCGCACCGTGCTGTTCATGGCGAGCCTGCCCGCCAGCACCAATATTGGCCACTTGGTAGTTACAGCCGCAGGTATGCCTTTTATTGGTCGAGGCTGAGCATAGGTGGTGAGGAGCTGTTGAGCTCCTCACCACCTATGAGCACGTTACACAGATCGCCGACGGCGGCCACCCGGTTTTTGTGGGGTGGCCACTGTTGGTTTTTTGTTGGAGGTGTCAGGGGGTGGTGGGGGTGATGGGAATGCTGGCGGTGATGGGTATTTCTTGGTTGTTGGCGTCGAGGAGTTTGCCGTTGTCCCAGTGGTCTCCGTGTTGGAGGCAGTGGGCTATTTCGGCGGGGATGAGTCGGTCTGTTCCGGCGGCGAAGACGGAGGGGTTGTCTGGGTTGCCGAGGGTGAAGTGGTTGAAGAGGAGGTTTAGGAGGATGGCGACTACGGCGGCGGAGCTGATGCCGGAGTGGAAGATGGTGGCGAACCATTCGGGGAATTTGTCGTAGAAGGTGGGTGCGGCGATGGGGATGATGCCGGCGCCGATGGCGGTGGCGACGATGATCATGTTCATGTTGTTTTTGTAGCTGACGGTGGAGAGTGTGCGGATGCCGCTGGCTGCGACGGTGCCGAAGAGGACGATTCCTGCTCCGCCGAGGACGGGTAGTGGTACTGCTGCTACGACGCGGCCCATGACGGGTAGGATGCCCAGGATGACGAGGATGACCCCTCCTGCTGCGACGACGAAGCGGCTTTTGATGCCGGTGACGGCGACGAGGCCGACGTTTTGGGCGAAGGCGCTTTGGGTGAAGGAGCCGAAGACGGGGGCGATGACGCTGGCGGCCATGTCGGCGCGGAGGCCGTCGCCGAGGCGGCGGGAGTCGACTTTGGTTTCGACGATGTCTGCTACTGCCAGGATGTCCGCGGAGGTTTCTACCATGATGACCAGGACCACGATGAACATGGAGATGATCGCGGCGAGGTGGAAGGTGGGCATGCCGAGGTGGAAGGGTGTGGGGAAGGCGATGATGGGGCCGGTGGTGACTTTGGAGAAGTTGGCCATTCCTAGGGCGAGGGCGATGAGTGTGCCGATGACGATTGCTAGCAGGATGGAGAGTCGTGAGATGGTGCTGTTTCCTAGTTTGCTGAGTAGGAGCACGATCACGAGGGTTCCGGCGGCGAGGGCGATGTTGGTTACGTCGCCGTAGTTTTCTGCTTTTTTGTTTCCGCCCATGGCCCAGTTAGCTGCTACGGGCATGAGGGAGAGGCCGATGACGGTGATCACGGTGCCGGTGACTACGGGTGGGAAGAATTTGATGATTTTGGAGAAGATGGGGGAGATGAGTAGGCCTAGTGCTGAGGAGACGATCACGGCGCCGAAGACGCTTTGGATGCCGCCGCCGCCGTTGACGATGGCGACCATGGTGGCTACTCCGGCGAATGAGACGCCTTGTACTAGGGGTAGTTGAGAGCCGAAGAAGGGTAGGCCTAGGGTTTGGAGCAGGGTGGCTAGGCCGCCCATGAAGAGGCATGCTGCGATGAGTAGGCCGATGTCTGCTGGTTTTAGTCCTGCTGCTTGGCCCACGATTAGGGGTACGGCGATGATGCCGCCGTACATGGTGAGGACGTGTTGGAATCCGTACGCGAAGCTGGCGCCGATTCCTAGTTTTTCATCTTCTGGTCTGGCTGTTTTCGTGGTGGCTATGGTGGTGGTGCGTGTTTTCTTGGTCATAGCGGACCTCCTTGTCTGCTTACCTAACATCTTTGACGACAACGCGCTGTGGGGGTTGCCGTGTTGGTGAGGCGGGGGGCCGTGGCCCCCCGCCTCACTCTTTACTCAGTACAACTCACTCTTTACTCAGTACTGCTGGTTGGTGCTGGTTGGTGTTGGGTGGGGTGGTGTTTAGCAGAAGCCTGCGACGCCGTCCCAGATGTTGCCTGCATTGGAGGCGTTTTCGCGTAGGACGGTTCCTTCGATGAGGCCGTAGGGGCGGTCTGCTGCGAAGAAGACTTCGTTGGGGTTGTCTTGGCCGAAGGGGGTGAGGTCAACGACGAAGTGGTGTTTGTTGGGCATGGAGAATTTGATTTCATCGATTTCTGGGTGGGCGTTGAGTACTTTTTTGCCCATTTCGAACAGGGTGTTTTGGAGTGCGTGGGAGAAGCCTTCGGTGAAGCCTTCTAGCAGGAGGGCTTTGATGGATTCGTAGGAGGTGTTGAAGTCGAAGTTTTTATTGATGGCTTCGGGGTTGAAGCGCCAGCGGGCGGCGACGTCGGTGGCGAGGATCCGGTCGCTGGTCTGGGCTAGGGTGGTGTATTTATCCACGGGGAAGCCTGTGAAGCCGGATTGGGTGGTTTTGAGAACGGTGAGGTCTTTGAGGCCGGCGAGTACGTGGGTGGTGTCGCCGTTTTTAACGACGACGGAGGTGCGGATTTCTTGGTTGCTTTTCACGAAGGAGTGATCGTGGGCTGTGCCGTTGGCTTGGATGCGGTTCCAGGCGTATTGTTCAGCTGACCAGCGTCCGCCATTGATCCAGGCGAATTCTTTAGTGAAGTGTTCGCTTAGGCGTAGCAGGAAGGCTTCGGGGGAGCCGATGCCATCGCGGGCGAAGGAGTAGATGGTGTTCTTTTGTGTGTCGGTGGGGACGACGTGGGCGTTATCGCCATCGATGTGGGCTGCGTTGAAGTCGCCGCGTACTTCTGAGGTGACGTTGAGGTCTTCGATCTCGTGGCGGTCGGTATCGCGGGTGATTTTTACCACGCGTACTTCGGCTTTGCCGAATTGGTTGGCGCCGAGGATGATGTTGTTCTCAGTCATTGTCTAGTTTCCTCTGTATGTTGAATAGGCGAAGGGGCTTAGCAGCAGGGGTACGTGGTAGTGGTCCTGGCTGTGCTGGAGGGTGAAGGTCAGGGAGATTTCTGGGAAGAAAGTCTCGGTGTTGATGCTGGCGAAGTAGGCGCCGGTATTGAACCGTAGTTGGTAGGTGCCGGTGGGTAGTTTTTCCGGGCCGAGGTCTTTCACCCGCCCGTTTGTATCGGTGGTGGCGGTAGCGATTTGGGACCATGTGTGGCCCTCGCGGGTGTGGAGTTCAACGGCGACGGATGTGGCCGGTGTTCCTGTTGCGGTGTTCAGGATGTGGGTGGTTATGTGGGAAACGCTCATGCGTTGATCACTCCTTGGAGTCGTAACATTGCGATTTCTCGTAGTTGCCCAGCAACTATGAGGTTTTCCTCTTCGGGGGTGTTCTTGAGGCGTTGGTGGAGGGTGTTGATGATTTCCTGTGGGGACCGGCCAGCGGCCCGTATTAAAAAGACTTGGTTGAAACGGGCTTCGTAGGCCCGGTTTCCCTCGGTCAGGGCGGTGGTGATGGCCGGATCGGTGGGATCTACCCCTGCTTGCTCGGAACGAGAAAGCGTAGCTTCGGTACTGGTGCCGGGGGCGCGTTGACCGATTCGGGGATGATGAGCCATCGCTGAGGCTATTTCTTCGGTAGTGAAGGGATTACTAGCGTTACCAGCGCAGGAAAGAAGATCATTGATGGTAGCGAAGGGCCGGGCAGTGATGATCTCATCGATCCATCGCTGGATATCGATACAGGGACGCAAAACAGGTTCGAGTTCTGTTCGCGCGGCGTGATTGAAGTCCTCAAGCAGCATTGCTTGTATTCCTTCTAGGTCATTGCTGGCATCCACGGTGTCGGCTATACGAACAACACAAATAGTTTCGTATCGTGGAACTGTTATTTCAGCATATGAATAGTGAACCGCATCACAGCCGAGATGTCAATCACAACAATCCCTGTTCGGTGGCTTAAGTTTTCGATCAATTGGGCTCTAGGTACTGATGGCCTAAGGGAGTAGCGAGCTGACGGGGTGCCCGAGGTACAAGGCACGCTACAAGTCACTTTGCGTGTTACGGGAAGATCAATAATTTCGTCAAAGCAACCAGGCCCACCAAAACAATCGTTGCGCGTAAGGCCATGGGCGGGAGTTTGCGCCCAAATCTGGCTCCCATCATGCCGCCCAGCAGGGAGCCTGCGGCAATGAGGGCGGTGATCTGCCAATTGATGAGTTGCCAAGCAACAACCATGAAGATGATCGCCGCAATCCCATTGACTGCCGTTGTGAGCACGTTCTTAACGGCATTGATCTGTTGAAGGGCCACAGTGGTGAGAATGCCCATGAGCCCAACAATGAGGATCCCCTGGGCCGCACCGAAATAGCCGCCGTACATGCCCAGAACAAAGACACCCACAATCAGCACAATAGGTTTTCTGCCAGGTTGGTCGTTGGTGGCGACTCTTTGGCGTTGAGCAACACGACGCTGTAAAGACGGGCCAAAGGCAACCATCAGAATTCCGGCGATGATCAACGTGGGAACAACAGTATTAAAGGCTGAAGGCGGCAGTATGAACAACAATAAAGCCCCCGCAAGCCCACCCACGGCTGAGGCTGGCAGCAGCAGAGTTATCAGTTCTTTGTTGGGGGCTAGTTCTTTGCGGTAACCCCAGACTCCCGAGAGTCCGCCGGCGACAAGACCAATATTGTTTGAAATATTGGCCACGATGGGCGGGTATCCGAAAAGCAGCAAGACAGGGAACGTCACAAGCGTCCCGGAGCCCACTACAACGTTGATCATGCCAGCCCAGAAGCCCGCCAGGAATATTGCTGACATCTCAAACATGGGAGCCTCTCGGTGAATACATTGCCCGGCAGGGGTAACCTTTGCGAGGGTATCGACAGTTTGCTGCTATTTACCCTAGTGCAACAGCTAAGGGGTGTGCCCCGGCCAGAAGGCCGGGGCACACCCCTTGAGTTTGGCAAAGTTTCCGCAAGATCAATCCTGCACGGTGCGATCCTGCGTATCTACGCCCGATTGCCGCATATTAATTTTTAGCCGACTTTGCGGCGTCTTTTTCGCTTTCGGCGTTTCCGTGGATCAGCGATCCGGTGTCATTTTCCAGATGGGCACGCATGAACCATTGGAAAAGTTCCAACTTGGCACTTTGCCCAATGAGCATGTCTTCGGTGATGGGGTCTAGCTCTCCCACGGCCGCGATAGCTTCACGGTGGCTAGAAACGACGCCGTCGTAGACAATATCCAAGGCAGCCAGGTGCTCAGTTGTTGTAGCCCTGCCAATCGCGTAGTCATCCCAACCGCGGTCTTGGACTAGGGCCCCGGGCAGACCGTTGGGGGAGACTCCCAATGTTGCGATGCGTTCTGCTGTTTCATCGACCATGGCCCGAACGAGCTCAATTTGAGGGTCAAGCATTTCATGGACACCGATGAAGTCGCGTCCAACGACGTTCCAATGGGCATGCTTAAGAGTGAGCTGGAGATCATTCAAGGAATGAAGGCGAGCCTGCAGGATTGTGGCAACTGCGTGCCCGTCCTTAAGTGTTAAGCCTGGAACCGTGTATTTCCCGGTTGAAGTCTTCTTGGAAACCATTAGAACTCCTCTCGAAATCGGCTGATCTTTGCCAGCCGCTATATTTCTACCGTAGTGCGATTGTAAACAACTTTCCAGTTGTGTTTGGTGTCTGCCTCCGGTTTTGTTGATGGTGAACCCGAGGTGGGTTTCCACCGATTAGCTGCGTAAATCAGTCATCCGCAACAGTGATGGTGACATCAATGTTGCCTCGGGTTGCATTGGAGTAAGGGCAGACCTGGTGCGCTGCGTCCGCTAATGCTTGTGCTGTGTCCCGATCGAGTCCGGGAATGATGACTTCCAGCATCACTGCAAGTTCAAATCCACCGTTCCCGTTGGAACCCAAGTGAACGCGCCCTCCCACCGAGGAGTCGGCAATGCTTACTTTTTGGGCGCGGGCAACAATCTGTAGGGCCGAGTGGAAGCATGCCGCATAGCCTGCGGCGAACAGCTGCTCAGGGTTTGCGCCATTCCCGGAGCCTCCCATAGACGTGGGAATAGCCAGGTCTAAGTCAATGCCGCCATCTGAAGAGCGGACATGTCCGTCGCGACCAGCTCCGGTGGCGATGGCTTCGGCTGTGTAGAGAGGATTCATGATGAGCCTTTCGGGGACGTGTTGGTGGAAGAACCATTGGTTACTGGCGTGCTCGATGAACGCACCGGGGCGCTGAGTGCGCGCATACCTTCGGTGATGCGGTGCAGCTCTTGGACAAGCGCCTGAGCCTGCTCTGGTGATTGAAAGCCGTAGGCGCCACTCAAGTTGTCCAGCGCCACTATGACATCTTTTAGTACCGCAGCCCCGGTTGCTGTGAGCTTGACGGTAACGACTCGCTCATCGGCTGAGGTGCGGTCACGGGAGAGAAGGCCACGTTGGTTCAATCGGCGTAACAGGGGGGATAACGTGCCGGAATCCAGGCTCATTCTGGCGCCCAGTTTACTGACGGTAAGCCCCTCCGGTGCACGGCGGGTTTCCAGTAATGCAATGTACTGCGTGTATGTCAGCTCCCACGGCTCCAATGCAAGCCTGTGGGCCTTGGCCACGGCGTTTGATGCCGAGTAAATGGCAAAGCAGACCATTGAATCTAGGTGGTAATCATTGTCTGGCATGTATTGATTGTACGCAATTTAATTGTGCACAATCAAACTCAATTGTTTACTCACTACTGCCGGAGGCGCCGGAGAGACCTGAGAGGCAGGACTACACGAGCGAGTCCTGCCACGCTCCATGCAGGTCGGCAAAACGCCCGCCGCTTGAGATTAACTGCGCTGGCGAGCCATCTTCAACGATGCGGCCCTCATGCACCACAAGAACCCGCTCGGCAATGGCCACCGTGGAAAGCCTGTGGGCAATGATGAGCGCGGTTCGGCTTCCCGTTGTGCCATCGGAGGAGCTTAGGAGCTTGTGCAATCCGTCTTGAACAAGCCGTTCTGAGGGGATATCCAGAGAGGATGTGGCCTCATCCAAAATCAGAACGGCTGGATCTGCCAAAAACGCCCGTGCAAAGGAAATCAATTGACGCTGCCCGGCAGAGACGCGGCCGCCACGTTTGTTGACATCCGTGTCGTAACCATCCGGAAGCGCCCGAATGAACTCGTCGGCCCCGACATCGCGCGCCGCTGCCTCAATCTGTGCGCGGCTTGCGGCAGGGTTGCCCAAGGCGATGTTCTCCGCGACAGTGCCGCTGAACAGAAATGCTTCCTGCGTCACCATGACAACAGCCCGGCGCAAGTCAGCGCTAGAAAGATCCCGCAACTCCACGCCGTCGAGCATTAACGAACCAGCGCTGACATCGTAGAAACGGGACATGAGCTTGGCCAACGTGGACTTACCAGCACCCGTGGCACCCACTACTGCCACCGTTTGGCCCGCGGGAATATGTAAATCAAGACTCGGCAGCACCAGAGGCCCGCTGCCATAGCGGAACTCTACTGCGCTAAATTGGATGTCGCCCGTGGCGGTAGGCAGCGGGACTGGATGGCGCGGGGGACGTACGCTGGGGACCTCCTCGAGCAACCCCGAGACTTTCTCCAGCGCGGCCTGGGCAGACTGAAATGAATTATAAAACATGGCCATCTGGCTCACAGGTTGGAAGAAACGTTTAGTGGCCAACAGCAACGCAAGCAGTGCGCCCACTTCCAAGGCGCCTCCCAGCACGCGGAAACCGCCGACTAATAAAACAACCGCAACAGCCACATTGCCAATGAGGACAAGCCCGGGCTGGAAGATCCCGTTGAGATTGATGGAGCGCACAGTTACGCGCCGGTAATCCTCGGCAAGCTCCTCGTAGCGGGTGGCATTCTCCTCTTCACGACGGAAAGCCTTAACCGCACGAATGCCCGTCATGGTCTCGATGAAATGCACAATGAGCCGCGCGGAGACCACCCGAGAGGAGCGGTAGGCCGCCTGCGAACGCTTTTGATACCAGCGCGAGAACCAGAACATGGGTAGGGCCGAAGCCATCACCAGCAGCCCCGTGATCCAATCCAGGGAAAAGATGGAAACGACTGTCAGGACCATGAAAACCAGCCCTGAAGCAAGCGATGAAATACCCGAATCAAGTAGCTCGCGCAGGGCCTCTAAATCCGAAGTCTGGCGTGAAATGATGCGTCCTGAGGTGTAGGACTCATGAAACTCCATGCTCAAGCGCTGGGTATGTCTAAAAACTTGAATGCGCAGATCCAGCAGCATCGCCTGGCTGAGCCGTGCCGTGGCAGTGAGATACGCCGCAGTAAGCCAAGAAGCAATCAGCGCCGCAAAGATATACCCTCCACCGGTGACGATCAGCGGCAGGACATAGGCATCCGGCTTAGTGCTCAGTGCTGGCAGTGCCGTATCAATTCCGTAGGCAATCAGCAGGGGACCGGCCACCTTAGCGGCCTGTGAGAGCACCACGAGGGCCACGGTGACGGCGAAACGTAGCCGGACCGGGCGCAACAGGGTCCGTAAAAGTCGCACGGATCGGCGCCGCACAGCGCGGCTCGCCTCACTGCTGAGATTTACACTGTCCTCACCAGTGGTCCCCTGTTGTCCTATCTGTTGAGGGGCAATAAAGGACGCCGACTCCGAACTACGCTTTTTTCCGTCCCTCATGTTGTGGGTCCCTTCTGTGTACCCGAGTTTACGGGGCTGGGTGAACTTCCCGTGAGGCACTGTGCGCCGAGATCATCGGGGAGCTCCTCATCCACACCACTATCCAGATCACGAGGCTCCTCGGTGAGGCTGGCCAGAACATATCTATAGTGACTATTCTTGGCGAGCAGCTCGGTGTGAGTGCCCACAGCTGCAATGCGTCCATCTTGAAGAAGTGCTACCCGATCGGCCGTGGCCACCGTGGATGGGCGGTGAGCAACAATCAAAGTGGTGGTCCCCTTGAGTTCCGAACGTAGCCGGGTGCTGACTCGCTGCTCCGTGTTGACATCCAACGCTGAAAGGGGGTCATCAAGGACCAGCACGGCCGGGCGGGCAGCGATGGCCCGAGCCAGAGCGATGCGCTGACGTTGACCGCCGGACAAACTCAACCCTTCCTCGCCAATCAGGGTGTCAACCCCGTCGGAGAGGTTATAGACGAAGTCAGCTTGTGCCACCTCCAAAGCGCGTTTAAGTTCTTCCTCGGGTGAGCGCCCGGGGTAGTCACCCGCTCCTAATAAAACATTCCCACGGACCGAATGGGAAAACAGCGTGGTGTCCTCGAAAGCCACAGAGACATGCCGGCGCAACTGTGCCAACGGCAGGTGGCGGACGTCAGTGCCGTCCAATAAAACCGCTCCGGCGCTGACATCAAAAAGGCGTGGTACTAGATTCAGCAAGGCACTTTTGCCGCTCCCGGTCACACCTACCAGCGCCATGGTTTCCCCGGCGTGCAGTCTTAGGTTGACGCCGTTGAGTAAGTCAGGTGCTCCCTCCGGTGTGTCCGGAAACCTGAAATGGACGTCGCGGAACTCCAGCTCTCCGCGTACATCCTCCAGAAGTAGCGGATTGAGCGGATCGGTGGTGGTGTTCACTGCATCCATGACCTCAAAGTGCCGGTCCAAGGCTGTTTTGGCGGCAAAGGTCATGGCTAGCAACGGTCCCATGGACTCCACGGGGCCAGCCACGACGGCAGCTGTGGCAAAAAACGCAACCAAAGCCCCGACGTCGAGCTTGCCAGTGGAAACCAACAGGATCCCCACTACCAGCGCCGCACCGAGGGCGAGCTCGGGTATGAGCGTGACCACCAGGGAGAAAACAGCAAGAGACTTGGCCTTGTGAATCTCGGTTGCCTGGAGCTCTTGCGCCTGTCCGGCAAACGAATCCAGGGCCTCCTGGCCACGGCCGAACGCTTTGAGTACGCGGATGCCGTGGACCGATTCCTCCACTGTGGTGGCAAGATCCCCAGCCTGGTCCTGACTCCTGCGACTGACCCGTCCGTAAGAGCGCCGGAAACGGAATCCAAAAATGACGATGGGTACGGTTGCCGCCAAGAAAATCAGGCCCAGTTCCCAGCTCATGGAGAACATCAATCCCACACCGATAGCCACCGTCAGTGCCGTCACTACCAGCATGATGGCACCAAAAGCCATCCACCGACGCATAAAGTTCAGATCGCTCATGGCCCGGCTGAGTAGTTGCCCGGAGCCCCAACGGTCATGGAATTCGATGGCAAGCTGCTGCAAATGCCGGTAGAAAGAGGCGCGCATCTGTGTTTCCACGGTGGTGACCGGAACCATGACGAATTGGCGCCGGAGGGCAATTAATCCGGCCTCGAGTAGACCCAGGACCAGCACGATCCCGGCTCCAGCCCACAACGCCTGGACGCCGTGTCCGGGCAGCAGTGCCGTGTTTACAAGTTATCGGTACACCTGCGGGATCGCCAAAGCCACGGCGCTGGCTGCTAGTGCAGACAGGAATCCCCATATCAGGGGCCACATCATCGGCCGCAGTTGAGGTGCCAGCCGGACCAGCGACTGCCAAAGTGTGCTTTGCTTCTTGGATGCCATAGGTTTAATTGACTGCCCTCATGCCGGAAATACTGATGGTTTTTCCACCTTACGCCAATGACGATGTGGCTATTTGAAAGCCTCCCACAGGCCACCGACATTCTGCAGAACCCTGCGAACGAGCCTCTATGAGGGCAGCCTGAGCTATCCAAACTCTCGTTTGGTTCTAGCGTCAGCGCACTACAGCCCCTTTTTTCCTGCAGGTCCAGGCAGTGGAAGCACCAGGAATGTGCGCAGTTGTATTCCGCCGCCGTGCATCCTCAATGCCGCATATACGCGCTGCCTGCCAGAATTGCGTGCTTGATCCGGGAGCGCACGGCCGCTGAGCACGCGCTGACGGCAGCTGAGCACGCGCGCACGGCCGCGAGTATGATCACTTCAAACCCGTTGGATCAGCGCACCTCACCTTGCAACGCCAGCTACTAAGGATCAATTCATGACTGAGCCCGCATTGATGACCAGCGCCGTACTGCGCACCGCCCACACGGCACGGCCGTATGCGCTCAGTGAGCCACTGACGCTGGAACGAGTGCCCGTGCCTGAGCCGAGAGCCGGGGAGGTGCTGGTCAAAATCGAATTTTCCAGCCTGTGCCACTCTGATCTCTCCGTTATCAATGGTTCGCGTATTCGCCCCCTTCCCATGGCTCTGGGACATGAGGCAAGCGGAATCGTCGTGGCTGTCGGAGACGCCGTGGAGGGCGTTGGAGTTGGTGCGCATGTTGTGCTGGTGTTTGTGCCAAGTTGCGGGCAATGCCGTGCCTGTGCCAGTGGGCGTCCGGCGCTCTGCCATCGCGGTGCCGCGGCAAATGGTAGTGGTGACCTCCTGCATGGGGAAGCTGTTCTGCGTTCGCAGTCGGGCGAGCGGATCAACCACCATTTGGGTGTCTCGGCTTTCTCGCAGTATGCCGTGGTTGCTCGTGAATCCTTGGTGGTGATTGACAAAGATGTCCCACTGGATATTGCCGCCATGTTTGGCTGCGCGGCCCTGACAGGGATTGGCGCTGTTATCCACTCCGCACGTCTTAGTGCAGACCAATCAGTCATTGTGTTTGGTTTGGGTGCTGTGGGTCTCGCGGCCGTCATGGCCGCCGCGCAGATCCCTGGCAGCACAGTCATCGCCATCGACCCACTGGCTCAGAAGCAGGAGTTGGCATTGCAATGTGGTGCACATTTCGCCGGCGCACCGGAGCAGGCGCCCGCGCTGGTGGCTGCACACGCGGGCGACGGCGTTGACGTGGCCGTGGAGGCTGTGGGCAGCGCATCGGTGATGGAAGCGTGCCTTGGTTTGCTCACTCGAGGGGGCGCCCTGGTCGCGGTGGGGTTGCCACACCCGGACCAGATGCTTGAAGTGCCTGCTCTGCTGTTCGCCGGAACGGGCAAGCGGCTCATTGGTTCCTACATGGGGGACGCTGACCCGGCTCGGGACATCCCTGCCTATATTCAGCTGTGGCGGGACGGGCGACTGCCCATTGAACTACTTCACACAGATACCAAGGATCTGAGCGAGATCAACGAGAGTCTTGACGCGCTCGCTGACGGTCAAGTGGTACGGCGCCTATTTACTTTTTCGGCGAAATGAGGAGAGAAGATGACTAAGAAATTTTAGATTGTGCATGAATCCGAGATCGAGGGCACCCCGGCGCAGGTGTTCCAAGCTGTTACAACCGGGACCTCGGGCTGGATGTGGCCCATGGAGATTGAGCCCAAACTCGGCGGTGAGGGCCCCTTTGGCAGCACCATCACAGCGTGGGATCCTGCGCATCGCTTCGCCAATCGGTTGGAAGGTGAGGGTGGGTTTTTCAACGAACTTGGCTATGACATACGCGAACTTGCCAACGGCACAACGTGGCTAAAATACACGCACAAGGGCGTGTTCTTTGCGGACTGGGACAACCAGTACAACGCCGCCACGCAGCACACCGCCTTCTACCTGCACACACTGGGCCAATATGTGCAGTATTTCTCCGGCAGGCAGGCCGCCTTTGCGCAGCTGGAAGGCCCCGAGGCTTCTGGTGCCCCTGACGCTTTTGAAACTGTGAAAAAGGCGTTGGGGATAGCCGACGGCGGTGCCGGAGGACACCTCAGCCTCACCATTGCCGGGCTGGGGAAAGTGGAGGCCACAGTGGATTATCTGGATCCAAACTTTATTGGCTTACGCACCAGTGACACCATGATTCGTTTCTTTGGTCGTAATGCCTTTGGTGCCCTTGTCGGGATAAGTGTGCACCTCTTTGCCGATGATGACGATTCCAATGGTGGAGCTGCAGATGGTGGAGATGCAGTTGGTGGAGATGCAGATGCCGCGGGTGCAGCGTGGGAAGAGTGGCTCAAGAGACAGTTCCCCCAGTAGCCGTCAGTGGTCGTTGGGTGTGCATTTATGCGCACCAACTCTGCGGTATTGGTCATTGATGTTCCTTTGCAGATGCTGCGATACTCAGGCAGACGAGCAAAAGTGGCGTGGATCACAACCCGTATCCCCGTGGACTGGCTCATTTGTCAATGTCGGCAAGCGCACTCCGGTGCGAAGGAGTAAAAATGAGTTCACAGGCTGGATCGACCCCCACAACCAAAGAGTCGGGACTGCGGAAAGTAGTTGCCGCCTCCATGGCTGGCACGGTGGTGGAATGGTATGAGTTCTTCTTGTACGCCACGGCCGTTACGTTGGTGTTTGGCAAAATGTTCTTCCCCAACTCCGGCTCGGAGCTCGACGCGATCATGGCAGGGTTTCTGACCTACGCCGTTGGTTTCGTTGCCCGGCCCATCGGCGGGATCGTCTTTGGCCACTTCGGCGACAAATTTGGCCGCAAGAAGCTTCTTCAGCTGAGCATTATCTTGGTAGGTGTTTCCACGTTCTTGATGGGCTGCCTGCCCAGCTTTGCCCAAGTGGGGTATTTGGCGCCAACACTTCTGGTGGCCTTACGCTTTATCCAGGGCTTCGCCGTCGGCGGGGAATGGGGCGGGGCGGTACTGCTGGTGGCAGAACATAGCCCAAATAAGTCCCGCGGCTTCTGGGCCTCGTGGCCGCAATCGGCTGTGCCGCTGGGTAACCTCCTTGCTACCGGAGTACTGCTGACCCTGGCTTCCGTGCTTAGTGAAGCGGCGTTCCTGGGGTGGGGTTGGCGCGTGGCCTTCTGGCTGTCAGCTGTGATCGTCCTGATTGGCTACTACATCCGCACCAAGGTCAGTGACGCCCCGATTTTCTTGGAAGCCCAGGAGCACATCGAGGACAACCCCGAGGCCGGTTACGGTGTGTTGGAAGTACTCCGCCGCTACCCTCGTGGGGTTTTCACGGCCATGGGACTGCGCTTTGCCGAGAACATTTTGTACTACCTAGTAGTCACGTTCTCCATCACCTACCTCAAGATCATCGTTGACATCGATACCTCCCGCATCCTGTTGCTTCTTCTGGTGGCACACGGGATCCACTTCATTGTGGTTCCGCTGGTTGGTAAGCTCTCCGATGCAATAGGACGCCGCCCCACCTACATGCTTGGTGCGCTCACGGGCGCCACGTGGGGCTTCTTTGCCTTCCCCATGATGGATACCAAGGACAACTTCATGATCTTGGCTGCCGTCACGATCGGCCTGCTCTTCCACGCGCTCATGTATGCCGGGCAGCCCGCCATCATGGCCGAAATGTTCCCCACCCGTATGCGGTACTCGGGTGTCTCACTGGGCTATCAGGTGACCTCCATCGTGGCAGGATCCATGGCCCCGTTCATTGCCACTGGTCTGGTGGAACACTACAATTCATCGGTTCCGGTAGCCCTGTACTTACTCGGGGCCTGCATGGTGACGGCGCTTGCAGTGTTCTTCCTGAAGGAAACAAAGGGTGTCTCCCTGCATGACATTGATCAGGCCGACGCGGCAGGAACACTGGCGCTAGCTCGCACCGCAGCAGCCAAAGCAGCCAACACCTCCAGCTGAGTCCGTTATTAAGAAACGCAGGGCCGGCACTACCGCAGCGCTAGGAAGATTGGCGTTGACCTGATGGTAGTAACTGGCCCTGCAGGCGGTGCGTCTCCTGCAAAAAAGCTGTCACCACGGCTTGGACGGCGGGGGAGCGCAGGGATTCTGTGCGCGCCGCTGCCCAAAACTGCACCACCTGTTCCACGTCGTCGGGCAAAACACGAATGAAGCCCTCCTGCCCATGGACCATGAATGCCGGTAGCATTCCGATTCCGCCATTGGCCCGGACCGCTTCGATCTGGGCAAACACGCTGGTGGACTGAAATTGTGCGGGATCTGTTGTCAGCGAACCTCGTTGCAGAGCCAGCTCGGCAACCTGCAGGGTTGATTCCACGTAGGAGATGAACCGGTGGTTTGCGAGTTCGGCCACGGTTTCCGGTAGGCCATATTCGTTCACATACTCGGTGCCGGCGTACAGGCGCAGCGCGTAATCGGACAGGAGCATGGTTTCGGATTTACCAGCTTCTACGCTCCCGGCCACTACCTCGATGTCCACGCCGGAGCGGTTTTGGCTGAGTCTGCGGGTGGCACTGAGCAGTTCCACCCGCAAGGAGGGATGCTTCTTTTGCAGACGTGCCAGCGCAGGCGCGGCAATCAGTGCCCCGAAACCATCAGAGGTACTCACCCGCACCACTCCGGAGATAACGTCAACGCCTTCACGTAGGCCTGCCGTGAGGGAATGCAGGCTCTTTTCAATTCCCTCGGCAGCAGCCACCGCTGCCCGGCCCAACTCCGTCAGTTCCCAACCTTGCGGGGTTCTCTCCAAGGTGCGCCCACCCATTTGTTTATCCAGCGCCAAAATTCTTCGCGAGACTGTGGTGTGGGTGGTCTCCAGCGCATCTGCAACCGCAGTGAAGCGGCCAAGTCTGGCTACTGTCAAAAGGATGAGTAGATCGTCGGGACTGGGAAAACGTTTGAAATCCACCAAGTACCTACTCCTTATATATGCGGCTTCCGCACCGAGGGCGGTCTGTGCAAGTATGCACATGGGCTCTGCTTATTTCGGCCTTGTTTGCACTCTAACAGGGTGTGATGCTGGTCATATCGTCCCTTCATTGGGGCCCTGAGACATAATGGGAAACGTAAGCAAGGGAGCTTTCATCATGGCGGTAGTGGCATGGATTGGTTTGGGCAACATGGGCGGACCCATGACGGCCAACATGGTTACGGCAGGGCATACTGTCCGCGGCTTTGATTTAAGCGCGGCAGCTCTTGATGCGGCAGTTGCTGCCGGAGTCAGCCCGGCCACATCAATAGCTGATGCGGTTCGCGGCGCAGACGTGGTCTTTAGCATGCTGCCCAAAGGAGACCATGTCCGCAGCGTGTATTTTGGCGACCACGGCATCTTGGCCAACGCTGCGCAGACGAGTCTGCTCATTGATTCCTCAACGATTGATGTAGAAACTGCCAAGGACGTGCACGACGCCGCTGCTGCCGCCGGCTTCCGCTTTGTAGACGCCCCCGTCTCAGGCGGCATGAGCGGAGCGGTCGCCGGAACCCTTACGTTCATGATTGGCGGTGAAAGCGGTGCCGTGACTGACGCCTCCGCGTATATAGACCCAATGGCGGCAAACATCATTCCCACGGGCGGTGCCACCACGGGACAAGCCGCCAAAATCTGCAATAACCTCATGTTGTTCATCAACTTGGCCTCCACCGCCGAAGGTGCGGTCCTGGCGGAACGCCTGGGCTTGGACAAGCAGGTATTTTGGGACATCGCCTCGGTCTCATCGGGGGATAGTTGGGCATTGCGCACGTGGTACCCGCGGCCAGGGGTTGTTCCCACCTCGCCTGCCAATAACGACTTTGCTCCATCGTTCACCGCCGAGCTGGCCAACAAGGACATCGGTTTGGCTATTGCGGCCGCACACAGCACGGGTACTCCACTGGAAATCGGAGAACACGTACAGCAACTCTTCCAACGTCTCATTGATGAGGGTGAAGGCGGCAAAGACTGCAGCAGGATTGTCTCCCTGGTGGATGGCACCCTGAGCACATCTGCCACAACAAACGGATAAGGAAATTCTAATGACGCAAGTTCAAGGCGCTCCAGCCGTGCGCGACTGGCCCATGTGGATCAACGGTGAGGAAGTGGGCTCGGCCAGTGCGCAGTGGCGCAATGTTGAGAACCCGGCACGCCGTGAGGCCGTCATTGCCCGGGTCCCTGCCGGCAATGAGGCTGACGTGGACCGTGCGGTGGCCGCTGCCCGCGCGTCGTTCCCTGCTTGGCGTGCGCAGCATTTCAGCGGTCGGGCCAAAGCTTTGCTGGCTATCGCCGACGAGCTTGAAGCACGTACTGAAGAGTTTGCGGAGCTGACAGCTCTTGACACAGGAAATGCCCTGCGCACTCAGGCCCGGCCCGAAGCCACCACCATGGTTTCGATGTTCCGCTACTTTGCCGGGGTAGCCGGTGAGGTCAAGGGCACCACCTTACCGGCAGGAGAGAATCAGCTGCAATACACCCGTTTGGAACCATTGGGTGTGGTGGCCGCGATCTTGCCCTGGAACTCTCCGCTAATGATCGCCGCGTTTAAAATTCCGGCAGCATTGGCTGCAGGCAACACTGTCATCATGAAGGCGGCCGACGACGCCCCGCTCACCATTTTGCTGCTTGCACAAGTATGCAATCGGCACCTTCCCGCCGGCGTCGTCAATGCATTGACCGGGCGCGGTTCAGTTATTGGTGAGGCCCTGGCTCACCATCCCGGCGTTGACAAGGTTTCCTTCACCGGCTCCACCGAAGTGGGCCGTGGGGTGGCTGCAACGGCGGCCGGCCGGCTGGCGCACATGTCATTGGAATTGGGCGGCAAAAACCCTTCTATCGTTTTTCCTGACGCGGTCGACGACGAGCTCATCGACGGTCTGCTCCTGGCCTCGCGCTTCACTCGGCAGGGCCAAAGCTGCACCGCCGGCTCGCGATTGTTCCTCCACGAAGATATTTACGATGAGGTACTGGCCCGGCTCACAACAAAGCTCGGCGCGCTCAAAGTGGGTGACCCTATGGATGAGGCCAGCGATATGGGGGCCATCATCAATGCCAAGCAGCACGCCTCCATCACCGGCTACCTTGACGAGGGCCGGGGAACTCCGGGAATGAAGGCGGTACTTGGCGGCAACGCACCCACTGAAGGGGCCTTAATGGAAGGTTACTACCACCTGCCCACAGTCTTCAGCGGTGCGCAGAATGATTTCCGGGTGGCCCAAGAAGAAATCTTCGGCCCCGTTCTGGTGGCTATCCCGTGGAAGAACACTGCCGATGTTATTGCCATGGCCAATGACACCAACTACGGGCTGGCGGCCTACGTCTGGAGCCACAACCTTGACGACGCTTTGAACACAGCCCACCAAGTTCAGGCGGGTTGGGTGCAGGTCAACCAGGGTGGCGGTCAAGTGATGGGGCAGTCCTACGGTGGCTACAAACAAAGTGGCATGGGGCGGGAAGTCTCACTTGAGGGCATGCTCGCCGGGTTCACCCAAACCAAGCAGATCAACGTCCGGCTGCGCGGGGTATCCAATGGGTAACCCATCGGAGCTTCCACTTAACGGCATCCGCATCCTTGATCTAAGCCGCGCACTTGCCGGGCCTTACGCCACGGCCCTGCTCTCAGACCTTGGTGCAACGATCATCAAAACCGAGAGTATCCGTGGTGGGGACTCCAGCCGGTCCTGGCCGCCCTTCGAGGATGATCACAGCCTGTACTTTGACTCGGCCAACCGAGGCAAAGAATCCATCGCCATCGATTTCTACTCTCCAACGGGCCGGGACTTGTTGTGGCAGCTGGCCATGAGTGCCGACGTCGTGGTGGAGAACTTCCGCCCCGGCGTGCTGAGCACAATGGGCCTTGACCCGCAAGAGCTTCGCGCTGCGAAACCCGAGCTGATCATTGCCTCAGTTAGCGGTTTTGGTGCCACCGGGCCACTGGCCCAGGCTCCGGGTCTGGACCAGGTGGCGCAGGGAATGAGTGGGTTGATGTCCGTGACGGGCGCCGATGCTCAGAACATGTTCCGGGTGGGCGTACCCATCATTGACATGGTTTCAGGTATCAACACAGCCTTGGGTATCGCCGCGGCGCTCGTAGGCCGAGCCCGTACCGGGGCGGGGATGGAAGTGGCCACCTCACTCTTGGAAACAGGGCTTGCGCTTGGCGCCTTTCAGGGCCAGAAATACCTCAGCACCGGAGAGGTGCCGGTGCCGCTGGGCAATACGCACCCGGCACTGACGCCGTACGGCGTGTTTGCTACAGCTGATATACCCATCATTATTGCTGTTGGGAATGAAAAGCAATGGCAGCAATTGTGTACTTTGCTTGGTGCACCCGAACTGGTTCAGCGTCCGGAATACGGTACAGGGAAGCTGCGTCACGCCAATGTTTGTGCCCTTGAGGGGGAATTGGAGGCGCTACTGGCTGTCCGCACCGCCGGTGAATGGCTGCCGATACTACGCGCAGCAGCCATTCCCGCCGGGCCCATTTACAACTATGAACAGGCGTTCGCTGACGAGCAGGTCAAAGCGCTTAACATGGTGCAGATCATCCACCGTGCAGACGGCACGCCGTTGCCGCTTGTGCGCGGACCGATTTCGCTGAACCGTTTGGCGCCCCGGATCCGCAAAGCGCCGCCAACGTTGGGCGAAGACACAATTGCCGTTTTAGCAGATCTTGACCTGACGCCGGAGCAAATTGCCGGACTGGTTGACGCCGGAATTGTGCTGGCTCCGCCTGCCACTTTGGGCCAAGAGCAGCCAGCATGAGTGCCGAGCCTGCTCCGACGGGCCAGTTGCGGATTGAGCGCTCCGGAACCGTAGCCACTGTGATTATGGACAATCCGGAGATGCGTAACGCCATTACACAAGGCATGTGGCAACAATTTACCAACGTGCTGGCAGAACTGGATGCAGATGATGGTGTGAAAGTTGTGGTGCTCAGAGGCGCCGGAAAGCACTTTTCCGCAGGTGCGGATATAGCTTCTGTGCAAAAGATCCTGCACGACCCCGCCACCGGTCACAGCGACGGCGGCGACATCACAGTGGCTGAGGACGCTCTGGCCAAATTTCGCAAACCAACAATAGCTGCGATCGATGGCTACTGTGTTGGCGGAGGGTGGCAAATCGCAGGAGCCTGTGACATCCGGCTGGCCTCCGAGCGTGCCATATACGGTGTCACGCCGGCCAAGATTGGCATTGTTTATCCATTGTCCGGGATCAAACGTCTGGTGCAGTTAGCTGGTCCGGCCACGGCCAAGTACCTATTGCTCACGGGTGACTTTGTCAACGCCGCGCAGGCACTGGAGCTGGGACTGGCCACCAAAGTCATTGCCACCGATGCCTTCTGGCCGGAAGTGCACTCATTCGCGCTCCGCTTGGCTGGGCGCTCGCAGTTCTCTGCGCAGGGCCACAAAGCACTTGTCAATGCCATCGGCGCAGCCGCTAGTGAGGCGCAGATAGCTGAACTAAGCAACTATTGGCAAGGACAGATGGCTGTTAGTGGGGATGCGGCCATTGGCGTTGCGGCGTTTTTGGCGAAGGAAACACCGCATTTCACCTGGTTGCGGCCTCAGGACAGCTGACTAACCCGTTCGCCAAGCGCGACGGCGTGCCATGCTGGCGAGGGCGTCTGAAACTTCAGGGGCCCTCGCCAGCATGGCACGCCGTCGTCGTTAAGAGCAGCGGTGGCCATGTGATTGCAAACTTTGCACTTGTGCAATTTGTGCGTGAGTGCATAAACTGTGATTATGCATAAACCTCCTGTTAGCTTGCGCGAACGCAACCGCCTCGAGACATGGGCGCTGATTCATGATGAGGCGTCAAAGCTTGCCTGTGAGCAAGGCCTGGCAAATACAACCGTGGAAGCCATCGCTGACGCGGCAGGAGTTTCCAAGCGCACGTTCTTCAATTATTTCCCTGCCAAGGAAGACGCCATCCTTGGTATTCAGGGGCCCACCCTCTCAGAGGAGACCATTGCCTGTTTCCGCGCCGGCGGGGCCGGGGATCTTTTTGGCCGGACTGTCCACCTCATGGTCACAGTCATCCGCTCCATGTTTCCCGAGGCCTCCCGCACAGATCGGCGCAGGATCCTGAAGGAGCGGCATCCGGAACTGGCGAGAAATCTTGTCTCACACTTGCGGGCCTGTGAGGAATTGGTGGAAGCCGTGCTGCTTGAGCGCTATCCCAGTGGTCCCCAGGAAGAATCCTGGTCAGGACTACCTCCCGGCAGGGACTCCGCACTGGCACTTTTGATGCTGGCAGGAACCGTCATGCGGTTCGCCTTCGCCAAGGATCCTAGTGCCACCACCAACGAATCAAGTCCGGCCGTGCAAGAGGCCATTGAAATTTTTAGAGACACTATTAAGGCAGCCCTATGAGTTCCACCAAAATAAAAGCCGCAGTCCCAGATGCCCCTGCAGCCCACGGGCACCCTGATCACAGCGAAAAACGCAACATCATCCTCCTGTTCGCCGGTCTGATGGTGACCATGCTGCTGGCATCGCTGAACCAAACGGTGCTCTCCAGTGCTCTTCCCACGATCGTCGGTGAGCTCTCCGGCGTCGAACACATGGCGTGGGTCATTACGGCCTTCATCCTTGCCTCCACCATCATGATGCCGGTCTACGGCAAGCTCGGGGACCTGCTGGGCCGCAAGCCCATGCTCTTGTTCGCGATTTCAATATTCCTTGTTGGCTCCGTCATTGGTGCCTTGGCGAATGATATGAACGTGCTCATCATTGCTCGCGTGGTCCAGGGCCTTGGCGGTGGCGGTTTGATGATCCTCTCGCAAGCCACCATCGCCGACGTGGTGCCGGCCCGCGAACGCGGCAAGTACATGGGTATTATGGGCGGCGTCTTCGCATTCTCCTCCGTTGCCGGCCCGCTCATCGGTGGCGGCTTGACCGAGGGACCGGGATGGCGCTGGGCGTTCTGGATGAACGTGCCGCTGGCGCTTCTGGCAATTGCGGCCACCATCTTCTTGCTGCATGTTCCCCGAAAGGTCCATGCCACGCGTCCGAAGATCGACTACGTGGGCATGATGCTCATTGCCCTGGCCACCACGGCCCTGGTCCTGGTCGGTACGTGGGGCGGGTCGCAATATGACTGGAATTCTCCGCAAATCATCGGTCTTGCCATCGCAGCCGTAGTGACCGGAACCCTCTTTGTCATTGTGGAAAACCGCGTATCTGAGCCGGTTATGCCCATGCTGTTGTTCAAGAACCGCAACTTTGTTCTGACCACCATCGCCGGGCTGCTGACGGGCATCGCCATGTTCGGCGCCATCGGCTACATGCCCACCTACCTGCAGATGGCCACGGGTTTCTCAGCCGCTGAAGCCGGCCTGCTGATGATTCCCATGATGTCCTGCATGCTAATTGTCTCGGTTGTGGTGGGCCGCCGCGTCTCCACCACGGGCCGCTACAAGGTTGCTCCCATTGTGGGCAGCGCGATCCTCGCCTTGGCACTACTGCTGCTCTCCACGATCTCCACCGACACCCCGATCTACTTCATCTGCATCTACTTGGGTGTCATGGGTATAGGCCTGGGCGCCAGCATGCAAATCCTCACGCTTGTGGCACAAAACTCCTTCCCGCTGAAGTTTGTTGGAACGGCCACGGCGGGGCAGAACTACTTCCGCCAGGTCGGCGCCACGCTGGGCTCGGCCGTTGTTGGCGCCATGTTCGCCACGCGCTTGTACGATCTCATTGCGGAAAAGATCCCCGGTGGCACTGGAGGCGGTGGCGCCAGCTCCTTCACCCCGCACCTGGTGAACAGCATGCCCGAACCCGTCAAGTCCCTCATCATCGAGTCATATAATGAAGCCTTGATTCCGCTGTTTCTGTTCATGGTCCCGCTGGCTGTCCTTGCCGCGATAGTGCTGTGCTTCGTGAAGGAAATTGCGCTGGAAACAAAAGCCGACAGGGAGAATATTGTCGATGTTTCTACACGGGAACTGTCGTAGACGTCCAACGTGTGGCCGTAAGTCGCTGATAAGTAGCGTGTGCAGAGAGTGTGCTGGCGAGTGTGCGGGGGTATTGATGGCCGGTAGAGTAGACGAAGCGAATACATGCCAACGTAATTGAGGGTCTCTTGCCAGAATTTACTGCCCGCTTTGCCACAGCCGCCGAGATTGAACAATGGGACACACTCGTCACTGCCAATCCCAACGGCGGTAACCTGCTCCAGTCTGAGGCTTTTGCGGCCGTTAAAAAGAACTACGGCTGGGACACGCAATTCTTGGCTTTTGAAGGACCGCATTACACCAGCTACAACTTGGTCCTGGAAAAGTCTTTTCCGGTGCTGGGTAAGCTGTGGTATCTCATCAAGGGCCCCGATGTTGCTGATGTTTTTGAGGTCCCAGCCGTGCTCGAGGCTTTGCGAGTCTTCGTCAAACACGCCAAACTTCACGTTTTTGCGGTAAAGATAGAACCGGACATCGTGGCTTCCGAAGAAGCCCATTCAGTTCTTCGGGGGGCGGGCCTGGTTGAGGTTCCAGACCTGCAGCCCAACGACAGCACAGCTTTGCTTGATATTTCCCCGGAATCCAGTGAATTACTCCGCAAGCTGCATTCTCGCGGCCGCAACGCAGTGCGTCGAGCTATCCGCGAAAACGTCGAAGTTGTTCGCATGGATCCGACAGAATCAACTATGCGCACAATGTACTCCTTGATGGTAGGCACCATCGCTGCCAAAGCCACCACACAGGCCCGCGACTTTGAGTACTACCGGCAGTTCTGGACAGAGTTCACCCAACGCGAACAGGGACATTTCTATTTTGTCTTTGAAGACGGCGTCGCCTCCGTGGGTGCGTTTGTCATTAACTACGGTGCCAAAGCCACCTACAAGGATGGTGGCTCGCTGCAGAAGCGCAGCCAGTATGGAGATTCCCACCTAGTGCAGTGGGCCGCCATCAATGACATGAAGGAACTTGGCGCTCTCGAGTACGACTTCTGTGGCACGCCGCCAGCGGACCGGCTCAAGGATCCCACTCACCCACACCACGGCCTAGGTTTGTTTAAAACGAGCTTCTCTAAAACAGTCACCGATTTTGTAGGTTGCTATGACTTAGTGCTCAGCCCCGTGCGGTATAAATTATGGTCTAGGGCCGGTGAGCGCGTGTTCAGGCAGCTTTACACTCGCCGCACCGGAAAGCAGTTTTACTAATTATTTTTTGTGGTGCAGGCGTCATTGGATCAGAACGCCAGCACCGGTAACGAGGGCTCAGGGAGCATGAATGACAAGCACACCCAGTAGCCGGGACCAAGACGTTGCAGGCAACTCCCACAGTGATGGCGCCTCCAAGGATGCGGCCCAGGGCGATAACGGTCAGGGCGATAACGGCCAGGGCCGCAAAGTCCAGCGCAGTAAGGTCCCAAGCACCAAGGTGCCGAACGCCAGCGTGCCAGGCATCAAAGTACCAGAGCGCAGTACCAAAGACCGCATTGCCAAAGAGCGCAGTACCAAAGGCCGCAGTGCCAAAGGCGGGAGTGTGCAAGACGGAACCGTGCACGCCGGAAGTGCGCACGGCCGTTCGGTAAAGAAAGTCAAAGTGGCCAAGGGCGAGAACACTACGGCACCTGTCGCCGGGCTGATTCCTGTGGTGGCTCCTGCCCGTCCCAACAAGGCTGCACGGACCGTGCTGCGTAAACTCGTGCAGGGTGAGGCTCCCCCTACGGCGCCCATGTCCATCGTCGACAGGCTCGCCGGTACTCCTTATGCAAACTTCACGATCCAAGTGGGCAAGGCCGAAGAGTCTGCCCGAAAAACGATTGATTTAGCTCTTCGCCTGGCTGAGACCATGTTCCGGTACGGTGCCGGAGCACTTGAAGTTGAGACGAGCATTATTGCTGTCACAGCAGCCCTGGGACTGCGCACCATTGAGGTTGATATAACCAACCAGTCGGTAGTTTTGAATTATGCGCCGAGGGATGCTGTTCCCATCACTCTTTTGCGGGTGGTGCGTTCTTGGACCAATAACTACGCAGGCTTGGTGGAGATTCATGAGCTCGTGACAGATATTGCTAGTGGTGGTGTTTCCAGAGATGAAGCGCACAGGCGCCTGGATGTCATAGTCAAAAGGCCCAAGCCGTTTCCACGGTGGATGGTTTCAATGGCGGAGGCTGTATTTGCGGCCGCCGTTGTAGGTGTTATTGGTGGGACTGCTTTCGGCATGCTGGTTGCCTTCGTGACCATATTCATGGCCGGACAGGTGGCAAGAGTCCTTGGAAAGTGGCGGGTACCTGACTTCTTCATTACCGCCAGCAGCTCATTTATTGTCACAGTTGTGGCGGTGTTATGTTTCATGGCGCAAGTGCCGTTGAGCCCCTCAATTGTGGTTGCCGGCGGAATTTTGCTGATGCTTCCCTCGGGGCGTCTGGTCTCTGCTGTCCAAGATGCTATCAACGGGTTCCCCGTTACAGCTGCGGGCCGTTTCCTCTCGGCTTTTCTGACTTTTGGTGCCATTGTGGCAGGCATCGCCGTTGCCCTTGTTTCAAGTGCAATGTTTGGGGCCGACAGGTTAAATGTTGCTGAGACTCTCACGCCGTCTCTGCCGTTGTATGGGGCACTCGCGCTCGTGGCCGTGGCTACCGTGGCCATCTGTATTGCTGAACAAACTGCGGTTCGATTGCTGCTGCCCACCATGGGGGTGGCACTGGCCGGTTACGTTGTTTTTCACTTCGGCCTGCAAATCGGACTGGGTGACCGCTTTGCCCCGGCCGTTGCCGCTGTTGTTATTGGCATGCTTGCCCGTGTTGTTGCCCTGCGCTTGGATGCTCCGCAACTAGTCGTGGCCGTGCCATCCATCATATTCCTGCTGGTAGGTTTGTCCATCTTCCGGGCCATGTTTGTTATGACGCTGACACCAGAAGATTCAGCGATCGGTGCCGTTGGCATTTTCAACGCTTTGGTGATCATCCTTGCCGTTGCTGCGGGTGTGGTGCTTGGGGATAATGCTGCCAGACCATTCACACGCAGCAACGGGCTTAAGGACAAGCGCAGCAACCGCAGGCGCTAATCAACTACGGGCGCTACGCCCGCAGTGGGGGACTTTAGAGGATCTTGCCGATGGGCTCACGCTTTTCGGCTTGAAAGTTGTCCTCGTTGCGGCCATAAGCCCAGTATCCCGACAGGGATACTTGTGAACGCTCAAGTCCACGCTGTTTGAACAGTAGATCGCGCAACGCCTTCATACACTCGCGTTCACCGTGGACGAAGGCGTCTACGGTACCGGCTGGCCATGCTCCGTTGGTAACAGCATCTAGAAGCAGCGTGCATTTATCTGGCGCGGTGCCGTTGCGGAAAACCCAGGTCAGTTCTACGCCGTCGGGCTTGGCCATGGGCTGGATGTCTGCCGCCGTGTCTGCTTCGATATATGCGTGGCCGCGGGCATCGTTCGGGAGTGATTCAAGTGCGCAGGCTATTGCCGGGAGGGCAGATTCGTCCCCCACAAAGAGGTACCAATCGGCATCGGGATTGGGTTTATAGGCGCCGCCTGGGCCAACGAATATGATGCGCTCACCCGGTGCTGCAGCCGCCGCCCACGGCCCTGCAAGTCCGGACTCACCGTGTACTACGAAGTCGATGGCGATCTCCTTGGCGGCCATGTTGATCCAGCGGACGGTATAAGTGCGGGTGACTGACCAGTGTTCACGCGGCATCACCTCTCGCAGTGCGAACACGTCCACGGGCTCGGCGTACTGCACATCAGGGCGCAGGAAATGTATCTTTACATACATGTCGGTGGCGTCCTTGGCCTCAAATTTCGCCAGCTCCGGGCCTCCGGCAATGATGCGCACCATGTGCGGGCTGAGCTGTTCTTTGCGAAGAACTTCAAGGGTGATTTGAGCGCGTGGCCGGGTGGTGCGGGCCGGGGTTTCAGCGGCGGCAGTGTCTGGGGATGTCACAGTGGGCTCCTTGGGCTGGGCAGAGCCCGGCGTGGTGAGCGCGTCAATAGCGCGAAGTTAGGTGATCCTAACCAGTCTAGGCCACGGGGATCATCCAGTCGATCGGTGAAGCGCCTTGAGCTACAAGCAGATTGTTTACACGGCTAAAAGGTTTAGAGCCAAAGAAGCCTCGCGAGGCTGAAAGCGGACTCGGGTGAGCCGACTCGATCACAGCAGTGCCCTCCAATAGCGGGGCTAGACGTTGCGCATCCTTGCCCCAGAGAACACTCACCAGAGGCTTTTTTCTGGCGACAAGGGTTGTGATGACTGCCTCCGTGACTTCCTCCCACCCGCGTCTGCGGTGCGAACCGGCTGCGCCGGGGGCTACCGTCAGGACCCTGTTCAGCAAGAGAACGCCTTGGTTGGCCCACGCGCTGAGATCGCCATGAGCGGCTGCGGGGAAGCCCAAGTCAGAACTCAGCTCCTTATAAATGTTCTTCAAGCTGCGGGGTAGCGGACGTGTAGATTTATCAACTGCGAATGCTAAACCCACAGAGTGTCCCGGTGTTGGGTAAGGATCTTGGCCAACGACCAAAACTTTGACGTCCACCATGGGTGTGCTCAACGCACGCAGCACCTGGGTGGGCGGTGGCAGGAAGCGAGTTCCGGCGTCGTACTCCTTGGTCAACATGGCCCCTAAGCTGCGCAAGGTGGCATCCAGCGGAGCCAGCGCCGCAGCCCAATCGGAAGCCATTTGGCCCAAGGGATCGTTCCGCAATGCGGCCAAAGCATGCAGTTGCTGCGAGTCCCACGGGTCTTGTGCCGGTAGGTCAAAGAGTCCGGGTGTGCTTTCCATGGTTTCCATTGTGCTTCATGCAAGGAGGTGTACGTCCATTCCCGCACACCCGGAGCATGCACAGAGACTTTCCACAGGAGCTCAAATGACATAGTTGTGATTCGCCCTTATTATGGACAGAGCGGGTCATGAATCATGGCCCTATGCGCAATTTTCAAGGGAGGCTATTGTGGCCGATGCTATCCAGCACGAGCAAGACTCGGTGGGCCCTGCCGCAGTACCGGTAATTCAAGGCGGCATCACCGAACGTGACTCTCAGATGCTTGACCTTGAACGGCAGTGGTGGAAGTACGCTGGTGCCAAGGAACAAGCCATCCGCGACATGTTCGACCTTTCAGCAACTCACTATTACCAAGTGCTGAACGCGTTGATCGACACGGAAGCTGCATTGACTTATGACCCCATGCTGGTCAAACGGTTGCGTAGACTACGTGTGTCACGTCAACAGGCCCGGTCCGCGCGCCGGCTGGGCAACTGACGCCACCTCACCCAACGCACCCACAAGGACAGCACTGCACAATGAGTAAATACCCGCGGGATGAATTCGACGCCGTAGAGGAAAGCTCGGCACGCCACGGCGTTCACCGGGCTTCGATGGATCCGCAAGGGCGCTCCCTAATGCCGCTGATGATCTTTGGTGTTGTGGCTCTGTGTATTGGGCTGTTGGCATTTATCATCATGCCTAAGATGCTCAACACTACGAACGCGCCGGTTGTTGCGAAAACCACCTCCGCTCCGGCCGAAAGCGCGGAAGCAGAGGCCACCACCGAGGCTCCTGCTACTTCTGCTGTGGAAACGCCGGCTCCGGAACCTGAAACGACTACTGAGGCTGCGCCGGATTCCGTTGTTGATAAGAGCGCTCCCGTAGCAATATTCAACGCAACGGGCACCCCCGGGCTGGCTGCCCGATATTCGGGGCTTGTTACGGCCGACGGTTGGGCAGTCTCCCAGTCGGCCAACTGGGCAGGGCAGCGTCAAAACACATCGGTTATTTTCTACAACGGCATTGAACAGAAAGCCAACGCGGATGAGCTAGGCGCGGTGCTAAAGATTACGGTGCTGGTTGATACCGCTGAGCTCGGAATTCCGCTGGCCGTGGTTCTTGGGCCAGGCGCCTAAACGCTCTTCAACGCGAGAAGCCACTTATGGTGTCCAAAACCCGGTTTTGGACACCATAAGTGGCTTCTCGCGTGCGTGGTGCAGGTGTGAATGCGGAAACTAGTCCTTCAGCGGAACACCATTGACATCAGTGCGGTAACCTTCTTGGCCCACGAGAATCAAGATGCCCTCAACCAGTCCCCAGATCGCCATAAGCGGTGCGAGGATACCCAGGCTGATCACAGACACGAGAAGCTGGATCAACGCGATCTTGGTTTTGCCCAAGTAGAAGTTGTGGATACCCAAAGATCCAAGCAGGATGCCCAAAATACCTGCAACAACCTTTGACTTCTGCTCGGTACCCGGAGCTGCGTTGTAGGCAGGCTGTTGGTAAGGCTGCTGCATATTTTGCTGCGGGTAGCCCTGCTGCGCCCCGGGCTGCTGGTAGGTGGGCTGTTCGTAGGCTGGCGCTTCGGGAGCTACCGGTGCAGCAGGTGCTTGATAACTAGGGGTTTCATAGCCCGTCTTGGCGGGCGCGTCGTAGCCTGCGGGGATGTCATTGGGAGTGCCCGGTTGTTCGGGGGTGTGCTCTGGCTTAATGTTCTCAGTCAAGGTGTCTCCTGGTGCTTGAGCTGTGGCACGCGTCGCTGCCGGGGCAGTGGGTGTCACTTGCGTATGCGTGCATCGGAATACTTACAGATCCCACAATATCCGCTTAGGGGCCCAGCCGGAAGTGCAGGACACTGAAGTTCTAAGAAAGTGTCCTAGACATGGGTCTATACGGTCGCTTCTGCCAGTGTTGCGTGCCCACGGAGTGGGGATGCTGCCCATGATTATGACCTCTTAGCTGCTCGAGGCGCGTTCGCCTCAAGCTCATACCGGCCTCTGCGCTTGCACTCTGCTGTATCGAGTGCTAATTATTGACTTAGCACTCTGAGGTGGCGACTGCTAATTATTAGCTGTCCAACCGCCGTCGGAGGATTAAACTTTCCTCATTGGGCGAGGGTTCACGGCCACTGTAAATAGATCAGTGGCAGGGTATCCGTCCGTCGCGGGCGCCGCAATGAGGAACTTTGTATCCGAAACGACAGTCCCGAAAGGACTGTTCTGAAAGGACTGAAGCCTGTATGGCCAAGCTCATTGCATTTGATGAAGAGGCACGCCGCGGTCTTGAGCGTGGGTTGAATATCCTCGCCGACGCCGTCAAAGTCACTTTGGGGCCGCGCGGTCGCAACGTTGTTCTTGAAAAGAAGTGGGGCGCACCCACAATCACTAACGATGGTGTCTCCATCGCCAAGGAAATTGAACTTGACGATCCCTACGAGAAGATCGGCGCCGAGCTGGTCAAGGAAGTCGCCAAGAAAACTGACGACATCGCAGGAGACGGCACCACCACAGCCACTGTGTTGGCACAGGCACTGGTCAAGGAAGGCCTGCGCAACGTAGCTGCCGGCGCCGACCCGCTGTCCTTGAAGCGCGGCATCGAGAAGGCTGTTGCAGCCGTCATCGAGCAGCTACTCGCCTCCGCCAAGGAAATTGAGACGAAGGAGCAGATTGCTGCCACCGCGTCCATTTCCGCTGGGGATCCCGAGATCGGCGCACTCATCGCCGAAGCTCTGGACAAGGTTGGCAAGGAAGGTGTTATCACTGTTGAGGAGTCCAACACCTTCGGTCTGGAGCTTGAGCTCACCGAGGGCATGCGCTTTGACAAGGGGTACATCTCCGCTTACTTCGTCACCGACACCGAACGCCAGGAAACGGTTCTTGAAGACCCGTACATCCTGATCGTTAACTCCAAGATCTCCAACGTCAAGGACCTCGTTGCCGTTCTGGAGAAGGTCATGGCTTCAAACAAGCCGTTGCTGATCATTGCCGAAGATATTGAAGGCGAAGCACTTGCCACGTTGATCGTGAACAAGATCCGCGGTCTGTTCAAGTCTGTTGCCGTCAAGGCTCCGGGCTTCGGTGACCGCCGCAAGGCCCAGCTGGCAGACATTGCTGTTCTCACCGGTGGCCAGGTCATCGCTGAAGAAGTTGGCCTGAAGCTGGAAAATACCACTCTGGATCTCTTGGGCAAGGCTCGTAAGGTTGTTGTAACCAAGGATGAGACCACCATTGTTGATGGAGCCGGCGACGCCGAAGCCATCGCCGGTCGTGTGGCTCAGATCCGTGCCGAGATCGAAAACTCCGATTCCGACTACGACCGCGAGAAGCTGCAGGAACGCCTGGCCAAACTGGCCGGTGGAGTTGCAGTCATCAAAGCCGGAGCCGCAACTGAAGTTGAGCTCAAGGAACGCAAGCACCGTATTGAAGATGCAGTGCGCAACGCCAAGGCAGCTGTTGAAGAAGGCATTGTCCCCGGCGGTGGCGTTGCTCTCATCCAGGCTGGCGTGACGGCATTCGAGGGACTTAACCTGACGGGCGACGAAGCAACCGGAGCTAACATTGTTCGCGTTGCCATCGATGCTCCGTTGAAGCAGATTGCTTTCAACGCAGGATTTGAGCCCGGCGTTGTTGTCGACAAGGTTCGCAGCTTGCCTGTTGGACACGGTCTAAACGCTGCAACAGGCGAGTATGAAGACCTGCTTGCTGCCGGAGTCAACGACCCGGTAAAGGTAACCCGCTCTGCACTGCAGAACGCGGCTTCCATTGCCGGCCTGTTCCTGACCACCGAAGCTGTTGTAGCCGACAAGCCTGAAAAGGCTGCCCCGGCTGGCGGCGGCGGAGACGACATGGGCGGTATGGGCGGCTTCTAGTCCCCAGCTCCTCCCCAATGCGGGTCGCGAGCGACCCGCATTGGGGCCCCTCGGAGCTGTGGGCCCAGGCGCTCCTCTAGGTGCGGGTCGCGAGCGACCCGCGTTGGGGCCCCTCGGAGCTGTGGGCCCAGGCGCTCTCGCTTTCATAGGGTTTTAGTCTTCAAACAAAGGCGCCATTGCCTTACGGGCCATATGGTTTCGTGGAAACTACACGAAATCACGTCCGTGACAGGCAGTGGCGCCTTTCGTTTGCTCAAACGGTGGACACTGATGCCGCGCTTCGGCATGGAGATGTCAGTGGAGTCTGAAAGTATGGACTTATGACAATTGTTGCTGCTGCCGATGGTTCGGCGTTAGGGAATCCCGGTCCCGCTGGCTGGGCTTGGTACGTTGATGAGAACTGCTGGCGGGCAGGTGGCTGGCCGCACGGCACCAACAACATGGGTGAGCTCATGGCAGTGCTGGACCTCTTCATCTCCACAGCGCACTTGCCGGAGGAGCCGCTGCACATTCTCTGTGACAGCCAGTACGTCATCAATAGCGTCACGAAGTGGATGCCCGGTTGGAAGCGTAAAGGTTGGCGCAAGTCTGACGGTAAACCAGTGTTGAACGTTGAGATCCTTAAAGAGATCGATGCCGTAATCAAAGACCGTAAATTCACTTTTGAATGGGTCAAGGGCCATGCCGGCCACGAGCTCAATGAGGCCGCAGATGACCGGGCACGTGCGGCTGCCACTGCTTACCAGGCCAAGCGGGCCCCGGAGCAGGGCCCGGGCTACCCGGGTTCGGCACAGACCACTTCCGAACAAGCCAGCTCGGCTTCAGCCAACGGCAGTGCCGAGGCAGGCAAGAGTGCTGGCAGCTTCTCCCATGCTTCAAAGAACCCTGACTCCGTTGTCCCCGCCCAGGGCAGGCTGCTGCTGGACGAACTTGAACAGCCCGACCTGTTTTCCATGTTGGACGACGAGGCCGATCCGGCCTTTACCGCTCGCGCTGAGGATGGCTTAGAAACGGTCGTGGAACTTGAGCGTGAGCTTCTGGACCCGGCTGTTCGTGCAGATCCACTGCGTACGGGGGAACTTTTGCATCCAGATTTTGAAGAAATTGGTGTCTCAGGGCGCCGCTGGTCCCGGCAGGAGATCCTGGATATGCTCCAGGATGAGGAAGCTACCAGCACAGACCTGGAAGTCCTTTCGTTGGTCAAGATTGATACCGTAACGGCTCTTCTGAGCTACCGCAGCGTTGCGCAGGTTGAGAAGAGCTCGCAGCCTAGATCTTCGTTACGGAGTTCTCTGTGGCAGCGAGACAGCGGAGCGTGGCGTCTGCGCCACCACCAGGGCACTGCCGAGGTTTAGGACAGGAGCTGGTTAGCTCTACGTTTTCTGTGAGGGCGGTGCCGTTCGGCGCGGGCAACGCTACCGTGCGGTGAACATTCGTGTGTTGGCATCTTCTGCCTGGGCGTATTGTGTGGCCGCCATGGATAAGGCGCTGTTGATACTCTCCAGCGACGCTTCAACCCTGAGCTCAGTGGCATGCCACTCCTGCATGAGTGCGTGAAAGTTTGTGGCCGCCGTCCCTGTCCACGTGGACTGTAAATCCAAGAGGTTGCGCTTCATGGCGTCCACCTCAAGGCGGATCCTATCCACGGATCCTTTAACGGCCGTGCTCTTCAGCGCCAAGTCGTCGCTGTTAACGTTGAACTGTGCCATGAGTGGAACCTTGTCTGTGAAGTGAAAATCGTTTGAATTCATTGACAAGTTCCAGCCTAGGAGCAGTATTCTGCCACGGAAAGCCACGCCGGTGCTTCAGTGGACGAGCGGGCCGCCAAGGCACACTGTGGAGGAATTAATCAGAATCAGCACCAGATGCGTCATCGCTGCCGTGTTCTTCTGCGTTCATCGGGGCAAAGGGCAGTTCGATGGCCAGAGTGGCGCCTCCGCCAGGTGTTTGTTCAAGGCGAACGGTGCCTTTATGCGATGCCACAATAGCTGAGACAATGGCCAGGCCCAGACCGCTGCCGCCGGTGTTGCGATCACGGGAAGAGTCCGCACGATAAAAACGCTCAAAGACCCGTGGGGCTTCTTCTTCGGAAATACCGGGGCCATGATCACGAATCTTAATTACAGAAGAGGTTCCGGTATCCGCAGCCTTGGTGCCAACCATAATTTCGATCGGCGTCCCCTCAGGTGTGTGGCGCAACGCGTTGCCCATGAGGTTGGTGACAACCTGACGCAATTTTGCTTCGTCTCCGATACTGGGCGCAGGGGTGCCCGGACCGCCGTCGAGCCCTACGACGGCGAAGGACCGCTCCTGAGCTGACGCGCGCGCATCAAGCACTGCATCGTGGCCAATGATCAGCAGGTCTACGGGTTTGAGTTGCAGCGGGCGCTGCTCGTCGATGCGTGCAAGCACCAGCAGGTCCTCAACGAGTTCGCCCATACGTTTGGCCTCACTCTCGATCCGCCCCATCGCGGTGCCAACGTCGTCTGGAGTTTGCAGGGCACCGTGCCGGTAGAGCTCGGAAAAACCTCGAATGGTAACCAACGGGGTGCGGAGCTCATGCGAGGCATCCGCCACAAATCGACGCATCTTCGTTTCGGAGGCTGTCCGCGCTGCAAACGCGTGCTCAATATGGGCCAACATGGTGTTCAGGGATCCTGACAGGCGGCCTACTTCAGTGTTTGGATTCTCAATGTCCACACGGCGAGAGAGGTCACCGGCAGCAATTGCCGCAGCAGTTTTCTCCACCCTTGCCAAAGGCCTAAAGGATCTTGTCACCGTCCAATACGCGATCATAGTGCCCAACGTGATGGTCAAAATAGCCACTCCGGCAATCACCACGGCGAGCCGTTCCAAGGTGCTGTTGAGGGTTTCGTAGGGCAGGCCTACCACCACATAACCGAGATACTCTGGCCGCGTATCGGTGATTTCGGAGGGACCGTAGTTGAACTTTTGGGGCGCCACAATGGTGATGCGCCAGGGCGCGCCACCATCACTGCTGGCTACTGTGAATGGTTTCCCGTTCAATTCCTTGGCTTGTGCCACTGTAAAAGGCGGGTAGACGGGCTTGTCCTTACCGGAACGGTTTTGGTCAGCTAGGGAGCCGTCGGCAAAGTGGAAGCCCACATAGTAGTCAAAGCTGAACGGTGTTTGCCCGGTGTTTTGGGAATCCACCGTGCCATGGCCAATGATCGACTTTTGAAACGTTGTCAGCTGCGTGTCCATCTGGTCTTCCAGGAAGGAGTGCAGCAAGAGAAACGTTGTTGACCCCAGCGCCAACAAGGACACACTCAACAAGGCACTGATGATGGCCACCAGTTGTGAGCGCAGGGAGGCGTTCTTCCACAACGTAATCAATGTCTTGGCGCTGCGCTAGCGCTTGTCGGCCGTTCGCAGCACGTAGCCCACGCCGCGCTTGGTTTGGATGAGAGCAGGAAGTTCAGCATCGGTATCGATCTTGCGGCGCAGGTAGGAGATGTAAGACTCCACGATGGAGGCGTCGCCATTGAAGTCGTATTCCCAGACGTGGTCAAGGATTTGGGCTTTGGAAAGCACCCGGTTGGGGTTGAGCATGAGGTAGCGCAGAAGTTTGAACTCGGTGGGGGAGAGCTCCACCGTTTTCCCTGCCCGGCGCACCTCGTGGGCGTCGTCGTCGAGCTCCAAATCGGCAACACGGAGAACGGCGTCGTCATCTTCCATGGGTTGAGTACGGCGCAGCACTGCGCGGATGCGAGCCACCACCTCATCCAGGCTGAACGGCTTGGTGACGTAATCATCGCCACCCACTGTCAGGCCCGTGACCTTGTCCTCAGTGTCATCGCGGGCAGTGAGGAACAGGACAGGAAAATGCCGGCCAGCAGCACGCAGTCTGCGGGTCACAGTAAAACCGTCCATGTCCGGGAGCATCACATCCAGCACAGCAAGGTCGGGGTTGTGTTCTTCGGCTGCGGCGAGGGCTTCGCGGCCGTTGGCGGCCGCAATGACCTCAAACCCTGCGAATCGCAGGGACGTTGAGAGCAGTTCACGAATATTGGGCTCGTCATCAACTACGAGCAACTTGGCTTCAGGTCCGATCTTTTTCACCATTTCAGTCTCCGACCATTGGCTGGGAATACGCTGAAGATTCCGTGGGTAGATACTGTCAGCATACGCCCAGCGACTTCTCAGGCGCTAATAAGGGAGCATAAAAATTTCTCGATGTTGATCAGCGGAGGCAAATTTCGGTAGCACGAGCTTTTTCAAAAAAGCGGTATCACCGGTGGTCAGTGCCCAGTCAAGCAACTCTTGACGCATGGATTCAAGCACTGGTTCATGGTCCCGCTCAACGGCCAGGTTTCGCTGTTCGCCGGGGTCTATGTCCAGATTATGCAGCTGCTCCCGATTCCTACCCCAGCTGTACACAACATATTTCCAATTTCGCAGAATAAGTGCCCGCCCGGTGGTTCCTGCGCCGGGAAGCGCAGCCCCATCGCTAAATGAGGTTTGCACCACCACCGGAGCGGTTGTGGCTTCCAGCACAGAGGGTACGGCGAGTCCCCCCGGAGCTGGAATCCCCGCCACCTGGCACAGGGTCGGCAGGAGCCCCAGAACCGCCGGGACGGGTGCGTCGATCACCGCAGCGCGCTGCCCCGGAACATGTACCATGAACGGCACCTTGATGCATTCTTGGTATAGCGCGGTCTTTTGGTTCCAGGCATGAGAGGCATCGCCGTCGCCGTGATCGCTAATTAGTACGACGGCGGTGCTTGCCAAATCGATCCGCTCCAGCAGTTGCCCCATGCGTTGGTCAACGCGCTCCACAAGTGCCGCGTACACATGCCGGTAACCTCGCCATTCATCGGGGCTGAAACCGTTGGTGCCATAGACGCGTGCGGCTGCCACTTGCTCCATGGATAGTGCCTCCGGAGAATAAGGCGCAGGAGGAAAATTTGCAGGCAGGGCAGGGGCGTCCGCCACGGGGACAGGGGGTATGTTTCCGTACGGCATCGGCTGGGAGCGGGCGTATTCACAGATCGTGTGGGGGTCATCGAAGGAAGCAACCAAGAAGAAGGGACGGGTATCTTTCCTGCCGTCCAGCCAGGTACTGCAGGCCTGAACCAAGCCCTCGTCACCGAAGGGGTGGATGGGGGTGAAACCGTCAGCCTCCGTGGCACTGGCTTGGAGGGCGTGCCATTTTCCTGCATATGCGCAGTCATACCCGGCCGCTGTGAACCAGTGCCCCAACGAGTTTGTTCCATGTCCGGGTTCCTCGGTGGGCTCCGCGCCCGCAGGGGATGCCTTCGCATTGGAAATGACCCCCAGCTGGTGCGGATACCGGCCGGTGACCATGGCGCTGCGAGCCGGCACGCATAAAGGAAAGGGCGTGTACGCCTGCGTAAAAGTTGTCGATGACGTGGCCAGCCGGTCAAGGTGAGGAGTGCGGAAGTGCTCATCCGTGGAGCGGACCCGTGTCAAAGCATGAGCTGCAAATTCATCCGCCATGATCAGTAAGATATTCATGCGCTAGCCACCAAATCCCGCAGAGCTGGTGCTCCGGTCCATTGCTGATCGGCTGCAGAAAGTGCTTCCTCCAACGCCGCAGCATGACTGCGCACCAACACCGGGTCTGAGATGTTGTCAAGCTCGAACGGATCGTCCACCAGATTGTATAGGCCAGTGGTGAGGCCACGTTCGGGATGGAAACCCGCAATGAACTTTGTGGTGCGGGTCCTGAGGCCGCGAAGGTCCTCGTCTTCGGCATTTCGTGGATAGTAGAAGTACAGTGCCGCTTCCCCGTCGTCCGGGGCTAGACCCGCTCCTGTGCACAGCAGGGGTGCTAGGTTGCGGCCGTGCATCTGGGCTGGAATGCTGTGGGCAACGCCAAGCAGCCCCAAAAGAGTAGGGGCAATATCCACGCTGGAAAGTACCGTGGTGGCGGCGGCTTTGGCAGAGAACTCTTCGGGGCCGCGCATCACAAAGGGGATGCGCATGGACTCTTCGTAGGGCACATTTTTGTACAGCAGGCTGTGGCTGCCCATCTGTTGCCCATGATCGGAGGTAAAAATGACAAGGGTATTCCGGGCCAGATCCAGTTCCTCAAGAGCCTGAAGCAACCGCCCCACTTGGACGTCAATGGCACTGACGGCTGCGTAATATAGCGCGGCTATGCCTGCCGCTTCCCGGCTAATGTCAGAATCCAGATCAACGTTGGGCCGGTTGAGCAGCTCCGAAGCGGGCAGCCCGGCATAGCTGGTGTCATAGCCTTCGGGGAGTTGGTCGAAGGGCTGGTGCGGCGGGTTCCAGGACACGGTGAGGGCAAACGGCGCGCCGCCGGGTGCTGTGCCAGAGCCGCCGGGTGCTGTGCCGGCCCTGCGCAGGAAGTCCAGTGCCACATCCGTTTCATGCCCGGCTGACCAGCCCTGAACGTCCACCCGCTCATGCCGTTCGGCGTGGCCGGTCCAATAATGCGGGGTCAAGTGCTCGTCACAGCAGCCGTAGGAGTACCAAAAATCAAAGCCGTGCCGCCGGTCAAGGGGGGAGTAGGCATCCCAGTAGCGGCCATCTTCCAAGGGCCCGGTGCCGTAAATCGCATCGGCAGGAACAGGTGCCTCCAAGTGCCACTTGCCAATGTATCCGGTGGCGTAGCCGGCATCCCTGAGCACGGCAGCCCATGACGGGGCGTCGGGGCGAAGCCCAACACCCCACGTAGCAGTTTCAGAGTTCACATTGTGTGTGACTCCATTGGCGGCAGGGTATTGCCCGCTCATCATCATGGCCCGGTGCGGGCTGCACACCGGGTAGCTGCTAACAGCGTGGGCCAGGGATACGCCGTCGGACGCCAAGGCATCCAAAAAGGGGGTGGAAACCGCATCGCCGCCCGGCTCCAGGCACATGGCCCGGAACTGGTCAGCGATCACGAACAGCAGATTTGGTTGTTCTACCATTGGGGTTCTACTTGCCCATCCCCAAGGTCAGGCCCTCCGTCAGGCGACGGCCCAGCCAGATGTAGATGGCCAGCATGGGCAGGATCACGATGCATAGACCCGCAAAGAGTCCGCCCCAGTCTGCACCGGAGTAGGTCTGCTGCTGAACGAACGAGATCAAGGCTACTGGCAGAGTGTACTTTTCGGTGCTCTGGAGCAGGGTCAGCGCCAGCAGGGTTTCATTCCAGCTCCCCACCACCAGCAGCACAAAGGCGGTGAGGATGCCACCTTTGGCCAGGGGCAGGGTGACCTGGATAAAGGTGCGCAGGGCGGACGCGCCGTCCAGTGCAGCCGCTTCCTCCATTTCAAGGGGGAGACTGCGGAAGAAGGCCGTCAACAAAAAAACCGTGAATGGCAACGACAAACCGATGTAAACCAAGTTCAAGCCGATCAGGCTGTTGGTCAGGTGCACCTTGTCCAACATGACAAAGAGCGGAATTAAGATGACCTGGGCTGGGATTCCCAGTCCAAGAATGAAGTACAAGCTCAGGCCATCGGTGAGACGGTTCTCCACCCGGCTGAGGTAGTAGGCGGCAGGTGCGGCCACGGCCACGCACACGAACGAGGACACCGCCGTGGTCAAAACACTGTTAAGCGTGGCCAACGCGAAACCGCTGACATTCCAGGCCGTGGCGAAGTTATCGAAGTTGAACGATGTTGGCAGACCCCATGGGCTTTCCAAGATTGCATGGGTGTCGCGGAAGGCCTGCAGCACTGTCCAGACGAGCATGGCGATGAATAACACCACCACAGCCCACAGAATAAACACACCGAGGCTGCGGACCCAGTTGTGATCGGCCTGCAGGGCGGGACTGACGCCGCCACGGTTTCTTTTGCGACGGATTGGCGGTGGAGCGGCTTTCTCGGATGGAGACGAGGTAAGGGTTGTCATGAGGATTCCTTAGAACTCAATGGCGTCACGGCGCATGGCACGGCGCAGGAGCACCACCAGTACGGTAACCAAGGCCAAAGAAATGATGGCTGATGCTGTGGCGGCACCATAGGCCGGGGTGGACATGCCGGAGAACGCTGTGACGTAGGTGTACACGGCCACGGACCAGGTTTGGGTGGGTGGCAGGCCCGCGCCGCTGCTGCCGCCAAAGACCCAGATGATTTCAAAGATCTTGACGGAGGAGATTGTCCACAGCACGGCACAAGTGCCGAAAACGTCCCAGGTCAGCGGCAGAATGACGTACCGGAGACGCTGGAGCGCTGTTGCGCCGGCAAGAGCGCAGTCCTCATAGAAGTAAGGCGGGATCCTGTCTACTCCGGCCATGATGATGGTGGTGAAGTAGCCTGTGGTGGTCAGGACCATGGTGGCCATGATCAACGGAAAAATATTGTCCTGGGCAAGCCAAGCCGGCGGTTCCGTGACACCCAAAGGCTTGAGCAGGCTGTTGACCATGCCACCTGGGTTGAAGATGAAACCGGCCAGGATGCCAAAGACAAGAGCATTGATCAGATGGGGGAAAAAGATGACGTTGCGAGCTATTCTCTTTGCAGCCATGTCCCGAAGAACCAGCGTCATGGCAAAGGCCAGGATGAAGATTGCCGCACCCACCACGAACAAAAGGAGCAGCGTGTTTCCGAAGGACTTCAAGAACAACGGGTCTTGGAAGACTTTAACGTAGTTCTTGAAACCCACGAAGGTCATGGGACCAGAACCGGCCCATTCGTTAAGACTGATCCAGAGTGCCGCTATCGTGGGAACGATGAACAAGACGGTGTAGAAGAGGAAAGCCGGTCCGACGAACGGTACCAGAAGCTTGCGGCGCTGGCGTTCAATGCTGCTTCCGCCCCGGCCCTGCCCCGGCTTGAGAGCCGGAGCAGGGTTGCGACGGGTGCGCTTGAGAGTCGAGGCAGACATTAGCCCTGCGCCTTCCAGTAAGCGATGGTCTCCGACTTCATTTTGGAGACAAACTCGCCGGCATCAATCTTGCCCAGGAACAACTGATCATCGGTCGGGTTAAAGTTCTTCTCCAAGTAGCCCGGAGCGGTGACACCATCGTTGCCCAGGTAGATCTCCTTGGCGCCGTCAATGTTCTTCTTAAGCGCGGCGAGCTCCGGTGAAATAGCGGCATCTGCGCGGACGGGAAGGACCTTGGCTACTGTGCCCATAGCGTCCTGGTTCTTCTTGTTCATCAGGAACGCAGCCAACTCCTGGGCGGCGGCAGGATTCTTTGCCTTCTTGGGAATGGCGAAGCCGGTGAAGTCCGTGCGTGCCATGCTGGGCTGGCCGGCTACGGCCGGGTACGGAAAGGATTCATACTTGAATCCGGGTGAGGCGTACGTGCCAGTCTCCGTGGGGATCCAGGAGCCGTTGAAGAGCAGATCTGCCCCGCCGGTGGCCCAAGCCTGCTGCTGAGCAGGCCACTTGCTGGCGTTGTAGCCATTGATCAGGTAACCGTTGTCCACGAGCTGCTGCACCGTTTTGGCTGCGGCCAGTACTGCGGGGGAGTCCCAGCCGGCGCCCGACTTATCAGTGACAATCTTGTTGAACGCACCGGGGCCCTCGCTGTGGACTAGTGCGCTGACGAACCAGTAGGCGCTGTAGCCGGCAATGTCACCGTCTGCAGCAATGGGTGTCTGCCCGGCGGCCTTTTGCTTGTCAAGGAGACTTATAAAGTCCTCCCAAGAGGCCGGGGGGTTCGTCACCAGGTCCGGGTTCTTCTCGGCGTCGAACCAGATGCCGTCCGAAGTGAGGCTGTAGGGCACCATCCACGGTTCGCCGTCTTTGCCTTTGATGTTGCTCACGGCGGCGAACTTGGTCGGAATGAGCTCGGAGAGCTTCTTGCCGTCGATCTCGGTGTTATAGGCATCCGTCATGGGCAGTGCCTGTCCGGTGCTGCCCAGGGCGATATCAAGGTTGGCGTTGGAGCCGTCAATGATGTCCGGGACGTTATTGGTGTTCAGTGCAGGAATGATCTTTTTCGTGTTGGTGCGGCCCTGCCACTGCACGTCAACCTTGTTGCCGGTTTCCTTTTCGAAATCGGCGATGGCGCTTGCGAGTACTTTTTGCTGTGCCTCGCCAACCTTCCACATGGACCAGTACGTCACTGTACCGTTGTCCTTTGCTCCGGCGTCGCTGCCGCCACCTCCGCAGGCCGTCAGGGCCATTGATGCGCCAGCCAGCACGGCCAACGTTTGTACAATTCTGGATTTAGTACTCATAGAAGACACCTCGTGAAGTTGTTGTGCCGTAGATCACGACTCAGTGACATGACTCAAACAGTCAGCAAAGATAGGAATCAAGGTGTACTTGAAAACTAATTTGAAATTTGTGAAACGTCTCGGAGTTAGGTAGACCGTAAAATTGGCGGAATATTGGACTTAAGCGGCAGCTTTAAGGTTCAATATTGCTAATTACACCTTTATTCATTACTTATACATCTGTCATGCTCATCACAAGTGGGGTCGAAGCGTGCCCGCCACCACATGATGAGTAGACAGTGAGGAGAAGTGCACCGTGACTAGACGGACAAAATCCGGGACCGTGCGTGACACTGACTCCCGTGAACTGAAGTTTCAGGCACTGGCCGATGAGCTCCGTCGCGGTATTTTGGCCGGCACATGGGCGGCAGGAGCCAAGTTGCCCACCGAAGCCCAGCTTGCTGCCGAGACTTCTTTGTCCTTGACAACTGTCAGGCGTGCTTTCGATGAACTTGTGCAGGAAGGAATTGTTGTTCGCCGCCAGGGTGCGGGAAGTTTCGTCTCGGAACGTCCACTGGCGCGCCGCCGAACTCGGCTGCGGGTGGGGGTTCTGCTGCCGGACACTCAACTGTATTATCCGCGCGTACTCAAAGGTATCGAAGAAACACTCTCTGCCCACGATGTTTCACTGCAACTCTCAACCTACAATTACGAACCGGAACGAGAAAATGCAAGTATTGACTTCCTCATCGACTCTGGTGTTGACGGACTGATTCTTGTGCCTACTCTGAGCGGGATCGGGGATCCGCAGCAGCGGGTTCGTGAACTGGCTGCACTGAATGTGCCAGTGGTTCTTTTGGAGCGCAGCCTGATGGATCTGGGGCCGGGGGACAGGACCGAGCACGTGTGCTCGGATCACCAAGGTGGAGCGTACGACGCCGTCCGTCACCTTGTCGATTTAGGTCACCGCAGGGTGGGGTTGCTGACACGCAGCCATACTCCCACCGAACCGGCCATTGTGGCCGGCTACGAACGCTGTGCCAAGGATCTGGGTTTTGCCCCGTTGGTGCTTCCGGCACCGAGGGAGGAGTGGGAAGCTGGCGAAGCTGAACACATGCTGGACCAACTTCGCGCCGCTGGGATCACAGCTGCCCTGGTTTTCGGTGATAGGGAAGCAACATTTTTGGAAGCTGCAGCACGCCGAGCCGGAATTAACATACCCGAAGAGCTGGCCCTTGTCTCCTACGATGACGAATTAGCGGACCTTGCCGAGGTCCCCTTGACTGCTGTGGCACCTGCCAAGCACAGGATGGGAAAAATGGCTGCGGAGATCCTACTCCGCCGTCTGGTGGAGGGTGATGACTGCCCTATCCACCAAGTCCGGCTGCGTCCGCGGCTGGTTATTAGAGAATCTTGCGGTGCCAAGAGGCAATCCGCGCAGCACGAAGAGGAATGAGTGTAAATGCGATTGGGAATTGTTGGCGCAGGCGCCGTAGCTGGCCTCCACGCACATGGCGCATCGGTCCTTGACGGCGTTGAGCTAAGCGCTGTTTGTGATTTACAAGAGGATGTTGCCGCAGCCGTTGCTCAACAGTGGGGCGCTGCCGTCTTCACGGACTACAACACGATGCTAGCTGCCGGAGCGGTGGATGCGGTTGTTATCAATACCCCGCACAGTCTGCACAAGGATATGGTTCTGGCGGCAGCCGCACACGGTGTTCATGTGCTCGTAGAGAAGCCTATGGCAACGACCCTTGCCGACTGCATCCTTATGGAAAATGCTTGTGCCAGTGCCAACGTAGTCATGGTGATTGGCATGATCCAGCACTTTATGTCGGAGAAGATGGCGACTCAGAAAGCACTGAAGAGCGGGAAGCTGGGACGGGTATTGATGATCCATGACTACCGCAGTACCGACTACCGTCCCGGCACACGCCCAGAGTGGTTCTTTGACAAGGCTGTTTCAGGAGGTGGAGCACTGATCAACATTGGTGCTCACTGTTTGGATCGCAGTCTTTGGATAGGAGGGGCCCCAGCGGTAAAAATAACTGCCACCACGCTCAGCCGATTTGGCGCCGCTGTTGAAACCGACGGTGCCATGGAACTGCGACTGGCCAATGGCGTTCAGTTGCGCGTCACGATCGTTTCTGACACACCCCGACACATTGATGAGATGCTAGTTGTGGGCGAGTTTGGCACCATCACAGTTGATCCACGGCATGGAACGTTCATGGAAATTAACGGCGTGCGGAGTACTTTGCACACCACGAGCGCGGATGACATCCAAAACGCTTTCACCGCACAGTTGGCCGATTTCGTTGCCGCTGTGGGCGGAGCGGAACCCAGTGTGAGCATTGAACACGCCAAACATGTGGTGGAACTGGTACTTGCCGCCTACGACTCCGCAAGCACTGGTGCGCCGGCGGTGTTGGCGTCTACCCTGGCATCAGCGTGATGAACTTGCCCAGCCCCGACTGGGCACAAGCTCCTTTTACAGGTTTGAGCCGGGCTCACTGGGAGGCGGCAGCCGATGAACAAATCGCTGCGGCCAAGAGATATTCCTCTCCTCGTGGCGCTCAAGTGCATTTCCCCAGTGTGTATGAACAGAGCCCGGATGAGCTCCTGGAAGGCTTTGCAAGAACATTTTTGTTGGCGGCGCTTCGTCTCTCCGGTGCTGCCGGCGATGGCGGTCCAGCGGCAGAAGTAACGGCACAGCTGGCGCAGTGGTATGCCCAAGCCCTCGATGCAGGCACTGATCCATCTTCAGATGAACGCTGGCCAAAACTGACAGCTCATTCGCAAACCACTGTGGAGGCCACAGCCGTGGCGCTGGGACTCCACCTGAGCCGGAAATGGATTTGGGCTGTGGTGCCGCAAAGAGTGCGGGATAACACTGCCGCATGGCTGGGGGATTCGGCTCAATCTTTCGGAGCCGACAACAACCACGTCATGTTCGCCGCAACGATCCAAGCTTTTCTGGGTTCTGCAGGCTACGCGTACGACGGTGCCGGAATCGAAGCCGCGCTGGCCAGGATAGAGGATTGGTATGTGGGCGACGGCTGGTACTCAGATGGTGAGGGTCGCCGGTTCGACCACTACAACGCCTGGACCTTCCATGTGTACCCCTTCTTCATCCTCGATTTGTTGGGGGAGGATGCAGCCACGGGGCGCAGGAAGGTCTACCGGGACCGACTGGGACAGTTTGTGCATGGCTACAGCCATCTCTTTGGTGCAAATGGGGCACCTTTGATTCAAGGCCGCTCCTTGCTGTATCGCTGGGGTGTTGCCGCCCCCTTCTGGATGGCGATGCGGGAAGGAATCACGGTGGTTTCCCCCGGTCAAACCCGCCGAATTGCCTCGGGGGTGCTGAAATACTTTCTCGACGGCGGGGCTGCTCCGGATGGCGTACTTACTCTGGGTTGGCATGAAACCAACAGCAGTATTTTGCAGTCGTACAACGCACCGGGTTCCCCGCAGTGGGCCGCCAAGGGCTTTTTGGGATTGCTGCTGCCCGCTGATCATCCGGTTTGGACTGAACAAGAACAGCCTTTGCCTGTTGAGCAAGGGGACTACACACTACCGATGAGCGGACCCGGCTGGTTGGCTGTTGGCACCGCTGCTACAGGAACTGTGCGGGTGCTTAACGCCGGAAGTGACGGACACCCGCAAAAGGATGATCCACTGTACCGACGCTTGGCATTTTCCACCTCAACTGTTCCTTGGCTGGAACCCGGCTCGGGCGAGCGAGATAACGATATTTTCATTAGACACGACGGCTCCAGTAGCAGGCATCGAGGCCTGCACGGAGGCAGTGTCCGCTCCGGTGGCGGATCCAGTACCTTCGCGTTGGATGCTGCCGGCAGGGACGTTTTGGTCCAGAACTCCTTCGCCGTGCTCGACGGCGTGGAAGTCCGGGCAGCCAAGCTCACCGGTGTGGTGGGACTTACACCCGCCCTCTCCGGCTACCTGTGCAGCACCGATGCGGCCCCGGAAACCCTTGTTAATGGTGGAGGGGCCCAGGTCGGCATCAAGCCCGGGGCGCTCTCCAGTGTCCTCCTATTGGAGGCCACTGCGGAGGCGGAGCCCCACGTTGTTCATGGCGAGGGCACCATACTTGGCGCACACTCTGGGTTGCCACTGCTGCAATTCCCGCCGCTGGCCTCCAACGAACTCACGCTGATGGCACTCATTGGCCTGGATGTGACATTGGCCCGTCTGCGCTCAATGGCGTTGGAGCTTCAATGGCAGTGGGCACCGGACGGGGTGCAACTGCGGTTCAGAAACCGCACTGTAGTTTTGCCGTGGCAACGAAAAGCAACTTGGCCGGCCGATTCCATCAACCAAGGCGTTTTCCGTTGGAACCCACCCGAAAATTAGCGTCATCAACAAAAAATAACCAGTATTGGACCTCAGTGAACATCATGAATTTTCCAACCAGCAATGGGACGCGGGATCGGCCAACCGAGGGTAATTTCCTGAACATACCTTCGACGCTCCCCGCAAAATCGACCAAGTCTGCCTTTGCCGCACCAACGGCCGATGAAGGCATCCACGGCCCATCGGTGGTGCGCCAAGGCCCCGAAGACATTGCGCGGCGGCAGCCATGGGCGGAGTCAAAATTTGGTTTCTTTGTGCACTGGGGCATATCCGCCACTCTGGGTGGGCTCTGGGAAGGAAAGCACGTTGAAGGGCTGGCCGAATGGATCCAATTCAAGGCCAAAATCCCCCTTTCCGAGTATGCCGAGCTGGCCAAGTCATTCAACCCCACTGAATTCAATGCCCGGGACTGGGTCCGCACGGCCGCGGAAGCTGGGGCGAAGTATTTTGTGTACACAGCCAAACACCATGACGGATTCGCCATGTACCACTCGCAGGTATCCGCCTATAACATCGTTGACGCCACACCGTTTAATCGCGACCCGTTGGCCGAAATAGCCCAAGCCTGTGACGAGTATGGCGTCATGTTGGGAATCTATTACTCCCAAACCATCGATTGGGAAGACCCGGATGCGGTGGGGCCCAGCTGCAATAGCTGGGACTTCGACACCGATGAGGGAGACTTTCAGCGTTACTGGCGTCGCAAGGCAGCGCCGCAGCTACGCGAAATCCTGAGCAACTATGGCAGCATCGGACTGATGTGGTTTGACATGCCCCGTGGCATCCCTGCCGAATGCGCCCAGGAAGCGTTCAACCTGGTGCGGGAACTGCAACCGGGCGCCGTCATCAACAGCAGACTTGGTGGAGGAGTTGACGCCGATTACAACTCCATGGATGACAATTACTTCAATAACTTCCTGCCTGCGCAGGCGTGGGAGACGGCTGCCACCACCAACGACAGCTGGGGATTCTCCCAGCTGGCATCGGGCTGGAAGCCGGTAGCCAGCCTCTGTGAGACTCTGGCCTACACGGTGAGTCGCGGCGGAAATCTGCTGCTCAACGCCGGGCCCGACGCCAACGGCGCCATTCCAAAGCAGGCCCAGGAGCAGTTCGCGGGCATCGGAACCTGGATGCAGCGAGCGGTTCCGGCCATCCGCGGCGCCGGACCATCGCCCTTTCCCGCCACCTTTGACTGGGGCCAGGTAGCTACCCGCGGATCCTCGATTTATCTGCACGTTACCGATTCTGGAAAAAAGGAACTGTCCCTGAACGGTATTACGGTAGCGCCTGACTCCGTGCGTGATCTTGGCGCAGGCTCCCTGCTGAACTTCTCCCTGAATGAAAGCAGCGGTGCGGGGCCGCTTCTGACTCTGGAACTGGCTGAGCCCACCGATGACCTTCCGCGGACGGTAGAGCTGACTTTCGCCAAGGCCCCGATTATCGCCCAGGATATTAGGCAGGTCCCAGGATCACCGCTTCGACTTGATATATGGAACGCTGAAACTGGCCCCGATGAATCACTGCGCTGGAGCTTCACGATGGCTTCCCCGGGCGAGTACCGTGTGGTGCTGCTGAGCAAGGAAACGTTCGGCAATTTCAACCCGCAATGGTGGGCCGATGGCTTGACGGGGACGCTGGAAACGGAAACTGGCCGCACCCCGTTCACGCTGCACAGGGACGGCGACGAGCTTTACCCGATCCTGCATTATTGGAAGGTGGTGCGCAGCGAGATTGGGCGAATCACCGTGTCCGGGCAGGGACAACAGAACCTGAGCATCAAAGATCTGCCCGTTGTTGACTCGAAATGGGATCCAGCGGGAGTGAACATGATCGGGTTGAGACTTGAGCTCATCACGCCAGCGTAAGAAGGGTTGCCGGGACCCCGAGCGCCCCCTGCTATAACCCTGACACCGGGTTGAACCAGGGGGCCTAGGCTCCGTCCCAAAAAGGTGCGTTGAAAGCACCCAGCGGATCCGGGCTTCCCTCGGGGAATGCCAGTGGGCTGTGCTGGCCGGCTCCGGCAACGGCCAGCGCAGCACCATCAAACTCTGGCACACCGTGCTGTGCGAACCAGCCAGCCATGCGCGAACGCAAACCTGCCAGCGCGGGGTGGGGTTCGGCGTCGTCCATCAAGTTCACACGCTCGCCGGGATCTGCGGCCAGATCGTAGAGCTCATGCGGACCGTGGGGGTGGCGATGGACATACTTGCGGTCCTGCGTACGGATCATCCGTACGGGCCCGTACTCGTCATAAACCACGACGGCGGAATCCGCACGCGCCGCCGAACTCGCCACGTCATCGGCGCTGAGCTCCAAGAGCGGGGCAAAGGAGCGTCCCGGGCCGGTTTCAAAAGGCGTTGGGTCCAGCCCCACCAGCGCCAAAATGGTGGCGGCGACGTCGTACGCCGAGAGCAGCTCCGCGCGCACCGGGCCGGCAGCGATACGCCCGGGCCAGTTGAAAATGGCAGGGACCTTCACGGAGGAATCGTACATATTTTGTGGGAAGGTGCCATTGCCCTTGCCCCACACCCCGTGATGGCCGGCGTTAAAGCCGTTGTCGCTGCTGAAAACAATCAGCGTATTCTCGCGCACGCCCAGACGCTCCAGATGGTCTATGACATCACCGATGGCAGCATCCATGGCGCTGACAGCTGCAAAATACCCAACCAACGCAGCGCGCACATCCGGTTCCCCGCCAACAGCCACCCCATCCACTGTGGGCTGCCACGGATGCGGCTCCTCCTGCGGGCAGCTGGCAAAGGCACAATCGGCGTAGAGATCCTCAAATTCCTTGGGGTGCTGGCCTTTCCACGGCTTGTGGGGGGCCGTGTAGTTGATGGCCAAAAAGAACGGTTCATCCCGGGCGGCCTCCCGGTCCAGGAACGCGTGCGCATCCTCGGTGATGGCATCCGTGAGGTAGGTGCTGGTTTCTTCGCGCTCGCCGTTACGGTACATGGTGGCGCCGGTGTAGGGACTGCCGCCGCCTTCAAGCCCATACCAGTGCACAAAACCTTTACGGGGGGCGTCATTGGCCCCCAAATGCCACTTTCCCGAAAGCCCCATCCGGTAGCCGTTATCCGCCAACACGTCGGTGAAGATCTGTTGGCCCGCCAGGTAATCCGGTGCTTGGGCGCCCACTTCAATCCCGGTGAGATAGTCGTGCACGCCGTGTCTTGACGGGATCTGCCCGGTCATGAGGCTGGCACGGGCGGGGGAGCAGACCGGTGAGACGCAAAAGAAGTTCTCCAACCGGGTGCCTTCGGATGCCAAAGCATCAAGAACCGGGGTATGAATATCCTCGTTGCCAGCGCAACCCAGTGCCCAAGGTCCTTGGTCATCACTAAGGATAAAAACAATATTGGGCGACGTGGACAGTTTGGTTGACGAACCGGTCATCATTGCTCCTCTTACGACGTGGAACACTAGTCATATCAGTGTTCCACGGGAGGACTCAAGGGGTACTTCAGGTTCTTTTTCTTAGCTTCTAACATTGATGGAAAGCGTTTTCCAGACTATTCTTGAACAAGACCCGCAACCCGTTGAAAGGCGCATCATGCCATTGGCGTTCTCCACCCTGGGCTGCCCAGGGGATTCCCTTGCCCAAGTTATTGCTACAGCCCACAACGCCGGAGCCACCGGACTTGAGCTGCGCGCGGCGGCGGGCGAGTTTGTGTATCCGCAGATGGATGCGGCCCAGCGAGCGGCTTTGGCCACCGAGCTGGCCGACGCCGGCCTGACGGTACTTGCGCTGGCTAGCTACGTCCGCATTTGTGCGCCCACAGGTACCGCCGGCAACGGTACTTATGGTGAGGCCGGTACTTTCGGTGAGGACGGCGCGAACGATCCGGTGCTCGCGGAACTACTGGCCGCCGTCGACCATGCCGCAGAGCTTTCCGCCCAAAACCCAGGGCAAGGACAGTGCGCCCAACTGCGGGTGTTTCCCGGTGCAGGTCTGGAGCCCACACAGCGGGGGGTCGAACCTTCTCCTGAAATGGCTGCTGCGGATCTCCGTGGTGCACGCCGGCTTAATGCTGCGGCCAGCCATGCCACAGCATGCGGGGTAAAAATTTTGTTGGAGACGCACGATTCGCACCCTCGTGCTGCAGATGTTTGCCGAATATTGGCCCACGTGGATGCCGCTGCGCCGGTTGGGGTCATTTGGGATCTCATGCACCCTTGGCGGTATGACGAAGCGCCGGAGGTGACTGCCTCGCTGCTGACCGATTGGCTGGCCTATGCCCAGTTCAAGGATGGGGTGCGGCAACCGGGCTCGCACACAGTTACGCTCACGCTGCCGGGGGAGGGCGAGCTTCCTCTGGCTGCCATGCACGCCCTGGCGCAGAAGATCGCTTCAGATCACGGAAATTCGGACCCGTGGATTTCACTTGAGTGGGAGCGTGCCTGGTATCCGGAGCTACCCCACGTCTCCACTGCGCTGGCCTCGCTTAAGACGGCACTGGCCGAACCTGAGAATCAAAACAGCAAGTAGTTTTAGCCGGACAGAATCGCACCCGAACTAAGGATTTTTTCATGCCGTCCAAGAATGCACAGCGCCAGCCCAACATCATGATCATCATCTCCGATGACCACGGCTATGCCGACCGTTCCATTCTGGGCGTGCAAGCTGATGTGAGCACTCCGGCCCTTGACCGACTGGCAGCAGAAGGGGTCTCCTGCAGCAATGCCTACGTCACGGCACCCATTTGCTCCCCGTCGAGGGCGGGGTTGGCGGCGGGCAGCTATCAGCAGCGCTGGGGTGCTCGGTGGTTCACCGATTCCGAGATTTCGCCAGCCAATGTGCCAACTATTGCCGAACTGATGCGGGCACAGGATTACACCACCGGCTACTTCGGCAAAGTGCACTATGGCACCGAACATCATGGGGACCGCGGCACTCCGCCCCAGCATGGTTATGACGAATCGTTCTACGGCCTCGCCGGGGAATCCATGGGCCGGCTCAATTACCTGCACCACTCAGAAGAAGCCGTTGATGAGTATGGTGAGGCGGCAGGTCCCATGGCTGTCCAGCCACTGTGGAATGGTGAGGAACCCCAAGAGTTGGAAGGCTTCCTCACCGATGCCATTGGCGAACGTACCCGGGAGTTCGTGGCTGAACATGCCAACAAACCGTTTCTGGCAACTGTTGCGTTCAACGCCGTCCACAACTTTTGCTGGCAGCTACCTGCGGATGAACTAAAGAAACGCGGGCTGCCAGCCTATGAAGATTGGAATCCCGGAGCAAGTCAGTACCTTGACTGGTACGACGGCGCCATCAGTCCCCACCTGGAAAATGGTAGAGCGTATTACCTGGCTCAGCTGGAATTGATGGATGGGCAGATCGGGCTGATACTGGACCAGCTTGATGAGTTGGGGCTTGCCGAAGACACGATCGTCATATACCTGACGGACAATGGTGGTTCCACCTGCAACTACGGAGTCAATTTGCCTCTGCGCGGCACTAAATACACGCTGTGGGAAGGCGGAGTGCGGGTGCCGTTTATTCTCCGTTGGCCCAACAATGTTCGCGCAGGCACCACTCATGCTGGCCTCACCAGTGCCATGGATATTGTGCCTACGGCGCTCGCGGCTGCTGGGGCGGACCCTGCCGTGTACGCCCACTGCGACGGGCGGGATTTGCTGGGCCGGGATTTGCTGGGCGCATCCTGTGAAGCAGGTATGAGTGATTCACAAGGTTTCCTGCAGGGCGGGCACGAAGCTCTTCATTGGGATTGCGGCTGGCAATGGTCGGTGCGTAAAGGCGACTGGAAGCTGCAGTGGGTGGAGCCTGAATCGCCGGTGGCAGACGCCATCCGGGATGTTGAGCGTGCCGAACCTGGCAGCGGTTACTTCCTGTGTAATCTGGCAGCCGATCCAGCAGAAACCACTAACTTGCACGACGCCGAGCCTGCCTTGGTAGCCGAACTCACCGCTCTGCACCAGGCATGGGCTGCTGGCGTGAACGGGGAACACTCACTGTCAGTGTGAACCCCGCCAAATGTGGCCCATCCAGATGATGGTGCTGGCTTTGACGCGTGGAGCTCAGGGAAGATGGGCGTAGATTTCCACGGGTCCCAGCAATCCCGATTCAAAGCCGGCCAGCAGATTGACCAAGGCGGCCCCCTCCAGACCGGGAGGTCCGCCAACGCTCAAAACTCCCTGCAGAAACTCAATGCCTTAGGCTAAGGGTTTCGCTTCAACATCCACGCTGAATCCAGCCTGTGCCAGCGCATCGCTGTAGGCAAGGGGTGGTTGTATAAACGAGGTATCTGCAGTTGTGGCCCATGGCAGTGGATACTCTTCCACGTCCCCTCCCAGAAGCATGATGTCGTAGAGCGCCAAAACGCCGCCGGGGCGCAGAACACGCGCAGCCTCTGCAAAGACCTTGTCTTTGGCGGGGATGTTCATTCCCACATGCACCATGAGCGCCGCATCAAAGCTCCCATTTTCGAAAGGCAGAGCCAAGATACTGCCCTGACTAAATGTCACATGGGCGGACAACCCTGTGCGTTCGGTCAGGGAGCGGGCTGTGGCAACAAATTGTGGCGTCAGATCAATTCCATGGACAGTGGCACCGAATTCTTGGGCCAGGTACCTGGACACTGCCCCAATGCCGGAGCCCAGATCAATGACACGGCTTCCTGCGTAAATGCCTGCGCGGGCTGCGATCCGTGCGGTAGCTGCGGAGCCGCCAATATGAAGTTGGTCCGCGCCGTGCAGATCGGCTTGGGAAAAGTTTCTAGTGTCCCCGCCCGCGGCCCGGATAATGCCCAGTAGCCGCTCTTCAACGTTGCCGTGGGCGTAGTGTTCGGCAACGGACTCTTCGTATTTCATGGCCCCTTCCAGAATTCTGGAACCGGGTACCTCTTACTCTCCCGGGAACCTCGGCTTTTCTCGATCCTACTCTTGTGGAGCGTGCCGGCACAGTGTGCAGTTAGTGGGGTGCAGTTAGTGAGCGAGCGTTAGAAATAAGTGCGCTTTATGTGAGCGAGGGATGGGGGAAAGTCCACGTTAAGTGAGCGAGCGATGGTGGTTAGGGGGGCGGAGGGGAGGCGGCGTCTTTGGCGTCCATGATGCGGTACGCATAGCCTTGCTCGGCCAGGAAACGCTGACGTTTCGCGGCAAAATCGGCGTCCACAGTGTCGCGGGCCACCAGGGTGTAAAACCGCGCTGTGCGTCCATCAGCTTTAGGACGCATGAGCCGGCCCAATCGCTGGGCCTCCTCCTGCCGGGAGCCGAACGCCCCGGAGACCTGAATGGCAACGGAAGCCTCTGGCAGGTCGATGGAAAAATTCGCCACCTTGGACACCACAAGAGTTGATAAGCGCCCTGCCCGGAACTCCGCGAAAAGCCGCTCCCGCTCCTTGACGTCGGTTGTGCCCTTGATCAGTGGTGCGGCCAGACGAGCAGCCAGCTCATCAAGCTGGTCAATGTACTGCCCGATCACTAAAATCTGCTCTCCTGCATGGGCGGCAACCAGTTGCTGGGTAACCACAGATTTAGCCAGCGAGGTGGCACACAAACGGTACTTCCCGCCGTCGTCCACCGTAGCGTAAGCCAACCGCTCCGAACGGGCCAGATCCACACGAACCTCAACGCAGTCGGCCGGGGCAATATAGCCCTGCGCCTCGATTTCCTTCCACGGGGCGTCATAGCGTTTGGGCCCGATCAGTGCGAAAACTTCGCCCTCGCGGCCATCTTCACGCACCAAGGTGGCCGTCAGTCCCAGCCTGCGGCGCGCCTGCAGCTCAGCGGTCATACGGAAGATCGGGGCGGGCAGCAGATGAACCTCGTCATAGATCAACAAACCCCAGTTATTGTCATTGAGAAGGTTCATATGCGGGTAGGTGCCATTGCGCTTGGTTGTCAGGACCTGGTAGGTGGCGATCGTGACAGGGCGTAATTCTTTAACAGTACCGGAATACTCGCCAATTTCTGACTCAGTCAACGTTGTGCGTTTGAGCAGCTCAGCCTTCCACTGCCGGGCCGAGAGCGTATTGGTCACCAAGATCAGTGTGGTGGTACCGGAAGCGGCCATGGCCGCGGCGCCCACCAGCGTTTTGCCTGCCCCACACGGCAAAACCACCACACCGGATCCGCCAGCCCAAAAATTCTCTACTGCCACACGTTGGTATGGGCGCAGCGCCCACGGGGTGGGTTCCATATTTTCATTCAACGCAATCAAATGCGCAGTACCGTCAACGTAGCCGGCCAGGTCCTCGGCAGGCCAACCGGCCTTGAGTAGCAGCTGCTTAAGCTCACCGCGTGCAGCCCCATGGACCACAACTGTCAGTGGATCTATGCGGGCACCAAGCAAAGACGCAACTTTCTTGACATGGCAGACCTCGGCCAGGATCAGCTCGTCCTCGCTGCGCAGCACAAGACCATGATGGGCGTCCTTTTCCAACCGCAACCGCCCGTAACGTGCCATGACCTCGGCAACGTCAAGGAGCAGAGCGTGTGGCACCGGGTAGCGAGAGTAGCTCAGCAGCGTATCAACAACATGTTCGGCATCGAGCCCTGCTGCTCTGGCGTTCCACAGCCCGAGGGGAGTGATCCGGTAGCTGTGCATGTGTTCCGGGGCGCGTTCCAGCTCGGCAAAGGCGGCTATGGCGTGGCGTGCGGCACTGGAATCCGGATGGGCCACTTCCAGCAAAATTGTTTTATCGCTTTGCACAATCAAGGGGCCATCAGCCATGCTGCTCTCTCCTTCTTTGTGGGCCGGCTTTACCGGGATCGGAGGATTCGGGTTGCTCCGGTTCCGCCATTTCTTCCGCTTGTTCCGTTGCCATAATGCGATGAATGCTGAAGCGCCGCTCCGTAGTGCCGCCGGCCAGAAATGTCTTTAGCGTGCCAGCAACAAGTGAGAGTGGACGGAGCCGGAGCCTCTCACGTTCCCCGGCAGCGGTGACAATCTGCAGCCAGATGTCAACATCTGCCGCTATTGCCTGCCGCAATTCTTCCATGACAAGTGCTGGTCCCGACTCGCCACCACCTGCTACGGAGAAGAGCGGCTGACTGCGCAGACGTGCAATCTGGGTGGCCACCCGTGCTGCGATGCTCTCTTCATCCTCGGCTGTGGCGGCTTCCTGCGCTGGCACTTGGTGTGTTGCTCCTGCGGAAAGCGGCCTGGAACCCGGGGGCACTGCTGTGCCGTGTGCGGCGGCTGAAATCAGATAACTCAACGATTGTGGCACAGCTGTACTTGAATGCGTCAGCAGGAAACCAAGGATGGCTTCTTCATCCATCCCGGCAGAAACTGCACCCTCTAGGGAGGCTTGGCTAAAACGAAAGATCCCGGCAGCACCGTGGCCCTCAGGGACTGCCAGTAATTTCAGTTGTGCCGCCACTGCCGGTGCTAGAAAACCGGGAGCCACAGCCGTCAGATCGCCTTGAATGATGAAGTGTTCAATGGGAGCTGGCAGCAACGTCCCCAATGCCGCATCAGCACCGTCCCAATCTGTCAGTGCCACGGCCTGTCCGGGCTCACTCAGTGCGCCCGCTCCAGTAAGCCCCAGGAGTTCTAGCTCGGCCAGGACGCCGGGGAGTTGGGCGCAGACTTCAACTGACCGGCGGGGATGGCGCCACCGCAGGTATTCCTGGAGTGCTACATGCGTGGGTACGGGCGCTTTGCCGTCGGCTGCGGCTGCCCCAGCGCTCATAACGGGTGCCAGCGCGGAAAGTGCGCAGAGAACTGTGAAGCGCATTGATGCACTCTGGGAAATCGGCGAAAGGTGTGCCATTCCAGTCAAAGGCCTCGTGCTGGCAGCCTTATCGACGCAGCGTGGCGGGTTCAGCAGGGTTGGACGGGGACTGTGTAGCCATGGCTTAACGAGTTGAAGCCACTGCTGGGCGCGGTCCTGCTCCAGCCAATTATGCTCCGCCACTTGCCATTTCAGGGTGCCAGCGTCAAAAGTGATCAGACCGGCCATGGCTGCCAGTTCTAGGTAAAACCCCGCTGCCGGGTCGTTAGAGAGAAGTTCTCTTGAAACTTTACGCACCGTGCGCACACTGGCGCCACCACCTCGCAATGCCTCAAGAGGAGTGTTCTGGGCTAACTCTATGAGTGTTCTTATGCTGCGCAACAAGGTTTCCATGGCACTGCCACAGGCGTTGTCCCGCGCACTGAGCGGCACTGTTGGTAGCGGAAAAACAGGCGCCAATGATTGCAGGGGACCTTCTAGATCCGGGCCGGGAGTAGAACCGGGAGTAGAGCCGTAGGTGCTCCCGCATAAGACTGGCGCTACTGCGGCGAGGGGCAGGAAGTCCTGCCGCACGCCGTCGTACTTGTCCCCCTCCTGCGTCCCGGCAGTGGAGAGGATCAGAGCAAGACGATGCAAACTTGGCAGCCATGCGGAATAGGAGTTGGGATTCTTGCCGGCGGGCAGGGCGGCCAGCACTTGCAATTGAGGGAGGTTCAGCTGCGCCAGCGCCAGATTCACGCTGTGTGCGGTTGAAAGCCTGCTGGCAAGGTCAGCGAATGTGGCAACCGGTGGGGTCATTGCATCCGGGCGCAGACGCAGCAGGTGGCACAGTTCGGCGTCACTGCGCGCAGCCAACTCAACCGCGAAAGCGGCCAGCGTACTCATAAAGACGTGCTCATGACGTGCGGGGAAAACGTCAGAGTCTGCGTCGAATGGTCACCGAGCGAAGGACACTGGCACCCATCATAAGAAATGCGGTGGGCAAGGCGATCATGGCGATCCAGTTGAACCCGGGCCACGGTGCACCGCCTGCCCATTTGCTGATCAAAACCACAATGAGCGCGATCAATGCCAGAAAAGCCATCGCCATAGCCGTGTAGTTGAACATCTGCCAGCCACGATTTACGATTTGCGGGGCGGAAAAATGAGGGTTCATGGAGTTAACGCTAACAGCGGACAGATATGGGGCAAAGCCGCGGCGGTTTTGCCAGCACGGTAACCTAGGAGCAAGTAGAATCGTGTGATGTTTCACTGCAGGTGCCGGCCGTGAGTTTCTTGGCGTGAGCAAGGTGAAGTTCAACCGCACAGGCCACCGAACGTGATTGCGGCCAACGAGACTCCAAAGGGGTAAAGCAAGTGCCTATTGGCAAAGTGAAGTGGTATGACAATGAAAAGGGTTTCGGCATTATTGCCGCCGACGACGGACGCGAAGTTTTCCTGCGTGCCAATGCTCTTCCCGCTGACGCAGTCGACATCAAGCCGGGCATGCGGATGGAGTTTGGCGTAGCCGATGGCCGCAAGGGCGCTCAAGCCATGGCAGCCAAAATCCTGGACCGCAGCGCTTCAGTGGCGAAGGCCAAGCGCATGCCAGCACGCGACCTCGCCCCGATTGTGCAGGACCTGGTTTCCCTGCTTGAAAACTCTGTAGGATCTTTGACCAATGGCAAATACCCTGACGGTGATGCGAGCAAGATTGCTGCAGCGCTGCGCAAGGTTGCCGACAACTTCGACGCATAGCGGTGCCCTCCATGACCGAATTTCCCAGCGAACCAGCCCTCTCTTCGGCTCCAAAAACCAACTCTGAGAGCCTATACGGCGTTCCTCTGTGGCGTCTTGGGAAGCCTGATGCTTTCCTGGCTGCCGAGGAACGCGCTGCCCGAACTGCTGCACAGGACATTGCTGGTGCCGACGAGATTGGTGTACATGTGGGTGTTCGCAGCGAAGGTGTGCGGTGTGTGACGCACCTGTTTGAGTCCCTCAAGCCCGGGTACCGGGGCTGGGTGTGGTTTGCCACGCTGACGAGGATCTCGCGCAGTAAAGCCGCCACTGTCAATGAAGTGGGGCTCTTACCCACAGGCGATGCCGTGCTGGCCCCTGCCTGGGTGCCTTGGTCTGAGCGGGTGCGCCCGGAGGACCAGGAAAGCGCTGATGCTGGCTCTTCTCACGCTATTGCTGAACGGCTTGCCGGCGGGACGGTTCCCGAAGGGGACGCTGAGTCGGTGCAGGAGCTTAACGACGATGCCGAGGGTGACCCGTCAGCGTTCGTAACCGATGATGACGCCGTAGACTCCGACTAAGCATCTTCTCCGGCATAGGCCGTGATCGAAAAAAAGGGGCTTCTTCCAGGCACTGGAAGGAGCCCCTTTTTTATGGCACGGGTGAACTTTTTAGATATTCTCGATCACGTAGTCAATACACTTCGTCAACGCTGTGACATCGTCCGGATCGATGGCAACGAACGTGGCGATGCGGAGTTGGTTGCGACCCAGCTTGCGGTACGGCTCAGTGTCAACGATCCCGTTGGCACGCAATACCTTGGCCACGGCTGCGGCGTCCACGGACTCGTCAAAGTCGATAGTGACAATGACGTTGGAGCGGTCTTCCGGGTTGGTCACAAACGGCGTGGCTACCGCAGAAGCTGCTGCCCAGGAGTACAAACGTCCGGCCGAATCAGCAGTGCGTGCTGAAGCAAAGTCAAGGCCGCCGTTGGCGTTCAGCCACTGCACCTGGTTGTTCAAGGTGACAAGGGTGGAGAGTGCAGGGGTGTTGTAGGTCTGGTTCTTCAATGAGTTATCAATGGCCGTGTTCAAATTCAAGAAGTCAGGAACCCACCGGGTGGAAGCGCCAATACGTGCTGCCCGTTCCAGAGCTGCCGGAGAGAACAGCCCAAGCCACAGGCCGCCGTCGGAGGCAAAGTTCTTTTGCGGTGCGAAGTAGTAAACATCACTCTCACGCACATCAACGGCTAGACCGCCAGCAGCAGAGGTTGCATCAATCAGGACCAAAGCGCCGTCATCCGCGCCAGCAACGCGCTGCACGGGAGCGGCAACACCTGTGGAGGTTTCGTTCTGAGGCCACGCATAGGTGTCCACGCCGGCTTCGGCAACTGAGACCGGGCGTGTTCCGGGCTCGGCCTTGAGGATGGAGGAAGCCGCCAGGAACGGGGCATTGTTGGTGGCGGAGGCAAACTTGGAGCCGAACTCACCGAAAGAAAGGTGCTGAGCCTTCTCCTCCACCAGACCAAACGCTGCAACATCCCAGAACGCTGTGGATCCGCCAACGCCAAGAATCACCTCGTAGTCATCCGGGGCACCAAAGAACTGCTTTAAACCGTTGCGGACATCGCCAACAAGGTTCTTCACAGGCGCCTGCCGGTGGGAGGTGCCCAGCAGCGCGGAACCCGCTTCGGAGAGGGCCGCAACCTGCTCGGGGCGGACCTTTGAGGGGCCGGCGCCAAAACGGCCATCAGCCGGAAGCAGGTTGGCGGGAATGGTGAGGGGCGTTGATTCGCTCACGAGTTACTCCAAAAATATTCGATGGAAGGTATGTCGGTGCCAAGGGGTCCTTGCCAATTCTGCCGTAGAACCGGGCTCAGCGGAAAAATGACCTGTTGCAACGAAATATTCTTAGCCCCGCACTCGGGTCCATAATCAAATACATGGATTCTCGGGATCGCTGCAATCAGGCTAACGTAGAGATAAAAGTCCTTGCTCCAAACTCGCCCTATAACAGGAGGATGCTGACGTGGCTGATCTGATTGACACGACCGAAATGTATTTGCGGACCATCCTTGAGCTGGAGGAAGAGAACATCGTGGCACTGCGGGCACGCATTGCCGAACGTCTTCACCATTCGGGCCCCACCGTCTCACAAACCATTGGCCGTATGGAGCGCGACGGCTTGGTTGTAGTCTCTGGGGATAGGCATTTAGAGCTCACACCTGTCGGTCGGGACAAGGCTACCCGCGTGATGCGCAAGCACCGGCTGGCTGAAAGGCTCCTTGCTGATGTGATTGGTCTTGATTGGGCTTACGTCCATGAGGAGGCTTGCCGCTGGGAACACGTGATGAGCGAAAGGGTTGAGCAGCGACTGTTTGACTTACTTGGCCGTCCCAATGAGTCACCCTACGGAAATCCGATTCCGGGGTTAGAGGAGCTGGGTGGTGAAGTTGCGCCGCAATTTGCAGCCGGGCTCGTCACCCTCGTAGAGGCCATGTCAACGTATTCCCCCGGACAGCAGGTTGTGATCCACAGACTTTCTGAACGCATCCAGGTTGAGCCGGAGCTGTTGCTTCAGCTCGATGAAGGCGGCTTGCGTCCCGGAGCGCGAATTTCATTGGCCCAGGTGGGGGAATACGTCTCCGTCCGCGTCCCTGGTATTGAGGGAGCCCTGGAACTGCCGCCTGAAGTTGCTTCACACGTCTTCGTTGCAATGAGCTAGAGTTCCATGGTCTGAGTAAAAATTATTGACAAGCTAGGTAACGAAATTGTTACGTTTGCCGGTCGTACCGTATAGTATTATTTCAACGCCGTAATCAAAGCGTTACCATTGTGCGACACCGAACCTTGCCTTCGCACAATGGGCGGCAATCACTGTGGCAGGGGCGGGGGAACCACATTCGGCAGACAACCCAGTCTGCCTTGGGGTGAAGCCCACATTCGAAAGCAGCACACCATTCTGGCCCAATCTCTTTAGAGAGTGCCAGGCATGAAAGTGTGCCAAGAGCATGGGCCGGATCAAAAGATTTACTCTCTGATCCGAATCCGACAGCTAACTTCGCAGGTGTTTTACAGAGAGGTCTTTAGTGTCAGAAGTTAAACAGCGGGGACGTCGTCGCGCGTCACCGTCGGTAACTCACGAGCTTGTTTCCACACCGGGAACCCGCCGCGAAGCAATTGCTGCAGAGCGTTTAAGTTCGCCCTCAAATATTTCGGTCGCCCACCTGCTGCGTGTTCATGCGGCAAGTGGAACTGGCCAAAGAGTTGGCATGGCCATGGCTGCCACCGGCCTAGTCTTGGCTGTCACTCTGCCTTCCGCTCAGGCCCTTGACGCCCACCAGATTGATACTGTTGCCTCTTCCGCAGTATCAGTGGAGACCGCTGTCACGGCGGGTGCGGAAATCCCCATCACGTTTGCCTCACCCGAGGTTGCCAGTGCCCTGAATCCTGATGGCATGCTCAAGGAGACCCTGAAGGTAAACGCCTCCAATGTCACCCCGCAGGCAGCCAAGGGAACTCTTGGCGCACCACTGAAGAACCTGGTGACAAGCTCGCCCTTCGGTGGGCGCATCAGTCCCATCACCGGGCAGATGGGTGAACAGCACACGGGCCAAGACTTTGCCATAGCCAGCGGGAATGAAGTTCTTGCAGCGGCCGGCGGCACCGTGACGTTCTCGGGTTGGCATCAGTATGGTGGCGGCAACCGCGTAGTGGTGGATCACGGCAATGGACTTTCAACGTCCTACAACCACATGAGCGCCAATGCCGTGAAGGTTGGCCAGCATGTTGAGCGCGGAGAGCTTGTGGGCTTCAGCGGCTCCACGGGCGCCTCTACAGGGCCCCATTTGCACTTTGAAGTAATCATCAATGACGAACCAGTTGACCCCATGGGCTGGCTTTAATTCCTCCACAGGGGGCATTTAGTTACGTTTTAGTCACAAGACCGTGACCTGAACGTGACATTGGGAAAAATCTGTTGTACCGTCGTAATCGCGCCGACTTCGAATCAAGTCAGCGTCCGTGAGTCGATTGCCTAGCTCTGCCACTACTCATGGTCCGTTCGTATCAATCGTCTGGCAGGGGCGGGGGAACCAATAATCGGACTTCGCGTCAAGCAAAAGTCCTAGGGGTGAAGCCGCGAAGCGTTTAGTCACAAATAAAGAAATGATTCTTTAGATGTGTGAACGTGGAGCGGCCGGGTGACTCCCATCCGAATCCGACAGCTTACCTCGCAGGCTTTGGGAGAGGAATCCTTCTTGGCTTCAAACACTGCCCTCGGGCGCCACCGCGCCGAGGTTGTTAAGACCAGCTCGATCTCCAGCCTTACGAAAGCCGTCAGCTCCAACGTCGGCGGAGTTGGCCGTCAGGCCGCCGTAATCGCAGCAGCTTCTGGTCTGGTATTGACATCCGGCATCGCAGCAAACGCGGCAACTCCCACTGTGGAGCGTGCTTCTGACGGTGCTACGACGTTGTCCTTGAACACGGAACTCGCTTCCGCTATCACGGCAGCATCAACGGTGAAGATTTCATTCGCCACTCCCGCCATCACCTCCACCCCGGCTCCTGTTGTTGAAGCGCCGGCAGTTGTAGAGGCACAGAGCAACGAGGTTGTTGCAACACCAGCAAAAAATGTTGCTCCGGCCGCGGAAGTTGCACCAGCAGCTGCTCCGACCGTAACTACAAATACTCCTGAAGAAGCACCCGTACCTGTTGCAAAGAGTGGGATTGGCGCCACCATCGCCAGCGCCGCACTTGCCCAGCTTGGTGTTGCACAGGATTGCACAGCGCTAGCCAGCAACTCTTTGGCTGCCGCAGGAATTAACTTCCACGGCTGGCCCGCTGGTTACTTGAGCTTGGGCCGCACGGTTTCTGCTGCCGAAGCCCAGCCAGGTGACTTGATCTACTACGCAGACGGTGGCGCGGGCCTTGCCCACATCGCTGTTTACATTGGCAACGGCCAGGCCGTACACGGTGGATGGAACGGCTTCACAACAGCCGTATTCTCCGCCAACGTTGGCTCAGGTCCTGTCTTCATCGCGATGGGTCACTAAAGAACATTTTTGCCCAATGAACCCCGTCCACGGACGGGGTTCATTGTTTTAAGCTCTTCTTTTTGCCGTTCTCGTGCTTGAACCCATCTCAGCGGCATCTACCAGCAGCCAGTTAGCATGACTCCATGGACATCTTAAAGAACAGAATGCGCAGAGCATGCAAGCAGTGATCCTGGCCGGGGGTTTATCGAAAAGACTCGGCGGTGTCCCCAAGGCAGGGCTCATGCGAGATGGGCAGACCCTGCTGGTGCGCACCCTCGATGCAGCGGTACAAGCGATGACTCCCCAGTCGATGATCGCCGTCGTAGGCCCTGTGGAGAAGGTAGTTGGCTGGCTTGCTGGATCGCAGCAGCGTAATTTTGTAGTCACTGTGCAAGAGGACCCCCCGTATGCAGGTCCCGCCGCGGGTATTTCGGCCGGTCTGGCAGTTTTGGAAGAGCGCAGCGGCGATGCGTCCGGCTCCAACCATGTGTTGATCCTGGCTTGCGATATGCCCCACGCCAGTGAAGTTGTGCGGTTGCTGCTGTCAGCGTTGAGGCGATGCAATGAAGATCAAGGTGTCATGGCCGTGACAGGGGGTCGCAAACAGCCGTTGGCCGCGATCTACCCCTTGGCTTCCCTTCGGGCTGCGGTCGCGGCGGCGCGAGCGGCGCACCGGCTAGAGAACGCGTCAGTTTTCTCCTTGCTTGCTACTGTAAAGATCAACGACTGTGTCATGCCCGCGGGTCTGACGGCAGATATAGATACTTGGGAGGACGCCCGCGCGCAAGGGATCGTTGCGGGGCCACCGGATGCGAAAGGTTAGCACGTGGAAAATCAAGACGAGATATTGAAGGTTTGGACGCAAAAGCTACTTGAAGCCTTTGAGATTGCCGATATTGACGTAGATATCCATGCCGTCTTGAACGTGGCCGGGGTGGCCGCCCACTCAATCGTGCGTCCGGCAGCCCCATTAACAACTTTTGTGGCTGGGCTGGCCGCTGGGCTGGCTGCCGGATCAGGCCAGGCCAGCGAGGATGCGGCCATGAAGGCAGCGTTGGGAATGGCCAAGGAGCTTGCGGCGCAGCAGGCACCAGGGCCCGTTGAGGGCAGCGCCGAAACAGCCACCGGTAAATAGCATCACCATCGTGGAACACACTGGAGCGGCAAATGCCGAACAGAGCCCTGCTGAGAGCGTCCCGGTGGAGGAGAGTGCCTCCGCGGCAACCGCTATTATTTTGCCGCACACATGGCACCAGGCCCGCGAGAAAGCGTGGGACGTCGCTGTGCCGCTGGCAGCGCACACGGTTCCGCTGGCGGAAGCCGTGGGACGGATCCTTGCCACAGATGTTTTAGCTCGTCATGCCATGCCCCACTACGCATCATCAGCCATGGACGGGTGGGCTGTTGCTGGCAGTCCGCCGTGGATCATTGCTAAAAAGGGGGACAGCCTGGCTCCGGGGCAAGCGGTCCCTATACTCACAGGCGGCTTGATTCCTTGCGGCGCCAAATCGGTTTTACGTAGTGAGGCCGCCAAACTATCCATCGATGACGACGGTCTACCGGTTCTGGTTCGCGGGGATGCTGCCCGTCCCGGCGAACCAAAAAACTCCCAGCATATTCGGCCAGTTGGGCAGGAAGCAGAAGCCGGTGAACGCCTGATATCTGCAGGGACAACCTTGAACCCGGCTCACGTTTCCCTGGCGGCCCTTGGTGGTCTGGATGAGCTTCACGTGCTTGGAAAACCGGCAGTAAAAATTGTCCTGACCGGCGATGAAGTTGTGCTCTCCGGAATCCCGGCACCGGGCTTTGTGCGCGACGCATTTTCCCCCCAGCTCGGAGCTGTTGTCACCATGCTGGGTGGCACTGTTGTTGGATTGCAGCGCGCAGGGGACACCCTGAACTCGATGCTTGCAGCACTTCTGGATGACGAGGATGATCCAGCTGATGTCATCATCACCACCGGTGCCACAGGTAAATCAAGTGCTGACTTCCTGCGGGAGGCCATCAGCGCAATGGGCGGGACCTTCCACATTCCGCAGATTGCCATGCGCCCAGGACACCCCACCCTGTTGGCTGAACTGCCCGACGGGCGCTTCATCGTCGGCTTGCCAGGAAATCCGTTAGCGGCCATGATCGGCCTGATGACCCTGGGCGCACCGCTGCTGGCTAGGTTGGGAAGTTTGCCGCAGCCAACGCTGACAGAAGTCGCCTGTGGTTCGCCCGTGAAGCCATTCACAGGGCCTACCCGCCTCATGCCCTACAGACTTGTTTACGGGCTGGCATCACCGTGCGTGCACACCGACTCCGCCATGATGCGTGGACTTTCAATGGCCGACGGCGTCATGGTTGTCCCGCCGCACGGCACCAAAATGGGGGAGAGCGTTAGCGCAATGCCCCTGCCTTGGAAGTGAGATCCGCCCCTTAGTGGTTGAGATTGGAGGTGATGACACCCCGGAGGAACGAAGGGGGTGCCAACCTCAACGGGTTGTGAGCGGCTCCAACCTGATCACAACTGACTTTGACGTGGGTGTGCCGCTAACATCGGCCTTGGAGTCGAGGGGGACCAGCACGTTGGTTTCAGGGTAATAGGCGGCCGCGCAGCCAACCGGGGTTGAGTAAGCCACCACTCGAAAATCAGGCGCCCTACGGTCTACGCCGTCCTTCCACTCCGAGACCAGATCAACCATTGACCCATCGGCAATGCCGAGCGAATCAAGGTCAGATTGGTTAACAAACACCACACGGCGACCGTTCTTGATGCCGCGGTAGCGATCGTCCTTGCCATAAATAGTGGTGTTGTACTGGTCGTGAGAGCGCAGCGTTTGTAGTAGCAGTCGCCCCTTTGGAACCAGCGGATATTGCAGTTCATTGGCGGTGAAATGGGCCAGGCCCGACTGGGTGGTGAACGTCCGTGAATCACGGGGACCATGCGGCAAAATGAAGCCGCCGGGCTTGTTGATCTTCGCCTCAAAGTCCTCAAATCCGGGAACCACCGCGGCAATGTGGGCGCGAATCAAACTGTAATCCCCTGCCAGGGCGCCCCAATCGGTGAGAGGGGCACCCGGGCGTGTGCCGCCGTCGTCCGTTTCAAAAAGTAGCTTGGCAAGCTGGCACACTATGGCTACTTCCGAGCGCAAGTTATCCGAGGCAGGAGCAAGACGCCCGCGCGAGGCATGCACGGCACTCATGGAGTCCTCCACGGTGACGCGTTGTTCGCCGCTGGCCTGGGTATCGCGTTCGGTGCGGCCAAGGGTGGGCAGGATCAGTGCCTGCCTGCCGGTGATCAGGTGGGACTTGTTGAGTTTGGTGGAAATTTGAACAGTCAGTGAAAGGTTGTTCAGAGCCTTTTCGGTGACATCCGAATCCGGGGTGGCCCGAACAAAGTTCCCGCCCATACCCACAAAGACACGCGCTTTTCCATCCCGCATGGCCTCTATGGCGGCTACCGTGTCGAAACCATCGGGGCGGGGTGAGGCAAAAGAAAACTCGCGGTCCAGGGCATCATGGAAGGATGTGGGCATGCGCTCAAAAATGCCCATGGTTCTGTCGCCCTGAACATTTGAGTGGCCGCGGACAGGGCACACCCCTGCTCCTGGTTTGCCGATATTGCCCTGCAACAGCAGTACGTTCACCACGTCGCGGAGCATGGCAACTGAGTGTTTATGTTGGGTCAGACCCATGGCCCAGCAAACAACAGTGGCTTTGGAGGCCAATAAACGCTCACCGGTTGTTCGGATTTGCGTCTCGGTCAGACCCGTAGCGGTGACAATCTGCGCCCACGTGACCTGCTCGAGTTGTTCTTGATACTCGCCAAGCCCGGTGGTGTGTGTGTCGATGAAAGCTGTGTCAAAGACCCTGCCGAATTGGGGAGATCCCGGCCGGCGCTGTTCTTCAAGGAGAAACTTCCCCAAGCCCTGGAAAAGGGCCTGGTCGCCGCCAAGTTTAATTTGCAGGAAATCGTCGGCCAGCGCGGTGCCCCCACCCGCCAGTCCGCGAAGTGTCTGCGGGTTCTCAAAGCGCATCAGCCCGGCTTCGGGGAGCGGGTTGATGGCAACAATCACCGCCCCGTTCTTCTTGGCCTTCTCCAGCGCAGTCAGCATGCGTGGGTGGTTGGTGCCGGGGTTTTGTCCGGCGATTAGGATCAGTTCAGACTTGTAAATGTCTTCAAGGGAAACTGACCCCTTGCCAATACCGATGGTCTGGCTCAGCGCCGACCCGCTGGATTCATGGCACATATTTGAGCAGTCAGGCAGGTTGTTTGTGCCCAGCCCGCGGACCATCAGTTGGTACAGGAACGCTGCCTCATTTGAGGTGCGGCCAGACGTGTAGAAAATCGCCTCGTTGGGGTCATCCAGGGTTAACAGTTCTTCGGCCAATAACCCCAAGGCCCGCTCCCACGAGATCGGCACGTAGTGATCGGAACCCTCGGCTAAAAACATCGGATCTGTCAGCCGCCCTTGCTGGCCAAGCCGGAAATCGTCCCAGTCGCGTAGCTCACTCACAGAATTTTCTGCAAAGAACGACGGCGGCACGCGCCTTTTTGTGGCTTCCTCCGCTACCGCTTTGGCCCCATTCTCACAGAACTCGGCTGTGTGGCGCTTATCTGCTTCTGGCCAGGCGCAGCCGGGACAGTCAAAGCCATCCTTTTGGTTGATCGCCAGCAGAGTCTGGGCTGTGCGCAGTGGACCCATTTGCTTTAGCGAAATTTCCATCGAGTGCATGATGCCGGGGATACCGACAGCTTTTTTGCGTACATTGCCAATGGTGAGCTTTTGCTCATCAATGTTTTCTTCCGGCGCTGTGCCAGCCATGAGGGGGTCCCTTCGCCGTGGAGGATCTAGTCTGATCTTAGACGCAATATTTTTTGGAGGACTTCATGGGACGGCTGATCCAACGGGTCAAGGCAACAAAGATTGATATCACTGATGGCAGGAGGGTTGTGCGGGAGGAAGCGCTGGCCGCAGAAGAGCCTCTGGAAATCCGGTTGGGGCATGAATCCTTCACTGTGACAATGCGTACCCCTGGTGACGATTTTGACCTCGTAGCAGGTTTCCTTATCTCCGAAGGCCTCATCTTTGAGCCCGAGCAACTGATTTCACTGCGGTTTTGTGCCGGCGAGGATGAAAACGGAGTGCAAACATTCAATGTGGTTGAGGCGCAACTGCGCCCTGATGTGGCCTTGCCCCTGGAGGTAGCACGGCGGCACGTCACAACCACCAGCGCCTGCGGAATTTGCGGTACGGCCTCCATTGACGGAGTGGTGAAATCTTCGCACTTCGGCATTTGCCGTGACGTCAATGCGCCATTGACGCAGGCGTCGGTGCTGGCCGGGCTGCCTGACACTCTCCGCGAACAGCAGAAGTTGTTTGAAAAAACAGGGGGAGTTCACGCAGCCGGCTTGTTTTCTCCAGAGGGTGAACTGTTGATAGTGCGCGAAGATGTGGGACGGCATAACGCAGTTGACAAGGTTGTGGGGGCGGCCTTCCGGGAACGGACTCTGCCGTTATCTAGAAGTATTCTGCAGGTGTCGGGGAGAGCCTCGTTTGAGCTCGTTCAGAAGGCCGCGATGGCAGGGGTTCCGATGCTCGCGGCCGTGAGTGCGCCGTCGTCCCTGGCTGTTGAGCTGGCACGTAGCTCCGGGTTAACCCTTGTGGGGTTCAGCCGCGGGAGCACCATGAATGTGTACACACATCCAGGACGGGTGGGCTAGCGGCTCGACCTAGCATATTCGCGGATTTCATCCACTGTGGGGGTGATGGCCAAACCCACTTTGTCCGGCCGGATGCCTTCCTCTTCGGCACCTTCGGGGAAAACGTAGTAAGCCACCGAGATGGTTCCCTTGGTCTTTCCGGAGGCGTTGGCGAAGGCTCGCAGGGAGTCTTCCAGCACAGTATTGAGATCAGCGCGGGTGGATGCTGTGATGCGTACGTTGATGCGAGTGCTCATTCCTGCACTGTTGTTGTATTGCGTTTGTGCGGAAACAACGTCGCCCACCTGGCTCAGGGAAGCATCCATGTCTTTGACGAATGATGCCCCTGTGCTGCAGCTGGCTAAGAGTGCAGCAATAAGTCCCATGAGTAGAACCCTACTGAATCTGCCTGTCTTCATAAACACTCCTGGTTACTTTCGGCCAACGGGGATATCCACACCAGTGACTCGCTCAGGATCGTCGCTGAGGAATGGTGCCATTGAGGGGTCTTGCTCGTAGACGGCCAGCTCAGGATATTTGGACGTGTTCTTCAAATCAGAAACGTAGTTTTCCGTGGCGTGGTTATTGATGACGTCCCTGATGCTTTGAACCGAGTTCCCCAGTGGTGAAGGCGTGTAATGCAAAATATTACCCAAAGTGTCACGGGGTGGATCATCCATGGTGACAACTGTGGTGTTGGAGGGTGTGCCGGGCATGGACAGATGCGTATCTACTCCACCCAAATCAAGTTTAGGCACCAGATCGCCCTCATGCGCGGCTGCGAGCACATTGATCCCGGGATCAATAGAGGAGGTGTCGATCGGAGACCCAACGGTCATGATGTTGGTGACGTTGTATTGGTCTAAAAATTCTTGATCTGATCCCAATTGGGCGGCCAACATGCCGCCCTGACTGTGCCCGGCCAGCATGACGGGTGCCCCCGCGGGAATACCAGCCCGTTCCATGGCAAGGACAATGTCCTGCTGCGCTGTGGTTGATTGGCCGGCCACCAGCATCAAGTTACTGGTGAGGTCCCGCGCCTGACCACTGCCGGTAGGACCCCATTGTTCCGTCCCTGGAATGTTAACAATGTAGGCAATCGAATCGTCATCTTGTTTTACGCTGATGATTCGGATGTCGCCGTCCTCGGTCCCAGGCACGTCGGCCATAGCGTAGGCGTCTTCAACGCTTCCAAAAATGGAGGCAACGGAGGTTGGCATTTGCAGGGGGTTCTTGGAACTCTGCAGGATGTCTTGAGGGTCGCCAACTAAGGGCGATCCGTCATCGAAAAGGTGCATGTTCAGGAGCCCGCCAGTGCTTTGCACGAAGAGCGAATTGGCTCCGGAGCCGCCGGTGAGAACAATCTGGGCAAACAGCCCGGACACTGACGGGGGATTACCTGAGAAAATATCAAGGCCCATATTGCCAAGGTGGTTCAGGTTGGTCAGGAAGGTGCCCGTGGCCTGGGTGAAGTTGCCCTCAGCATGAGCACCCAACCAGCCCAAACCGTCCCCAACAGTGTCTATTGCGTTACCGACCCCGTCCGTGAAATCGTCCCATAAGCCTTTGCCGGCATCGACCAGGCCGTCCCAGAGACTCCCGCCACCAGCATTGACGGAGCTAGCTCGTTCCTGCTCAGCAATCTCGCGAAGCACCACTGTTGCAATGTCTTCCAGGTCCTTGGCGGTTTGATTCAAACGGCTGCGGTTCCCCGGCCATTGTGATCGGAACCGTTGGCTGTCAGGTCCCTGCCAACCAGTGCGGGTGACAGTCTGGTTTAGCTGAGCCCCGGTGCGCTCCAGCTGGTGTGCCGAATTTTTCAGGAGCTTCGCCAGATCGTGGCAGTCTTGCGGGTCAAGTCCGTACATTCCGGCGCTCATTGTCTCTTATCCGTCCCTGTTGGGGCATTTGCTGCCGCTGTCAGGGCGTCATGTGCGCCCACCACGGCGAAGAGAAGTTCATTGGCAATGTGTCCGGCTGGAACTTCGGTCAGACGTAATTCAGGAGCGGCTTCGGTGCCGCTTGTCACTGAAAAGAGCTGCTCGTCCTTGACCGTCCACATACCAGCCCAGATCCGAGAGGGCAGCCCTTCCTTTGCCGTGACAACGCTGAGAGTGACGTTGGCGTCCTCGTCATTGATCAGGGCGGCGGCCGCTTGTGGCAATGCGCCAGGATCACTGTCCGGGCCCACCACCAGCGTCGGCTCCGAGTTCAAGGGCGCCGCCTTCGCGCCTGCCTGGATCACCTCAAGGGGCGGCAGAAGACGCGCCGCCGCACCCCATACGTTCTCTTCGTCGAAAAGCGTGATTTCCATGCTGTCTTCGCTGCCGGTTATGACTGTGCCCTGCTCCCCGCTTTCGGATAGATGCCGTTGGTGGGCGGCCAGACCGCGCCCGGCGCGCAAACCAAGAACACTGGTTGTACTGACTCCCTGGTAGCTTGCTCGGGCAGTGATAGTAATCGGCGCAGTGAGAAGAAGTGCGACGGCGCCCGTCCACTGACGTTTGATCTCACCTGGTGCCGGGGACATGTCAAGCGCATTTAGCTCATCCCACGCAGCTGCTGCGGCTTCTGTACTCAGTTCAGCTGGGGTGTTAGGAGCATCAGGGGCTTGTGCGCTCGCTGGGGTCTCCAACCCAAGCGTGGTGCTGGTTGATTCGCAGAGGAGCTGCCATGCGGCGGTACTGAGCTGGACACGGCGCAAAACGATTGGGCGAGGTGTGGCTGGGTTGGTCATGAAATTCCCCTGCTGCAGGTTGGACTGGAAATGAATCAACTTTGTACCAAGCTACGCCACCGCCGCTTTGATAGCGATGGGGTGAGCTGCCCATTCCCTGCCCAGCCCCGCTCCCCTTCCCCCGCCGAGGTTGGAGATAAACCCGAACCCTCCGTTGAGGTTTATCTCCAACCTCGGCGGGGGCGAGGTGTTGTTATCTCCAACCTCGGCAGGGGCGGGTTAGGTTTCGTGCAGGAGTCGCCGGACAAACGCCTGCGTGCGTTCTTCTTTCGGATTGCGCAGTACCTGGCTGGCCGGTCCTCGTTCAACCACAACGCCGCCGTCCATAAAGACCACCTCGTCGGCTGTTTGACGGGCGAACGCCAACTCATGGGTAACTATCACCATGGTCCAACCTTCCTCGGCTAGTTCCTGGATGACAGCTAAAACCTCGTCAACCAACTCTGGGTCCAGCGAAGAGGTTGGCTCGTCGAAGAGCAACAGCTGCGGCCTCAAGGCCAGCGCCCGAACAATACCAACGCGTTGCTGCTGTCCGCCAGATAGCTCAAAGGGGTGGGCGTCCTTCTTCTCCAGCATCCCCACTCGCGCCAGCAACGACTCCGCCTCCGCCACGGCCTCGGCACGGGGCCGCTTTTGCACCTGAACGGGACCCTCAGTGACATTTTCCAGCACTGTCATATGAGGGAAAAGGTTGTATTGCTGGAACACCATGGCGCTGCGGTCGCGCAGGGCGGAGAGCGCCCTGGCCCGCTCCTTCTTGGACGGTGCAGTTCCGCCAAAGTCAACGATCAACGGTTTTTCTGCGCCTTGGCGGCTTGTAGCTGGTGTGTCCCGTGCTCCCACGGTGACGGTTCCGGCGTCGGGGATTTCCAGTCCGTTCAGGGATCGCAGAATGGTGGTCTTGCCTGAACCGGATGGGCCAATCAGGGCCACCACCTTCCCGCGCGGTACCTCCAAGTCGATGCCACGGAGCACTTGGTTAGTGCCGAAGGACTTGCTGAGGCCGCGCACGGCAAGCACGGGGCCGGCGGCGGAGATGTCAGTGGGTGGCATATCAGTGGGCGACATAGCGGTCCAACCTCTTTTCCACACTGGTCTGGGCCGTTGAAAGAACAAGGCAGATGACCCAGTAAATGAGTGCCGCTTCAAGATAGAGCAGCATGAATTCCCTGCTGAAAGCCGCCACTTGCTGGGCAACTCGGAACAACTCGGTCACAAGGATTAGTGAGGCCAGGGAGGTATCCTTAACCAGCGAAATGAAGGTGTTGGACAGCGGTGGGACGGAAACACGGGCGGCTTGGGGAAGGATAATCCGCAGCAAGGCTTGATTGCGGGTCATGCCAATCATGTGCCCGGCTTCCCACTGGCCGCGAGGTACCGAGAGGATGGCGGCCCGAATAATTTCTGCGGCGTAACCACCCACATTTAGCGAGAAGGCGATAATCGCACTGGGCCAGGGGTCAATCTTCACCCCAATGGCCGGCAGGCCGTAGAAGATCACGAATAGCTGGACCAGCAGTGGAGTTCCGCGGACAAGCGAGATGTATACCCGTCCCACCGTGTTGGCCAACTTGTTAGGGCTGATGCGCATGATCGCGATGACAAGGGCTATCACTAACCCCAGCGCGAAGGAGGCCAGGGCCAGTGGGATGGTGCCTTGAATGGCTCCCAATAGCAAGGGGCCAAGGGAACTCCAAAACAGATCAAAGTCCATGGCGGGCCTCCCGCTTCAGGGCGGGGCTACTGGCTGACATCTTGGCCAAAGTACTTTTCGCTGAGTTTCGCCAATGAACCGTCGGACTTGAGCTCGGCGATGGCCGTATCCACCGCGTCGGTCAGGGCTGTGGAGCCCTTGCGGAAGGCGAAAGCGGATTCGGAGGATTCCTTGGTGGTGGCGGCAATCTTTAGACCGGAGTTGGGCGTGGTGACCTCGTAGTCTAAGAATGTGAGCTTGTCATTGACGATCGCGTCCACGCGACCATCCTTCAACAATGAGACGGACTGCGCCCACCCCTCGACGGACTCCACGTTGGCTCCACTTTCGGTGGCTAGCGTGTACCAGTTGCTTGATAGCGACTGGGCTGTTGTTTTACCTTTGAGATCATCAAAAGAGGAGATGTCGGTGTTGCTGTCCTTGGTCACAATGACGCCCTGGGAGATAGTGTACGGGGTGGAAAAACTGTACTTCTCCTGACGCTTGGGATCGATTGTGACCTGATTGGCGACCGCGTCAAAACGACCGGCTTCAAGCCCGGCAAAGATGGATTCAAATTGAGTTTCCTCAAATTTTGCTTCCACACCCAGCTTCTTGGCTACCGCAGTGGCAACATCCACGTCGTAGCCGGTCAGGGCCCCAGCGCCGCCTTCGTGGAAGCTGAACGGCTTGTACGTCCCCTCTGTGGCAAAAACGATCGTGCCAGCATCTTTGACGCTACTCAGGGACGTGTCCGCGCCGCTGTCCGCGCCGCTGTCCGCGCCGCCACTAGTGCCACCGCACGCGGCGAGGACCAAAGAAGTGGCGGCTAGCAGGCCAACGAGTCCAATGCTGCGACGATTCATAGCTGTGTGTTCCTTTGCTGTTCAGGACCATTCAGGATTGTTCAATATGAAAGGTCCATGAGGCCGCGAAGTTGTTGGGTCGCGGTTGGCCCGTAAATGGACGCTATCACTGGGAAACCTCAAACCAAGAGGGAATATTTCCCATTGTTACTCATTTATGAAGCGGGTGAGTTGACTCACGCTTCTATGGTGGCCTAGGAGTCGCTTGCCAGGCAAGCTCTATTCTCTGTTTAGGAAGTCTCCAACGCGCGCCCGCAGCGGAATCAGGGGCCGGGAATTTCTTTGGCTGTGTCAGGGGTTTAAGCTTGTACCTTGCCCTCTTAACTATTAAGGAACACACGCATGAGTATGGAAGGCGCTGCGTGGAGCTCACTTTGGAGCACCATGCGCTCGGACAAGTCCAACGGCGGAATTTCCAAAGACACCTTGCGTCGGACAGTTCTCTTTGCCAAGCCCTACAGCCGCAAACTCCTGATCTTCGTGGTGCTGTCGGTGATTTCTGCTGCGCTGGCCGTGGCCACCCCGGTGCTGGCGGGGCGGGTTATTGATGCCATCGAGGCGAAAACTGCTATTAATGTGGTGGTGAAACTGGCAGTCCTGATAGCCATCGTGGCCGTCTTGGACGCCGGGCTCTCGCTGGTGATCCGATGGATCTCAGCGAATTTGGGCGAAGGCGTCATTTTGGATTTGCGCACGGCGGTCTTTGACCACGTACAGCGGATGCCTATTGCATTTTTCACCCGAACCCGCACAGGTGCACTTGTCAGCCGTCTCAACAGCGATGTCATCGGCGCCCAGCAGGCCTTTAGTGGGACGCTCTCAGGCATTGTCTCCAACTCGGTCCAGCTGATTTTGACGTTGATTGTCATGCTGAACACGTCATGGCTGGTGACTGTCCTGGCCCTGGTGCTACTGCCGATCTTCCTCATGCCGGCGCGCCGTTTTGGCTCGCGGTTGGCTGGGCTGCGTCGGGAAGCAGCAGATTTGAACGCGGACATGAGCACCCAGATGACTGAGCGTTTCTCCGCTCCGGGCGCCACGTTGGTGAAATTGTTTGGCCGTCCTGCTGAGGAATCTCGTGAGTTTGCCTCACGCGCTAACAGGGTCCGCGAGATTGGCGTGCGCACGGCCATCTTGCAGTTTGTGTTCTTCACAGCGCTGATGCTGGTTTCCTCACTGGCATTGGCGCTCGTCTACGGCCTCGGTGGCGCGCTAGCAATCGGCGGCACACTGAGCCCGGGCGACGTGGTGGTACTGGCATTGCTGTTGACCCGCCTTTACGCTCCGCTCACCGCCCTGGCCAATGCCCGCGTGGACATCATGAGCGCGCTGGTGAGCTTCGATCGGGTCTTTGAGATCCTGGATTTGAAGCCTTTGATCGCCGAAAAGTCCAAGACCATTGCCCTGCCGTCTGGACCTGTAGGCCTTGAATTCCACGATGTGCGCTTTGCCTACCCATCTGCGGACAAGGTTTCCCTGGCGTCTCTGGAGGACGTGGCCACGTTGGACACTCGCGGCGGTGAGGATGTTTTGCACGGGATTTCCTTCCGCGCCGAACCGGGCCAAACCATTGCCCTTGTGGGTTCTTCAGGAGCGGGAAAATCTACCATCGCCCAGCTACTTTCGCGGTTGTACGACGTCGATTCAGGCTCTGTGACGCTTGGTGGCGTGGACGTGCGGGATCTGTCCTTCGATGGTCTCCGGGCAGGGGTGGGCATGGTGACCCAGGACGGACACTTGTTCCACGAGTCGATCCGCTCCAACCTGAGATTGGCTCAACCAAACGCCACTGATGCGCAGATTTGGGATGTGCTGCACCGGGCCCGATTGGAAGACTTCGCCAAGTCGTTGCCTGACGGTCTTGACACGGTTGTGGGGGAGCGCGGGTACCGACTTTCCGGTGGTGAACGTCAGCGGCTGACCATTGCACGTCTACTTCTTGTGCAGCCTGCCGTAGTGATTTTGGATGAGGCCACGGCAGCGTTGGACTCCACGAATGAGGCGGCCGTGCAGGCGGCCCTTGGTGAAGCGTTGGAAGGGCGTACTGCCCTTGTCATTGCGCACAGGCTTTCCACTATCCGCAGCGCCGATGTCATTTTGGTGTTGGAAGCCGGACGCATTGTTGAACGCGGCACCCATGACGAGCTGATTGGTCGAGGTGGACGGTATGCCGAACTTCATGACACCCAGTTCTCTCAAGCCGTAGCGGCCGTTGCCGATGCTGCGGTGCCTGAAGACGGCTAGCGATTACCGGTGAGCCGCGCGTGAGGCAACGGAGCGAGCGGTCTGGCCGTGCCTGATTAGGGGTGCTGTTCGCGGCCGGTGAGTATCGGCAACACGTATTGCGTTAGAAGCGGGGCAAGATCGTGTACCTCGGTGACGTGCGTCAAGTCCAGCCAGCGCAGCTCAGCTATTTCCGCCGAGGGGTGTATTGAGGCGGCGTCCCAGCTGCCGGGGGCTGTGAACACCGTGGCCACAATGTCTGTGTTGGATTCATTGGCAGCTGTGCCGCTCCAGATGCCAAGAAGTTCCAACGTGGCTGCAGGAATTTCGATGCCCACTTCTTCAGCTACTTCACGGGACCCAGCCTGGGCCGCGCTTTCACCGGGCTCAGGCTTTCCGCCGGGATGCATGAACTTTGTGGTGCCCGATTTACGTACTGTCAGGAGCCGTCCAGCGTGATCGTATAGACAGACGGCTGACACGTGGAGAATATTTTTCACGTTGTTGATCCGCACTTTTACGTACTAGGCCGGCCGTGGTGCAAACATGATAATGCCGTCACCACCGATGGCGATGAGTGCGCCAATAATGTCCCAGCGGTCGGGTATGAATTTATCGAAGATCATGGCCCAGATCAACGATCCGGCAATGAAGACCCCACCGTAGGCTGCCAGCACCCGGCCGAAGTTAGCCTCTGGTTGAAGTGCCGCGATGAAACCGTACGCACCAAGTGCTACCACGCCCAGAGCCGCCCACCACCAGGCCTTGTCTTCACGCACTGCCTGCCAGACCAGCCATGCGCCACCAATTTCAGTGACCGCAGCCAAGATGAACAGAACAATAGTTTTAGTGATGGCCATGCCTCATTCTCTCAGGCGCTTATGCCTGAGAGCTCTACCGCGGTGCGCCGCGGCGGCTGTCCAGGCCAAGGAATAACAATGCCAGCAGGATCGGGCCATATGTCAGAAGGGCAGACCAGCCCAAAATTTCTCCCAAGAGGACTGAAACCCCCACCAGCAGCACTGGTTCCACATAGCTCAGGAGCCCAAACAGGGATAGCGGCAGCCATTTACTGGCTAACAAATACACAGCCATGGCAAGTCCGCCCAGCACACCGATTGACCAAGCCGCCCAGAGCCCGTCAGTGCTCAAAGTGGAGCCGGCGCCCAGCCCGTGTGGCCCCGCAATAATGAAGTAGATGCCCAACGGCAGCAGAACAATGAGTTCGCCAAAAAAAGCTGCCAAATTGTCGAAGCCAGCCTTACGCCGTAACACGAAATAGACCGGATAGCCCAGGCACACAACAAGAGTGGGCCAGGTCAATCCGCCTGCAGAGAAGGCTTCATGAGCCACGCCCAACGCCGCAGCGCCAACAGCGAACTTTCGCAGCGGGCTCAGTCTTTCCGCAAAAAATAACCGACCGGCCAACACCATGGTCAGTGGCAACAGAAAATAGCCAAAGGACACTGACAGCGCCATGTTGTTCAGGGGCGCCCACATGAACAGCCACAGCTGAACGCCCACTAACCCGGCCGCCAGTACCCCTAACAAAAGAAGAGTTGGCCGGCGTCGTAGGCGCATCGCCAATGCTGTGACCTCGGCCCGCCACCATGCAAGAAACGGGAGAATACAAGAGAGCGTGAGCAGCGTCAGGACTACCCGCCAACCAAAGATCTCCTCCGCACCCCAACCAGGCAGCAGACCGGCCAGCAGGAAAATGACGGCGAAAAGCACTGAAGCGATCAAGGAAACGAGCACTCCGCGGCCAACCGTGCTGTGCGGGGAACTGGCAGCGGGTGGAACCGGGCCCGTACTTGAAGTCATTGGCCCATCCTTACTGTTCATAACTGAAGAATGCCAGCTCGCGTATGCCAAAGAAACGGCAACCGCGGACGTGGGAGTGCATGTAGCTTAGCCCACCTGCTAAATGCGGGCATGAAAAGTGCCCCCGCCGGGGATCGAACCCGGATCTGCCCTTTAGGAGAGGGCTGTCTTATCCATTGGACTACAGAGGCGCGTCAACCAGCTTAGCGGAACTGGCAGGCAAGGAAAAAATGGGTGCCAGGAGGCAGGCGCGCTATTGGCGCACAGCAGCGGGTTTTGGTTTGCGGCCCATAAACAGGGCCACGCCTATTCCGGCCAGTGTCAGCACTAAAAACGTCCAACTAGCTACCACAAGTGCAGAAGCCAGTGAGACGGAACCGGCTTCCAACACTTCGGCACCAAGCATGTTATCGATGACAATATTGGCCCACAATTGAACCACTGCAAACAGAATCGGGAGCGTCCACAGCACCCGACGCAGAGATTTTTTGGCAACATTCATGGCGATCATGGTCATAGCAACCAAACCAAACACCAACGGAAACAACATTCCAGCGGTCTTGTGGACAAACTGGAGCTGGCCTAAGGCATCGGAATTCATCGCGGCACGCAAGGCCTCAACGTGGCTCACATTAAAGCCGAAAACCATGGAATCAGGCATGGCCAAACCCCCAGCCAGATCGCTCATTTGGTTTAGTGTCAGCAGATGAAAATACCAGAACAGGAACAGGCTGGCCACAGAACCGGCAATGAGAATGAGGTTCGCATTGCCTTGGGCCTTCTGTGGGGAACGTTCGGTGCTTGCATTGACAACGGGAGTGCTGGGCGGCGTTGCAGCCTTGCCATGTTTTGCGGCACGCTGCGCGGGAGTTTTAGCCATGGAACCATTATCGCGCAGATTAGGCTGGTCCCATGGCAATAGATAAGGGCTCCGCGCCCAGTGACAGCGAATTGGCGGCGAAGCTGCTGCGCCATGCCGGCGAAGTGGCCCAGTTGATCCGTGCCCAGGGCCTTGGCGCCTTGAACGCCGGTAGCCAGGTAAAAACAAATACAGCGGACTTTGTGACAGCCGCGGACCTTGCCGCAGAAAAGTACATCTTCGAAGAATTGCGACAAGCCCGGCCGGGTGATTCCATCCTGGGTGAAGAAGGTGCCGGCTATCGCGGCACCTCAGGACGCTGCTGGGTGATCGACCCCGTGGATGGCACCTACAACTTTGCCAGCGGCTCCACTTATTGGTGCGCAGCCTTGGCGTTGACTGGGCCTTCCCCTGATTTAGGGATATCTACTTTAGGCACGACGACGGATAGGCTCACCACCGCTGAGGTACTCCTGGGAGCCGTCTACCAGCTGGACGAGGACAAACTGTGGCTGGGCGGAACCACCCAGCCCGCCACGCTGAACGGCCAACCAATTCATGTTGATACCCGTCAAGAACTGGGTGAGCTTTCTGCCGGAAGCTACATCCATCCTGGCTGGCTTGCCGAGCCCCGTGCGGCTGTGCCGTGGAAGAGCGCAGCGCAACTGCCGGCCACCCTGCGCATGCTGGGGTCCGGCTCCTGCGATCTGGCGCGGGTGGCGCAGGGCGAATTGGGCGTGTGGTTTCAACACAGTTGCCCGTCATGGGACTGGCTGCCAGGCAAAGGGATCGTTGAAGCGGCGGGCGGGGACACCGCCGTCGTGCACGTCAATGGTCTTCACTGGTACGTTGCCGGACCCTCCGGTGCTGTGGCGCAGCTCAAAGTGGCGCTTGAACTCGGCGTCCTGCCCGCCTAAATACGGACCAGTCTTACCCGATTTGGCCGTTGAGGTTGGAGATAATGACGTCCGCTCGTTCCTCACGGACGTCATTATCTCCAACCTCAACGGGCGGTGCGGGACCCTGTCGGGCTTTGTCAGTGGGGCGAACTACACTGGATGGCACCATGGATATGTTGTTTGACCCTTACCCCGAAAAGTCCAAACCAAAGCTCAGCCCGGGAGCCGGACTGCCTGCGTGGCAGGCCTTTGACCAGGACGATCCCGGGGCTGACGCGCCCGAATTTAGTGGCGAGAGCCCCGTTCTTGGCGATGGCCAAGATCAGCAATTGCGAGCATCTGCCAGAGAGCAGGGGATCAGCTCGGCCCGGCGCTGGCCGGATCCCGCTGAATTACTGGAGGGGATGAACCCGCAGCAGGAAGCGGCCGTTGTGCATACTGGTGCCCCGCTGCTGATTGTGGCGGGTGCCGGCTCGGGCAAAACCCGGGTCCTCAGCCACCGGATCGCCTACCTGTTAGCTACCGGGCAGGCGCATCCTGGCCAAATTCTGGCGATCACTTTCACGAACAAGGCTGCTGCGGAGATGCGTGAGCGCATCGAGGCGCTCATTGGTGATGCGGCCAAAAGTATGTGGATTTCAACGTTCCACTCGTCCTGTGTGCGAATTTTGCGCCGCGAAGCCAAAACCATTGGACATAATTCCAACTTCTCCATCTACGACTCCGCCGATTCTTTGCGGCTCATTACGCTGGTGTCCAAGGGGCTGGACCTGGACCCGAAGAAGTTTGCGCCCAAGGCCATCATGCACAAAATTTCGGCGTTGAAAAATGAGCTCATCGATGATGAAGAGAATTCGCTCAACACCAATTTCAACGAACCCTTCGCCGCCGCCGTTGCCGAGGTCTATAAGGGGTACACCCAACGTCTGCGCCAGGCTAACGCCATGGACTTTGATGACCTTATTGCTCAAACCGTGTATATGTTCCGGGCATTTCCCGGGGTGGCGGATTATTACAGGCGCCGTTTCCGGCATGTTTTGGTTGACGAGTACCAGGACACCAACCACGCCCAATATGCACTTGTCCGGGAAATAGTGGGAACAGATGCTGGCGCTGACATGGCTGATCCAGCCAGCGTAGCCCCCGCAGAATTGACCGTTGTAGGCGATTCCGATCAGTCCATCTATGCATTCCGTGGCGCAGACATCCGCAACATTGTGGAATTTGAGCAGGATTATCCCAGCGCGGACACCATCAAGTTGGAACAAAATTACCGCTCCACACAGAACATTCTCAGCGCCGCCAATGCAGTGATCTCCCGCAACCCCAACCGCCGGGAAAAACGGTTGTGGACCGCTGAGGGTGATGGCGAAAAGATCATCGGCTACGTGGCCGAATCCGAGCATGAGGAAGCCAGATTCATCGCCAAGGAAATCGACAGGCTCCAGGACGAAACTGATGTTCGTCCAGGCGATGTCGCCATCTTCTACCGCACCAACGCGCAGTCCCGTGCCATTGAGGACATTCTGGTCCGGGTTGGGCTGCCCTACCGTGTTGTGGGCGGAACTCGTTTCTATGAGCGTAAGGAGATCAAGGATGCACTGGCCTATCTTCGCGCGCTGGTAAACCCGGACGACGATGTGAACCTGCGCCGAATTCTCAACGAACCCAAGCGGGGGATCGGTGACCGTGCAGAAGGCGCTGTTGCAGCACTGGCGGAGCGGGAGCGGATCTCCTTCTCGGCCGCGCTGGTACGGGCGCAGGAAGCCCCCGGCATCGCTTCACGGTCCCTGAACGCTGTGAACGTCTTCGTTAAAATGATGGCGGATCTTGGTGAAGTGGCGGCAACAGCCACCCCCGCCACCGCGCTTGAGGCGGTCCTTGAGCAAACCGGCTACCTCGTTGCGTTGCGTAACAGCACCGATCCACAAGATGAGTCACGCGTGGAGAACCTGGCCGAACTTCTCGCCGTCGTGCGTGAATTTGGGCAGGAAAATCCAGAAGGGACCCTGGGTGAGTTCCTCGAGCAGGTCTCCTTGGTTGCTGATGCTGACCAGATTCCTGACGCTCCTGGCGGCTCCGAAGCCGAGGCCGCAGCGGCTGTTGCCGAGGCCAAACGGCTCGGAGTGGTGACATTGATGACGCTGCACACGGCCAAGGGCCTTGAGTTTCCGGTGGTATTTTTGACCGGAATGGAACATGGTTTGTTCCCCCATGCACGCTCCGCCACGGATCCAAAGGAACTTGCCGAGGAAAGGCGTTTGGCTTACGTGGGCCTGACTCGAGCGCGCAAACGGCTCTACCTGACCCGCTCGGAAATGCGTAGTTTGTGGGGTCAAAGTCAGTACAACCCGGCCAGCCAGTTTATTGATGAAGTTCCGGCCGAACTTATTCAGTGGAAACGTGAAGGCACTACACGTGCGGCCCCCCTTGCCGGGAACTTTGGCAGTAGCCGGTATTCGGGGTCGTCCTGGGGTGCCGGGTCGGCAGTTGGTGGGCGTGATTCAGGAGTGTTGCCGCCAAGTATTTCGGCCAGGACCGCTGCCGGACGTGTACAGCCGCAAAAAGAAGTCGTTTCAGTCACCGTTGGCGACAAGGTCAATCACACAAGCTTTGGTAACGGCACAGTGTTAGAAGTCAGCGGCGCCGGAGATAAGTCGGTGGCAAAAGTGCGCTTTGAAATTGGCGAAAAACGCCTGCTGCTGCGTTATGCGCCCGTGGTCAAGGTGGATGGATAAGGCCATGGGTGCACACGCACGGATTGTTGCTGCCTTGATGACTGCGGTGGCGGCAACCCTAGTACTCTCTGGCTGTATAACAGTGCCTGTGGGGAACGGGGAACCCACCGCCACCCACAGCTCCACGGCAGCACAAACATACCTGGACCGGCTCAAAGACACACCGGTTGGCCAGCCAGGTGAGGAGGATACCCCCGCCGAACTGCCACAGTTCATCACCGATACACGGAACATCGCCTGTGTTTTCACCTCAGCCAAAGCGGGCAACCTAAATCAACCCTGGGAACCAAAAAACTTTAGTGACAAGGCCAATGACGCTGCACCCATAATTCCTGTGGTGAACTGCCAAATGGTTACTTACCCGCAGATACAAGCCGCGGATGACCATGAATCCTGCGCCGGAACCAACGTTGGATTGCTTGGTGGTACGGCCGTGCTGTATCCGGACAAGGCCACTTACGGTGGTTGTCGAGCAGGTGTCACAGCCGTTGAAGCCGCCTTTGGTGCTGATGGAACAGTGAATCAAGAGATGGGCAGCATCCCGGTGCTGCCGCCGGGACTGGCCATGGATGAGCAAGGGTACCGCTGCTCACCCATGGATGATGGCGTTGCGTGCGCAAACTTGGCCAATGGAACCGGGTTTTTCATTTCCCCCGGTAAGTATGAACTGTTCAGCCCGGAGAAAAAGACAGAGCAGAGCCCCACCCCCACCACAAGCGCCTCCAGCATGAAATAACGTGAGCCCAGCGAACGGTGCCCCTGTATGCGAGCCGGGTCACGCCGTCGTGCGCTGAACGGGCTCCATTGTGAGCTGAATAACCAATTCTGGTGGTGGCGCATGAGTGAAGTATGTGCTTTACCAACTACGCGGTAATGTGTGAAAGGGGTCAACGCCCCTCAAAATCACTACTTCGACGTAGAAGGACACAAATCCGTGGACCTGTTTGAATACCAGGCGCGCGACATGTTTGAGGCTCACGGCGTTCCCGTGTTGGCCGGCATCGTGGCGCACACCCCTGAAGAAGCAAAGGCAGCAGCCGAGAAAATTGGCGGCGTCACAGTCGTCAAGGCACAGGTAAAGGTCGGTGGCCGCGGCAAGGCCGGCGGCGTGAAGGTTGCTAAAAACGCTGACGAAGCGTTTGAGTACGCCTCCGCCATTCTTGGCATGGACATCAAAGGTCACACCGTTAATACGGTCATGATCGCTCAAGGTGCCGACATCGCTGAGGAGTTCTACTTCTCAGTTCTGTTGGACCGCGCCAACCGCAACTACCTGGCCATGTGCTCGGTGGAAGGCGGCGTGGAGATCGAGGTCTTGGCCGTGGAACGTCCGGAAGCCCTGGCTCGCGTTGCTGTTGACCCCGCTGTGGGCATCGACGCCGCCAAGGCCGATGAGATTGTGGCAGCAGCAGGCTTCAAGGCCGAATTGGCGCCGAAGGTTGCGGCAGCCATCATCAAGCTGTGGGACGTCTTCAAGAAAGAAGACGCCACGTTGGTTGAAGTTAACCCGCTGGTTCTCACCGGAGCAGGGGACATCGTTGCGCTGGACGGCAAGGTCTCCATCGATGAGAATGCCGAATTCCGCAACCCGCACCACGCTGAGCTAGAGGATGCAGCCGCTGCAAATCCTTTGGAAGCCAAGGCTAAGGCTGCCGGCTTGAACTACGTCAAGCTCGACGGCGAAGTTGGAGTTATCGGCAACGGTGCCGGCCTGGTTATGTCCACGCTGGATGTTGTTGCCTACGCTGGCGAAAAGCATGGCGGCGTCAAGCCCGCCAACTTCCTGGACATTGGCGGTGGAGCATCCGCAGAGGTCATGGCCGCTGGTTTGGACGTCATCCTCAACGACCCTCAGGTGAAGAGCGTTTTCGTCAACGTCTTCGGTGGAATCACCGCCTGTGACGCTGTTGCCAAGGGCATTGTTGGCGCACTGGCCGAGCTGGGCTCAGCTGCCAACAAGCCGCTGGTAGTCCGTCTCGACGGCAACAACGTTGAAGAGGGCCGCCGCATCCTCAACGAAGCCAACCACCCGTTGGTCACCCTGGCCGCCACGATGGACGAGGGCGCCGATAAGGCTGCCGAACTCGCCCACGCTGCAAAGTAGAGGTTTAGAAAACACATGTCTATTTTCTTGAACAAGGACTCTAAGGTCATCGTCCAGGGCATCACCGGCGGCGAAGGCACCAAGCACACCGCCCTGATGCTCAAGGCTGGTACCCAGGTTGTTGGTGGCGTGAACGCACGCAAGGCCGGCACCACGGTTACCCACGGTGATGTTGAACTGCCCGTTTACGGCACCGTGACCGAAGCTGTCGCCAAGACCGGCGCAGATGTTTCCATCGTGTTTGTGCCCCCGGCATTCACCAAGGACGCTGTGGTTGAAGCCATCGAAGCTGGCGTGCCCCTGGTTGTTGTTATCACCGAAGGCGTGCCGGTTCAGGACTCAGCCGAGTTCTGGGCATTGGCTCAGTCCAAGGTTGATGCGAACGGCAACCAGATCACCCGCATCATTGGGCCCAACTGCCCCGGCATCATCACCCCCGGTGAAGCACTGGTTGGCATCACGCCAAACAACATCACTCAGAAGGGCCCCATCGGCTTGGTTTCCAAGTCCGGTACCCTGACCTACCAGATGATGTACGAACTGCGCGATCTGGGCTTCTCCTCAGCGATCGGCATCGGTGGCGACCCCGTCATCGGCACCACGCACATTGACGCGCTGGCTGCATTTGAGGCAGACCCGGAGACCAAGGCCATCGTCATGATCGGTGAAATTGGTGGCGACGCTGAAGAGCGCGCCGCTGAATACATCAAGGCTCACGTCACCAAGCCTGTTGTTGGCTACGTTGCAGGCTTCACCGCTCCCGAGGGCAAGACCATGGGCCACGCCGGCGCCATCGTCTCCGGCTCCGCGGGCACGGCACAGGCCAAGAAGGAAGCCCTCGAGGCTGCCGGTGTCAAGGTTGGCAAGACGCCGTCCGAGACAGCCACACTGCTGCGCGAAGTTTACGCGGCACTGTAAGTCTTCTGCATCGCTAAAAGCGCGGCTACATCACGAATTTCTTGTGGTGTAGCCGCGCTTTTTTCTGCCCTTTGGTGGTGCTACTGCTCTGGAACCGTTGGCAGGCCCTGTGCCTCCCAGCCTGTCATTCCACCGCCAAGGGTGTCAGCGTTGTACCCACGTGCTGTCAGTGCTTGTGCAACTTTTTCGCTGCGTCCTCCTCCGTGACAAACAGCAATGATGCGTCGGGACTTATCTAGTTCCCCCACACGCTGGAGAATCTCACCGGAAGGGATATGGACAGCATCCTCGATCATTCCCGTAGCTAGTTCTGAGGCTTCGCGGACGTCGATGATTTGGACATCCGGGTCTGCGGCCAAGATATCGGCCGGGGTGATCTCTTGCATGGGTGCTCCTGAAAATGGTGCCAGCCCCAATACGGAGCCGGCGTCGAAGAAGAAATATCACTTCCAGACTAGGCTAGAGGCGTGAATTCACCACTTGCACCCCGCGCCAGGGACATTGAAATTGAAGACCTGAGAGAATTTGACCAGCTGATCGATGGTGGCGTGAAATCGATGCGCGGCTGGCACGTTCAGTCCGTAGATCTGCGTGGTCGGGCTGTGGAGCTATCAACTGTGTGCGCTGCGGGGGCTGTTTTCATGGGGTGCCGCTTCGATCCGGGCATTGAGGATTTGCTGCGCAGCCAAGGTGCATTGATCTTCCCCACGCTGCCGCACGTCCCTTTCAACGCCTACCGCGGGCACCTTTACACGGGCGAGGAGCTCTTTAGAGGTATTGCCCACGCACAGTATGAGACGGTCCCAGATGCTCTCATCTACCAATGGACCCTGCAGACTGGCCGCGCGTCCGGGCTGCATGCCTCGATGGCCACCGCCATGCATGATCACGCCATATCTGACGCACTTGATGATTTCTTAGGGCAGATCTTGGTCCCTGTTGTGGGTGTCATGGGCGGCCACGCGGCGAAGCGAGGTAGCGCCCAATATGCCCAAGCGGCATGGCTGGGCCGCGCCCTGAGTAAGGCAGGATTTCTTGTGGCAACTGGCGGCGGCCCCGGTGCTATGGAGGCGGCTAATCTGGGTGCCTATCTTTCCATGTACGACGCCGGAACCTTGGAAAGTGCCCTTCTCACCTTGGCAGCCGTTCCCGGCTTCCGTCCGTCGGTCACCGAGTGGGCCCGGGCTGCGTACAGGGTGTGTCAGGAGCATCCGGAGGGTGCTGACACTTTAGGGGTCCCCACCTGGTTTTACGGACACGAGCCACCCAACATGTTCGCCACGAAGATCGCCAAATATTTCACCAACGCCTTACGCGAGGCGATCTTACTTGAGCGTTCCCGTGGCGGAATAGTTTTCCTGCCAGGAGCTGCCGGCACCGTGCAGGAGATCTTTCAGGATGCCTGCGAGAACTACTATGCTCCCGAGCAGGCAGTGACTCCTATGGTGTTAGTTGGGCGTCACTACTGGGAGGCGGAGGTTCCAGTGTTGCCGCTTCTGAAGACATTGGCAGCTGGCCGGGCTATGGACAGCTTTGTTCATGTGGTGGAGTCTGTGGAGGAAGCCTGTGAAGTGCTGGTTAACTCCCATTCGGTGAATCGAACTCGCGCGTAGTGAGCGAGCGTGGCGCAAAACACGACTTGGAGTGAGCGAGCGTGGGCCAAAACACGACGTGGAGTGAGCGAGCGTGGGGGTGGGGGACCGCTACGCGCCTACTAAGCCACCGAAGAGGATCCCCAGCAGATATGTAGCTGCGGCGGCGCCCATTCCGATGGCTAGTTGTCGAATTCCGCGCCATAGCGGTGAAGCACCAGAAAGTAGGCCCACAATGGCGCCGGTTCCTAGCAGCGTCAACCCCACCAAAGCGCAGGCAAGGGCAAGGGCGCCAAAGCCGGTCATGCCGAATACGAACGGCAGGATGGGAATGACAGCGCCTGACGCAAAGAAGCAGAAACTTGAACTTGCCGCGCCCCAGGCCGTACCCAGAGTCTGAAGTTCCTGTGCTGATTCAACATTTTCGGTGGAGGCGGACAGGCTTGGATCACAATCACAGGCTAGTTCGCTGAGGCGTTCGGCAGCCCGGTGTTCGGCAGCTTCGCGTGTCATGCCCCTGGCTAAATAAACAAGCACAAGTTCATTATTTTCCAGGTCAAGCGATGACGCTGCTGTGAGGGTGATCTGAGTTGGCGCTGACGCGTCAAGCATTTCCCGCTGAGAACGCACGGACACAAATTCTCCCGCGCCCATGGACAATGCCCCTGCCAACAAACCGGCAATACCGCTAAAGAGCACCACTTGGCTGCCAACTCCGGTGGCCGCCATGCCCACCACCAGCGACAGGTTGCTAACGAGCCCGTCATTGGCGCCAAAAACGGCAGCCCGAAAAGAACCGGAGAGCCTGGTGCGGCCCCTGGCGGAGAGCCCACGAATTACTTCTTCATGGATTGACTCATCGGCTGCCATGGCATCAGTGGCGTCAGCATCGCTTGCGTAGGGTGATCTTGATTCCGAACGCTGCGCTAGGGCAAGCACAAATACAGAGCCGAAACGGCGGGCCAGAAAACCCAATACTTGGTTGCGATTTGAGGAACGCCTAGGGGGGCCAACATGCTCGCCGAGTAAGTCCAGCCAGTGTTTCTCGTGGCGGCCTTCCGCTGTGGCCAGCGCCAGCAGGATCAGCTTTTCTTCACCGTCACGGCGCTTGGCCAGGTCGCGGTAGACGGCAGCCTCGGCGCGCTCATCGGCCAAATACTGGCGCCACCGCTTGATCTGCGCTGGTGTGGGGATAGGTTCAGACACGTGGGCGTACTCCTTAAAGTCAGCCCTTACTGTAGCCCGGATCCGGGCTGATTTCCGGCCGGTAGTCCTAGCGAAAAAGTTTCGGGATCCCGGAAGTTACCCCCACAAGAAACAAATTATAGAAAGTATTTTCGTGCAGTTGATGCAACGCCATGGGACTGGCTTGCAGGGTGGCCCTCTTCATCGCCGGGCTGGTCAAGTCCAACGCCGGCATGATGGTCATGGCATCAACCATTAGTGCCGGCTTGGGCGCGAGCTGGGCAGCAGCAGTAACCGCAGCGAAGAACAAGAAATAGCTCCGCACGCCCCGCCATTACTTTCGGCTGTGAACTCGCATAGGCTGTGATGCCAATGGGCCCCGCGCATCGGGACCACGGTTCGAAAAGGCGGTAGCGAAGTGAATGAAGTCCTCTTTCCCATGATGACAGGAGATGCAACTGAGCCTGGTGTGCTGGCAACCTGGCACGTTGCAGATGGTGAGATGGTTGCTGAAAAACAATTACTCGCCGAAATCGCCATCAATAAGATCGACGCCGAGATTTACGCGCCCGCCGCTGGCACGGTGAGGCTGCGGGTAGCAGAAGGCGATGAAGTACAGCAGGGATCAGTCATCGTCAGCATTGAATGGCCAAACCCCTAGCGTTATGGGTCACTGGCGGCTTAGTGTGCTGTGAGCCCAAAGCCTATCCGGCGCCCGGCTTTGACCCGAGTCTGTGCAACTGTGATCACCAGGGTGCCTATTTCCGGAATCCACTGAGCCGGGCGGACTGCGTGGGCCAGCGCATTGGCCAACTCTTCTGGGGCCGGACACTGATAGCGGTGGTAGCCGCCGGGCGTGGCGAAGGTGACAGAACCCAGAATAACGTCCACGGCGGGCAGAACCGAGATGCCGGAAGGGCGTGTGGGCGGCTGACGTGATGCGGGGACTACGGAGGTAGCAATCATGGTGGATGCCTTTGGCTTGCTCTTACCCGCGAAGATTTTCCGCCGGTCACTTCCTCATCCGAACCACCCTTGAAGCATGGGGAAGGTGCGCGATAAGTCGGAGCTTGGCATCGCATCTCATGAAGCTGGCTCCAGACTACCGCTTTAAAGTACGACGGCGGCAGGTGAGGTAATAAATGTTAGTCACCAACCGCCGTCGTACTCTGGAGAAGAGCTGTTACTTCTGTAGCTGGGCGCCTACTTCATCCGAGTTGGTGTCTGTGACGGCTGCGGCGAGTCGGTCATCCCAAGCCTTGCGAATGTGATCGGGTGTGCGCGGGGTCAGCAGGGAGACCACAACATAAACAAGCAATGATGATGCCAAGCCAATGTAGATGGGCTCGTTGGCGTAGATTCCGTCTTCGCTGAAGATGACTCCGGTGGCGAACAGCACCAGCATGGCAATGGTGACTACGCTGCCAACTGCCATTGACCAGGCAGCTCCAAGACCGGTACCGCGCTTCCAAACAAGGCCGCCGATGATGGCAACGAGCAGACCGCCAACCAGAATGTCGTAGGCGATTGTCAACGCGAAGACCACGTCGTTGACCACAATGGAAATCAAAACCACGAGGACACCCAAGCCCAGGACGTAGGCACGGTTGGCGTTAACATCGTGCTCCGGGTTGGCCGAATCTGAGGTGTCAATTTTCTTGCCGAACCAGCTGGCAACGTAGGGGACAACGTCTTTGCGGGCAACTGTCGCTGCGGCAATGAGTGAGCCGGATGCTGTGGACATCATGGCGGCCACAGCCGCGGCCATGACGATGCCACCAATGCCCAGGGGCAGTAACTGGGTGGCGACTTCTGCGTAAACAACATCCTTGCCCAGGTTGGCAATGTCAATGGTGGGCAGCGCAACAAATGCTGCCATTCCGATCAATGCGCCAGCAATACCGTAAAGGATGCAGTAGATACCGGCGGTGGCACCGCCCCAGCGGGCAACTTCGGGGGTGCGGGCGGTGAAGACGCGCTGCCAAATGTCCTGACCGATGAGCATCCCCAGGGTGTAGACCACAAAGTAGGTGATGATTGTTTGGACGCCGATTCCATCCCACTGGAAGAAGCTCGCATCAACGCGGTCACGGATGCCGTCAAGGCCGCCTGCCGCGTTCCAAGCGAAGGGCAGCATGAGCAAGAAGATACCCACGGTCTTGATGATGAACTGAACCTGGTCAGCGAGGGTGATTGACCACATGCCGCCAATCGTGGAGTACAGCAACACAATCGCTCCACCTACAGCGATAGCCAGCCAGCGGTCCCAGCCGAAGAGGACCACAAAGATGGTGGCATAGGCTCCTGTAGAGGTTGCCGAGATCATGATGGTGTAGGCGAGCATGACTATGCCTGAGAACTTGGTGCTCTCTTGACCGTAACGCAGGCTGAGCATCTGTGAGACTGTGTAGATCTTCAACTTTTGCAGGGTGGGGGCAAATAGCAGGCTGAGCAGTAACACGCCAACACCGATGGCAATGACCAGCCACATACCGGAGATGCCGAACTTGTAACCGAGGCCCACGCCTCCTACTGTGGAGGCGCCACCGAGCACCACGGCGGCCATGGTTCCTGTGTAGAGGAATGGTCCTAATCGACGGCCGGCCACCAGGAAGTCGCTATTATTTTTGGTCCGCGACTTTCCCCACCAACCAAAGGCCAGCATGGCCACCAAATATAAGACGACTATGGCAATGTTTAAGTCCATGTGATGCTCCAGAGTGCGAAGTAGTAGTAATCCCCCGAAATATTGCCTCTTAAGCAACACTTGTTGTCTATTAGGCTAAACTGTGACTGCAGTTACAGTCAAAGTGCAGCTTGAGAGCAAGCGGCAGCCGTGGTGTCAAAGGAGCCGCTAATGAAAGCTTTGCACGTGGAACCAAGTACCGGTCCCGTTGCCATTGGATCGCGCATTCGCGCCGCTCGCCAGGATCAGCGACTAACGATTGAGCAAGTGGCTAACGCGACGGGACTGACAAAAGGGTTCCTTAGCAGGGTCGAGCGCGATCTCACCTCACCAAGTGTGGCCTCCCTTGTGACGCTGTGCCAAGTTCTCTCAATTTCCATTGGCGAACTTTTCGCAGCCCCGGAAACCCACTTGACGCGTAGGGGAGAGGGCCCGCGCATCTCCTTAGGCGGTGAGGGAATCGTAGAGCGCCTGCTGAGCTCACGCTCTGAACGTCGCCTGCAAATTCTTGGCGCCACTATTGAACCTTATGGGTGTGGCGAAACTGAACTTTATGCTGTTGATTGTGATGTGGATGTTCTGCACATTATCAGCGGAGAATTGACATTACGCATGACCCACGAGTCCTATGACCTGCGCGCAGGGGACACGCTTTCATTTCCCGGCCGGGAACCGCACAGTTGGCAGAACCATACGGCGTATCCTGTTGAAGCGTTGTGGATTCTTGTGCCGGCAGCCTCGGGCTCTGGGGTCAACTAACCCACATGCACCCACGGGCGGGCCACCAGATCCGGCTCGGCCTCGCGGAGCACCTCCCGGGTTACCGGTGCAATTTCGCCCTCTCCGATAAACAGATACTTCAGTAAATTGGAGATGGGGTTCCCCTCGGTCCAACGGAAGTAAATGTGCGGAATAAGCCCCGTAACATCGCGAATATGTAGCAGAACAGCGGCAATGGTATTGGGCACATTTGAGGCGTGTACCTGTAAAATTTTGTAACCGTGCCGGGTGATACCACGTACCTCCAACGCCGTCTCAAAATCTGAAGAGTCATCCACAATGACCTCCATGAACAGCACCTCTTTAGGATTGCCAATATCATTGACGTGCGCGGCATGGGCAAGCTTGCGTCGGTAGGCAGAGGAGCTGCGAGTCTTTGGGTCGTGGGAAATGATCCGCAACCCGCCTTCGTCCACGGCTGCCACAAAGTTCATGGCTGCCTCATCCAAACGAATGTAGGTGGCCCGCAGCTCAAAGGATCGACGGATCCTCGAAAGCAGGCTAACAAGGACAATGCCTAGAATGAACAGCAGCGCGATCTTCAGACCGTCAGGGCGTTCGATCGAGTTCGCCACAGTTGTGTACATGAAAGCTACTGAGACGGCACCAAAGCCAACAGTCTTTACTCGCTCACCTTTGCGCCTGGCGGATAAGGTTACGGCGATCGCTGCGGAGGTGATGAGCACCAGAACACCTGTGGCATAGGCACCTCCCTGAGCGTCGACGTCGGCCTTGAAAATTACTGTGATGAGAATTGCGACGGCGGTGAACACCAGCACCAGGGGTCGCACGGCGGCTGCCCACTCGGGTGCCATGCCAAAGCGCGGCAAATAGCGTGGGACGAGGTTCAAAAGCCCGGCCATGGCGCTTGCTCCGGCGAACCACAAGATGGCTATGGTGCTGATGTCATAGACTGTGCCGAAGCCTTCGCCGAGTAGTTTGTGGGCTAGGAAGGCAAGAGCGCGTCCATTGGCTGCCCCACCCGGCTGGAATTCGGCGGCGGGAATCAAAATAGTGGTGGCCAGCGAGGACGTGATCAGGAAGGTACTCATGATGACGGCCGCTGTGGTGAGGAGCCTATGAGCGCCCTTGATTCGACCCTCAGGATTAGTATCCGTGTCGGTGGGGTGACCCTTGATCTGCGGCATGACGGCAACTCCCGTTTCAAACCCGGACAGGCCCAAGGCAAGGCGGGGAAAGACAAGGAGGGCGATGGCAACAATCATGATTGGGTTGCCGTGTGATGTGGTGAGCGCGCCCCACCAATCGGCAGTCAGCAGGGGACTGTTCACCACGTTCACCAGTGCCACACTGATAACTACAAGGTTCAGGACTAAAAAGAGGGCCACTAGAACCACTGCAATGCTGATGGCTTCCTTGAAGCCCCGCATGAAAACAGCTGCCAAGGCAGTAATCAAAACAAGTGTGATGATGACGTTTTGCCCATGAAGGAAGTCCGGTGCGAAGGGATTTTCAATCACATGGGCGGTGGCGTCCGCGCTTGAGAGCGTGATGGTGATCATGAAGTCGGTGGCCGCGAAACCGAGCAGAGCCAGCACAAAGAGCTTGCCCCACCAGCGCGGAAGCAGGCGTTCAAGCATGGCGATAGAGCCGGCGCCACGTGGGCTCTCCCTGGCTACCCGCTTGTACACGGGAAGTGCGCCGAACAAGGTCACCAGGACAAGGACAATGGTGGCTATCGGAGCCAACACCCCTGCTGCCAGCGCTGCTATGGCGGGCTGGTAGCCAAGGGTTGAGAAGTAGTCAAGACCTGTCAGGCACATGACTCGCCACCATGAGTGCGGTTTCTGGTGTTCTGCTGGCCGGCCATGCGGTCCCTGACGTTTGCCGGAACTTTCGGGCATGCCTTCTAACAACCACTGGTGCAGCGCTGCTTTGCCCCGAAGCTTTCCGGCGCCTCCGGGATCGGCCGGAGCCTTGGCAAGGGATGTCACGTGCGGCCTTTCGTCTTCGCTACCGCTAAATTGCGGAATTTACCGAGCTGTGGCTGCGGTTGCAGTTGATGCGCGGCTACTGGAGACTAGCACCGGTGTGCACCGATTAAGGTCGGTTTTGACGAAATCTATACGCCCGACTTTTTTTGCACGCCTGAAGGCGACGAGGCCATTTTTAGCAGGCGGCAGCACTGTTCAATGTTCTTCAGCAGGAGCCCATTGTGAGTCTCTTAGAGCGGGGCTGACATGGGACTCGCGGCTAAGGCGTGTTGGTACTGATCCGGCTTTGGGCAGTGGGATTGTGGCCGGAGCCATCCCAGGCTTAGCCCGACTTCGCGTTGAGGGAGCCCGCCACAAGTCACCTGCGCAATTCTCAGGAGTTTATTGGCCCGGCTGCCCTGCGCTGTCTGCGTTGAAGGGCCCGGTAAATGGTGGATCGGCTGATGGAGAATAGTTCGGCTAGTTCGGCCATGGTGTATTTACCCTCATTGTGTAGTTCAAGGAGGGGGGCTTCTTGCTTCACCGTGAGCTTTGGCTGCTTTCCCCTTAGCCTGCCGTTGGCCTTGGCAACCTTCATTCCCTCGCGGGTGCGCATACTGATGAGGTCGGCTTCAAACTCGGAGATCATTGCCAGAACGTTGAAGAGCAGTTTGCCCATTGGGTCAGCGGGGTCATGGACGGAGCCACCAATGCTGAGCTTGACTTCACGGCTGGCGAGGTCGTCCGCAATTTGGTGGGCGTCCCGGACGGAACGGGCTAGGCGGTCGAGCTTGGTAATGACGAAGGTATCTCCGGCCCGGCATGCTGCGAGGGCTTCGCGAAGTCCGGCCCTGTTCTTGTTCCTACCAGTAAAGCCATGGTCAACGTAGACGCGATCCGGCTCAACGCCGAGGATAGCCAAGGCATCACGCTGTGCGGTGAGGTCTTGTTCTTCCGTTGATACACGGGCATAGCCAACCATGATCTCAGAGATGCAGTCCAGTGTGTCATATACGCTCCGCGGGATTCTATCGATCGAAGCAACACCTATTTCAAGGTGATTCGATATGTATTTGAGTTCTTCTTCTCCAACAGGCATCAGGTTTTTGGCCTCGATTAAGCAGGGGAATGGTCTCAAACCTTCCGCCCGCGCGGCTGGTGTCCACCAAGAGGTTGGATATCGCTGGTTGCGTGAAAGTTATCTGGGATTCCGCTGTGATGGAAAGAATCCGGCCGAGGCAACGGAGGCGTTGGGGTTCACCACTTCTAGGATCCCGGCGTGGGAGGCTGCAGTGGGCGACACGGGACGGCACCACCTGCAGGTCGACGTCAAGGATGAAGTCACATTCTGGGAGGCATTTGATGCTGGCAAAGATCTTGCCCAGTCCGCTCTTGTGGCCGGGGTTGGCCGCTCGACGGGGTATCGGTGGCTGCAGGTGCGTTTCGAGCAGTTCCGGGGCCAGAAGGTTACCTTGAAGCGTTGTCAGTCCAGGCTGCGGCTGACGGATCATCGCTGCCACGCTTTGGAACGCGAACGCCTTGCACGACTGGCAACACAGCGAAATGCGGCTGCTGCAGCCCAACACGCCGCCGTCTTGTCATCGGGGCGGTACGCGGACCAGGTGCTGGCTTCAACGGTGTCTGAGTCGAAACAGCACCGCTTGGAGCGGAACACGAAGTACTGGCAGCTGATGCGAGAGGGCAAAAGCAACGCTGAAGCATGCAGACTTCTGGGTATGCACAGACGAACAGGCACGGTACTGCGACAAGCCAACAATTTCCAGATTCCGTCCCTCAAACCGGTGCCGGAACCGGCCGGCCGATATCTCCAGTCCCGTGAACGGCTGCAGATAGCCGACCTGCTGGAACTGGGTCATTCCATGCGTTCAGTGGCCCGCGAACTAGGCCGTCAACCCTCCACCATCAAACGAGAATTGGACCGTCATCGGGACAGCGAAGGCCGCTATCTGCCCCGCACCGCCGATCATGACGCCAGAGTGCAGCGCGCACGGCCGAAGACCCACAAGCTCGCCTCGAATCCTCGGCTGCGCGGACTAGTGCAACGCAAACTCAATCGCTGCTGGTCCCCTGATGAAATCTGTGGATGGATGAAGAAAACCTACCCCGAGGACCTCACGCTGCGGCTCTGTCCGGAGACGATCTACCGGGCCCTGCTGTTGCGCGATGGCCAAGGTATTCACAAGCGTTACGCCACTAAGCTGCGGACCGGTCGAAGGATCCGCAAGACTCGCTGGCGTAACCGGACTGGGCAAGGTTCACGGATCCGCAATATGACCATGATCGACCAGCGGCCGGCCGAGGTTGAAACACGGTTGGAAGCTGGCCATTGGGAGGGAGACCTGGTGATCGGGGTCGGATCCGTATCAGCCATGGTGACTTTACGAGAGCGGAAAACCCAGTACGGCATCGTCGTTAATCTGCCGTACGACCACACGGCGGCAAGTGTGAACGCAGCCATCAGCGGTGCGTTCGCGAAGCTCCCACCTGCCATGAAACGAACACTGACCTGGGACCAAGGAGTCGAGCTGGCCTCGCATGAGGAACTCACTCAAAAAACCGGCGTGCCAGTGTATTTCGCTGAGCGCTCCAGCCCCTGGCAACGCGGCGCGAACGAGAACTTCAACGGCCTACTTCGCCAATACTTCCCCAAGGGCACCAACCTCGCCGTTCACAGCACACAGCACGTTGCCAACGTCATGCGCGAACTCAACACGCGTCCACGAAAGACCATGGACTACGACACCCCAGCAGCACTATTCAGTACCGAACGCAAAGCATCAACCAAGATTATGAGGTAGCCTCGAAATATCGGGATAACGACCCCAATTTCATTCAATTGTTGCGTCGACCAATAGAATCCGCCCTCCCATCACCGGTCAATTCACCGGACACCTCTTACGGCACAGTTGGCAACTATCAGTCACAACGTTGCATGTCAGGGGTTGGTTTGTTCGGTGGGGGACCGGCTTACGGGACGATTCGAAATGTTAATCCGAACAGACCTCTAACGGGACGAAGACACAGATTTGATAACCAAAAAATGTGCACTATCTGGTTCGTCTTGCGGGTAGCGGGGGTGACATTCAGCGTTGCGATCTATACCCGAGAGCATTTGCGATAAGGGTCTTCGCGGAACCATGCTTGTCTAGCGAGAAATCCCGTACTGTGAGGGAATGGATGTTCAGTGGATGCCAGAGCACGATGTTGGAGAAGATTTTGATGCCCCCACATATAGGGCGCGCATTTGGTCTGGTCCCCCCAAGCCTGGATATTCCTGGGCTGTTGATGAGTATGAAATCTCCAACGCCTCAAACGTCAGGGAGGCGATTGCCTGGGCGGAAACCGAAGCTGCAGGCCGGCCATTGGAATTCTTCGTTAAATGGTTTGAGACGGCATTGAGGGCGCCCGATTACGAGATTGTTCAAGATCCTCGGATGATGAAATTGTTTGGTACGTCTCCCGAGTAAGATTAGAGATCAGGCACCCTCTGTGCGGCACCGATCTGGTTTAGGGTGCGCAGCCCCTTCAAGGTTCCCCTCTGGAACTGCCATGGCACGACTTTCCGGCTCCCGCGTGCCCCTGAATCCACTGGTCGGTATCCGACCGGCTTGCGGGACGCCGAAACTCTTATCCGGACATACCCCTTGTGGGTGCTTCTTGCGAGGATGGGACGGTGGGCGATCGGCCACCCGCATGGAAGACCGAGGGTATCTTCCAGAAAGCAAGCTCTTGTGTAACGCTAAGGGAAACGGCTAGATTCATGTCGTCGGTGATTGTTGATAGCGATCGTCACGACACATAGGGCAGGGGGACCCCATGAAGACTCGTAAGTTTTGTACGTTGAGTGCCGCCATCCTGATGGCAGTAGTTGTCGGGATGTCAGGCCAGGCAGCGTCCGCTTCATCGCTCACGTCGGAAACAACGGTAGGCGTCACCACCGTTGCCGCGCCCCAGGGTCAAGACCCGGTCATGGTGGCGGCAGCAGAATACAGACCGTTTACGTCGGCGAATTTTCGGTACAACCTGATCCAGCGAACCGGTTACGACCCCGGGTCACGGTGCCAGGAGCACCACACCATGCCCCTGGCCTTCAGTACGTACTTCGGCTCCAAGGGCATTCAGATCCGCGACCCGCAGTTCGGTCTGTGGTGGGTTTCGACTGCCGGGGTGGCCAACAATCACTCTTCTCTGGCCGCCGGGTACAATCGTGACTGGAAGAGATGGATTGACCAGAACCCGAACGCGACGAAGGCAACCGTGCTTCAGTTCAATGCGTCGATTAAGGCCGTTTACGCGGGCTGCTACCGTTGCTGAAAGGTGAGAGCTTGTCCGAGTGGTTTCGCATAGAGGCCAGATCAAAACGCAACGACGTGTGGCTCGGCGTCTGCGGACAAGGTAAGCCGAAGATCATCGGAGATCCCTGGTACATGCCCGACGGTGTCACCAGTGTCTACCCGTTCATCGTGGACTGGCGTCCTGAAGAACTTCCGTTCCCGGTATGGCTTGCTCCCTTCAACGGAGGCAAGAAGTACGGTGACCTGCTGTGGACCGGTGGGATGGCGTTGAAGATTGCCTCCACTCGTTTCATCGAGGCACTTCGCGCCGCTGAGGTCACCGGTTACCGAACCTTCGACGTCGAGGTTCGAGACCACGCCGGCTCGCCTCTCGAGGGGTACACCGGCTTCGCGACCGATCCGTTCCCGGGCTCTGACATTCAGAATATCTATGGCCAGACGGTTCAGAACTATGTTTTCATCGCCACTCAGCGTGTCGTCGAGGCATTGCACGATCACGGAGTTGACCAGCTGGAGATCAGCTCCTACACCCCCGACTGACGTCGAACCCCTCGCGCAGAGGACGAATCGCGCAAGCACAACCTGGTGTCGGAACATACACTAGTCTCAGGCGCCGCGGCCACAAGAGGACGAGACTATCGAATCCATTAGAGACTTGTGCCGATCGGCACGAAATTAGCGATGCTGGATCTCGAAAGAATTGCCGTGACAACGAGTAGCTTTCGGGTCCATTAGTCGGTTCGAAACAATTCTGGCGAACCCTGTCCGCAGGAGGTTCCACTTGCGGCTACTGTGATCTGTGCAGATTTGGTATGAGTTTTTGGAAAAATGACGGCATCTCTGCGGGCTACCCATTCCGAGGGCGCAGCCATGGTCCCCTTGTCAGGGCACGGCTTCTACACTAAGTTTCGTGAATGGGGATCAAATGGCGTAATCAGAGATGTTTTCCGATTCTTGCCTGTACCACCGCTACTTTGCTCGCACTATCCGCGTGCACCGGGGCCCCACAGCAAACGAACGAGTCCAATCTCCCTGTCCCCGCACCCTCATCAAGCGTGTCCACATCGTCACTGGATTCTGAAATTAGTCCGCACGCCAAGGGAACCTCACTTCAATTCGAATGCGTCAATCCCATCAGGACTGGGCTCACAGCAGTCGATCTTGGTGCAGGGCCGGAAAAGCCAGGAGTACCGGAAGTTTTCTACATCAACACAGCCTCCACCGGAATAGACGCAAACCAGTGGGGCGCCGGCGTTACCTCTGACGGCCTCCAATTCCAAAAGATGGGCCTCGTCATGAAGGCAGGCACCGCTTTCACGTTAAGCGTGCCCGCAGAAATGCGCGACAGCATGAAGATCGGCTGGTCAAATTCCGGGTATACACTCGCCGACGAATTAGTGATTCCCGGTTGTTCATCCGCACAAGCCAACGCAAACTGGCTTGTCTACCCCGGCGGGTTTTGGCTCAAGGAACCCGGATGCGTTCCCCTCGAGGTAACAACGGACCAAACGACCCAGACCACCTACATCCCAATCGGCAAGACCTGCCCCTGATCGCATGTCCGACCGTCCCAGTAGCCGTTCCACCTGAGGGTGGATGGAAAGGAAGACTCAGCCGTGTTTGGATGAAGCATGGTCATCCAACAGATCCGGCTCATGCGTATCACCGTCGTCATGCTGGCGCTTGGGTCGATCCTGGCCCAAATTTTCATCACGCCGCACGTCGCGAGGTCCTTTGCGGCAGCGTATCCTGAGGTCGCCTACCTAGAGCGCCCGTACACCATCGCCGTCATCGTTGCGATCGCCGGCTTTGAGCTGGCACTGCTGGCGGTCTGGCAAATTCTCTCGATTGTGAAGCGGGGAGCAGCGTTCACCGGGTCACCAATGCGTTGGGTTAATTTTATGACAGTCTGGCTCCTCTTCACCGCAGCGACATTGATCGGCATCATCATGCACGCCACTTTCATTGCAAACATTGGCACCCCCGTTATGCTCTTCGGGCTTCTCGCCTCTATCGCTTTCGGAGCAAGCGCACTGGTCTTGAGGACAGCGGTGAAGCGCGGACTCCTAACCGGTATATTCCAAGACGACCCTGAGCAAGGCACCCCTGCCCCGTAGACCGACGTGCTTCACTCTTTGCGTACGTGATAATTGCGCTGGTTCCGTCAGTATGGTTTCGCCTGTACCGGTCTTGGTTCGGCTTGCGATATCCGGGGGCTAAGTTACGTGGTGCTTGAGTGGGCATGATTCCAAGTCTCAGCGTTCCTTGATGCCATAATGTGCTCTGCCGTCATCAAACCGGTAACCAATGGTAAAGGAAGAATAAATCACGCCATTCTTGAACTGGGTCTTTACCTCCTCGGCGAATGTATCCGCTTCGGCCACGGTGGCGAAGACACCAAGGATGGTGTCGTGTGGGCTCTCATCACGCTGAACGATCCAGACTTTGTGCTCTGACTGCATCTTGGAAGTCTCTCTTACCGGCCTCTGCCCCGCAACAGGTTCCCCTACGGGCTCAGAGCTACCAGGCTAACGACTTCTGATACTCGTGCCGTCGCTTTCTGAAAGCGACAGTTGCATAGCCAACGGTCAATATGACCAGCTGTGATCCTGAATTGCAGAGGTACTGAGGTCAACGGCAGTCGCTAGACACCGGAATTGATGCGAATATTCATATCATCGATTATGATGTGAATATTCGTATCACAGCATCGTCTGTGTCAATGTGGAAGGCTCAAAGTGTCGAAACAAATAGCGAAGATCCATTCACCGGCTGATCTAGGGATGGCTTTGCAGCAGGCGAGGCTGGCCGTAGGAATGTCCCAGAGGGAGCTTTCCGCGCGGACAGGCGTCACGCAGAGCGCTATCAGCAATCTGGAGTCCGAGGCCTATACTCTCTACGCGGAAAGGCTTTCTAAGCTCTTGCGCGAATGCGGTGTGACCGTCACCGCGGAGTGGGACGATAGTACTGAAAGTGGAGAACCTCAATGAGACTCCATGTTGAGTTGAGCGGTCAGTTCATTGGGGTGCTGAGCGGTGACGAGCGCACATTCGACTTCACACCGGCACGCACGGCTATCGATCATTTCGGGGTGGGTAGCCGGGCCTTGTCCGTCGCTGTGCCATTGGTCGCGCGGCCAAACAGGGCGCACGCGTCGCGGAGGCGGAGCTTCTTCGAGGAACTCCTCCCGGAAGGAGACCAGCTTGAGTTCATGCTGGCGATGGCCGGGTTGCGCAGGCGCGATGCTTTGGCGTTCTTGGCGCGGTTCGGGCGCGACATCGCGGGCGCGCTTCAAATATGGGACGCTGACAATCCTACGGAGCCACAGACCCCCGAAGCCCGGCCGGTGTCGGAGGAGGACGTGCACGTCCTGCTGACTGAGCGCGCCGCGAACCCGCTCGCTAACTCCGGCGTTCTGGGCAAGACTTCGCTCGCCGGCGTGCAGCCGAAGATTGTTCTTGCCCAGCTGGACGGCGGATGGCACCAAGTCTTCGGCGGGTTCCCGTCGACGCACATCGTGAAGCCGATAGTTTCAAACCGGCCCACGGAAATATTCGATGAAGAGTACGGGGCGCGCTTCACCCGTGCGCTTGGCGTTGCCAACTTTGACACGCATCTTGCAAACTTTGGCGGAACCGATGCGCTCGTTATTCAACGGTTCGACCGTGATCTTGCAGTTCCAGGCGGGAGGGTTCACCAAGAAGACTTCAACCAGGTCCTCGGAGCCGCCGGGAACCAGAAATACCAGGCGTACGGCGGCATCGTGAATCTGAAGCGCATCGCTGAAGTACTGAGAACTCACGGTCAGGCAAACGATATGCGGAAGCTTGCCGTCGTCACAACCCTCGGTGTCGCCATCTCAAACCTCGACATGCACGCGAAGAACCTGGGTCTTCTGCACTATGCCGATGGGCACATTGCATTGGCGCCAGCGTATGACTTTGTACCTCATGGTCTTCGCGAAGGGTTGGATGGGCAGCTGGCCCTCGCTGTGAACAAGAAGTACTTGCACGCGACCGTCACCAAGGACGATCTCGTCCTCGAGTTCAGTTCGTGGGGCATGCGCGGCACTAAAGATATCGTCAACGACACGCTTGAACAGGTGCAAGTCATTGCCGCTAGGGAGGAACCCGTTACTCAGGCGGCGATAGGATTGGCCGAGAATGCTAGTGCGACTGTGCAGCATCTGCTCGACGGACGTGCCGCGGGCGCAATGGAAATGGGCCCGTGACAATCAACGACGAGAGATTTATGCGCTAGCGCCAGCATGCCGTTTCGGACTTACATGCCTCGTTCTGCTTCCCTTGGATCAGGCCTTCAGTCCAGGCCACCAACGTGTTCCGTCCAAGGTTCACCAGTGGACACCACCCCCCCCCACCCCGTTTCGCTGTCTCGTTGTGAACTCCACCTAACCGGGACCGGACCAGCCAGTAGCAGGTTGTGTCAGGTCGTCCATCATGTTGTTCCAGACCAAGCCCTCAGGCCCTGTGGTTGACTGTTGAACAGCAACATTGCTTTGACCACCGTTGTTCTATACTCATAGCGAAGAATGCTTGGGGGCTTCTGAATGTTTGAACCGAAACGAATCGCAACACGAGGCTTCTTCCTGTGGCGTGTCGCTTCCCTGCTGGCCCCGCTATTCGTGGTCCTTGCCTTACTGCTACCACTGACAACCGTTCCAGCGGCAGCCCTTGTGACCCTCACTCTGGTATTGGGTTTCCCCACCTGCAAGTCGATGCTGCAGCAACGTAATTCTCGATGCAGCACGTCCTGGTGGCTCGGGTTATCCGGAGCATCAATTTTGGCCTTACTGGCCAAATGGATGCTGCTGGCGATGCCTTTCCCCCGATATGCAGACTATTTCCCTCCAGAGCATGTGTCGCCTCTGCGCCAAGCAATCCTTGACAACGCGTCAGTGCTTTATTGGGGAGCCAGCTGGGTAGCGGTCATCACCACCATCGCTGCGGTAGTCGTCCTTAGCCGATTGTTCCAAAAAATCCTAGCAATTCATCGGCAGACGGTGCTTGAGACTAGCCATTTATAACCAAAGCCATTGATTGCTACCTGAAATAAAGCTCGAAGCGCACCCTCAAGAACGGATCAACCGTAAACAGTGCCGTAGGCCGTTCCCGTTATGGGTACGTGTTAGCTGTGTAAGCGGCCACTGAAAATGACGCACCCGGATCTGTCACCAGCTATGCCCAACCACTCACGCCCTAGAATCGAATGATGCATCACCTTCTGCGCCTGGATGATTGGACCCCTTCAAACCTGCATGAACTGTTCTACGTGGCTAGAGAATTCGAACAGGGGTGCGGGCCACGCGTAAAAGGCAGCGCCGTGCTCTTCTTTCCGTCGTCCAGTCTTCGCACGCGGGTATCGTTCGAGCGCGGGGCCTTGCTGATGGGGCTACAACCTATAACTCTCCCGCCCGAAACGCTCGACAAGCCGGAGGCACTGGTCGATGTAGCGGGCTATCTTGGGCAGTGGGCGGATATAGTGGTCGCCCGTCATCCCAGCATCGCGCTTCTTGAGGAGATCGCTGCGGCGAACGTCCTTCCGGTGGTGAACGCCATGACCGATGTGAACCACCCATGCGAGGTCTTGTCCGACTTGTATACTCTCTCCGTGACCAGCGATCCATTGGAGCTGCGCTACCTTTTCGTGGGGGCCGATGGGAACATCTCTCGGGCGTGGCAGGAAGCTGCACGTGCCTTTGGGCTCGACCTGGTCCAGTGTTGCCCGCCCGAGTTGTCCAGCCCGGGTGCTGCGTGGAATGGCGACCTCAGGGACGCTTCAAGCCGCGCTGACGTGATCATTACCGACGGCCCTGGCAAACACGCAGAAGCCCTTGCCCCCTATCAGGTGACAGCCGAGGTGTTGCATTGGGCACCCGATGGGGTCCGGCTGGCTCCTTGCCCGCCATTCGTGCGTGGGCGAGAAGTCTCCGCCGATGCAATCGCTAGCGCGTCCTTCGTCGGTCACGGATTCAAGTCGGCCTTGCTGCCGGTACAACAGGCCATCATGTCAATGCTTCTAGACTCGGCTCGTAAATAACCGTTCAAGGTTCGGCTTGCGAGTTGCTAGCTTGTGCGTGGAGTGTCGCTGCACTTCAGTCGACGCGCGTGGCTACACGGTCGCAGAGCGTGACCCACTCACCCTCGGGTTTGAACTCCCAGTGGTGAGTTTGAGTACGACTGTCGTCGCTGAATGTGATCGTTGCTCGTGCCTGTTCGCCGGTGAAGTGCCACGTGTCCCCGTCAACGTCTACCTGATAATTGTTTGCGAATCCGCCATTGTCTATGGTCCACGAGAAATAGCAGCCTCGCTTGGGATCCCAGCCCAGGAAGCTCATCGTGTCAAACGGTCCATTGGCATGCTCATCTTGCACTATAAAAAACCCGCCCGAATACCAGTGAGCGGAGTGAACGCTACGCCACGGTCCACCTTGCCTGTCGGTTCCAAATGCCGTGCCCTCTGCAGTCCAGTCGCCGAGAAAAGCTGTCAGCCTCATGTGCTCATTCGTCATGAGGAGACTCTGGCATATCGACAGGTCCTTCGTCTAGGACTCGATGCGGTGGGCGGACATTTCGTACAATTTGTCCGTTTAGGGTTGCCTAATACGGATCGGTCAGACCTTGACCTTGGTGTGTTCGCCCAGCAAGATCGGACAACCGCACTTCGGGATGTCAGCCCCCAATGCGACAAGGTCCTGGAGTTTGTTTCACATGAGGTCTGGCCGTTTGAAGGCGTATCTAAATTAGCTATCAGTTATCCTTCGGGCGAGGAGGCGTAAGCTAGCGCTTCGACCAGCTGCGGGGCAATAACGTCACGGCATACGTTCTCTATGCCGCGATTATTCCATGAAATCTCTATGCTGAAAGTTTGAAGATTCGCGACCGGAACGGGGTATATAAGGAGAAAGAACCCTTCCCAGATACCCGCGGTAGGCATATAACTCCACCCGCCTGAAGATAGAGGCCCTGGACCCCATTTTTCGAGGAACTCAGTATCATCTTGATACTCGGTGTCGCCCACCAGTTGCCAGCGACACCGCACTGTAAGTGAATCTGGATCTGGGGTCTCGTGCGGCATATTAAACGGCCGGCCAGCGGATAACGTAGCGCCTTGCGCCATAAAATCTTTATCCACTCTGATGGCTGCGTTCATCACGAAGCTCACTTCGTCGTTCGTTGCCGCTAGTCCTCTGAGGCTTATCACCACGTCGGCAGTGTCGACCATTATTGGATCTGATACCGAGACGGGGTATGGAATCCGGATTCTTGGGTGTTCGGAGACTTCCATAGACGAGAGATCCTTAGATCGTTGATGGGGCATCGGAGATATCGAGCCGATGTCGAAATTAGTCTCAACACTAACGTCACCCCTCTGCGTCCGGGTGCCACAATTCGTCCGAGAAATTTTGCCAAGTGACTTAGCGCCATCGACACCACATTAGAAGCCACTATTGATGCCTCCGACGCAACTGACCAAAATCGTAATTCAGGATCCCCTCAGGGTTCGAGATACGGGCCGGCATCAGCCCCGTGACCAGCACAGTCCGACGACATATGCTCGAACCATGGATGACATCATGCGAGTGCGACGGCATATCGACCTCTCGACAGAGGAACTTGATGCGCTGGAGAAGCTTTTCGATAGCGAATACCGGAGCGAGTTCGGCGTATGGAACCCGGATGCACCCTACGGCTATTCGCCCGCAGACACTCACGTGCTGGCGTTTCGCGGTCAAACACTGGCTGCACACGTCGGGTTCCAGCGCCGCTCGATCTCAGTAGGCACCCATGAAGTCATCGTGGCCGGTACGGGAGGTGTCTTGGTCGATGAGCGCTCACGCGGTACTGGTCTCGGTGCACGAGCGATGCGGCTCGCTCAAGAAGTGATGCGAGATGAAGCCGGTGTCGATTTTGGCTTTCTCGGGTGCCGAGAAGAAGTCGTGCCGTTTTACGAGTCGGCGGGGTGGGTTCAGATCCACGCCTCGGAACGGTGTTTATCCCGCCTCGACCAGAGGTCAGTCATCGTGTCCGAGGGCGGACCGAACCTCATCTGTTCCGCCAACCATCACGCGAGTCAGTGCCCGCAAGGTGATATCGATCTTCGGGGTACACCCTGGTGATCGAACCATCCCGTAGAGCGTTCCTCGAATGGATACCCTGAAGTGATCAGGACTATTCTTTGTCCGGCGGGTAGTGATGGAGGATAGGTGCATGGTCAGCGCGGTGAAGGATGAAGGTTGCGTGATTCGAGTTGGGGGCCGATCGCGAGGTGATGTCATGCAATTGCTACACAGCGCAAATTTCTTGCTCAATGTCCACGCCGAGACGCTGCTTGCTCACCCCGCCTTCGACGCACTAGAGAGTCGAAGCTTACGAATCGTGGAAAGAACGGTAGAGGAGCTTGGCTTCGAGAGCGGGGCTACTTGGTCACGGGTCTTCGCCGCTGCGAAGAACCAAGGCCTCGAACTTTGCCCCTTAGTGACGGGCCCCTACCTCCGATTGGCGATGATGGAGCAGGCGGACGCGCCGGACTCCGTCTTGTCTGCAGGCCGCGCCCCGACTGGAGCAATCCACGTCGCTTCCGAGCCGCCGAGCGGGGACGTGGAGTATCCGAAGGGGTTCTACATCCGTGTCGTGGGCGGGCGGGCGTGGCTCAGGGGTTACCGGTGCGATGACACGTATGAGTGTCCGCCAGAACAGCGGTTCGCATTCGTACTGCCAGCTGCCCGACAAAGCGCGAGCTCATTCTCGGGCCACAGGAAGGGGTAGCGATCCCGATGCTGCTTCGCGTTACGGTGGTGGTTCCACAGCGGACAGCAGCACCGATCTCGCCGCCACAGTTGAATTGGGTGGTTCAACTTCCCGGAGCTGGACCGTCATATGGGACATCCTGACAAGGACGAATCGAACTTGGTTTGGTGACGATCAAAGATACGCTGGCCACATGGTCTACAACACTCATCAGCGCGAAATTGCAGCCCCTGCTAGTGAAGTAGGGTCCCTCATTGACTCGCTTGCGAGTAAGAATGATCGGCTGTGGCCCCGAAGCGAGTGGCCAGCAATGCGCTTGAATGGACCGCTTGGCGTGGGCGCAGCGGGAGGACATGGGCCAGTGCGCTACGTTGTGTCTGTATTCGAGCCCGGCAGGCGGATCGAATTTCAGTTCACCGGCCCATCGGGTTTCAATGGGCACCACGGTTTCACTGCAACCAGCCTTACGGACAATTCAACGCTACTCCGGCACGAGCTTTCCGTGTCGCCGAGCGGAGCGGCGAAACTCACCTGGCCAATCTTCTTCAGACCTATGCACGATGCTCTTATCGAAGAAAGTCTTGATCGCGCAGAAAACGAATTTAGTTCCTCACCAGATGCTGCACACCGCCGGTCGCTGTGGACGAAGATACTTAGGGCACCATTCTCCGCACGGATGACCCGCAAGTAGCAAGCCCAGTAGAGGTTCGGCTTACGGGGGCGCTTTGCCACCAATAGAGTGTTGCCGAGCTCAGAATCGGTAACGATCAGTGAGAATAGGGCCATGCCATACGCCAACGACATCGTGACGTTTCACGAACCACCTGTCCCCGAAGGGCAATCACCCTATTCTTGGCGCCGGGGCGTCACTGACTTTCGACATAGTCGACTGGCGTGATGAATGGCCCGGGCAATTCCAATTGCTCGCTAAACAGATCAAGGATGCTCTGGGCTGGCGCGCGCTGGTCATCGAACATGTTGGCTCAACCTCCGTTCCAGGCCTCCCCGCCAAACCGATTATCGACATTGACCTGATCGTCGCCGACCCCAACGATGAGGCGTCATACGTTCCAGCACTTGAACGTGCCGGTTTCGAACTACGGGTTCGGGAACCTTGGTGGTTTGGACATCGCGTCCTGCGCCACTTGGAGCCGCCTTGCAATCTGCACCTCTTTGGCTACGACAGTCCCGAGGTAATTAAGCATCGAATCTTCCGCGACTGGCTTCGCGCCAATCCTGACGATCGTGTTCTCTATTCAGATACCAAGCGCGAGGCGGCAGCTTTGTCTCAGGACGCCGGCGAACATTCCATGCAGTACAACGCCCGCAAGGAACTCGTCATTAGGGAGATTTACCGTAAAGCGTTCATCGCCACAGGTGTACTCAAAGCCTAGGAACGACAGAAAGGGGCGCACCGTTCCACAGACTGTTCCCGCTACGTACAGGCTCTGGGTGACATCCATTGGCAAGGTATGGTGATGACCGCTTGGACCTGCCTTACGATTTATGCCTTTTCTGCGGCGACCCCATTTTGTGCCGGCCAGCAGACCCGAAAGATCGGGGCGGACAAGGAGTGCATAAAAATGCTCTCAACTTGCCCGCCCCATGTTACTGGTGTTGCTCTGGCCCTCTCAAGCTGTCCGAGAACCAGGTGTTACTGATGTTGCTGTGTCCGCCTCCTCCTGCTTGACGGTCCGGTACTGCTGGTGCTGCCCTGGCCGCCTCAAGCTGTCGACGACTAGGAATTACTGGTACTGCTTGTGTTGCTCTGGCCGTCTCAAGCTGTCGACAACCGGATGTTACTGCAACGGTGCTTCCCCCTCTAGAAAAGCAACTACAACCACTGTGGGCGGGGGAACTTCCGTTCTCTTTTTCTTACGAGAAAAAATATAGCCACTCTCTGAAATCTCGTCAAGTCGACTTTGGGAGGTCTGAGTTAAGTCGCCTCTAGGGTTGGCACGGGACCTACCTGATGGCTCGCAATCGCTCAGCAGTAAGTGATCGAAGTCCTCTGCCTTGACGATTGCTCCCGGCCCCTTCCTCATGTCTGAGCTGCTAGTAGCTCCGGCCCTTACGCAGGATTTTCACGGCCCCGGTTCTCCTGCACGACTTGCGTGCCCTGGATGTCTTTCCGGAGACTTTAGCGACTACCGCCCTGGGCGGGGTTCCTTAGCCTTGGTCGGCACTTAACCGCGCTTGTAACAGCATCCTCGATGGCCACGCCGTGAAGACAGGCAGCCAGCCCTTCGCCTCGCTAGACCAGGTCGTATTTGAGGCCAGTCTCATCACGCAGTGCTTCGCATCAGTCCGTTTTCTTCGCCCGCGTACTGCTAGCAGCTCTGGTCTCCCGGACGGCTTCAACCAGCACCTGGGTTGACCGACCCGTTACCACCTCTCCCGCAAAGCGTTCCTGCTTCGGGGATTGTGGGCTTTTCCGAATCCAGAGGACGGGGACGCTGGCAAAGCACACCTACCCCCGCTTTGGGACGGGTCAGGTACCTCCAACTTTGTTTGAGGCAAATGGCTAAAATGAGCTGAATCACGGCTTGATGTTGGCGCGGTTCTGGCAACATTGAGTGTAAGAAATGGGCTTGGATATTGGCAATCCGCCACGGAAAGTTTGGTCGAGACATGCGGGAATGGCTCGGGCAGCACCGGAAGGTCATCATTCCGCTGCTCTTAGTCGTGATGGCTTTGGTATCACTTCTCGCCTACAGGACAAGTGGAAACACTTGGTCCTTTGGGCTATTTTCAACCCTGTTCAATCTAGTGTGGTGGGGCGGGCTCTATTTCCTGTATGCGAGGGAAGCCAGGAAACGGAAGCGCTCTTTAGAGCAGCGAGGCATCTTCGTCTACCTAAGATATCCGGGTTCCCGCCCGGGGTCGTTGCAGGACGTGTGGGCCGGCGGAACGGCAGCCTGTTACCCACATCAAATTCTGTTCCAAGAGGTCATGTCCGGGTCAGAAGTTCCTCTGGGAAAGCCGACAACATTGGACGTCGTCAGTGTCCCCGATCTTCCAGAGCCAGTCGCTGGTGGCAAGGCGGGCCACCTGCCACCAGGACTGATGGTACTGACTCTGGCACTGTCCCATGGCGCCGTGGAGATCGCTGCTGAACCTATAGCTCTAGAAAAGCTGAAACAACAAGTGTTTCATGGTGGCCCCCTAGCCTGATTCTGGCCTGGACAGATGTGAAGCACAACGGAGCGGCAGCCTCCGAGGAGGACCTAACACAGCGTCCCGCAGGAGGGTCCCCTCCGGGCGGGGAGCGAGTGGTTCGATCTCCTCGGTTCGTATTCACGACTATCGCGTCCTGCAAGGGTTTCCCTTGCCTGCGTGGCGGCCGTTGAAGAATCTGGCTTTGGTCAGCCCGGAGTGCCGCCATCGCTGTAGCCGTTGACACCACGGACCAGTTGTCACTGGAGTCACATGTCTCAAGTGCTACCGGGAAGGAGGCCCAGCGTGATCACCACAACCATGGGCGCCTCCTCCCATGAACTCACCCGGGCACGATAGGGCCTGGATCGTTCACCGGGCGAGTCGCCTCCTGAACCGGAGGCTTCCTTCATGTTTCGACCTGCATCAATTTCTGACCTCGATCTTCTGCTTTCTGCGCGCGCCGAGGACCCCGTAGGGATCATCGACGTGGAGCGCTACCGCCGCGAACTCGAACTCCATCAATATCGGCCCGAATGGAGCTGGCTACACGAAATCAACGGGCGGCTCATAGCGCGCGCCTTGTGGTGGGGACAACCCCACTCTGATTATCCCGTCTCGCTGGATTGCCTCTGGGTAGACCCGTCAATCACTGACCCGGGCATCATCGCGGGCCGCCTCGTCGAGGCCGGGCACCACGCGTTGCGCGCGAGCGGCATCGATCGCCTTCCCGATCTGAATATGGATGTCCCTCAAAACTGGCACGACGACCCGCGTGCCGTCGCAGCAGTCAAGTGGCGCCAAGACGCCGTCGTGTCCGCTGGGCTGACTGAGACCATTGAAAGGCTCAGCTATGCCTGGACGGGGAACAAACCCACACCTAAGCGCAGCGACAGGCTGACCTTCACCCCTGCTGATGATCGGGTGTTCCTTGAGATCTTCAGCGAGGCCGCCCAAGGAAGCCTGGACATACACACACAGGCAGACTTGGCAGAGCTTGGACCGGACGTTCAAGCAGCGGACGATCTCGATTTCTACCTGGGGCTTCCCGGTGATCGACAGATGTGGCGAATCGCCCAGAATCTGAAGGGAGATCGCGTTGGGTTCATCATTCCTTCCCGGAGTGCCTATAACGCGAGCGTGAGCTATCTCGGAGTAGTCCCAGAGCATCGTGGACATGGTTTCGTCGATGACCTCCTTGCGGAAATCACGATCATGCACCGGGACAACGGTGCACCCAGCATCACGGGTACGACTGACACGACCAACGCTCCGATGGCGGCGGCTTTTCGCCGCGCCGGATATGACGTGACCGCGGTCCGCATAGTCTTTGGGCCCCATCCCGCCAATATTCTTGGCACAGCATGATGTGGATCGGTCAACGCGACCGGAGTGCACCGATAGAGGGTCCCCAGCGGAACATGACGAGCTGACGTGAGTGCAAACTGAGTTTGTTTCTTAATCGCACCTCCGACCGAGCGGCTTACGGGACACTCCGAATATTCCTAGGTGCGACAGCCCTAAGGACAGTGCCAGCGTCATTTTCATCTTGTTTGGCTCCCGCATGTGCAGCGACTTGGAATTACCCACCATGTACTAATGCCAGTCGGTTAGCAGATTAGGATTGAAAATCAGCAATCAACTTGACAGGTGAACGATGAGTCTTTCAAAGGCCTACCCACATGGCCCTAGGCTGAGTTTCCGTGACTTCACGGCGGAGGACATCCCGGCTGTGCACGAGTTCACCTCAGATCCTGAGGTTACTCGCTGGTCAACATGGGGACCGAATACTTTAGAGCAAACAATTTCCTTTGTTAAGGATGCGGCCCGTGCGCACCTGGAAGAGGGCCGATCAGCGTTTTCACTTGCTGCTGTTTTGGAGGGTAAGACCATTGGCTCTGTGGCCATTTGGACTACCGATCCATACGATCACAACGGAGAGCTTGGATACACCTTCCACCGCTCCTACTGGGGAAACGGCTATGCCACCGAAACTACGGTCCAGCTACTTAAATTTGGGTTCGATACGCTCAAACTGGAGCGAATCAGCGCCACCTGCCATCCTGGCAACATCGGTTCAATTCGAGTTCTAGAAAAGAGCGGGTTCACCCTAGAGAGGCGGCTTCGTTCCCACCGATTGGTGCGAGGAGTTCGCAGGGAGTCTATGCTCTATTCCATTTTGCGCGATGAACACGCCAGCGTAAGAGCCGAGACAATAACTGACTTGGAAAACGACGAATCACGTTAATCCCACTCAAGGTTCGGCATGCGGGAGGATGTGTGAAGTGAACCAGCCCGCTGCGGTGGGGCCTAGGCTGAGGGCATGATCTTCTCTGTGGTATTTCTTCTTGCCTGCTACGTTCTGCTGATCATTGTCATCGTGCGATGTGCTGATGGCCGGATCGGCGTCAACGGTCTGGCAGGCATTCGGATATCTTCGATCATGGCTACCGAACAAACATGGATCGCAGGCCACAAAGCCGCTAAAAGGCCATCACTAACAGGAATTTATTGCGCCATAATTTTCCTACTTCCAACTCTCTTTGTCCCGGGGAAAGCGCTGCAAGCAGTCTTCCTTCTCGGATCGTGCCTCATCATGCTCATCGGCGTCATCGCTGGTGCATCCGCAGGATCAAAGGCAGCAAAGTTAGCTCTAGAAACACGGCACTAGCACCGGCAATGCTCGATATAGAGCAAACGTACCCCGCTCGGCGTTCCGGCTAAGGGACCGATCGCGGCACTACCGATCAAGATATGAACTAGCTACTGCTGGTGGGTTCCTAACGGGCGGAGACTAGGATATTGTCTGCGATCTTCGTCCATCCTGGTTCAAGTTTTCCGGTATCCGAGTCATCTCCGAGAAGAATCGTGGACAGGGAGCCTTTTAGCGAAGACATACTTACGATGTCACCGCTGCGTTTCGTATCGCTACAGCCAACCTGCCACTCATCGTCTGCGTCAGGTAGAACAACGGCCAAACACGTCGTTTTGGCATCCTCGCTCTGCAACGCGAAGTACTGCACCCCGTCTCTCGTGGCAAGGAGCCGCGAGCTGTCTCTGTCCACCTGTTCCTGCATAGTGACGAATGCGGGCAACGCATCTTCGGTCGTGGCCGCACGGTCCAGAGCCTTGAGTCCGGACTCGGCCGAACAGCCACTCAGCAGAAGGACCGCAATACTCGCCGCCATGACGAGCGGAAATGACAGAAGTTTCATTTTTTCTCCCCAAAGTTCGATTTCACTTGACGCTACAGCATGTGCCCTGCAGTCAACCAAAACAATACGAAGCCATGCTGCCCGCCAAAGTTTCCCGTAGACGTTCGGTGGATTCTGGCGGTCATTGCAACAGGAGGGGTTCGATCAGTTCGATCGGTTTCGTGAACTCTAGTCGTTTGCGTGGTCTGTCGTTGAGTTCAGCGGCGACCCAGTCAAGATCCTGGGCACTGTGGATGCTCAAATCAGTCCATTTGTGTTCTCGTTGATACCACGCTGCCAGGGCGAATACGGGTCGCAAAAGTAGATCTCGATGCCCGTATCAATCTTCACGGTTTTCCAGTCCCGTATTTCGATGCCTTGATCCCAGGTCAGGGAATGTCGCAGTGCTTGCGGGAGTGTTTTGATCTTCGCGGTCAATGCCTCACGCATCTGCTCCCCTTTGTACCCCTGGGGTAAGTGGACGAGCATCGTGTAGTTGGTGTTGCGTTCCACCAGGGTCCCAATAGCGGTCTGGTTACCCTTGCCAATGATCAAATCTCCTTCCCAATGTCCTGGTACGGCACGGTCTTGCGGGAGGTGCGCCGCACGGCCCGCCCAGTGCGTAAATACGCGACCAGATCCCGATTCAAGGCTCCCCTGGACTGGTCGTACAGGGACTGGTAAATAGTCTCCGGTGACACCTGCATCTCCTCTTCGTTGGGGAACTGGACGCGTAATCGTCCTGCGATTTGTTCCGGTGAATACTTCTTGGCAAGGTCCGCTTCCACCACTGTACGCAGGGCTATGTTCGTGTGGAGTTTGGCCGGTTTCGGCCGGCTGGCACGCTCGTAGGCGAGCATGTGGGCCGAGGTTGCCCGGTAGGCGGTGCCGGGTTTCGTGTTGCGTCTCAACTCCCTGGATACCGTCGAGGTAGACCGGCCAATAACCTCCCCGATCGCTCTCAAGGACCGTCCCTGGGCGCGGAGAATCGCGATCTCTTCACGCTGAGTGAAGGTCAGGCACCGGCCCTTTAAATTCCTGCCGCGGCGTGGCCGCACACCAACAGCGTTAGCCACAACAGTGCGCCCGGTACGCCTACTGGTGTTGATCGGAATAACGGCATCAGTGATGAAATCACCTGCCTGCATCCATGCCCAAAAGACCTGCAGTAGATCCGGCCGGAAAAGGATTGAATAGTTCGCCATAGCAACACTCATTCACTAAGTGTTGCAATCACCGCAAGAACCCAAGGTTCCTCGCGCGCGACCGCCGCTATGTGCTAGTGACCATAGTGATATCGGCATCCGGCAATGCGATTTTCATCATCGTCGATTTTGTACACTAGGCGATGTTCGTCGGTGATTCGTCGCGACCAGTAGCAAGGCAAACCGTGTTTCAACGGTTCCGGCTTTCCGATGCCTTCGTTTCCGTTTCGTGCGATAACCCGCAGTAGGATGATGATGCGTTTGAGGACCTTACGATCCTGTGTCTGCCACCACTCATAGTCCTCCCATGAGTCCTCGTCCCAGACCAGCTTCATTCTGTGATGTCGTGCTCGACGCCCTTACCAGATTCGAGGCGTTCTATTGCGCCGAGGAGTCTCCTGGCATTCGTGGGGGATTTCAAGAGGTACGCGGTTTCTTTGAATGACTGATAATCATCTAGCGAGACGATGACTACTGGTTCGTGACCCGCGCGAGTGATGATGACTTCCTCACGGTCATCGACCACAGCGGTCAGCGTCGCAGCGTAGTGTGCTCGGGACTCTGAGTAGGTCATTGTGCGCATAATATTTCTTTCTTGTTGTACAACTTATTGTACGAACTTGATTGATGTCCCGCGAAGGTTGGCACTATGGACAGATCTAGGGCTTGGTAGTAGTGGAACGAAATTACACGATAGAACGCTCCATGCTCAGTAAATTATGTTGCCGTTCTGTGGGTCCATTCGAAGCCCTGTGTACCGAATTATCCGGCTGGTACAGCTGTGCGCGAGCCACATCCTCCGCCGCGGTGCATGTGGAGTCCCTCTTGAAAGATAAAAGAACGTCAAACTCCCAATTAGCCTGTGGACAGACCCAGAAGATAGGGATGCACTCTCCCTTCTTCTTTTAGTTTTCCACGACGACCGGCTGCGTGTTCCCTCGCAGGGTAACGAGCTCTGATTTTGCTGTATGGGGATTGCTGCTTCAGGCCACTCCACCGGGTCGCTGGCGTTTCTATGAGATCTTCTTGTAGAGCCGACCCACATAGAGGTACTGAATACCGCCGTCGTCTACAAATGCGAACTCAAGCACACGACCAATGATCTTGCTCAGGAACCGGGCAGGACCGTTAGGCACCAGGGGAGCGCTTTGTCGAGGTGATTTGATGCCCCCGAGACTAACCTTGGCCACTACAGAAATCGTGAGGGCATTGGCATCGTCAGCACGGACCTCGAATCGTTGGGTACCGGATTCGTAGTCACCGACAACACGGCCCAAATCGATGGGGATGCTGCTATCGATGGGGTTCTCGCTGGGGCCGACAAGTCCCAACTCAGAGGCGACATCCACCATCAGTTCCCGCTCGAGGGCTGCAAGTCCGGGTGAATTGCCCAGAACCACTAGTGCCAGCCCATGCTCTGGAAACGTATCAAGATAGGCGGACTGGCCAAAGGTATCCCCGTTGTGTCCAACGGCTATAGTGGGACCCCACTTTTCCAGCATCCAACCCGTCGCCCAGCCCACTGTGACGCTATTAATTCCCCTCAGGTCTACCTTCTGGGAACGCATGAGACGTGCCGATTCTTCACTGAGCAGTCGTTCACCGGTCAAAGCTAAGCCGTCGCGTAGATGTGCGGCAGCGAACCGCAGCAGATTATCGGCGGTACCAGTCACAGCGCCGGCTGGTCCTAGTGAACGCGGCAGTGCCCAGACCGGGGTCGGAAAATACTTTTCTGTCCTGGAATGGTCCGGGGTTTGAAGGTGACCTACTGCGACACGGTGCAACGGCGCGTCCTTCGTTTTCGTAATGACCCCCTCCAAGCCCAGTGGTACGAGGATGTGATCAGCGATGGCCTCATCCCAGACCTTGCCGCGCAGCACCTCGACGATTCGGCCCAGTAGAACGTAACCGGAGTTACTATAGCTGAGCGGGCCACCGACGCGTGAGGTGATGTCAGCTGTGCCCAAACGATTGACGTACTGTTCCACGCAATCATCTCCGTCGCCAGTGTCAGTAAGGATGTCCCCATCAATACCGCTAGTGTGGCTCAGCAGCATTTCGATCGTGATGGCTTGAGCCGCCGTGGAATCCGCCAGTGTGAAGTCCGGCAGTACCTCGTCAACACGTGTGTTCAGTGCTAGAAGTCCTTCATCTACGAGTTGCATGATGAGCGTGGCGGTCCACACCTTAGTGATCGACCCGTATTGATGCAGTGTGTCCGCTGTGAGTTCAACTCCAGTCTTAACGCTGGTAACCCCCGAGCACATTGTCCTAATCTCGGCAGAGCCCTGGTCGGTTAGCTGCAACACTCCAATTTGCACGCCCGGGACTTGGTGCCGGCCAGCAAGTTCCTCGATCCGCGTTTGCCACCGCTCACTGCTGAAGAATCCATTGGGAAGGCTTCTTGATTCCACCATTATTGTCATGTTCTTCTTTATCCCTTTGTCTTTATGTTTGTGGTTTTTAGGGCGATTCGCCCCTATCTGCTGTGATAGCGGGGTGTGGCGACCACACCATTTTTAAACGCCCAAACAACGGCCTGAAGTCGATCCCGAACACCCACTTTGGCCAGGATTCCGGCGACGTGGTATTTCACCGTAGTGGACTCGATGAAGAGCTTGCTTGAGATCTCCGGGGTAGAAAGGCCTTCGCACAAGAGGGTGAGAATTTCTGTCTCCCGGGCTGTGAGCGGGACCACTAGAGAGCGGGATGGGTTGATCGGTGCAGCGGTCCGCTTTGCGAACTCTTGCAGCACCCGACGGGTCAAACGCTGGTCAAGGGTGCCTTCACCCCTGGCCACAGAACAAACTGAGCTCAGAAGCGACTTCTCATCTGCCCCCTTGAGCAGGAAACCGGACGCGCCGGCTTCAAGAGCACCAAACACGTAATCGTCAAGCTCAAAGGTGGTCAGCATAAGCACACCTGTGGTGTTCTCCAGATCACCGGTTATTGTCCGTGTTGCTGAAATCCCATCGAGACCAGGCATCCTAATATCCATACAAATAACGTCTGGACGTTGCTCACGCACCAGCGCCACGGCCTCATATCCGTCTTGTGCTTCACCGACAACACGAATGTTCGGTGCAGCACTCAAGATAACGCTCAGACCTGCGCGGACAATCGCTTGGTCATCGGCTATCGCCACTGTGATACTCATAGCTGACCTTCGTAGGGAATGATTAAGGTATTAACCCAACTGCCATCTTTTACGGATCCTGTGCGAAGCCGTGCGCCAAGAAGCTCGGCGCGTTCGGCCATGCCGATCAGCCCATACCCTGCTCGTGCTGTCTCTGGTTTCCTGTGCATAAGTAGATTCGGTCCGTTAGTGACCGTCACCCGCAGCGACGCCGTTCCGTAGTCGATCTGAACAGCTCGATGTGTGCCGGGAGCATGGCTAAGCGAGTTCGCCAGTGATTCCTGGACCATCCTGTAGGCAGCAATCCCCGCAAGTGGGCCAAGATCTCTTGGAGTACCACTTTTCTTTAGGTGCACGCTTGTGCCTGTTGTTGACGCCTGTGCAACGAGCTCCGGGAGACGCTCGATCGAGGCGATGGGAGCAAGTTCACTTTCCCCGTCGGCGCGAAGGAGACCAACGGTTTGACGCAGATTATTGAGCGTGGTTCGCGCAGCGTTCTGTATCTGCCGGACGTACTCCCCAGCTTCCTGAGAATTGGATATCCTCAGTGTCTCTGCCGCTTGGGCGCTGACAATGATGCCCGTTAAGTGATGAGCAGCAACGTCGTGCAATTCACGTGCCATCAAGGCTCGTTCACGCAACACTGCTTCCTGTGCTTGGTGCTCCTTCTCATACTCAGCAGCCTCAGCACGCTCACGGAGTGCCTCCAAAAGCCGGGCTCGTTGGCCAACGATCTCTGCTGTCACAACTCCCAATCCAAAGACCAAGACGTTGCGTGCCAGCGCGAATGCTAGAACAAACTCAGAAGGAACCAGGGTGCTTCTCTGCACAGCGATCATAGTAATGATCACAGCAAGGACGCTGAGACTGGCCGGGGCTAGGTAACGTCCCCGGCCGGTGCTCGTGCTTGCGTAGGAGAACACAGCGATCATCACCGCAACGGTGCCCGTGCCAATTTCACCGGAAGAGACCAGAAGCGTGACGGCATCCAATACCGTTACGAACAGCAACACGGTCAAAGGAAAACGGTGCCGGGCCAGTAGCGCGAACGCCTGGGCCAACATAAACACCCCCGGTAGTAAGCTGTGCGGACGCTGGCCTGAACCGTCTTCGATCAAAGCCACCCCCAAAATGTAGCCAAGCGCCAGCAGCGCCACCACCACTACGGGAGTAAACTGCCAGAGCACGCTGCGAATGCGGGCGTGTGAAAACGTAGATGCCATAACCCTATTCTCAGCTACCTCAGCACGCAGATATCACGGGTGCGCATAGCGGCGCCTGCTCCCGCCAGAACCACGGCAACCAGAGCAGCTAAAACAGCAAGCGCCACCACTGGCGGGAACCCTCCGTTTATGGGCGACGAGATAGCGCTTTGGGCAAGAGAAAGCGGCATGATCTGCGCCCAGAGGGGAAGAGTTCCGCTCACGAGTTGAGCAATGGATTGGACAATAATTTCAAATAGGAGCAGACCCAGCATGGTCAATATCCCCACCACCTGGTCACGAGCGAGAAGACCGACGGCCAAGCCCAATAACACAAGTAGCGTCACCACCACCGTGCCTCGCACCAGCACCAAAATCAGCTCCGGCGTACTCACAAGCAGTTCGGCGCCTGCTAGAGGTAGGGAAATTATCAGTGTGAGCAGATTTATCGCCGCGTATACAAAACCGACAAGAAGTCCGGTAAGCGCCAAAGCGCCAATTTTTGCTACCAAAATCAGCCCCCGGCGCGGTTGCGCCAGTGCTGTAGTGACGATACCGCCGAAGCGATAATCACTGGTACCGGCAAGCACACCTAAAATTACGACAGCCAGTACGGCAATACCCAGCGATCCCGAACCTGTCGAAGCACCAAGTGGACTCAACGCAGCAAGTTGAGCCGCATGAGATTCCAATCCGAAGTCCGGCAAAGCTACCCCGAGGGTGTCAAGGCCTGGTCCTATAGCACCAGAGGCGAGGGCAGGAAGAAGAGTCAGAAGTGTAATCTGCGTCAGGATGAGGCCAACAACGCCGATTATGACAGCAACTTTGACCGCGGTGGTCGTCGTCAGTTTAAGCAGTTCTGCGCGGATCATCAGCACACCGCCGAGCTTTTAGCCGTGAGGTCAAGATAAAAACTTTCGAGGTCCCCACCATAGGCTGCAACGACGTCGTTCAATTTCCCCGCCGCCGCTACACTGCCATCAGCGATAACAACAATGTCATCAGCAACAAGGGCTACCTCCGAGAGCACGTGAGAAGACAAGAGAACTGACCCACCGCCGTCGGCGAACGAGCGAATGAGCTCTCGCAACCAGTGCATCCCAGCCGGATCCAGCCCATTCGTGGGCTCATCAAGTATCAGGATCGATGGTTCACCAAGCAAAGCCGCTGCCAGGGCTAAACGTTGCCGCATACCCAGCGAATATCCCCCTACACGACGCTCGGCTACGGAACGCAACCCTACTTCCTCAAGTACTGAATCGATACGATCCTTCGAAACATCAATCTGTGCCGCGAGGATCCGCAAGTGTTCGCGGCCAGTCCGGCCAGGGTGCAGCCCTCCTGAATCAAGGACAACACCGATGGTGCGAGCCGGCCGATCAAGATCACGGTACCTCCGGCCGTGGATAAGTGCCTCACCGTTATCAGGGAAAGTAAGCCCAAGGATCATTTGAATGGTTGTGGTCTTGCCCGCCCCATTGGGCCCCAAAAGACCGACGACCCGAGTCTCGAGGACGTCGAAAATAACATTATTGACCGCTGGTTGGCCGTTGAAGGACTTAGTTAGCCCTCGAACGGCCACCGCTGGTGCGCTAGATTTGTTCATTTCTTCAGCGTACGGACACCCACATATCCACCGCCCCCTCCGCAAGAACAGTCCTAAACCTAACCATGAGTGTAGGGCGCTGCGTGCTTGGACGGGCAAGGCTGGTTCTTACCTATTCAAGCGGACTGTGAATACCAGCTGTCCCCGAAACGAAGGAACATCATTATGATTCACGAAACAGAGCCTGATGGAACCGCTCTTGATGCGAAAACCTCTTCGTCTAAAAGACCATTCATTGCCATAACAGTCGCGACCTTACTAGCAGTAGCCACTATAGGCGCCGGCATTTGGTGGGGAGCAGGAGCCCTGACCCCTACAAGCCCGGCTGGCACCTCGATCGGCAACCGCGTGGTACAAAAACATTTAGATGGTCTGATCGCCCGTGGCTTTCCCGCCGCACTTGCATCATTAACGCATCCCAGCGGGGATCACGAAGACTACGTCTCAGGAGTGGGGGATCCAAAATCCGGCGAAAAGGTACCCACCAACGGGGAGGTACGGATTGGCAGCAATACTAAGACGTTCACCGCCGTCGTAGTTCTCCAACTGGTCCAGGAGGGACTCGTTGAGCTCGATACTCCCATCGAGAGCTATCTACCGGGTTTACTTCGCGGTCAAGGCATCGACGGCGCCACGATCACCGTTCGGCAGCTGTTGCAGCATACGAGCGGTCTTCCCGAGTACACAAATGAAATTGCTTTGGAGCTGCAAAAGATACGACACACTTACTTCTCTCCCCGGGACCTCATTGATCTCGCGCTCCGTCAACCAGCACACTTTGGCCCGGGGAAAAGTTGGGAATATAACAACACCAACTACATCCTGCTGGGCTTACTCATTGAGAAGATGACCCAACGCCCCATCTTCGAGCAAATCACGGAGCGCATCACAGAACCACTGGATTTCAAACATACCTATTTTCCAGAGGTTGGCGAACAGGACTTCAGAGGTGCACACCCCGCAGGCTTTCACCCGGATGCCAAGGGCACACAGACCAACGTGAGCCGCCTGGATCCCTCGTGGGGATGGGCAGCCGGACAAGTCATCTCCACCCCCAGCGAACTCAATGAGTTCACCCGAGCAGTGCTCGATGGCCGTCTACTCGGCCCAGAGATGCTGGCAGAGATGAAAAAGACAGTGCCCAGCGATGACAGCCTCTGGCCAGGAGCGGAATACGGGCTCGGTCTGCAAAGCTATCCTCTTAGCTGCGGCGGGGTAATTTGGGGTCACGGTGGAGATATCCATGGCTTCCAGACCCGCAATGGCGTGGCATCCGATGGCACTGCTTTCAGCGTTGCAGTGACTTCGCTGCCCTGGGCCTTCATCAATATCAAGGACGAGGAGCTCCTTATGAAAACCTATAAATCCGTCACCGACACTGTAGATGCGGCTTTCTGCCAGAAATGACGCTGAGTGTTTAAAGGATCTGAAACTGATCGGCTTTCCTTATGCTTAAACTCTCAGGCGCAAGAACTTCCCAAGCCTCGCATCAAAGGAAACTCCTCTGGAACACTCGGAGGGCTTCCTGCATGGTGACCTGAATGGCTCTCCAATATCGGGTGTAAGTGCGAGGCCACGAGTGGTTGTCATGGATAGAGAACCTATGCTGCCAGATCGACGTGAACCGTTCCTTTGAATAAAAGGAAGTTCTCACTAGATGTCCCCAGGGACAACCAGAGGAGAACGGGGCCTTATAGTAAAGGATGCGACTAACCCGACGCCGTGACAGGCCACACCTTGAGCAATGGTCGTCCGTCATCCTGATTTCGCTTCTGTCAGCAGGGCTCTGGTTCGGTTGGTTCGGCTGGGATGGCGAGTACCAGTACGATGCGGCCACTGGCGAAATGACTGGGCCGTACGAAATTTGGCAGGCAGTAGCGGCGTTCCTGTGCGGCGTCGTGGTGGTAGGGCTCGCTTACAGGCTCTTGCGTTTTGTCGTTGCTTTGTTGGTAATTCCCGTTTCATTCACGCTCGCGTGGATGAGCACTGCCTCCGCCATGGATTCGAGCGGCCTGTGGGTTGTCGGGGCGATACTTGTTGCCCTTGGTACTACTTTCGGTACAGCTGGCATGCTTGGCACCGCTGCAGCAGTCGAGGCTATAGGCAACAGGCAAAGAACCTCCGCTATCCCGAGCGAGTGATACTTGGCGTGTCCAGTAGCCCAGGGTAAATCTCTGAAACGCAAACAGTATCCCGGCGGATGGCCCTGCAGGACAGGACGATTTGGGCCACGAAAGGCTGCGAAAAACGGCTCTTATTACTTTTCCGTGGACGTGAAGGAAGTTAAGGCGCGCGGATTGCGCCCACTGAAGAGCCCTGGGCTCATAAGGGGTGTCTGCACACTCACGCCGAAAGCATCCAGTACGCCGGCCGTATACCGAACTGTGTAGTCAGGCGCACACGGAAGCTGAAAAGTCGCCCGATGGAAGTTCCCGTGGGGAACGCTCACCGGTCAATCCAGATCAGTGGATAACCGCTGCGACTGCTTCGATCTCTACGAGTTGATCCTGGTAGCCCAAAACCGTGACGCCCATAAGCGTACTTGGGACACCGTGGCTGCCGAATGCTTCACAAACTACGTCCTAGGCCGTCACTAGGTCAGCTTGGTCAGAAGAAGCCACCAGAACCCGTGTACTGATCGCATTCTCCAGGCCCGCCCCAGCGGCTTCCAAGTAATCATGCATGTTCTCGAGCGCTTTGGAGGCTTGTGCTGCGTAATCACCTATTCCAGCAGTTGATCCGTCCTTATTCAAAGGACCGGCTCCTGCGAGGAAGATGAGGCGTGCATCGCTGGGAGCAGTTGCAGCATAGACGTATTGGGCGACGTCGGAAAGCGAACCCGAATGGATGAAGGTGACCGCACGCGGCATGGCCGTCCTTGTTTAGATTGACCTACTGGGCGATTCCCACACTATCGGTGCTAATTCGGGCGCGAACCCGATGGTTCCTGAGCAGGCCACTTCCCGAACCATTCGTTGAGCAACCCCTCATTGCGCAGACATTTCGCAACCGTTGGCGCAACGTCTTACGAGGTATCTTGTGCTCTAGTGTGGCGGACCGCAAGACTTCAGAGAGCTTGATTGCGTGGATGATTCTTGGCGATCCGCTCGTTGCCGTGCTTGTAATTGCCCGTCACTCGGGCCATGAGCTCCTGAGAATTCCCGCGGTCAGCATCTGCAAGGAATTGGTCCGCCGCCGCGCCCCGCAAAGTTGTTGCCTTCCGCCCATGATGGCGGATCACTACACCATCCTCGGTCACGCTAAATTCGAATCCGTTAGGTACATTTCCCATTCAACGATTATGGCAGTTTCAAGGGTGAGTGAAGGTGTCTCCATGGTGAACCGAGACTATCCGTCAATGAGCGGTGCCCAATCGTTTAGTCACATAGTTACGCAAACGTCCCCCTTGAAGTTCCACTTCTAAGACTAGTTCCATTCTCATCAGGGTGGGTTCACGCGCAGTTGAACCACTTGAGGTGAATTTCCGCACGGATTGTTCTCAGACCCGGGTCCGCGCCGCTATATACGCGGGCGGCGACACCGGGATCCTATCCGCACTGGACCACCATCGAGAGGATCGGATAGCCGGAGAAATCCAGATGACTCGAGGAGGTTCAGTCCACTTGTGTTCTGCCAGGGCTGTTAGGTTGGCGATCGAATCTGCGTCCGGCATCCTTTGACGGCTGCGCCGCAACCACAAGGCCGATAACGATGAGAATAGCCGCAGGGGGATATTCGGTAACCCCCGGTTGGGTATAGCCAATAAGGGTCTTCGTACCGTTGTCATAATCGTAGTATTCTGCTTGCTTGTTGCTTGCGGCCCACGAGGCGCCAACGATTACACCAATGCTCAGGGCTGCAGAGGCAATGAGTGAGAACACGGCGTGTGCCAGTTCCACCCACCAGAACTCGCTTCTCGAGGCGCACCCGTGGAAAGCCGTGTATTTGCGGAAGAAGCGACTAATTGCCTGCCCAATTGGGGCCCCATATAGCGGGACGGCACGGCTAGCCCAGGCCGGTGTCACAGCTGGTTGCAGGGACCCGGCAAAAGCCAGGGAGCGGTGTCGCGGACTTCTTGCATTTCGTCAATTCTTGGTGGGTTGTTTCGGCACTAAGAGCTAGGCCACCTTGGCAAACTTCTATACGAAACATGCCTTACGAGCACGGATCGTATGCCAATTAGCCACTCTGTGTTCACTTAGCAGGGATGAAGGATCAGTGCGTGAAGTCTGCGATGAGGTGGAGATTCCGCGACTCAATTAGCTTTTGCATGTAGCGGGCCAGAATCAGCTTCTCAACGAGGCGTCCTAGGAGCCCATAGGGTGCCTCGAACTCGATCTGATCGATCATCGTGGTTGCCTCTGTATCTTCGCTGAACTCATGGACATGGCGGAACTTGCGAAACGGCCCCTTGACCTGTTCATCGATGAAGTAGTTCGGCGTTTCCATTTGGGTTATCCGACTCGTCATCCGCAATGGAAGACCGAAATGCCAGGCCTGCCACGTCACTTCTTCTCCCAGTGAAATGAGACCTGAGGTGACACCAGCGACCGCCTTTTCACGAGAATGCGCCATTGATTCTTCGTGTGCGTCGATACTGCGGGCGAGGTCAAAGAGCTGCGGTTTCGGCATGCCGGTCCGTGTCGTGCATCTAAAGGAGACTGTCATGAACAGAGTATGGCAGTCGGTTGTGTTTTGCCCGAATTATCCCGGACTGGAAGGACCGCGGACAGGTGACGACGACCGTAAAATAGTCTGAAAACCAGGTGATTGTCCCTGATACCTGGCGCAGCCGGGCTACACCACACCGACGTTGAACGCGGTACTTACGGTGTTGAACAACGGGTGAGAACGGTTTTGCTTACGTTGCGAAACGCAGTCCGGTCACCGAGACGGTCATGTTCGCAGATAGTAGGAAACCGTTACGATGCCGAGAAGCGGCCCCCAAACCAGCATGGGCGCCTAAGCCAAACCCATGAGGGGAAGGCCGGAGCCGTCTACCCGGCCCTACAGCATTAGCTGGCTGACGGTGGTCAGTGTGATGTGCGGCGCACCGGTGGCTGCCGGGATCACCGCAGCGATCGAGCGAACCTGCTGGCCACGTATCAGCGGAATCCACTGTGGAACGAGTTGCCACATGGATGCACGAGGCCCAGGGTGAGCAGATCAAGACCCTCGAACACAATGGCAAGGCCGATTGTGTACAGCGCACCCCAGCCAGGCAGGTCATAGTCCGAACGGAAAACCGCACCCGACTTTATGCTGAGTTCCAGCCGCTGTCCTCGACACGCTATGCCAGCTACCGATCGGCTCGCGGGAACGAACGAATGACGTATTTGGAGTCCCTTCGAGAACGTTTACTTGTTGACCTGCACGCGACGCACTTGACAAACTAGGTAAACATTTGTCGCCTCAGGAACGGACAATCATGAGAAAGCTCGTCTATTACGTGGCGACAACACTTGACGGCTATATAGCAGGACCGGGCGGTGGTGATCCAAGCGGGGCGGATTACTTCCCGCTGACGCCCGATGTCATCCAATTCATCGTGGAGCAGTACCCCGAAACTCTTCCCTGGCCTGCGCGTGCTGCTCTGGGTATTGACAGCCCCGGCCAAGTATTCGATACCATTCTAGAGGGACGGTCGTCCTACGAGATCGGTCTTGCGGCCGGAATGACGGACGCCTATCCACACCTTCGTCACCTGGTATTTTCAACCACGCTAGAAAGCCAGGACCCGGCCGTCGAGATCGTCCGCAACGGGGCTCTAGACCACGTGCGCACGCTCAAGACCGAGGAAGGTAAAGATCTATGGTTGGTGGGAGGTGGCACACTTGCCCACTCATTGCTGCCAGAAATCGACCGGCTCGTGCTCAAACAAAACAGATCCGTCATCGGCTCTGGTATCCCACTCTTCAATGGACCGTTCCAATCCCATATGTTCCAGCCCGTTGATGAGACACTGCTGGACTCAGGCATAAGAGTGCTCACCTACGACCGTGCCTGACCCAATCTCTGCTAACACTCAATGAGAAGCAGACCCACTGACCGGGACACCCCGGTAGCCCCGCATAAGGTTCGGCATACCGGAATGGGGCGTTCGGGATGAGCGGGGCCGGCAACCGCTGATTGAAAGACCAACGGTCTATCAACCCGATACGATCTTGTTCATGGATTGGGTTGCGGGAACAGTGCCGGCTTACATGGATCGGTGGGCTATAGGGCAACGCGGGGATATGGTCATCACTCCTTCTAGCTGGCTAGTTCCAGGTCGCTGGCATGATCGAAACGTCATGCTCAAGGTCGCCCGCGTTGCCGAAGAGGCCCGCGGTGGCCGCGTCCTTGGTTGGTGGGCCGGTTGTGCCGCAGTGGACGTGCATGAAGTCACCGACCAGGCTGTCCTGATGGACTTGGCCTCCGGCCAACGGGCCTTGACAGCGATGTGCCAGGCGGGCCGCGATGATGAGACTACTAGTATCCTCTGCGAGACCATCGCCTCCCTGCACGGCGTCCCTGACAAATCGTCTGCTCCCCGTGATCTCGTGCCCTTGGCGCTTTGGTTTCAAGACCTGATCGCGCCACATGCTGCAAAGCCTCATGGAGGCAACCTTGAGCGAGCGGCAACCATGGCGCAAGAGCTACTGGAGGCTTCGGCCGCAGAAGCCCATGTGGTTCTTCACGGGGACCTCCATCACGGCAATGTTCTCGATTTCAACGGGCGTTGGCGTGCGATTGACCCCAAAGGGTTGTTTGGCCATCGGGCGTTCGACTACGCCAATATTTTCTGCAATCCGTCCACGGACGTGGCGTTGAAGAATTTTCACCGGCGACTGGCGATCGTCAGCGAGCACTCAGGGCTCGACGTCGATACGGTGAGATCATGGGTCATCGCTTGGTGCGCACTTTCGGTCGTGTGGAGCGACAAGAGCGGCGGCCAGCCATGGACGCCCCACGCCATCTTGAGCACGTTCGGCTAGCACCATGGGCATGCGGTTCAGCCGGTGAACCCTGTCCGCTCGCGGTTGCCTCTGCGAAACCCATCGGGTGGAGCTAAACAACCGCTTCCATTGGTTCATGCAGGCTGTTAGCGTTCATCCACATCAACCCGAATCAGGTTTGGCAATGGATGAAGCGGTTACCGAAACTTTCCCGCAGTGGTAGGAGTTCGTCGCGGTGACCGGAAAGACGTGGAGAGAGACATCAATGTATCCGCGTTATATAAGGAGCGCGTCAACGCCGTAAGTTCAATCTCTGACAACACATCGTAAAATTGATCTAGCCGCTGTTTGTGGCCCAGAACATTTTTGTTTGATCAAGCAAAGTGGTCTCAGGTCTTCTAGGAATGGCGTACGCCAACGCCATCAAGAACGGCCGTATAGCCCTCCCGGTAGGTGGGGTAAGAAAACACGAATCCGGTCTCCCGCAGCCTGTTGTTATGGCATCGTTTGCCGCGTCCGCCCTGAGCTTGAGAAGAGTCGTTGACCAATGCCGGTGCTGGTAGGTCAAGACTGCGTGCCAAGAATTCAGTGACTTCGCGACGATCGGCCGGGAGGTCATCGACGCCGATGTATACGGTTTCAGGCCACTCCACCAAGGTCCCATTTTGCCTGGTCATGAGGTGCACGATGGATGCCGCAGCATCGTCACGATGTATCCGACTAGTAAATTCTGGCACGGAGGAAACAGTCGCGGTGCCCTGACGTACACGATCAATCTCCCTAGGGCGTCCTGGACCGTAGAGGCCACCAAGACGCAGAATCTTCGCCTCGGGAATCTGCTGGAGTAATGTCTCCTCTGCTTCTAGCAGCACACGTGCCGTTGGGGTAGTGGGTTTGACCGGAGTGGCTTCGTTGACCCAGGATCCGTCATCAATGCCGTAGACCGCTGTCGATGACACATATAACACTTGCGGTGGTGCTGCGCAGTCGTTACGGATTGCGGCGGTTATTCGCAGAACGCTCTCGACGTATGCTGCTCGATAACCATCTACGCTGCGCTCATCAGGGCTCATGGCAATCACCACGATGCTGGTGTCCGGCGGCAGCGTGGGTACCTCAGTGGAGAGATCAATGGCCTGTCCTTCGATTTCGGAGGGCAGTTTGCCTGCTGAGCGTCGAAGTCCCATGACCCGGTAGCCCATAGAAACGAACCTCAGCCCAGTTTCAGTTCCAAGGTCACCACAGCCGGCAATCACAACAGTCATTTGATACTCCTCAGACCACACTGTTCGTTTAGATATCTTCGCGGCCCGGTTGACGAGCAGCGAGGCATGATCCGAGCTTAGCGAGGCGCCTGGGCGGGAACAGCCACGGCGCGCCGCCCGATTATTGAATAGCCGCAAAGCCGCCTCTCCGAAACGGCACCCAGGACAGCTTCGACATCTCCGTCTTTTTTGTCCAGCGGCTGCGTTGGCCTACCGCTGATAGGACGTCGGTGAGCCCATGACCCGGATCATGCAGTCCCATAGGGTCTAGAGCAGATTTCAGCGCGAAATCAGTGGTCAGCTATGCGCTTAGATGGGACGCTCCCAATAGGCGTAGCGGGCAGATATGGGTCAGTGCGCTATGGCGTGACTGCCTGAGAACCAAGCCGACGGATCTAATTTGCATTCACTGGCCCACACGACTGCAACGGTCATCACTCTTTGATTGCCGTCAGCTGTGCAAATAATTGAACGTTACTCCAACACGAGCTTTCGATATCGCCAAGCGGAACGGCAAGAATTTCTGGGTCTCTTTTCTCCCTGACGATGCGGGCGCGCTTGTCGAAGAAAGCATGGATCGCGCTGAATACGACCTAAGCTCCCCTTCAAGCGCTCCACATTGCCGCTCGCTTTGAACGAAGATACTTCGGTAACCGTTCTCTGCACGGATGGGTTGCACATCAGAAGTTAGGAAAGTGGTTCCACTATCGGGATGCCCTGTGTCAACTGATCAGCAGAGGAACGCGGCGAGCCGATCGATGGAGGTTGCATCCAAGGAGGGTGGGTAGCTGTGGGCGGATTGCATCGGCTTGAATCGAACGCCGCGTGATTGGGTACGGAGATGCGACTGTACAAAGAGTAGTGCGGCTCCAGACCATGTTGCGGCGGTGGTTGTTCTCTGAGGATCGCTGTGAAGACCAGGTTCATTCCAACGAGGTGCATCACTAGATCCCTGACGTATGCCTCAGTGCGCGGGCGAGTTGCTTGGAAGCCTGTGCTGGAGTCGTGAAGAAGTATCTGAAATGCTCGATCATGGATGGGAGCAGCTCAGCACAAACACATCCTCTCCCTGGGAGAATTTTTAGGCTATCTCTGTGATCGTTCACCCGTCCAGCAGAGGCGTCCTTTACCCGTTCCATGTTCGCGAGTAGAGCTGATGCGCCCACTATTACTGGCAATCTGTGCAGTCATCTTTCAAAAACGCTAAAACACCGTGCAGTCCCCAAAAAAAGGTGCCCAAATAATGTATCTGAGATGAAACATTTGGTTCACATTAGGCAACATCAGTTGTACGATGGTTGACAACTGCACTGATGTGACGCATATCTAATTTCACAGAAACGAGGACATCCATGAAAGAGCTCCGTATCGAGGCCAATGGCAATCTGGGTCCCATAGATTCCTCCCAGATCCCGCGCTACGCAGGCGCCGCCACCTACGCCCGCCTCCCCAGACTTGACCAGGTCACAAAAACCGATATCGCTGTTGTGGGTGTCCCCTTTGATAGTGGTGTTTCATACCGGCCCGGCGCCCGGTTTGGTGCCAACCACGTGCGGGAGGCTTCACGCCTGCTGCGCCCGTACAACCCGGCCTGGGACGTTTCGCCGTTTGAAAACTGCCAGGTTGCCGACGCCGGTGACATGGCCGTGAACCCCTTCAATATCAATGAAGCGATTGAAACCATCCAGCAGAATGCGCTGGATTTGACCGCTGACGGCGCCAAGCTTTTCACCATCGGTGGCGACCACACCATCTCCCTACCCCTGCTGCGTGCGGCTGCCGAACGAGCCGGCGAGCCAGTTGCCATGCTGCACTTTGACGCGCACCTGGACACCTGGGATACGTACTTTGGTGCCGAATACACTCACGGAACCCCGTTCCGTCGGGCCGTTGAAGAAGGCATCCTGGACACCGAAGCTATTTCCCACGTGGGAACCCGCGGACCACTGTACGGTAAGAAGGATTTGGATGACGATCACCGTTTCGGTTTCGGCATCGTCACAGCAGCCGACGTCTATTACCAAGGCGTCCTCGAGACAGTGGCCAAAATCCGTGACCGCATCGGCAAGCGCCCCCTGTACATTTCGGTGGACATTGATGTGCTTGATCCCGCACACGCCCCCGGTACCGGTACTCCCGAGGCCGGCGGCATCAGCAGCCGCGAACTGATCGAGATCATCCGCGGGTTCCGCGGCATGAATCTGGTAGGTGCTGACATTGTGGAAGTGGCCCCAGCCTATGACCACGCCGAAATTACCGGAATCGCTGCCAGCCACGTGGGCTTTGAACTCGTGACGTTGATGGCAGATAACCACGTTGCAGGAGACCGGTTCGGCACTCCCAACGGTTATGCCGCCCAAGCCCTTGACGCCGAAAAACGACGCCGCACAGCCGGCTTTGGATCTACTACCACCGAAGGCGGTACCAAATGACTGACCAGCTAAACGAGTCAACACAGACTACAGAAATTCAGCGCAACGGTGGAGACCTGGTTGTTGAAACACTCACTGCCTTGGGCGCCAAAACCGTCTTTGGCATCCCGGGCCAGCATGCACTGGGCCTCTTTGATGCCTTGGGCCGTTCACCCCTGCACTTTGTCTCTTCCCGCGTGGAGAACAATTCAGCGTTTTCCGCCGATGGCTACTCCCGGGCCACCGGTGAGGTGGGCGTATTGTTCCTGTCCACAGGCCCCGGGGCCTTGACTGCCCTTGCCGGCTTGCAGGAAGCGTATGCCACAGGCGTGCCTATGATTGTTGTGGCCAGCCAGATCCCGCTTGAGGGTTTGGGGGCCCGCCGCAAGGGCATGCTTCATCAGCTCGATGACCAAAAAGCCTCCGCGGCCAATGTGACCAAGAGCCAGCGACTGATCCAGCATGCCTCAGGAATCCCTTCTGCCATTCAGGATGCGTGGACGGAAGCAGTTTCCTCCCCGCAGGGCCCGGTCTGGATTGAAGTACCCCAAAACGTGTTGTTGGACCCCATCTTTGTGCCGGCTGTTGAGGATGCTTTGGCGGAACCTTTCGATAACCCGCCTCGAGTTGAGCTGGTCCGGGAAGCAGTGAAGTGGCTTTCCGCCGCTGAGCGTCCCGTCATTGTTGCAGGTGGTGGCGTGCGTCGCGGCCATGCCCAAAAAGAGCTGCTCGCTATTGCCGAAAAGCTCAACGCACCTGTGGTGTGCACCCCGGGCGGCAATGGCGCGTTCCCGTGGAACCATGAGCTTTCGCTGCAGTCGTGGATGGAAGATCGGTACGTTACCGAAGTACTTGAAGATGCAGATGTGCTTGTTGTTATTGGGTCATCCATGGGTGAGGTTTCCAGTAACTACTTCACCATGGAGCCGCGCGGGCGCATCATTCAGATCGATGCTGAGCCTCGCGTGCTTGAATCCAACCGCCCGGCCTTGGGCATCCGTGCTGACGCCGGTCAGGCGCTGAGGGCGCTGGATGAGGCCCTGACTGAACCTCATGGGGAGAAGGCACAGTGGCACGGGGAAACTCCGCAGAACATTGTGAGGGCGACTCTTGCCAAGGTCCAGGGTCGTCTTGATGAGCAGGATCTGGGTCTGGAGCGCAAGTTCATGGCCGACATTCGCGAAGCTGTCCCTGCCGAGATGCAGACCTTCTGGGACATGACCATCTCAGCTTATTGGGGTTGGAGCTGCTGGGATTCCAAGGATGGAGAATTCCACTCCGCCCAAGGTGCTGGTGGGTTGGGCTACGGCTTCCCGGCCGCTATTGGTGGCGCGCTGGGGCTGGAGAGCGCGGGCAAGCCTTCCCGTGTACTGGCAGTTGCCGGGGATGGTTCCTCCATGTATTCCATCTCGGAACTGGCTACGGCCAAGCAGCACAATGCCCCTGTCACATGGCTCATTGTTGACGACGGCGGCTACGGCATCCTGCGTGAATACATGATCGACACCTTTGGTAAAGCCACGCACACTGAATTGGCGCGGCCGGACTTTGTGAAAGTGGCGGAGGCCTTCGGTGTTCCCGCTCAGCGTGTGAAGGCCGAGCACGTGGGGGAGGCGCTTAAGGCCGCCTTCGCCGCTGAGGGTCCAAACGTTGTGGTGGTTGATGTGCTGTTGAAGATGTTCGGCCCCACGCACCTGGACATCTAGCCAACGCTCGGTCACTTCACGTCTGGTTTTTCCTGACGCTCGCTCACTAAGTACGACGCCGTGAGGTCACCTTCGTTCAGAAGGTGACCTCACGGCGTCGTACTTCATTTAAGTCGACTCAGAATGTTCTCGTGGGAGAGGCATCTATGCTGGTGGCATGGCTACTCTTTATGATGCTGAACTCAGCCCGTCAAAGTCCGAACTTTTGAGTCAGTGGCTGCCTACCCAGCCATGGTTTATTCAGGATGCAACGGAGCTAAGGCGGCTGGCGGCTTTTCGCTTTGATGATCCGGCCGGTGAGGTTGGCATTGAGACTCATGTGGTGGGCGTTGGTGGGCGGATCTACCAAGTGCCGCTGACTTACCGTGGCGCACCCTTGGCTGGCGCTGAGAAGTACCTCATAACAACTATGGAGCACTCGGTGCTGGGCGCTCGCTGGGTGTACGACGCCACTGCCGACCCTGTTTACGTGCATGAACTCGCTGCGGCGTTGCTGGTTGGCAAACCTGCCGCTAGTGAGAATTTAGTGGTTAATGATGGGCTTAAGCACGTGGCCCCCACAGCCCTGCTTAGTAGGACTGGTGAGCCGGAAACTGAAGTTCCCGAGTTGCAGATTGGTGCTCCGCAGACGTCCAACTCCGTGACAACTATTCCGGCTGGAGTGCTGAATTTGGTTGTTTTACGAGAGCTGAACACTGCGGGAGTACTGCACAGCGACACCACCTTGAAACTCAGCTGGGATGGGCAGGAGATTCCTTTGGTGATCGCAGCTGCAAACCCTGCCTGAGTGCACCACGGGCAGGATGTCCTGTTCCAGGAAGGGCCCTTAAGAAGGCTTCGTGCTGCTCTGTGTGGGCTCTGAATCGAGCGCTTGCAGGTATTTGATCGTGTCAGCCAGTGCCACGTTTGCCTCGTTGAGATCAAGGTGGAACTGGTACTCGTGAGGAAGCTTTGGTTCGTGGTTTGCAGGCCAGAAGAGCCGAGTCACCGACACTCCAGAGTCCTCAAGTGCTTGCGCAAAGGGGATTGATTGTGACCAAGTGAGGGCGTCACCGTTGCCCCCGCTAATGTACGTCGGCGGAAAGTCAGCATTGACGAAGTTGATCGTAGACATTAGGGAGCCAGTTGATCGAGATGACCAGTCCTTCGTTCCCGCGTACGCCCAGAGTGAGACCTGTAGCCCCCATGCTTCGATACCGTTGAGCGCGGACATGGCTGGCATGTCATAAACGCCGCAGTTGAGGATGGCCCCCACAACTTGTTCTTCTTTGAGCCCAGGTGTCATGCCCGAAAGGTGCGCGTAGCGGGGGTTGGTAGTGAGGATGGCGAGCTGACTGGCCAGTTGGCTGCCTGCGGAGTCACCTGCCAGCACAATCCGTTTTGGATCACCGTTCCATTCAGGGGCGTGCTCGCTAATGTAACCCAGTGCAGTGTTCAGTTGCGTGAGTGCCGTTGGATAGACGGCTTCCGGTGCGGTGGTGTAGTTGACGCCGATAGTCGTGTACCCCTGGGCCGCGAGGATACGTAAGTAGGGTTCAATGTTTTCCTTCTGCCCTGAAATCCATGCACCACCGTGTACCCAGACTATTGTGGTCAACTTTTTGGTGCCACCAGCTGGAGTGTAGACGTCGAGGGTTGTATCTGATTGAGGGAGCGAGCCGGTAGGTGGGGCATAAGCGATATCTCGGTACTCGGTGAGCTTCGTATCGGGAACGTGTGGTTCCATCTCGGCGACGGTGGACGCGGCGCCCTTCTCGAAAACCGTGCGGATGACCATCACTGATGGCCAGGGGGTGATAGCGGCGACGATTGCTGTCAGAGCGACGGCGGCGACTAGGGTTCCCCCAGCGATCACAAGTCGACGCCGGAGAGGTCTTTGACGCTTAGCTGTGTCGATATTGTTCGCTATGACGTGCTTTTCCATGTCGCTTCAAAACCCCAATCGGTGTCAAGACAGAACTGTCGTGGCGTGTTCAGTGTGTTCGATGAGCTACTTAACGTGAGAGCCCGACGCGAGGTCAGGCTCGAATTATGAAAATCGGCAATAGTTGTCAGTAGATCATAGATGAGTTCATTTACCCCGTGGATAGCCTGACCTTAAGGGCAAGTAAGGGCAGCTCAAAGGCCTGAGCTTGAGTGTGCTCTGTCCGTAGAAGCGCCGGCGCAGAGCTTTCCGGACGCGGCAAGAGCCCGAGCTATCCAACAGAAGAATTGAACGTGTTCAAAAAGAGTGCTTTACTTATAATTGAACACGTTCAAAAAACTGGGGAGTGGGTTATGGATAGTAAGAGTGCGCAAACCAAGGCCTTGGTGTTGGATACGGCCCTTGGCATGTTTCGCAGTAAAGGATTCGCTAAGACAACAATGCGGGCCATCGCGGAGGAAGCGGGTATTTCTGTAGGCAGTGCCTACTATTACTACTCCTCAAAGGATGAGCTGGTTTTGGAGTTGTACCGCGAGTCGGTAGCGGAGCAGGGTATGGCAGCATCGGCAACTTTGGAGCATGTCAAAGGTTTCGATGACAGGCTCAAGGCGGCCCTGAACGCAGGAATAGATGCGATGACCCCCTACCACGGCTTCGGTGGGGCCTTCATTAGTAGCGCGCTACCACCGCAATCGGTCCTCAACCCATTTGGTGGGGCATCAACCGAAGCGAGGGAGGACGCCGTGGGAATCTTCCGTGAAGTCATCAAGGGCACAAAAGTTCCGCACTTCCTGCGACCTCAACTGCCGGAACTCCTCTGGCTTGTCTACATGGGTGTGGTGCTTTTTTGGGTCTATGACAGCTCCGAGAATCAGCGCCGCACCCGGATACTGATTGATGGAGGCGCGCCACTGATCGCCAAACTCGTGGCCCTTTCGCGACTGCCCGTGGTCAAACCCATGATCGAAGAGGCTCTGACGCTCAAGATAAGGGTGCAAACATGAAAACTGTCGTTATCGCAGGGGCTTCGGGGTTCATTGGCAAACATTTCTATCGTCAGTTTGCCGCGGCGGGGTGGCGGGTCCGCACCGTGGGCAGATCAGGTGATGCCGTGTGGGGTGACACAGCTGCCATCAGCGCCGAACTTGAGGGTGCCCAGTTGCTGATCAACCTGGCTGGCAAGTCAGTTTCTTGCCGTTACTCTGCCGCGAACAAGGCTGAAATTATGCGCTCGCGCCTAGATACCACCGCGGAGCTGGGACGAGCGGTTGCTTCCTGCCTCCACCCTCCCCTGGACTGGTTTAACGCCAGCACGGGCACCATCTATCGAGACGCTCGGGATAAGCCCCAAGATGAGTACGACGGCGAATTTGGCGCCGGGTTCTCCGTTGAGGTGGCGCGGGGCTGGGAAGAAACGCTTGCATTAGCGGATGTCAGCGGAACACGGAAGATTCCATTGCGCATGACCATAGTCCTGGGACCCGAGGGAGGGGCCATGCGCCCCATCAATAACCTCGCCCGTTGGGGATTGGGCGGCCGTATGGGAGACGGTGGGCAGAAATTTAGCTGGGTTCATGTGCAAGACCTATTCCGTGCCGTCACATTTCTGCACAACAACCGGGAGATAACCGGTCCAGTCAATATTGCGGCCCCACAAGTCATCAGCAACTCGGAGCTGATGGCGGCTGTCCAGGGTAAACATAAAATGCCGTTCGGAGTACCTACGCCAGCATGGTTACTCAAGCTTGGCGCCGTCCTGATCCGGACGGAGACTGAACTTGTTTTGAAGAGCCGCTGGGTTGCGGCGAAGAAGCTCCAAGACGCCGGATTTACCTGGCAATACCCGGATATGGAGAGTGCATTGGTGGACAGCTAGATAGCGCGGAGCAAAGCGGTGGCTAGCTAATGGCTGCAGAGAAGACACCCACGCCGGAGAAAGCTCTACGGCGTAACCACCCGGTGGGATCGCTAGTGTAGACACATAATGCCACCACACATCGTGGCTGCTGCGCCGTCGGATAGGCTCGCATCAAGAGCCCTGGCAAGCCGCCGCCGGGACCTGCGCCACAAAATTGCTGATTGGAAACCCTATGAAGTCCTCCTCCACGCTAACCGTCACCACGCGGACCCTCGAGCTGGCAGAACTGGGTGAAGAGTCCGCACTGCCATCCGTACAGCCTCTGCTGGCACCTCCGTACACAGTGGGTGAGGGTGTTCCGGAAGAAATTTTGGCCGGGGTGCGGTGGGGAAGGGCGAACAACCTCTACCCCTATTCCATGCAGGAGAACTACACGAGAGAGACAAGCGCAACAGAGCTGACCGCCGTCGCACTTGAAAATGCGCACATTAAGGCGACTTTCCTGCCCGGGCTGGGTGGACGGCTCTGGGAACTAAAGGATAAGGCCAGTGGCAAGGACTTGCTGCACACCTCGGACCGCGTTCAGTTCGCCAATCTGGCGCTGCGCAACGCGTGGTTTGCCGGCGGGATCGAGTGGAACATTGGCACACGAGGACACTCGCCAAGTACCTGTTCGCCACTGCACACAGCCATTGTGCGGACCCCGGAGGGCCAGGAAGTGCTCCGAATGTGGGAGTTTGACCGGTTGCGGGAAGTGGTGTTTCAAATTGATGCGTGGTTACCTGCCGAGTCGAAGGTGTTGTTCACTGCGGTGCGTATCCGTAACCCCAATGAGAAGACTGTGCCCATGTATTGGTGGAGCAATGCGGCCGTGCCGCAGACCCCCGGTACCCGGGTGCTTGCCCCCGCAAAGCAGGCTTTCCTCTCCAATTATGACGGGGCCATGAGCCGTATTGACCCCACAAACGTAGAGGGCGTGGATGTTACGTGGCCCGTCAATAACGGCCAGGCCGCTGACTTCTTCTTCGATATTGAGCCGCAAGAACGCCGCTGGGAGCTTGCCGCAGATGCTGACGGCGACGGGCTGGCCATGGTCTCTAGCGAGCAATTGCGGGGCCGGAAGTTGTTCATGTGGGGGGAGAGTACGGGTGGACACCGTTGGCAGGAATGGTTGAGCCCCTCTAATGACGGAGAACCTCGACGCTATGCGGAGATTCAATCGGGCCTGGCGCAGACCCAACTTGAGCACGTGCCCATGCCTGCCGGGGCGAGCTGGCAATGGGTTGAGGCCTACGGTAACGCGGCGCTGGATCCCGCGCTCGCCGCCGGGGCGTGGGATAGTGCGCTCACTCATGGAGCGCAGCGCGTGGAGACGCTGGTTCCACGGCAGGGCATTGCTGATGCCCTGTCCGACGCCGGACGCTGGGCTGATCTGCCCCCTACCGAATTGCTGGTGGCTGGCAGCGGCTGGGGTGCTTTGGAGAGCGGACGTCGCCAACACAGCGATATGGAGTGGGTGGATGAGAGTGGAACGCCCTTTGGCGCAGAAACGCTCACCACTGACCAGAGCCCATGGCTTGAGCTTCTCCGCGCCAATGAAGGCATTGTTGAAAAACCTTTTGAAGCCTCCGCTGCGGAAGCACCCAGTCAGCCCTTCGGTGGGGCGGTGTCATTTGTTCGGGGTCTTGATTGGGAGGATCTACTCACAGCAGGACGCAACCTTAGCGCTGAGGCTGCCTTTCACCATGCCGTCATGGTTCATGCGCGAGCATCCAGCAGGGCAGCGGACCTAGCTGTTGTTGTTGGTTTGTACGACAGGGCTCTTGGTGGGAGCGATGCTGGTGAGGCGGGCACTGGCGGGGACGGGATTGTTGGAGCAGGGGCGCCGCTGAGTGAGAGAAGCCGGGAACTGGCCTTGCGTGGTAAGGGGTTGGCTCTCTTGGCCGCGGGGGAGGTGAAGGAGGGCTTGCATCACTTGGAACTTGCTTGTTCCACTACTTACGGCACCCGGGCGCTGCTGATTGAGGCAATGACGCTGGCAGTGGAGAATGGCGCTCCACAGATGGCGCTGGATCTGTTGGCAAATGGCCCAGAAGCCGTTGCCTCGTTGGGCAGGGTGGAGCTCTTGCAGGCTCAGGCGCTTGCTGATGTGGGGGAGAGCGGCCAGGCTGCTGCCATTCTGCGGGCCGGGATAGAGGTGGCTGACCTGCGTGAAGGCGATAACTCAATTGCGGAACTCTGGCAGCGGGTATGTCCTGGCGAAGAGGTTCCGGGGCAATACCAGTTCAGCCTGCGGTAGCCCACCCCACGCTCGCTCACTCCGCGTGGTGTTTCCTGCGACGCTCGCTCACTCCGCGTGGTGTTTCCTGCGACGCTCGCACACTCCGCGGGGAGAGCCAACCCCGGCATTACCTCACCGAGTGGGTAGCCACTTGTGAGTGTTTTTGACATGTGCCGTACATGGTGGCAAAGTCCTCAGTATGAACCTGTCAGACAGCTGGACAGCAGCGCAGTCACAAATCGTACGCGTCAGCGCCGCTGAAGCAGTTTTCAAAGCCCTCCGCACCGCCATCGAGGACGGGGCGTTACCGGTCGGCACCAAGCTCAGCTCCGAAGCTGCGCTCGCAGCCCAATATGGGGTCAGCCGCTCTGTGATCCGGGAGGCGCTGCGCTCCTGCACGGCGTTGGGACTGACAGCGACGCAAACTGGCAAAGGAACTTTTGTTATTGCCAGCCAGGCCTCACGCGATCTGGTGCTGGGTAAGTTCTCGGCCAGCAGCCTTGTTGAGGCCCGCCCCCACATTGAAGTGCCAGCCGCTGAGCTGGCTGCCTCGCGCCGGACAGAGCACCAGCTCGCCGAGATGCGCGGCATTGTGGAGGCGATGGCTGAGGAAGAAGATCCCGAAGCATGGGTTCGTCTTGACTCGAACTTCCACGCCGCGATTGCCATGGCCAGCGGCAATGACGTCTTCGAGCGCGTGGTCAATGACATCCGCGAGGCCATGGCCATGGCGTCCGAAACTATCAACCTGATCACCGGCAGAGCCCACCAATCCGACCTCGAACACCGGGCCATCGTGGACGCCATAGACAGCGGCAACAGCGCTGCAGCAGGCCAAGCTATGGCGGACCACCTTTCAGCGGCGCACTCAGCGCTGAGCACCATCATGGGAGTAGAACACGCATGAACCACAACAAACATCCCGCCCACACCCCCCTCGCCGTGCAAACCCGCGGCGAGCTTGTTGAGAGCGTCCACTATGGGTCGCTAACGGCTGTGGGGCCCGACGGCGTGAGCCTGGTTTCGCTTGGAGATCCCACCGCGCGCATGTACCCCAGGTCCGCGCTCAAACCCTTGATTGCCGTAGCCATGCTCCGGGCTGGACTGGAATTGCCAACAGGTCAGCTGGCTCTGGCAGCCGCAAGCCATTCCGGTTCCGCGCAGCATCAAGAGAGCGCCGCCACGATCTTGGCCAACGCTGGGCTGTCACCTGAAAACCTGCGCAATTCCTGCGACCTGCCTTATGGCGTGGCTGAAAGAGAGCAATGGCTGCGCGTAGGAGCCAAGCCCACCCAACTGGCGCAAAACTGCTCCGGCAAACACGCCGCACTCCTGGCTACATGTAGGACGAACGGCTGGCCGTTGGAGACATACCTACATCCTGACCATCCCCTAGCGGCCCTCATCCGGAGCACGGTGGCTGAGCTGACAGGGGAGAAAATCACTGCCATCAGCACCGATGGCTGTGGCACGGAAGTGTTTGGTTTGTCCCTGACAGGGATGGCCCGGGCCTTTAGCGGTTTGGTCACGGCGGCTCCCGGCACACCCGAACGCAGAGTTGCTGACGCCATGCGTGCACACCCTGACATGGTTGCCGGACGCGGCCGTGACGTCACTGCCCTCATGCTGGCCGTGCCCGGACTGCTGGCAAAAGATGGATTCGAAGGTATCCAACTCATAGCCCTCGCTGATGGAAGCGCAGTAGCTCTGAAGATTGCCGACGGCGGTGATCGCGCCCGGATGCCAGCTGCAGTCCCAGCCTTGGTGGCATTGGGTGTGGACCCTGCATTGTTGAGCGCGTTCAACGAACTTCCCGTCTACGGGGGCGGACGCCAGGTCGGGGAACTGCGCGGATTGCCGCTGACCGGCTAACACCAGACACAAACACACATATTTTCATCCACTTTTATAAGGCGCAACGAAGCTCGCCCGCACCTAGGAGAATCATGACTCAAACAATTGTTAGTAATCCCATCGCCCCAACAGTGGCCTACCGCCGTGAGCACGATCTGATTGGTGACCGGGACATCCCCGTAGACGCCTACTGGGGTGTACACACCTTGCGGGCGGTGGAAAATTTCCCCATCACAGGTATTCCACTCAGCAACAACACCCAACTTGTCAATGGACTTGCCATGGTCAAGCAGGCCGCCGCCCAAGCCAACCACGAGCTGGGTTTGCTTGATGATGTGCGTGCTGGCGCCATTATTCAAGCGTGCCAGGAGATCATCGCCGGGAACTTACACGAGCACTTCGTGGTGGACGTTATCCAAGGCGGGGCCGGAACGTCGTCGAACATGAACGCCAATGAGGTCATTGCCAACCGTGCTTTGGAAATCCTCGGCCACCAAAAAGGCGACTACCAGCACCTGCACCCGAACGACCATGTAAATCTGAGCCAGTCCACCAACGATGTCTACCCAACTGCCGTTAACGTGGCCACGATTTTCGCGGCAAAGTCGCTGGTGGGTGCCATGGAATATTTGTGTGATGCCTTCGCAGCCAAGGCAGTTGAATTCCGGACAGTTGTCAAGATGGGCCGCACCCAGCTGCAGGACGCGGTACCCATGACACTTGGCCAAGAGTTCAACACTTACGCGGTCACTATGGGGGAGGACCGCGCACGCCTCGCCGAATCAACGCTGCTTGTCCATGAAATCAACCTCGGCGCCACTGCGATCGGCACAGGGCTGAACGCACCCCTGGGCTATTCGGAACTGGCTTGCCGCCATCTGGTAGAAATCTCCGGGCTGCCATTGACAACCTCCGTTGACCTGATCGAGGCCACCCAAGATGTTGGTGCGTTTGTGCACCTGTCGGGAGTACTCAAGCGCGTGGCCGTGAAATTATCCAAAATCTGCAACGACCTTCGTCTGCTGTCCTCTGGCCCCCGTGCTGGCTTCGGTGAGATCACGCTACCTGCAGTGCAGGCGGGATCCTCGATTATGCCGGGCAAGGTCAATCCCGTGATTCCAGAAGTTGTGAACCAGGTTGCTTACGAGGTGATTGGTAACGATGTCACCATCACCATGGCTGCCGAGGGTGGTCAGCTTCAGTTGAACGCGTTTGAGCCCATCATTGTGCACAGCCTGGTCAAGAGCATGCGTCACCTGGAAGCTGCTTGCACCACGCTGGCTGACAAGTGCATCAGCGGCATTACAGCTCATGAGGACAAGTTGCGTGCACAGGTTGAGCACTCAATTGGCCTTGTCACAGCCCTCAACCCGGTTTTGGGTTACGCGGCGTCGACCAAAATCGCTTTGGAAGCGCTTGCATCCGGGCGCGGTGTTGCCGAGCTGGTTCTGGAGCACAAATTGCTTACCGCGGAACAACTCAATGAGCTGCTGCGCCCGGAGCACCTGGCCAACCTCGGCGACTGACGCGCCGAACCTGACTGACACGCCGTGCCCCGGTTGGGAATAACAGCCGGGGCACTGCCGTTGAATCCAGCAGATGCAGATGCATGAACGGTTGGCGTGTTTCAAAGGGGTAGTTGTGCGGCAAAAAGTTGTTGTGGTTTCAGCCGGCCTTGGCGTTCCATCGACCACTCGAATGCTCGCAGATCAAATGGGTGCCAAAGTTTTAGCACGCCTGTCCGCTAGGGGAATCGGCGCTGTCCTGGATGTGATCGACCTGCGTGAGTATGCCGTGGATATTGCCAACAATATGGTCACCGGATATGCCGGTCCAGCGCTGGCCACCGTCATTGAACGGGTTGGGGCCGCGGATGCCATGATCGCTGTTACACCAACTTTCAGTGCCTCGTATTCAGGTTTGTTCAAGTCGTTCTTTGACGTCCTTGATCCAAAATTTATTGATAGTATGCCTGTGCTATTTGGTGCCACAGGCGGTTCCCCGCGCCACTCGCTGGTGCTGGAGATGGCAATCCGTCCACTCTTTAGCTACCTGCGCGCGAACACCATGGCCACGGCCGTTTACGCCTCGCCGGAGGACTGGGGCGGCTCCGGAACCAACCCCCTGGAGCATCGTATTGGAAAAGGCGCCGGTGAGCTTGCCGCCGTTCTTGCGGCTCGTCTGACTTCTTCCAAGAGCTCACAAGGTACGACGACGGATGGCACCAATGCTGGCACGTCCACTTCCGGTGACTCAGGTCAGGTAGAGCAGGACCTTGTGGATGCTTCCAGCCACAAGGACAGGCGCGCTCAGCAGATAATGGCCACTATGTCCACGCTGCCTTTTGAAGAACTGTTGGCACAAACGCAGCGACGCTGACGCAGCGGCAACTTTGAAACTCCGGTTCTCTAGAAGATCGGCTGAACAGGCTTGGATGTCACTGGTGGCGGATCTAGCTCATCAAGGACCACTGTGAGCGCTGTGCGGTAAATCTCAGGGTGGATCTCAGGACTGGCGTGACCTGTGTGTGGAACGTCGTAGACAAAATGCGGATTCTTCTCCAAAAGCGCCTCCCAGCCACGAATCGCTGAAGATGCATTGACAATAAAGTCTTCGGGGTCGTAAATGAGACCGATCCCGGTACTGGCGGGCACTCCGCCGTCGTACTGCCGCGGGAATGCCTGCAAAAATGTAGCTTGGGTTGTGCTCAGGATCAGTGAATTGTTGTTGGGGTCAAGGGAGCTGGAAATTCCACTGCGAGCGGCCTGGTACATGCCCTGGCCGTTGGGATTGGCTAACCCGCCCCAGATCCCTGCGCCCAACCGGCCAAGCAAACCAAGGTAGGGGACAACCTGGCCGGCCAGTGAGATGTACTCGCTGCCGGGGTCCAGTGTGTCTGAAACGTTGCTGGGGCTGGAGCCCATCACAATCAGCTTCACACGGATACCCGTTTGTGTCAGCAGAGATGCCAAAACCACTGCGGCCATCCCACCAAAACTATCTCCGTAAAAGTAGACAGTGTTGATTTTCCGTTCAAAGACATCGCGTTGAATGGCGATGAACAGCTGGGCAATGTCGATGCCCTCGTTGGAGTAGCCGATGTAGGACGCCGAGGCCCGGCGGTTCATTGCCGATTGTAGGGCCTCTAATTTGCGGCCAGAGTCACGGTAACTGACCCGAAAGCCGCCAAGTAAATACCAAGTCCTACCGGGAAACTTCAATGCGGCAGATTTATTCTCCGCATTCTGCGGTGTTGTGATCCGGTATTGCGTGCGCTCGGTGAGCTTGGTATCAACGGCAATGTTGGTTTGAAAAGCGGTAGTTACGGCGGCCGCGCCCATGGTCAGGAAAAAGAACCTGCGGGGAACGTCAGGAATCTGGCGTGTGTGTTTGGCATCAGAAGGTGGCCGTTCCGGTTCCTCGTCCTGATGCGCTGTGCTGTGAGATGCTGTGCTGGTAGTCATAATTATTCGATCTCATTCTTTCACGCTTCCACGACTCCAAGCCATTTTTTTTACTGCGCGCGTCGACGGCAGCCGTTACCCGCTGGCGGTAATTCAGAAGAGGTATCCATAGTGTATGTTCGGTAATGATCGCCACAGCCATCAACCAATTGAGAATCCTATAGGATTTAACGCCATGAAGCCTTTGTCCGGATCCCATGCCATCAACCGCCAAGTGTTGGCGGACCATGTTTATGATGAAATTTTGGAATCACTCATGGATGGGCGGCTGGAACCCGGCGCCTCAATGAGCATTGACGGGACGGCCCGGGAGCTGGAGGTTTCGCCCACTCCTGTGCGGGAAGCCTTGGCTCGGTTGGAGCACACCGGGTTGGTCCGTCGTGTGGCGTTGAAGGGGTACAGGGTGGCGCCGCTGTTCTCCTCTGAGGATTTTGCTCAATTGATGGAAGCCAGGCTTGCCATTGAGCCCGTCACCACCAGACTTGCCTGTGAGCGGATGACGCCGGAGACCCTGGCGGCCCTTGAGCGATCCATTCATAATTTAGCAACCGCCCTAAGAGGCCCCTCGTTTGCTGAATTTAGAGACTATTTTGATGCAGACGAGCTTTTTCATCGCTTGATTGCCGAAAATGCCGGTAATCCGTTCATGCTTGCTGCATATAACGCTCTGGGTGGCCAAGTCCAACGGTTTCGTTTGTTCGGCGGAATTGGCATTACGGATGCGGATCACGCAATTTCTGAGCACCAGGCAATTTTTGATGCCCTATTGAGCGGGGATGCAACACTTGCTTCGGAGATGATGGCAGCGCATGTCTCGAAAGTCCGTGGGCGGGCCATGGCGGACGCACCCGAGTCCTAGCTCAACTGGTTTTTGTTTCCTGCCGACTTGTCGCGGAGTCCAGCGGCGCATGACTCATAAAAGCCCTTAACTGCCGCGAAATGATCATCACGCGGCGGAAGTCCTTCGGGCCCCGCCCCTTACCTGCAATCCACGCTTGTGCTCTTTGGCCTGCCTAAACCTGGCCGACTGTCGTGTGCCACGCGGGCACCTCCGCCCCCTTTTGAGCACTCTGCCATGACCCCAGTATTGCCAAAAGTGTGATGCTTGACATATTCCAATTCCTTCGTAATGATAGATCCTATAGGAAACATGATTACGATTTTGGAGTAAAAGTAGATGGCATACACAGCGGAAAACTGGCCCATTACGGCGGCCCTTTTGCAGTTCCCGGGCGTAGATGCCACAGGGCAGCACATCAACGATGCCGACGCCTCGGCCTGGATCGAAGTATTCCAGGAGGTAAAGGATGCAGGCTTTTCAAATGCAGACCTGACCGACAGCTGGGTTCGCCCCGGTGACCTGAGCGCTGCCCGCCTCAAAGAATTCAAGGCCGCCGCCGAGCATGCGGGAATCGGTATTCCCGTGATTTCGGCAATCCGCCGCAGCGTGATCGATGAAAGCAAGTGGGAAGATAACCTTGCCTACAGTCACCGCACCATTGACGCTGCAGCAGCACTGGGTTGTGAAGTTGTTTCCTTTGGTTTACATCAAGCGCTGACAGCCGAGCAGCAAAAACAGCTATGGTTCTGGACTGTGCAGGGCCACACCGATCCTGTGGACGATAAAGCGACCTGGAACAAGGCAGTTAGCCGACTTCGCGAACTCGGTAAGCATGCGGCCGAATCAGGCATCCTGTTATCGCTGGAAATGTATGAAGACACCTACCTTGGAACAGCAGACTCTTCCGTGCAATTGGTGCAGGATATTGACTTGGCCAACGTTGGTTTGAATCCCGATTTGGGGAATCTGGTGCGACTGCACCGCCCCATTGAAGACTGGCGGGAAATGGTGGCGAAGACGCTGCCATATTCCAACTACTGGCACGTCAAGAATTACATTCGGGATGAAAATGTGGCACGTGGCAGCTATGTCACCATGCCTGCCCCGATGGAAAGCGGCTTGATCAGCTACCGCGAAGCTTTCAAGGTGGCCCTGTCGGTTGGTTACCAGGGCATCATCTGCACCGAGCACTACGGTGGCGATGGCCTCAGCGTGACGGCGAGCAATCAAGCGTATTTGCGTTCACAAGTACTGCCAAAAACTGACGGTTATGTTCTCGGTGCCAGCCAGGTAGCCCAAGGGCGGCAGGAGCCCGCCCCCGCATCCTCCTTGTCTGCTGTCTAAGAAAGCAACCAAGCAACTGCTTGAGAAAGCAAACTGTGCCATGAATAATCGCAAAGAATCCGAGAAGGAATTATGACTCTGATATTCGACAACCCGGCTGATTTTGCCGATGAGGCCCTTGCAGGTTTCGTTGCCGCAAACCAGCAGCATGTTGCCCGAGTGGATGGCGGCGTGGTCCGTTCCACGGAGATGAACAAGGGACAGGTTGCCCTTGTGGTTGGCGGTGGATCCGGGCACTACCCGGCATTCGCAGGTTTGGTTGGAGCCGGTCTGGCCGCAGGATCTGCCTGTGGCAATATGTTCGCCTCTCCCGCAGCCGGTCAGGTATACCGCGTTGCCAAAGCCTCTAATACAGGTGGGGGAGTGCTACTAAGCTACGGCAACTACGCCGGAGATGTTCTGCATTTCGGTCAAGCTCAAGTGCGTCTCAATGCAGAAGGAATTCAAACCCGGACTGTTGTGGTCACTGACGACATCGCCAGCGCCCCTCTTGACCAGTTGGAAAAGCGTCGCGGGATCGCCGGAGATTTGACGGTTTTCAAGATCGCAGGCGCAGCTTCCGAAGCAGGACTTAATCTTGACGAAGTTGAGCGCCTAGCAATCAAGACTAACTACCGCACGCGTTCTCTTGGCGTTGCCTTTGATGGTTGTACCCTGCCAGGTGCTGATGAGCCGCTCTTCCGTGTGCCAGCAGGAAAAATGGCTCTTGGCCTGGGCATTCATGGTGAGCCCGGAATATCCGAGCATGCCATGCCCACAGCGTCCGAGTTGGCAATGTTGCTGGTTTCCAAACTTCTCGCTGACAAACCGGATGATGCCGGTAGCGAAGTAGTTGCCATCGTCAACGGCCTCGGCACGGTGAAGTATGACGAGCTTTTCTTACTGTTTGGCAAGGTGAATACCCTGCTGAACGAAGCAGGGCTGAGCATCTTTGAACCAGAGTGCGGTGAACTAGTGACCAGCCTGGACATGTCCGGTCTCTCATTGACACTGCTCTGGCTGGACGAGGAGCTTAAACAGTATTGGCATGCCCCCGCCGACGCACCGGCGTACCGCAAAGGTAACTCAGTGCCACGAGCACGCCGGAACATGGTTGAGGTCACCGAGAATGTGAGCGCCAGCGTTGAAACACCAACTCCGGCTGCTGCAGCTTTGGGCCGCGCTGCTGTGTCAGTCGTTTCAGCTATCCGAGACGTTGTTGTGCAGAACGAAGAAGCATGGGGAGCTTTGGACGCCATTGCCGGCGACGGAGACCACGGGATCGGCATGCGCCGTGGAGTTGAGGCTGCAACGGCAGCCGCGGAAAACATGGCGGCAACAGAAGGCGGGGCGTCCATCGGTGCCGTCCTGACCGCAGCCGGTGAAGCTTGGTCCGAAAAGGCTGGGGGTACTTCCGGGGCACTGTGGGGTACAGCAGTGATCGCCGCAGGCGCCGCGCTGGGCAACAGGGACACCTACTGCAAGCAAAACGCCGGCGAGGCCGTCACGATGTTTGCCAGCGCAATCACGGAACTTGGAAAAGCCGAAGTAGGCGATAAAACAATGGTTGATGCCCTGGTCCCATTCCGGGATTCATTCCTTGATGCGCTTGCTGGAGACGCCACTTTGGGGCACGCATTCCAGACAGCAGCCGGCGTTTCTCGCACAGCCGCTGAAGAAACTGCCCGGCTTCGCCCGCTCAAGGGCCGAGCACGTCCGTTGGCAGAAAAGAGTCTAGGACACCCCGATCCCGGGGCTGTTTCTTTTGGTCTCATCGTGGAGCGGTTCGGCCAGCATCTTTTGAACACATCAAATGAAAGCGGGGTATGAGCATGACCAGCCATAGCACAAAGGAATTTCGAGTCGTTGTTGGAAATGATGGGGCGGGCGTTGAATATAAGAACGCGTTGAAGGCCCTGCTTGAGAAAGACCCCAGGGTTGAATCTGTTCTGGATATTGGCGTTGGTCCTGATGATTGCCGGGCATACCCCCACGTTGCAGTTGACGCAGCTCGCAAGGTAGCTGACGGAGAAGCAGACCGTGCCCTCTTGATCTGCGGAACGGGCTTGGGTGTGGCTATTGCGGCTAACAAGGTGCCAGGTATCAGGGCAGTGACAGCTCACGACAGCTACTCTGTGGAACGCTCGGTACTGAGCAATAACGCACAGGTTCTGACTATGGGTCAACGAGTTATCGGGCTGGAACTGGCAAAGAAGCTCGTCACAGAATGGCTTGCTTACACCTTTGATGAGTCATCGGCATCGGCTGAAAAGGTTGACGCAATCTGCTCCTACGAACCTACCTACACTAAGGCGGACTGATTATGGGAAGTAACCAAGAGGGTTCGGAAACGCAATTGCAGTTCGCGGTGGTTGGTTCCGGCTATATGGGCGGCGGAATCGCCCAAGTTCTCGCACTTGGTGGAGCTCGCGTGGCTTTGGCGGATGTCTCGGGCGAAATAGCCGTAAAAAATTATGAGCGTCTGTTGGTTGAATCAGACCAGTTTGTAAAAGACGGCCTGTTTCCCGAAGGCTCCACGGACCTTCTTCGCAAAAACCTCTGGGCGGCCGCCTCTATTGAAGAGGCCGTTGCGCAGGCTGCTTTCATCGAAGAAGCTGTCCCTGAAGTGCTTTCCATCAAGCATGAATCTCTCGCACGGATTAGTGCAGCAGCGCGCCCTGAGGCAATCATTGGTTCCAACACCTCCACCATCTCGATTGCCGATTTGGCCGTGGCTGTCCTGAACCCGGAACGTTTCCTGGGCGTGCACTTTTCAAACCCGTCACCATTCATCCCTGGTGTTGAGATCATTCCGCACGCTGAAACATCCAGCGCAACGGTAGGTGCCGCACGGGACATGGTGCACTCCACTGGCAAGCAAACTGCTGTGGTCAAGGATGTTACAGGCTTTGTCCTGAACCGGCTGCAGTACGCGCTTTTCCATGAAGCGGCGCAACTAGTAGAGCAGGGAATTGCGACGGCGGATGATGTGGACACTTTGGTGCGCACCACGTTTGGGTTTCGTCTGCCGTTCTTTGGTCCGTTTGCCATTGCTGACATGGCTGGGCTGGACGTCTACGATTTCTGTTACAAATCTCTACAAACCAGCTTCCCGCAACGATTTGCCACACCGAAGATCCTGCGTGACCTGGTTGAAGCAGGAAAATTGGGCACAAAAACTGGCGCTGGATTCCTGAACGTACCGCAAGAACGAACGGAGAACTTATCGCATACCGCAACAAGGCATATGTGGCCATGGCACAGCTTCTTGACGACCTTGGCCCGGCACCCATCAATTAATCAACACTTAGTTCTATAACACACTAGGAGAAGCAATGACTGAAAACCCTGTAATTTTTCCGACGGAACGCACCGTAATTGTCACGGGTGCCGTCTCAGAGCGCGGGATTGGACGGGCCACAGTGAACTACCTCGCTGAGCGTGGCTGGAGCATCGGTGTCATAGACCTTGATGATGCGGCATGCAAAGCGGTCGCGGCAAGTATCACAGCAGAATTTGGGGTCAAAGCCCATGGAGTCGGAGCCAATATCGGTGACGAGTCGTCAGTTCGTAGCGCCATTGACCAGATGGAAGAAGAGCTGCCCCAGATCGTAGCGCTAGCAAACGTGGCCGGCGTCAGCTCACCGATCGGCTACTTGGAAGTGGAGCCCGAAGAATGGAATCGGGTTTTGAATATTAACCTCAATGGGGTCCACTACGCCACCCGCCGTGTGGCAGAGTCCATGGTCAAAAACCGCATCGGGCGCATTGTGAACATTTCCTCAGTATCTGCTCAGCGCGGTGGAGGAACGTTCTCGAAAACAGCGTATTCGGTGGCCAAGGCCGGCGTTATTGGCCTCACCCGGGCAACTGCGCGGGAACTTGGCCCTTACAACATCACCGTCAACGCCATCTCACCCGGGCCTATAGACACCGACATCATGGGCGGGACACTATCCCAGGACCGTAAAGATGAAATGGTCAAGGATCTTGTCGTCAACCGTGTGGGTACCACCAGGGACATTGCCGCAGCTATCCACTTTTTGATCAGCGAGGACACGGGGTACATCTCCGGTCAGACGCTGAATGTGGATGGCGGGCTGTACATGCATTAAGGAAAACATGAATACCAATAACTCCACTAATTGGAGCACTGCGCGCAAACTCTACCTCGTTGTCGGCATCGTGGTTTGCGGACTTGCCATTCTGCTGATGACCTACCCTCGATAAAAACATCACCGTTGCACCAAGAACCAATCCGTTAATTTTTTTTGCAAAGTTCATACTCAATGAGGAGTTATTTATGGCTGCTGAAATCAAGGCAAGCAAGGAACTGCTGGAGAGTCCAGCACTAAAATCAGCAATATCAAAGGCGACCGTTCGGCTCATGCCGATGCTTGTCATCCTTTACGTCGTCGCTTTTCTTGACCGCACCAATGTGGGGTTCGCTGAAGCAGCGTTAGAGGCAGACCGGGGTATCTCCGCAGGAGCATACGCACTTGGTGCTGGTATCTTCTTCATCGGCTATGCGATCTTTGAGATCCCCAGCAACTTGATGATGAAAAAAGTCGGGGCAAAAATATGGCTGGCCCGGATCGCCATCACGTGGGGCATAGTGTCAGCATGCTTCATGTTTGTTCAAGGTGATTCTTCCTTTATCGCCTTGCGTTTTCTGCTCGGTGTCACGGAAGCCGGGCTGTTCCCCGGAGTTATCATGTTCCTGGCGGAGTGGTTTCCGAACAAGCACAGGGTGAAGATGTTCGCTATCTTCTACTTGGCGCAGCCTTTCTCGCAGGTTATTGGCTCTCCACTATCTGGTTGGCTGATAAACATTGGTGACTCTGTCCCCGGAGTCCACGGCTGGCAAGTCATGTTCTTCGTAGAAGGAATGCTGGCCGTTGTTGCCGGAGTCTTTGCCTTCTTCCTGCTTATTGACGGACCACAAAAAGCTAAGTGGCTCCAGCAGGATGAGAAGGATGCGCTGACGGCGGCGATGCGCCAAGAGGACACCATTAAGAAAGAGTCAGGCCCCTCGGGAGTGGCCGCAGCACTAGCCAATGGCCGTGTCTGGTACTTCACAGCCATATACTTCTGCCTCCAGATCGCCGTATACGGTGTTACTTTCTACCTGCCACAGCAGGTGGCACAACTGACCGGGCAAAAAGTTGGTATGACGGTGGGCTTGCTGGCCGCTGTCCCGTGGTTCTTCGGGATGTTCGCTTGCATCATTATTGGCCGCTACGCCACTACTGTTATTCGGCGCCGTGTCCTGGGGACTTGGTTGTTCGTCTCCACCGGTTTGTGTATCTTTGGGTCGGCATGGGCAGGTGCCAACAGCCTTCCTGCTCTGGGCATCATCTTCATTACCCTGGCGGTGTGCAGCTTCCTATCCATTGGACCCATCGCATGGTCCTACCCAACGGCGTTCCTCACCGGAACCGCGGCAGCAGCAGGTATTGGTCTGATCAACTCATTGGGTAACCTGGGCGGATTCGTTGCCCCAATCCTGCGCACAAGCGTCAATGAAACGTTTGCTTCCGAGTCCGGAGCCATGGGCATCATGGCATTGGGTGTGCTGCCGTTTGTGGCTGCCTTGATGATGTGGGGCACCCGCCGATTCAAGAATAAGGCCGACGATCTACTCGAGAAGTAAACACCGGCTTTACGAAGTGAATGAAAGTGAAGAACTCATGACGCATCCCACCAGTACTATCGGCCCACATCTGCAAAGCCCGGCCATATACATTGGCGCAAGCACCAAAATGTATATGGGCTACCAGAGCAGTTTGTGCTGGCTGCGGGCGCTGCGTCATGAAGTGGAAGCCCGACCCGGCCTTACGGCCGGGCGGGTTATCCCCTTTGTCATCCCATCTTTTCCGGTGTTGGCCAAGGCGCAGGAGATCATTGCTGGAACCGCTTTGCTCCTTGGCGCCCAAAATTGTGGCTGGGCCGACGGGCCTTGGACCGGAGAGGTGGCGCCGTCAATGCTCGCAGAGCTCGGAGTTGATTTCGTTGAAATAGGTCACGCCGAACGCCGCAAACATTTTGCGGAGGACAATCACGTTGTATCGCGCAAGGTCGCGGCGGCCCTAGCGGCAGGACTTAAACCGTTGTTGTGCGTTGGAGAAAGCGAGAATTCAACGCCTGAGAAGGCGGCACTGTTTGTGTATGAGCAGATTCTCGCGGCTGTTGCAGGTAACTGGCTGGACGCACGGTCATTGTTCATCGCTTATGAACCAGTGTGGGCGATCGGTGCCGCAGAGCCTGCGGCACCGGGGTATATCTCCGGCGTTATTCAGGGCGTGCGCGCACTCTTGGCCGAGCATGGGCTCTCCGATCTGCCCATAGTTTATGGTGGTTCCGCCAAACCCGGCCTGCTGCCGCAGCTGAACCATGTCTCTGGTCTGTTTCTGGGAAGGTTTGTCCACGATCCCGTGAACTTCGGGGCAATCTTGGATGAAGCCCTCACGTTACAACAGCACTGAGGGGTAGTTTCTTCGCGCAAGGGCTCCTCGGCGTGAAAGCCAGGCAATCTATCCCTTGGGTTCAGCCTGAAGCATGGTGAGCGCGCCGTCCGTGAAATTTCGGACCGACTCCCTCCACAGCTCCAACAGGTCTACTAGATTTTCACCGGCCATCCGGTGCGCCGTGGTTTCCAACTCAAGCATCCGCAGGACTCCGGTACGCAGTTCAGTATTAAAATTTACTTTGCCTATCCGTGCCGCGGGGGCTTTGGCCAAGTCCTCCGCCGGAATGCCGGAGGCGCCGTGCAGGACAAGAGGCACTGCCGACTGGGCGGATATCTGATCCAGGAGGTCCCAGTGCAAGAGTGGCTCGCCAGCGTATTTTCCATGGACGTTGCCCACAGCCACAGCGAGTAGCTGGGCTCCTGAACGGGCTATAAAATCGGCCACTTGCGTGGCGTCTGTCAGTCCGGCGGCTTCCAGAGCGAACGCCTGGTCTTCGTTTCCTGCAAGCCCGCCGAGCTCGGCCTCCACCACGATCGTTGGATCTGCGAATGAGGAACGCACAGCTGCAACAAACTCAATGTTCTCTTCGAAATCGAGGGCCGATCCGTCCGCCAGTACTGAATCTGCCCCGGCCGCAAGTCCCGCTGTGATGGCTTCGATACTGGTTGCATGGTCAAGTTGCACTACCACCGGCACGGTGGCTGCATCGGCAAGACCGCGCAGGGCAGCAATCAGCCGCAGACCTGAGCGAGCCGCAGCTGTTTTAGGTGCAACCAGAAGGATCACACCACGGCCCTTGGCTTCCGCCTCTTCAACCACGGCCAGTGCGGTGGTGAAGTCGTAGCAGGTAAACGCCGGTACCGCCGCTTTTTCCGCCAAGGCACTGTTCACCAGATCATCCAAACGAGCTCTCATTATGTACTCAATCCTCCAACTAGAATCCATGCCACAAATGTCAAGAGGAACCCCGCCACACCCAAAATGGTTGTGAGCACCGTCCAGGTTTTTAATCCGTCAGCCACTGTTAAGCCGTAATATCGCACAACTACCCAGAAACCGGCATCGGTCACGTGGGAGAGCCCAAGGGCACCAAATCCGATGGCGATGGTAATGACTGCAATCTGTGCCGGAGTATAGCCCCCAGCCAAAATGGCGGATGAAAGCAGCCCAGTTGTGGTGACGATTGCTACCGTGGCTGAGCCCTGGGCGGCTCGCAGGATCAAGGAAATAAGGAAGCCCAGGAGCAGGATGGGCAAGCCCCAACCATCTAAAGTTTTGGAGAGTGCAGCACCAATTCCACTGACCTGCAGAACGGTGCCGAAAATCCCTCCACCGGCAACAATCATCAAGATTGATGCGATGGGTGGCAGGGACTCTTCAAAGACGTTGCTGGTTTCTTGCAAGGACCAACCGCGACGTACTGCCAAAGTGAAGAACGAGAGGCCCACGGCTACCAAGAGAGCGAAGAACGGGTTGCCAATGAAGGCGCAGAAACCATACCAAAACGATTCCTTCGGGATCGTCAGGGTGCCCACTGTGCCCAATAAAATCAGGACAATTGGGGCGGCCACCAAGGAGATGATTAGGCGTGGACGCGGGGGTGCGATCCCGCCTTTATGTGAAGTGATGAGGGTTTCGGGACTGCCAAATTCCTCGACTATCTTCTTCACTGCCGGGAGCAGTTCATAACTTCTGCGATTCAGCAGGGCACTAACACCGTAGGAAAGAAACCCCAGCGGGATGCAGATCAGCAGGGAAATGATCATGATCAGCCCCACGTCTGCACCGAGAACTCCGGCGCCAGCCACGATGCCGGGGTGTGGCGGGACAGCCACATGTATCGCCAACATGATTCCGGCCATGGGTAGACCGAACTTGACGGGGTGTACCCCGGCGATCTTAGCGAAAGCGTAAACCACCGGCACCAATACAATGACACCGACCTCAAAGAAGACCGGAACAGCCACAAGGAAGCCCACAATTGTCAATGCAATGGCAACTCGTGTGGGACCAAGTTTTGCTGTGAAGTGGTCAGCCAGGGACTGGACTCCGCCGGAAACTTCGATCATCCGTCCTAAAATGGCGCCAAGTGCTATCAGCAAGGCAACTTTACCCATTGTTCCGCCAACGCCGGCGGATACCACGGTGAAGATGTCTTGCAGGGGGATCTGGGCCGCTACGGCCACTGCAATGCTGACTGCTAGCAACGCCACGAAGGCGTGAATCTTAAAACGTACAATCAGGATCAGCAGCAGAATAACTCCTGCTGCTGCGATGGTGAGCAGCAGAGGGGTTCCTAGTTCGGCTGCTGGTTTAATGACAGGCGTGTCCGCTGCACGAAGCATCGCGGGGATAATCAGGGTGTTCATTGACAGGTATTCTCCTTCGACACGCTATGAATCAGTGCTTGTGTGCGTGGATCAGCGAGCATGGCGCTGGGTAGGAGCAACAACTCTAATGACGGCAGAATCGTCAGCTGCGGCTAAGCCCTGGGCTTGGCCCAGCAAGTACAGTTGTTCGGCCGCGGCAGCGACGGGGGCCGCCATGCCTGCTGCGCGGGCGGCCTTGCCCACGATGCCCATGTCTTTGACGAAGATGTCTAGACGGCTCAGGACCTCGGCCCCACCTTCGTTGTATGCCTCAAGGATGCGCGGTCCACGGTTGGAGAGCATGAAGGAACCTGCAGCGCCTGCCTCCAGTGCTGCAAGGGTTTTACTCTGGTCCAAACCCATGGCGTCGGCCAAAGCCAGTGCTTCGGCGGCGGCTGCGATATGCACACCGCACAAGAGCTGATTCACTGTTTTTAGTGCTTGGCCGTCACCGGGCTTGTCGCCGACGATCGAAAGTGTTGAGGCGAGCAAATCCAGAACAGGCCCTGCCTGCTTGAGTGCCTGCGGGGTGGCACCAACAACGATCAGCAGATCGCCCTCCCCGGCGCGAATAGGCCCACCTGACAGTGGTGCGTCAACAAGTTCGACGCCGTACTCCGCCAACCGTGCCACAGTGTCCGGAATCGCTTCGGTTCCTACAGTGCTGGTGAGAATAACAACCGAGCCCTTCGCCATGGCGCAGGCAACACCGTTGGTTCCAAAAAGCACCTCATTGAGTTGCTCGCCATTTCGAACGGCCAATAGCAAGGCATCAGCCCCGTCCGCAGCTGCGCGGGCAGAATCAAAGGTTCTAATGCCGGCCTTTGTCGCTAAATTGAGCCGTGACTGGGCAATATCAAAGCCATGGACGGTGAGTTCGGTGGTTAGTCTGGTGGCCATGGGAAGGCCCATGGCGCCCAGGCCCAGCACGGCAACGGTGTAGTTTTTTGACATGGTGTTCTCCTTGAAATTATGTGAACTTGGTACGGAATCGACCAGCGGGTTTTAGAAAGTGCTGCTGAGCTTGCGGGTCACATCGGCCAAGGACTGGTCATTGCCAACGTTTCCGGCGAAGACGATGTAGGGGATACCAGCGGCGGGCCCATCAACAGGCTCCCAAAGAGAGACAATGCCCGGGAGCATCGGACCGCGCACAATTGCGTGGCGGATTTCCAATCCATGCGCGGCCACGTCAGAGGAAGTTATGCCACCCTTGGCAATGACAAAACGGGGAGGTGTAGCCTTCAACGTCCGGTTGACCACCTCAACGACAGCGGCTGAGACTGTGCGCGCAATCTTCAGGCTTGCTGCGGCTTCGTCCGTTTTAATCAGTAGACGGCTGGTATGCACAATCACGTCGCCACTAGCCAGTGCGGCACCAACTTGTTCCACGACGTCGTCCAGGTGAGTCCCGCCGTCGGCCTTCAACAGCTTTTTCACGTCAATTTCAATGATGCGTGCGGCGCTGTGCTGTTGCGTCAATGCCTTCAGCTGGCGGGTAGTGACACCAACATGAGAGCCAACAACTATGAGCCCACCAGCACTCTGGGTGGCAGGGGCGGGAGAGGAATAGATCTCCGAAGGTGTCAGTTCGGCGCGGATCTCCTGGCCAATGCGAGCCCGGACAAAAGGCGGACCAACACGATAAATGAGGTGTTTGCCTCGGCGTTCAGCCTCATCAAGTCCCAGAGCCAGCACGCGAAGATCATTTTCGCTCACGGCGTCTACAACAATAGGGCAGGAATCCTGCGCTGCCTCGATGGCGTCGGCAATTGCCATAGCGGCTTGGGCTGGCGTGCCAGTGCGTAATAGGGACAAGTCAACGGGGATCACGTTCGCAGCTCCAAAACGTCCCTGGGATTTTTCTTCCACATAAGCATCCAGTCGAGAGCTTGTGAAACCAAAGGTGGCGTCCTTGGCGAATTCAGTGTCGCCAACCGGTATCAGGGACCCGGCATCAGCTCGTGTGTAGTGGATGCCACCAATGGTGATCCGCCCGGCGTCGGGAAACGCTGGAACCATGACGACGCCGTCAACTTGCCCGGCACCCTCTGCCAGTAATGTCGCGGCGATGGTGTCCGGCTCGAGTGGATAGTGCCCGCGGAGAGTTGAATCGCTGCGGCTGACAAAGCCGAGTGTGACTCCCGCCTCGGTTGCCGCTTTTAGTGCGTTTCTGACGATCTGGGCGTTTCGGGCCGCCGCTTCACTAGGGTCCAAGCTGCGGGTGTTGGTCAGGATGTAGATGGCGTTGGCCCGGTGGCCGTCAATGAGGTGTGCGTAAGCCCAGCGGAAGTCCGCAATGTCCCAGTGTGTTAAAACGGGGAGGTTTGAGACTGACTGGGTGCCTGTCGGGTCATCGTCAAGGACTACTAGGACGCGACCGGATTCGATCACCTTCTGTGCCACTGTTGCGGCCGTCACTGGAACCTCGGAGGGAAAGTGGGATAGCAAATCGGATTCAAGAACCACGGGGCACCTCATCGTGAATTGTGTCTTTTGTAAGATGTCTGACATCTTGCATTTGAGTGTTATTGTGGCATATGGCACAAAGGGAGCGCAAATGCAGCAAATAGTTGTGCATGTTTCTCGGCAACAACACTGGTATTGCCCCGCCGAACCATACAATGGTCATCACAAATAAGCAGTAATCAAACTGGCAACGGAGGAGCATGGCACGCAAATCGCTGACGGGGGTTGTTGCCGATGACCTCCTTGACAGGATCGTGGCCGGCGAGTTTGCGCCTGGGTCAATAGTCCCGGGCGAGTTGGAACTTGGTGCTCAGCATGAGGTCAGCCGGATGACAGTGCGGGAGGCCATGAAAACTCTGGCCGCCCAGGGAATTCTTCGAGTTGAACGCGGCCGGGGCACATTCGTGAATCCTCTAGACCAATGGGGGTCACTTGAGGCTGTGCTGCGCGTGCTCTCTGAGGGTCGGAATGACGCAACGGCGGCCGTGCAGCTCATTGAGCTCAGACGCATGCTGGAAACTGGTGCATGTGAACTAGCTGCTGCACGGATTAGCGATGGGGATCTGGCGAAACTCCGGGCTCATATTGATGCCATGCGTAGAGCGCACAAGACTGGCAATGTTGCATTATTTGTTGACTCGGACTTGGCGTTTCATGACGTCATCTTGCACGCATCAGAGAATGTCTTTGTCGCAGTGCTTTTTGATCCGCTTCACAGGGTTTTGGAGAGCCGCCGGGAGGAAACCTCACGGGTACCGAAAATACAGTCAAACGCAATTGATATGCATGAAAAAATTCTTCATTCCCTTACCCTGCGGGAGCCCGAACGCGCCAGAATTGCCATGGATAATCACATGACACAAACGCTGAATGATTTGAAAGAGCACGTGCTCGGTCTGTCGTAGTTGGATTGCCCCGCAGGCACGGTCCTGCAGGCACGGATATGGATAGCCTGCAATCTAGATATAAGGGCTAAAGCAACAGGGGCGCTATTTCCGTCTACTAGAGTGGGAGCGTGACACGACAGGCCTGCAGTGCCGACCCGCTGAAACAATCTTCTAAAGAGGTGCCCGTAGGCCGCCTCTACTCTGGCATGCACTCTTCCGAACGAACAACAGAACGCTACGGGCGCCTCGTTGAAGCAGGAATAGAGATCTTTGGTACGGCAGGCTATTCAACAGCCAGGATCAAGACAATATGCCAGCGCGCGGGCCTGAGCGAACGTTATTTTTATGAGTCCTTTGACTCGCGCGAACAATTACTGACTGCTATCTATGACAATCTCTCTAGCACTTTGATGCGCGAGGTAGTCCTGGCCCTTGAGGTGCCGGGCATGGCACTCAAAGACGCAGTCAGGGCCGGCTTGGCAGTGGTAGTAAATTTCATGTTGGGGGACCCTCGCCATGCCAGAATCATTTTGGTGGAAATTGTGGGTGTTTCCTCTGAGCTTGAATCGAAACGCCATCATTCCCTCACTGAATTTGCCAAAATAACCATGCGTCAGCTGTTGCTGTTAGGTGGAATTGATCCAGCAGAGGCACAAAGGCCACTCACGGCCTGCGCCGAAGATGGGTTACTGGCCGAGGTCTTGGACTTTGCTCGACTCACGGCCATGTCAATAGTGGGCGGAGTGAACAATATGCTTTGTGATGCTCTGCTCTCCGAGACCACCGCCAACACGGAACGGATCACTGAGGTCGCATACCAGCTGACTTACAACGCCTCAACTGGCGTCAGAACGCTCGCTGCTCAAGGCGAACCGGCCGGGCTGGTCTAGTCGCAGGACTGCCCGCAACAGTTGGTGGGCCGCTGACATGGTGGCAGGATAGTGACATGTCACTCCCTCAACTGTTTGCCGCGTATTGGTGGTTGCTCTTTCCCTTGGCAGGGCTGATAGGCGCAGGCTTCAAGGGCTTGTTAGCCTCCCGGGAGCGCCAACACCAAAACAACATTGAAATGTACAAGCTCCAGCACCCCGTGCCGGATGGCGTAGCGCATCCAACGAGCAGCCAGCCTCCTTCCGAGCAGCAGCCGCAGGACCGAGGTTACTCTGAGGCCGACGTCGCCAAAGTTAGGGATGAGCACGACGCCGTCAACCGACGCTGGCTGGACTATGAGCTTGACGTCGGGAAACTGATTGACTTTCCTATGATGAGTGACGTCCGTGAACCTTTGACAGTTGCTTTCCTCCGGGCAAAACGGGATGCTGATGGACTGCGCCCTTTGAACGGCACCGAGATTACTGCCAAAAGCCGGTGGGATGACTACCGCAATTCCGTCAATGCTTATGCGGTTGCGTTCGAAGTTGCTGAAAAGGAGGCGCACAGAATCAAGGATTCAGCGTTCAGCCAAGAAGAGCGGCACCGCCTGGGTACAGCACGGAAACTCGTCAAAATCGCAGAAAATGAGGGGGCAACCCCCGCTGAGCGGCAAACAGCGTACAAGAGGGCCCGCAAAGAACTCGATGGTTTGATAGTTCTTCCCGATGTAACCATCGCCGCTCTGGAGCAAAAAGTGGCGCGTATGCTGGACGGCGCCTAATAAACAAATCTTCAGCATTTCCTCGCAGCTAGAAGATGTAAGCTGAAAATTATTCTAAGGACGCAAGATGCAACGGACAACTGTTATTACCGGCGCAAGCGATGGAATCGGTGCTGCGGCAGCAAAAATGCTCGCATACCCAGGGCATACCTTGGTGGTGGTTGGGCGTTCAGAGGAAAAAACCAAAGCCATTGCTCAAGAGCTAGACGCTGACTATTTCCTTGCGGACTTCGCCGACCTGGCCCAAGTGCGGGCACTTTCTGCGGACTTGGCACACAGGTACCCGCGTATTGATGTGCTTGCCAACAATGCTGGCGGCGTCATGGGTCAACGCGAAATGACAGTTGACGGGCATGAAAAAACATTTCAGGTGAACCACCTGGCCCCGTTCTTACTTACTACGTTATTGATAGACCAACTGGTGAAGAGCAGAGCAACGATTATTAACACCTCGAGTGCTGCTAATAAAATTATGGCTAAGTTCAATATTGATGATCTTGACGCCCAGCAGCATTACACACCCAATTCAGCCTATGGAAATGCAAAACTAGCTAATATTCTATTCACCAAGGAACTAAACCGACGGTACGGCGATCATGGTGTGAACGCTGCTGCTTTCCACCCGGGAATGGTGGGGACCAACTTTTCGTCTGAGTCAGCGGGCTCCTTGCGGATGATTTACAGCTTGTTTGGCCGGAGATTTATGCTTTCACCTCCGCAAGGAGCAGACACGCTAGTCTGGCTGGCTACTACACAGCCGGGCACAGACTGGGAGCCTGGGGAATACTATGTTCGACGGAAACCTGCCAAGGCCAATAAGCTAGCCGAGGATCCGCATCTTGCTCAGCAGCTATGGGACACCAGCGCAGCAATGGTGCGCCAGGGCTGAGGATTTGCCGCGACGTTCAAACAGGTAGGCGCCCGCCCGTGTAGACACCTTCGTGAAGCTGCTCAACCAGCCATGGACTAAAGGCGAAAGGCGTAGCTGTTGCGGCTTCTTCAACGTCAACAACAGCTGCCCAAGCCCAGTCGCACACTTCCTCAGGGTTGGGTGAAATTTGGCCTTCGCCAGCATAGACGGCCGTGTAAACGGGGCATACTTCGTTTTCCACGATCCCGGAAGCATCAGTGGCCCGGTACCGGAAGCCGGGAAGGGCTGGTTGAATGTTCTTCACTGTAATGTTCAGCTCCACCGCTGCGCGCCGGATAATTGCCTCCTCGAAGGTTTCACCGGGTGCTGGATGACCGCAGAAAGAATTTGTCCAGACTCCTGCCCACGTCACTTTCGACAAGGCCCGCCGGGTCAGTAGCGTCCGGCCCTCGGCGTCAAAAAGGTGGCAGGAGAAGGCCAAATGTAAAGGCGTGTCAGGAGTGTGCACAAGGGCCTTGTTGGCTGTGCCTATTTCAGTACCATTGTCATCCAGCAACCTGACCAACTCAATTTTTTCATCCATAGCGGGCACAATTCCTTCCACTTTTTTCACGCTCAACAGGGCCGATACGTTTTTCGCACCTGGCGCGTAGCAGCGTGGTCCAGTGTAGCCGTCGGGAGCCGCTGGTGGCTCGAGCCAAGATCAGTCTATGGCTTGACTACGTTGTGCGAGACCACCTCATGGAGTTCCACGCCGCCGGAGCGTAGTTTCCAATAGTGCAGGCGCAGTGCCCCAGCAGTTCGTTGTTCCACATACAGCCTCATGCAGACGTCTTCCCCACGCATGGTTGGTTTGGCGTGGGCACCTTCATTGAGGCGAAGCACATGTGGTTCACGCTTGCGCAGCGCTCCTGTTCTCTCCGCCACCAGATCCACCACTGCCCGGAGAGTTTTGCTGCGCTGCTGCTCGGTGATGGCAAGCCACGAGGCCAGAAACTGCGGGTTGCAACTGTATGTTCCTAGCGGATGGGCGTCCTTCTCAGCAGGGGGAACACTCCTAGCCCATGCCTGCAATAAATCGTAAGTGAATTGGTCGGCAGGATCCGTAAACAGTGTCTCCGCTGCCATTTCAGTGCGCGAGGTTGCTGAACGCCGCTGCTGGCGAAGCTGCACCAGCGCAGTCTTGGTCCTAGCCAGCTCTTCCCGGATGGCCTCAATTTGGTGTTCGGCGGTGTCCAGGCGACGCGCCAATCCAGCAGAATCCCGGCGCTCATCTTCCAATTGGTCCTGCAATGCCCGTGCCACCTTGTCAGTGGCGCCTTGCTGTTTGGCCGCCGCCACAAGATCATCGATGGTGCGCCGTGCCGAAACCAGTTGCATCTGTGTGCTTTGCAGGGCCGTGCGGCGTTGGGCCGGGCTGAGCAGTGACTCTTTTTCGTCATGGTCGACGCCGGAAGAGCCAGTCTGCGAGGTGGCGTTCAGTCCGTCTGGGGTAGTGCCGGTAACGGCGGAACCTGCGGTGAAGATGCTCGTATAGGGTCTGTCGTAGTCAAGCCAGGCCGGGCCCCCATGAACCAGCGCCGGGGCTGGTACTGCCGTTTCGTCGTCGTCCACGTCAAGCATGGACAGACGCACGGCACCGTTCTCATATAAGACCCGCACCCGTACCACCTCACCCTCAGTCAGGAGGTCTTCGGCGGAGTCCAAATCATTGGATGAAATACTCTCGACTCCAATCCGGAAGTCGTTATTGGGCCACAGATGCACCAGGGCGAGTTCCGCGCACACCGAGTTGACCCGAGCAAGTGCCACATCACCATGCTTGTAGACGGACACCGGAGAGGGCCGGGGGAGCAGGAGTGAGTTGATGTCGAAAACGTGAGTCCCAGGGTTGTGGAGTCCCGTCAGCCGTTGACCCTTGTTCACGAGCCAGCTCACTGGCACTCCCGGCAGAAGGTCTTCACCGCGAATAACAGCCTGTTCCCCACCGGGAAGCACCTCCACCACAGCCCTGTCTGCGGCCGGAAAGCCCATGACCAAAGCCTCGGAAATAACTGAGACCGGCAGGGTGGCGGGGGCATTTGAGTACTCTGCTGCCAAGACTTCCAGCTCAAGGGCCTGGTACAGGGCAGCCACCTGGTCGCGGCGCCGGGGAACATGCGGCCGTGGTGTCCTGGTGGTCCACTGGTGTCCGTGGGGATACACACGGGCCCCGGTGCCAAATATGTGCATCAGTTCAGGTAACGCCCGTTCTAAGCGATGCGTCTCAACACCGTTGGCAACTTCAAACACTTGTGCTGCGCTTCCCACCTGCGCAGCAACCCGTGCAGCATCTATGCGCAGCACATCGGCATTGATATAGGAGATGACAACAACCGTGAAGGACCGCCGCGGATCCATCAAAATCTGGGCCAGAACGCTCCCATTCTCTCTGTGCACTGCATACGTCTGCGCCTCTGTGCCGTTCGGTGCAGCAGGTACGCCTGACGCCTCCGGGGCCTCCGGCACGGAGAGCTTGTTCCTGTTTTTCTGTGCAGGCATGAACTCTCCTTTCCGGTTGCCAATTTCCGGATAGTTCTAGTGACTTACCTTACATCCGGGGTGTACCTTCACGTAGAAGTGCCTCCATATTCTTGAAAATGTGTCAACAAGCGCATCGAGGGTTCCATTTGGCCGGATCAGTGTCGGTGCTCAGATGGCTTGGGGCAGATAACGCTTCTGTCACGTTTTTGCTGCTGCTAAACGGCAGCTTCCGCGTCATGGCAGCGAATCCATGATTGGCGATACTGCCGGGGGTTACCGAACAGTAGTCCTTTTGGATAGTCCGCACTTTTTGTTCGAGAAAGCCCGGTGTGAGCTGGGGTACATTTGCCTGACGACGTGTTGGTGAGATCACATTTCCCACTTCACGAAGAAACCGAACAAACCCCCGTTGCTAACAGATCGTCAACCACGGTCAGTGTGCCGGGCCAGCTTTTAAGGATGATTAAATGCCATTGCACCCACCCAAACAGCGGATGGCGCATCGTCACACTGATGCCGCATCTGCTGTGCTGTGGAGGCTGATCCCATGATCGGTTTCATAGCAAAACGGTTTATCAACTACGCGATCTTGTCAGCCATCGCTACGTTGAGTGCATATGTTTTGGCTAGCGTGATCCTGAACCCGGCCAGCAGGTACTTGGGACGAAACCCCCGGCCTTCCGATGAAACCATCAACGCGATTCTGGACAATCTGGGCGTCAACCCAAACACTCCTGTGATTGAGCGGCTCTGGGCATGGATCGTGAATCTAGTAGCCCATGGCTCACTCGGGGACACCATCCACAACACCTCTGTTATCAGTGAAATGACAGCACGAGCAGGCACCAGCCTCCGTTTGCTGATTCTTGGCACCATCATCGCCGCTATTGTGGGCGTGGCCATCGGTGTGTGGGGTGCTGTGCGCCAATACAAGTTCAGTGACCAGGCCATCTCCTACGCATCCTTTACTGTTCTTGCCACACCCTCATTTGTGTTGGGTATTTTGCTGATGATCGTGGCAACCATGCTGAACAACTTCCTGGGCTTGCAACTGATCAACTTCACGGGCGAATACACGGCAGGGCTGGATGGCGGTTTCTGGGTCCACTTCTGGGACCGTGCCGCTCACTTGCTGCTTCCCACCATTTCCTTGGCACTCTTGGGCGCGGCCGGGTATTCCAGATACCAGCGAAGCGCCATGTTGGACGTACTCGCTGCTGACTACATCCGTACAGCACGTTCCAAAGGGCGAACCCGCGGTTCTGCCCTGGTCCGGCACGGTGTCCGGGTGGCTCTGATTCCCATGTCAACATACTTTGCCTACTCCTTCGCCACCGTCCTGGCCGGTGCGGCTGTAACGGAGCTGGTCTTCAGCTGGCACGGCATGGGGGAGATGCTTGTCCAAGCAATCACCCAGAGTGATATCAATGCCTTTACCGGTGCCATTTTATTCAATGCCATCCTGATCCTGATCGCCGGCACACTTGCCGACATTGTGTACGCAGCCCTTGACCCGAGAGTGAGGGTGTAACCATGGCCATGCTTGAAGAAATCCCGGTCGCAGACACTGCGGCAGCCAACCCCGAAGTGCTCCATTCCAAAAAGCCCGTGTCCCGACTCCGCCTGGTGGTGTCCCGTCTGCGCAGCACGCCGCGCTTCTGGGTGGGCATCATTGGCCTGCTCACCATCATCTTGTGGGCCATTTTTGGGTTGGTTCCCAACGCGTGGAATGCCACCGATCTTGACGTTTACAACATGGGCTCCAGCCCAACAGGCCTGCACTGGTTTGGTACCAGTGACATTGGTGAAGACATTTACGCCCAAACGATTGTTGGCTTGCGCAAATCGCTCATCATCGGATTGCTGGTGGGCCCACTGGCGGCGATTGTTGCCGGTGTGGTGGGAGCCGTGGCCGGTTACCTTGGTGGCTGGTGGGACCGCGCAATTGTCTGGGTCATCGATTTGCTCCTGGTGTTGCCGAGTTTGTTCCTGTTCATCCTGCTCAGCCCCATCTTCAAGTCGCTGTCCTGGGTGGCGCTGATCTTCTTGCTCTCAGCTTTTGGCTGGATGATCATGGCTCGAGTGATCCGGGCACAGACCCGGTCCCTGCGTGATCGAGACTTCATTAAAGCGGCCCGCTTCATGGGTGTTGACACGTGGACCATCATCCGCAGGCACGTGTTGCCGAACGTGTCCTCGCTACTGATCATCGATGCAACGCTCGGCGTTGGTGGGGCAATTCTCAGTGAAACCACACTGAGCTTCTTTGGCTTCGGCATTCAGGCACCCGATGTTTCCTTGGGTACTTTGCTCTCTGCAGGCCAGGGTGCTGCCTCCACCCGTCCGTGGCTCTTCATCTTCCCAGCCGCCATTCTCGTATTTACGGTGCTCTCGGCCAGCCTTGTCGGCGATGCCTTGCGCGACGCCGTCGACCCAACCTCCGGAGTCAACCGTGACTGATAATTTGACCAAGAACGCCTCTCCAAACGTGAGCGCAGCGGTAACGCAAACCCGTGCACACACTGAACCAACGCCGTCGAACCCGTCCAAGCATCTCTTGGAAGTGCGGGATCTGAGTGTTACTTTCCCGCAGCCCAACGGTGCCGTCACAGCTGTACGTGGGGTGAACTACCACGTGGACAAGGGGGAATTCCTGGGTATTGTGGGCGAGTCAGGCTCCGGAAAGTCAGTGTCGTCGCTGGCCGTCATGGGGTTGCTGCCCTCGTCTGCGAAAGTCACCGGGGACATCCTTTTTGAGGGGAAATCGTTACTGGGCCGCAATGACAGGGAAATGTCCAAGCTGCGTGGCGATGGCATTTCTATTATTTTCCAGGATCCGTTATCCGCGCTGACCCCGGTTTACACGATCGGTTCGCAGATCGCGGAATCGTTGCAGCTTCACGACAGGAAGCTCTCCAAGCTTGCGGCCAATGTCCGTGCGGTGGAACTGCTCAAAGTGGTGGGCATTCCCAACCCGGAGCGCCGCGCCCAGGCATTCCCGCACGAGTTTTCCGGTGGCATGCGCCAACGCGCCATGATTGCCATTGCGATTGCCAACAATCCACGCCTCATCATTGCCGATGAACCCACCACCGCCTTGGATGTCACCATCCAGGCGCAGATCCTGGAAGTGCTGCAGAAAGCCAAGGACCTGACAGGGGCTGCGGTTGTGCTCATCACCCACGATTTGGGTGTTGTGGCCGGCAATGCGGACAGACTGGCCGTGATGTATGCCGGGCGAATCGTTGAAACCGGAACCGTTGATCAGGTGTTCCACGCACCCTCCATGCCCTACACCATTGGTTTGCTGCGCTCCATGCCCAATCTGGCCACGGCCGGGCACACCCGCTTGGTTCCGCTGGAAGGCCGCCCACCGCAGCTCAGCAATCTTGCACCCGGATGCCCCTTTGCACCGCGTTGCCCTGTGGCCATTGACGAATGCCGCACTACTGAACCACCACTAAACGTGATTGCTGATGATCCGCGGAACTCTTCGGCTTGTTTGCGGGTTGGCGAAATTGCCAGCGGTGCGCTGAACCGTGCTGAACTCTATCCCGTGCCTGAACCGGTGGCATTTGCTGAAAGGGCCGCGGTTGCCTCAGAAAGCGTGCTGGAAGTAGCTGCGCTTGAACGGCACTTCCCGCTGTCCAAGGGCTCGGTGTTCAAACGCACCATCGGCACCGTGCGGGCCGTCGATGGGGTCAACTTTGAGATCAAGTCCGGGCAAACGCTGGGCTTGGTGGGCGAGTCTGGCTGTGGCAAGTCAACAACCATCATGGAGATTCTGGAACTTACCGCGCCGCAGGCCGGGAAAGTCACCATCAATGGTCGTGACGTAGCCACGCTGTCGGGGAAGGAGCGCAAGGCGCTGCGCCGGGACATCCAAGTGGTGTTCCAGGACCCTATGGCGTCTTTGGATCCTCGGCTTCCTGTCCAAGACCTGGTGGGGGAGCCACTAAGCGTCCACGGGGTTCCCGCAAAGGAGCGCCTGAAAAAAGTTCGGGACGTCTTGGAGCTGGTGGGTCTTGATCCTTCGATGGCTTCTCGGTACCCACACGAATTTTCCGGCGGTCAGCGCCAACGCATCGGTATTGCCCGGGCCCTTGTCACCGACCCCAAGATTGTGGTCCTTGACGAGCCTGTGTCAGCCCTTGACGTCTCCATCCAGGCCGGTGTCATTAACTTACTGCAGGACTTGCAGGAGAAACTGGGACTCTCCTATTTGTTCGTGGCACACGACCTGGCGGTGGTGCGGCAGATCGCGGACACGGTTGCCGTCATGTATTTGGGACGGATCGTGGAAAGCGGAGCCTCGGAGCAGATCTTCGACAACCCCCAGCACCCTTACACGCGTGCCCTGCTGTCAGCAGTGCCCGTCCCGGACCCCACAGTGGAACGCAGCCGGAGCAGGATCATCCTCGAAGGGGACCTGCCGAGCCCCACGGAGGACATTACTGGTTGCAATTTCAGGACCAGGTGCCCGCTGTACAAGCTGATGGACGCGGCCGGCCAGCAACGTTGCCGAACCGAGGACCCGGCGCAACGTCACGTGGCAGGCAGCGAGATGGACGGCAGCCTAGTGGCATGCCACCACGCTGAGCACATTGAACTCATGACGCCCGGAAGGGTTTGAACTTGCGAACCTCATGATAACCGTCATGAAAAACCTCAAAGACTTACCGTAGCCAAAGTCTCCGCGGAACAAGACCTATGATCCGCCGGGGAACACCAATGGGAGGAAATAATGCAACAAATCAAGAAGATGATGGGCGCCGGAGTTCTAGCTCTGGCCCTCACAGTCACAGGCTGCAGTGCAGGCGGCGGTGGCGGTGACAGCAAGCCCAACGTGGACAGTAGCAAGGGCGCTGCTGAAACGGGGGCCTTGCCCACAACGGCTTGGACCGTGGCTGATTACGCTGATGTGAAAGATGGCGGATCGTTGACACTTGCCGTGGACCAGATGCCTGATAACTGGAACACGATGCAGGTGGACGGCAACGTCAAAGCCGGTAGCGAGGTGCTGGACCCCACAACGGGTGGCCCGGTTCGCAACACCGTCGATGGTGGCTGGGAACTGAACCCGGATTACGCCACGGAAGTTAAACTGGCCAGCGAAGATCCCCAGGTCGTTGAGATCAAGCTGAATCCGAAGGCAGTCTGGGAGGATGGCACTCCCATCACCTATAAGGACTACGACGCCACGATCAAGGCAAACAACGGCACCAACGCTGACTACCAGATTGTTGGCGACAACGTCTACAAGGACATCGAGTCGGTCACCAAAGAAGACTCGGATTTCAACTTCAAGATCACCTTCAAGAACAAGAACGCTGACTGGCCTTCCATTCTCGGCGGCAGCACCGCCGGTGCGGTGCAAACAGCTGTGCTTCCTGCCGCTGTTGCTTCCGACGTGAAGGCGTTCAACGAGGGTTACAAGTCAAAGCCCCTGCCATCAAGTGGTCCCTTCAAGGTGGATAAGGTAGACACCGCCGGTCAGGTAATCACTTTGCTCCCCAACGAGAAGTGGTGGGGTGAAAAGCCGAAGCTGGAGAAGATCATCATGAAGGTTGTTTCTCGTGATGCCCTCGCCCAGGCCTACGCCAACAAGGAACTGGATGCCTTTAGCATCGGCACCAACAAGAACAACTACGACACCGCCAAAAAGCGTGCCGACGGCGCCATCCAGCAGTCCGGCGGCCTGACCTGGAACCACGTGACCATGAATGGTTCCAAGGGACCACTGGCGGATGTGTTGGTTCGTCAGGCAGTGGCTCGCGCTGTTGACCGGGATACCATTTCCGCTAGCCGTCTGAGCCCCATCGGGGCACCGGTATCGAGCCAGAACAGCTACATCTACATGCCTGGCCAGAAGGGCTACACAGATAACGCCACGGCTGTTATTGGTTTTGATACAGCTAAGTCCGAAGAACTGCTGAAGGAAGCCGGCTACACCAAGGGTGCCGACGGTATCCAGGAAAAGGACGGCGCCAAGCTGGAAATCACGTACACTCTGGATGCCAACAACCCGGTATCAGAGCAGATTTTCAAGCAGCTTCAGGCCAACCTCAAAGTTGTGGGCATATCGCTGAAGAATGACACAGTTCCGGCTGATAAGTTCTTCGCGGACTACGTGCTGAAGTCCAACTTCGACATGACCGGCTTCGCATGGTCAGGGACCGCTTACCCGGTTGCCTCCTCGGAGTCGATCTTCTACCCGGTGGATGCCGGTCAGAATTTCACCGGCATCACAGATGAGAAGCTCGGTGAGATGTGGAGCGCGGCCAACGCAGAGCTGGACCCGGCCAAACGCATTGAACTGGCGAACAAGATCGACAAGACGATCTTTGATTACACCCCCGTGATCCCGATGACCCCTACCCCGAACACTTTGGGTGTCAAGACGGGCTTGGTCAACTACGGTGCGGCCCAGTTCGAATCAATTGACTGGACAACTGTGGGCTTCAAGTCCTAACTCACAACGCAGCATGAAGGCCCGGTCCGCTCTCCTTGAGCGGGCCGGGCCTTTCATTTCTGTTCTAGGCCAACTCTGTTCTAGATGAACGTGCTGAGAATGGCCAAAATTAGCACAATGACACCGGCGACGGCGGCCGGTACATTCCACTTACTAGTCATCTTTGGTTGTGCACCGGGCTGGTAGCCGGAGTGATCGGGGACGGAGGTTCCGGCGTCGTACTGCTGAAGGGGAGTGTGGGACTGCTCCCAGCTATCCCACGCGGCTTGCACCATCGCTTGAGTGTGGGGTAGGGACGCCATAGTGCGCACGCCTCCGGTCCCGGTGAGCATTTTAGGACCCAATTTGCCGGCTCCCGGAGCGCCCCAGCTAGAAATGCGCCCGGCGCTGGTGTCAAAGCTGACGGTTTGCATGACGCGCAGAGCGGTGAGTTCGCTGAACGGGACTTCGTGGTCGCGCAGAAGGTTGCGGATGGATAGGCCCTCAGGGTGAATCAGCAGCTGCGGGCGCCACAGCAAAATGAAGATGCCCCACGCCACGAAGAACAGCCACGGCATGAAATGCCAAATGGAAAGAGGGCTGCCTGTGAAGAGCAAATTCACCGCAAAGAAAGCACAAAACGCCCAGGCAACCGCAGCAAGGACGCGGGTCGGAGCGGAGTAGACGGTCACTGTACGCTGGCTTTTCGGGGCTATGTCCATGATCATTCAAGAATGCCAGACTTTGGCGCATCCCCAGCGCAGATTCGCTCCTACATGCTGTCCGGTTCCACCTGATCTTCCTTGGCGCGGCGTGCAGCGTGTTCGTTGATTTCCTCGATGTCAGGGGAAACCATCCCTGTATAGGCCTCGGTAAGCGGGTCACCCGCAGGGGCGCCGTTGATCAAGTCTTTGTCGTTGTCATCTGGATGCTTGCTCATGCCCATACCCTAGCTGTGGGCAGGAGCGTTCGCTAGAGTTCTCTGACTTTTGACTTTTGAGTTTTGCCTTCGGGCTCAGGCTTCGGGCTCAGGCCGTGGCAGCTGGCCCACTTGAACGGCTTGAACGGCTTGAACGGGTTGAACTTGTTGCGCGGAAGCGTGCAGCGAGGGTGACGATGAGTACCAAAGCGGTGGCCACTAGTGCCGCAACTGCCGTAGGAGTAGAGAGTAAATCACCGGTGAGCCTTGCCACCGCTACCCATACCAGGCCCCAGCATAGCGACGCTGTGGGCGCCAAACGGCCCTTACCGTACAGGGCTAAGGCGATTCCCACAGCTGCGGCAACGGCGAGAACTAGCACAGACCAGATATTGGGGTTGAGCCCGAATCCAGCAAAGCCAGAGGCCACAAGAACGGCAGAAACATTGGCGGCTGTAGCCACACACACCCACCCAAGGTAAAGCCCCATTGTGCCGTCAGTGATCAGAGCGTCCCAAGTGTTGCTTGGACGGTAGCGCAAGAGCAGCACGAAGATCCATGCCAGCACCGCAAGCAATATAACAATAATTGGAACGCTCAGCCAGAGCAGATCGAACTGAATACTCAGGATCCAGGCCGCATTCAGGAGCAGTGATGCCGCTGCGGGGTATCCCAGCAGGCGGTGGCGGATTTGCTTGGTTTGGGCTGGCAGAAATTGCCAGATTGCGTAGGCCACCAGGCCTAAATACACTACGCTCCAGATTGAAAAAGCGGGACCATCGGGGGCTATAAGAGTGGCATCGGCGGCTAATGCGCCGTTGGAGGCATTTTGTATCGGGGTGCCACCGGCGGCCCCGGATCCAATAAAAGAACCGATGAGCGCTACCACGGCGCTGATGGCCACCACCACTTGACGTAATTTATCGCTTCTGGCTGAGGTCTGGTTCATGTCTCCACATTATCTTCTTAAGAGAGTTGGGGCAGGGTCTCACACGGTTCTGGTAAATGGCCAGCTTGGCCGGGAATTGTTATAATCCTCTGCGTCTAGCATCGCGTGTGAACAAGGATTTTGGTATGTTCGAACTACTTGTCAAAAATATTGGCCGCCATTCATTGTGACAATCCAGCTGTTCTGGGTGCTATCCATGAACGCAATGATGCGTCAAAGAATGTAAAGGAACAATTAGTGACTGAACATGCTTTTCAACTGCTTGCGATAGCGGTTTACCTGGCGGGAATGCTCGCCATCGGTTATTTCGCCTTCAGGAAGACGAATGACCTCGATGACTACATGCTGGCAGGACGTGAACTAAAGCCAGGCGTTGCCGCTCTGTCAGCAGGCGCCTCAGATATGTCTGGATGGCTCATCATGGGTCTGCCTGGCGCCATTTACCTGAGTGGTTTGGTGGAGGCCTGGATTGCTATTGGACTGACCATTGGCGCGTGGCTGAACTGGAAGTTTGTAGCCCCCCGGCTACGCTCCTACACGGCGATCTCGCAAAACGCAATCACCATTCCGAGCTTCTTTGAGAAGCGGCTCAAGGAGAACTCGCACTGGCTGCGCATTGCCTCATCGCTGATCATTTTGGTGTTCTTCACCTTCTACGTATCTTCAGGCATGGTAGCGGCAGGAAAGTTCTTTGAAGCTTCCTTCAGCTGGCCCTATTTGGTCGGCATGGGTGTGGTCACGATTATCACTTTGACCTACACTCTCTTCGGCGGTTTCATTGGAGCCACTTTAACCGACGTCGCCCAGGGTATTTTGATGTTTGTTGCTCTCATAGTGGTACCGATCATTGCCGTTGTTCAAACCGGTGGCGTTGGGGCTACTGTGACCCGGCTGCAAAACATTGATCCGGATAACTTAAATCTGTTCGCCGGCTTCGGCGACGGAAACTCACTGGTATGGGCGGTGGGAATTTTCTCCACCGCGGCATGGGGCTTGGGCTACTTCGGCCAGCCGCACATCATTGTGCGATTCATGGCTCTGCGCTCACCGCAGGACGCCAAAGTTGGCCGCCGGATCGGAATTGGCTGGATGGTTCTGGCCGCAACCGGTGCAGTGTGCACCGCTCTTGTAGGTATCGGTTACTTTGCTGAGAATCCCTCCATGGGACTTGATGACCCAGAAACGGTCTTCCTGCGACTGAGTCAGATCTTCTTCCACCCGTTCGTTGCTGGTTTGGTTCTGGCGGCAGTATTGGCTGCCATCATGTCAACCATTTCCTCACAGCTGATTGTTTGCTCCTCCGCCTTGGTGGAAGACCTCTACAACATGACCGGCCGGGAGTCCTCACCTAAGCGCCAGGTTGCCCTGGGCCGCCTAGGCGTCTTGGTGGTGGCTGTTATTGCTGCCGTTATTGCCTTGGACCGTGAAGCAAGCATCCTAGAGTTGGTGTCCTTCGCATGGGCAGGATTTGGTGCCGCATTCGGTCCCATCGTGTTGCTGAGCCTTTACTGGCGCAAGCTCACTGCCCGCGGCGCGTTGGTGGGCATGATCGTAGGAACCATCGTGGTGTTTGCTTGGGGCAAGACCCCGGTGCTCCATGATGCCATGTATGAAATCGTCCCTGCATTCCTGATCAACCTCTTGTTGGCAGTAGTCATCTCTAAGATGACCTACAAGAAGAACCCGGTCATCGAAGAGGAATTCACGGCGATGCTCGCAGATTCAAGCGACAAGAAGCCTGTCATGGTGGCGGCGGAATAGTCCCACCCCACCTGCCAACGGCGTCTCCGAAAGGGAACGTTGGATTGCGAAAACGAGGGCCCGCAACCGTTGAGTATTTACTCGACGGTTGCGGTGCCCTCTTTTTTCTCACTATCTGCGGTGGTGCTGCGTGCGGGTGCTACTTGCGGGAAAGCACATCGCCGCTGTTCAGGATCACAAATTCATGCTCCTGCGTCAACACATTCAGGTATCCGGAATCCACGCTGAGAACGTAGCCAATGAGCATGCCATCTGTGGTTTGGATGTGCTCTTGGGGAACCCACGGTGTCTGGACAAAAGCAGCAATAAGCAACACCGCCACTGCGGCCACGCCGCCAACGCTGGCCATGGCCACTGAAAACACGCGGCTCAGCCAGTGCTTTGCCGAGAGCCTGTGGGTTAGCGCGAACACAACGAATACGGCTGCCGTTGCTATCGGCAACCACCAAATTTGGAAACTGACTGTCAACGCAATCAGTGTCACGGCGCTTAAAGTGGTAGCTAACAGCACTGTGGCCCGGTGCCCGCTCGAGGACCACAAGAACGTCGCGATCAGAAGCGGAAGAACGCCCACCAATAAAATCTCCACAAGAACATGACCTGCCATGAGGGAACCAAAGACCAAAGCCAATCCATCACTGACACGCAGCGTGGTACTCACCGCGAACGCTGTATTCCAGTCATAGCCGGATACGGCAAAGATTCGTAGAATCAAAAAAACGAATGCCACAGCTGTTGCTGGTGCAAGGTCCCCGGGGGAGAACTGCGGGCGCCCGGCCTCGGTGGTTGATTCCTTACTTGGCTTTTGCGCGTTCTTCTTAGCAGCGGTGTTTTTGGGGTCGGCTTTGTTGGCGGTCATGGGTTGAGGTTACTGTGCAACGCCTCCTGCTTCCAAGCTGAGCGGTCCACGCGAGTGCCTGCGCGGGGACGAAGTTACCGGGAGCACACTTTGCCGCCCAGGAAAGTCTGGGAAACGGCAATGGCGTCGATCGATGTGGCCCGAACCTCCAACGGGTTTTCCTCCAACATCAGAAGGTCAGCGTATTTACCAGTCTGGATTGAGCCGGTGACCGTGTCAGCACCGCACTGCCAGGCGGCGTCGATCGTGACGGCCCGAAGGGCTGCCTCTACGCTAATGCGTTCGTTAATATTCAAGACGTCCCCACCTTCGGCCATGATTCGGGTGGCAGCATCTTGGACGTAGCGAAGTGGCTCCAGCGGAGTGACGTTCCAATCACTATGCAGGGAAATTCGCAAGCCCGCGCTCAGAGCCGAGGCGCACGGATCGTAAAATGCGGCCCGTTCAAGGCCCAGCAGCCTGTCCTGGAAAGCCTTACCCCACCAGCGGATATGCCCGATCAAAAATGACGGTGACAGCCCCAGTGCCACCATTCTCTCGATGTGTTCAGGGCGCATAACGCTGCAGTGCTCGATCCTATGGCGGTGATCGGAACGGGGATGGTTGCGCAACGCTTGTTCAAAGGCATCGATGGTCACGTTGATGGCAGCATCGCCATTGGCATGCACCCCAACCTGCCAGCCGTCCAGGTGCGCGCGCAGCACTACGTCCGCTAGTTCTTTGGGTGAGTAGTTCAGCGAACCCCGGCTTGTCTGGCCCAGATAGGGTTCGCGTTGGTAACCTGTGCCAGCCTGGTTGGAACCGTCAGACCAGGCCTTGATACCGCCAACCCTGAACAGGTCGTTGCCGAATCCTGGCCGGATTCCCATGTCCATCCACGCGTCATAGGCGGTTGAAACAAGCATTCCCCGGTATCGCACGGGTGAATCAGCATCGAGAGCATCTTGTAATCCTGCTAAGTCTGAGGTGCCCGCGATTGAACCAATTCCGCAGTCGTGAAGCAGGGTGACGCCCTTTTTTGCTGCATGCCATAGCAGTTCGCGAATGCGGGTTGTGGCGGCATCTCCGGTAACGAATGGAATGCCTTGGCGGAAAGCAGCCAGGGCTGAGGACTCTTCCAAGCGTCCGGTCAGTTCACCGCGTTCGTCGCGGGTGTACCTTCCTGCGGGCGGGTCGGGGCTCTCCCTGTCCACCCCGGCTTGGGCTAGAGCCACGGAATTTACGTAGGCGATGTGCCCGTTGCTTTCCAGCACCAGAAGAGGGCGGTCAGGAACCAGACGGTCAAGTACTTCACGGTTCAAAACAGGGTGGCCCTCGGTGATGCTGGGGTCGAACTGCTGAGCCAACACCCATCCGGTTGAGGTTGCGGGGGCATTGCGGAGAGCCGCAAATACCTCATCCTGCGTTGGTGTCTTCATTGGGCTCACATCAACCCAGTCGTTGAGCTGGACCATGGAGGAATGCATATGCGGATCAATGAGCCCTGGCAGCAGCGTTCGGCCATCAAGATCAATGAACTCTGTTTTGGTGCCTGTTAGGGAGCGCAGTTCTTCCTTTGAGCCAACAGCCATGATTCGTCCCTGGCGGATGGCAACCGCTTCTGCATTGGGACGGTCTTTGTCCATGGTGATGACGGGGCCGCCGGTGATCAATAGCTCAGCTTCGGCTGGCCCGTCCTGCCACAGTGTGGGATCCAACTGCTCGGGAAGTGCTTTTAGGTGTTGACCGCTTTGACTGCGGCGGCCGTGTTGTTTGTGAGTGCCGCGCTGGCCCGGTGGGGCTGGCGCGTCAGACAGGCCAACGGTGGGCTTGACGGGATTTATATTTGACCTAGGATCGCAGGCTCCGCACATGTTCACTATGGTAGCCCCGGTGCTTGGGGATGTGCAGCCGCTCGCTAAGAACAGCGCTAAGAACAACGCGAACGGGACTACGTGGAAGGCCAGCTTAGGATTCCAGCCCGTCGTAAAGGTCCTTGAACCCTGCGCTAGTGGCCGATGAGTTGGACTTTGACCAAATAAATGCTCTCGTTACCCATTCTTGGGGCAGCCAGGTTCTCGTAACGAATTGTTGATTTGTTGGATTGCAAACACTGGCCCAAAAAACGAAGATGAGTTCAGCCCAGTCGGATTCCAAGATCCAGTTGACGGACCCACGGTTGGATTGGCCTTGAATACGAAGTTGCCCGGGGCCGGTGAGTTCTGCGAGAGTGACGTCGCGCCACTGCCACGCATGAACTGCCGCTGGTGTGTGCAGGTAGGAACCGTAATTACTGACCCCGACAGTCCCATGGTCAATGGTCTGCAACTGTAACTGGGCCTGGTTGTTTGCATGGTTTCGGCGTGCAGCATTTCCGATAGCTTGGGTGGCAACAAATCCCAGCATGAAGGGGACAGCTCCGCGACCAGGAGCGGCCACCACCGAACTGTTGTGCACGTAGCTTCCATCTCCGCCAGCGCGGACTTCAAATAATTGGAAGGGGCCGTGGGCATAAACTCCCTCGCTGGCGCCACCAAAGCGGAGTGCAAAAGGGACAGGAAAAGTTGGTTCCTCCCCGAGTTTGCGCTTTAGGACTGCGGAGGCAAGTTCTGCGGTTTTCCACAATGCTCCATCTCGAATAGTCCATGCTTCCGGATCCGGTACGTTCTTCATCTTCCGCATTTTTCACCCTAGCGGATCACCTATATGGGCATATGGGCGCTATCTGCGTGAGTATGGAGTTCACGTCCCTGCAGAGCAAGCCACTGCAATGTGGGCCAGATGAACTGCAGATGAACTGCAGGGGAACGCTCATGGGGGCCTGGCCGCAAGATGCAGTGGGCACCGTCTAAGCGAGTCAGCTATCCAATAGTTCTTGGGCAACACTGTTGATGTAGGCCGCATCTACGGGGCTGTCTCCGCTTCCGGCAAAGTGTCCCCAGACTCCCGTGATGACGCGAACCTCTCCGTTGGGAATGTACTGGGAGGCATACTCTTCATCTTCTGGGCAGAAGTAAAGATCCTTTTTTGCCGGCAGCGCTATCAGCTTGGCTTTGATGGATTGCAACGCCTTGATGTGGTCGCCGCCGAATCCGGGAGTCGCCCCGACGTCGCCGTGCTGCCAAGTCCACAGCTGGGTGAGAAGGTCGTTGGCATCTCGGTGGCCTAGGAAGTGGCCTTCCCAGTACCCCACTAGAAAGTCCTCAAGTGAGGAGTACGAAAGATCCGCGCGCAGACGCGCTGAAAATCCCATGTCCTTATAGACCTGATCCCAGTAGAACGCTTGCGAGAAGCCCCAGCCGGCATACACGCGACTAACTGCGCGAAGCCCACGAGTTGGCTGCTCAGTGTAAAAGCCGTTCTGGAAGGAGGAGTCGGTTTGCAAGGCTGCCTTGACGCCCTCGAGGAACACGAAGTTGTGCTCGCTGGTTTTGGACGAGCCGCAGAACGGCAGTGCCCGTTGCACCATGTCGGGGTAGCTGACAGCCCATTGGTAGGTTTGGCCGGCGCCCATTGACCACCCTGTAACAAGGGCCAAGGTTTCAATGCCAAAGTGTTCAGTTACTAGCTGGTGCTGCGCCTGAACTTGGTCGTAGAAGGTGATGTTGGGGAAGCTGCCTGCGTTATAGGGCGCTGGCATATTACTGGGGGAGCTTGAAAGACCATTGCCAATCATATTCGGGACAATGATGAAGTACTTGGTGGGATCTAGCGCTTTATCTTCCCCGATTAGCCATTCGTTGTCCCAATGTCGCCCGGAGTACCAGGTGGGGTAGACAATTGCGTTGCTCTTGTCGGCGTTGAGACTGCCATAGGTTTTATAGGCCAATCGCGCCCCTCGGAGCGTTGCACCGCCCTGAAGTATCAAATTGCCAAGTTCGTACATTTCGTAGTCCAACGGAAACCCGTTCATGTGAAGGGCCTTTCCTAATCTGGTCCAAGGCAGAGCTGCCATTGAGCCAAAGACTACCAACGTCGGCATGAAACATCGAGGCTTTCAGGGGCTGCCAGCCGGTTGAACTGTGGCTAGGCCTCAACCGTGCCGGGCACAAAGAACGTTGTGGATGCCAGCCGTATACCGTCCATCAGCACCACCCATTCATAGGTGGTGCCCACCGGTAGCGGAAGACCACTGGGGAAATTCAATACCACTTTTGAGCTTCCCGGGAAGCCCATCGGCGGGGCCTGAATTTCCGGGTTGATTGTGTGCGCAAAATCAACCGTCTGAGTGAACTGCAAGGGCGCCGGACCATCCTGACTTGGCACCGTTACGGGCTGTCCGTCGGCATCGATAAGTGCAACTTCCACGGTGGCAGTGACGTCATCCAGACTCGGCAGGCTCACTGTGACATTGGCGAACAGCGAGAATGGTGCGGTGATCCCGGTATCCGGATCGAAGCCCAGAAACTGCACCCCGCCGCCAATGATATTGACCTTCCCGGCCGCGTCAATGTTCACGAAATCGGCGATCAGGATGGTGCCGCCAGCCCTTGAAAGGTCCCTCACGCTAAGTGCTCCGTTACTTCGCTGAATGAAATCACGGCAAAGAGGTCCGCGCTAGTTCTACAGTAGAGGTTCGCGCTCCGGTTCCGTCCCGATCTGGATGTGCGACGCCGGGACTCACCAATGTGGCGCGTATGTCAGCGCTCGAGGCGCTGGATGAACTCATCGGCTTGTGCCAAGTTGCGCGCCATTTTAGCTCGCTGGGTGAGGGCTTGCTGGCGGAAACCGGAAAGTTTATCGTCCCCCTCGCTAGAGGGTGTTAGGGCATCACGAGAGTCAAGGAGAGCAAGTATTTCAGCCATTTCCTCCAGTGCAAATCCAAGCGGTTTCATTTGTTTGATGACCATTAAGCTCTGGAAGTCTTCCTCGGAATAAACACGAAAGCCACCCTCGGTGCGAGCCGTAGCTGGGAGCAGCCCAACGTCGTCGTAATGGCGAATGGTACGCAGAGACAACCCTGTCCGCTCCGCCAGTTCCCCAATATGCATAGTTATGCCTGTTCTCGTTCTCATGCCTGCCGCCGTTCGGATCCAAATGCAACCCTACCATCACGTTAAGGTAGAGTTGCTGAGTAGCGGGAGTCCATTTGGCATCCCATTTATACCTTGGCGCGGTGTCGCGTCCCCCTAATTTTGAAAAGCGAAGGCGTCGTACTGCGTCGTCCTGACCATGAACGGAGCCAGCAATGGCCGTCAAAACTGCCGCAGATTCACCGGTTATAACTCCCGAACAGCTCCAATCGGTGCTGCGTGCTTTGAAGTCCCCGCGCAGGCTCAAGACCGAGGTCCTGGCCGGACTCGTTGTTGCACTGGCGCTGATCCCGGAGGCTATCGCCTTCTCCATCATTGCCGGAGTGGATCCACGGATCGGCTTGTTTGCGGCGTTCACCATGGCCGTAACAATTTCCTTCGTTGGCGGACGTCCGGCGATGATTTCCGCTGCCACCGGTGCGGTTGCGCTGGTGATCGCTCCTTTGATGAAGAGCCACGGGATTGACTATCTCATTGCTGCCGTCATTTTGGCCGGTGTCTTCCAGATAATACTGGGGGTCTCTGGCGTGGCAAAGTTGATGCGTTTCATTCCACGTTCGGTCATGGTGGGTTTCGTGAACGCATTGGCCATCCTGATCTTTATGTCCCAAGTCCCTGAACTCCTTGGTGTGCCGTGGCTGGTGTATCCGTTGGCTGCGGTTGGCCTGCTGATCATTTTTGGTCTGCCGAAGTTAACGAAGGTCGTTCCGTCGCCGCTGGTAGCCATTGTGGTGTTGACGTTGATCACTGTTTTCGCCGCGATCATTGTGCCCACTGTGGGGGATAAGGGCGCGCTGCCAGATTCGTTGCCGTCACTGTTCATGCCGAATGTGCCGTTCAGTATGGAAACTTTGCAGATTATCTTCCCCTTTTCCCTGGCTATGGCGTTTGTAGGTCTGCTTGAATCCCTAATGACGGCGAAGCTGGTTGATGATATTACTGACACTCGTTCATCCAAGACCCGTGAAGCGTGGGGTCAGGGCGTGGCGAACATTGTCACAGGGTTCTTTGGCGGGATGGGTGGCTGTGCCATGATCGGCCAGACCATGATCAACGTCAAAGCCTCCGGAGGGCGCACTCGCATCTCCACGTTCCTGGCGGGACTGTTCCTGCTCATCCTCGTTGTGGTGCTAGGCGATGTGGTCTCGTTGATTCCGATGGCGGCGCTTGTGGCCGTGATGGTGTTTGTCTCTATCGCCACCTTCGACTGGCACAGCATCCGTCCTTCTACGCTGAAAATGATGCCCAAGAGCGAGACGATGGTCATGGTTGCCACGGTGATTGTCACTGTTGTGACGCACAACCTGGCCATCGGTGTGGGCGTGGGTGTACTCGTGGCCATGGTGCTGTTTGCCCGCCGGGTGGCACACTTTGTGACGGTTGAACGGAGCGTGGAATCCCTCAATGGGCAGGAAACGGCCAGCTATGTTGTCAATGGTGAGCTGTTCTTTGCATCTTCCAATGACCTGTACACGCAGTTCGACTATGCCATGGATCCTGATCACGTTGTCATCGACATGCATGGCTCCCACCTTTGGGATGCCTCCACGATCGCCGCGCTGGACGCCATTACAGAGAAATACCGCAAACACGGTAAGAACGTGGAAGTTGTTGGCTTGAACGAGGTCAGCACACTGATGCGTCAACGTCTGGGCGGCAAGCTCGGCTGAGGTTGTGTGCCCACGGTGATAATGTGCGACGCCGGCCAGCTGGCGAAGTTTGTCCGCTCGCCTTGATCTGCCCCGGAGCGCAGCTTCTCTCGTGGGCCTCAGTGGGTTTGCTTTTCTTTAGGTACGGCGATGCTCGGTGTCTCCCGACTCTGAATTACAAGCCGCAGTCACAACGAAATGAATCAGCACAAACAATTAAACTAAATGGCTATGGCTTGCGTCATTTTCGTTTATGTCCCACCCAACGCATAACCTGGCCTGGTGAACACATTTGATGGGGGAGAACCGGCAGAATTGCTGGTCGAAGGGCTTTATGAGCTGCTGCACACTGATGACTTGGGAAGCCGGCTTCAGTTGGTACCGGAGCTGCAGCAGGAGCTAATCCATGTCGACAACAACATCTCACCGGACATCCTTGCCCGTCACGTTGCAGATGCCGTTCAAAAGGTACTGAGCGGGATCAAGGCCGAGGACCGTGTCGCTAAGACAAACACCATTCTGAGCAGCATCGATCCATCCAATCGGATCACAACAGGTCCCCAGCAGCTTCAGTCGCTGCATTACCCTGACGCGTTGAAACGCCGCCAGTTGCGCCGACCAACAACGCTTCTGAGCGATAGTGCGCTGCTGACCAACGGCAAGGATGATCCCAACCTCGCTGCAGAGATCAGGACTGAGATTGAGTCGGCAGATTCCGTTGACCTGCTCTGTGCATTCATCCGCTGGACCGGTATCCGACTCTTGGACTCAGCTCTCCGAGGCCTGAAGGAGCGTGGCGGAAAACTGCGGGTCATCACCACCACATACATGGGTGCCACTGAGCGACGGGCCATCGACCATCTCATCAACGAATATGGGGCAGAGGTCAAGATCAGCTATGAGACACAGTCCACCCGCCTTCATGCAAAGGCCTGGTTGTTCCGTCGCAACACGGGGTTCGACACCGCCTACGTTGGCAGCTCCAACCTGAGTCAGGCAGCCATGGTAGATGGGCTTGAATGGAACGTACGGCTCTCCAACGTTGGAACGCCCGCCCTGCTTCAAAAGTTCGCGATTACATTTGACAGCTATTGGGAGCAACGGGCTTTCCAGCGCTATGATCCGGAGCAAGATGCCGACAAGCTCGATGCAGCCCTCGCGCGTAACGGCGGCAGGTTCACGGCTGCCCCAGATACTCTTACCGGCCTGGAAATCCAACCATTTCTCCATCAGGAAGAGATGCTTGAAGACCTCCAGGCAGAACGTGCAAAGGGTTTTCACCGGAACCTGCTCGTCGCGGCAACAGGCACAGGAAAAACTGTCATTGCCGCCCTCGACTACAAACAACTGTGCGAGGCCGCAGGACGTGAACTCTCCCTACTTTTCGTGGCCCACCGTAAGGAAATCCTGCAACAGTCAATGACGACCTACCGAAACGTGATGCAGGACGGTACCTTCGGGGAACTCTACGTTGGGGAGCACAAACCCAAGCTCTGGAAGCACGTCTTCGCCAGCGTCCAGTCACTTTCAGCCAAGGGCATCAACGCATTGCCGGCAGATCGTTTTGATGTGGTCGTGATCGACGAGTTTCACCATTCAGCAGCCCCCACCTACCGAAAGCTCATTGACCATCTTGAACCCATGGAACTGCTGGGGCTCACGGCAACACCCGAGCGCGGTGACGGCATCCATGTCGCGGATGTGTTCTTTGAAGGACGCACGGCCAGCGAGCTGCGACTGTGGGACGCGCTGGACGCCGACCTGCTGGTGCCGTTCCACTATTTTGGGGTCTCGGATGACGTTGACCTGAGCAATCTGGAGTGGAAGCGCGGCTCCTATGACCTCCAGCAACTGAGCCAGCTCTACACCGGCAACGACGCACGCGCCGCAAAGGTCATCAAAGAACTTCGTGACAAAGTTACAAGTACCTCGGACATGCGCGCCATTGGATTCTGCGTCTCCGTGCAGCACGCCGTCTACATGGCTGACGTGTTCAACAAGGCCGGGATAGCCTCGGTTGCCGTGTCGGGGCAGACAGACGACGGCGAACGTGCCCTTGCGCTGGACAGGCTGAGCAGGCGGGAGATCAACTGCATTTTTGCGGTCGACCTGTTCAATGAAGGCTTGGACCTGCCACAGGTGGATACAATTCTGCTGCTTAGACCCACGCAGAGTTCCACGATCTTCATCCAACAACTCGGGCGGGGACTGCGGAGGGCTTCGGGCAAGGCAGTACTTACTGTCTTGGACTTCATCGGGCAACAGCACCGCGAGTTCCGTTTCGATGTCCGGTACCGGGCACTGACGGGCTACGGAAAGAAACAGCTGACGAAAGCCGTTGTTGATGATTTCCCGTTTCTACCGTCGGGCTCCCAGATCATGCTTGATCGGGTAGCCAAGGACGTTATTTTGGCCAGCCTGAAAACCCAGCTGAAGTTAAACAGGCCAGGCCTGGTCAAGGATATAAAGTCCCATGCTGAAGTGCTCCTTGCCCGATACTTGGCGAAGTCGGATCACAACGTCAAGACGATTTACCGCTCTACGAAAGATTCCTGGACAGGATTCTTGCGGCAAGCTGAGCTAATTCAGGGATTCTCACCCGCAGAAAACCTAGTTGCGGAAAAACTTACGGAATTGTCGTACACGGCTGAGAATAAGCTGCTGTCCCGCATGGCAGCGCTGATTCATGTTGATGACCAGGAACGTGCGGACGCGTATTCAATGTTGGTATCGGGTGAGGCGCCATCCTATGACGACTTGGCGCCTCGTGAACAAGTCTTCGCTCGGATGCTTTTCTATACCTTGTGGGTCGATGCTGGAGGCTTTACTTCTTATGATGCGGGCCTTAATTACCTGCGCCAATACCCGTATGTGTGTCACGAGATTCAGCAGCTTGTTGCTTTGAGTGCCAGCGCCTCGAAAAGGAGCGGAAAGAGTCTAGGTATGGAGCTGGCAGGTATTCCTTTGCTGTCGCATGCCACCTACAGGCGGGAGGAAATCCTTGCTGCATTGCAGTTTGGCTCTCTCGCCAAGGGCAAGAATGTTAGTCACCGGGAAGGCGTTGCATGGTGCCCGGAAACGAAGACGGACGCGTTCTTCGTGACCTTGAATAAGGATGAAGCCAATCATTCGGCGACGACCATGTACAAGGATTATGCGACAAGTCCTGAGTTATTTCACTGGGAATCGCAGAACGCGACATCTGTTTCTAGTCCCACTGGACGACGCTATTTGGACCGAAAATCTCACCGAACCCAGATCTTGCTATTTACAAGGGAAACCGCGGAAGATGAGACCGCACTAACCATGCCGTACACATGTCTTGGCCAGGTTGACTACCTCCAGCACAAGGGCGAGAAGCCCATCGCCATCACGTGGAAGCTGCAACGGCCCATGCCAGCAGATGTGTTTGCGGATGCGGCCGCCGTGGCTCAATGAGAAATGGTCACAGGAGGCAACTGAGCCGAGGAGTGCTACCAGCGGAAATATCATCTGGAATTTACCGTCATGTACTGTCGCGTAACTTTGCTACCTGCCAGAGTGGAATGATACCCGCGTCTACTTGAGGATCACCATGGCCGTTCGCGACAACACCAACCGTCGACTCAAAGAAGTTCTGGAGATCATGGCAGCCGGTTCCTGGCTGGATGAGAAACCCAATGGGGGAGTGGTCTTAGCTGAAGCAGTGGCTCGAATCCCGTTCACCAAGGAAGAGTCAGAGCTTCTCAGCGGTGGTATTCCCCGCGGACACAAGAACCTCACCAAGGCCACCGCTGGTCTGGTCAAGGCTGGCTGGATGTCTAAAGGACGTGGAGGCTGGGAAATTACAGAGAACGGGCTTCGCGCAACCGTGGCTTTTGACACGGTTGAGAAGCTCACCGATGCCCTGAACAATGACACCTTGATCCCGGCCGGAACGGCCTTGCCGGAAAAACCGGCTGCCAAGGTGGCCCCAAAACAGGCAGTATCCGGCCGAGGACTAGAAAACCAGCCCGCGTCAGTGGCCTTGGCCGGGACGTTTGGGGAAGGGCTGGGAGCAAAAAATTGGGATCCGAGCCACGACGCTGTTCAGATGAATTTGGATCCCCGGCACGGCGTATGGCTCCTCACCGCCGAGCTGCCTGCGGGCCAGTACAGTTACAAGGCCGTGGTGAACGGGTCCTGGGATGAAAACTACGGTGCGTTCGGTATCAATAACGGCGCCAATCACGAGTTCTCTCACAACGGTGGAACTGTAACCTTCCGCTACGACCACGCCACCAAGGACGTGCTGAGAGCCTAACCGTCCGGGGACAGGAGTGTCGCGTGTTTCTGTGGAACCGATGATGCCGTATTGGCCGACCTGGCCTTCTCAAAACACCCAATCATGCCTTCGCTGCCTGCTCACTAGAGTTGAAGTATGTTCAAAGTGATCCGCCCGCCGGTACGCCTCTCCGCCGAGCTGATCTCCGCCGTGCTGATCTCCGTCGTGCTGAATTCCGCCGTGCTGATCAACACCGCCTGTAGCACAGCCCACTTACTCACCGCAGCCGAGGCTGGGCCGCAATACCAGTAGCTCTCCACAGACATCAGTGACACTCTGGCCACGAAATTTCTCGGTGAGCCATGGCTGCCAGTAGATAATCGTGGAACCCGGCTGAGCAAACACAATGACGGTAGGTGCTTTCTCACCATAACTAGGTTGCGCTCTCAGGATTTACTGCCGAGCCTTGCCGGCGGCTGGAAGACCGTCTTAGGGGCCATCAAGCCGCTCTTGCAGGCCGCCGGTTTTGCACAGGTCTTGGACACGGATTGCTCAGTGTCCACCGGCTAACCCACACTTCACAACTATTGGTGACGCAGGAAGAATACGCTCAGCATTAAGGCCCACAGCGGCGGAAGTGAGCCCGGTTTCAGCAGGCCCATGCAGCGGGCTAACCTTGGTCCATGACAACGGATGCAAACGATTCCTCGATCAGCCCTGCCTCGGCGGCAATCTGGCAGGCGACAGGGGCGAATTTGGTGGCCGAGGGGGACAACCTCAGCTTCTTGGGGACGTTGCCGGATGAGAGCTTCCGGCTGATCTACATTGACCCGCCGTTTAACACAGGCAAGGTCCAAGCACGTCAGAATATGACAAATATCCGCAGTGAAAACGGATCACGCGTTGGCTTCCAAGGTCGCAGCTATGACACCATCAAGGGCTTAACCCTCAGCTACAACGACTCCTTCGGCGACTACTGGGAATTCCTAGAACCTCGGCTCGAAGAAGCGTGGCGTCTGCTCAAAGACGATGGAACTCTGTATTTGCACCTCGACTACCGCGAAGTTCACTACGCGAAAGTCCTGCTCGATGCGCTCTTCGGCCGCGAATGCTTCCTCAACGAGATCATCTGGGCTTATGACTACGGTGCACGCTCCAAAAAGAAATGGCCCGCTAAACACGACAACATTCTTGTGTACGTCAAAAACCCCAAAACGTACTACTTTAACAGCGCTGAGGTGGATCGTGAACCGTATATGGCACCGGGTTTGGTCACCCCCGAAAAGGTTGCGCTCGGCAAGCTGCCCACCGACACGTGGTGGCACACCATCGTCTCACCCAGCGGTCGTGAAAAGACAGGCTACCCCACTCAAAAACCGTTGGGCATCCTGCGCCGGATCATCCAAGCCAGCACCGAGAAGGGCGACTGGATTCTAGATTTCTTTGGAGGCAGTGGCACCACCGGTGCAGCCGCACTGGAACTGGACCGCCGGTTCGTCATGGTTGATCAGAATTCAGAAGCCATCGAAGTTATGCGTACCCGTTTGGACCCGGCGAAAGTCACTTTCATTGAGCACGTCGCCGAAAAATAATGCTTTGGGAAGCAGTACAGTCGATCACCCTTATGGCCGCGTGGTAATTCCCTGGGACTGAGCGTTGGTCAGGCTCCGGCCAGGGGAATGATCCACTGCGAGGTGAGGTAGAGGAACGCGGCTACAGTCAGCACTCCGGTGACGATCGCTGAGATCCAGAGTCGCCGGCGTCGCACTTTAACCGCCATGCCCAACAGCACCGGGAAAGCCAGCATGGACAAGGTAAGAAGCACACCAAGAATGCCAAATGCCACACTGCCCACCGTGACGGAGCCGTCATAGGTGCCCGTCATGAAAATGAAGGAAAGCAGCCCCAGCAACATAATGGGGTAGGCCAGCGCTGTCCAGCCAATCACAATGATGGCCACGCTCCACCAGTTGGAACGGTACGGCTTAGCGGGAGTTGCGGACGGCTGCGCACGGCCGACGGCCAAGCGCTGGGACGGAATCTCACTGTGGGGTCGGGGCATTGCTCTATTCTGGCATGCGTTGCTGAACGGTTCTCACGTCAGCCGAGGTTGCTCACCCAACGGAACGCCAGGTACAAAATGACGCATACGGTGGGGAGGCCTGTTACCAGGGCCGCGCGCCACATGGCCCGTTCGCGATAAATCACTGCCTGCCCAAGTAAGTGCGGCGCTGCGATCATGCAGAAAAGCAGGACTGCGCCAAGGAAAATCAGTGCTATATTTCCCGGCGCTGTCATGCCGCTGGAGGGGTCCATGACAGTTGCAAAAATCAGCACGGACATCATGACAATCGGCAGAACCACTACTACCCAGCCGATCAGGGACACCACCGTGCCGGCCAGCTGGGAACGCTGCGGAGCCAGGTGCTCGCCGTGGGGTGCGGGGTGGCTAGAACTCTCAGTCATGCTCTATTTCTATCAGCATTAGCTGGGGATTTTCAGTTGGTTAAGCACAGTGCCATTGCGTTGCCGGGGAATTTGCGGTGTCAGTGCAACATGGCTACTGGGGCGCCCGTTCAGGCACTTCTATCCAAGCATGGATGAAATTACGAAGAGTCCGCCAAAGATCACAGGCAATGCCAGGACAACAGTGACCAGCCATGCCCAGGACTCCTTAGTAGCCGCCGCAATTCCTAGGAACAGTGGTCCCAGCACCATGCACGCGATGATGAGGATGGCAACGGGAATATTGTTGCGCTCGGAAGCGGAGGTACAAAGGTCCGCCGGAGATGAGGTGCATTGGTCAACTAGCTGGATGTACGCACTGAGCGCCAAGATGGGCACAGTTCCCAGAAACCAGGCTCCCATTGCCAGCCCAACGCCCAGACCCATTTTGGGTTTTCGCCTGGCAGGTGAGCTATTCAGTGCTTCCGGGGCATCTGCTTGCGGGGTATCCTGCGCTTCTTGCCCTTCCTGTGTGGGGGAAGGCCGGCTGGTGTTTGCATCGTGGGAAATCCAGCCCCGTTGAGCAAAAAAATGAGGTTTTTTGTCTTTGGGCATGCTCAAGTATGGGCTTCAACGCGGCACTTAGTCCAATGAATGGCGTATTCGATGTGGCGTCTGGCTGCATCGAGCCACCGTCTATAGTGGTCTGGATGACATTGGATGGATGTCTGGAATTTTCTTGGAAGTGGGCCGTTGTGCACGATCGTATCCGCCACGCCGGATTGTTGGAAAAGCGTATGTCGGCCGAGGCGGCTGCTGCGCTTATTAAGCCCGGAATGACGGTGGCCATGAGTGGCTTTACGGGGGCCGGTTACCCGAAAGCCGTTCCACAGGCATTGGCCGTGCAGATGGAAGAAGTGCACTCCCAGGGCGGATCATTCAAGATCAAGGTGCTCACCGGTGCTTCCACAGCTCCCGAGCTCGACGGCGTGTTAGCCAAGGTTGGCGGCATGGAACTGCGTCTTCCATATATGTCAGACCCGGCGCTGCGCAAGCGGATCAACGACGGTGAACTCGACTATATGGACATCCATCTAAGCCACGTTGCCCAGCACACCTGGTTTGGTTTCTACGGTGGCATTAATATCGCCATCATTGAGGTTGTGGGGATTCGTGAGGATGGCAGCCTGATTCCCTCCTCATCGGTGGGCAATAACAAGACGTGGCTGGACATGGCAGATGCCGTCATCCTTGAGGTCAATACCCAGCAGTCTGAGGCCATGGAAGGCATGCACGACATCTACTACGGCACCGCGCTGCCGCCGCATCGCAAGCCCATCATGCTGACGGAGCCAGAAGACCGGATCGGCCAGCCATACCTGAACTTGGATGTAAATAAGGTCATCGCTGTGGTGGAAACCAACGCACCAGACCGTCTCTCTGCTTTCGCGGAGCCGGATGCCACCTCGAATAGAATCGCCGATCACCTTCTGGACTTCCTTGACGGTGAAGTGAAAACGGGTCGCATGACTGACAAGCTCCTGCCGCTGCAGTCAGGCGTGGGCAACATCGCCAACGCGGTGCTCGCGGGTCTATCTCGCGGAGGGTATCGAGGGCTGAAGGCTTACACCGAAGTGATTCAGGACGGCATGCTTGGACTGATCAAGGACGGCACCATCGAATTTGCCTCGGCAACCTCCTTCTCCTTATCCGAGGCCGGCATTGAGGAGTTCAACCGCCACGTGGACTTCTACCGTGAGCGGATTGTGCTGCGTACCCAGGAAATTTCCAACCATCCAGAGCTGATCCGTCGCCTTGGCTGCGTAGCCCTGAACGGCATGATCGAAGCGGATATTTACGGCAATGTGAATTCCACACATGTGGTGGGATCGTATGTCATGAACGGCATTGGTGGCTCCGGCGACTTTGCGCGCAACGGTTTCCTCGGAGCCTTCATGTCACCGTCGGTGGCCAAGGCCGGGAAGATTTCCGGGATTGTTCCGATGGCCAGCCACGTTGATCACACGGAACACGACACCATGGTCATCATCACCGAACAGGGCTTGGCAGATCTCCGCGGGCTCTCACCCAAACAGCGGGCCCGCGTCATCACCGAAAAATGTGCGCACCCTGACTACAAGCCGATGCTCGAGGACTACTTTGCCCGCGCCTCCGTCTCTTCCTACGGAAAACACACCCCACATTTGATGGGCGAGGCGCTCTCGTGGCACCAGCGCTACATCGAGACAGGGGATATGCGTCTCTAGATGGATCGTTGTTGGACCCGGGGGTAGTTATTACTTTAAGCACCATGTCTGCGGGGTGCGAAACGTAATAACTACCCCCGAGTCATAGATTCACCCCTTGGCGCCGAGTCGCTGACACCCACACAGGTTTAGCTGATGAACACCGGAGCCGATGGGCGAAATGGCAGAATGGGGACAACAGCAGGTCTCGAGGCTGCTGCGCTGCAGCGGGCTAGTGTATTGACAGGGTATAAAGGGGAAGCACAGTGGTTCTTGCGGTGGAGAACATGCCCGAGGGGGCGCAGCTGGTCAAACTGCAGAGCCAAATGCAGGTGTGGCGTGAGGACTTGTTGGCGCTGGATCGGCGGCAAAAACTCCTGTATTTCCAGCATCCCAAAGTAGGCTCCTTTGAATTTTTGCTGCCCAAGATGGCCGAGCTTGAAGCCTGGCTGGAGAGTGGCCCCGTTAACCTGGTCTCCAACGAACCTGATGTCGAAGATAGCGCAAATGCTTCAGTGCTGGGCCTGTTGACTGGCAGGAAATGGCACGTGGCAACTGTTCAGGACAAGAACGAAGCCCAGATCCTCAGCACCTGCAAACGTTTGCTGCAACGCTCGGAGCAAGAATTCGCAGACCGTGGTGTGTGGATCCTCTACATTGGCCTGGGGATGCTGAATTGGATTGATCCTGCGGACCAAAAACAGGTTTGCAGCCCGCTGAAACTGGTTCCCGTGCGGTTGGAGAAATCCGGCAGCAGGTACACGATGCGGCGCACAGGTGATGAAGCAGTGCTGAACTCCTCGCTGGCGTTAGCGATGGCCCGCGATTTCAACATAGACATGCCCTCCTTCGAAGACTCGGATTTCACCGTGGGCGAGGTCATCGACGGGGTTAAACAGGTCATTGCTGGTGAGCCCGGCTGGTCCGTGGACCCGCGCAGTATCTTGATGACCTTCACCTTCCACAAGGAGGCCATGTATCAGGACCTGATCCAGAATGAGGAACAGATTTTGGCCAGCGGGTTAATCCAGGCCCTGGCGTTGGGCCCCAGCTCCGGGGAGGGGGCAAACTTTGCCTTTGAACTGGCGGACGGTGAACAGCTGGATGAACTGGTGCCACCGGAAACCCTGCACAGCATTCTGGATGCAGATGCCAGCCAGCGCAAGTGCATCATTGCTGCCCGAGAAGGCCGCAGCTTTGTCATGGACGGACCTCCCGGCACAGGCAAGAGTCAAACGATTGCGAACATCATCGCGGAGCTGATGGCCGTGGGGAAAACGGTGCTATTTGTTAGCGAAAAAGCGGCAGCGCTGGATGTGGTGCGCGACAGGCTCGCCTCACGAAATCTTGAGCCCTTTCTGCTGGAACTCCACAGCCACAAAGCCACACGGAAACAAGTAGTCACAACCCTTAATAAGGAACTGACACAAAAACCTATAGGGCGCAGCAACCTGGATCAGGCTGACCTCTCGCTACTGGAGAGCTCCCGTCTAGGACTCAGCGAATATGCGGCTGCCATGAATGAGACCCGCCACCCACTGGGACGCAGCTTCCACAATGTGCTGGGCCGGCTATTACAACTTGGCGGCCTGGGGGACGAGGCAGGGGGAGCAGCGGCCCTGGCCGATTACCCGGTGGGTGATAGCACTTATTTCACGGCGCTGACCCCTGAACTTCTCGCTGAAATAAAGCACCAAGGTGGGGCGCTTGCGCGTGCTTGGCGTCCAGCGCTAGAACAGGAAGATTTTATCTGGAGAGGGCTGGCTGGTGAGCAGCTGGACGCTGGGAGTATTCGGGATTGTGCACGCGCTGCCGGGCACCTATCCGAACTTTCGCAACAGCTGGCAGAAGAATCATTGCGTTTTGATGGCAAGCTGCCGTTTCTGGACCTACCCCGCAGCCGTACTGGCGTGGAACAGCGCAACACTGTGGTGCGGCTTCTAGCACACCGGCCCACTATCCCTGATGCGTGGCTCACAGGACCTTTTGCCCAGGTGGAACAGCGGGTCAATCAATGGCGCAAAAGCTTGGCACTCAGAGGGGAGCTTCTAAGGGTTCTTGGCAGCGAGTTCACGAAGTGGACTCCCGAAGACCATAAAATTCTGTCCAGTATAGAAGCGTTTGCCGCCTATGCAGGCGCCATTCCAGTACACGCCGGCTTGCAGAACGCCACGGTTGAAGCCGCCTCCGGGTTGGGGGCAAAGATCAATGCGATCAATGCGGAGATTCAGCAGCTGCTGCCGGAGGCGCACAGGCTGGCAGATCTGTTCCAGGCGGACAGTTCCACCCTCAGCCTTCGCACCCTCTCGGTGCTCTGCTCCTTGGCGCAGTTGAGTCAAGCGGGCCACCGCCCCGAGGCGGACTGGCTTGACCCGGCCGTCCATGGAGATCTGGAAGAAAGCACCAAAGTACTGGCCAACGCTGTTGGTGCTGTGCGCGAAAAGCAGGCACAACTGCAGAACATTTTCACCCCGCAGGTGCTCGGTCTGGATCTAAAAGCACTGCACTGGCGCTTTGAGAATGAGCACACAGGGTTCTTTAGTCGCTGGTCCCAACAAGCCCGCGCGGATCGCACCACTCTTCGCCCGGTCACAGTCTCAGGTGGGGTCAATAGGGCTGTCATTGCGGCGTTACCCATCGCTATTGCGTGGCAGGACGCGCAGCGCGAACTGTACGCCGCTGAGCGTATATATGGACCGCGACTAAAGAGCTACTACCAAGGGCTGCAAACCGATTTTAGCCGCGTGCATCAAGCCCTGGAATTAGCGCAGCAGGCAGCCGTGGTGGCGGGGAAGGACGTTGGATTGCAGGGCCTGGCCGCGCAGCTTTCTACCAACACTGAACCTGACCGGCTGCTCATGCCCATCGCCAACAAGCTCACTGCTGGCGCGGACAAACTCAAGAAGCTGATGGGCGAAACATTGGATTCGGACTTTCAGCTGTGGGCTGCCGAAGCTCCGCTGAACGAGCTGTTGCAGGTTAGCGTCGGTTTTGCCGACCAGCTCACTACGGCAGAGCCTGCGCTGGCTCGCCTAAATGCCATGGGTGCAAAAAAGTTGATGCTCAGACAAGCCGCGGAGAACCTGTCCCGGATTGCCAGGCTGGTTGAAATAGATGCCGCGAACGACGCCGTTGCTGCCGCCGACTCCGAGCTTTTGGGCCACCATTTCGCTGGGTTAGCAACGCCGTGGCCGCTTCTGGAGCAGGACTTGGTCTGGTGTCGGGTTGCCCGCAGCAATCTCAACGCTCCCCTTGACGGGGCAGCCTTGGAAATCCTGGGTGAGTTTTCCGGCGTCGAACTTTCCCTGCAAGCATGCACAGCCCGCTGGGATAACGGTCTGGCGGAACTGGCCAGATGGTTTGAGGATGATCGCGTGCACGGGTTGACTGAAGAGCTGGGCCGCGACGTGGCTGGCACAGTTGGGCTGGCCGCGGAGATGGACGCCGAGGCTGCCACGGATATCGACGTGTGGTTTGAGTACAAGCGGATTCGCCAGTGGGCCGCTGCACACGGTTTGGGGGAGACCGCGGCGGGGTTGGAAAAAGCGGCAGCGCCAGCGGCAGATATTCCAGGCGCATTTGAACGAGGTGCGCTTGAACCCTGGGCAGAGGCCATTATCTCGGGAGATACCCGGCTGGCGGAGTACCGCCCGGGCAACCGGAACGCCAGAGTGGAAGAGTTCTCCGCCCTTGATGCGAAACTGATCAAATATGCTTATAGTTCCGTGGTTGAGGCGTGCACGGCCCGGCGTCCGCGATCAAGCTTTGGTGCGGCGGCCATCATTGTCCGTGAAGCTGAGAAAAAGTCTCGGCACAAACCCATCCGAACACTTCTGGAGCAGACCGGTGATGTGGCGCAGGCGCTGAAACCTTGCTTCATGATGAGCCCGTTGTCTGTTTCGCAGTACCTGCCGGGCAGTATGCGTTTTGATGTTGTCATTTTTGATGAGGCGTCCCAGGTCATGCCGGCGGACGCTGTAAACTGTATTTACCGCGGTAATCAGCTCATTATTGCCGGGGATCAGAAGCAGCTTCCACCCACCGCTTTCTTCACCACCACAGCCGAAGAAAGTGATGACGAGCTGGCCCCTGACAACTTCGATAGTGTGCTGGATCTGTGTAAGGCATCCGGCGCCATCACCTCGTTGCCACTGACGTGGCACTACCGTAGCCTGCACGAAGATCTGATCACCTATTCAAATTATGGTTTTTATGACGGCAAGTTGAATACTTTCCCGGGCGCCGTGCAAAACTCACTTGATTTGGGGGTCCATCACGAGTTCGTGAACGGTGTTTACCAGCGCGGCAAGGGGGCAATGAACCCTATTGAGGCCGAGCGGGTGGTTGACCGGATCATTGAGCACCGCCGCAACAATTCTGGTTTATCGCTGGGCGTGGTCACGTTTTCGACCGCCCAAGCTGACGCCATTTTTGATGCCATTGACCGGCGCACCGTTGACGAACCTGCGCTCACCGGGCTGCTGGATGACCGCGACCGGTTGCATGGTTTCTTTGTAAAGAACCTTGAATCGGTGCAGGGCGATGAGCGGGATATCATCATTTTCAGCGTTGGCTACGGACCAGATGCTAGCGGGCACTTGGCCATGAACTTTGGCCCGCTTACTCGTAAAGGTGGGCAGCGTCGCCTGAATGTAGCCATCACTAGGGCCCGTCGACGCGTGGAAATTGTCAGTTCCTTTCACGCCTCTCAGATGCGTGAGGGCAACTCTGAGGGTAATTTTCATCTGCGCAACTATCTGGATTTCGCCGCCCGCGGCACCGCTGCCCTGGCCCACAGGATAGCCCCCAGTCATAGCGAAGGTGACTTTCTGTTGGAGGGCCAGGTCCGAAAGAGCATTGAAGCGCTGGGTTATGAAACGCTCTCCCGGGTTGGTTCCGCTAAATACCGGGTAGATATTGGCGTCAAACACCCACACAAGCCCGGCACCTTTTTGTTAGGTGTGGAGTGCGACGGCGTGGCGTACAGTTCTGCGAAAACGGCCAGGGACCGCGATCGTTTGCGTGGCTCGGTGTTGCAAAATTTGGGCTGGAATATGTTCCGGGTGTGGGGCCTGGGTTGGTACCGGGATCCGGTTGGCCAAGCGGGCAGACTTCAACAAGCACTCGAGGAGGCTCTGATGGGGTCGCCTGTGAAAGGCGGTCAGCAACTGGCTGACAGCGAGGAACCTGGACTTGATTTTGAGGCCGTGGATCTCCTAGCCGCACCCAGTTGGAGTATTGCTTACCAACAGGCACGGCACTTGCGAACCAGCCATGATGTGGCCGCAGGATCACCTGAGGCACTGCCGGAGCTCGTAGAATTCTGCCAAAAAGTGATTGCCGCCGAAGCGCCCCTGCATCTGGATACGCTCCAAGCACGGCTGCGTGAGACCTGGGGGATGGGACGAGTGGGATCCCGAATCAAGGAGAACCTGCTCGAAGCGGTGGCACAATCCATCATTGCGGATGAGAGGGCTCGCTTAGACAACGACGATTTCATCCGTTTGGGGCCACCCGGGGCTGTGCGTGTTCGGCATCCTGGCGCCTCCGGGGTGAATCGGAAGGCCGGAGCGATCCCACCCGAGGAGCTTGACGAGGCCGTTCGTTTAGTGCTGCGCGACGCCGTGGGCCTCTCCGGGGAGCAAATTCTCACAGCATTGCGATCGATTTTTTCGTGGGCGCGCAGCGGACCGGAGATTCAGGCAGCCGTGAGTAAATCCCTTTACCGCTGTCAGCGCAATGGCGTATGTACAAAGGACCGGGATGGGATTTACCGGCTCGGTGGTTGAGCCTCGGCGGTTGAGATTGGAGATAATGACGCCAGTTCATCCCTCCGGGGTGTCATCATCTCCAATCTCGACGGTGGTCTGAGGTGCCCAGGAGGTTGAGGTGCCCAGGGCGGACCCGGAGGGGGTACGGGCGTGGCGTAGCTCGACATCGCAGTCCCCCGTGGGCACAATGAAAGTTCAGCTATCACGAAGGGGCAGTAATGGCGTATCCGATGTCTCGGGCCGTGCCGGGTTCGGAATGTGTGCCGTTGCCAACGTCCCCGATTATTTGGGGTGGCTATGTGCGCAAGACCATCCGTGCCTGTTCTCTGGTGGCTTTCCTCTGGGCCATGGCTGTGGCCATGCTCGGTTTCTTCTCACCCCTTGAAGTTGCTCGCGTGTTTGAGGACGTAGCCCACTTTGTGCCTGCCCTGCTGTTCGTTATTGGGCTGGTGGGTGCGCTGAATTTGGGCAAAGAGATAGGTAAGGACTTCAAACATGTGATGGGCTACGGGGTAGTCAAGCGCACTTCCGAACATCACGGGCACACAGTGGTGCCACCGCGGGGTAGGCGTCTGGTCTATGCCTCCATGCTCACCGGGCTCTTGGCTGGATGTGTCTTGGCTGCGATTATCCGTGCTGCTGCTGGAGATGGGCTTGGCTTCCTGCTGTTGACTGGGGTGGCGGTCCTGCTGATTGTGCCCACCATCAAACTGCTTAAACTGGGTAAAATAATCTGGCTTCAGGCCAGGGCGGAACAGCGCATCCATCGGGACATAGTTTCAAGCGGGGACCACGTAACCGGCACTGTGGTGGCTGTGACCAATGAGAGGTTCATTGTTGATGGCCGGGCGATGTTCCACGTGGATTTGGAATACCCTGTGCAAGATCAGACACAAACTCTCCGGATCCGGTTCTTTGACTATCCAGTGTGGGCGCCGGCCATAGGCAACGAATTTGACGTGTGGACTGATCCGGAACGTCCCTTTGTGCAGGAGCGAATATTGCTTGAACGCCGATACGTGGGACAGAGTTTCGTGAACATTGACGACGAACCGTTTCCAGCGGATCACATCAGCGGCGATGAAGCCTCCGCCAAGGTGGAACCAACCTCAGACGGGACAGCTGCGGGCAGCGCGGCGCTTGGCATGGAACATATTCCGCAGTGGATGGCTGATGAAACTCACTCAGAGGGCGCCCCCACACCTAAGTCAGCCCGGCGGACCCGCTTCCTGATTGGTGTTCCACCAAACTTGATTGCTCTTTTGGCGCTGGCCGGGACCTTACTGGTTCCCTCCATGATTGATCATGTTCCATGGTGGACATTGGCGGCACTATGGCTCTACACGGTTCTAACTATCATCAATGCTGGCGTGTATTGGCAATTCATGTTGCGCAGGCGCTGGTTTATCCGTTCCGGGGTATCGTTCGGAGCTACGGAAGCGGCAGTTTTTACCGGCTTCTTTGCCGCAGGTTTCTCGATGCTCACCACACACACGATGGTGTTTGCCCCGTTGAACCGCGAAATTCCTTGGACACCGGCACACGTACTTACATGGGCTGCCGTGATTGGCGCCCTGCTGGTTTTTGAGTGGGCATTTACAAGCAACACGTGGGCCCTGAAACACCTCAACGCGGAATTCCCGGCGCCGCCAGAAGCCATCCAAGAAGCACTCACCGGGCATGACCCAGAGGGCATCGATAACTTGGAACGGCAGTACGGGTACCGCGCCGGAGTGTTCCTGTGTACCTAGGGCCCTAGAACCAAAGTGCCTGTAGCCAAAGGGCCTGTAACCAAGGTGCCTGTAACTGTTAGCACTGTAGTTGCGGGCGTGCCCTCGTGGGCTGTCTGATAGGCCGGATTCTGTCCTGATACATTGAGCAAAACTTCAAAGAAGAGGTGCACACATGACAAATATCGTTTTGGTCCATGGCCTTTGGTCTGATGGTTCCAGTTGGGCCAAGGTCATCACCGAACTGCAAGCAATGGGGCATGTCCCTATTGCCGCTCAGCTGGGACTTGAGTCATTTGAGAACGACGTCGCTGCCGTGCGCCGGGCACTGGCCACTGTGACGGGCCCGGTCTTACTGGCGGGGTGGTCCTATGGTGGAGCGGTCATCGGAGAAGCTGCTCGCGGTGTTGAGGCCGTGAAAGCGCTGGCCTATGTTGCAGCATTTGCCCCAGTAGAAGGCGAATCCGTCAGCGGGCTGTCCCGGCGTCACCCAGGCAGTCTTGTTCCTGCCCACGTGGTGGTGGCGGGAGATTACACCTATATTGACCGGCCGTATTTTGGCGCAGTGCTGGCAGCAGATGCCCCAGCCGAGCTGGTCGCCGTGGCCGCGGCGACTCAGGGAATGGTTCGGATTGGGCTCGACCGTGTGAAGGTGGGATCCCCTGCCTGGTTGGAGCTGCCATCCCATTATCTTGTGGCCACGGATGATTGTTGCGTCCCACCGGTTTTGCAGCGCGAAATGGCTGAGCGCATGGGGGCGTCCGTGACGGAGATAGCCTCCAGTCACGCCCCCGTGTTATCGCGCCCGCGAGAGGTTGCCCAGTTCCTAGACCGGGCCGCAACACAGATGGCATAGCCTGTAGCCATGACCGCAGACGACGCCGGATCCCTCGCCGCCGTCGGCTCCGCACAGTTTCAGGAAGATGCTCGACTGGCCCACAAGAATCCGCCGATTCTACGCGCACACAGCAAATACGGGCAACGGATCGATGAGGTGGATTGCCACCCCTTCTACCATCGCATCATTTCCCAGGCCGTCGCTGCTGGTGCGCATACTCCCGTATGGGAGTTCCCGGGCAAGGAAGCCAGCGCACTGCGAGCTGCACAATTTATGCTTTTTGCGCAGGTGAAACGGGGCAGTGGCTGCCTTGGATGTGCGGGCCAACACCATCCGCGCCGTGCCTCAGGGGGATCATTTCCGCCTGACCGGCCACAAGTGGTTTTGTTCGGCGCCTATGTCGGATGCGTTTCTGGTGTTAGCGCGGGACGAGGCGGGGCTTGGCTGCTTTCTGGTGCCCAGAGTACTGCCGGATGCGAGCAGGAACACGTTCTTGATCCAGCGCCTGAAGGACAAGCTGGGCAACAGATCCAACGCTTCCGCCGAGCTTGAATTTGCCAACACCGTCGGGTGGCGGGTGGGCGAGCCGGGCCGCGGGGTGCGCGCCATCCTGACAATGGTGGGCCAAGCCCGCTTTGACTCTATTCTCGGCACGGCCGGCGGCGTACGCCAATCGGTGGCATACGCCAATCGGTGGCCGAGGCCGTATGGCATGCCCGCTACCGCAGTGAGCATGCGCCTTTCCTCTGCTTGTGATGACGACGCCGGAGATTCCGAACGCGCCTTCCGGCGCCTTGGGACTGCACTGACCAAATACTGGGTGTGCAAGCGAGGTCCCAATCATGCCTACGAAGCCATGGAATATTTGGCCGGCAACGGCTATATTGAGGACTTCCCTTTGGCTATGCGCTCCCGGGAACAACCGGTCATGGCGATCTGGGAGGGTACGGGCAATGTGATTGCCCTGGATGTATTGTCCTGGATGTACTGCGAGCGATGGCCACCGAACCCGAATCTGTGGATGCGTTTTTCCAGGAGCTGCGGTTCGCGTCAAGCACGCACCCGATTTTTGATGACTTCACTGCCCGGCTCAGGGAAGAGGTGGCTCCTATGCACTCGACGCCACAGGATTTTGCCGGGCAGGCCCGCAACGTGGTGGAAAAGTTGGCGCTTGCCTTGCAAGCCTCGCTGCTGCTGAGGTTCGACCCAGCCGCAGTATCCGATGCGTTTGTTCTCTCCCGGCTGGGACCGGACCGCTCGTTCAACTAAGGCAACCTCTCGCCGTCGTCCGATTTAGCGGGGGATACTCACGCGAGCCTAAACCGCGGCAGGTACCTTGCACGAATTCTCTTGAGAGATTCTGCGCAGCAAAGCCCACACCAGCAGTCCGATGGAGAGCACCGCCAGAATAGGCTGCACGGGCTCAAAAAACTTCATCGCGCCTGCCGAACCCAACACCAACAGCACAATTTTGTTGCAGACAGGGCAGCCCACGGCAAAGAAGGTCAAAAATGAGGCGAAGACGCCCGCTTTATTGGTTGCTCCCGCGCGGGTGATCGGTGAGGCCACATAGGTGGCTACCAGCAGCCCCGTCAGTAGCGAGCTGATGCCCAGCGCGGCGTAAGACCACCACGTTGGCGGGATCTCACGGCTAAAGAAGGTGTTCGGAATAAGGACCGTGGGAATGGCGACCAATACGTAGACCAGCAGCGCCGTGGCGGCACCTGCCGACCAGCGCCGCAGCGGCCACAGACGCAAATTAGAGACAATAGTGGCAAACACGCTAGCTACTCTCTGAAGACGGTGTGGAATCTGGCGGTTCGGGAAGCCTGCTCTGCGCGGCGTGAACGCCACAAATAGAGTCCGCCCGCAAGAAGAAGAACCAGCAGCGCGGCGACACCGAAGCCTACGTTGGAGATCTTTGATGAGATCCCAACAACCCAGGATTCCGCCTCGTACTGAGCATCAATAGTCAGCAGACCGCCCAAGGAAGCCGTGCCCTGAGTCAGTAGCAGTAGGACACCAATACCGATGGAAAGCACCCCGGAGACCACCATCCACACCGAGTTCTCCCACGGTCCCAGCCGGAAACGGCGTGGTTTCAACCAACCACGCTGACCCAACCGCAAGCGTGTCCAGAACAGGGATAAAATTCCTAACGGCAGCGCCATGCCGAGCGCAAAAATTGCCAGCATGATCCCGCCATACAGTGGATTACCGCCAGCGGCAGCCACGGCCAACACCGATCCAAGAATGGGACCGGCGCATACCCCGGCCACTCCATACACGGAGCCGAGAACAAAAACCGATATTGCTGAGGTCCCGTCAGTGCCTCCGCGGCGGCTCAGACCAGGGAACTCCACTCCACTGATTTGTAAAATTCCAATGACAATGACCACGGCTGCAGCAATATTGATCAGCACTGACCGGTTTTGTGTGATCAGGGAACCAACCAGCCCGGCCAACAGTCCAAGAGGTACAAGCGTTGTCAATAGGCCGGCGTAAAACAGGGCCGTACGGCCCAAGAGTTTAGTAGGGCTGGCGAACGCGTAGGCAAAAAATGCCGGTAGCAGCATCACCGAACAGGGGCTGAGAAGCGTAAGTATCCCGCCCAGGAAGGCCCCGGTGTATCCGATGTCCATGGGCTATTTCACCTTGGCCAGTTCGCCATCAATAATCTGGGTAAAGACCTCCAGTGGCTGAGCGCCCGGGATCGCTTGATTATTGATGACAAAAGTGGGCGTGCTGTTTAGTCCCAGCGCCGTTGCCTCGGCCACATCCGCTTTCACCAGGGCTAAAAGCTCCGGACTTTTCATATCCGCAGCAAATTTTTTCATGTCAGGCACCCCTGCCTGCTCAGCGAACTTCAATAATTCCGCTTCGGAGAGCTCTGCTTTGCCTTTTTCTGGGGCGGCAGCGTAGAGCGTCTCATTGAACTCCCAAAATAAACCCTGCACTCCTGCAGCACGTGCTGCCACGGCAGCGTTTATTGACCCTTCGCCGAACAGGGGCAGGTCACGCCATTCAATGCGCAGCTGACCGGAGTCAACATATTTTTTGATGATTTCCGGTTGGGTTTTGCGGGAGTAAACCCCGCAGAAGGGGCAACGGAAATCGGAGTACTCGATTAGAACAACATCAGCATCCACGTCTCCTAGAGCTTGCGGATCCGAAGGTGTGCGTCGCTCCAGGTTCAGTTCCGGGGCGGGCGCTGCGCCACCGGAGGAGGACGAGTTCTGACTGGCAGGGTTTTCCGCGGACTTTAGACGGTCTTTGCCTGCAGCGGCGCCCACAAAGACTATGGCTAGAACAATGACAACACCCAGTGCCAGCAGCATAATGATATTTCTGGTCTTCTTCGTCTTCATCAATAATCTTTCAAGCTTGTGCAAGGGCAGCACTTCCGCGGCAGTAGACAAACCGGCGGCAGAGCACTTGCATATATTCGTATATAAAGAGGACACCTTGGATGCCGCTTGTTAGCCCGTAGTTTCTGGGCAGGGTAAAGCGGCTTGCCTCAGGTCTAAGTCCGCACAATCCCAAGATCTAGGTGCGTCAACGCCGCTGGAACCCTATCAGCGAACTGGTCAGCACCACCGTCAGCACGCGCAGGCGTCAGAAGATCGGACTCCAGGGCTGAAGGCGGGCGTTGTAGATGTGCCGAGACAGGAGTGAGAGCGTTTTGTTCCAGCCGTACTTTGTCTCGCCCCGGTACACAGGTGGTCCACGCCGGGCGTGCATCAGTGCCGGGTGACAGTACGGTGTTGGGTAACTGAGCGGTGCTGGGTAAGGAGAGCCCCGTGGTTACGGCTAAAACAGGTACCGCTACCGCGTGTATATCCAAAGCAGTGGAAGTGAGTTCGTAGGTGCTGCCGGAGGCTGCCGGATTTCCCGAAGAGGCCTGAGCGCCGGTGCAACCCACGATCACAAGCATCAACCCGGTGAGGGCCAAAAGAACCGCATGGGTGACAAAGCTGAGCAGTGAGGCAGGCTTTGGCATGCATGGTCCTTTCATCACGGAGCATCGTGGGGCTTGGCTAGGCCGATTCTCGGCATATTTTCACCACTATACGTCAGCTATATGGGAGGCGGCCGGGGGGGGGTGTTTGTTTCCTGGTCTAGGGGAATCTGGTCTACGGGAATCTGGGCCTCGCCCGAAGTGCCCGATCCGGGATCCGCCCATGTTGGGCCAGACCGAGCGTCATGTTCAGTAAACAAAAGATGAATACTGACTGTCGTGTCACTGGCCTGAGATTACAAATCCGCACAGATTCAAGGATTTTTCTCGGCCCTGGCATTCTCATGCGGAGTCAAGTGACGTTACTCTCAGTGCATAGTGGCTTTGTGGAAATAGATATGTATACTTGGACGTAGTTGTAGTGTTGCGTTTTTTGTAGTTGAAGCGATGCCGCCCGTTAGGGAGACGTCGCTTTTCTGGAGAAGCGGACTTACACCGTATACGGAGGCCCGAAGGTCGGGCGGAATCTCCAACTTCAGAAGGAAATAGAAATAATGGCAACAGGTACCGTCAAGTGGTTCAACGCTGAAAAAGGCTTCGGCTTCATCTCACCCGATGATCAGAGCCAGGATGTTTTCGCGCACTACTCCGCGATCAACTCCTCCGGCTACCGCTCCCTCGAAGAGAACCAGAAGGTTTCCTTTGATGTTGAGCAGGGTCCCAAGGGTCCTCAGGCAGTCAACATCCAGGCTATCTAATTCTAAAGAAAACGTGCGGGTAACCGCGCATTCTTTAGTCCTTAGGGCTTGAACAAATAAGGTCCGGGTTTTCCCGGGCCTTATTTGTGTTTAATCCACCTTTATGTTGCCAGCTAGATGTTCCCTTCCAGGCTGGCGAGAACGGACAGGCTGTGCGTGAATTACTCGCTTGCCGGGCGCAAACGCGTTGTGAGATGGATTACCGAAACTTGCAGAGCATCAGTGAGCAATAAAACGGCAATGTCTAACGGCGCTGTTCACGGCAGTGAAGCCCGCCATGTGGCACCATTGGAAACGATGAACACCAATAACTCCAAGCGGGCACGCGACGGGATCCCCATGCCGCTGTGGCTGCAGGGGGCCTTTGAGGCTGCTCAAATGTTCGTCATTTCGGCTTTGGTCGTGGCGATACCGTTGACGGCTACTTGGTTTACAGGCGGCTTTGCTGAGAAAGATGCCTCGATTGTTGCCAGATTGGCCGGCCATATTTGGTTACTTGGCCATGGTGTTCCGCTGAACGTGACAGTTGGCAGCGGGCCCAGTTCGGCATCCCTGCAAATGGGAACACTTAGTTTGCTGCCGATAGGCTTGGCGCTGATTCCCTTTCTTCTCTCGTGGCGTGCTGGCCGGCGATTGGCACGGGCCTCCTATACCGACCAGCTGTGGCAGCCCCTCTTGAGTGCTGTTGCTGTCTATGCGGCGGCCGGTCTTGCAACTGGTTTTGTGTGCAGCATCCCCAGTATCTCGGCTCCTCTGCTTGCCAGCACACTGATTCCGGTGATTCCTGCCGGTGTAGGACTGATCATTGGCTCTCGTTTGGAAGCTGGCTCGTGGAGCCGACTGATTGGAATGAATGCTGCCGATTGGATCGCTAAAACCAGTCAGGATCAGCGTTGGGCTGGTTCCTATGTTTGGACGGTATTGCGCTCAGGGTTTATTGCGCTCATGAGCGCACTCTCGCTTTCAGCATTACTGCTGGCGGTTAACTTGGCGGGGCGTTGGTCAGACATCGCTGCCGTTTACCAAGCGTTGCGGCCAGGAGCAGTGGGTGGGGCAACGCTGACACTTGCGCAGATGGCGTTCATGCCGAATCTGGCCATCTGGTCGTTGGCATGGGCTGGCGGTGCAGGCTTTGATCTTGGTGTCGGTTCCACGGTCTCACCCTTGGGAACTGCTGTGGCTCCCGTGCCACCCATCCCGCTCCTTGCTGCATTGCCCACAGGGGCTATGACGTGGGGATTTGCAGCACTCTTAATCCCCGTTATAGCTGGCCTTTTGGCCGGTTGGTGGTTTGTTCGGGCTGGCGAGAATCACTTTGACGAGTGGCTTTCACTTAAGGTGCGCCAACGCTGGCTCTCACTACCTGGATCAACGCTTTTTCTGGGTACCGTCATCGGCGTCTCCGCCATGGCCATGAGCTGGGTGCTGTTCTGGCTTTCGCAGGGCTCTCTGGGTATTGGCAGACTCACCCATTTGGGACCCGATCCGCTCACGGCAGCACTATGGATTGGAGCCGAAGTGGCACTAGGAGTCATGCTTGGTTCGCTGCTGGCACCGTGGCTTGAAGGCGAACACAATGGCTTACCCCTGATGCGACGCAATGAAGAAGTAGTCGAATAGGGCAAGGGCGCCCCTTGCCCCTAAAATTGTGGGCATGCGCATAGTTGTTTTAGTCTCCGGAACCGGTTCAAATCTGCAGGCCGTGATTGATGCCGCCGACAGTCTGCCCCTTGAAATTGTTGCCGTCGGGGCGGACCGAGCTGGTACGTTCGGTATTGAACGTTCTGCCGCGGCCGGACTGGAAACCTTCGTGGTCAATTTCAAGGATTACACAACGCGTACCGACTGGGATGCGGCGCTCCTGGAAGCAGTTGCCGCGTACAAACCGGACTACGTTCTTTCAAGTGGTTTCATGCGGATTGTAGCGCCAGCATTCATTGATGCTTTTGAGGGTCGGTACGTCAATACTCATCCGGCGCTCTTGCCGTCGTTCCCTGGTGCGCACGGTGTCCGCGACGCGATGGCATACGGGGTGAAAGTCACCGGCTGCACAGTGCATTTTGCAGATGCAGGTGTTGACACAGGGCCCATCATTGCCCAAACACCTGTGACAGTGTTGCCCGAAGACACCGAGGAATCCTTGCACGAACGCATCAAAGTGGCAGAGCGTGCACTCCTGATCAAAGTGTTGGGTGACCTAGCTTCGGCCTGGAATTCTCAAGACAAAATCTAAGGTGCGACGCCGGAGCTTGGCTTAGAGTTCTTCCGGTCAAGTACCCAGGCTGAGACTCTCCCAACGAGCCAGCCCAGGATGATGGAAAAGACAATGGCAATAATGACAGCAACCTGTGTTGAGATACCGGGCCAATACCTCGTCAAAATTCCGATGCCAACGGCGTAGATGGACCAAACGCTAGCGGATACAAGGGAAAACACACTAAATGCCCGCAGCGGATACCCTGCCATTGTGGCCGCAATATTGGAGGACAGCCGGCCCATTGGGATGAATCTCGAGGTCAGCATGAACATGTAGGGTCGCTGCTTCAGCCTGCGTGTGGCGGCATCAACCGCGCGTTGGCGACGAGGGCCGCGGGTAGCACCCCACCGGGTATGGCCAAACAATTTGATGATCCAATACGTCAAAAGATCCCCGGCCACGGCGCCTACCATCATGGCTAAGACAAGAGGCAGGGCTTTCGGTCCGCCGTCGAGCCCCGCCAAAGCGCCCAGGCCCACGAACACGGTAGTGCTAGGAACTGGCGGCAGGATGGCGGAGACCATCACAAAAAACCCACCAATCAGGTAGATCCAAATGCTCGCAAGGAAGCCGGTGGTGTCGGCTGCGAGATCCATATTGCCCTTTTCTTTGGTGCTTGTTTTGGATGTTGGCCCGGCCGTGCTGAAGCAGTGCTGATGCACTACTAGTTTAGTGGTGCTATTTCCTGGTGCGGCCAAAAATGAGCGAAGCAACGGCGGTGGCGGCTGTCACTGTGTAGACGGCAGGCCAAGCACCCATCTTCTTAGCCAAGGGATGTGAGGCGCCAAATGCCAGTACATAGGTGGCGGTCAATGCGGTTGCAACTCCGGCTCCGGCGTTCTTCTTCCAGCCCCAAAATGCGGCGGTGCCTGCGGCGGCCAACACGGCACCACCTAACTGGCGGTTCTTGGTGACCCGGGCCGTTTGGTATCCGCCAAGCAAACCGACGGTGGAAGAGACGGTGGGAAGTAGAACGCTCATGGAAGATCCTTAGGTGTGGAGAATTCAAGGTCTGCAACAGACTACCCCGGTGAGATTGGAGATCATGACACCCCGTCCGTCGGCCGGGGTGTCATGATCTCCAATCTCACCGGGGCGTGGGTCGGGGCGTGGGTCGGGGCGTGGACGTGGGCCAGGACCGTGGTTCGGGCGGGGATGAGAGATGGTGGATGCGGTTGGGTGGAATATCGGCAGTGCGCTCAGTCCAGGACGGTGCCCTTGGTTTCCGGGGCGGAGATCGCCATCCAGATAACTGCCGCCACCACAAGCCCACCGGTCAGTGCGAAGGTGAGAGGTAAGCCCAATACGGGCCATAGGAGGGAGCCGAAAATTAGTGGAACCAGCCCGGCACCCACCCGCGAAACAGTAGAAGCCCAGCCAAAACCGGTGGCGCGCAGGTGCGTGGGATAAAGCTCTGACACATAGGTGTAGAGCACAGGAATGGCAACTTGTATGACAAAACCAAACACGAGCAACCAGATTTGAGCGGCCACAGGGGCATCCAACACCAGCGCAAAAATCACCAATGACAACGCTGCCAAGGGACCGGTAACGGCCAGAATCCATTTGCGTCCCAGCCGCTCTACAAGCAGTGCAGCAGCAACCACCCCCAGTAATCCAATGGCTGTCATTGACGCGGTGGCCATGAACGCTTTATTTTCGGCGTAGCCAGTGGCGACCAAAATGGAGGGCATCCACGTCAGAGCGCCGTAGTACACCAGCAAAATTGTTAGAAACAGTGACCAGGCCACCCCTGTGACACGCCAGTTGAAACGCCACAGTCCCGCCAACTGGTCGGTGATCTTGCCCAGAGATAGTTTTGGTGCAGTTGCCGCGTCTGGCAGTGTCCAGGGACCCACTGTGGCCCCGGTTCTTTCAATGAGGCGTTCAATGACAGCTTTAGCCTCCGCTGGACGGCCGGCCCGCACCAAATACAGTGGTGATTCTGGCACACCCACACGAACCCAAAAAACGAGCAGAGCCGGGAGCACCATAACCAGCATCAGGTACCGCCAGTTCCCAAATGATGCCATCAGCACAGCTGAAACCACCCCACACAGGGACGCCCCGATTGGCCACCACGCATCCATGGCCGTCAATACCCTGCCGCGGAGTTTGCGGGGAGTGAACTCACCCACCAACGCATAGTCCACGGGAATGCACCCGCCCAGACCAAAACCTGCCAGAAAACGGAACACACAAAAGAGAACGATCTCGTTGGAGACGGCACCAAGAACCGTGAAAATGGAGAAAATGAGCAGGGTGAGTGTGAACGCCTTTTTGCGCCCAATAATGTCCGCGATGGATCCCCAAGCGAAAGCACCAACTGCCATGCCAATCAGGTTGGCTGTGCCGATCCATGCCGCTTGCCCGGTGCTGAGCCCCCACTCTTTGGACAGCAGCGGAATCAGGAAGCCATTGAGGGTGACATCCCAGGCATCGAACATGAAGCCGAGCCCGCCGATCAGGAAGATACTGCCTTGCACGCGCCAACGCCAAGGGAGTTCCTGCACTACGCGGTCGCCGGTGAGTAGGGGCGTTGGGTTGCTCATGTTCCTGTGTCCTGATCAGCGAGGGTTATTTTCACCAGAATAGACGACGTCGGACACAGCCTTGCGCAGGTTGGTTGCGTCATCCCCGTCCCGGCTGGGGCTTACACGGTTGGTCAGCTATGCGATCGAGAGACTGTGCTCGCGATCGATCAGCAGTGAGGTGCCGGTAAATCCACCGTGTCCTCGGGCTTCTTGGGCGTGTGAGCCCATCCACGTCTGCGCATTGATGCGCATGCCTAGACTGTGCCCGAAGGCGGGATCCTCTGGATTGAAATTGTTACCCAATATCTCGGGCAGCTGGCTGCGCCACATTTCCTCAGCGAGTCCGGGGGAGAGGATGCCGGGCAGCCCTCGGCCCAGGGACTCGCCAAATGCTACAAGTCCACCCGACGTGGCGAACATACCGGCATTGCCGCTGAGTCCGCCCAGGGACCAAGCCGCCTCATCGTGGACTATGCCTTGAATAAGTCCACGGCCCAATGCGTGCTGGTATTCCGTGGGTGCACAGTGCTCCACCCGGGGGGTACCGGTGAGGCCTGAAGTGGGAAGCTTCGCCAAAACCCTGTCATGGACAAGGGCGGCCCACGGTTGCCCCGTCGCATGTTCAGCCAAAACCATGATGGTGTTAAATCCTGCGCAGGAGTACTCAAAACGTGTTCCTGGAGGTGCTTCCAGGGCAGTGTCCAACAAGTCTTGAACTAGCCGCGCACGTTCAAATCCCCGCCCCTCATTCAGGGAGCGCTCCCATCCCCGCCACTGTGATGGGAGCCCCGAGGTGTGCGTCAGCAGCTGCCGCAACGTCACTGTAGCTTTCTGGCCTTGCCGGTAGGTGGGCAAGATTCGCCCGATGGGTGCATCGAGTTCCAGAGCCTTACTGTCAACTAGCGAAAGTGCTGTGACGGTGGTGAATAGTTTTGTCACGGAAGCTAAGTCAAAAAATGTCTGTGGTGACGCTTCTCCGGCGGTGAGTTCCGGTAGCCAATCATGGTGCAGCACAACGGCGCAGCTCGCCGCTGGTGCTATTCGGTCCTGCACGCACTGATTCAGCAGTTTTTGTATTTTGGTTTCAAGTATTCGGTGAGTGGCAGGCATTAGTGCCTCCCGGCGTCGATCGCGGCCGGCAGGAACCCATCCTTTTGAGCCAATAGCGTTACCGCCTGTGCTGCAGAGAAACCTGTCATGATCGAGAGGATCGCCGCTTTCACGTGGCCATTGGTTGCGGCCAAGGCTGCCGTCGCTGCTTCGGCGTCGCACCCGGTGACCTGCATGAGAGTACGTTCGCTGCGGGCATGGAGTTTGGCGTTCGTGGCGCGAAGATCAACCATGACGTTTTTGTAGGTTTTCCCCAGTCGCACCATGGTGATGGTGCTGATCATGTTCAACACCATCTTTTGACAGGTACCGGATTTCAGCCGGGTGGAACCAGTCAGGAACTCTGGGCCCACTTCAATTTCCAGAGCACTCTGGGCCGCAGCTCCCAGCGGAGAGTTATTGTTGCAGGCAAATCCGACTGTATAGCAACCCTGCGTCCGGGCGGCTTCAATGGCGGCAATGACATAAGGAGTACGTCCGGATGCGGCTATCCCCACCACTGAATCGTGGGGGCCCAGTTGCAATGCCGCCATGTCAGCAGTCCCCGCTTCGGCGCTGTCCTCGGCATTTTCAACGGCCTGTTTAACGGCCGCCTGGCCCCCGGCGATGATGCCCACCACCAGCTCCGGATCAGTCCCGAAGGTAGGCGGGCATTCACTAGCGTCCAGGATCCCCATGCGACCTGGCGTTCCGGCCCCCACATAAATTAATCTGCCGCCCCGGCCCATGCGAGCTGCAACCTCATCGATGATTGTGGCAAGTACGGGAAGCTGCTTCTCAATGGCCTTAGGGACTAGAGCATCCTCACTGTTCATTCCAGCAACAAGCTCTGCTGTTGAAAGTGTGGCTAGATCCGGGTAGCGGGGATTGGAAGCTTCTGTTGTCAGCGTTCCAATCTCGGATCGAACTGTTTCACTGTGGATCGACTTTTCGTGGGTTCTCGTTGAGGGGGAGAGGGTGGGAGAGGGGGAGAGGGAACGGGAGGACGTCACGGAGGAGAGGGATTCTAATATGCTGACCACGCCAAGAGCACTGACTCGGCTGAAACCATAGGTATGGATTGTCATAAAACTTGTTGGTTCCGAAGTAGTGAGACCCACATTGATGCAGATTGCCCGGGGTGCCCGGGCGAGAACCAGTTGCAGAGTTTCTTGCTGCGCCGGAGACTCCAACGAGTCAACCATGACAAGGACGGTTCCTTGCATCGTGTCCCCTGTACCGGAAGGTGTTTGGCCCAAGGCAGTGTCCAGTTCCGCTGTGGAGAGCCCTGCCACGCTGATGGCAGTCACCGCATAATCACTCAAGGCTGTTGCCATGAAATTCGCGGTGGGACCTGCGGCCATATTGTGCCCGGTGCGCGCATCCAACAGCGTCACCGCACCGGAGCCTGCCAGTGCTGGTGTACCTGGCGAGTCAACACGGCAGGCGCGGGCAGCAACGGAAACCCAATCGACGTCGTCGTCCGCTTCAAGGGAAACCTCCGCGGCAGACCACTGCGCCAGCCCCTGCACACGGGCAGCAGCCCGGCGCAAGGTTTCCACAGGCAACCGCCCGGAGGAAGCCGCAGCAAACAGGGCGTCGTAAACCTCGGTGTAGCAGGACTCGTCATCACGGCCTGTGGTGTAGGCGTTCATCGGGTTGCCCACACACAACAGGTCGTTGCCCGCCAGCAATGCCAGCACGCCACCCTCCCCGGGGCCAACGGTTGCTCGAACGGCGGCCATGTCCAACGCATCAGTAATCAGCACCCCCTCAAAGCCCATCGTGCGCAGCAGTGCGCTCGCCGCCGGGTTCAGGGTGGCCGGGGCCTCACCCAGCTCGGGGATGATGATGTGTGCGCTCATCATCGCAGCAACCCCGGCATCCGTGGCGGCCTTGAACGGGGGCAGATGGGATGCCGTCATCTGGGCCAAGGTCAGCTCAACGCGGGCCGTGTCCATGTGTGAATCAGCCACAGTGTCACCATGCCCGGGGAAGTGCTTGGCGCAGGCGGCAACGCGCAGACTTTGAATGCCAGAGACGGCAGCCGCAGTATGGACGCCCACCAATGCAGTATCCGAACCAAACGCGCGCACACCAATGACGGGATTGCGCGGGTTGGTATTGACATCAGCCACCGGGGCGATCGCCAAGTTGATGCCGGCATTGCGGCACAGCCGGGCGATTGCGCGCCCCGCAGCTTCCGTCAGGGCCGGCTCATTTACCGCACCCAGCACTGCCGCGCCCGGAATGGCCGAGCCGTCACGGGACTGTAAACGGGTGACGTTTCCGCCCTCTTCGTCAACACCGATCACAGCTTGCGGGTTGGCGGCCCGGATAGAAGCAGAGAGAGCTGCCACCTGTCCAGGGGCGTCGGGATCAATATTTTGGCTGAAATATACGACGCCGGCCAGCCCGTTTTCAAGAGCAGTCACCAACCAGCCTGGTGCAGTGGTGCCAACAAAACCGGGGAGAATCACCGAGTTAATCAGGCGGAACAAATCTGCTGGGAGGTCAGCGGATGCAGAGTCTATGGAGGACGGCGTGTGGTTGAGCTCACGTGAAGTCATACCGCAAATCCTACCGGCGCCGAAGTGGCCTAAACTTTATGTGTCGCCATCATCAATGAACCTCTGGAGATTACCTGTGACCAGCGTTGTGCATAACCGTGTTCCTATCCGCCGGGCATTGATCTCGGTCTACGACAAAACCGGGCTTGAGGAACTAGCCGCCGGCCTCCACGCTGCCGGAGTTGCGATTGTTTCCACCGGTTCAACGGCAGCCAAGATTGCTGCCGCCGGAATTCCCGTGACCGAAGTATCCGAAGTGACAGGCTTCCCCGAAGCCTTGGACGGCCGGGTCAAAACCCTGCACCCGTTGGTTCACGCCGGAATCCTCGCCGACCGCCGCCTCCCGGATCACGTCCGTCAGCTTGAAGACATGAACGTTCAGCCGTTCGACCTTGTTGTGGTTAACCTGTACCCGTTTGTTGACACAGTAAAATCAGGGGCCGGGCAGGACGCAGTTGTAGAACAGATCGACATTGGCGGTCCCTCCATGGTCCGCGCCGCAGCCAAGAACCACCCCTCAGTAGCCGTTGTTGTTGACCCCACCAAATACGGCGAAGTACTGTCAGCGGCCCAGTCCGGCGGCTTTGAACTCATTGCCCGGCAGCGCCTGGCCGCCGCAGCATTCGCGCACACGGCCGCCTATGACAACGCCGTAGCCGCCTGGACCTCAGCCCAGTTCCTGGACGAAGACGGCGACGGCATCATCGACTGGCCCTCCTACGCCGGCTACTCCCTTGAACGCTCCGAAGTACTGCGTTACGGGGAAAACCCGCACCAGCAGGCAGCGCTTTACGTGGACAAGGGTGCACCTTCGGGGATCGCCCAAGCAGACCAGCTCCACGGCAAGGCCATGAGCTACAACAACTTCGTCGATGCCGATGCTGCCTTACGTGCAGCATTCGACTTTGACGTCCCGGCAGTGGCCGTCATCAAACACGCCAACCCGTGTGGTGTAGCCGTGGCCTCCGTGGACGCAGCGGACCCCATTGCCGACGCCCACGTTAAGGCTCACGCCTGCGATCCACTCTCCGCCTTTGGTGGCGTCATTGCCGCGAACCGCACCGTCACCGCTGGCATGGCCCGCACTGTGGCGCGGATCTTCACCGAAGTAGTCATAGCACCGGACTTTGAGCCCGAAGCGGTTGAAATCCTCTCCAAAAAGAAGAACATCCGGCTGCTTGCGCTGCCGGAAGGCTACGGCCGCTACCCCGCGGAAGTACGCCAGGTTTCCGGCGGCATGCTGGTGCAGATGAGCGATAGGGTCGACGCCGACGGCGACAACCCCGCCAACTGGACCCTCGCCGCAGGAGCGCCGGCCGATGACGCCACGTTGGCTGACCTGGCCTTCGCCTGGACCGCAGTCCGCGCTGCTAAATCCAACGCCATCCTGCTCGCCAACAATGGTGCAGCGGTAGGGATCGGCATGGGGCAGGTCAACCGGGTGGACTCCTGCAAACTGGCCGTTGAACGGGCCAACACCCTAGGTGTGCTTGTCTCCTCCGACGTTGACGGTGCCGGTGGTGCCTCGGCGTCCTCCGAGGCCGCTTCCGAGCAGCGCTCAATCGGAGCCGTGGCTTCCTCCGACGCGTTTTTCCCCTTTGCCGACGGTCTGCAGATCCTGCTCGACGCCGGAGTGCGCGCAGTTGTTCAGCCGGGTGGCTCAGTACGCGATGAAGAAGTGATTGCAGCGGCCAATGCTGCCGGGATCACCATGTACTTCACCGGTGCCCGCCACTTCTTCCACTAGTCCCCACTTCCTCCCCAATTTCAGGTCGCAAGCGACCTGAAATTGGGGCCCCTCGGAAGCGGGGGCCCCATAGTTTCGACTGTGGGCCCACCCACTTCCTCCTTAGGTGAGCGTGCAGTGTGACTGATTTGTTTGAGTGGTTGCTGGCACCTTATGTTGCGGCCACACTCGTCACGAGCGTCGTGGTCACAGCGTTTGTGGCGCTGTTGGTGGGCATTGTGGTGCAGATGCGCAAGCGCTGAAAACGAAGATCTGAGCATAAAAAAGTACGACGCCGGGGTGTCACCTTTCGTGCGAAAGGTGACACCCCGGCGTCGTACTTTAACAGCCAGAATGAAGGAGCTGGAGACGCCATGTGAGAAGCCGGTTGCTCCTACGCACGCTGAAGCCATCCCGCCTTCTTGATGGCGCTAGATGCCAGATCAGATGGGCACCTTGTCCATCTGCTCCGACATCAGCGCCGCCACCGCTCATGGCACGGGCTTAGCCGGCCATGAGTGAACTCGCGGCCGCGCGCTTTACTGTCCTGATTCCTTGCGGGAGCCCAGCTCAGCATCCAAACGCAGCAGACCATTGCCGTCGGCGCCAATGAGGCGCACGCGGCCAATGATTTCCCCTACTGTGGCTTCCTCTTCCAGCTGCTCCTCCACAAACCAGTTCAGCAGCGGGATGGAGTCAATATCGCCCTCCTGCTGGGCCATGCGGTAGAGGTTACGGATGGACTCCGAGACCTTCTGCTCGTGCGCCAGGGAGGCCTCGAAAGCCTCAAGAACCGTGGTGATTGTGACGTTCGGGGCCGTGATGGTGCCGATCTTGGGCGAGGCATTGCGGTCTGTCATATGATCCGTGAACTTCTGTGCGTGCACCAGTTCCTCGTCAGACTGGGCCAGGAACCATCCGGAGATCCCGGGCAGGTCCTGGACATCCATTTCAATGGCCAGCTGGCGATAAACTATCGCGGCCTGAATCTCCAACGTAATTTGATCGTTAATGGCTTCTGCGAGCTTTCCTTTAAGTTCCATACCTCCAAGCTATTGGGAAAATAGTTCCCGCGCATGCTAAGTAAGGCTAAGTTCACCCGTGGAACATGTCACTTTTGACTGCCGATAGCGGGCAAACGTCCTATCTCGGGTAGATTGGAGTGGAAAGAAATCTCACCAGATTCTCAATAATCCATTGAATTTTCGCAGGAGACACCTCGCATATGGCCAAGATTATTTATACCCTGACAGACGAAGCGCCCATGTTGGCCACGTACTCCTTCTTGCCGATTGTTGAGGCATTTGCCTCCACGGCCGGAGTGGACGTGGAAACCCGGGACATCTCCGTATCTGCGCGCATCCTCGCCGTCTTTGGTGACTACCTCACGGAAGATCAGCGAGTGGTTGACTCCCTGGCCGAATTGGGTGCACTGGCTAAGAGCCCGGATGCCAACATCATCAAACTCCCCAACATCAGCGCTTCCATTCCACAGCTCAAGGCTGCTGTTGCCGAGCTTCAGGGCCAGGGCTTTGCTCTTCCGGACTACCCGGATGATCCCTCCACTGATGAGGAAAAAGACGTTCGCGCCCGCTACGACAAGATCAAGGGCAGCGCAGTGAACCCGGTTTTGCGTGAAGGAAACTCTGACCGGCGCGCACCCCAGTCCGTAAAGAACTACGCAAAGGCGAACCCGCACAGCATGGGTGCCTGGAGCGCAGATTCCAAAACCAACGTGGCCACCATGGACGGTGGAGACTTCTTTGACAATGAGAAGTCGGTTGTCATTGAAGCCAATGACAAGATTAAAATACAGTTCGTGGCAACGGACGGCACCACCAGCGTGCTCAAGGAGGCCTTCCCGGTTCTCAAGGATGAGATCATAGACGGCACAGTTATGCGTGCTGCCGAGCTCGATACGTTCTTGAGCGCACAGGTTGCGCGGGCCAAGAAAGAGGGTGTCCTGCTCTCTGCCCACCTGAAGGCCACCATGATGAAGGTTTCGGACCCCATCATTTTCGGCCACGTGGTGAAGGCCTACTTCCCGGAACTCTTCGCCAACTATGGTGAAGCACTGGATGCGGCAGGGCTGAGTCCCGCCAACGGCTTGGCCTCCATCATTAACGGGTTGGGCAATCTGCCCGAGGATGTGCGCACAGGGGTTGAAGCGGCCATCAAGAAAGGCTACGAAGACGGCCCGGCACTGGCCATGGTGGACTCCGACAACGGCATCACCAACCTTCACACCCCTTCCGATGTGATCGTTGACGCGTCCATGCCGGCAATGATCCGCACCTCCGGGCACATGTGGGGTGCGGATGGCCAGGAACACGACACGTTGGCAGTGCTGCCTGATAGCAGCTATGCCGGTATCTACCAGGCCACCATTGATGACTGCCGGGCGCATGGCGCCTTTGATCCAACCACCATGGGCACCGTCCCCAACGTTGGCCTCATGGCACAAGCGGCAGAAGAGTACGGCAGCCATGACAAAACCTTTGAGCTGCGCGAAGCCGGAACCGTGCAGATCCTCAACTCTGCAGGCACCGTCCTTATTGAACACCACGTTGAGGCCGGGGACATCTGGCGCGCCTGCCAGGTCAAGGACATCCCTGTTCGTGACTGGGTCAAGCTTGCCGTAACTCGGGCCCGCGCATCAGAAACCCCCGCGGTGTTCTGGCTGGATGAGAAGCGCGCACACGATGCCAAGCTGATCGTCAAGGTCAATGAATACCTTAAGGAATACGACACCACGGATCTGGATATCCAGATCCTCTCACCAGCGGATGCAACAAAGTTCACCCTGGAGCGAATCCGTCGAGGCGAAGACACCATCTCCGTCACAGGCAACGTGCTCCGTGACTACCTCACAGACCTGTTCCCGATTTTGGAGCTGGGCACGAGCGCCAAAATGCTCTCCATTGTCCCGCTCATTGCAGGTGGTGGCCTCTTTGAAACCGGTGCCGGTGGTTCTGCTCCCAAGCACGTCCAACAGCTGATCAAGGAAAATCACCTGCGGTGGGACTCATTGGGTGAGTTCCTGGCCTTGGCTGTGAGCTTTGAACACCTTGCCGTCAATGAAGGCAATGCCCGTGCTCAGATTTTGGCTGACACTCTGGACCGAGCAACGGGAACGTTCCTGTTGGAAAACAAGTCCCCGAAGCGCAAGGTTGGCGAAATTGACAACCGTGGCAGCCACTTCCACTTGGCCAAGTTCTGGGCACAAGAATTGGCAGCACAGAGTGTTGACGCTGAACTGGCGGCTGCTTTTGCGGCAGTCGCTGCCGATCTGAGCGAGAATGAAGATGCGATCATCGCCGAGCTCGCGCACGTTCAGGGTTCGCCAGTTGACCTGGGTGGCTACTACCGCCCGGACGCAAAAAAGGTTGCAGCGATCATGCGCCCCTCAGCACTGCTGAACAAGGCCATCGACACTCTCGCCTAAGACCCGCCAGGCTTCTTGGAAGCCCTCCGGCGAGTACAAGTAACAAAAACGCCCGTCCCACTCTGGGGCGGGCGTTTTTGCGCTCAATGCCAGCCACGCAATGCCTTATTTATGCCGAGGTACCCAGTTGTACATCATCTGTTATCAGATCTTTACGCAATAGTGTGCTGTACTTCACATTCTCGAGTGTAAGGTCAAGTCACGTGAAGCCAACGGTTACGTAGAACGACGACGTTCCACGGGCCTTGATGCTAACTTCGGAAGGCGCATTTATGAACCGCAAGAGAGTTATGACCACGCTGGCTGCTGCGGCCACTTTTGGGATGCTGCTGGGAGGCTGTGCAAACCAAGCAGCCCCCGAGGGTGGAAGCTCTTCCGCCGCTGGTGGCAGCCAATCGGCTGTAGACATCCCAGCTTTGACATCCATTGAAACGCCAAAGGATGCTGTTCTGCCTGCAGGCGATGGCAAAGCAGTCTGCCCTGATACCACCACGTTGGCTTACATTGGTGCACAAACTGGTGCCAATGCTCAGCTGGGTATCAATATTTTCCAAGGTATTCAGCTAGCCATTAATGAGCACAATGCGGCGAACGCCGAATGCCAGGTGGCATTCAAGAAGTTTGATACGGAAGGTGACCCCAACAAGGCAACTGGTCCCGTCACCCAGGCAACTAAAGAAGAGAATATTATTGGTGTTGTCGGGCTGCCGTTCTCCGGTGAGTCCAAAGCAACCGGCAACATCTTCGAACAGGTGAAGATGGTGCACATCACCCCAGCTGCCACCAACCCCGGGTTGACGGAAAATGGCTGGAAGACGTTCTTCCGCGGACTGGGTAATGACGCAGTTCAGGGTCCGGCCGCGGCTAAGTTCATGACGGGCAAGCTTGGCGCCAAGAAGGTCTACATCGTCCAGGACGACTCCGAATACGGAATCGGTTTGGCACAAACCACAACTGAGGGCTTGGGAGATGCCCTGATCGGCACCGACAAGGTTACTCAAGGCCAGAAGGACTTCTCAGCGACGATCTCCAAGATCATGAACTCCAAAGCTGACGCGGTGTTCTACTCCGGTTACTACGCTGAAGGTGCACCATTTGACCAGCAGCTCGTAGCCAAGGGTTACACCGGAACGTTCATTGGCCCGGATGGCTTGAAGGATGACCAGTTCATCAAGCAGGCAGGCGATGCTTCGAAGAACTCATACTTCACCTGTCCCTGCATCCCCGGTGAATTGATTCCTGACTTCGCTAAGGCCTACAAGGCATTGGCAAATATGGATCCAGGCACATACTCCATCGAAGGATATGACGCGGCAACGGTTCTCTTGGCTGGTATTGACGCAGGCAACCAGGACCGCGCAAAGCTGATGGAGTGGGTCAAGAACTACGACGCCGACGGCTTGAGCAAGCACTACAAATGGAATGACAAGGGTGAACTGCAGGCCCCGACTGTTTACGGCTACAAGGTTGAGAACGGCAAGATTGTTCCCATCGGTGCCATCGGGGAGTAATCCCGCTTGTGGTCACGCTGTGGGGTGGGGAGAACCCGTCCCACAGCGTTTCCATGCACAGACCTCCTAGCCCATTCCGCAGGATCTTAGCGGCCACGGACATAACCTGCCCCGGCGCCCCGCAAGAAACGGACATTCCTATGCTTCCAACCATCCTTATGGCCGCACCAGTGGCCAACGACTGGATTACACTCGACTTTGTTTCCCTGGGACAAAACTTTTGGTCAGCCACTTTTGACGGCCTGACATTTGGTTCCATTTATGCCCTCGTGGCACTTGGTTACACGCTTGTTTACGGCGTGTTGAACCTGATTAACTTTGCTCACTCTGAAGTATTCATCATGGGCTGCTATGCAGTCTTCTTCACCCTAAGTTTCTTAGGATTTGGCCCCTCTGCACCCAATCTGGGCATTGGACAGATTGTCTTGAACCTATTGCTGGCGCTAATAGCCGCCATTGTGGCCTCGGCGCTTACAGCGTTTCTGCTTGAACGGCTCGCGTACAGACCGTTGCGGAAACGCAATGCGCCACGTCTGGTTTTTTTGATCACAGCCATCGGTGCTTCATTCACCATCCAGTACCTGATCTTCCTGTGGCGTGGCCCGGTTCCTGAGCAGGCTTTGACTATGTTCCAGACCAAACCGATTTTCGAAGTCTTTGGAACTATCATCTACTCGGATCAGATTTTGATTGTCACGGCTGCCGTCATCATGATGGTTGTCACCGAGCGCTTCATCAGTAAGTCACGGACAGGGCGTGGTATTCGTGCCGTAGCCCAGGATCCGGACACTGCCACGCTGATGGGAGTGAACAAAGAAAAGATCATCATTACTACGTTCATTATCGGCGGTATTTTGGCCGGTGCTGCCGCACTGTTCTATGTCATGAAGATCCCCTCCGGAGTTGTTTACAACGGTGGCTTTATTTTGGGCATCAAGGCTTTTGCCGCGGCCGTTCTCGGTGGTATCGGCAACGTCCGGGGGGCCCTGCTTGGCGGGCTTCTCCTTGGCTTGATCGGTAACTACGGCCAGATCCTGTTGGGCAACTCGCAATGGACAGATGTCGTGGCGTTCTTGGTGCTGGTTCTGGTGCTGCTGTTCCGCCCAGAAGGCATCCTCGGCACATCGTTGGGAAGGAGCAAAGCATGAGTATGGTTGACGGTCCCAAGCCGCTAAAAACCGCTAAGTCCGGCCAAAGCACTGCCGATATGGAGTCTGCGGGGGTACCTCCAGGATCCAGTGCCGCTGTGCCACGTCCGAACCGTAAATTTGGTTCATGGAGCGATAGATGGCGAGAAATGCCTCGTCAAAAACAATGGCTCATCTTGATCCCTGTGGTGCTCCTAGCCTTTGCTCTTCCAGTGTTAAACCCACCGTTCATAACTACCGAACCAGGCAACGACTGGCCACTAGCCTGCCAGCTTATGGCTATTTATGCGCTGGTGGCCGTAGGGCTAAACATTGTCATTGGTTACGCAGGTTTACTTGATCTGGGCTACATTGCTTTCTTCGCTGTTGGTTCCTATACGGCAGCAATGCTGACAAGCCCCGATTCCGCATTCATTAAGATTCCCTACCTGTGGACCATCCCGGTTGCCATTGCCGTTTCCATGTTTGTGGGTGTCCTGTTGGGCTTGCCCACCCTGCGCCTGCGTGGCGATTATTTGGCTATTGTGACGCTTGGATTTGGCGAGATTGTCCGAATTTTGGCCACCATCATTCCTGCCATGAAGGGCCAGCCCGGTTTCCAGAACGTAGGTCACCCGCCGGGTGTTGGTGATGACGGAATCCCAATTTTCGCCAACTCGAACGGCACGCCGTGGTATTGGATGACGCTTGTCATCCTGATAATAATTCTCTTCCTTGTGGGCAATATGGAGCGTAGCCGCGTGGGCCGGGCATGGATCGCCATCCGTGAAGATGAGGATGCCGCAGAGACCATGGGCGTACCAACGTTCAAGTACAAGGTGTGGGCGTTTGCACTGGGTGCCGGTGTTGGCGGCCTTGCAGGTGCGCTGATGGGCGGCCAGGTTGGCTTTGTGAATAACCAGAAGTTCGACGTCGTGACGTCAATTTTGTTTGTCGCGGCAGTAGTCTTGGGTGGATCAGGAAACAAGGTCGGGGCCATCCTTGGCGGTGCGCTGGTTGCGTATATTCCACTGAGGTTCACAGCTATTGCCGAATACAAGTTCCTGATCTTCGGCTTGGCGCTGGTACTGATCATGATTTACCGCTCGCAGGGCCTTATCCCGGCTCGTCAGAGGCTGTTGGCCTATGGCACCAAAGCGTACGCTTCCGTCAGGGAGCGGTATGCCAAACCGACAAAGAAAAATGGCGGTCCAGGTGGCACAGGCATAGTAGGCACACCTCCGGCCACAGCCCAACCCAATGCTGAAGGGATGACACCATGAGCCATGCGGCGCAAGAATCAACCGGTGACTCTGCAGCAGATGTAGGAGCAGGAGGAGTTGACCTCGATGTTGCGGCTGCCATTGCTCCTGATCGAAGCTTTGATGTTGCCATCGGTGAAGACCTGGTGGAAGTAAAGAACCTGACAATGAAATTTGGTGGCCTGGTGGCCATGGATGATGTCAGTTTCACCATCAAACGTGGTGAAATCCTTGGTTTGATCGGCCCCAATGGTGCCGGTAAGACCACGTGCTTCAATGCCATGACAGGGGTGTATAAACCCACAAGTGGGCAAGTACTGCTTGAAGGCAAGATGCTCAACGGCATGAAGCAGCATAAAATCACCCGGGCCGGCTTGGCTCGTACCTTCCAGAACATTCGCCTTTTTGGTGAGATGACAGCTCTGGAGAACGTTGTGGTGGGTTTGGACGCCCGGCACAAAACAAGCGTTGTTGGGGCGCTATTGCGTTTACCAAGGCACATCCGCGAGGAAAAAAGCGCCATAGAGCGCGGCCTGGCCCTGTTGGCATTTGTTGGTATCGAACACCAAGCCGCCACACTGTCCAAGCACTTGCCCTATGGCAGCCAGCGTCGCCTAGAAATTGCTAGGGCACTGGCCACGGACCCCAAAGTGTTGTGTTTGGATGAACCAGCAGCCGGCTTCAACCCTGCTGAAAAAGAAGAGCTGATGGCCCTCATCCGCACCATCCGCGATGATGGCTACACGGTACTTCTGATTGAGCATGATATGAAACTGGTCATGGGTGTCACGGACAGGATTGTTGTTTTGGAATTTGGCAAGAAGATTGCCGACGGCAAACCGCATGACATCCGCGAAGACCCACGTGTTATTTCCGCCTACCTAGGGGAGCCTGAAGATGACTTTGCTTGAGCTGAACGACGTCTCAGTCCACTATGGACGGATTCAGGCAATCCACAACATGTCTTTCACAGTTGATGAGGGCGAGATTGTCTCGTTGATCGGTGCCAATGGTGCCGGAAAAACAACCACCATGAAGACTATTTCAGGGCTGCTGAATCCATCCGGTGGCTCCATTAAGTTCATGGGCGAGGACATCACCAAGATGAAAGCGCACATCAGGGTGGTCCAGGGTATTTCCCAAGCACCCGAAGGCAGGGGTATTTTCCCGGCCATGACTGTGCTTGAAAATCTTGATATGGGTACCTTTGGCCGCAAGGACAGAAGCGGTGTGAGCAAGGACCTTGAGCGGGTCTTTACGTTGTTTCCACGGTTGCAGGAACGGCAGAAGCAGTTTGGTGGAACCATGAGTGGTGGTGAGCAGCAGATGCTCGCCATTGGCAGGGCGTTGATGTCCCGGCCCAAACTGCTGCTGCTGGATGAGCCTTCGATGGGTCTTGCGCCACAGTTCATCCGCCAGATCTTCAAGATCATCACGGAGATCAACAGCCAGGGCACCACCGTGCTGCTGGTGGAACAAAACGCCAACCAGGCTCTGGCCCGGGCGCATCGGGCGTTTGTGCTGGAGACGGGGGAGATCACCCACAGTGGTACGGGTAAGGAGCTCCTGGCCAACCCGGCCATCAAGGAAGCATACCTGGGCGTCGGCTAACCCCTACCCCAACGCTCGCTCACTTGATGTTGTATATCGAAGATCGCTCCTTCACCTAGTGAAGGAGCGATCTTCATTTCTCGACGTGGAGTGAGCGAGCGTCGGGTGGGGGTTAGAGATCGGTTCTGTCATCGTTCGGGTAGCTGACACCCAATTGGCGTCTTACCTCATCAAATAGCTCCATGATGGCCAGCGAATCATCCAGCGGCATGGTGGTGCTCTCCGTCAATCCTGCCTGTATGCAGCGTGTCACCTCGCGCAGCTGGTACGTGTAGCCCCGGCCCGGGTGCTCAAATTTTTCGGTTCGCTTAGCACTCCCGGGCCCTGAAATAAGGATCTGCGTGGGGTTGTTAAGCGAGTCCACCGTTTCCAAATAGCCCAAAGTGCCAGAAATTGTCGCCCGGCTGGGCCCCTGCGAGGTGAGATAACTGAGCAGCTGGGCTTGAGCCCCACTGGGAAAGCTCAGTGAAATGGTGTTCTGGCTGTCAACGCCCAACGCTGTGAGCTCGCCCGAGGCGGCCACAGCCTCCGGGCGGCCAAGCGTGGCCCATGCCCACAGCAGGGGGTAAACGGTCAGATCCAGAAGCGCCCCGCCGCCGTCGGCCGGAGCCCAAATCCGTAGTGATTCATCGACTGGGGCCACGAAACCCAGATTGGCTTGAACCCATTTAACCTCACCGATTTCTCCTGCGGCAATGATCTCCAACGCCCTCTGAAAGCCTGGCACAAAGCGGGCCCAGACCGCTTCCATGAGGAACAAGCCCTTGGCCCGTGCCAGTGCGATCAAGTTCCGCGCCTCGGCTGCTGTGATGGCCAACGCCTTCTCACACAGAACATGCTTGCCATGCTCAAGTGCTGACTTGGCTACATCGTAATGTTGGCCGTGCGGAGTGGCAATGTAGACAACATCAACGTCGGGATCCGCCACCAATTGAAGATGACCGGCAGCACCTAAGCCGTCAGGTCCGCCGTCGTAGTAGTGGGAGGTAAAGCCAAACCTCGTTGCAAACTGAGTTGCACTGCCTTCGTTGCGCGAACTGACAGCTTGCAGCACCGCGTCCTCCAGAAGCACAAGATCGGCTGTGACGGTCTTGGCGATATTTCCCGTAGCAATCACGCCCCAGCGCAGGGCCCTGCCAGTGGCCGCAAGCGTTTCGGGATTGAACGTGGTGTACCAGTCGGGACGGCCGACGAATCGTGGGTTGCTCATGAAGATATTCTCCCAGCTACGCACCAAAGGGGAGTGAACATGACAAAGGCCCCATCCGTCAATAAATTCGACGGCGGATGGGGCCTTTGGATTTGTGCTACTTTGCAGCAGGAGGTTCTCAGGAGCGGGGTTTAGCCCTTCACTGATCCACTCATCAAACCGCCCACAAAGTACTTGCCCAACAAAATGTAGACAATGAGTGTTGGCACAGAAGCGATCAGTGCCCCTGCCATCGAGGCGGCGTAATCGGTGAGCTGGCCACCAGCGAGGAACGAGAGCGCGATCGTCACAGGGCCGTTGCGGCCTGAGGAGAAGAACGCGGCAAAGAGGTAATCGTTCCATGCTGAAGTGAACTGCCAGATCAACACCACGACGAAGCCAGGTGCTGACACTGGCAGGATGACGGAGCCGTAAGTGCGCAGGATTCCTGCACCATCCATTCGTGCTGCCTCGATGAGTTCATCGGGTATGGAGGTGTAGTAGTTGCGGAAGATCAGCGTACAGATCGGCAGGCCATAAACAATGTGCAGCAGCATCAAAGAGGGGACACCCTGAGGTACGCCCAAATCGCTAACTAGCTGCGTCAGCGGGATCATCACGGCCTGGTAAGGGATGAACATACCGAACAAGATCAACGTGAATACAATATTCGAGCCGGGGAACTTCCACTTTGAAAGCACGTAGCCATTGATGGAGCCCAGGAATGCGGAAACCAGTGCGGAGGGGACCACCAACATGACGGTGCGTCCCAGGGAGGGAGCCAGCGTAGTCCAGGCTTTCACCCAGCCGCCGGTTTCCCAAACCTGGGGGAGGTACCATGCGCGGGAGGGGTCGGCGTCGGCCGTTCCCTTGAAGCTGGTAATGAACAAAACGTAGGCCGGCAACATAACCATCACGACGAAGAAAAGCAGCAGAGCGTACTTCAACGTGCGGTTAATGCGGCGCTTGGTATTGCGCTTAGAGTCAGACTTCATGTCCTGCGCCGAACGCAGACGGTTCTTGTTGTTCACTGTGGCGGTGGACATTAGCGCTTCTCCGCTCGTGAGGTGTACCAGAGGTAGGGGATGACAACCAGTGCCACCAGAACCAGCAAGATAGTTCCGATCGCAGCAGCATCGGCGTAGTCACTGCCGATGTACTTGACCCACATCATCGTGGCAGGAACCTGGACGTCATAAGTATTGGCGTCGGGGACTATCGCTCGGATGAGGTCGAAGAGCTTCAAGGACATGTGACCGATGATGATCACCGCTGAGAGCATGACCGGGCTCAGCTGCGGGAAAATCACGTGCCGGTACAGCTTCCATTCGGTGCAACCGTCAATCCGGGCCGCTTCGCGCAGCTCATCGGGGATACCGCGGAAACCAGCAAGGAACAGGGCCATGACGTAGCCGGAAAGCTGCCAGATGGCAGGGACGGCGATGGCGGCAATACCCCACGTCGGATTGGACCACCAGTCGTTTTGCAAGGCACCCAAGCCAACGCTATCAAGTAGCCGGTTCAAACCAGTGGTGCGTTCACCACCGGGCTGGGAGGTTTGCAAACTCGAAAGCAGCCAACGCCAAACAACACCGGAGGCGATGAAAGACACTGACATGGGGAAGAGGTAAACCGAGCGGAAGAAGCCTTCACCCTTGGCTGGTTGTTCCAAAATCCAGGCCCAGAGGAAGCCGAAGATTAGTGTGCCACCAAGGAAGACGATGGTCAGGATCAGCAGATTCCACAATGAGTGCTGGAAGTTCGGGTCTGCCAAAAGATTGGTGTAGTTCTGAAAACCAACATATTTGCTGCTGGGCTTCGCCGTGTGCTGGTTAGTCAGGCTGACACGGAAATTCTCAATAATAAGCCAATAGACGAATACGCCAACCAGTATCAGGGTGGGGGCGAGTAGCAATACGCCTGGGCCCCATGTTTTTGCACGTTTTAACATAATTTGCCTCCTTCCGAAGAAAATCGGTACCGCATGGGTTGGGGGCGGCACGACATGTTTGTCGCAGCCGCCCCCGACCTAATTGCGGTTGTTACTTGGCGAACTTCTCTGCGATGGACGCAGCGGAGTTCTGAAGTCCTTCAACGTTCTTATCGCCACCGAATTTGCTGACGGCGGTGCTCAGATCGTTCAACCAGGCAACCGGCACTGCTGCGCCGTGGGCCAGGGATGAAACGATCTTGTCCTGGCTAAAGTCCTTAATGGCGCTCTTCTGGTATTCAGAGAAGTCATCGGTCTTTGCCGTGGTGTTGGCCGGGATGGAACCCTTGACCTTGTTGAAAGCGGTCTGGCCCTCGGCCGAGCCAATGGTGCTCAACCAAGCCTTGGCGCCGGCGGGGTTCGGAGCACCCTTGGGGAGGGTGAAGGAGTCCGCTAGGAAGTCGAAGACTCCTGCTGTTCCCGGTGTGGGGAAGTAGACGTAGTCAACGCCAGGCTTGTCGCCGTCCTGTGCAAACTTAGCTTCAGCCCAGTCGCCCATGACGTTGTAGGCAGCTGCACCATCCTGAACCAGCTGTGTGGCCGGAGCCCAGTCGCTGAGGGAGTCGCGGTCGGTGTTGGTGTAGGTGAGAGCCTTCTCGTAAGCCTTGATAGCTGTGGAAACTTCGGCGCTCTTCCAGTCAGTCTTGCCATCCCAGAGACCGTTGTAACCGTCGGTGCCCAAGCTTGAGAGGAGAATGTTCTCGAACAGCTGGACCTGTGTCCAGGAACCTGCCACTGCCAAGGGGATGGTTCCTGAAGCCTTGATCTTGTCCATATCAGCGAACCAACCATCAAGATCGGCAGCAGGCTTTTCCGGATCCACGCCGGCTTTCTTCAAGACCTCAACGTTGGCCCAGACCACGTTGGCACGGTGGATGTTGGAGGGGACGGAGTAGATCTTGCCATCAACCGTCAGGCGGTCAACCAGATCCTTGGGGAACTGTGCGGCGAGGTCGTTGTCCTTGTAGAAGCCGCTCAGATCTTCAAGCTGGTCAGCATCGATGTAATCCTGCAGCTCAGCTCCTGCATGGGCCTGGAAAGAATCAGGCGGGTTGCCAGCTTTCAGCTGGGCAGCCAGGACGCTCTTGGCCTGTGAACCTGCCCCGCCGGCGACGGCAAGGTTGTCAAAGGTGACGTTCGGGTAATCCGTGCCAAATACCTTGACGAGTGCGTCAAGACCAGCCTTTTCGGAACCGTCGGCCCACCAAGTAAATACACCAACTTTTCCGGTGGCATCTTTGGCGTTGGAGCTGTCGGTGGGTGTGTCGCCGCCGCCGCCACAGGCCGCCAGGGTCAGACCCAGCGCTGCAACTCCGGCAAGCAACGATAGACGACGTCGCATGTGTTTCCTCCATGAATAAATGTTCGAAAATGATGATCTCGGAAAGCGTATGAATTACTCTCTCCCCAAAAGTTACCTTTATCACTACTTGCAGTCAACTATTTAACGCAACAGAATGGTAACAGTCCGGATTATGGCCGGAATTTCATGGGCTGACCCGGGCTTACCTGGACTTAACTCAGTTGACGCGGAGTTGCGCAGGGCTGCGGCAAGGGGCACTGTGGCAGTGTCGCGGTGGCAGGGCCTCGGTGGCGGGGCCCCAGTCCTACTGGTGATGACTGTGGCTCAAGGCAAGTGCAATGGCCCCCAGCGCCTCGGCCCTGTCGCCCAGCGAGGACATGACAACCGTAGTGCCCTCACCTATGGCGGGGACCGCATGCCGGATCAGGCCGCGTCGAATGGGATTCAGCAACGTGTCCCCCAGCGGAGCGAGCGGGCCGCCCACCACGATGATTTCAGGGTTGATCATATTGACAACATTGGCCATCGCCTTGCCAACGGCCATGCCGGCGTCGTCAATAACACGCAGTGTGGCAGCATCGCCCGCATTGGCTTTTTTGATGATTTCCGGAACGGTAAGGGTGTAAGACTCGCCGCGGCTAAGAAGTTCGATCATTACAGCTGTTGAGGCCACGGTTTCCAGGCAACCGCGATTTCCGCACCGGCATACAAGACCTTGATCAAAAATGGTTGCATGGCCAATTTCACCCGTGACACCGGTGTGTCCGTAGTATGGCGAACCATTCAAAATCAGGCCAGCGCCGATGCCGCTGCCTATCTTTAGAAATACCAGGTCTTTCACCCCCCGGTGCTCGCCCCACGTTACCTGCGCCAGCGCGCCAAGGTTGGCGTCATTGTCAGCAAAGATGGGCATCCTAAGTGCTTCTTCCAGCTGCGAAACAATATTGACTCCCACCCATTCTGGCAGGATGGCGCCACGGATTACGGTGCCAGTGCCATGGTCTATGGGGCCGGGAACACCCACTCCAGCGCCAATGATCTGACTGCGGTCTATGCCCGATTCTTTCAGTAGTTCGTTCATCATGGCGGCCGCAGCAGTGATGCTCTCTGCTGCCAGGTGGCCAACAGGAAGCGGGGCGAACTTTTCTGCCCTGACCTTGAAGCCGGGGCTGGCCAGCACCATGCGGACGTGGCTGCGGCCAAAATCGATTCCAGCTGCAACATCTGTGGTTTCGAGTAAGGACACTGCCAGTGCGCGGCGCCCAGAGCTGGTAGTGGGATGGGTTGCGGCTAATCCGCTGGCGCACATGGCTTTGACGATGTTGGAGATCGTGGCTGTGGACAGTCCGGTGGAACGGGCCAGCGCTGCCTGAGGCAAGGCTCCTTGTTCCCGCAACGTTGCGACGATGAGCTGTTCATTGCGTTGGCGAAGCGCTGACTGTGAACCTGGCTTGGGGCCATGGGCTGCAAGTGGGGAGACGTTTTCGGGCATACCTAGTAGCGTGCATCACAAGGAGCCTTGCCGTCAAGATATGAACACAAAAACCGCTTTTCTTCGTTTTTTGGGTTAACGCAAATAGCTAAAAACGCATGATTGTCGATTCGTTAGTGAGTCTGCAATCTCAATTTTTGGCACAGCGCGGAGTATGTGGACGTCAAATATGTCAATTATTTGTTGAATTTGTTAGTTTATTGTGCGTTTTTATGCTGCCTGGCACTGCGGGTGGAGAAGCTGCCATGCATAGGCCGTGAAGTTCACGGCTTGGACGCAAGAAAGATGGACGTCATTGGGATTGGCCAGCCTGGAGCCAGAGACTGATGTCGAAGTCTGGCGCTGCTGGGATGGGTAAGCAGGGCTGTACGCTCGTCATGTTCGCCGTGGGGAGGACCAGCCGGCCCGGCCCCACCCGCTAGAGATGACTTTTAGTTGCGGGCTTGTGGGGATAAGAATTCAAGCCTGTTGCCGTTGTTATCCCAAACATAGAACCGACGCATGCCAGGGAAATTAGCGTCCCATTCGAGAGCGTGCCCGTGAGCCTCGAGCCGATGAGAGAGAGCGTCGATGTTAGCGACCAGAATACCGGGGTGCGCTTTCTTTTGTGGGCGAAAATCTTCTTCTACACCCAGATGGATTTCTAGATTATCGGCCCGGACCCAGAGACCTCCGCGGGCTGCTAAGGCTAGAGGTTTCTGGACCTCTGTAAGCCCAAGAACTCCTACATAGAATTCCCTGCAGGCATCCTCCCCTCCCAATGGCAGGGCTAGCTGAACATGGTGAAGTCCTAAACCGAATTCTGTTTCAGCAGGAGCAGATTCGTAGGGTTCTACCGATGGCATTAGCTCTCCTTCATTGTTGGAGTGTCTTCGCGCCCAGTAATTCTAGGATGATCAACACAACTCAAGGTTGCATTGGGATCCTGGAGCACGCACGACGCTTCGTTTTTTACAGGCCGGACACGGAATAACTGCGCTTGATATTGGCCGTTACGTGTCCCCACTGGCTGTCCCTGACACGCTCCTGGTGCAGCCTAAAAGAATCAGCATCCGTGAAACGTTCGGAAACATCCCACACCCATGGATTCTCACTTTGTTCCACCTTGAAGGAGATGCACCCTGATTCTGCAAGGGTCAGTTCAATGTGTTGTGGTAGAAATTCGATAACGACTGCAATTTCATCGTCACTTTGGCAGACCAATTGCCCAGTCAAAACAATCTTGTTCACCTGATGAATCCTGCCATGGGCGAGCACGAAGGAGAACCAGTCATTGATTTCTTTCGCCCCGCCGCTTCCGATACTGCAATTATCACCTAGGACCGGAGCCCGGGCGTGCATGCTCTCGTTCAGAAGCGCTGAAGGCATTAGCTCAGCAGGTGGTGTCCTTGAGCCCACTATGGTCACTGAGCCAGTTCCGCGGCTGCCAATCCCCGTGAGTTGGAACAACAGCGATTGGTTCGGTCGGTAATCGGCGAGCTCTTCTTCGGTGCCTTCAACCAGTAGCCCGTCGAGGTACTCAAGAACCAAGATGTTCCAGCCTCGGCTGGTAGCTGCTTCTGGTGTTTGATGTAGATGGACTGAATCAAAGTACCTCCCCGATTCTGCTCTGCATCGCTTGACTTTGACTCCTACTGCTAGGGACGATGAGCTGACATGCTCTGGGGCCTAGGAATCTGGCTGAGCTCTAGGATCAAGCTAATATATTGGGGATAAAAATGTCGGAAACACTAAAAGTCAGCAACAATACACTTCGTGCAGTTACGTGGTTAGCAGCCTCGGTTCTTATATTAATCGGTATATGGTTGGCCATCCTCTTGCCAGTAGTTGCGATGGCGTTCTCTCAGGTGGTACCCGGTGTGATTTCATTGGTGGCCGGAATTGTTTTAATCGTTGTCTTGCGCCGCTATAGAAATATCTAAGTGCAGGTTTGCGCCTTGATGAACAGTTGAACGCTAGGTGCTCTCCTCATGAGTAGCTGACCTGAGCCCCGTGGCTGATTGTGCGTATCGCTGGCAAGTTTTCCCAATGGGAATGTAGATTGTTTTGCTCTCTTGGTCTGTGGTTATGACGAGTGGAACTCATTGTGGTTCCTTGATCCGGAAGCCGCCAAGGTAGAGCCGCCAGTCTTCATTCTTTTGAGCATCCCCGCTAGCGTTCGCGGCGAAGTCATCATGACTAAAATGAACGCTGTGGCAACAGCGAGGGCCACGTTAAATCTCTGATAATTTCTAGTGTTCCCGATCTAGGAACACTAGAAGATGAGTAAGTGGCCAACAAGGGACGGATCTCGCATCCAAGAAGCGCCAGTTTGACTGCCTGCATGGCAAGGGGGGAGACGGGGCAGTTCACAGGAGGTGAGCCTGTCAAGAAGATGCACGTCCAATCCGAGGTCAGAGCCGCCGATAGCGCTGACCGTGGGGCGATCCTTGCCATCGATCGTGTCCGCGGCAGGCCAATGCTCCCATTGGAAACCTTGGTAGTCCCGCATCATGCTTTCGTTTTGAGAGCACGCCGATCGTCGTCTCTCTGCGGGAAATAGTTCCCGGTACCGATCCTGCTTCGGCTGCCCAACCCGGCATAGACGCCGCTATCTGGCTCCATGCCACCGGTGCCCAGGGCATTCACGATGTTCTTGTAGCCGGCGGTCACACAATAGTCTCAGCACCGATCGAGGGCCCATTCGGTTGCACATTCACTTTCGCCGACCCTGATGGCTACCACATCACCCTCCATGACCGGGCCTAAAGCGCCGAAATATCAGCCCCCACTGCCGATTGTTGCTGCGGCAATCCCGCAGTCGCTATTGCAGGCTAAGACTGGAGGCCTTTATGTTTACGAGCCAACGCCACATAGTTTGTGGCGTTGACGCGGACACTCTCCAACTCTTCAGCGTTGAGTTCACGTCGCACCTTCGCTGGCACCCCGGCGACCAGTGAACCGGGAGGAATGATGGCACCTTCTAGGACAACTGCTCCGCCAGCTATTAAGGAGCCAGCGCCAATCACGGCACCGTTCATGATGGTGGCACTCATGCCAATTAAGCAGTCATCTTCAATGGTGCAGCCGTGAATAACTGCACTGTGGCCAACGCTGACGCCGCTGCCCACTCGGGTGGGGAAACCTGGATCAGCGTGCAACACAACATTGTCTTGTAAATTGCTACCGTCGCCCACAGTGATCGAATTTGTGTCAGCACGCATTACAACACCGTAGAAGGCGCTGGAATCAGTGCCAAGACTTGCCTTGCCGATGATCACTGCGGTGTGGGCCACGAATGCGCTCTTGTGAACCGTAGGGGTATTGCCGTCAAAAGTGATTAGCGAATTCATGGCGGATCCAATCGTGGGACGGGTGGTTGCGGAAGTACTTTAGTGAGTTTTTTGGCCGTTGGATAGCTCAGCGCTTCTCAACCCGTGAGGATTGTTTTTCCCAAGAGGTTAGCTGGCATTCCCTCAGCCTATCTAAAATAGCTCAGCTTGCTAGAGGTGAGCGTGCGAGTGGAGGGTGGTCGTGGTTGGGCCCACGCGTCCGAGGGCCCCGCTGTGAGCTTGCGGGCAAAGGGTGGTCTTGGTTGGGCCCACGCGTCCGAGGGCCCCGCTGTGAGCTTGCGAGCAGGGGGAGGACGTGGGGACTAGTCAAAGACCACTGTGCGGTGTCCGTCGAGCAGCACGCGATGCTCTGCATGCCACTGCACCGCTTGGGCTAGGGTGCGTGCCTCAACTGCGCGGCCCATTGACACAAATTTTTCCACCGAATGGCCGTGATCCACCCGGATGACTTCCTGTTCAATGATGGGCCCCTCATCCAGTGCGGCTGTCACGTAGTGGGCCGTGGCGCCAATGATCTTCACCCCGCGCGCATGAGCCTGGTGGTACGGCTTGGCGCCCTTGAACGAGGGCAGGAACGAGTGATGAATGTTGATGGCTTTACCAGCCAAGTGGTTGCACAGCTCGTCAGAAAGTACCTGCATGTAGCGGGCTAGAACAACAAGTTCAACGTCGAGCTCGGCAACCAGCTCAACGAGCTGGCGCTCGGCGTTGGCCTTAGTCTCGGCGGTGACGGGGATGTAGTAGAAGGGGATGCCGTAGAACTCGGCCAGGGGCTCAAGATCGCGATGGTTGGAGACGATCGCCGGGATGTCTACTGGCAAGGTCCCTGAGCGCTGCAGGAACAAAATGTCGTTCAGGCAATGGGCGGCCTTAGACGCCATGATCAGCGTGCGTACTGGCGCACCCACGCGGTGCAAGGCCCAGTTGAAGGAGAACTTCCCCGCGATTAACTCAAGGTGCTCGCGGAGGCGGCTGAACGACGTCGTAGTTTCCACAGCAACGCGCATGAAGAAAGTGCCAGTGTCCGGGTTGCCGTATTGCTGGGAGTCAGTGATGTTGCAGCCAGCCTCAAGCAGCGAACCGGAAACGGCGTGAACAATGCCGGGCTGGTCGGAGCAGGAGAGAGTTAGGACGTATCCGTGCATGGCTGCCGGGGTGATCACGGCGGCGGAATTCAGATCATTCACCCACTCAACGTTACCGTCGAATTCAGGCTCTGTACTACAATTGAGGAGTTGCAACTGGCGATGAGGTGGGACACCACCGGGGAGCAGCACTAGCGAAGACCTCACGATCGTACGCCTGGGACGAGAGGTCACGTTTGCCAATGCGCGCATTGGCCGTGAATAAACCCTGAAGCCAGACATGGCGCCCGGAGCAAACTCCAGACCATGTTGCGTACTAATGTCTTCAAATGCGGCCATGAACGGATTGGCGATAATCTTTTTCTAGAAGAGTTTTTTTCCGTGCTGCCACCAGGAGTCCGTAGTGTCTTTTACCCCCACCCAGTCCGTGACCAACGCCCCGCTCTCCGAGCTTGACCCGGAAATTGCCGCCGTCCTGAAGGATGAGCTTGGCCGTCAACGGGACACGTTGGAAATGATCGCCTCCGAAAACTTCGCGCCCCGAGCCGTCCTTGAAGCTCAGGGCTCAGTGCTGACCAACAAATACGCTGAAGGTTACCCGGGCCGCCGCTACTACGGTGGTTGTGAATATGTTGATGTGGCAGAAACCCTGGCTATTGAGCGTGTAAAGGACCTTTTTGGTGCCGAGTACGCCAACGTCCAACCGCACTCGGGTGCCCAGGCCAATGCGGCCGCGCTCGCAGCCATGATCAAACCCGGCGATAAGATCATGGGCCTGTCCCTGGCCCATGGTGGCCACCTGACCCACGGTATGAAGCTGAACTTTTCCGGCAAACTGTACGAGGTCGCAGCCTACGAAGTTGAGCCTGATACCTTCCGCATCGACATGGATAAGCTGCGCGCCCAGGCCATCGTGGAGAAGCCTCAGGTCATCATCGCCGGCTGGTCCGCATACCCGCGCCAGCTGGACTTTGCCGCATTCCGATCCATCGCCGATGAAGTGGGAGCCCTGCTCTGGACGGACATGGCGCACTTCGCAGGCTTGGTGGCCGCAGGTCTGCACCCGTCTCCGGTGCCGTACTCCGACGTGGTCACCTCCACAGTTCACAAGACCCTCTCCGGCCCGCGATCAGGGGTGATCCTGGCCAAGAAGGAATGGGCCAAGAAACTGAACTCCGCCGTGTTCCCGGGTCAGCAGGGCGGCCCGCTCATGCACGTCATCGCTGCCAAGGCTGTGGCCTTCAAGGTTGCAGCGGGCGAGGAGTTCAAGGAGCGCCAGGCACGTGTCTTGGAAGGTGCAAAGATCATTGCCGAGCGCCTCAATGCCGCAGACGTCGCCGAAGCCGGCGTGTCCGTACTGACCGGTGGCACCGATGTGCACTTGGTCCTGGTTGATCTGCGCAACTCAGTGCTGGATGGCCAGCAGGCCGAAGATCTTCTGGACAGCGTGGGCATCACTGTGAACCGCAACGCCGTCCCGTTCGACCCCCGCCCCCCGATGGTCACTTCGGGTCTGCGCATCGGCACCCCGGCCTTGGCCACACGCGGCTTCGGCGCCCCGGAATTCACCGAGGTGGCCGAGATCATTGCGGCAGCGCTGAAGGGTGGCGCAGATGTTGACGGACTCAAGGTCCGCGTAAAGGCACTGACTGCCAACTTCCCGCTCTACCCCGGTCAGGAAGAATGGTAAGAATGTCCACTGCCCAAATCCTTGACGGCAAGGCCACCGCCGCTGCCATCAAAGCCGAGTTGACCGAACGCGTGGCAGCCCTGGCTGCCCGCGGCGTCATCCCGGGCCTAGGCACCATTTTAGTTGGCTCGGATCCGGGCTCCCAATGGTATGTGGGTGGAAAACACAAGGACTGTGCCCAGGTTGGCATCAAGTCCATCCGCATCGACTTGCCGGAATCGGCCACGCAGGAAGAAGTCCTCGCCGCTGTCCACCAGCTGAACGAGGACCCTACGTGCACCGGCTATATTGTCCAGCTTCCACTGCCAACGCACATTGACCAGGACGTGGTGCTCGAAGCCATTGACCCGGCCAAAGATGCGGACGGTTTGCATCCGATGAACCTGGGCCGTTTGGTGGCGAACGTGAACCGGCCCATGACGTCTCCGCTGCCTTGCACGCCCAAGGGCTGCATTGTGCTGTTGGAACGCCACGGTATTTCACTCGGTGGCAAGCGCGTGTTGGTGGTTGGTCGCGGCGTGACGATTGGCAGGCCCATGGGTCTGCTGCTGACCCGCCGGGACATTAACGCCACAGTGGTTTTGGCGCACACTGGCACCAAGGATCTGGCGGCCGAGCTGCGCGACGCCGACGTGGTGGTTGCCGCCGCCGGTGTCCCGCACATGATCAAGGCCGCCGATTTGAAGCCCGGTGCCATTGTTCTGGATGTAGGTGTTAGCCGCGTCGATGATGGCAATGGCAAGGCCGTGGTCACGGGGGATGTGGAGCCTGCAGCCGCGGAAGTGGCGAGCTGGATCTCCCCGAACCCAGGTGGTGTAGGCCCCATGACTCGTGCCATGCTCTTGGCCAATGTGGTTGAGGCAGCGGAGCGGTCCTAAGCTTCGTTGGGCTCATCCACCGCGAGTCTGATCGTGGGCTTGTCTGGGTGGCTAAAGCCTGAGGAGGACGACGCGCGGAACTCAGGTTCCGCGCGTCGTCCTCCTTTTGCGTGGGCTGGCTTGGGAGTTATTCAATTGACTCGATGCGTTCGGGACGTCCATCCACCCACGCCAACAGCAGCCGGACATTTTCCGGTAGAGATTCATCGGTGTAAAAGCACGTTACTGGCGGTCCAGCCTCCTTCAAGGAGATTTCATAGAGCTGCCCATCTGGCCATTGCGTGGCTGGTGGTTTGGCGACCTGATCGTGCAAATTGGCGCGTGCAATCTCCCCAGCGAAGGCCTGCGCTGCTGGTTCAGGCAACACTTGGGCGTCCAACTCGGTCTGGGCCACGATGCCGGCAATACCCCCACCCCTGCGGATTGTCAGTTTCATGTTAGAACTTTCACGTCAAAACACCGACTTCTTTCCATGCGTCATGGACAGCATCCCGCTCCGTTGAACTAAACAATGCCCCTGCAACGTCAACAGTGGCTTGGGCTGCCTCTGTGAACTGGGAATTGGCGCGCAGCCGGGTGGTCAGCACGGCGTACCAGATCTTCCCTGCCTTCTCCCACGCATGGCCACCCATTGCCGTGGCGGCCAACGCAAAGGCGTGGTTAGGGATACCAGAATTAATATGGACGCCACCGTTGTCATTGCGGGGGTCGTTATTATCCGGCAGTACAACGTAATCATCCATATGACCGGGTTGGCGATCTCCTTTGTACGCGGTGCCGGGGTGCATCATGGAACGCAGGGCTTTTCCGAGCCCGGGGACCAAAATACCTTCGCCAATGAGCCAGTCGGCTTCGGCGGCTGTTTGCTTGAGGCTGTATTGCTTAACGAGCGAACCAAAAACGTCGGAGAAAGATTCGTTCAACGCACCGGATTGTTCGCTGTAAACCAGCCCCGCAGTCAGCTCTGTGATCCCGTGGGTCAGTTCATGGGCAATCACATCCAGGGACCGGGTCAATCCACCAATCTGGAAAATCCGTCCGCTCCCGTCACCGTAAACCATCTGGGCGCCGTCCCAGAAAGCGTTATCAAACGCCACTCCATAGTGGACGGATGAGATGAGTTCCAGGCCTGCACCATCCAGGGAGTTGCGCTGGAAAACGTCTCGGTAAAATTCGTAGGTGGCGCTACTGCCGTCGTACGCCTGGTTGACAGCGGCATCCTCCACGGGCGGCTGGCCCCAGTCTCGCGCCCGGACACCGGGTAGATACGTGCGGCCCAGCGTTTTGTTGTCATAAACGGTCAAACGGCGCTCGGGAATTACGCCAAAGCCCACCATCTGCCCAATGTTTAGATTGAGCTGGCGGTTCAGCCGCCCCATAACGGCGCGCTGGGAACGGATGGCAGCTGAGGTGGCCAGCGCCCGGACAGCAGCTTCTCGTTGTTCGGGATCCCCATCAACCGCCAACCTCCCCAACATATCGGGTGGAGCAATGCTGCAGTGGGCTCTGAAACGAAGTCCTGACATGTTGATATCCCTTCTTAACACCGTTCAACCATGATGCTCCCGATCATCAAGCGGGGCAAGGGTAGGGCACGTACATATCCCACGGTTGAGGTTGGAGATGATGACTCCCCATCGTCCTCCGGGGTGTCATCATCTCCAACCTCAAGGAGGTAAGGAGGTAAGGAGGTAAGGAGGTAGCGAGAAAAGGAGGAAGGACGGTGGGCTCGGTGGTCAGGGCTTCAACGAGGGAGTGCGAGGACTGCGGGGCGTGGCAGCGGGGGTGGCACAGTTCAGGTTCGTCGGAACAGTGCTGCCTGAACCCGGGACGCCAAGCCCAGCTTTGCCAGCACGCGCGAAACGTGGGTCTTCACCGTGGCTTCCGAGATGCCCAGCTGACGGCCTATACAATAATTTGTTAGTCCGCTGCCCAAGCAGTCAAAGACCTCTCGCTCCCGTCCCGTGAGTAAATCCAAGGCCGGAGGCTCGGTTGAGGCAAGCACGGGCCCACTATTCGCAGACAGGGCGGCAGCAACAATTCGTGCCGTCACTTCCGGGGCTATGACCTGATCACCCTCATGAACACGGCGAATCGCTTCGGTGATAGTTGCAGGTTCGGCCGTCTTGAGCAGAAAACCCGAAGCACCGGCGGCGAGCGCACCAAAGAGGTAAGAATCATGGTCAAAAGTTGTCAGCACCAACACCTTGGACACACCTTCGGCACAAATGTGCCGGGTCGCTTCCACACCGTCCATGACCGGCATACGCAAGTCCATCAGGATAACGTCGGGTCGCAGCGCCCGCGCCATACTCACAGTGAGGGCACCGTCGCCGGCTTCACCCACCACTTCCATATCGGTTGCGGTGTCCACCACCATGCGCATGCCCAACCTGATGGCGGCATGGTCATCCGCCAAGAGGACAGTGACTGGCTGAGCCGGGCTCATACTGCGGCCCCCGATGACAGGTGGGCTTCTGCGGATGCGGAGCTTGCGATCGGCAACCGCAGTTCCACCACCCAATGCCCAGCACGCAAACCTGTTGAGATGGTTCCCCCAGCGTGCGCGGCTCGGAAATGCATGCTGGGAATACCCGTACCTGTTCCAGCATGTGAAGACTCCACCTCTGCAGAACCTGTTTGCGCCGGAGGGACAGGGCAGCGTGGCAAAGGGTTAGACACAAGCAAAACAACCCCTACCTCCGCTGCTGTCCCTGTGGAGCACGCCAATGTGATCGTGACGGGTGTACCGGGCGCGTGCAGGGCGGCGTTGCGCAGGGATTCGGCGCACACGCGGTAGAGAATGGTCTGAAGCTGCAGGGGTAGGTGATCTCCGCCGTCGGGCAGGGAATTTTCATAGGAAATCATGGTCCCGGATAAATGATGCTGCTCCACCAGGGAAATCACGTCAGCTGCGCGTCCGGCCGTCTCATCCAGTGCGCCTGTATGCAGGAGCCGGATCATCCCATTGAGTTCATCCAGAGCCGCCACGCTTTCGGAGCGAATTTGGGAGAGGATTTTCGTTGCCTGCCACTTTTCCTGCAGTAATCCTGTGTGCAATGCCGCACCGGATTGGAGGGCAATGGCTGAGAGCCGCGCGGAAAGAACATCGTGGAGCTCGCGTGCCATGTGTTGGCGCTCGCGCTCAAGGATCAGTTCATGGGTGGTCCTGTCAGCAAGAAAGCGATGCTCCGCTGACGCCCGGACAGCCTCCGCCCGGGCGGACTCACTTTCTGTTAGATGCTGAGCTTTGCGAAGATTTCCAGCCCATTCCATCGGCATAAGCAGCGTCATGACAGCTGCAACCGCTGCCACTACCGTGGCTTCTGCCTCACCGGTCAGGGCCAGGACCAGCAGGGTCACCAGCACTGACAGAGCCACAGCACTTTTACTGGCTGCCGCGGAAACCTTGGGGGAGCCGAACAACACCAGCGAAAAAAACAGTTCAAACACCAGTATCAGGGCTGTTGGCTGGTTGCTCAGCAACAGCATCACGGCAGCAGATCCGCAAAGAATGGCCATCAAGGGTGTGGCGCTCCGGCGCAACACCACTGCCGCACATCCCACGGCAGCAAAGAACACCCAGTTCTGGGACAACCACGGAAAATTGAAATTGAACCCGCCACCCCCGCTCACAGCATTCAAAATCCAAAACACGAGGAAATAGCTGATGGCAAGCCCGAGATCTTCCCTGCGGATGCCCGAAGCCCAAGGCTGAACGCGGGTGTTGAACCACACGCGGGTTGCGGACTTGGGCGGAAGCTGGCTCATACTTCCATCCTGTCCGTAGCCCGCCGCCCGGGCAAGGCAGGCACGCCATGATGATACGAAGGGATGACGCCGTAGTGCATCCGATGGCGGACTCCGGAAGCTGGTTCACTTGGCACGCTGGAACTATGACCATTGCACTATTCGCCCAACTCGCCGTTTTGGCTCTCATTGACAGCACAAGCATTGGCACCTTATTAATTCCATTCTGGCTACTCCTGCGCCCGGATGCGCGCCGGATGGCCCCGCGGATCTTGCTATATCTTGGTGCCTTGGCCGGCTTTTATTTGCTGGTGGGTATTGGCGTGCTTGCTGGGGCAGGCTGGCTCGCCAAGGGGTTGGATGTCGATTCGTTGCTGGCGATCCCACCCATCTTGTGGACCCTCACACTAGGTGGCGGCGCCATGCTGGCCTATGCGCTGTTCTCAGACCTGGGCAGTAAGAGCACGGGTAGTAAAAGCACGGGCAGTAATTCTCAGGAAGCGGTGGCCCAGACCAAATGGGCGAGCCGAATAGCAACAGCGTTGCGGAGCCCAGGGGGGTTGGTGACCCTGGCGTTGATTGCAGGGTTGCTTGAACTGCCCACTATGTTGCCCTACCTGGCGGCGATTGGACTACTCACCAATTCTGATTTGCCGCTTCCCACGGAGCTCGGTGTGCTTGGCATTTATTGTGTGCTCATGCTCATTCCGGCGCTGGTGTTAGTGGCATTACGGGTGGCACTTGGCTCCCATATGGATGCGGGACTTCGCCGTCTCAGCCCCAAACTGGGCAAGTTCGCCAGTGAAACTCTTGTGTGGGTGGTGGGCATTGTGGGGTTCTTGCTACTGCGTGCTGGGCTGGCCGAATTGGCTCCGATGGCCAGCTGGAATCCCTTCAAATAGGGGAGTTGGCGCCCGGTGCTCACCTGGCACGTTCGCCGCTGGTGGAAGGCGGTCCACGGGCACGCCGGTATTTGAGAGAATGGATGCATGACTTCTCTTGGAACCGGCAAAATGTCCAAACCTGGCAAATTCACTGGCGTTGGCACCATTGTGTTGGCGATCGTTTTTTTGGTGGCACTTATCTTCGCCGCCAACAACAGCACCGTGTTGGGTTGGGTCATCGCCGCCATCGCGTTTGGCTGGCTAGCCTTGTCCACTGTGGTCTACATTGGTGTGCACAAAGCCGCCTCCTTTGGTGCCCGACAGGTGGCATTGGCTCAGGCGCAGATGGCCCAGCACAACAGTGAAAGTGCCCAGTCCGACGGCGGCACCCGGCTTGTGTCCCAAGAGGCTGGTTCACGCTCGGCCGAGAAGGCGCGTGAACTCAAGCTGGATCACTCCTTTAAGATCATCAACGTCCAGATCGGTGTGGTCAACGAATACCTTGGTAAGGACTCGGCGATGGTGGCCCGGGCGTTGGAAACAATCGAGATCACAGCCACCAATGCCCGTGGCATGATCAACCCACACTGGGAAGCCCAGGAAGCGAAGATGGATGCGGCCATGCACAAGAAGAACGCCGAACGGGCCGCAACCGCCCAAGGTGGCACTGATGGTGAGGACCCCGTCAGCGGTGTGATTATTGATTAACCCCGGACCGTCCGCCTTTGAGCGCGGTGCCCAGCGCTAAGCCAGCCCAGGGCCAAGCCAGCCCAGCGCTAAACCAGCACAGGGCCGGTTATGAAGCAGGCAAAACACAACCTATGTACACGGATGAGGGGCCCAAGAATTCAGGGTTCCAAGCAGGTAAGGTGGAACAAGTGAGCAACGGTATTGAAAACGGTCGATTGCGGATCGCAAGTGTAAACGTCAATGGCATCCGTGCCGCCTACAGGAACGGCATGGGCCCCTGGCTGGCAGCACGCGATGTGGACATCCTATGCCTGCAGGAAGTACGCGCCCCTGACGCCATCGTTGACGAGTTCCTTAGCGAAGATTGGCACGTGCTGCACGCAGAAGCAGAAGCCAAGGGCCGGGCGGGTGTTTTGATCGCCACCCGGAAAGACGTGCTCGAGCCAGTAGCCACAAGAATCGGCATTGGCGATGACTACTTCGCCACCTCAGGACGTTGGGTTGAGGCCGATTACGTTCTGACGGGTGCCGATGGCACGCCCACAACGCTGAGCGTTGTCAGCGCCTACGTGCACTCAGGCGCCGTCGATACGCCTAAGCAGGTAGATAAATACCGCTTCCTGCACACCATGATTGGTCGTCTGCCCCAGCTAGCCGCAACCAGCGACCATGCACTGGTGGTGGGAGATCTGAACGTTGGGCACAAGACTTTAGATATTAAGAACTGGAAAGGCAACGTCAAAAAATCAGGGTTCCTGCCCGAAGAACGTGCTTACTTTGACAGGTTCCTTGGCGAAGAAATCGGCTGGAAAGATGTGGCTCGCGAACTTGCCGGAGAAGTTGACGGCCCGTACACGTGGTGGTCAAACCGGGGACAGGCCTTCACTAACGACACCGGCTGGCGCATCGACTACCAGATGGCCACACCCGGCCTGGCGGAAAAGGCTCTGACATCAGTGGTTGACAGGGCAGATTCCTACGAAAACCGTTTCTCAGACCATGCCCCACTGGTCGTTGACTACAAGTTCTAAAGGAACCCGGAACCATGAGTGAAATTTCCGTCCGCCCACGCGTACTCTCAGGCATGCAGCCCTCCGGTGACTCATTGCACCTGGGCAATTACCTGGGAGCTCTTGTCAACTGGGTTAAAAGCCAAGATGACTACCAAACGTTGTTCTTCATCCCGGATATGCATGCCATTACGGTGACGCAGGATCCTGGCGAGTTGCGTGCCCGGACCCGCAAGACTGCTGCCCAGTACATCGCCGGTGGCATTGACGTTGAGAAATCAACGCTCTTTGTCCAGTCCCATGTCCCTGAGCACGCCCAGCTTGCATGGGTTCTGAATTGCATTACCGGCTTCGGTGAAGCGTCACGGATGACCCAGTTTAAGGACAAGTCTGCCAAGAGCGGGGCAGAGATGGCCAGCGTTGGCTTGTTTACGTATCCGGTGCTGATGGCGGCAGACATCCTGTTGTACCGCCCAGCTGGCGTTCCCGTGGGGGACGATCAGCGTCAGCACGTTGAATTGGCGCGCGACTTGGCCAAACGTTTCAATCACCGATTTGGTGAGACGTTCGTAGTCCCCGAAGCCTTTATTCAAAAAGAGGGTGCAAGGATTTATGACTTGCAAAATCCGACCTCGAAAATGTCCAAGTCCGCCTCCGGCCCCAATGGACTGATCAATATTCTTGATGATCCTAAAGTTACGGCCAAACGCATCAAGTCAGCTGTGACAGATGATGACACGGTTGTTGCTCATGACCGTGAGAGTAAACCGGGTGTCACGAACCTGTTGGAGATCCTTTCCACGCTGACGCAAAAACCCATAGACACTCTTGTGAACGAGTATGAAGGCAAGATGTACGGGCACCTGAAAGGTGATGTAGCGGAGGCGGTAGTGGCCCGGCTTGAGCCCATCCGGACGCGCACTCTTGAACTCCTGGATGACCCAGGCGAACTTGATGCGCTACTGGCAGTTGGTGCGGCTAAAGCCCGGGAAATCGCCTCCGTGACACTGGCCGATGTGTATGCCAAGGTTGGATTTCTGCCCCCTGTTGGCTCGGTGGGATAACTGTGACTGGCATTGGTAAGGACGAGGAAAGCCCGGCCCCGCCCGCCAATAGTCTGGGAGTAATCATCTCCCTGCCACCGGCGTTGGCGGCCGAGCTCGGCGAAAAGCGGGCTTTCTACGCCGGTGCGGATGCCGCAGTCGTTCCTGCTCATATAACCCTGGTTTCCGGGCAAGCCGCAGATTCTTGGGATGACGCCGCAGCCCACGTGCGCAAGATTGCTGCGGACGGGGCGCCGTTTATGCTTTCGCTTCGCGGTACCGGCACTTTTGAGCCGATCTCACCTGTTGTGTTCCTCAATGTGGCGGAAGGGGCACAGGAATGTGCCGCCTTGCACGAGCAATTGGTGGCCGGTCCGGTGGAGCACCTGCTGAAATTTGGGTTCCACCCGCATTTGACGATCGCTCACGATTTGGACCAGGCCACGCTGGCCCGGGCGAAGTCTGACATGAGCGATTTTTGTGCGGATTTTGAGGTCACAAGTATTGGTCTTTTTGACTATCTTGCCGGTGGTTGGTTTTTGCGCGAGGAGTTGAGTCTTGGCGGAGGAACAAAACCCTAAGACTCAGCGCGAACCGGCCTATTTCCCTGGTAGTGCCGCTCCGGGGGTGAGTGCGAAGAATCCGATGGCCGCTCCGGCTAAACCGCCGCCGAGCCCGCTGAACCGCCAGGGCCTATCGACCTGGGTTGAGTCGAAGCGCGGCGCCTACGTGGAGGCGCGAAAGACTGGCAGTTTCTTTTTGCAGGCGTCCACGTTCATGCATTGGCTTACTGCGTGGGCGGGCGGAAAGTTTCCGGCCCGTGTTTGGTACCTTTACACGCGACGTCGCGGTCCGCTACTGGCAGCAGGCAACGCCTATCTCATGTTTTTCTCTGTTGGTGCCATGCTTGTCGCCGGGTTCGCCATCTTTGGTATTGTCGCCGCCGGCAACGATGTGCTGCGAGACGCAGTCATTAAACTCATTGCCGACACCACCCCGGGATTGATTGACACAGGCAATAACGGATTGTTCACACCGGAACAACTCCTTGGCTCGGGCGCGTTCGGGAAGACCCTTATTATCTCTCTGGCGGCCTTGGCGGTGACTGCCATGAGCTGGATCAATGGCTTACGGGAGGGTATCCGCTCCATTTTGGGGCTCGCCCGGGATAGAACCAACCCTGTGCTTTCCAAGGTCCGAGACGGTGTGACCCTGATTGTGCTGGCTGTGGCGCTAGTACTGACAAGTGGGCTCGGGGTGGTCAGCACAGCCGCCGTTGACACCATCAGTGATGCACTGGGCTGGGGGAGCTTCCTCTCGGGTGCGGCAGCTCAACTAGGTTCAGTTGTTTTGATGTTTGTTTTGGACGTCTCCGTTGCCATGATCATGTTCAGCATTGCCTCACGTGTGCGCATGCCGCGCCGGGTGTTCCTCCTTGCCGCATTATTCTCCGGTGCCGGCGCAACCGTCCTACGGTTCTTTAGCGCCATGCTGCTCAGCGGCGTCACCAACAATGCACTGCTAGCCCCCTTTGCCGTTATTTTGGGCCTTTTTGTCTGGTTCTTCCTCCTGAGTCAGGTGTACTTAATCTCGGCAGCCATCGCGGCAGTCCATGCGGCTGACATAAGACCTCACAGGTCCCACACAGCCCGCCACTGAGCCCGCCCCGCTGAGGTTGGAGATAATGACACCTCTACCCCGCTGAGGTTGGAGATAATGACACCTCTACCGGCCGCAAGGAACCCCGCACATAACTAAAGCGCCGCACCCACGAACGGGGAGCGGCGCTTTAGTTTGGGGCAAATAGCTTAAATCTGACGGGACAGAATAGCCTGTTTGACCTCTGCGATTGCCTGCGTGATCTGAATGCCGCGGGGGCATGCTTCGGTGCAGTTGAAGGTGGTGCGGCAACGCCACACGCCTTCCTTGTCGTTGAGGATTTCCAACCGCATATCACCGGCATCATCGCGTGAATCAAAGATGAAGCGGTGTGCGTTGACAATGGCCGCCGGGCCAAAGTACTGGCCATCGGTCCAGAATACGGGGCATGAAGACGTGCAAGCGGCGCAGAGGATGCACTTGGTGGTGTCGTCGAAACGCTCGCGTTCCTCGGCAGACTGCAGACGCTCCTTGGTGGGGGCGTGGTCGCGGTTGATCAGAAAAGGCATGACCTCGCGGAAGGACTGGAAGAACGGCTCCATGTCCACAATGAGGTCTTTCTCCACTGGCAGGCCCTTGATGGGTTCAACCGTGATGGGCTTGGAAGTATCCAGGTCCTTCAACAGGGTCTTGCAGGCCAGGCGGTTGCGGCCGTTGATGCGCATAGCATCGGAACCGCATACGCCGTGCGCACACGAACGGCGGAAAGACAGCGAACCGTCCTGCTCCCACTTGACCTTGTGCAGGGCATCCAGCACGCGGTCGGTGCCGTACATGGTCATGGTGAATTCTTCCCACTTGGACTCTTCCGAGAATTCGGGGTCGTAGCGGCGCACCTTCAAGGTAACGTCGAATGTGGGGATTTCACCGCCGCCACCAAGGTGTGCGGGCAGCTCAATCTTCGATGCCGGCTCCGGCAGTTCAGCTTCTACGGTGCTCATTAGTACTTCCTCACCATCGGCTGGTAACGCGTGATAACAACAGGCTTAGTTTCCAGCCGGATGCCGGCGATGGATTCTGCGGAACTTTCCACCGTGACGTTTGCATCAAGGTAAGCCATGGAGTGCTTCATGAAATTCTCGTCATCGCGGTCCGGGAAGTCTTCGCGGTAGTGGCCGCCGCGCGACTCCTGGCGGTGCAATGCAGCAACCGTCATGACCTTGGCCAGTTCAAGCAAGAAACCAAGCTCAACAGCCTCAAGAAGATCCAGGTTGAAACGCTTGCCCTTGTCCTGAACTGTGATGCGCGAGTATCGCTCTTCGAAGGTAGCAATGTCTGCAAGCACCTTGTCAATTGACTCGGCTGTGCGGAACACCTGCATATTCGCATCCATGGTGTCCTGGAGTTCCTTGCGGATCATGGCAACTTTTTCGCCGCCGTCGGACACACGTACATGCTCAAGCAAAGCAACTGTGTCAGCTTCCGGGTTCTCCGGCAAGTCAACGAAATCGGCGCCGTTTGCGTATTCTGCTGCGGCTACACCGGCGCGCTTGCCGAACACGTTGATGTCCAGCAGCGAGTTGGTGCCCAGACGGTTTGAACCATGCACGGATACACACGCCACTTCACCTGCTGCATACAGGCCCGGGATGATGGTGTCATTGTCCTGCAGAACCTCGGTGGTGATGTTCGTGGGAACACCGCCCATGGCGTAGTGCGCCGTGGGGAAGACCGGCACTGGCTCGGTATACGGTTCAACACCTAGGTAGGTGCGGGCAAACTCGGTGATATCCGGGAGCTTGGCGTCGATGTGAGCCGGCTCCAAGTGGGTGAGGTCAAGGAGGACGTAGTCCTTGTTTGGACCACAACCGCGGCCCTCACGCACCTCGTTGGCCATGGAGCGGGCCACGATATCGCGTGGGGCCAGGTCCTTGATGGTGGGTGCATAGCGCTCCATGAAGCGCTCACCTTCGGAGTTACGCAGGATTGCACCTTCACCGCGGGCGGCCTCGGAGAGGAGGATGCCCAGGCCTGCAAGACCCGTTGGATGGAACTGGAAGAACTCCATATCCTCCAGGGGGATGCCCTTGCGGAATGCGATGCCCATGCCATCACCGGTTAAGGTATGTGCGTTTGAGGTTGTCTTGAAGACCTTGCCGGCACCGCCGGTAGCCAAGATCACGGATTTTGCCTGGAAGATGTGCAGTTCCCCAGTGGCTAGATCGTAGGAGACAACACCGGCAATCTTCTTCTGCAGGTAGATGGTGCCGTCCTCGCGGGTGGCTTCCTCATCAACCGTGAGCAGATCAAGCACGTAGTACTCGTTGTAGAACTCAACGTTGTGCTTGACGCAGTTTTGGTACAACGTCTGCAAAATCATGTGCCCGGTTCGGTCAGCCGCGTAACAAGAACGGCGGACGGGCGCCTTGCCGTGGTCACGAGTGTGACCACCAAAGCGGCGCTGATCAATACGGCCCTCGGGCGTGCGGTTAAACGGCAGGCCCATCTTTTCCAGATCAATAACGGCTTCGATGGCCTCTTTGGCCATAACTTCGGCGGCGTCCTGATCCACCAGATAATCGCCACCCTTGACGGTGTCAAAGGTGTGCCACTCCCAGTTGTCTTCTTCGACGTTGGCAAGGGCTGCACACATGCCGCCCTGAGCGGCACCGGTGTGTGAACGGGTTGGGTACAACTTGGTCAGAACGGCGGTGTGAGCACGCTGACCGGATTCAATGGCGGCACGCATTCCTGCGCCACCGGCCCCGACGATTACGACGTCGTATTTATGGACCTGCATACTGGATGCTCTTTCTCTCTTTACTGCGCTAAAAGCTGGTGTTCACTTCTTACAACCCCCGGCGTGAAAAGCACGGGGTGTTCCCTACTAAAAGTTAAGGAACGGAGCAGAAGGACGGAAGATCAATAACAGCACCGGCGGGGCAAGGGTCAAAGGTGAAGATGACCAAGGTACCCAGCACAATGATGACAGCGGAAGAAACGTAGAGGACCGCTTTAAGGGTCATGCGTGTACGGTCCCGCTCGGCATAGTCGTTGATGATGGTGCGGACACCGTTGCTGCCGTGGAGCATAGCGAGCCACAGCATAGCCAGATCCCAGATCTGCCAGAACGGGTCTGACCATTTACCAGCAACAAAACCAAAGTCGATGGCGTGGATACCTTCGCCAACCATCAGGTTCACGAATAAGTGGCCAAAGATCAGCACAAGTAAAACCACGCCGGAGAGACGCATGAACAACCAGGCGATCATCTCAAAACTTGAGTGTGATGCTTTGTTGCGCTTGTACTGAGGTGACTGTGCACTGTTGGAGCGCGGAGCTGCGATGGAGTTGGAGCTCATGTTAGTTCCCTCCGAAGAAATTGGAGAAGACAATGGTGAGGTGACGGATCAGGAACGGAATCATTGTCACAGCCCACAAGGCAAGAACACCCCAGAGTAATTGACGCTGGTACTTGGGACCCTTTTTCCAAAAGTCAATGGCAATGATGCGCAGGCCGTTAAAAGCGTGGAACACGATTGCTGCAACGAGGCCGGCCTCGCCCAGTCCCATGATGGGGTTTTTGTACGCCCCGATGACTGCTGTGTACGCCTCTGGGGACACTCGCACCAAAGAGGTGTCCAAAACGTGCACCAACAAGAAAATAAAAATAACTACACCGGTAATACGGTGTCCCACCCAGGACCACATGCCTTCTCGGCCGCGATACAGAGTGCCAGCTGGTTTTGTCGGCACTGAATAAACCTTCCTGCGTCACCGTTGCGCTGGCGTGGTTCCACGCGGGGAAACGCACACGGCGTGAGCACTCATACTTGAGCCTAAATTTAGGCTTAGCTAACAGCATATTCAACTTAGGCACTCCTTGCTCTATGCAGCAAATCACAAGTCAGTCTCAAATCGGTGCTTTGTAGGGCCGTGTCCCGGCAGTTACAGCTCTTTCGCCTGTTGGCGCACTTGCCTGTCCTAAAGGTCGACGCCGGTATCCCTGACCTACGACCCTGGGTGGAAGTTTCACGCCACTGACCGCAGTTAGCACCGTTGGATGTGCGGACATCGCTTATGGTTGTGTTGATGAATACGAAAAATTTGGTTGAGAACGTTCCCCCTGCAACGGAGCCCTTAGATAAATTCTTCGCCGTTATCCCTGCAGGCGGTGTTGGCACAAGGCTGTGGCCGTTGTCCCGAGCGGCGGCACCAAAATTTCTCCACGACCTAACAGGCAGTGGAAGTACGTTGATCCGCGCCACTTATGACCGGCTTGTCCCACTCAGCGGGGAGCGGGTCCTCTTGGTGACCGGGGATGCCCACCGTGAAGCGGTATGCCGCCAGTTGCCCGAGATTGCTGATGAGAATCTTGTTCTTGAAACGGAACCAAAAGATTCAGGGGCCGCCATCGGTTTGGCTGCCGCCATCTTGTTCACCCGCGATCCAGACACCATCATGGGTTCCTTCGCAGCCGATCAGGTCATCAGCCCGGTAGGTAAGTTCCAGGATGCTGTGCGCGAGGCAATCTACACAGCGGCTACCGGGAAGATCGTCACCATTGGCATCAAGCCAACTCACGCCTCCACAGGTTTTGGCTACATCCTCACGGGGGAGCCGCTGAACATTGCTGGTGCGCCCAGCGCCCACGCGGTGGTGAAGTTTGTTGAGAAACCCAGCCAAGCTGTCGCGGAAGAATACCTCGCCAGTGGAGAGTACAACTGGAACGCCGGTATGTTCGTTGCGCCGGTGTCTTTGATGCTCCACCACCTCAAAGCTAATGAACCTCTTCTTTATGAGGGTTTGATGGAGATTGCGCGTGCCTGGGACACCCCCGAACGAGTCATCGTCAAAAATCGGGTGTGGCCCACACTGCCGAAAATTGCCATTGACTATGCAGTGGCCGAGCCTGCAGCAGACGCTGGGGATGTGGCAGTCATTCCAGGGGACTTTAGCTGGGACGATGTTGGTGACTTCGCGGCCATCGCGCGACTTAGCAGCGCCAAAGAAAACAACAACGTCAAGGTTATTGGTGAAGGCGCACGAGTCTTCACAGAGGACAGCACAGGCATTGTTGTTACCGACACCAAGCGCGTGATTGCCTTGATTGGCATCCAAGATGTGGTGGTGGTTGACACTCCTGATGCGCTGCTTGTGACAACGCGAGCTCATTCGCAGCTCGTAAAGAGAGCTGTTGATGGGCTCAAGGCCAACGGCGACATAGACGTCCTGTAGCTCTTTGCCTAAGGAGCCCTTAGCCCCGGAAACTGTCCGAGTGCAAATGGTTGGCTGCGGCAAAGTAACGCAGAGAAGCGAATACAGCCACGACGCACGGACGAGGCTAGAGTTTCTTGTGTGCGCAATTACTCCCTGGAAACAGAACCGACTGAGCTCGTAGGCCCCTGGCTTGAACCCTTGCTGGGAGAGGTCCTTGACTTCCGCCGTGACCTTCACGCCCACCCGGAGTTGTCGTTCCAAGAGTTCAGGACCACGGCAAAGATCTATGATCGCCTGCTTGAAGCCGGTCTTTCGCCTCGCCGACTGGACGGTACAGGGGTCATAGTTGATGTAGGCGAAGGTCCTATTACGACGGCGTTGCGTGGGGACATTGACGCCTTGCCCATCGTGGAAGAGACTGGGCTGGCCTTTGCCTCCCGCAACCACGGGGTCACCCACGGCTGCGGCCACGACTTTCATACGGCGTGCATGCTTGGCATTGCCTTAGTGCTGGCAAAGATGCATCAGCACACCACGCTGGGTGGGACCATCAGAATCATTTTCCAGCCCGCAGAGGAAACCATGCCAGGTGGCGCCCTGTCATGCATTGACCAGGGCGCACTTGACGGTGTGCCACGCATCATGGCCTTGCACTGTGATCCACGCATTGACGTCGGCAAAATTGGGACTCGGATCGGTCCCATCACCAGCGCCTCGGACACCATTAAAATTGAGCTCTCGGGCCGTGGAGGGCACACTTCCCGGCCTCACCTGACCGAGGATTTGGTTTTCGCTTTGGCGGAGATTGCCATCAGTGTTCCTGCGGTTCTCTCCCGCAGAGTGGACGTCCGCAGCGGCGTGTCAGTGGTGTGGGGGCAAATTCATGCCGGCTCTGCGCCGAATGCAATTCCTGGGCACGGTGTCATGGGTGGCACCATGCGTTGCCTTGATCGCGAAGCATGGCATGCGGCAGGAGAGCTCCTTGACGCGGTTGTGCAGCAAGTTGCGGCACCTTTCGGTGTGGATGTGCATCTGGAACACACCCGAGGCGTGCCCCCAGTGGTGAACTCAGAACATGAAACTGCTGTCATTGAAGCCGCCGCCAGAGCTGAATTGGGTGAAGAGTCCGTGGTGTTGGCGCCTCAGTCCATGGGGGCTGAGGATTTCGCCTGGTTTTTACAAGGCATCCCCGGGTCGTTGATGCGCCTGGGAACCCATGTTCCTGGCGGGGAAGAATATGATTTGCACCGTGGTGATTACATTGTGGATGAACGCGCGTTGGCCGTGGGTATCAGAGTGCTTTGCGCGGCCGCATTGCGCACCCTGCGTACTAGCACTTGGGAGTAGCTTCTCAGCGGCAGGTGGCAAGAGCTGGAGTGTAGCGCAAACAGTGGCTTGAAGCGCTTAACGCGCGCACTTTTTTGCAAACTTTATCTGCTACTTGCAACCGTTGTGTAACGGTTCCCCAACGATGAACCTCACATCCCCTGACTCCCTACCTGCGCACGGCAAAGTGACACTATGGTGTTGGTTAGCGCCGCATTGCGGGGGTGCATCAAAGTAGTCGAGTTTGCTTCTCACAACGGGACAATGTTGTTCCTTTTGTATCAGGCTGACCCGTCACCACATTTGAGGCTCACTCCTCCACTGCGTACACACACCTTATGGAGGAACCTTGAAAAACCTGCTCATCAATAAAGTCAAACGTGGAGCCATTGTTGGAACCGTAGCTGTTAGCGCCGTGGCGCTGTTGCTCACGGGCTGTGGAGAAGCACCGCCTGCTCCCGGCGGAGACGCGAGCGGCTCAGCAAATGCCGGCGCAGCCGACTACTTGGGCTGCATTGTCTCGGACTCCGGTGGATTCGATGACCAGTCCTTCAACCAGTCCTCATATGAGGGTATGAAGAAGGCTGAGAAGGACCTCGGCATCAAAATGAAGGAAGCGCAGTCCTCAAGTACTGCTGACTTTGCCCCGAACCTGGCCACAATGGCCAGCGCCGGATGTAACCTGACCGTCACCGTTGGCTTCCTGCTTGCAGAAGCCACAGCGACAGCAGCCAAGGACAACCCGGATCTGCATTACGCCATCATCGATGACAACAGCATCAAGGCAGATAACGTCAAGCCTGTTGTGTATGACACCGCTCAGGCCGCATTCATGGCCGGCTATGCCGCAGCAGCAGTATCTAAAACCGGCAAAGTCGGTACGTTCGGTGGAATCAACATCCCTACGGTGACAATCTTCATGGATGGCTTTGCCGAAGGCGTGAAGTACTTCAACGAGAAGCAGGGTAAAACCGTGCAGCTCTTGGGCTGGGATTCTGAAACCCAGCAGGGCTCCTTTGCCAACACCTTCGAAATCATTCAGGAAGGTACAAAGATCACGAACAACCTGCTCTCTGAAGGCGCAGACGTGATCATGCCCGTTGCCGGCCCGTTGGGTAAGGGTGCAGGTGACGCCATTTTGGCAGCAAACAAGGGCGGCAAGGATGCCAAGCTTGTTTGGGTTGACTCCGACGGCTACTTGACGGCGCCTACTTACAAGTCCATTCTGTTGACCTCGGTTGTCAAGACCATGGGCGAGGCAGTGGAAACCATTGTCAAGGACGATCTGGGTGGAAAGTTTGATCCTGCTCCCTACATTGGCACCCTTGAGAACGACGGTGTGTCCCTTGCCCCGTTCCACGATCTGGAATCTGCTGTTGATGCCGATACCAAGACTCAGCTGGATGAGATCAAGAAGGGCATCATCGACGGATCCATCAAGGTAGCGTCGAAGTCCAGCCCGAAGTAGACGCCATCCGGGCTTGCCCTGAGCAAGCCGGAAATGCCGCCGCTGCCACATCACCAGCATCAGCTTGGTGATGTGGCAGCGGTGGCGATGGCACCCAAGAGTCGCCGAGCAACACGCACCTATTAGAAGAAAATTATCCGCAGACGGGTTAAAACGTTGAAATTAGAACTTCGGGGCATCACTAAGAGCTTTGGTGCCTTGGTGGCGAACGACCACATTGATCTGGTGGTGGAATCCGGTGAGATTCACGGCCTGCTCGGTGAAAATGGCGCCGGAAAATCCACTCTCATGAATGTCCTTTACGGCCTCTATGAGCCCACCTCCGGCGAAATTCTTGTCGATAACAAACCGGTGAAGTTTGCGGGGCCCTCAGATGCCATGGCTGCAGGAATAGGGATGGTACACCAGCACTTTATGCTGGTTCCCGTTTTTACTGTCGCGGAAAATGTGGCACTCGGTGCTGAAGCCACCAGCTTCGGCGGCGTGTTGAACCTTGAAGAAACGCGAAAGAAGATCCGCGAGATATCGGATAAATTCGGGTTCGATGTTGATCCGGACGCGTTGGTAGAAGATCTGCCCGTGGGTGTGCAGCAGCGAGTGGAAATCATCAAAGCGCTGGTGAGGAACTCTAAAATCCTGATCCTTGATGAGCCCACCGCCGTGCTCACACCTCAGGAAACCGATGAGCTTATGGAGATCATGGGTCAGCTGAGAGAGGGTGGCACCTCGATCGTGTTCATCACTCACAAGTTGCGCGAGATCAAAGCCGTCGCGGACACCATCACGGTGATCCGCCGCGGCAAGGTGGTGGGCTCGGCACTCCCATCAGCATCCACCACCGAATTGGCCGCCATGATGGTGGGACGCGCCGTGAACCTGAACCTGGATAAGGCTGATGCGCAACCCGGCGAGGTCACCTTGAAAATCTCCAAGCTGACAGTCTTCAACGACGCCGGACTCAGACTTTTAGATAACGTCAGCCTGGATGTTGCCCAAGGAGAAATTCTGGCTATTGCTGGGGTGCAGGGCAATGGGCAGACGGAACTTACTGAGGCTGTCCTGGGTTTGCGCAAGCATGTCAGTGGTTCCATCACCTTGGAGGGCAAAGAGCTGTTGGGAAGCAGTGTCCGCCAGATTCTTGATGCCGGAGTTGGCTTTGTCCCCGAGGACAGACAAGACGATGGGCTGGTGGGCGAGATGTCCATTGCCGAAAACCTGATCTTGGATCTGTACAAGAACGCACCCTTTTCCCGTCGGGGTACCTTGAATCGGTCCGTTATTGCCCAGAACGGCGTGGAAAAGGTGGCCGAATTCGATGTTCGGGCACAGTCTGCACAGGATGAGGCAGACACGCTATCCGGGGGAAACCAGCAGAAAGTGGTGCTGGCCCGAGAGCTTTCCAGGCCGTTGAAACTTTTTATGGCATCTCAACCCACCCGAGGGGTGGATGTTGGCTCGATCGAATTCTTACACAAACGGATCGTCGCCGAACGGGACGCCGGTACCCCCGTAGTCATCGTCTCGACGGAACTAGATGAAGTACTGGAACTTGCCGACAGGATTGCAGTACTTTTTGCCGGCCGGCTCATGGGTATTGTCCCCGGAAAATCAAGCCGAGCATTGCTGGGTTTGATGATGGCAGGCCTCAGCGCAGAAGAAGCACAGGAACAAATGAGTACACAAAATACAGAAAGCACCACCAACGAAGGTGAACAGCAATGAGTGGGGTGGATGTGAATAAGCCTGCACCGGAGTCCCCAAAGACGCCAGTTGTAGCGCAGAAAGAAAGCAACAGCAGCCAATTGATGCGTGAAATCGTCAGCGGCAACGCGATGATCTCCGTTCTGGCGGTGCTGGTGGCACTTGTCATTGGTGGGATACTCATTGCTTTCACCGATACGCGGGTAACCAGTGCACTGGGCTACTTCTTTGGTGATCCAAGTGCCACGTTCAAAGCCATCTGGGCTGCCATTTCGGAAGCCTATGGTGCCCTGTGGCGCGGTGCAACCTATGACCCAGGTTCCCGTACCTGGCAGGGAAGATTGGGTATTTTCGAAACTCTGACCTTCGCAACACCGTTGATCCTTTCAGGACTCGCCGTGACACTGGCGTTTCGGGTGGGGCTGTTCAACATTGGTGCCAAGGGTCAGCTGATCATCGGCGCCACTTTTGCCGGCGTCGTTGGTTTCATGATTGAGCTGCCTCCGGGCATCCACTTGGTAGCCGTGGTGCTCGCTGGTGCCATTGGTGGTGCGCTGTGGGGCGGCATTGCTGGGTTCTTAAAGGCTCGCACGGGTGCTCACGAAGTGATCGTGACCATTATGCTCAACTACATCGCCGTCTCGCTGGTGCTGTACCTGCTCAAAAACCAACTGCGCGATCCCAATAGCAGCAACCCCATCAGCCCCCGCATGCACGAGAGTGCCATGTTCCCGCTGCTGCTGGGCCCCAATTACCGTGTGCATGCAGGGCTGATCGTGGCCGTGCTGGCAGTCTTTGTTGTCTCTTGGCTGCTAAACCGCTCCACGCTGGGGTTCGAATACCGCGCAATAGGTGCTAATCCGCGGGCAGCACGGACCGCTGGCATGCTGGTCTCCCGCGGCTACATCACCGTCATGTTGATCTCCGGCGCCCTGGCCGGACTTGCGGGCGTCACCCAGCTGGCCGGAACAGAGAAAATTCTCGATTCTGACATTGCCGGCAGTATCGGATTTGATGCTATTACAGTGGCACTTTTGGGCCGATCCAAACCCTGGGGGACGTTCTTTGCCGCGATCCTCTTTGGCGCGTTCAAGGCAGGTGGCACCTCAATGGCCATCAACGCCGACGTTTCCATTGACATTGTTGCCGTGGTGCAGTCCCTGATTGTGCTGTTCATTGCCGCGCCACCCTTGGTGCGTTCCATGTTCCGGATCAAGGCAGTGCGCCATGAAGGAGTTGCAGCATGAGCATCACCGCCAAGAGCAAAACAAGTCAAGTGGTTGACGCTGTCGCCATTCGCAGCTGGAAAATTCCGATCCTCCTGGGCGTATTGGCGCTGTTCGCCGTCGCCGTCTTCATTGTGTTGGGCCCTGACGGCACAGCCACCTTCCGCATCTCCCAAGAGAACGATGCCTGGCAGGTTCCCAACTTGGTCCTACCAGCGAAGATTATGGGCATCATTGTCTCGGTGCTCTGTGTTGGTCTAGCCTATCTGGCATACAGCCAGACCAAGGTGACCGGAAAAATCGCTAAATGGGTTGTTATGACCTTTGCCGTGGTCTTTGTTATTGGTCTGATGGTGTGGATGATCGGTGGCACCACCACCCAGAACATCACGCTCGTTGGACTGTTCACCGGAGCCATGCTCATAACCACGCCTTTGGTGTTTGGTTCCTTGTCAGGAGTACTTTCGGAACGCGCCGGTGTTGTTAACATCGCCATCGAGGGGCAGTTGCTGGCGGGCGCGTTCACAGCCGCGTTGGTGGCCTCGATTACGCATAACGCGTTCGCGGGTCTCTTTGCGGCTGCTGTGGCAGGGGTGCTTGTCTCTGTTCTCTTGGCAGTTTTCAGCATTAAGTACGTGGTCAACCAGATCATTGTTGGTGTGGTGCTCAACGTGCTTGTTTCGGGTCTGACGGGTTTCCTGTTTGAAAAGATCATGAAGACAAAGGTTAACGGCGAGACCATCTTCAACCAGCCCGCACACCTGCCTAACATCCCCATTCCGCTGCTGTCTGAGATTCCGATCATCGGCCCCACGCTGTTCCGGCAGTCGATCATTGGTTACTTCATGCTGGTGCTTGTAGTGGCACTCTGGTTTGGGCTTTTCCGCACCCGCTGGGGACTGCGTGTGCGTGCAGTGGGGGAGCACCCCAAAGCAGCAGATACTGTGGGCATCAACGTCAACCGCACCCGTGTGCTAAACGTGCTGGCCGGTGGGGCAGTGGCTGGGGTAGGCGGTGCCTACTTCACACTTGTGGCTGTCAGCAGCTTCAGCAAGGACATGACCGGTGGCCTTGGGTTTATTGCTCTGGCCGCATTGATTTTTGGCCGGTGGAACCCGATTGGTGCTGCCCTTGCCGCCTTGTTGTTTGGCGTGGCAGGGAATTTACAAAGCATTCTTTCCCTCGCTGGTACTCCCATTGACGGGCAGTTCCTGGCCATGTTGCCCTATGCCCTGACAATTTTGGCTGTGTCCGGCTTTGTTGGCAAAGCACTGGCTCCAGCCGCCGACGGCGAACCATATATTAAGGAGTAAGCGGTGAACACAACCATGTCCGAGGCGCAGTGGGAACCCCTCCGCCTGGCCGCGACGGCAGCACTGAGGCGCGCCTATGTGCCTTATTCGAAGTTCCCTGTAGGGGCCGCGGCCAGACTAGCTGATGGCAGCATTGTCTCCGGATGCAACGTAGAGAATGCCAGCTACGGACTGACTTTATGTGCAGAGTGCACCATGATTGGCGCTGCACAGATGAACGGCGGAGGGCTCATCACGGAGTTCTACTGTGTAGACGGAGACGGGGCAATTCTGATGCCGTGCGGGCGCTGCCGGCAGATCCTGTTCGAGTTCAGCACGGCGCAGACGCGGCTGATGACCTCCTCCGGGGTAAAAACCATGGCCCAAATCCTGCCCGACGCCTTTGGCCCGAGGGACTTGGAACGAGCAGCGGGTGCGTCGGCAGATTAGCGCCCTGCCAAGGCTTAACTAAGAGACAGTCATCGCAGACAGTCAGCGCAGCAGAGACACTCAATACTGAGAATTGGATGGACACACTATGAACCCTGAATCTTATGCAGGCCCCGCGTTTGACGCTGTTGACATCATCCGGACCAAGCGTGACAAGGGCATATTGAGCGCTGATCAAATCAAGTGGACCATTGATGCTTACACTCGAGGCACCATCGCCGAGGAACAAATGGCCGCACTGAACATGGCTATTTTGCTCAACGGGATGAACCGGCAGGAAATATCCCAGTGGACGGCCGCCATGATTGCCTCCGGAGATACGCTTGATTTCTCTTCGCTGCGCAATGCAAAGGGTGCGGTGATGCCAACGGCTGACAAGCACTCCACGGGTGGGGTGGGCGATAAGATCACGTTGCCACTTGCTCCCCTTGTCGCAGTATTTGGCGCAGCTGTGCCACAGCTTTCGGGTCGGGGACTGGGCCACACCGGGGGCACATTGGACAAGCTGGAGGCGATCCCGGGCTGGCGAGCGGATCTCACCAATGATCAGATGATGCGTCAGCTAGCCGATGTGGGCGCGGTCATTTGCGCCGCTGGGGCCGGTCTGGCGCCTGCCGATAAGAAGTTGTATGCCCTCCGGGATGTCACCGGGACGGTTGAAGCGATTCCACTGATCGCCTCCTCCATCATGAGCAAGAAGATTGCCGAAGGTACGGGTGCGCTTGTGCTTGATGTGAAGGTTGGGTCCGGGGCGTTCATGAAGAGCGTGGACATGGCACGGGAGCTGGCGCAAACAATGGTTGCCTTGGGCAAGGACGCAGGGGTGAACACCGTGGCGCTGCTGACCGACATGTCCACTCCGCTGGGACTTACGGCAGGAAACGCCATTGAGGTCCAGGAATCCGTGGAGGTGCTGGCCGGTGGCGGACCGGAGGACGTCGTTGAACTCACCGTGAGGTTGGCGCAGGAAATGCTGGAAGCTGCCGGCATCCGCGACGCTGATCCCGCTGCTGCGCTGAAGGACGGACGTGCCATGGATGTGTGGCGGCGCATGATTTCTGCCCAAGGTGGAGACCCTGACGCGGCACTGCCAGTGGCTCGTGAATCTGAGGTTGTCTATGCCCCGGCCGACGGCGTATTGGTTGGCCTTGATGCCATGGCGGTGGGAGTCGCTGCATGGCGCCTGGGCGCCGGACGGGCCCGGCGAGAAGATATTGTCCAGGCAGGAGCCGGGGTGCGGATGCATGCCAAACCCGGCGCCATGGTTCGCGCCGGCGAACCACTCATGACGCTACTGACGGATACTCCGGAGAAATTTGACCGGGCCAAAGAAGCACTCGAAGGTGCCGTGACTATTGCACCTGAGGGCTCTCGCCCAGCGTCGAAACTTATCATCGGCCGTATCGCTTAACCGGCCCTGCGTCGAGGTTGGAGATGATGACACCCCATCCGGGGTGTCATCATCTCCAACCTCGACGCAGGTGGGTGAACGTTCAGTGAAATAGCGAGAATTGCTGCAGCTAGGGGTTATTCATCCTAAGTAATCCCATAGGCTGAGAAAAACGGTGGAATCTCCTCCTTCGGATGGATACCAAGCCGGACAATGTGGTGGGAAGCTTAGAGCTGATAATCCCATTGGAGAGGAACCGTCCCAGGTGGACTTTTTGCACATAGTCGATCAGATTAATGTTCTGATCGAGCATTCCGCCTCACAATGGTGGGTGATCCCCATCGTCAGCCTTTTTTGCCTGATTGATGGCTTCTTCTTGTTCTTACCCAGCGAGACAGCCATTGTTGCTTTGGCCTCCATCTCCGCACGCACCGGCCAGCCGAATATTTGGCTGCTGATCATCGGCGCCTCCATGGGGGCCATGATCGGGGATAACATTGCCTACCTCTTGGGCAGAACCCTGGGCACCACACGGTTTAAGTGGATGCGGAAACCTCGGGGAGCGAAAGCCTTCGCCTGGGCCGGCAGAGAACTGGAAAAACGCGGGGCCATCCTGATTTTCACGGCCCGGTATATTCCTGTGGGCAGAATTGCTGTGAACTTCACAGCAGGGGCCACCTATTTTCCTTGGCGTCGTTTTGTTGTGCTCGATGGCATCGCTGTGGTGACGTGGGCCTGCTATTCAGTGGCCGTGGGAACTTTTGCCGGCCGCTGGGTCCATGACAACCCGCTGTTGGGTGTGGGAATTGCTATTGTCTTTGCCATTGCCATTGGCTTCATAGTGGATCACGCCATCAAATACCTGCATCATATTCTGGAGAAGCGTGGCAGGGTGGCGCCACGCCCCGAGCCCGGGCTCATGGCAGCCCAGCACGCAGCCCGTGTCCACGCTGAGGCGGCGGAGCGCATAGCAAGAGCGCAGTTGGAAGCCGGAAACGCCCCAGCCGTCGTTGACACGACTCAAGACCCAACCCAGGACGCAACCCAAGACGCAACCCAAGACGCAACCACGGGCAGCGACGGCAGCGACAGCGTGACCGGAGCCATCCGCCCGGACGCTGCCGCCCGGAATGGGGCAAAAACTGCGCCCGTGGCGAACGGAACAAACGCGGGTGGGGGAGGCGCCGGCGTCGAACGTTTCTTTGACTCCCCTGCAAATGCCTCCCCTGCAAACCCGGCAACGGAGCCGCCCAAGCACCTTGCCGGGCAGCGCCGGGTTCCCATCACTGCGCACTCGGGGGAGTCCACCGGCCAGGCCCTGTAGCGTGCCCAACTAGCGCAGCGACGAACACAACCCTAGAGTGGGGATTGTGACTAACCCAACTTCAGAGCACGCTGCCACGTCCGCCCCCGTTGTGGACCTGAAATCGTTGCCAAAGGTATCCCTGCACGACCACTTGGACGGCGGTTTACGTCCTGAAACCATCATTGAGTTGGCGGGTGCAACAGGTCATTTACTGCCCTCCACCGATCCGGAAAAGCTGCGTGAATGGTTTGTGCAGTCGGCGGATTCAGGTTCGCTTGAACGCTATCTTGAAACGTTTGAACACACTGTTGCCGTCATGCAAACGCACGATGCGCTTGTCCGGGTGGCCCGTGAGTTCGTCGAAGACCTGGCCGAGGACGGGGTGGTTTACGGCGAAGTTCGCTGGGCGCCTGAGCAGCACCTCACAGCCGGGCTGAGTCTTGATGAGGCCGTTGAAGCGGTCCAAGAGGGCCTTGAGGAGGGCATGGACACCGTTGATGAAGCTGGCGGATACATTGAAGTTGGCCAGATCATCACGGCCATGCGTCATGCTGATCGCGGCTCCGAGATCGCCCAACTTGCTGTGCGCCACCGGGACAACGGTGTTGTCGGGTTTGATATTGCCGGCGCCGAAGATGGTTTTCTGCCCTCCCGCTTCAGCGAGGCCTTCACCTACCTTGCCGAAAATAACTTCCCCGTCACCGTTCACGCCGGCGAGGCTGCCGGGCTTGAGAGCATCCAGGACGCACTTGTTCATGGCCGTGCCCTGCGCCTGGGCCACGGCGTGCGCATCGCAGAGGACATCCACTTGGACGTCCAGGAGGAAGACGGGAACGACGTCGGCACGCTCACCCTGGGCGATTTGGCACAGTGGGTGCGGGACCGCCAGATTCCCCTTGAGTTGTGCCCATCCTCCAACCTGCAAACCGGCGCCATGGCCGCGTTTGGCACCACCATTGCAGAACACCCGATTGAACTGTTGCACCAGCTCGGTTTCAACGTCACCGTCAACACCGACAACCGGCTCATGAGCGGGACCACATTGAGCGGCGAATTTGGCTTGCTCATCGAAGCTTTTGGCTACGGACTGGACACTGTCCTTGAAATGACCTTGAACGCGGTGCATGCAACGTTCCTGCCCATTGAGGCGCGCGAAGAGTTGGAAGATTTCATCGTTGAGCATTATGAAAATGCAATGGATGAATTGGATGATTTCGCAGACTCCGAAGGATTTGTAGCCTTCAGCGCGGATGATTTTGCTGACGATTTCATGGACGAGGACGAATCCACGCTTGAAAGCTGACACGCAGCACAACTGCAAGGGGCGGGCTACTTCCAGTGAGCTGGAAATAGCCCGCCTTGTTGGCGTCATTGCGGCTCTTCGTGAACACTGCCCGTGGACGGCCGCCCTGACTCATGAATCCTTGACTAAGTACCTGTTGGAGGAATCCTACGAGTTCATTGAAGCCGTTGAAACACAACACACAGCCGAAATGGCTAATGAGCTGGGCGATATTCTGCTGCAGGTGGTGCTCCACGCCAACCTGGCTGCGGAGCAGGGCCACTTTGGGCTTGCCGATGTGGCCCATGGGCTCTCGGAAAAAATGATTCGGCGCAGTCCGCACGTCTTCCACGCCGACGGCACCCTACAGGAGAGCTTTCCTGCTTCCATCGCTGAAATCGAAGAGACGTGGGAACGGGTTAAAGCCGCCGAACGTGCCAAACGCATCGAAGAAACGGGCTCGGAAAAAGCGCCTGCACAGTCCAGTCCTTTCACAGGGATTCCGGCCACGCTGCCGGCGCTGGCCATGGCACAAAAGGTTGTGGAGCGCGCGGAACGCGCCGGCATTGATCTGGAGCGCGCCCAGCCCAGAGTGGCCCAGCCCACCACGGGCGTGGGCGCTCTCGGTGAGTGGATCGGCACTGAAGAAGAGCTCGGGAACGTACTGTTCGACGTCGTCCGTCTTGCCCAACAGCGTGGCTTGGATGCCGAGCAGGCCCTGCGCAAGACAGTGCACAAGACGCTGCGCAAGACACAGCGCAAAACACAGCACAAGACACAGCGCAATGTGCGCCGCAACCACTAAGGCAAGCGTCCGCTGCTTCAACTGGTGCCAATCTCGCCACGCCATATTGGCGCTCTGAGCGTAGCAATGAGTGCCCGGTCACTCGGGCGGGTTAGGCTTGAGGGGACAGCGTGGTCGACATTTACACTACAAAGCTGACTTTTAGGAGCAATACGTGGCACTTATTGAAGCCATCCATGCACGCGAAATTTTGGATTCCCGTGGAAACCCGACCGTAGAGGTTGAGGTTCTCCTTGAAGATGGAGCCATGGGCCGCGCAGGCGTTCCCTCCGGCGCATCAACAGGTGCCTTTGAGGCCTCGGAACTCCGCGACGGCGACAAGAACCGGTACCAGGGCAAGGGTGTTTTGCAGGCAGTTGAGGCTGTTCTGGAAGTTATTGCACCCGAGCTTGAAGGCATCGACGCAACTGACCAGCGCCTGATTGACTCCATGATGCTGGAGTTGGACGGCACCCCGAACAAGGCAAAACTTGGCGCCAACGCCATCTTGGGTGTTTCCTTGGCCGTGGCCAGTGCCGCAGCCGAGTCTGCCGGACTGCCGTTGTACCGCTACTTGGGCGGACCCAACGCGCATGTGCTGCCAGTACCGATGATGAACATCCTCAACGGTGGCTCACACGCCGACTCCGATGTGGACATTCAGGAATTCATGGTGGTGCCGATGGGTGCCTCCACGTTCTCCGAGGGTCTGCGCTGGGGCGTTGAGATCTACCACAACCTCAAGTCAGTACTGCAGGAAAAGGGTCTGGCAACGGGCCTGGGTGATGAGGGCGGCTTCGCACCGAACCTCCCCTCCAACCGTGCAGCCTTGGATCTGATCATGGAAGCCATCAAGCGCGCAGGCTACGAAGCTGGCAAGGACGTGGGCTTGGCCCTGGACGTTGCCTCCTCCGAGTTCTTCAAAGACGGTACGTACCAGTTCGAGGGCAAGTCCCTTTCAGCCGCTGAAATGAGCGCGTACTACACCGAGCTTGTGGCTGACTACCCGCTGGTCTCCATCGAAGATCCTTTGGATGAAGACGATTGGGAAGGCTGGAAGACCCTCACGGACGCCATTGGTGAGAAGATCCAGATTGTTGGAGATGACCTGTTCGTCACCAACCCGGAACGTCTTGCCCGCGGTATCGAGTCAAACACCGCCAACTCACTGCTGGTGAAGGTGAACCAGATTGGTACGCTCACCGAGACCCTGGACGCAGTGTCCATGGCCCAGCGCGCCGGTTACACCACCATCACCTCGCACCGTTCAGGCGAAACCGAAGACACCACCATTGCTGACATCTGCGTTGCCACCAACGCCGGTCAGATCAAAACAGGTGCCCCGGCCCGCTCAGAGCGTGTTGCCAAGTACAACCAGTTGCTGCGCATCGAAGAAGAACTTGACGACGCCGCACGCTACGCAGGCCGCAGCGCGTTCCCGCGTTTCAAGGGCTAAATAGCAGCAAGGGCCGCGGCAGCTGGCTAAGGTTGAACACACACCTTGGTTCGTTGTCGCGGCTTTGCCGTCTCCGGAAACAGTTGTAGCCCCCACTTTCACGGCCGGGGCACGAATTGATCGGTAGCAGTACTTAGGAGAAGCATGGCCTCACGACGGCCCTCAGTGCCTAAAGCACAATTCACGGCCGGTATTGGCAGTGACCCGGACAAAGCTGGCAAAAAAGCTGCACTGCCGAGTACGACGGCGGATCCCACCCCAGCTGATTCGCCCACCCCCAGCGGCGGCAAGTCCGGCGCGGCCGGTAAGGGAAGCCCGGTGGGGAAGTCCGGCCCGGCAGGCAAGTCCGGCGCGGCAGGCAAGGGAAGCCCGGCCGGTAAGGGAATCAAAGGGGCGAAGAGTGGCCGGCAGCGTGCAACTGGACCCAATAGCCGTAACAGCCAAGATGGATTACCCCAGACTGGCGGGGACAGCCCAGTCCCGGCTCGTTCCTTTTCGGGACGACTGCTGGTGTTGGGGCTGACCATGGCCGTTGTCACCTTGCTGCTGGCACCGAACGTGCATACTTTCTTGGAACAGCGAGCCGAGATCGCCTCACTACACGAAGACATTGCGGCCAAGGAAAGCCAGCAAAGCGCTTACAAATCTGAGCTGGCCCGGTGGGATGATCCTGCTTTCATCAAACAGCAGGCTCGTGATCGAGTGAGCATGCTCATGCCCGGGGAAACCGGATATTGGGTTTATGGTGCCAACGGCGTGGAAGCACTTGATGACTCGGTTGATGCTGCCAAGGCAGCAGCCGCCCAAGCCACCACCGCCAAGAACGCCACAGCCATACAAGTTGACCCCTGGGTGGATAGTTTGTGGGAGGCGGTACAGAAATCTGCCGTGGTGGAAGTCCCTGCGGCAGCACCGCCAGCACCGCCAGCACCGGAACCCGCGCCGGCTCCCTGAACCGCCAGCACCGGAACCCGCGCCGGCTCCCTGAACCGCCAGCACCGGAACCCGCGCCGGCTCCCTGAACCGGTGTTGGGATTCGCCGGCGCTAAAGTGTCACGGGGAAAGTAGGCAAGGCCGTGCTGTGACAGCACGCTAAAATAACTGGTTGAACACTTTTCCCACATTATGTGGGGCCAGAGCCGCCGCTCAGCAACGCAGTAAGTAACGCATCAACGCAGTCAAACAGTTTCAGGAAAGGCCCCCGTGCCCGCAACGCCCAGTAACGCCCCGGGTGGACGTGTCCCCACTCAGCTTGATCTTGATACTCTCAGCCGCCAGCTCAACCGGCCTGTGCGTGACGTGGTGGAGATCCCGGCCAGGTGTGTCTGCGGGAATCCGCTGGTTGCTGCCACAGCTCCGCGACTCAGCAATGGGATTCCATTCCCCACCACATATTATCTAACACACCCCGTCCTGACAGCCGCGGCTTCACGTTTGGAGGCTGCTGGTCTCATGAATGAAATGACCGACCGGTTGGGTAGCGAGGACGATCTGGCTGCTGCCTACCTCAAAGCCCACGAGAGCTACATTGCAGCACGTGAAGCCATCGGAGAGCGGGCCGGTACGGGGCCGGTTCCAGAGATCGCTGGAATTTCGGCAGGGGGCATGCCTACCCGAGTGAAATGCTTGCATGTACTGATTGGCCACGCCCTTGCCGCAGGCCCGGGCGTCAACCCGCTCGGTGATGAGGCGCTTGCCGCCGTTGGACAGTGGTGGACTGCGCAGACGTGTCATTGCGAAGGGGCCTGGAACAATGAAGCGCCAGTACCGCACAAGGACTTGAGCCGTCACGTCAAACATTTGAACCAGCAAGGGAGCTAAGCAAAAATGCGTGTGGCAGCCATTGATTGTGGAACCAATTCCATCCGTCTGCTCATCGCCGACGTTATCCAAGACCCAGATGACGGGGCGAAGCTGACAGATGTGCATCGTGAAATGCGGGCCGTCAGGCTGGGCCAGGGTGTTGATGTCACAGGTGTATTGGCAGAAGATGCCCTTGAGAGAACGTTCGCTGCAGTAGATGACTATGCGGCACTCATCACTGCTGCACGTGTGGAACGCGTCAGATTCGTTGCCACCAGCGCCACACGTGACGCCGGCAACCGCGACGTTTTTGTTGCAGGAATTCAGGACAGGCTCGGCGTGTTACCGGACGTTGCCAGTGGCGCCGAAGAGGCCGCACTCTCATTTGCCGGTGCGGTGAGCGTTTTGCCCGTGCTGGATGATCGCAACGTCCTTGTTGTAGACCTTGGTGGGGGCAGCACTGAGTTTGTCCTTGGCGATGCATCAGGCGTTCGCGGCTCGCTCAGCACCAACATGGGCTGTGTGCGCTTCACCGAGCGCTATCTAAAAAGTGATCCGCCCACCGCTGCCCAGATCACGGCCGCAGAGGCCGCGATCGAAGAGAAATTAAATGACGTCCTGGCGGTGCTTCCACTAGGAGAGATCGATGGTGTGGTTGGTGTTGCAGGCTCAATAACCACTGTCACCGCACAAGCCCTGGGGTTGGCCAGTTATCAGAGCAAGGTGATTCATGCCGCCGTCGTTCCGTTGGAAGAAATAGACAAAGCAGCATCCGCGTTACTTGCCATGACGCGCAAAGAACGAGGCGAGCTTGGCTTCATGCATCCCGGGCGTGTCGACGTCATTGGCGCTGGAGCACTCATCTGGCGCACCGTGCTGCGCCGCCTGGCAAAGCTCAGCGGGGGGAGCCTGGAATCGGCAACTACCAGCGAACACGATATTCTGGACGGAATCGCACTGGCAGCAGCCCATAGCTGAGCCTGTTATTTTACGGAAACGAGCGTTCATGAAGTTTGGTCCACGGTTGCGATCCATCGCCGCCGCGTTGATGACGCTTGCCCTGGCCGGGTCATTTGTTGTGTTGACGGCCCCTGCTGCCTCCGCAGATGACATCCGCAACCGGGAGTTCTGGCTGGAACAATCCGGCGTGGAGAAAGCTTGGGAGGTCTCCCAAGGTGAAGGCGTGAAGGTTGCCATCATCGATAGCGGCATTGACTCCTCTCACCCCGACCTCAAGGGTGCCGTGGTAGGCGGGAAAGACATGTCAGGTGCCGGAATTCCTGGTGGCACCAAAGGTGTTGGCGCCGAACCCGAGCACGGCACATTGGTTGCCACAATGTTGGCTGGACGTGGCCACAAGACAAGTACCGCCAGCCCCTCAGCTTCAGCAAAACCCGGCACGACGGCGCCGCTAAAGGACACTGTCGGGGCAGGGCCCGATGGGGTCATCGGTGTGGCTCCGAAGGCTGAACTGCTCAGCGTCTCCGTGTGGTTGGGCGCTGATAACCCGTCAGGTAAAAACATTGACGATCAGATCCCGGCTGCAGTGAAATGGGCTGTGGATCACGGTGCCAAGGTCATTAACATGTCCCTTGGCAGCACCTCAACAGCCTGGCCACAAAGCTGGGACGACGCGTTTGCTTATGCGGAGTCAAAAGATGTTGTCATTGTGGCAGCGGCCGGTAACCGCAAGTCCGGAAGCGAACAGGTGGGGGCCCCGGCCACCATCCCCGGCATCCTCGCCGTGGGTGGCTTGGACAAGGATGGGACAGCCAGTGTGGACTCCTCATCCCAAGGCATCAGCATTGGCGTCAGCGCCCCCGCTGAGGATCTTGCCGGGGGACTTCCCGGTGGTGGGTACGCTCGCTGGAGTGGCACAAGTGGTGCGGCGCCAATAGTCTCAGGAGTTGCGGCACTGATTCGCTCCAAATACCCCGAGATGAGTGCAGCCCAGGTGATCAATAGGATCATCTCAACAGCCAAACCCAAGGGTGAGGGGGTTCCCAACGCGATCTATGGCTACGGGATTCTTGACGCCGAGGCTGCCCTGAGTGCAGATGTTCCCGTGGTGGAGGCAAACCCCCTGGGGAGCATTGCTGAATGGATCCACGTACACCGGCGAGGCGCGGTAACTCCGCCTTCGGAAAACGGCACACCCGTATCCAAGGTGCCGCAGCCAAAGCCAACCCTGAGTGACCTTGCAGCACCTATTGCCCAGCCCGCAGACAACACAAGTGCAGTTCCGCAAGTGCTAGTTCTTGGTTCACTGGGGCTGCTGTTGCTGATCGCTGGAGGCGGGGCCACGCACCTGTTGCTGCGCCGGCGTCGACTAGCTACGGCAAAGGAAACTGACGGGGTAAGACCAACCCAAACATCCGCACAGGGCGAGCCCCCTGGTGGTTCTGGGCAGGGGCACAAACACTAGCCCACACGCTCCCACGGCGGGGCGAAAGGCGTCATCGGAAGTTGCGATCCGTCGTCGTTCCCTAGGCTAGTGAATATTTTCACAAACATCTGTATCATGGAGGTATGGCAATCATTCCCACCTTTTCAGCACGTCCGCGCGTTCTTGTAGTTGGCGGCGGCTACGTCGGCCTCTACACAGCACTCAAACTGCAGAAGAAGATCGCAAAATCAGGTGGCATTGTCACCTTGGTCGATCCACTGCCCTATATGACATACCAGCCGTTCCTGCCTGAAGTAGCCGGCGGAAACATCGAAGCACGTCACGCGGTTGTATCCCACCGCAAGCACCTGAAGGCGACAGAGCTGATCCAGGGTTCCGTCACAGCAATTGACCATGAGAACCGCACGGCCGTTGTGGCCCCGGCCGACGGCGGCGAGCCATTCGAGCTGACGTACCACGATGTTGTTGTGGCTGCAGGTGCCATCACACGCACCTTCCCGATCAAGGGCCTGGCAGAATCAGGAATCGGCCTGAAGACCATCGAAGAAGCTGTTGCCCTGCGCAACCAGGTTCTGTCCCTGATCGAGCAGGCTTCCACGGAGACCGACCCGGCTAAGCGCAAGCGCGCCTTGACCTTCGTGGTTGTTGGTGGCGGTTTTGCTGGCATTGAGACCATTGCAGAGCTTGAAGACATGGCCCGTGCCGCAGTCAAGATCAACCCCCGTGTTGAGCAGTCCGAACTTCGCTTCGTTCTGGTTGAAGCCATGGGACGCATCATGCCCGAGGTTACCGAGTCCCAGGCCATCTGGGTTGTGGAGCACCTGCGCAGCCGCGGCGTTGAGGTTCTGTTGAACACTTCATTGGATAATGCAGAAGAGAGCAATCTCAAACTCATCAACCTGCCGGAGAAGACAGTTGCCCAGCAGTTTGATGCTGACACTCTCATCTGGACTGCAGGGGTCATGGCCAACCCCATGGTCCGCTCCACTGACTTCCCGATCGAACCTCGTGGGCGCGTCTCCGTCAACGTTAACCTGCAGATCAGCGGCGAATTCGGTGTCATTGAGAACGCCTGGGCCGCCGGCGATGTTGCGGCTGTCCCGGATGTCACAGGCGGTCTTCCTGACGGCACCTGCGTCCCCAACGCCCAGCACGCCCTGCGTCAGGCAAAGCTCCTGGCCAAGAACCTGTGGGCTAGCCGCTTCAACAAGGCTTTGAAAGGCTACAAGCACAAGAACCTTGGCGCTGTGGCCGGATTTGGCCAGTGGAAGGGTGTTGCCAAGATCATGGGCATCCAGCTCAAGGGCGCCCCGGCTTGGCTGGCACACCGTGGCTACCATGGCTTGGCCATGCCCACAGTAGAGCGCAAGATCCGCGTTCTCATGGACTGGTTTGTCACCATGCTAACCGGCCGCGACCTGGCCCAGCTGGAGAACCTGCAGGCACCGCGCACCACGTTCGTCGCTGCCGCAACCCCTAAGCCGAAGCCGGCTGCGGCACCTGCTGCTGTTGCCCCCAAGGTTGAAGTTCGCGAAGAAGCTACGGCCAGCAAGTAGCCAACACTTCTGTAATGCACTCCACGGCGGCCCTCCCTACAGTCTGTAACACGGCTCTTGAGAGGGCCGCTTTCTTGTTATTCGTGCACCGATTGGCCCACGAGCATAGGCACTAGACTGGTGCGGTGATCATCCGTTGTGAGCATGCCGGGGACAGGCCCGAAATCCTGGCCCTCGTGGAAGCTGCCTTCCCCAAGGGTGATGAGCCGCGCCTGTTGCGCCGACTTTTTGCTGCACGGGAGTACCTACCCGGGCTCTCTCTCGTGGCCGAGTCCCAGCGAGGAGAAATTCTTGGGTATGTGATCACCACCAGAGCATGGATCGGAACGTCGGTTTCTCTGGGCTTGGGCCCAATAGCTGTGTTGCCGGGCTATCAGAAGCAAGGTATCGGGTCTGCGTTGGTAGAGGCCACCATCGCAGCAGCAAATGAGATGCAAGAACATACTATTGTGCTGATGGGTGGCAGCGACTACTTCCCACGCTTCGGTTTTGTCCCGGCAGACTCTCTGGGAATCAGTTCCCCGGACCCTTCCTGGGGATCATATTTCATGGCTTTGGAGCTTGCTGCTTTTGTACCAGGCCACCACGGACACTTCAAATATTCGGCGCCATTCACTCTCACGTGAGCCCCGGTTTCCTGCACAGGCCGCTCATCGCGTAATGTTGTTAGCGCTGGTTCATCCAGCAGCAATGCCCCAGTAGCCCAATGGCAGAGGCAACAGACTTAAAATCTGTAAAGTGTCGGTTCGAGTCCGACCTGGGGTACCACGAAGTAACGCACCACCACCGCCGGGCATCCCATAGCCGTGCCGGCTTCCGCGAGTTGCCACTTGTGGCGTCCAAAACACTACTTTGGACGCCACAAGTGGCAACTCGGAGCTGCGAGACGCCGAGAGACCCCCCAAAATCGCGGGCACAAACGTATTTCTGTGCCTCTAAGCGAACATTGGGTGAACTTTTGCTGGGAAAGGGCTGCCAATTCGCCCGGAGGGGAATATAGTACCCCTCCCAAGCGTCTAACTTGATAGACTTAATAATTATTCTTACCCCCTATTTCGGAGGCAACAGCATTATGGCACTTGGTGGTAATCCAGTTTTTGCCAATAACAAAAACTTCAAGGACACGCCCTCTTCTCAGCGCCGCAACGTCAACGGCGGAGCAGACACGTTGGCTGCTGCGCAGCAGTTGTCAGCACTGCAGCTTCAGGAGATGTACAGCAAGCCTTCTGCCAACGCCGCACAGACCGGCCGCATGACCTATGACGACGTCATTATGAAGACGGTCATGACACTGACCCTTGTACTGGTTGGTGCAGCCATTGGCTGGATTGTTCCGGTATTGATGTTCCCGGGCATGATTGTTGGCCTGGTGCTAGGTCTAGTGAATGCCTTCAAGAAGCAACCGTCCCCAGCGCTGATCCTGGGCTACGCGCTGTTTGAGGGGATGTTCCTGGGTGGGCTCTCGGGGATACTTGAAGCGAATTACCCCGGCATTGTTGTCCAAGCCGTACTTGGCACGCTCAGCGTGTTCTTAGTGACTCTGGTGTTATTCCGAAACGCCAAGGTACGCGCCACGCCAAAAATGACCCGCTTCTTCATCATTGCCCTCTCCGGCTACGCCCTGTTCTCGCTGATTAACTTTGCCCTGATGATCTTTGGGGCTACTAACAGTCCCTGGGGTATTCGCAGCATGGACATCCCCGGAACTAATATTCCCTTCGGTCTGATCTTGGGCCTGTTCGCCATTGGTCTGGCAGCGTTTTCGCTGATCGTAGATTTCACTTCCATTGAAAAGGGCGTCCAAAACGGGCTACCCACTAAATACTCATGGACTGCCGCCTTCGGCCTGACAGTGACGTTGGTATGGCTCTATGTTGAAATCCTGCGTCTCTTGGCCATCCTGCGGGGCAATGACTAGAGAGCACCTCAAGTACCTCGTTGACAACGCCCGGCCTTTTAGACCGGGCGTTGTTTTATAAGTGATGTTATATAACCCCGATTTCGGCAACCGAAATCAACAACGCCTGTTGCAGGCGACTAGCGAAAGCAGCTCATGAACGTATCCCCTCTGATCTGGGGCATTACCATTGTTCTCATTCTTGGCCTATTGGCCTTTGATTACTTTTTCCACATCCGCAAGGCGCACATTCCCACTCTGCGTGAAGCAGCCATTTGGTCCTCAATCTATGTAGGCCTGGCTCTTGTTTTTGGTGTGGCGGTCTTCATCTTCGGCGGTCCCACCATGGGTGGGGAGTACTTCGCCGGGTACATCACCGAAAAGGCACTGAGCGTTGACAACTTGTTTGTCTTCCTTGTCATCATGTCCAGTTTCAAGGTTCCCCGTGAGGACCAGCAGAAGGTTCTACTCTTCGGCATCGTCTTTGCCTTGATTGCACGCACCGGCTTCATTTTCGCGGGTGCGGCGTTGATCAACACGTGGTCCTGGATGTTCTACATCTTTGGGATCATCTTGCTGATCACAGCAGGGAACTTGCTCAAGGAAGAGGACAGCGAGGGCGACGATGCTGATAACTTCATCATTAAGTTGGCCAAGCGTCTGTTCAAGACCTCTGACAAGTACGACGGCGACAAGCTCCTCACAGTTGTTAACGGCAAGAAGGTCCTAACCCCGATGCTGCTGGTCATGGTGGCCATTGGTGGCACCGACCTGCTCTTCGCGCTGGATTCGATCCCGGCCATCTTCGGTCTGACTCAAAACGTCTACATCGTCTTCACGGCAACCGCGTTCTCCCTCATGGGCCTACGTCAGCTGTACTTCCTCCTAGACGGCCTGCTTGACCGCCTGATCTACCTTTCCTACGGGCTGGCTACCATCCTGGCCTTCATCGGTGTCAAGCTGGTCCTACACGCACTGCATGAGAACAATTTGCCCTTTATTAACGATGGCGAGGCCGTTCCGGTCATTGAAATTAGCACCAGCGTTTCGCTGATTGTCATCCTTGGTGTCCTGGCCATCACGATCGTTGGCTCCCTGGTGAGCAAGTCTGGCAAGGCTCAGACTGTCCTAAACAACGCGCGTCGCCACGCAGAGAGCTATTTGGAGCTGGGATACACGGCAGATCTCACCGAGCGTGAACGGGTCTACCAGCTGCTGATGGTTGAAGAAGGCGCCATTGCAACCATGGAGCCCAAACTCCGTGACAAGCACAAGGATTCCGAAGAAATCTTGGCGCAGATCAGCAAGGCGCATGAACAGCATCGGGAGTTCCTGAACTAGGACCCCGTTTACAGTGAAGGCCGCATCCCATGTTTTATGGGATGCGGCCTTCTGTGTTCCGGTGGTTATAAGATTCTGCAGGCTCCTGCGGCGGGGGAGACAGCAAAAATGTCAGGAGCTGTGTATCCGGCCTTGGCAAACGCACTCACCACGGCCTCACGCACTGCGTTTTCTTCGCTAATTTGGATGAGGGCAATGGCAGAACCGCCAAAGCCTCCTCCTGTCATACGGGCGCCCAGCGCTCCGTTCATCAGTGCGCTCTCCACCGCAAGATCCAGTTCGGGACAGGAGATCTCAAAATCATCGCGCATGGAGAGGTGGCTGGCGGTGAGGAGATCGCCAATGGTGGTTGGTCCGCCCTGATCCAATGCTTCAACCGTGTCAAGTACGCGCTGGTTCTCTGTCACGATGTGGCGCACTCGACGGAAAGTTTCTTCATCCAGCAGCCCCGCTGTCTCTGGCAGCTCGCTTGCAGCAACGTCGCGCAGCGAGCGCACCCCCAGCACTTCAGCTCCGAGTTCGCAGGAGGCCCGGCGGTCGGAGTAGCCGCCAGTGGCGTGGGCATGGCTGACGTTGGTGTCTATGACCAGGATCAGCAGCCCGGCGGTACTCAAATCAAGAGGTACAAGTTTTGATTCCTGTGTGCGGCAATCAAGAAAGACGGCATGACCGCTGGTGGAGAGCAAGGATGCGGACTGGTCAAGGATGCCCGTGGGCGCACCAACCACTTCGTTCTCTGCGCGCTGGCCTACAAGGACCAGTTCATTGAGTGTTAGCCCGGCCGATTCCAGGTCGTTGAAAGCAGTGGCAACGGCACACTCAATAGCGGCGGAGGAAGAAAGCCCGGCACCCGAGGGGACGGTGGAATGCAGGTACAGGTCAAAGCCGCCAATATCGATGCCCATCTGGCGCATGACCCACACAACACCCAATGGATAGGCACTCCAGCCGGACATGGTTTCCTGTGTGAGTGCGGCAAGATCAACTGTGACGATTTGTTGATCCCCGTAGCTTGAGCACAGCCGGGCCGTGTGGTCATCGTTGTCATCACGGCGGCGAATAGCCACGGCTGCAGCGCGATCAATCGCGAAGGGCAGCACAAAACCTTCGTTGTAGTCCGTGTGCTCGCCGATCAAATTTACCCGACCCGGGGCTGACCAGACGCCGCTGGGTGCCGCACCAAAGACGTCCTGGAAAGCACTCGCTGCAAGAGCTGCGTCAGTGGAGATGCTCATTCCAGGCCTGCTTTCAGTTGTGCGAAGGAGTTGCGCAACATGGCGGCGCTTTGCTCGGGGGTGGTGTCATTGATGAATGCGCCCATGGCGGCTTCCGAACCCGCTAGAAATTTCAGCTTGTCTGCGGCCCGGCGTGGGGACGTGAGCTCAAGGTGAAAACGTCCGGATGGACGCAGAAAAGCATCTAGTGGCGCCTGATGCCACGCTGCAATATAAGGGGTGGGTGTGGTGTACATGTTCTCTAAAGTCCGCAGGATATCCAGGTACATGACGGCCAGCTCGTCGCGTTCGTTGTCAATCAACGCCGCAAAATCCGGGACGTGGCGGTGCGGGGTCAGATGAACCTCCAAGGGCATATGTGCCGCAAAGGGTACGTATGCGCTGAAGTATTTTCCTTGGGCGATCATGCGTTCACCGGATTCGGATTCCTTGGTGAGAATGTCCCCGAGCAAGGTGGATCTGCCCTCGCGGTCATCATAGAATTTGCGGGCAGCATTAGCCATGACCGCACTGCGTGGGGGTACGTAAGAATATGCGTAGATCTGTCCGTGCGGGTGGTGCAACGTGACGCCAATATCCTGGCCACGATTTTCAAAAGGAAAGACCTGTTTCACACCGGGCAAAGCACTCAATGCCTGTGTCCGGTGGGCCCATGCATCAATGACAGTGCGGGCGCGTTCTGGTGATAGTTCGCCAAAGGAGCCAGAGTGTTCCGGGGTGAAGGCAACAACCTCACAACGCCCAAAAGCACGTCCCCGCGTTCCCCATTCGGGATCGATTGGCACGGCACCAACCGCCGGGCCCAACGACGGAAAGCGGTTCTCAAAAACCGCCACATCATAATCTTCATCGGGAATCTCTGAGAGATTCGCTCCGGTGGTGGGGCACAGCGGGCACTGATCAGCCGGTGGCAGGTACGTGCGTGTCTGCCGGTGTGCGGCAATGGCCACCCAGTCGCTAGTGAGTGCATCGAAGCGCAGCTCCCCGGTGTTCTCCTCCGAGCGCGGATCCAATGGGCGGGTGTCAACGGCCACGTGGGGTTTGGCCACGGCGCCATCGTCAAAATATATGAGCTCGCGGCCGTCGGCCAAAAGTGATGTTGTGGCAGTAGTCATGAGTTCTTCCTAGTGTTCTCGGGCGAAGCTGGTGACATGATGAAGTGCGGGACTCGGGAGGCGAACAGGTCCTTGCCAGCTGGACTGAGGGCGTGATCGGTAATGATGGTGTCTACAGCCGCCAGCGGTGCTATCTGGGCCAATGAACGGACCTGGAATTTGGTGCTGTCCGCCAGTACAACAAGGCGTGTGGTGGCCTCGATGAACGCCGTGTTTGTCTCCGCTTCGAGCAAGTTGGGGCTGGTTAGCCCGCGTTCGGTGTCCAAACCATGGACACCCATGAAACAAATATCAGTATTTAGGTTCTTTAGCGCCATGCGAGCCACGGGACCCACCAGAGCTTCCGAGGGTGTGCGCTCTCCGCCTGTGACGATGACTTTCAGATCAGAGCCGCCTTGCTGGAGGTACAGCAGCTCGGTGATCTTTAGGGAATTCGTAACAACTGTCAGGCTGCGCAGCCGTTCAATCTCAGCTGCCAGGAGCACTGCCAGCTGGTACGTTGTGGTTCCTCCGGTGAGGGCAAGTGTCATTCCGGGTTGAACCAATGTTAGGGCCGTCTGGGCTATGGCCAGTTTGCCCTCAAGCTGTTTGTCAACGTTAAGCAGAAAGCCAGGTTCAAGGGCGCTTAAACGCGCAAGGCGCATTGCCCCGCCATGGATTTTTCTAGCCAGGCCACTTTGATCAAGAACCTCAATGTCACGGCGGATAGTCATTTCACTGACATTCATGGCAGCCGCTATATCAGCAACGCGTACTGCTTCGTGGTGCTGGAGCTCCTTGAGGATGCGCGACTGCCGCTCTGGTGCGAGCATGTGAACCCCTTACTGTCAGTGCGAACTGTCAGTGCGAAGAAAATAAACAGTTTCAAACAAAATATTACATTAAGACCAATATTTTTGCAGCCAGGAAACGTATATGACGGTGTTGCCAGCTAGCGTTAAGCTGTAGCCTAATGCTCATGACCACTCCCACAGAAGCCCCGGGAACGCGGGCAGCCACTGGATCCCAGTTCACCTTGCGACGCGGGGACGCTACCGCCATAGTTACCTCCTTGGCAGCTGGTATTCGCCATTATGACAGGGGTGGAGTGGCGCTAGTAGAGAGTTATGCCTTTGATTCCATTGCTCCTGGGGCGTCGGGAATCACGCTGGCACCGTTCGCTAATCGGGTTGATGGTGGGCTGTGGCAGCTGGACGGGGTGGACCAACAATTGGACATCACGGAAGTCCCGTTGCACAATGCGATCCATGGTTTGTTGCGCAATACCGGTTATCACGCTTTGGATAGCACTGACTCGTACGTGCTGCTGGAGGCCGTCATCCACCCGCAGCACGGCTACCCGTTTCTGGCCCGCCACCAAGTCAGTTACGAACTTGACGCCGAGGGAGCGCTGCGTGTCTGCCAGAGATTCATCAACGACTCCGCCCGGCGGGCTCCGTTTGTTTTGGGCGCGCACCCGTACTTCACCATCGGCAGTGTGCCGCAGGAGCAGTTACGCATCCAGATTAACGCCGCCACGTATCTAAGGGCTGACGCCCGCATGATTCCAACTGGTTTCGTGGAGGTGTCAGGACACCATGATTTGCGTCAAAGCAGAGCTGTCTCGGAGTTGCTGATGGACACGGCCTTCACCGACTTGTGCATGGACGACGGCGTTGGCCGGCACACACTCTCGGCCCCGGATGGGCGCAGTGTGAGTTTGTGGCACGACTCAAGCGTCAGTTATGTACACGTGTTCATCACCACAGAACTTCCCGGCCGTTCCCTAGCTGTGGCCATGGAGCCCATGACAGGAGCCGCCAATGCTTTTAATTCAGGTGACGGGTTGAAATGGCTGGAACCGGGGGATTCATTCACCATGAACTGGGGCATAGAAGCAGACCTGTGAGAACGTCATTGGTTCACGACGCCGCGACGGGGATGGACGCCATTTAACGTATTCTGCGCCAATAGGGAATCATTAGTCTATGACGCCCGTACAGCAGGAACCACAGAGCTATTCGCAGAAGGACACATCCGGGGTCCCCTTTGGAATGAGGGTGGCCGGGGCATGGTCGTGGCGGGTGGCAATTATTTTGGTTGTTTCCGCCATGCTGATCTGGTTGCTGAGTAAAATCACCATCTTGCTCATACCGCTAATGCTGGCAACAATTCTTGCTTCGGTACTGCGCCCGGTAGTGAAAGCGTTGAAGAAAATCGGTTTGCCGCAAGGCCTCAGTGTTGCCATCGCTGAACTGGGTTTGATTGTTGGAGTGGTGGGCTCCTTGTTCCTTGTGGGCCGGCAAATGGTGGCTGGATTCTCCGATCTGAGTCAGCAAGCCATTACTGGGCTGATCCAAATCCAGGAGTGGCTCAAGACTGGTCCTTTGGGTATCAGCAACGACCAGGTGACCAAGTACCTCAACGAGGCGCTCGCAGCAATCCAGGACAATAGCAGCGTCCTTGTCTCCGGTGCTTTGGGTGTGGGAACGGGAGTGACCCACTTCGCGGTGGGGTTGCTGTTGACGTTGTTCATTTTGCTGTTCTTTCTTCTAGAGGGCCAGGACATCTGGGCGTTCGTGGTCAAGTTCTTCCCGCGCCGGGCTAGGCCTGCCGTGGATGGTGCCGGACGCCGCGGCTGGTTATCACTAGGTAATTACGCGCGGGTGCAGGTACTTGTTGCCGCCGTTGACGCCATTGGCATCGGCGCAGGTGCGGCGATCATTCAGGTGCCGCTAGCCCTGCCACTGGGCGTTCTAGTCTTTGTTGGTTCCTTCATCCCCGTGGTGGGCGCACTCGTGACGGGCGCCGTCGCTGTCCTTCTGGCACTGGTTGCCAATGGCTGGGTCAATGCACTGATCATGCTGGGCATTGTGCTGTTGGTACAGCAGCTGGAAAGCCACGTGCTGCAGCCCTTTGTGATGGGCAGGGCAGTGTCCTTGCACCCTGTTGCCGTGATCTTGGCTGTGGCCGCAGGCTCAGGAGTGGCAGGTATTCTTGGTGCGTTGTTCGCTGTTCCGATCTTGGCAGTGGCGAATTCTTTCATCCGCTACATCGCACAACGGGGCTGGGAGAGCGATCCCGAACTGCCGGATATTTATGGGTTGCCACACATAGTGCCGCCCGGTGATGCTCCGGGCGTCCCATCCGCTGAAGAGGTAGCGGCTTCAGAAGCTGTGCCCCAGCCGCCCGTCTAAGCGCGCCCGTCTAAGCACGCCTGATTCTGCGAGCCCGTCCGGTAAACATGGTTTAGCCCGGAACCCGCCGGAGCAGTGCGCAGAGTTCCTTGTTTCATATTGTTTCTAAGAGAAAGAGAAAAGTACCGTGAACGCAACCAGCGACCTCCCAGTGACCCTTGCAGATATAGAACAGGCACGGGAGTTGTTGGCGGAGATTATTGCGATCACACCCATCGAAAGCTCACGGGCATTGGGCAGGTTGACAGGCTCAGAGGTGTTCTTCAAGTGTGAGAACCTGCAGCGCGCCGGCTCGTTTAAGGTCCGCGGTGCATATGTGCGGATGGCCAAACTTGACGCCGAAGAACGTGCCCGCGGTGTGGTGGCTGCCTCGGCTGGTAACCATGCCCAGGGTGTGGCGGTTGCGGCAAAAGCGTTGGGCATCAAGGCTCGAATCTACATGCCGGTAGGTGTTGCCCTGCCGAAGCTTGCCGCCACCCGCGGTCACGGTGCCGAAGTGGTGCTGCACGGGAACAACGTGGATGAATCTCTGGCGGAGGCCGAGCGTTACGCCAACGAGAGCGGTGCAGTGTTTGTGCACCCGTTTAACAATGTTGATGTGGTCTCTGGACAAGGCACTATTGGCCTGGAGATCCTGGATCAGGTACCCAACGTTGACACCATCATCATGGGTGTTGGCGGCGGCGGGCTGCTGGCGGGCGTATCGGTGGCCGTCAAGGCCCGTGCTAAGGAACTTGGGCGAGAGATCCGGGTCATTGGGGTGCAGGCCGAAAACGCTGCCGCATACCCTCCGTCATTGGCCGCCGATGCGTTGGTGCCATTGAAGAAGGTTTCCACCATGGCTGACGGGATTGCCGTAGGCCGTCCAGGCCAACTGCCGTTCTCCATCATCCGCGAACTGGTCGATGATGTGATCACTGTCAGTGAAGACTCCCTGGCCCGGGCGCTGATCTTTTTACTAGAGCGTTCCAAAATGGTGGTGGAGCCGGCAGGAGCTGTGGGCGTGGCCGCTCTCATGGAGGGCAAGATTGAAAATCCCGGTACCACTGTCATTGTGCTCTCGGGCGGAAACATTGACCCGATGCTGCTCCTGAAGGTGATTCAGCGTGGACTAGCTGCCGCGGGCCGGTTCCTGACCGTGCGCATGATGCTTACGGATAGGCCAGGGTCCTTGGCGACGATCTCGCGCATCATCGCCGAGAACGACGCCAACGTCACGGGTGTGGACCACACACGGGTGGGTGGCTCGATCTCGATGGGCGACGTCTCCATCACCGTAAACCTTGAAACCAAGGGTCATGAGCATTGCGAGCTGGTCTTGACGGCTCTTCGCACTGAAGGGTTCCAGCCAATAGTCGTCCACTAACCGGCGCACTCGTTGCCGGAGGCTGTGAAAGTTACCGGACGCTGCGACGTCCGGGAGTTCCGCCGTCGCAGGTTATAGAAAGCGTGTATTAAATATTTTGTCCCTGCCGGATTTCACCACGAAGGGTGGAACCCGGCAGGGACAAATACTGCGCATGTGGCTAGCTTTGCTCGCCAACGTACGGCTTGGCGGAGATTATCTCCACGTCAATGGTGCGCCCGTTGGGAGCAACATAGTCCAGTTTGTCGCCGACGGTCTTGCCCATGATGGCGGCACCCAATGCGGAACGTTCGCTATAAACTTCCAGGTCTCCGGCGCCAACCTCGCGGCTGCCGAGCAGGAATGTGGTCTTATCCCCAGCGATGGTGGCTACAACAACCATGCCCTGCTCAACGACGCCGTCGTCGGCAGGTGCTTCACCGACACGGGCACTGCGCAGCATTTCACTGAGCTGGCGGATGCGAGCTTCAATCTTGCCCTGTTCATCCTTGGCGGCGTGATACCCGCCGTTTTCCTTCAAGTCGCCTTCTTGGCGAGCTTGTTCGATCTTGCTGACGATCTCTGCACGACCGGGGCCGGAAAGCTGTGTGAGTTCAGCCTGCAGACGATCGAAGGCTTCCTGAGTCAGCCAAGCTGAAGGCACGCTGTTAGTGGTAGGCACGTAATTCTCCTTGAATGTACAAAAGCAAAGGCCCCGCTGCAGGCGTTCCATTGAAATCTCTGCGCTATGCACCACGAGCTATGCACTAAGGCAAAGTGCTCAATTCATGCGCAGAAAATTCACTGGCTGACCAAACGGGGCAGATGGTAATAGAGACTAGTTTAGTCAATAAGGCGGATAAACCCAAGAATCGGGGTGGCGGGTGTTACATCGGCTTAACGATCCAGCAGTTTTCAACCACTCCGGTGACGGCTAACGAATCCGTTCGAAGCTCGCCACGCACGGTTGTGGTGCGGCCATTCTCGGAACCAACGTCCTTAGCGTTGGGACCAATGGTGATGACATTCCAGCCCACCACCGCAAAAGACTCATTCATGGCCTTGATGGCGCACTCGGCCGTGGCGTCCGGGGTTTTGGTCACCGAAAGATCAACAGTGGTCATAGTGGCGTCCACCACGTTGTAGCTGAGGATTTTTTGGGAGACTCCCGTATTGCCGCCAACGATCACCCACAATACCCATGACAATGACAGCACTGCTGCCACCGCCAAGAGGATCTTTTGGTTCTTTTTGGACAGGCTCCGCTTGGGTGTGCCGTATCGATTGGTTAGGCTGGTAGCTGCTGGAGAATCAGAAGTTGTCACTGCATCCACTTGTGTCTGTTCCGCGGGTTGCCGCGGTCTGGGCGCCCCACCTGATGGGGACGTTGGACTAAGGCAAGTTTAGCGTTCATTTGGCACGAGCATTTTGCCTCGTCTTCCCTCTAACCCGTGGCCACACAAGAATTGAAGGTAGCTTTCGTGAACAACTTTGAGTCTCCAGCACGGCAGTCGCTGCGTCTTCTGGCGGTTCATGCCCACCCGGATGATGAAGCAAGTAAGGGCGCAGCCATGATGGCCTCCTACGTGGCGTCCGGTGTGCAGGTGATGGTGGCCACCTGCACAGGTGGTGAGCGTGGCGACATTCAAAACCCAACGCTCATTGGTGACCCGCATTCAGCCCGCGACATGGGGGGTGCGCGCCGGCTGGAAATGGCCAATGCAGCCAAAATTTTGGGTATTGCGCATCAGTGGCTGGGGTTCACTGATTCGGGGCTGCCCGAGGGTGATCCGCTTCCGCACTTGCCGGAGGGGTGCTTTGCGCTGAAGCCGTTGGAGATTGCTGCGGCTCCGTTGGTTCGGTTGGTTCGTCGTTTTAAACCGCACGTGATTGTTTCCTATGACGAGAACGGTGGATACCCGCATCCGGATCACATCATGACGCACAAGGTCACGATGGAGGCGTTTAGGGCGGCGGGAAATCCTGAACTGTACCCTGACGCCGGAGAAGCCTGGGAGCCCTCCAAGCTCTATTACGATCTGGCGTTTAACCCGCAGCGCTTCCGGGCCTTGCACTATGCGTTGGAGGAGGCAGGGCTGGCTTCACCTTATGCAGCGCGCATCGCGTCCTGGTTGGAGGCTGACACTGAGGGGCATACACCGCCGGTGAGCAAGCATCCAACCACCACGCAGATTGACTGCGGAGATTATTTTGAGGTTCGTGATGACGCCTTGCGGGCCCATGCAACGCAGGTTGACCCGGACGGATTCTTCTTTGCTGTGAGCCCGCAAATGCAGCGAAAAGTGTGGCCGTGGGAGGACTACTCGCTGATTGAATCACGTGTCCTGACCTCCCAACCCGAGAACGACCTATTCGCTGGCCTACGATAGATAGTGGATGTTTCCCGTTGACACCAAGTTGCTCGGGGACAAAACGAAAGACGAATTGTGCACACACTGATTTTGCTTGCCACCACTGATCCCGCTATTCCCACTCAGCCAGGGCTTCGCCCGGGTTTGACCGAGGACCAAATCACCCCCGGTCTGTTGGGTTTCGCCGTCACGTTCGGCATTGTGGTGATCATGTTCTTTTTGATTCGCGACATGGTCAAGCGCATTCGCCGTATTCGCTACCGGGCACAAGTTGAGGAAGGCCGGGTCAGCGGATCCCATGGCCCTGCTGCCGATCATATGGGTATTCCCATTAGAGCGGACGACGCCGGGACCTCAGTTCCAGCGCACTCCCCAGTCTCCGGTGTGGTTGCGGAAAAGCCTGACGAAACTGATGCCGGGGCTGTGCCTGGTGCAGGGAGCACAGGCACCGCTGGTAATCCTGAGAACACGGATACTAAGTAGCATCCGGCAATGAACCGCTTGGCAGGTGAACCCAGTGCTTACCTTCGCCAGCACGCGCAAAATCCGGTTGCGTGGCAGCCTTTTGATGCGGAGGCGTTTGCTGAATCCGTAGCACGTGACGTACCCATTTTTCTGTCAGTGGGATATGCCGCCTGCCATTGGTGCCATGTTATGGCGGGGGAGTCCTTTGAAGACCCGGTGACAGCGGACTACCTCAACGAACACTTTGTTTCTATCAAGGTTGATCGCGAAGAACGCCCAGATGTAGACGATGCTTACATGGCAGCCACCCAGGCACTCAGCGGGGAGGGCGGCTGGCCCATGAGTGTTTTTTTGACTCCTGAGGGAAAAGCCTTCTACGCCGGCACGTACTTCCCACCAAGTCCGGGACGTGGGCGCCCGTCTTTTACTCAGGTGCTTGCCGCAGTTAATGAGGCGTGGTGCGAACGCAGAGACCAGGTGGAAAAGACCGCAGAGTCCCTCTCCGAGGCGTTGGCTAAACCTATCTGGCAAGTGCGAAGCGCCGCCACAACGGCGGTTGAGCTTTCGGTACAGCCAGAGCCAGCATGGTTGAGGGCCACCGAAGACGCAGTTGCTGCCATAGCCGGGACAGAGGACCTGATCCATGGCGGGTTTGGTTCGGCACCGAAGTTCCCGCCCACTCCCGGCCTTGAATTTTTGATCCGGCATGCCGCATCAAAAGCCACGGACACTGCCACCGGCGCGTCGGCGAAACAGGCTCATGGGCTGGTTGGCCGAACCTTGAATGCCATGGTGCATTCGGCATTATTCGATCAGCTGGGTGGCGGGTTTGCCCGTTACAGTGTGAGTGCGGATTGGTCTGAGCCGCACTACGAGAAAATGCTCTACGACAACGCAGGCCTCCTCCAAGTACTTGTGCACTGGGTGAGGATCGCGGAGAAGTTCCCGCAGCAAAGCCTTGCCGACGATGAACCAGGACTGCGTGTAAGGGTGCCGTCATTAGGAGCTCGTGGTGCCCGGGAAGCGGCCGTGGCAACGATTTCCTGGCTCATGGATGAGATGCGGCTCCCTGGCGGGGCATTTGCTTCCTCACTTGATGCAGACACAGTTGTTGATGGCATCCACCACGAGGGTGCTAGCTATAAGTGGAGCATGGCCGAACTTCAAACTGCCGCGCATGCCAGCACAGAAGTGGGCAGTCAAAAACTGGCCGAGGACGTTGCACGGGCTATGGGCGTGCCAAACGACGCCGTGCCCCAAACGTATCCGTTACATCCTTCGCGGCCGCTCTCCGAGCTGCAGCAGAAGCAGTGGGAACGGATTAAACCGGCACTGCGGAGGCTACGCGCGGCGCGGGTGATGCCAGCGCGGGATGAGAAAGTAGTGGCGTCCTGGAATGCCATGCTGATGGAGGCATTGGCCGAAGCCGCCATGGTGCTGGAGGAACCCGCGTACCTGGCAACCGCCGTCGAACTTGGAGAATATTTATCCACAGTGCATTGGGACGGAGAGTTGCTGCGGGTTTCCCATGATGGGCAGGCGCGCGGTATCAAGGGTTTGCTGGAAGATTATGCGGCCTGCGCCAAAGGTTACTTGACGCTTTATGCGGCCAGCGGTGACAGACGCTGGTTTGATTTTGCCGGGACGTTGATTTGCGACTTGGAACGGGACTTCATAGCCGATGGTGTGGTGTACAACCATGGTGCCCACGAAGGTTCTGACTCCGCGCTGCAAGGCTCACGATTTGCAGACCCCTTCGATAACGCCACAACCAGCGCCGTGGCCATGATGGCTGGGGCTTTCATCTCTTGGTCGGCGTACACCGGATCGGGCAGGCACCGCGTTATTGCTGAGAATCTGTTGGCAGGTGTTCCCGAACTGGCTAAGAGAGCGCCGCGGTCCGCTGGTGGATTACTTGCCCAGGCAGAGGCTCTGCTGGCTGGGCCGTTTGAGACGGCGATTGTAGGTCCTGCCGGCCATGACCGTGAGAAGTTGCTGCACGCGGCTTGGTGTTCGGCTTCCCCTGGGATGGTCATTGGAGTGTGGGATGGCGCCGGGGAACCGCCATTGGCGCTGTTTGAAGGACGCAGTGTGGCGCAGCGCTCTTGTAAACAGGGGCAGCAACCAGTTGCGGCGGGAGTGCTGGCATATATTTGCCGCAACATGGTGTGCACAAACCCAGTTTCAACGGCGCTTGAAGTACGGCAACGCTTCATCTGATTGTGTCAGGGTGTTTCCGCCGGGAAGTCTTCCCATCAGTTACATTGTTCAAGACACTTCTCCGTTCGGGGATCTGTGGGGAGATTCCGGAAGGAAAGCAGAATGCGTATTATGCGCCGTATAGTTTTTCCCGTCGTGTGGGTGCTGATATTTAGTGTCATAGCGGTGGCACTGGTCAAGATCGCGTTCATTGACGGGTTGCAGGATGACGGCGAACAAATCATCCCGCACGCCCGCATTGAGGCTCCGCTCATAGAGACCGGCCGCGCCACCGTGAGAAATACTGTGGACCTTACGGGCTCGGTACAAAGTAATGCGGCCATCGCGCTGCGGTCAACGGCGGCCGGCAAAGTGGTCTTCTTTTTTGTTGACAAGGGAGCCCACGTGGCTGCCGGGGACAAGATTTTCCAGATCCGTAGTGAGGTGCTCTCCGAACCTGACGCAGCCCCTGCTGCTCCCGCTGAACCCGATGCCCCCATCGTGCCGGCGCCGGGCCCGGTGTATTCATACACTGACGTTGTAGCCACTGCCGAGGGCACGTTGGAGACCCTCACGCTATTGCTGAACCAAGAAACCAGTGTTGGCGAAAATGCAGGAACCATTGCACCCGGCACGTTTTCTATTACCGGATCCCTCACCACAGCCCAGCAATTGCGTCTCATGGGCAAACCAACAACGGCCACCGGCACCGTGACCAACGGTCCGGCACCTTTTGGTTGCCAAAACGTCCAAATCAGCAATAGTAAAACTCCGGGGGAATCGAACCCTGGCGCGCAGAATGCACCCGGCATGGACCCGGCTGCCGCTAGTGTCCCCGGTTTTGATCCCGGTGTCGGCCAGGGCCCGCCTGTTGAAAACGGCAGTGGCCAGGTCAGCTGCGCAGTGCCCATGAACATTGTTGTGTTCCCCGGGCTGGGCGCCACCATCACCTTGGTAGCTGGTGAAGCCAAGGATGTGCTGACACTGCCGCTAACTGCTGTGAAAGGCAGTGTCCAAAACGGCATTGTCTGGATTTCGGCGGCGGATGGTGCCGGAGCACCCCAGGAGCGCCCCGTTGTTCTGGGCCTGAACGACGGTGAAAAAGTGGAGATCTCCTCCGGCTTGACCGAGGGGGAAGCGGTGTTGGAGTTTGTCCCGGGTACGGATGCTTTGTTACCTGAGGGCCAGATGCCCGGCTTCGGCCCGATGAGGGGCTGATCCCAATGAGCATTTTTCCAGAAGAAGCTCCAGAAGAAGCTCCAGAAGAACCAACTGAGAAGTCTGTAGAAACAACCAATCGTGAGAGCGCCGCCGTGCACAATTCTGCGCCCGCTTTGGTGGATCTGTGCAACGTGACACGGACCGTGCTGCTTGCTGATGACCAGGAGTTGCATATCCTGCGCGGCATTGACCTGCAGATACGTGCAGGTGACCACACCGCCATCGTTGGCCGTTCGGGCTGCGGAAAATCCACGTTGCTGAACATCCTGGGGCTTTTGGATGTGCCCAGCAGCGGGCAGTTGCGTTTTGAGGGCAAGCCTGTGGAAAAACTGCGCAACAACACCCGGGCGAAGCTCCGCGGCTCCAGCATCGGCTTCGTATTCCAGCAATTCAACCTGTTGCCCGGCCGCACAGCATTGGAAAACGTGGTGACACCGCTGATGTACGCCGGCCGGAAAGAATTTTGGCGTCGCAACGAACTCGGTATGGAAATGCTTGATCGGGTTGGGCTCTGCGCCCGTGCCGGCACACAGCCGCACATGCTCTCCGGCGGTGAACAGCAGCGGGTGGCAATAGCCCGGGCGCTTGTTAGACGGCCCCGACTCATTCTGGCGGATGAGCCTACCGGGGCCCTTGATGTGGAAACCGGCCAGGTAGTTATGGACTTGCTGGATGCCATCGCTACCGAATCTGGTGCAGCGTTGGTAACTATCACTCACGATCTCAATGTTGCAGCACGGGCCCGCAGCAGGTATCGCCTTGACGCCGGTGTCCTGAGTGCCACTGAGGGTATTGGCCCGGCGGCATTGATTGCGCAGGCTCACGCATGACCGCGTTCATCTCCACCCTGGTCGAGGCGTGGTCAGAGCTGCGCATTCACAAAACCCGGATACTACTGTCCCTGATAGGGGTGGCCCTCTCGGTTGCCGTTCTGACAACAGTGGTGGGTGTAGGAAACCTGGCACGGGAGGGAATGGCCCTGAATTCCGAGCGCGACGGGGGCAGGGAAGCCACCTTGAGCGTCAGCATTCAAAACGGTCCGAGTCTTGGCCAAAGCCTCAGCACGGAGAAGACCACCCGAATTCTGGATGCCACGGTTGCCCGGCATGGCTTCACGCACTCCACTCGATTGCTGCGTTCGCAGGGCCGCTTTCAGTTTCCCAGAGGCGTCCAGAACGTGGAATTGACCGTGGTGGATCCGCCTTATGGTGTCATTCATCGAGTGAACCTCACCCAAGGCGGGTGGTTCGCCGCGGACGACGCCGACAGGCTGGCTCCCGCCGTCGTTGTCAATGAAGCTTTTTACCTAGCCGCCGGACAGCCTGATCTCACCGTTGATCCGCAAGTCCCGGTTCTCGGGAGCACCAAAGCCACCTCAGTGATCATTGGTGTGGTGCCAAATGCTTATCCGGAGGCGATGCCGCAGGCATTTATCTTGAGCGAGGCCGCACAACTTGTGGGGGTGAGCGAGGACCCTTGGGATGGCGGTGCCGGTGTGGAACTAAGAATTTGGGCTCCTGCTGGAATGGCGGAGCAGCTGGTGGCAGTGCTCAGCACTGAGCTGTCCCAGCAGCTTCCTGGCGCCTACGTGAATGTGTACCGCAGCGATTACGCAGCCTACGGGGATCCCTTCGCCATGGTGACTTTGATGGTCTCAGGCATAGCCACTTTGATACTGCTGCTGGGGGCAGTGGGACTGCTGAATATCTCCATGGTCACGGTGCGGTACAGGGTGCGCGAGATTGGTATTAGACGCAGCTTTGGAGCAACCTCGGGGAGAATCTTCACCGGTGTCATGATGGAATCTGTGGTGGGCACTACAGTGGCCGGAGCGGTTGGGGTCATGCTGGCAGTCGCTATTGTAAAAAACCCCATCGTGGAATCGAAGGTGGCTCCTGGTCTGGAGGCTTACCCTGCATTCCCTGTGGAGGCTGCGCTGCTTGGCTTGGGTGCAGCCGTCCTTGTTGGTGCTCTGGCTGGCGCCATTCCCGCCTTGGTTGCGATCCGTGTGAAAGTTATTGACGCCATCAGATTCTAAACGCGGGGGCTTTGGACTACTTAAAAACCACAAGGACTACTTAAAAACCACTAGCACCACGGCTGTAAAGTGAATGGCAAAGGCGGCCACCGTCAGGGCATGAAACAACTCGTGGAACCCGAAATGGCGGGCACTAAAATTGGGTTTCTTGATTCCATAGATGACGGCGCCGGCAATGTATAGCGCGCCGCCAAGGCAAATCAGGACCGTGGGCAGGGCACCGGCTGCCCAGAACTCCGGGAGGAAGAACAAGGCTGTGATGCCTAGCAGCACATAAATGGGGACGTAGAGCCAGCGTGGTGCACGCACCCAAAGCACACGGAACAAGACCCCTGCAATGGCCCCGATCCAAATCATCCACAGCAATAGCGTGGCTGTTGGGCGGGCCAGCATGAGGAAGGACAAGGGGGTGTAGGAGCCCGCTATCACCAACATAATATTGCTGTGATCAAGTCGTTTCAGTGTTGCCGAGGTCTTCGGTGACCAGTTGCCACGGTGATATAGTGCGCTTGTACCAAAAAGAAGTACGCCCGTGGCCACGTAGATGGCACATGCAATCTTGGCGGCGGTTCCCGGGGCCAGTGCCACAAGGATAATTCCGGCAATCAAAACCAGGGGTGCCGAGCCCGCGTGGAGCCAACCGCGCCACGAAGGTTTTTGCTGTATTTCGTGCACGGTAACCATACTAAAAGCATAACCCGCCACCACCTAAGTTACCTATGAGTAACAAAGGTTGGGGAAGTGCTTGGTGAGAATTTGCTCCCTGTGCGGGTAATCTAGAGCTAGCAAGTTTCGCAGGCCGCAGGGCCATAATTCGTAAAGGTCCGGTGCGCGCGTATGTGGCTGTCCTCCGGCTCCGTGCGAATGCCCAGACTGTTATACAACTTCTACGAGCGGCGACTTGCATGCTCGCTTGATCTGAGCAGCGTCCCGGCCCATATTGGCGTCATGGTGGATGGCAACCGCCGTTGGGCCAAGCAGTTCAATGCCCCCACTGGGCACGGGCATCAGGCCGGTGCAGATAAAATCCTGGAGTTCCTTGGCTGGTGTCAAGACCTGGGCATCAAAGTTGTCACCTTGTACATGCTCTCAACCGATAACATGAGCCGCTCACCTGAAGAGCTTGATGAACTCATGGGCATTATCGCCAACACCCTGGATCTGCTGGATGCCGATAACAACATCAGCGTCCATGCCATGGGTGCCCCCGAACTTCTACCGGATTACCTGGCCACCCGTCTTTCTTCCCTGACGGCCCGGGTGCCGGCAACAGAGCGTATTCATGTGAACATGGCCATCGGCTACGGTGGGCGGCGTGAAATTGTCGATGCCGTTCGTGAACTTTTGCATGACGCCGACGCTGCCGGGCGTCCCATGGCGCAGGTGGCCGCGGATCTAAGCGTTGCGGACATTTCCAAGTTCCTTTATACCCGTGGCCAGCCCGATCCGGACTTGGTTATTCGCACCTCTGGGGAACAGCGACTTTCAGGGTTCTTGATGTGGCAGAGCGCCTACAGTGAATTTTACTTTTGTGAGGCACTCTGGCCGGCATTCCGAAAGATTGACTTCCTGCGTGCCCTGCGCGATTACGCCGGCCGCAGTCGCCGGTATGGCAGCTAGGCCAGCCCCGAGTGCAAAGCCACCACCGCTCTGAGATGATCCTCGCCGCTGTTCTCTCCAGCGCCGCAGGGTTTGTTGACGCCGTGGGATTTATTCATCTGGGCGGGTACTTTGTTTCCTTTATGAGCGGAAACTCAACTCGCGGCGGCACAGCACTAGCGGAAGGTAACTGGGGCGGATTCGCCATAGCCTTCGGACTGGTGGCAGCATTTCTTTTAGGCGTTGTCAGTGCCTCAATTTTACGAAGGCGCGTCCCACGGCGAAAGCGCATGGCTGTTCTGCTGTATGTGACGTTGGCGTTGATAGCTGCCGTGCTACTTTTTGATCTGGGCGTTGGGGGCTGGCTCGCCCCGGCCATCATGGCGGTGGCAATGGGTGCCGAGAACGTCATTTTCGAGCGTGATGGGGAAGTTAGCATTGGCCTGACGTACATGACGGGGACGCTTGTAAAAATGGGCCAACATATTGCCAACGCCTTGACTGGCGGGGCAAAGCTGCTTTGGATCCGTTATGCACTGCTATGGCTCTCGCTCACACTAGGCTCCATTGTTGGCGGTTTCGCCTACTTCGCCCTTGATCTAAACGCATTGTGGATAGCCGTGGCCGTGCTGGTCACATCGGTTCTCTTCAACGACTGGAGCCACAAAAATCCGCCCCGTCAAGGCGCCACCCGGGTTATTCTTTGAACCGCCAAGCGTTCGTTGGAACGTCCTCTAACGTTCATCCGTAATTAGGGCGTGGTGTCCTCGCGGCGATAAATAGCGGCGTATCTTGGGTGTAACGGAGGGCAACTCCGCTCTACGTACCGAAATGATTCCGGAGCGTTGCACGCTCCGGAAAGGCTGGAGTCGACGTGGTTGAAACCATGAACCTTGAGCAGCATTCACACAATCCCGGCACGGCGTTGAAATTGCGTACTTACGTGGTTGACACCTCGGTTCTGCTTTCCGATCCGCGGGCCATCACCCGCTTTGCTGAACATCACGTGGTTGTGCCGATCGTTGTCATTTCGGAACTTGAAGCCAAGCGCCATGACCCGGAGCTTGGCTATTTTGCCCGAGCGGCCCTGCACCTCCTTGATGAGCTGCGCGAATCCCACGGCGGCCTGGCTTCCCCCGTTCCTTTAGGGCACGACGGCGGGACGTTCCGGGTAGAGCTGAACCATGTTTCGCTTGAGGTGCTTCCGGCAGGCATGCGCGGCGGTGATAATGATTCACGGATCTTAGCCGTTGCCAAGAACCTCTCCAATGAAGGCGACAACGTCACCGTGGTGACCAAGGACGTGCCGATGCGTGTGCGGGCCTCCGCACTGGGACTGGCCGCTGAAGCATACCGTAATGAGCTGGTGCCGGACTCGGGCTGGACAGGGGTTGGCGAGGTTGAGGCAACGGAAGCTGAGATCACGGCCCTGTACAACCATGAACCGGTGCCCATTCCTGAAGCGGCCGTCCTACCAGTGAATACTTCACTTGTGATCACCAGCAACAGGGGTTCAGCCCTTGGCCGGGTAGGTGCTGACCAGCAGGTGCGCCTGGTGCGCGGTGATAGGGAAGTTTTTGGCCTCCACGGCCGCTCGGCTGAACAGCGCCTGGCTCTTGATCTGCTGTTGGATCCTGAGGTGGGGATCGTTTCCCTGGGCGGACGCGCGGGAACGGGGAAAAGTGCTTTAGCCCTGTGCGCAGGTTTGGAAGCGGTCCTGGAACGCAACGAACACCGCAAAGTGGTGGTGTTCAGGCCACTTTATGCAGTGGGTGGTCAGGAGCTTGGCTACCTGCCTGGTTCCGAAAGCGAGAAGATGAACCCCTGGGCGCAAGCTGTGTTCGACACCCTTGGCTCAGTGGTTTCCGAGTCGCTGATGGATGAAATCATGGCTCGCGGCATGCTTGAAGTGTTGCCGCTAACTCACATCCGCGGCCGGTCACTTCATGATTCATTTGTCATTGTGGATGAAGCGCAATCGCTGGAGAAGAATGTGTTGCTCACCGTGATGAGTCGTATTGGGCAGCGATCCAAGATTGTGCTTACCCATGACATCGCCCAGCGAGACAACCTTCGTGTTGGGCGCCACGACGGGGTTGCCGCTGTGGTGGAAACCCTCAAGGGTCACCCCTTGTTTGGGCATGTCACGCTCACACGCTCGGAACGTTCACCGATTGCAGCCCTTGTCACGGAGATGCTGGAACGGGCCGAAGTTTAGTCCCCTCGGGCGCGGGCGCACAGCCCCTCCCTGGAAGAATCCGGTTAGGCGTTCGGGCCCAGATCCCACGGGATGTGGGCCCTAACGTCTGTTAGGCCCATGCTGACTTCTTCAAAAAGGTCATCGAGCATGTACTCGTCAACACCGAGCAGGACCATCCAATGTCCTGCCCCTGCGGTGGGGCCGTCAAGGGATTGGGAGGCCACACAAATACTTGTTTCCAGGTCAATCCGGATGGCTGTTCGGCCAGCAAAGAGCAAGGGAGCATCTGTAAAGAGCGGGCGGTAACTGGGGTTGGGGGTCAGAATCGCCTCAACAGCCGCCCGGCCATGATGTGAAACGTTGGCGATGTCCGCAATCTCAGCCACGTTGGCGAAGGGAGCTTCCAGCGGAACCGGCCGGTCACCGGCAAGCTCAACCGGGTCAAGTGCTGAAGCAGCCCTGCCAGAACCGTAAGCTGGCTCGCCATAAAGTGCTTCGGGGCGGCGGAGAACAAACCCGGCGTGGTCCTTAACGGGGTTGACCAGCGAAGGCGGCAACAGCCATGGTTTACGATTGCCACTAATGAACAGCGAGTCCCTTGACTCATTAATCTTGGTGGTACTTGCTAGTAGTGCCCCATCGCTTGTCTCTACCCGAAGTGCCCCCGGACGGCGAACCCAACAGTTCAGCGACGATGCCGGCTCTTCTCCCTCGGCGAGTCCGGCGCTGGCCGCAGCAACCCATGCGTTCCCTGCACCGCCGTCGGCCGTGGTGGGGAACTTACGGTGCAGTTCAAAGCGCACCGTCTGCCAACGCCACGGAGACGAGCGGGCGATGTGTCGAAAAGTATCGGCAGTGTAAGGGGAGGCACTCATGTCCACAGCTTAGCCCCGGGCGCCAACAAATGGCCCCGGCAGGAGGGTTCATGGCGTAGCATCGCGCTATGGTCACACGGCTAATGGACTTGTTCGAACACAGTGCATCGGCATTTTTGTGTGTCCTGACCGCCTGCCTGTTCCTGCTGTGGCTAAGCGTTATATTGAGCATCATTGACATCCGCACCCACACTTTGCCAAACCGGTTGGTGCTTCCGGCCTATCCGATCGCCGCGGTGCTGCTGTTGGCGGCTTCTCTTCTGGCACGAGCGCCCAACTATGCGCTCTCTGCGGCCGTGGGTGCCCTGGCCATGGGGGCACTGTACTGGCTGCTGTGGTTTCTCTACCCTGCCGGCATGGGATTTGGTGATGTGAAGCTGGCCGGTGTTTTGGGGCTTTTCTTGGGTTTCCTGGGTTGGCAACATGTGGTGATTGGTATGGCCGCAGGTTTTGTTGTTGGCGGGCTGTGGGGCATTGCGCTGATTGTTAGCCGCCGCGGCACAGCGAAATCGTCAATCCCTTTCGGCCCGGCGATGCTGGCCGGTGCGATGGTTACGATGCTGCTGGTCCCGGCAGCGTGAATGTCGGGCAGCACTAGCACTCGCGTTAGGCTCAGTGCATGGGATCTCCAGAATTCATCGTCAAACTGAGGGAAAAGATTGGTCACGAACCGCTCTGGCTGCCGGGGGTGCGTGCGGTTGTTTTCGACGCCGAAGGACGTGTGCTGCTCGGGGAGCGTTCAGATACCGGCGGGTGGGCGCTGATCACTGGCATTCTTGAGCCAGGGGAGGAGCCCGGCCCTGGCATGGTCCGTGAGATTTTTGAGGAAACGGCTGTTGTGGCCCGGATTGAGCATCTACTCGGTGTTGCCGCTGTAGGTCCAGTGAGATTTCCCAACGGGGACATCTGCGATTTTTTGAACGTTGAATTCATTGCCCGGCACGTTAGCGGCATTGCCCGGGTGAACGACGACGAATCCCTTGCAGTGGCCTGGTTTGCCATCGATTCGCTCCCGCCACTGCGCGCAGGGCATCTTGACTGCATCCAGCGGGCTCTCGCGTTCGAGGGTGTGCCACACTTCCAGCGGTGAGGGGTTGCGGTACCTCACCGACTCACCTTGGGCTGTAATTCTTTGGGCTGCTTACGCCAGTAGGGCCGAGCCGAGCCAGTCGGTTTCCGTGGTGACTCCTGGCAGCATCGCGAACAGGGCGCTGGCCGTGGTGAGCGTGAAGTGTTCAAGTGCGTCGTGTGCTGATAGCCGTTGCTGGACCGGGATGAAACTGGTGGCGGAGTCCTTTTTGGTAGGCAAGGATGAGTAGCCCCTGATCTATTGTTCCATCGGGTTGTACGGCGCCACGGTAGGGGCGGCCGCGACGATCGAAGCGATGTAAATGTTGTGCCGACGCCGGATCCGTCCGGAGGAAGCGCGGGTGTCAGGGAATGGGTTGACGGGGTATTGGCTGCTGTTGTTTTGCTCATGATGAAGAAGCCCGCATGAAGCGAGAACATTGTGCATAATTAAGAACAGTATTCTCGAATTAGATTATAATTCATCTTGCGGGGCTGGAATGGCACCGGTTCTTCGTAGCCGCCTAGCGATCGCAACCTGCTGATGTTTACTGAATCTCACAATCACCGGAGCCAGCCGCATCGAGAGGCTTGGCAGCAGGTCAAGCAGGCGTACTTGTGCACCGCGCCACCCTGGCAAAGCCGTCACTGGGCGTGGTTTTTGGACAATGCCAAGAACCTGCTGCGCCACATCCGATGGCTGCAACAACACTCCTGAAAAGGACAGCGCGGCCCGGGGATCCTCGAGCTTGTCATAGAGCATGGGGGTCCACATCCCATCAGGACAGACGCAGCTGATGTGGACACGACGGATACCGGCAGAGCGGAGGTCCCCTAGGGCCGAGATGCTGAACCCCAACACCGTATGCTTGGTTGCGGCATAGATCCCTTCGCCAGGCACGCCAACCAGGCCGGCCAGGGAGGCAATATTGACTATGTGACCGCTGTCTTCGCGCCGCATGATCTCCAACGCGGCCAGCGAGCCATTGATAGTGCCATGTGCATTCACCTCTAGCATCAATTGCCGTTGTTCCGGAGTGTTTTCCCAGACCGCTCCGGTGAAAAATACTCCGGCGTTGTTAACCCACAGATCCAGCGTCCCCGCACGTTTAACTGTGTCAATGGCAACAGCCGTGCACGCCGCTGCGTCACGAACGTCCAGTACTGAGGCAAAGGCGCGGCAGGGGGCTCCTCCGGGGTGCGTCTGCCGCAGTGTAATCTCCTCCACCACAGCGGAGGCACGCTCAGCGTTAACATCAGTGACATGGACAGTGAATCCGTCGCGGGCCAGCCCTAAAGCAATCTCACGGCCGAGCCCCTGCCCCGCGCCGGTGACGACGGCGCCACCGCGGCTTGTGGATGTCCGCTGGGGGAAGCGTCTCATTTTGCCACCTCTAGATGTTCTCCGTGGCGGTGTGCCGACATGGCGCGGGCTCTGCCGCGCCTGCGCTCCCTGCCCAGATCCCAGAGGTAATGATCAAAGTCAACTTCCATGGTGTGGCGGGGTGAGTCATAAAATCGGGCGGTATTTAGCTGGACTTCCCGATTCATTTGGCGTTGAATCTCCTCAGCGTCAGGCAACGTGTATTGCCCGGAAAGCAGCTCGGCTATCCATCTCGATTGCGCCTCGGCCAGGGGCATGACTGCTCCGATCGGTTGGAGCAGTCCAATGAAGAATAGTCCCGGGAGTGTGGGGTGGAGCGTGCGCTTCCATAGTGGTAGTTCATTGCCCGTGGGGTTAACAAGTTTGGGGTCCAGGAACGGGAAGCTCACACGGTAGCCTGTGGCCCAAACAATTAGATCAGCCCGAACAGAGGTTCCATCCGTGAATATCACCCGTTCACCGTCTAAGCGCTCAATTCCGGGCTTGGGTGTGACGCGCCCGGAGCGGAGAGCCGGGCGGATCTGCTCTGATTGCACAGGATGGGATTCACTGGGTCGGTGTTCTGGCCGCGGGAGGCCCAGCTTGGCCGTGCTTCCGGATGCAAGGGCGGCAAGTCGCAGCCGGGCACGGACGGACCACCACGGTAACCAGCCCGGCAGTCCGATCGTATCGGCGGCCCTGCCCAACAGAAATTTGCGTAGCACCCACTGCCCTCGCCGCTGTGAAAGGACAGCGCTGCGTCCCACCAAGCCGGCTTCTGAGGCGATGTCCAGTGCAGAATTTCCGGAACCAACCACCACAACGTCGAGCCCGCGAAGTTGCTCACCTGTTCGGTAGTCGTGGGCGTGAATCTGCTTCCCGGAAAAGCTGCCAGGATACGCTGGCTCTGGCCAACGGGCGTCCCAATGATGGCCATTGGCCACAAGGACGGCGTCGTACTGGTGTTCCCGTGTGCCCTGGGGGCTTGAAATGGTGACATCCCAACCGGATGCTGCCTGCACAACGGAGGTCACGGAGGTGTTGAAGGTGATCCGTTCGCGGAACCCGAAATGGTCCACATAGGACTCAAAGTAGGCGGCCACCTGATGGTGTTTGGCGTAGGGGGGATAGTGGGCGGGCATGGGGAAATCGGGGAAAGCCATCCGTGGACAGGAAGTGTTAATTTCCAGTGTTTCGTAGCAGGCGGATTGCCCGTTTTGATTGTTGAAGACCCAGTTTCCACCAACAACTGGCCCCTGCTCAAAGCAATCAACGCCGATTCCGGCGTGGTACAGCGTCTTAGTTGCTGCCAGGCCAGAGGACCCGGCGCCTATGACGCAGACTCTGGGTGCTCCGGGGTTGGCCAGGATGGGCGCGGTTGTAGCGGGGGCGCGGTGGCTGTCCCTGACACGGTATGGCATGTGATAATCATTACAGTGAAAATGCACATTTTCAATAGCCGCTGACAGTTCTTTACTCTCACTGTGGAAAAGTAGGGGCCGTGGAAACAACGACCGATGGTACACAGGATCCTCGCAATGAGCGGACCTGGCATGGCACGTCCAAGTCAGCGCGAGACGCTGCCCGCCGAGGACGGTTGCTGGAGGCGGGGCTGGAACTCTTCGGAACGGCCGGCTACGCAGCAACAACAGTCCAAGGGCTCTGCCGTGAGGCGGGAGTTTCCTCCCGCTCCTTTTACGATTACTTCCCAAGCCGGGAGGAACTCCTGCGCACTGTATATATTCAGGCTACGGAGCAGATGCGCAGCCGTGTGGCGCAGTTAGCCTTCATCGAAGAAGCTTCCGTGCAAGAGCTGCTGCGCCGCGGTGTCATGGCCGGTGTGGGGCCAATGCTTGAGGATGAGCGTCTGGGGCGCGTGTGTGAGATCGAAGCCGTGGGCGTCTCCCCGGCATTGGAGCAGTGCAGAAGGACGCAAAACGCGCAGATCGCAGGGGCCATTGAGGGACTTTTGGCCGAGATCATGCGCAACGGGCTAGTCCCTGCCTTTGACACAACACTTGTGGGACTCATGGTGGTGGGCGGCATGACTGAGGTCCTGGTGAGTCACTTGAGCATCCCGGCGGAACAGCGCAGGCCGGCGGAGGAACTGGTCGCCGAGATGGCGCGGGTTGTTGGACTGATGGTGGTGCGATAACCACAGGAGTGGGTGCGCTTAAGGTTTACCGTGGGTGTCACGGACCGAATCGGCGCCCTCATCTGCCGGGGCAATCATGGGGGAGAGGGAGGCTGCCGCGCGCTCAGCTTCCAAGCGAATGGCCTCTTCCCCGCCAATGGCTTCCCCGCGGGCTACCATGCCCGAGGTATCGGAGAGTGGGATCACCTTCATAAAGATGGCCAGCACCAAGGCTATCGCCATGAACGGGATCAGGTACCAGAACACAGGTGCCAAGGACTCGGCGTAGGCGTTGATAATGCCGTCCTGGACCACCTGTGGCAGCTGGTGCAGGGCCTGCGGATCCAAAGTGGCCATAGCGTTGCCGGCCTGCTCCTGATTGGCGCCGGCCGCGGTGAAGACCTCCTGGAGGGAATCGGCAAGGCGTGTGGTGAACATGGCGCCAAACACGGCCACACCCAAAGCGGAGCCAACCTCACGGAAGTAGTTGTTGGTACTCGTGGCCGTACCCAACTGAGCGGCAGGCACCGAGTTCTGGACCACTATGACAACAATCTGCATGATGAAACCAAGCCCGGCGCCAAACAGGAACAGCTGGGCACAAATGACCCAGATGGGAGTCTGCGCTGAGAGGGTGGTCATCCAGAGCATGGCGATGATTGTCAGCACCGAACCAACAATGGGGAAGGCCTTGTACTTGCCGGTCTTGGACATCCGCAGTCCCGACCAGATTGAGGTTCCCATCAAGCCAACCATCATGGGCAGCATCAGCAGTCCCGACTCGGCGGCAGATGTGCCGGAGGACATTTGCAGGAATGTTGGCACAAAGGCCAGGGCGGCAAACATACCCATACCCAGCACAAAACCGATGGCAGTGGAGTTTAAGAAAATGGGGTTCTTGAACAGTGAAAGCGGGATGATGGGGTCTTCGGCGCGGGCTTCGGTGAAAATGAACAATGCTACGGCGGCCACAAGACCGGCGCCCCACGTCCATGTGGTCAGCGATGTCCAACCGTCAGCCTTGCCACCGAAATCTGTGAAGAAAATCAAGCAGGTCGTGGCGATGGACAGGAACACAACGCCCATAAAGTCGATCCGTTGCGTGGCTTTCTTGGACGGCAACGTCAAAGCAAAGAACGCGACTATGAAGGCGGCGATGCCGATCGGAATATTGATGTAAAACGCCCATTCCCACGTCAGGTGGTCAACGAAGTACCCACCCAGAAGAGGCCCGGCCACGGCGGCCAAACCAAAGATGGCGCCCAACGGCCCCATGTATTTACCGCGGTCATTGGCCGGAACAATATCGGCGATGATCGCTTGGGAGAGGATCATCAGGCCTCCTCCACCCAGGCCTTGGATGGCACGGAAAATAACAAAGCCCCAAAAGTCGGTGGCGAAGGCGCAGCCTATGGAGGCCAAAGTAAAGATGGCAATAGCAGCCAAAAACAGGTTCCGGCGCCCCAGCATGTCGCCAAGTTTGCCGTAGATGGGCATCACAATGGTGGTGGCCAGCAGGTAGGCGGTGGTGATCCAGGTTTGGTGTGCCACGCCGCCAAGTTTGCCCACGATTGTTGGCATGGCGGTTGAGACGATCGTCTGGTCCAGGCTGGAGAGCAGCATGCCTGCAATCAACGCTGAGAAGATGATCCAAATCCGTTTTTGCGTTAACAGCAGCGGTTGTCCTGATTTGATGGCGGTACTCATCGAGATCCTTCGAAGGTTAAAGGTGAAAAGGTGAAAATTTGTTGGGCCGCCAAAAGATTGCCGGATAAAAGTTCGTTGTAGCTGGCAGTGTTTTCTTCGGAGAAGAAGACTTCGATGGCCCGGCGCGTGCAGGTGCCAAACAAGGCCGCCACCATATGGGCACGAGGATCATCCGGCGGCAATTGTTCACGCCGGGCAATGAGGGCTGAAAATTCCTGCTCTCGCACCGGCGCGCTGCCCATCACTTTGAGCATGAGCTGGGGTTCCTTTTCCATGGCGGCGAGGAGTTCACTGATGTTCGTCTTGGTCAGGCTCAGCTGATCCACCATGGAGCAGGTGAGGGTGAACAGGTCTGCCAGCAGAGTTGAGCTCAGCGGGTAAGGTTCCTGCTGCGCGGAGGGCACCCCGGTGGGGCCCGCTAGGAACCTGGCTAGCGCAGCGGCGGGGAATTCATCCAATATATGGCCAATAATGGCGTCTTCTTTGGTGGGGAAGTAATTGAAAAACGTTCGACGTGACACGCCCACCTCCTCACATAGCTCCTCAACGGTAAAACCGTTCAGAGAGTTTTGTGCCGTCAAGATCCGTGCCGCCGCAGTAATGGCGGAGCGGGTGGCCTCGCGTTTGCGCGCTCGTAAGCCATTGGCCTGGCAGGGTTTTACACTTTCGTTCACAAAGTAAAAGTTTGCACTATTTCTGTCAGAGTGCAAAATTATTCCAACGTGGTGTTATTCACTCCTTACTCCCACGGCCAAACCCTTACCCCCTTAAATGCCGTTGAGGTTGGAGATGATGACACCCCGGAGGAACGAAGGGGGTGTCATCATCTCCAACCTCAACGGCAGGGGAGCGGTGATTACTGGGGAGCGCGGGTCATGGCCAGGACGTCCAGGCCCTTATCCAGCTGTTCCATTGTGAGTTCGCCACGGTCAACGTAACCCAGGGCAAGCACGGCTTCACGGATGGTGAGGCCTTCGGCGATGGCGTGCTTGGCAATTTTGGAGCCGTTTTCGTAGCCGATGTACTTGTTTAGCGGTGTCACGATGGATGGTGAGGCCTCGGCGAGGAAGCGGGCACGCTCAACGTTGGCGGTGAGCCCATCAATCATCTTCTCCGCCATGATGTGGGAGGTGTTGGTGAGCAACCGGATGGACTGTAGCAGGTTGGCAGCCATGACCGGGATGCCCACGTTCAGCTCAAAGGCGCCGTTGGTGGAGGACAGGGCAATGGTGGTGTCATTACCAATGACCTGAGCGGCAACCATGATGGCTGCCTCCGCGATCACCGGGTTGACCTTGCCGGGCATGATTGAAGAGCCGGGCTGCAGATCCGGGATGGAAATTTCGCCCAGGCCGGTGTTGGGACCTGAGCCCAACCAGCGCAGGTCATTGTTGATCTTCATGATGGAGTAGGCAATATTGCGCAGCTGACCGGAGGCTTCGATGAGGCCGTCGCGGTTGGCCTGAGCCTCAAAGTGGTTGCGAGCCTCAGTTAGCGGCAGGCCGGTGTCTTTTGCCAGCAGGGCAATCACACGCTGCGGGAAGCCAGCCGGGGTGTTAATGCCCGTGCCCACGGCGGTGCCGCCAAGGGGGACCTCTGCCACGCGTGGCAGCGAGGATTCAACCCGTTCGATCCCGTAGCGCACCTGAGCGGCGTAGCCACCGAATTCCTGGCCAAGGGTGACAGGGGTGGCGTCCATCAAGTGGGTGCGCCCGGACTTCACAACTGTGGCGAATTCGGCTTCTTTGCGCTCCAGCGATTCGGCCAGGTGGCCCAGTGCCGGGATCAGTTCGTTGATCAAAGCTGAGGTGGCAGCGACGTGTACTGAAGTAGGGAATACATCGTTGGATGACTGTGAGGCGTTGACGTGATCGTTGGGGTGAACCCGCTTCTCTGAGCCGGCCTCCACCAACGCCTTGTTGGCCAAGGTGGCCAGAACCTCGTTCATGTTCATATTCGAGGAGGTGCCGGAGCCTGTCTGGAAGACATCGATGGGGAAATCACCATCGAATTTTCCGGCGGCAACCAGATCGGCGGCCCCCTCGATGGCTCGTGCCAGCTCAGCATCCAAAACACCCAGTTCGGCATTGGTTGTGGCCGCTGCCTTCTTGATGCGCGCCAGGGCGGCAATGTGGGCCGGCTCCAGCGTCATGCCAGAAATCGGAAAGTTTTCCACGGCGCGCTGGGTCTGTGCGCTGTACAGTGCGTTGGCCGGAACCCGGACCTCGCCCATGGTGTCATGTTCAATACGGAATTCTTGTGCGTTAGACGCGGCAGTATCAGTCATGCTTACACCATATCGCCGCCACGGCCGGAGTTAGAAACCACGGACCGTGTTAGCGGTGCCGGCGCGCTTGCCCTGCCCCAACAAAAACTGGCACGACGGCGGGAACTCAAGTTCCGCCGTCGTGCCTGCCGGGGCGTGCAAAAAACGGGCCCGGTCAACTATCAAATGCCGATTGAACCATTGCTGTACACCAGGTCGGCACGGCCGTCGTTGAGGCGGTAGGTCAGGCCAACCACGGCGGTCTTCTGACGTGCCACCGCGTTGGCGATGATGGGGGAGTTCTCCACCAAACGGAAGGCGGTTTGTTTCACATGCTCTTCCACCATGTCCCCAACACTGCTGTCCGGATCCTTACGCAGGGAGGTCAGCACGGAGGGCGTGATGCGCTCAACCAGGTCGCGGATGAAACCGGCCGGCATTTTGCCCGTAGCAACGGCTCCCTTGGTAGCTGTTACCGCCCCGCAACTGTCATGGCCCAAGACCACAATCAGCGGAACATCCAAATATTCCACCCCGTACTCCAGGGAACCCAGAGCCGTGTTGTCAATGACGTGCCCGGCCGTGCGGACAACGAAGGCGTCACCAAGACCTAGATCGAAGATGATTTCAGCGGCCAGGCGAGAGTCCGAGCAGCCAAAGATCATGACAAAAGGGTGCTGGGTGGAGATCAGTGAGCTGCGGCGTGCGGCATCCTGATTGGGGTGTGAAGCACTGGCCTCGACAAACCGGCGGTTGCCGTTCATCAATTTGATCCAGGCTTCCGTTGGGGTGCTTGGATGCACTGAAATTGCCTTGATATTGCCGTCTTCTCCACCGTTCATTATTTACTTTCCTTCGCTGTTGGAGTGCTGCTGGCGCTCGTGCCGGCTGGTGCACCGGCGTCGAGCAGGTTCGTGGCCCCCGTTGCAAGAACGTCAAAGTCCTTGAAATCTGCTGCGCCTGTCAGCACAATAGTGGTTGCGCCGCTAAACAGAACCAGGCTGCGGTCGCTTTTAGGTTTATCACGGAGTTCCCAGTCTTGGCCGTCTATGGCGCGAGTTCCCGTAACAGGGGCGTCCTGGGCTTGTGTGGCAGTCCAGGTTGGATTTGCCGTATTCGACTGGCGCAGAGCAATAAAAGTGTCGTTCGGCGTAACATAACCAACGTCCCAGAACGACACGCCGTCGGCGCCGGCCGGATTCCATCGAGCGTAGTTAGCTGACCAACCCTCCGGAAGATCCGGTGCCACAGGGGTGAAACCGGCGGTATCGGCTGCATGGTTAGCCACGGCGGCTACATCAATATGGGTGCGGAAGCTCTCCGCCTTTGGCTCTGGATTGAGCCACACAATGGTCAGCACAATGGCAACCGTTGAAAGCATGGCTAGCAGCATGCCGATCACTGAGGCGTTGGCGCGCTTGGCAGCGCCGGCAGCAAGAACGGGCTTGACGGGTGGGGTAGGACTGGAATCACTCACCTGACTATCTTCCCAGATATGAGGGGAGAATTAGCACAGAGGCTCCGACGTGGCCCACCTCACCCGCGACTGCGGCGCTGCTTCGCCTATGATTGCTGCGTAGGCAAAAATATGGCAGAGGTGCGCACCGTCGCGCACGGCAAATTCTGCGCCTACCTGAACAACGGGGTTTTTACGTGGCCAACAAAGCATCACATATGGATTATTCGCAATTATCCAAGTCTCTCGCTGTTGGCGATGACGAGCCGGATAGGAACCTGGCTTTGGAACTGGTGCGTGTCACCGAGGCCGCGGCCATTGCCGGGGGCCACTGGGTTGGTTTTGGTGAGAAGAACCTGGCCGACGGCGCAGCAGTAGATGCCATGCGCGCCCTACTTTCCACTGTTCACTTCAATGGTGTTGTTGTCATTGGTGAGGGCGAAAAAGACGAAGCACCCATGCTCTACAACGGCGAAGTTGTTGGTGATGGCTCCGGCCCCGAGTGTGATGTTGCCGTGGATCCCATCGATGGCACCCGCCTGACAGCCATGGGTATCAATAACGCGTTGGCAGTGCTGGCTGTGGCCGAACGCGGCACCATGTTTGACCCCTCAGCAGTGTTCTATATGGAAAAACTTGTGACCGGCCCGGAGGCTGCCGACATGGTTGACCTGCGTCTGCCTGTCAAGCAAAATCTGCACTTGATCGCCAAAGCCAAGGGCGTGAAAATCAACCAGCTCACGGTCATGGTTCTTGACCGAGACCGCCACCAGGGCCTCATTGGTGAGATTCGTGAAGCCGGTGCGCGCACCAAAATCATCCTCGATGGCGATGTGGCCGGTGCCATTGCCGCTGCCCGTGCCGGCACAGGCGTAGACGCGCTCATGGGCATTGGCGGCACACCCGAAGGAATCGTCTCAGCCTGCGCCATCAAGACGCTGGGCGGCGTGATTCAGGGTCGTCTCTGGCCCACGGATGATGACGAGAAGCAGAAGGCGCTCGACGCCGGACACGACCTGGACCGCGTGCTCTCCACCAATGACCTTGTCACAAGCGACAACTGCTACTTTGCGGCTACCGGTATCACCGATGGAGACTTGCTCCGTGGTGTGCGCTACGACAAGGGCAAGGTTCTTACCCAATCGATCGTCATGCGCTCCAAGTCAGGGACCATCAGGTTTGTTGACGGCGAGCACCAGGCCGCAAAATGGGAGACTTACGCCCGGCGCAACTGATCTCCACAGCAGTGCGGTGGGTTCTGGTAAAACTCAGAACCCACCGATTTAGTTGGGGGAACTGTTCTTCCCCCGTTGTTTACGGATACGTCCCGTGAGGCTGCGTGCGCTTTTCAGTACTGTGCCCACCAGTGAACGCGTTTTCCGGCTAGAGAGATAGACCGTGTACATAAACCGGTTGACAGGGCGATCCCACGTCCCGGGGTAGGCCACTTCGGCACCACCAAATGAGCGCTTGAACCTGGAGAAACCAGCCCAAGCGTGGTCGGGTTCATCTTCGGGGCTCACACCCCACATGTCGAACTCTGTCATTGACGATGCTTTGGCATCCAAGACCATGCTTACCAGCAGTGGGACACCGGCATTGAGTTTACGGTAGGTGTCGTCAGCGGCGGCGTGGGCGTAAACCCGGGTATCCGCGGTGTCGTAGGACAGTGCTGCGGCAATGGGTGTGCCATCCTCAAGGCGTGCAATAAAAAGTTTGGCGGCACCGGCAGGCATAAGTACCTCCGCCGCCTTGGTCAGGTAAGTATCAGTTTGCGCTGTGAAATCTGCCCTGCCGGACACCTTTCCCAAGAATCCAAGCAGGATCGGCAGCTGGGCCGGATCGGTTGAAATCTCAAAGCTGACACCCTTTTTGTGGATGTTGCGAAAGAGGTTTCTGCTGGTGCTGCGCATTGCTTTGAGAATGTCTGCCTCGTCCTGGCGCAGATCAATTTTCCAGCTTAGATGCGGTTGGATATCAGTTGGTGCCCGGACCAGGCCACGAGCCCTCAAAACAGCATCGTAGTCAGCCCCCAGGCCAGCGGCAACAGGTTCCACCCGCACGTACTGGGCATGTACTGACTTGGCCACTGCGTACAGCGCGCTTAACGCCTTGGCCAGTGCTGCTTCCCCGTCGGCGCACGGACCGTAAGGGGCGTAAATATATTTGCCCAGAGGAGTTTTTTCCTCGAGGGCCACAAAACTCCAGCCGGGCCCCTGCGCTTCGTGGACAGTCTTACCCAGGCTGCGTTGGAACTGCGCCCAAATAGCCGTTTGAAGTATAGGTTTCACGCGTTAAATCCTTGGCAGGTCACTGCAAAGACCACAGAGGTTTCCGCGGCAGCGTTGGCGTGCGGGTGCACCATGACAGGATTCTCCGCGGCCGGTATAAACACGGATTCGCCACGGCCAAGAACCATGTCACTACGCGGGGAATCCAGCAGCACTGAACCCGACACGGCCACAACTATCAAAGGACCATTTTGGACCAGCGGAACAGGTGCACCGTCCGCTGAAATCTCTACGCGCTGGAGGGCAAATTCCGCGAAAGGTGGTTCCCAAACCTTTTGGCCCAGCTCGGTCACTCTTGTCGGGACCACTGGAGCTTCGCCAGGGGTAAAGTCCACGGTCTCCAGAAGCTCTGGAATATCAACGTGTTTACCCGTCAACCCGCCGCGCATCACATTATCTGATGAGGCCATGACCTCCAGACCCAATCCGTGCAAATAAGCATGAATGTTTCCTGCGGGCAGATAAATGGCTTCTCCGGGGGCCAAAGAGACCCGATTCAACAACAATGAGATCAGCACACCAGGGTCCCCTGGGTACTGCCGGGCCAGTTCAATAACAGTAGCCAGGGGGGAAGGTAAGTCACCACCGGCTTCGGCAGTGGCGCTGAGGGCAGAGGCGGCTAGGTCAACCAACGTCCGCGTTCCCTGCCCCCCGCCTGCAATTGTTTCAAACGCCTGCCGCACCACGGCGGGTGCGGCCATGGACGAATCCAATGTCTTTAGAATTTGATCCAGCAACGCAGGCACGCGCGTACCCGTTGCCGCAATTGCCATGCCCACGGTGCGGAAGAGTTGGGCAGCCTCGGAGCAGGGACGGAACCCACAGAGTGCCTCAAATTGCGTCAGGGCCAGAAGCATCTCCGGCTTGTGATTCACATCCTTGTAATTGCGGTGAGCGTCATCGCGCGGAACACCTGCAGCGTCCTCCTCGGCGAAGCGTTTCTTGGCTCGGGACTTGGTGGGGTGCACCTGCAGGGACAGGGCGCGCTCGGCGGCAAGAAATTTGACCAGGAAAGGCAAATGGGCGCCAAACTCTGCATGCGCCTGCGCGCCCAAAGTGCTGATGGGGTGCTCGGCAATGAGTGTATCAAGTGCCACAGGTCCCTCGGGAGTATTGGCAATTGAGGGCGAATCAGGATGTGCCCCCATCCACAATTCAGCCTCCGGGCCACCGCTTGGCGTGGTGCCTAAAAGCCCGGCAATGGCAGTGGCAGAACCCCACGGATAGTCACGGGTGAGGTTGGTCAGTGCAAACATACTAAGTTTCTCCTGGTCCAAGACAAGCTGTAGATCGATTGAAAGTAAGGGCGGCAAGGTATTTCCAAGATCCGGGGGTGAAGACGCCAGTCCCGGGCTTCTAACCGGGAGAGCAGCTCCCGTTGTTGGCCAAGAGCGATGTCAGCATCACGTCGTCTCCGTTGATGGCTAGTTGCTGCAGGTACTCGGCTGTGAGATCCGCAGGCGGTGCCGCTGGCTCGGGTACGGGGGCCTGGCTTGGGGCCTCGGGTGCGGGAGCGGGCGCGGCGGGGTCGCCGGCTGGAGCATCCACCGGTGCATCTGGCGTTGCGGAATTCTCCTGTGCCGATGGAGCCTCGGGCGCTGGTTTCGGGTTTAGCAGGGCCTGAACACGCTGGTGGATGGCGTTAAAGTCGGGGTAGGTGGGGAAGTCTTGAGGGAAATCAGGGGGACCAATTGTTAGCCTGGCCAACTTGTGTTCCTTGGTTTTCAAAGCCAGGGACACGAAGCTGCCGAGCTGGCCGGCGGCTAGATCAGATTCCACCACCTTGGAGCCTGCATCCGCGATGGCATTGAATTTGGTGAACACAGTTGCCGGGTCCATCTGTGCCAGCATGGCCGCCTGGATGCACTGTTGGCGCTGGCTGCGGCTGTACTCAAGCACCCATTGACGCGAACGGGCGTACCACAACGCGTGGTAGCCATCCAAGGTCTGTACTCCGGGTCCAATCCAGCCAGTGGGAGGCAAATGTTGGCCGGTTCCGTTGACGTCGTCGCCGCTGATGGGTACCCAGCCACCCGCGTTGACCTTGACTCCGCCCAGGGCATCGATGAGGTTGGAGAATCCGGCCATATCCACGAGAACATAGCCCTGGACTTCTAGTCCCAAAATTCCGCCAGTGGCATCCATCATGGCAGCCGCGCCCGGGTCCTGGGCGTCCGGGTAGAGCTCAGGGTGCTTGTTTGTAACATCCGTGTAAAGGAAGTTGATGATGCAGTTATCACCGCAGTTGTACCCATCCGGATACACGCCCCAGAGGGGAGAGTTTTGGGAGAACGGGGCGTTCTGTAAGTTCCGGGGGATGCTGATGGTTGCAGCCTGGCCAGTCTTGGCGTCCACGCTGACAACAATGATTGAATCCGGGCGCCTGCCGCTGCGGTCCTCACCGGCGTCGCCACCCATGACCAAAAAGTTGTAGCGCCCATCAACCGGCACCATGTCCGGGCCGGCCTGAAAAATCGAGTTGATGGCATTGCGACCGGAATTGATCAGGTACGCCCCATACCCCAGCGAGCCGCTGGTGAGCGCCATGAGCACAACCAGCGCCCCGCTTACCATGGCACGCATTCCTGGTGCCAGCAGGGCGGGTTTGATGATGCTCAAAGTATTGAGGAACATCACGGCCCAGCCCACTGCCACAGCCGCTATCAAAACAATGATCAGCAGTGAGGTCCATGGGTTGGAAAATAGGTTCAGCAGGGTTTCGCGGCTGAGAATTCCTAGTACGACGGCGGCAATCACCAATGCCCAGAGGGTAAAAGTACAGCGCAGGGCCAGACGACCAAAACGCTTATCCCCGGCAACTACTTGGGCGGAACCAGGAACAAATAATGTCAGCAGCAACAGGAACCAAGCCCTTTTTGAACGCACTGGTGCAGACGCCGGTTCCGGGTAGCGGACCGGGTTAGTCAACAGGGGCGGACGATTCGAGGCCCTGGACACCTTGGGGCTGCTGAAACTCATGTGTTGGTGCCCACGGCTTTCGCAGTGGTGCCCGTTTGCGGCACAACTGCCATCGGGTAGGCGCTCCCAGCTTTTTCACGCAGTGCCGCACCCTTGGCGGACGCCTGGCTCTTCAGTGACTGTGCGAACGTGGCAAGTTGGGTGGTTAAGGTGGTTGCCAAATCGTCGGTGCCCGCGGCCAGCATGCGCACTGCCAGCAGTCCGGCATTGCGAGCACCACCAATGGAAACAGCGGCCACGGGAACTCCCGCAGGCATTTGGACTATGGACAATAAGGAATCCATGCCATCAAGGGTTTTTAGCGGGACAGGAACACCCACCACCGGAAGCGTTGTGACGGAGGCGAGCATACCGGGCAGGTGGGCAGCGCCGCCGGCACCGGCAATGATGACACGAATGCCTCGGGCGGCAGCGTTTTGCCCATACGCAATCATTTCGGTGGGCATGCGGTGTGCTGAAATAACATCAGTTTCAAACTCAATACCAAATTCACTGAGCGCCGCCGCCGCTGCTTCCATAACGGGCCAATCAGAATCGGAACCCATAACAACGCCAACGAGCGCCTTGCCAGGTGAAGCGGTTGGTGCACTATTTAGTGCACTGTCAGCGGCCTGGGCGGACTTTTCAGTCATTGAGGGTTCCTTTTGCTCCGTCTCGGATGATGTTTGCCACGGTGGTGGCGCGGGCGCGGACGCCAGCGACGTCGTCGTCCGCTGAACCAATCACGTTAACGTGACCAATCTTACGGCCAAGCCGCACTGCCTTGCCGTAACTGTGCACCTTCACCGTGGGTTCAGCGGCAAGCGCCGCAGGGTAGGCGCTGAAGAGGTCCTGGTTGGCGCCGCCAAGAAAGTTTTTCATGACCACTATGGGGCTCAGCGCCGCGGTGTCACCCAGCGGCAGGTCCAGAACGGCACGCAAATGCTGCTCAAATTGTCCTGTCACGGCCCCATCCATGGTCCAGTGGCCGGTGTTGTGCGGGCGCATGGCCAGTTCGTTGACGAGGTAGCCGGGGCCGCGGCCGGGGGTCTCGAACAGCTCCGCGGCCATGACGCCGGTGACGCCCAGCTCGCTGGCGATCGTCAGGGCAGCCTGCTGCGCCTGGGTGGCGACGTCGTCGGCAATGCCCGGCGCGGGGGCGATGACTTCGTCGCACACCCCTGCCACCTGGATGGATTCGGCCACGGGCCACGCCTTGGCCTCGCCGGAGGGAGTGCGGGCCACAAGGGCCGAGAGCTCGCGGGAAAAGTCAACAACCTCCTCCACGAGCAACGGGCTCATGGCGGCGAACCAATCCCCGGCAAACTCGGCGGCGTGGTCGGCGTTGCGCAGGAAGGCCACGCCCTTGCCGTCGTAGCCGCCGCGCGGCATCTTCAGCACCACGGGCCAACCGTGGGTGTCGCCAAAGGTGGTGATGTCTGCCACGGATTCCACGGCTGCCCAGGCCGGGTTGGGCAGGCCGAGCCGCTCAATGGCGGCACGCATGACGAGCTTGTCTTGGGCATTGATCAACGCATCGGGGCGCGGCTGGACGTTCACCCCCTCAGCAATAAGGGTCTGCAAATGAGCGCTCGGGACATGTTCGTGATCGAAGGTGAGCACGTCAACGCCACGCGCAAAATCACGCAAAATATCCAGGTCCGTGTAGTCACCCACCGGTGCTGTTGCCACGGCGGGCACGGCACACACGTCAGGAGATTCTGCAAGAACTCGTAATTCAAAACCAAGGGCCACGGCTGCTGGGGCCATCATGCGGGCAAGCTGCCCACCGCCCACAACACCGATTACAGGAAAAGTCACAGTCCCCAGCGTACCGAAACTCTGCCCTGTTCCATGCCTTGGCCGCTCCCGCGCTCCTGTCCCAACCCTGTTCTAAGTCTTTACTAACAGGGAACTGTGTGCTAATTCCCAGTACTTTGAAACCCCCTGCGGACGTTTTGCGCTCATGGAGGGCTTAGTATTTTATGGAGGCTGCGACGTGAACTGTCCGTTTTGGCCCATAGTCAACGGAGGACCATGTACCAAACAATCACCAACCGCATCAAGGGCCTATTGGGCCTATTTTGGCGCGAAGTCGCCAAATTCGGGGTGGTCGGCGGTGTAGCTTTTGTCATCGACACGGGCATATATCTGTGGCTGCTGGGCGGCAGCATGGGCGGGCACCCCACCAAAGCCAAGATCATTGCAGCGGCCGTGGCAACAGTTTTCTCATGGCTTGCCAACCGCTACTGGACTTTCCGCCACCGTCGCCAAGCCAATATCCTGCGCGAAGTGGTTCTTTTCATCATTATGAACGGCATCGGTCTTGGCATCGCTGCTGCTTGTGTGTACATCTCCCACTGGGTCTTGGGCTTCGACAGCGCCTATGCCGATGTCATTGCCGGCTCCGTCATTGGCCTGGTCCTGGGTACCATCTTTAGGTTCTTCGCCTACAGGTTCTGGGTATTTACCGAAGAGCTGGACGAGGATCCCGGGTTCGCCGGCGACCATCAACTACTCGAATCTGACCCGTCAGGGCGCCCAGGGCGCTCCGGGCACGAGGTTTAGAGCAGTCGTCACAGAGGGGCTAGTCAGAAATGGCTAGCTCCGCTTTGATTCCCGTCCTAGCCCCGGGTGATCTGCTCACTGGCGCGCAGATGGTCTGTGGGTTCCACACCGGCGTCGAGCAGGACAACCGAACCCCCCTCTGCCCACACTTTCAGTGCCGCAGGTACCACTGCCTCCCATCCGGCACGCACTTCAAGCAGCACCCGCTGGGGAGAGGGAGCCTGTGTCTCCGGGGCGGGTTCTGCTTCTGGCGCCAGTAGCTGTTCGTAGCTGGTGGCCGCGGAATTGTGACGCCATGCAACGTCGTTGGGGGCTGGCGAATCATCGGCGAAGAACTCATCCGCATGAGCCCGTACATCCCCGGAATAATCAAGGGTCCGGGCAGGAAGCTCACCGAGCCAGCGCATTTGAAGGGCAGGCAGGGCCACGGCCACGATCAGGGGTGCGGGCTTGGCTGCCGCCAACAACTCTTGGGTGCCGACGGGATCAGTGGTGGCCACAATATCTGCGGCGGTCGCGGATGGTGATCCGGCAAGCTGATCGGATGCACTCACGGCTGTTGCCCCCACAGCCCACGTGGCAAGCAGCCAAACAAAAGTCCGCCAGTGCAGCGGAAGGTCAAGGCAGATGACAGTGCCGGGTTCGGCGTCGAGCTCGTCAACTAGGTAGTTGGCCGTCTTAGCAACCCAGTTATCCAACACGCGCCCGGAGAACTCAACACGTTCAGAATCCGGTCCGTACCAGGAGAGCCTGGGTGAGGTTGCGTTCCAGGTTCTCAAGGATGTCAGGAGCTGCGTGGGGGTCTGCGGATATTTGGGGGATTTCGGGCGGGGGTTCATGGTTCCTTATCTTTCCATGTCTGTGGCTTTGTGCATCTCCATCGTTTGGATGAACTTCACGGCTTATGTGATCTGTATGACACCAAAGTTGAGATGAATCTTTGAAAACATGAAAAAAAGCCTCAGTCCCGCCAATCCGAGAGGTTTTTCCGCAATTAGCGGCGCGAATACGCGGATGTATTGGTATGTAATTGCCGGGCGTGGCGTGCAGGAAGATCATGCTCAGTAGTGGATATGATCGCCTCCCGCTTGACGTAGGGGACTTACATGGATGTAATTAGACCCACGAACCGCTGTTATTGGCACTGTAATCCGCACGATGCGGAACCGAAGATTCGGAACACAGCATTGGCGGCAACATTCAGGAGGATGACAATGGGGCAAGCTCAGCTGAGTGTGGCAAAACTACAAAATGATTCCGTGGAGACTCAGGGCGGCACCGCTCAACTCTCCCGTGGGGTACCCACTGACTGGTATGTGGACCCCGCAGACCCCGGTGCAGCTGCTTTTCATGAACGTGAAAACGCTCAAACGCGCGAGGATGCGGCGACGGCTTTCCTTACTTTGCATGAGGATGATGAGCTGGCTGTTGCCCAGCTGGCGCCAGTCCAAGGTTTGGATAACGAACCGATTTGGATTGGATTGCACCCTAAGCTTGAAGATTTCAGCGACGAAGGTGAACTAGGCTGGCAGACTGATGCATTGTGCGCACAAACTGATCCAGAAGCGTTCTTCCCTGAAAAGGGTGGTTCCACTCGGGATGCCAAGAAGGTTTGTGGCGCCTGCAACGTCAAGACGCAGTGTCTTGAATACGCTCTAGCCAATGACGAGCGGTTTGGAATCTGGGGCGGACTGTCGGAGCGAGAGCGCCGGCGGCTGCGGAAGCGAGCGGTCTAATTCTTGAAGCAGTAAAAGTCACGGCCGTTCTGGTTGCCCACAACGGCGGTGCCTATCTTCCCGCAGTCTTATCGGCACTTGCCGAACAAACACGCTGCGCCGACTATGTTTTGGCTGCAGATGCAGGCTCAACGGACAACTCCGGGGAGTTGCTCCGTGAAAATTTGGGCGAGCGCAACGTCATTTCACTTGATGGACGCAAAGGTTATGGTGCTGGGGTTGATGCGGTCCTCAAACACCAGAGTCTTGAGCGAGCCCGCTTGGTTACAACCGGACGGCAAAACCACGCTGGCACAGCCGCCGCTTCCGGTGCCACCGGCTCAGCCGCCTCCAGCCCTGAGACGGACAGCTCAGATTCCAGCAACTCTGGCGGCAGTGCAGTTGCCGTTGTAGAAACTCGGACATCTTCGGCTGATGAGTGGATCTGGCTGCTCCAAGACGACGCCGTCCCTGCTCCCGATGCGTTGCAACTACTCCTGGAGGCCACCGAGCGGGCCACCACAGCCACTGTTGTTGGGTGTAAACAACTTGACTGGGAGAATCACAGGCGACTTGTCGACGTCGGGCTTTGGACAAACCAATGGTTTGATCGGTTCTCCCTCGTGGGCCTTGATGAACAAGACCAGGGCCAGTACGACGACCGAGCGGACATGTTCGCCGTCAATACGGCCGGTATGTTGGTTCGCAGAGATGTCTTTGAAAAACTGGGTGGCTTTGACCCCGCTTTGCCGGGCCCCGGAGACGATCTGGATTTTTGTGCCCGTGTTCGTCTGGCCGGGGACAGGGTCCTGATTGTTCCCAACGCCCGGATGTTCCACGTAGTGAACAGGCCCAATGGCATGGGATCTGCCGTAGCCGCTCGCAAAGCCGGAATTTTCTTACGGCTCAAACACGCCCAAGCATGGGCCGTTCCATTCCTGGCCATCGGCACATTTTTTGCGGCTATCTACTGGTTGATAGCCGGTTTCGTTTTGAAAGCACCGGGGCATGCGCTGCGGATGTTTGCCGCTACGTGTGCTGGCATTGTCCGTCCCATTACGTTGCACCGGAGCCGCAAGGCATTGGCTGGACAGCGGCGAAAGCCGCGCTCCGTGCACAAAGGGCTACTTGTTGATGGACGGGTTGCGCGTGCGCATTTGAAGATGCTGCGCGAATCCGTTGGCCCCGATGAAGAAATCGAAGAAAATGCGCTGAACGGTCCCTCGATTCTGGAACCAACAGGGGAAGCCCACCAGGAAACGGTGGCACCATTGGCTGCCATAAAGACGGCACCAATTGTCAGTGCACTGGCCTTGACAGCACTGCTTGTGATCCTTTCTTTGAGTGTTTTGTCCCGGTTCCTGGGTGTCTCGGCATTGTCCGGGGGTGCCATGCTTCCGCTCTCTGAACAGCTCGGACAGGTGTGGCAGAACGCCACTGGTTGGTGGGTTTCCCTCGGCTCTGGTCTGCCCGGCCGTGGCAATCCCTTTAACTTCGTTTTGACACTGCTCAGCTCCGGCGGCAATGGCTCTGTTGCGGTGCTGTGGCTGGTCCTGTTAGCGCTTCCGCTTTCCGGAATCACAGCCTGGCTTGGCGTTGGAGCACTCACCTTGCAACGGTGGCCTCGCATTGTGGGCGCACTTGCCTGGGCTGGTGCGCCGGTTTTGCTTGTCGCCATGGGACAGGGGCGCGTTGGTGCGCTGGTAGCCCACGTTCTTATTCCCCTGGTGATGTTGGGTCTGATCAGGGCCGTGGGTGGCGCCGTTGCCCCGGCAGTTGCCGCGGTGATCATTCCTGGCGCCACCGCAAGCTCCGGCACCGGAGCAATCTCAAAAATGGGACGCCCGGGTATTGACGGCAATCCGTCGTGGACGGCGGCTGCAGCGTCGGGTCTGGCACTTGCCGTTGTCAGCGCTGCTTCTCCAAGTTTGCTTCCCGTTGCTGTGCTTGGAATTCTGACTGCGGCATTGTTGTTGGGACGCCGCGGCAGGACGATTTGGTGGGCGTTGGTGCCATCGGCTGCCCTGTTTGCCCCCTTTATCTGGTCTGCATGGGGAAATCCGCGTGCACTTCTGGCCGATCCCGGGGTCCCGCTGGCCACGAATCCGGGCCCGCTGTGGCAACAACTCCTGGGTTTCCCGCAGACACTGGACGCCAGCTCCGGACTCGTCGGGTTGAGTGCTTTTGCTTCAGCCCCATGGTGGACCTGGGTAGCTGTGTTCATCATCGGTGCGCCGGTGGTTGTGGCGGCGGTGGCGGCTCTGTTGTTTCCACTGCGTCGCGGCTCAACCGTGCGCACGCTCTGGGTGGTGGCGCTACTGGCCCTCGCAGCCGCCTATGCCGGAAAGTTCATTGCCGTGGCGTTCGACGGCGTGACACTAGTTACCCCGTACAACGGACCTGCCATCTCCCTTGCATTCTTCGCTTTGCTGGGCGCGGCCATGCTGGGCTTTGATGCCCTGCACCGCCGTGCCTGGGACCCGAGCTATCGCAGTGTTGATTCCAGCCTGCGCCTGCAGGGTGGCAAGAGCAAACGCGCCACCGAACGCGGAGTCCTGGAACCAGCCAGGCCGGCCGGAAAGGGCTCCGAGCAGCATCGAATTGCTAGAGGCATGGCTGTGACGCTTTCAGTACTCCTTGTTGGCGCACCTTTGGCCAGTTTGGGGCTCTGGGGTGTGCAGCAGGCCACTGGTGAATACAATGCCTCTGCTCTGACAGGTCCGTTCCTGCCCCAGGCCGTCACGGCAGGAACCATCCCAGCCACAGCAGCCGACCGCGGGGCAGGACCTGAAGCAAGCCGCACCATCGTCATGTCAGTCAAGCCCGAAGGTGGCGTGCAGGCAACATTGATGCAGGGTTCTGGAACAACGTTGGATGATCTATCAAGCATTGCCTCCGCAGCCCGCATCACCGGTGACCTTGGCTCAGAAGTAGTTCTGGAAAGTGATGCTGCAACAACAGCATTGGCAGATAGTGTGGCCGCGATGGTCTCGAAATCGGGACTTGACCCACGGGCAGGGCTAGTAGAACTGGGGGTGGGCTTCGTTGTGCTGCGCCAAGGCGACACTGCAGCGGAGCTCCTGGCAGGAGAGTTGGAAGCAGTTCCAGGTTTGGCCACAGTTGGGCCCACGGAATCTGGGTGGCTGTGGCGCGTGAAGCCGAACTACAAAACTGCCGGACTGACCGACGTCGTCAATCGAGTCAGGCTCGTAGATGCACAAGGTGCAGCAGTAGCGCCGGTGGATTCCCAGGGACAAAATGTTGCCACCGACATCCCGGCAGGTGAATCGGAGCGGCGCGTGGTGCTGGCGGAACGCTCTGACCCAGGTTGGCAGGCATGGCTGGATGGCAAACAGCTCAAAGCAGTCACGGCAGGCTGGGCGCAAGCCTTTGAATTACCCCAAACACAAGGGTATTTGGAAATACGTTACGTTCATCCGATGAGCGCGGTGATGGCCCTGGTACAGCTGGTCCTCTTTGGGCTGACACTGTTGCTGGCCCTGCCAGTGCGTGCGCGGCGTGGCCGCACCGGAGCGTATAGAGATGAAGCATCATTGCAAAAGGTTGGTAGAGGTGCCTGAGATCAAGGACAGCGGCGCAGAGGATAATATCCCTGACAGCAAGTCACTGCCGGAAAAGGCAGTTCCCAACGAATCAGGGCCACCGGTGACCCAACCGACACTGCCTAAGGACGGGTCGGGGGGCGCTGCTGTGCCTAAGAAGGCTGATGCGCCTGAAAGGGCTGCAAAGAAGGTTGCGGCTGCCCAAAAAAAGGCCGCATCAAAGCAGACAGCTAAACCGAAGAAAAAGACGGTTGGGCATGTTGATACTGCCAGCGGTTCTGAAACTGCTGCTGCTGATGAGCAGAAAAAGCGCGGAGAAGTTAAGCTTGCCACGACGCAAAGTGTGCGGCACTCCCAACGCAAGGTCAGCCGTCGTTGGCCTGCCGTTTTGGCAGGTGTTGCCACACTAGCTCTGGCTGTTGGAGTAGTGGGTGCCGGTACTTTATATCCGGGCGCCGATGCCACCACCGAGACTACGCCGGTTCCGCACCCGTTGCCGGTCGGTGAAACCTCGGCCAACTGTCAGGGGCCCACTCAGCTGCTGGCTGGGTCGGCGGTGGGAGCGGATCCGGAGTTCTCAGCCAGTCCCTCATCCACCAATACTCTGCTCGATGCGGTTGTCCTCAGCGGTTCCACGGGTGATCTACCGGGTGCCGAAGTGCAGTCTCTCGACGGGAAATCTACGCCACTTTTCACTGTGGCGCAGGCGCCTGCAAGTGCGGCGCCCAGCCCCAGTGCTATGACGGGTAAGCCCAAGGCGCGGGCCGAGGTGGTGCGTGGAAAGTCAATGCAGGCGTCTTCGGTACTGCGCTTGCAGCCGCTGGGCGAAGAAGCCTCTCGGGGAAGTGGTTCCGTCGTGGTTGATGCCGCCGATGGGGACCTTGCCGGGTTGGCTGCCGCGAGTTGCCAAACGCCGTCGAACGAGTTGTGGCTCTCGGGTGCAAGTACAACGGTAGGGCGGACGGCTATTCTTGTCATCTCTAATTCATCGCAGAGCCCTGCCACAGTCTCACTTGAGTTTTTCAGCGGCAATGGGCCTTTGCAAGCACCTGCTGGCAAGGGTTTGGTGATTGATGCAGGCACCGTCCGTTCAGTGGTGCTTTCAGGTCTGGCCCCTGACCAAGAACTTCTCAGCGTTCATCTAAAGAGTGCCGGAGGCGCTGTGAGCGCCGTGATCCAGCAGTCGATCCTGCGCGGTCTGACACCCGGAGGCATCGATTATTTGGCTCCCGTACAGGCACCGTCCTCAGCACTGGTCATTCCCGGTGTGCGTGTTCAGGACCCGGGTGCCGCAACAAAAATTTCTGCCCAGGCAGGGTATGAGGATGCCACCACGGCATTGACAGTGACGGTGCCTGGTTTGCGTGACTCGGTTGTGGAGGTCAAGGCATACGGTCCGGAGGGGCAGGTGGCGTTGCCTAACGGTGGCGTGTTCACCGCCGTCGCAGGCAAAGTCAATCAGCTCTCTTTGGCGGGTTTGGCTAAGGGAACGTATTCCCTTAGCGTGCGTGCCGACGAGGCCGTGGCAGCCACTGTGCGACTGGTCAATTCAACTAAAGAGGGCGAAGCCGTTGATATGGCTTTTGTGCCTTCAGCAGCACGGCTTGGGGACACGCATCTTGTCTCTTTGCCGCAAAATGCAACCTCAAGTTTAGTATTTTCTGCTCCGGACGATGGCGCCACAGTGAACCTTGTACCAATCTCCGAGAAGGGGGTACTGGGTGTGAGCAAGGAAGTGAAGCTCAAGGCCGGAAATACTGTAACGGTGGATCCCTCAGCTCTGCTGGGCTCCGGAACCGCAGCCGTTTTGGTCTCCGCTTCGGGGGCTCCCAGTTATGGCACACAATTACTGGGCACTGCCGACTCGGCCAATATTGCTGTTTTGCCGATCGTGGGTACATCAGCTGGCGCCCAGGCAATCAACCTCACGTTAGGTTACTGACCCTCCACCCCGACGCTCGCTCACTCCGCGTCGTGTTTTTCTGGACGCTCGCTCACTCCACGTCGTGTTTTTCTGGACGCTCGCTCACTCCACGTCGTGTTTTTCTGGATGCTCGCTCACTCTGCGTCGCTATGACAGGGGCTCTGGACGCGTGTTGTGAGCGGGGGTACCAGCCCCTGCCTCCGATAGTAAAGGCCATAAAGGTCCGGTAGATGGTGAGCTGCCATATTTTTTTGGCCGCAGGCCGTTCCCGAATATTTGGCGAGCGCTGGCCGTGTCTTGGCCTGCTCGGCGTGGAGTGAGCGAGCGTCCAGAAAAACACGGCGTGGAGTGAGCGAGCGTCAGCCTAAAGTCGACGTGGAGTGAGCGAGCGTCCACCTAAACACGGCGTGGAGTGAGCGAGCGTCAGAGGCCACGGAAGCGGCCGAACAGCGGGTCAACGGAGCCTGGATCCATGTTTAGCAAGCCCGCAACCTGTTCAACCATCACTTCATGCACCAGCTCCCGCACCTGCCCCGGGGTATCGCACAGAACTTCGACAGGGTGCCGATAAATGGCTATGACAGGGGGCGTGGCAAGAATATCCGGTGCGGAAAGAGTACCGCGGGTGTACTTGCCCAACGGTGCTTGGGCGCCGGATGCGATGAGAGCTTCCAATTGATCGGGAACTTCCTCCACCAAATATTCAACGGTCGCCAGTGCCTCTGGCCAGAGACTGCGCAGACGGTCGGCCGAGTCAACAACGAGGTCTTCAAACTGTTCACCCCGTGTGCGTGCGGCGGGCAGTGAAGCAGGTACTAGCGGGCCACGAAGCCCCCTGCCATGCCTGTCGCGGCGTCGGCGCAGAAACGGGCGGGTCTTCGCTGGGGCGGGCTGACCATGGGCGGAACCAGTTGAATCCAGGGATATGGTGAGCGAGTGTTCGCTGTGCCGGGCATTGAACTCCATCATTTCACTCTAGGCCCGGGAGGGGACAAGGGGAAATATCGCCGCGGTAAGGGTAGTCTTGGGAACCGTGGGAACCCTTCGTCAATGCACTCGATCAGCCTGCCGTGAGTCGGCCGTGGCCACTTTGACGTACGTGTATGCAGATTCAACAGCAGTTTTGGGTCCGTTGGCGACCTATGCCGAACCGCATTGCTACGATTTATGCGCCAAACACTCCGCCCGGCTCACAGTCCCTTTGGGCTGGGACGTCATTCATCTTGCCCGGTCAGATAAGCTGCCCGTCCCGGGCCCGGATGACCTTCTAGCTCTGGCTGATGCCGTGCGAGAGGCCGCAAACTCTGAGCCTGCCGACGCCGATGTTAGTTCAGCCAGACGTGAATATCGTGGCACCCTTGAACCGCCGACCCAAGCTCACGACGGTTCAAATACGGGCCGGCGAGGGCATTTGCGCATCCTGCGCGACTAATCCGAGACCGGTATGAATAATGTGACCGGTATGAATAATCCAGAGGAATGGAAGATCATGGCGAAAATTAGCGAAAAATTGTTGCCGATACTGCGCTGCCCCGTCACCGGCTCCACCTTGGTGCAAGAAGGCGAGGAGCTCATCAGTTCCGCGAATGGGCCTGAGGGTAGCCCTCTGCGATACTCCATTGATGAAGGCATTCTTCTGTTGCTGCGGCCAGAACAAACCACGGCGTAATCCTCAGCGCACCCTGATTGCCGGACTTCGACCCGTAAAGGACATTCCGCATGAGCGCCTCTGAACCAGTGCCACTGACGCCTTCCGAATACAAGGTGGCAGACCTTTTTCTAGCCGCCGCTGGCCGCCACCAAATTCGCCTAGCGGAGTTTGAAATGCCCGGTCTGATGAGCCTGCGCGAGGAATACAAGGACACCTTGCCACTGCACGGTGCCCGCATTGCCGGCTCCTTGCATATGACCGTACAAACAGCTGTGCTCATTGAAACGTTGACGGCCCTGGGCGCCGAGGTTCGCTGGGCCTCCTGCAATATCTTCTCCACCCAGGATGAAGCGGCCGCCGCAGTAGTTGTGGGCGGCGGCAGTCCCCAGCGTCCAACAGGGGTCCCGGTCTTCGCCTGGAAAGGCGAGACTTTGGCCGAGTATTGGTGGACTGCTGAGCAGATTCTGACCTGGCCTGGAGCGGACGCTGACCCCTCCAAGGGTGCGAATATGATCCTTGACGACGGCGGAGACGCCACCATGCTTGTCCATAAGGGCGCCGCATTCGAGGCAGCCGGAAAAGTTCCGCCTACGTCAGCGGAAGAGTCTGAAGAAGGCGCTGTGTTCCTCTCGGTTCTGCGTGAGAGCCTCGCTGGCGACCCGCTGAAATGGACACGTATTGCCGCGGAGATCCACGGGGTCACCGAAGAAACTACCACGGGCGTTCACAGGCTGTATCAGCTCGCGGCCGAAGGCAAACTGCTTTTCCCGGCCATCAATGTCAATGACTCGGTGACAAAGTCGAAATTCGATAACAAGTATGGGATTCGGCATTCCTTGCCTGATGGGATCATGCGTGCAACGGATGTGCTTATTGGAGGAAAAGTGGCCGTCGTTTGCGGCTACGGTGACGTTGGCAAGGGGGCAGCCGAGGCGCTTCGTGGACAGGGCGCTCGGGTCATCGTCACAGAAATCGATCCCATCTGCGCCCTGCAAGCGGCCATGGATGGTTACCAAGTCACAACCCTGGCCACGGTGCTGACCCACGGCGATATTTTTATCACAACAACCGGCGGCAGAGACATCATCATGGCTGCTGACATGCTCAAAATGAAAAATAAGGCCATTGTTGGCAACGTGGACCACTTCGATAATGAGATTGACGTGTCAGGCCTGGCCAAGCTCGACGGCGCCGAAAAAGTAGAGATCAAACCGCAAGTCCATGAATGGGTCTTCGCCGCAGGATCCGCCGCGGAGCGCTCAATTATTGTCTTATCCGAGGGGCGTTTGCTGAACTTGGGCAATGCCACCGGGCATCCATCGTTCGTCATGAGCAATTCCTTCACCAACCAGGTCATGGCTCAGATTGAGATCTTTACCAAGTCTAAATCCTCCGAATATGCCAAAGAGGTTTATGTGCTGCCCAAGATCCTTGACGAGAAGGTTGCCCGACTGCACCTCGCCGCTCTGGGTGTGCAGCTGAGCGTCCTAAGCGAGGACCAAGCCGCGTATCTGGACCTGGATCCGGCCGGACCGTACAAGCCCAACCACTACCGATACTAGGAACTGATGAGCACTCGCTGGGAAGATATTGGAACTCTTGCGCGACGGCGGAGGGCTGAGAACCCTGGGCCTATGACTCTCGACGGGACGAACTCTTACGTGCTTTCCGCCCCCGAATCCGCCGCTTTGGTGGTAGTTGATCCTGGCCCGCACCTGGACTCTCACTTGGCCCAGCTGGCCGCAACCGGTGCGGTAGAGCTGATTCTTATCACCCATCACCATGGCGACCACACCGATGGAAGTGCCGCCCTGCACGAACTCACGGGAGCGCCCGTGCGCGCGGCCCGCGCGGAGTTTTGCCACAATTCAGAACCCTTGTACGACGGCGAGCTCATCCAGGCGGCGGGCCTCACCATTGAAGTACTCGCCACCCCAGGTCACACCAGCGACTCAGTGTGTTTCGCCATTTCCGCAGAGTTGCCGCAGCTCCCGGACCAGCCAGCGCACCCGGATCAGCCAGCGCACCCGGACCAGCGGACCGAGCAGATGGTGCTCACAGGTGACACGATCCTTGGCAACTCCAGCACTGTCATTTGTTACCCGGATGGAACATTGGCGGACTACCTCACCACGCTCGCCACGTTGCGCAGCTGGGGCGAAGAAAAGGGCACGGAAGGCAACCCGGTAGCAGGCCTGCCCGGGCACGGACCTGTTTTGGTTGATATCTCCGCGGCGGCTCTTGCCTATCAAAACCACAGGGGTGAGCGGATTGCCCAGGTGAGGAACGTCGTCGAATATTTGGCTAAAGAAAACGGGAGCACGCCTTCAGTTGAGGCGGTAACTGCAGTAGTTTACGGGGACATACCGGCGAATCTGGAGCCCGCCGCGCGGCTCTCTGTGGAAGCACAATTGCACTACATCAAAAATGGCGGAACAGTGGGGCTGTAGGCGGCAATTGCACCCTGCGACTGGCCCGTGTAGGTGATATAGGCTCGGATCCGTCAGAATATGGCGTAAAATGGAAGCTGGCGTGCCATGCGCCACTGTTGACGATCGTGGAATATGTCCACCGAATTGGGGAGTTTGCATGGGTGAGTTGGAAGAGAGCCGGACGCCCCGCCGTGGGTGGCGGATCGCGCTGGTCTCCTTGGTCGTTTTTGGACTTGCAACGGGCGTTGCTGGTTGTACAACACCAACGGGCGCTCCTGCTCCTGCGCCATCGACAAGCGCCCAAGCCTCTCCCACACCTACCGTGGCGGCTGAACCAGCCACGGTAGTGCTGACTCCTGAAAAGGACGCAACGTTCGTCAACCCGGTCTCGGAAGTCTTGGCCGTGGTAGATAACGGCACAGTTTATAACGCTGTCCTGAAGGAAACCGCCACCGGTGAGGTCATCGATGGGGAGCGAGATCCCAGCGGCAGCAAGTGGTCTTCAAAGACTCCGCTTAAGTTCGACACCGCTTACACCCTTGACGTTACAGTCGTTAATCCGGAGGGCGATCAGAGCAACCGAGTGAGCACCTTCAACACTGTTCCTGCATCACACGAGGCCGACGCGATCCTGTATCCGGGAGCCGGCTCAACGGTGGGCGTTGGGCAGCCGCTGGAATTCAATTTCAGCGAACCGGTGGCGAACAAGGAAGCCGTCGAGAACGCTATTAAGATCACCACCAGCACTGGCCAAGTAGGGGCTTTTAGGTGGTACACGGATCAGATGGTTCGTTACCGTGCGGCCGATTATTGGCCCGCCAACTCACAAGTCAATGTTGATATGAAGTTGCTGGGGATCGACATTGGCAATGGGATGATCGCCAACTTCAACAAAAACTACAACGTCAACATCGGCAACAAGGTGGTGATGGAGGCTGACGCAGCCAATATGAGCGTGAGCATCCTGGTCAATGACCAGGTTGCACGGACTTTTAGCGCTACTTTGGGTGATACCGAATTCCCCTCAGCCTCCGGGTACATAGTGATCACAGCCGATAAACAAAGGTATGCAACTTTCAAGGCTGCAAGCATTGGCTTGAAGCCAGGGGACCCGGGTGATTACGGCTCAGTCGATGTTGAATTCGCCACCCGCTTGTCAAAGAGTGGTATTTTCATCCACCAGGCCACCGCATCCGCCATGCCCTATCTTGGGGTTGCAAACCTCTCACACGGCTGCATTGGCCTATCCGCTGAGGGTGCAGGCTGGGTGTTCCAAAACATGCGGGCCGGGGACCTGGTCCACACCGTGGGCACACCGAATGAAACTATTGCACCTACCGACGGGTTCGGAGACTGGAACATCCCATTTGAGCAGTACGCCTCTCGCTGAGCGCAAAAAGCTCAAGTGAGCCTCCCGGCACGCAGTTCTAGTGGCGCACACCGTGGCGTTGTAGCCGGGCACGCACTGTGCTTGCCCTCTGGGCAGCTAGTGTCATTCGTTTAAATTCGCGGTCCCGGCGCTCAGCAATCAAGGACGATAAAAAGACTCTTGGGTCGGTTCCCGGGGCCGGCAGCGGGGCCACATAACGGCTTGCCTCCTCCGCCAATTCCACGCCAAGACTATGGCGTGAGGAGGTAGCCATGGCCGCTCCCTGGCTTAGATACATGGAGATACGCCGCGCTAGCGTGTCGGGGAGGCGGCCAATATCTGATAGAGCTGCCCATTGAGCCAGTTCAGGTGCCACCGCCACTTGCAGTGGCACGGTCTTTGGCGAACGGTCACGGATGGCGTAAGTCCCGGCCAGCATGTCGCCCAAGCGTTTGGATTTTTCGTTGAAAAGCGACACAAGGCAAGCGAGTGAACCTAGCGTCATATAAATCTCCAACACAGCCAAAAGCGCACGGATCATGGCATGACGGAAACGGATGGATCCGCCGTCGTCCCGCACTATGCGCAGGCCCATGGCAAGCTTCCCCAGCGACTTCCCGCGGCTGAGGGTCTCAACTGTGATGGGCACAATCACAAGCAGGGTCACTACCAGCACCAAGACGATTGCTCGGAGCGCGGCAAAATCAACCAGAAACGGTAGCGCGCCAAGAAGTAGCACCAGCCCCAAACCAACTATGAGCGTGACCGTAACGTCGATGGCCGTGGCGAGGGAGCGGGCAGCAAAAGTTGCGGGCCGAAGCTCGAGGACAACGGCTTCACCGGTGATAATTGCGGACATAAAAACAGTCTATCCACGCTGTGGGCTCTGCGAGCGATAGGCTGGGTCGGATGGACATGGATGCCTATACAACAGTGCACGCCCCGCAGTGGGAGCGCCTGAAAGTGCTTGCCCGAAAACGGCGCCTGAGCGGTGCTGAGGCCGAGGAGTTGTTGGAGCTTTACCAAAGCGTCTCAGCTCAGCTTTCACTGATCCGCTCGGTGGCGGCGGAGAGCGCACTGTCGGCGTCGTTATCGGCCACTCTGGCCAATGCGCGGACTCGTTTCACGGGCGCAAAATCGAACTTCTTCGTAGATACAGCCCGCTTTTTTGTCATCTCCTTGCCAGCTGCTTTTTACCGGCTGCGGTGGCTGACACTGATCGTTGGTGCGGTCTTTGTCCTCATAGGCTCGCTGTTTGCGCTGTGGACCGCGGGAAATCCTGGCGTGATGGCGGCTTTGGGCAGTGATCGCCAGCTTCAACAGTTGGTTGATAAAGACTTTGTGAACTACTACTCGGAGAACCCCGCTGCCTCATTTGCGGGGGCCGTGTGGACCAACAATGCGTGGATTGCCGCCCAGTGTGTGGCGTTTGGCATCACCGGAGTCTTCATCCCGTACTCAATTTTCATGAACGCCCAGAGCATTGGCATGAGCGCGGGCGTCATGTTCGCCTTTGACCGCGGGGATGTGTTCTTCAGCTATATTTTGCCGCACGGGTTGATGGAGCTGACGTCAATCTTTATCGCCGCCGCGGCCGGGCTGCGGATCTTTTGGTCCTGGGTGAGTCCGGGCCCGCGGACCAGGCTGGATTCGCTGGCGAAGGAGGGGCGTTCGCTGATCACGGTTGCTGCGGGCCTGGTGCTGGTGCTGTTTGTCTCGGGCCTGGTGGAAGCGTACGTCACCCCCAGCTCCCTGCCGGTCTGGGCTAAAATCGCCATTGGCGCGCTGGTCCTTGCCGCGTACTGGGCCTACACGCTGATCCTTGGTGGCCGGGCTGTGCGGGCGGGGGAGAGCGGTGACCTTGACGCGGACGACGCCGGAGCCTCCGTGCGCTCAGTCTGAGACTTGCGCTGTTGCCCGCCGGCCCCTCCCACAGACTGCGAATTGGGTGGAGTATGGGTGTATGGATCTTCAGGCAGCGAAAAGTGAAGAGGATGGGCAGCCCACAGAGCAGCCACCTAAACTTTATCTGCCGCCCCACCCCTATAGAAGGTTCGTGGCCGTTGGCGATTCCTTTACCGAGGGGATTGATGATCCGCAGCCAAACAGCCCAGGTGATTACCGGGGTTGGGCTGATCGTGTGGCCGAAGAACTCAGCGTGGGAGTACCTGAATTCGCTTACGCCAACCTGGCAGTTCGCGGGCAGGTGCTTCAAGAGGTTCTTGATTCTCAAATAGGCCAGGCATTGGCATTGAAACCGGATCTGGTTTCTCTTCAGGCTGGTGGCAATGACCTTTTGCATGCGGGCGCCGATCCCGATAAGTTGGCAGAAATTTTGGCCGGAGCCGTGGGACTTTTAAAAGGTCAGGGTATGCAGGTACTTATATTTGTTGGCCCTGACTCGGGTCGGTCCACGGTACTGGGACAGTTCCGCACAAAGATCGCCGTATATAACGAGAACTTGCGTGGTATTGCCAAACACTACGACGCCGTGATTGCCGACTTGTGGGCCATGACTGAGCTACATGATCCACGAATGTGGAGCCGGGATCGGCTGCACCCGTCCTCCTTGGGACATCACGCGGTGGCAGCCATGGTGCTTGAAACGCTCAACGTGCCACATTCGTTGATGCCGCTGCTGCCCAAGCCGTTGCCGGAGAAAAGGTGGCGCGAGGCCCGTGCCGGCGATGTGCTTTGGGCACGCGAATATCTTATGCCCTGGGTCATTGGCAGTATCCGCCACCAATCACCGAGCAGCGGATTCTCAGCCAAACGTCCCATCCCGTTGGGCATTGACCACGAGCCACCGTCAGAACCGCCTGTGTAGTGGAACAGGCTCGCCAACGCGGGGAACAAACTTTCTTGACGCCTGGGACGGATCTCCCCACTCCTCAGCGGGCACGGTGTGTGATGAAACGACTGTGTGATGCAACAACTGGGATGCAACAACTGGGATGCAACAACATGGGAGCCGGCGGGCTCCAAGGCAAGGTCCCACCCAAAGCACGCTGATTTGCTGTGCTTGAACTGGACATCTGGTGACATTTTGGCATCGACGCGGGGTGGCAGTGCCACGACGTGCGGCCCGGCCGGTATCCTTTCGACTTGTGACCGAGAATTCAAAGCCCCAGGACTCAGCCCACAACGCTGCACCGAAAACGACTCCGTCGGAGCGTGTTGGCGAACCTGCCAGCAAGGTGGAAATAGCGGATGCCACAGGGACTGCTGAAACAGCGGCCGTGGCTGATACCGCTGCGACAGCTGGGCCTTCTATTGTCACGCAAAAGGGCGGTCCGCGCCGAGCAGCTTCGTTACCGGATTCGGGCTCCTCATCCTCACGTGCTTCCAGTACCAAGATCAGGGTCGACGACGCGGCCGAGCCCATGCGGGCGGCTGGTAGGCTACCGCGGTTACCCAGTGATGACGAGATTGCCGCGGACCTGACACAGGACAGCAACGAGGTGGATACAAGTGCTGACCTCGAGGCAGCCCCCAACAGCATGACCACGGCGCGTACGCGGACGCAGGAGATGGCCAAGCGACAGGCCGCCATGGATAGGGCCGCCAACACCAAACCGGTGTTGACACGCGTTTTTCAGGTGTTGATCGCGGTGTTTTATCCGATCGTTTTGCTTGTTCTCTCAATACGGTTGGTCACCTCCTCAGTCTTTCTCTGGGTTGAGTATCACCGCCCGGGTTTCCCTGCCGATTCTTTTGGTTTCAGCACTGAGGACCGGATGACCTACGGTTCCTACACCATCGATTATTTGCTTAATTTTTCCCCACCGCGGTACTTGGGTGACCTTGTCAATAACCTTGGCAATCCCTTGTTCCTGACAAGAGAGGTTGGCCATATGGCCGATGTCAAGGGTGTCATTGTCATGGCGTTCTTGGCCGGTCTTGTCCTGGCGGTGATCATGATCATCGGCATGGTGTACCTTGCCGGACGCAGTGTTGGCGGGATTCGGCGTGCCCTGTTTGCCGGCTCCATTGCAACGCTGGCCTTGATACTGGCTCTGGGTGTACTTGCTGTGACCGGTTGGGAACAGTTCTTCACAGAGTTCCACCGAATATTCTTTGCCGACGGCACCTGGACTTTCTATACCGATGACACATTGATCCGATTGTTCCCAAGCCAGTTCTGGATGGACGCGGGCATATTTATCGGAGTATTTGTTCTGGTTGTCTCCTCTTTGACCTTGGCTTTCACCTGGCCCACCAAGGACCGCCGCTTAGCCGTGGGTGCGGCCCAACGGCCGGGCCGGCGCTCAGTCTAGGGCCAGGGATATGAGCCGGGGTGCGCTCAGCGCCGTTGACTGGGTTCGGGAGCTTCCGCGAGGGGCTCGAATCCATTGGGATGAACTTGAAGCGCACGTTTTCCGTGAGCATCGGGCAGTTCTTTCGCTTCTGGGGCCTGCGGCGGATGAGGTACGGATGCAGGGGCGAGCGTTTGGGATCGTCTCCGGACTGGTCATTGCCATTTCGTGCCTTATTGGTCTTGCCATCATGTGGGCACCGATTTGGGGCCTTGCGACGCTTGCGGGGGATCCTTTCGGCGTAGAGGACGTTGACGGGGCGCAGGCAATTCCCGTCGCAGGTGTGGCCATGATCGTGAGCACCCTAGTCCAGCTGGGAACACTTCTTCGGCGTGCGTTGCGCAATGGTGTCGGTGGTGCTGATGATAAAAGTATTGCGGGGGGAACCATCATTCTTGGCGTGCTGACCCTGGCTGGAATACTGACAATTGGAGTACGTCAACAGCCTCCCGCTTGGGAAATTTGGTTGGTTCCAACAATCCTTACCATCGTCTTAGCAGTCCTGATCAACTTTCTCTCCAATGACTTACATGAGTCACCTGGACCGTTCGCAAAGCGTGCCCCGCAGTCCCTGGAAAGTGACTTTATCTGGACCGAAAACATGCGTGTGGCTGTTGCCTCGCTGCCACAAACAGCTCAGGAATCACTCCGCGCTGACCTACACAAGGCCATCGATATTTTGCGGATGCAAGGCACTATCAGCCCGGAACTTTCCGCGCAGGCCATGGCGGCGGAACTTGGCATGCTTCATCATTGCCTGCCACGCCTCGACCCGCGGTAGCCAGCTCCCTGCTGGACCCTGCTGGACCCTGCTGGATACGGCTAGATCCAGTTCGGTCCAGTTAGATCCAGCTGGGAAGCCACATGTGTTGGCGCCAATACTCTTGGGGAATGATTTCACCGGCCCAAATGGGGTAGAAGAAAGCACTGACAGCCACGGCAAGAACAATGAAGATGGCAACAATGACGGCACCCTGCGCGCGACGCCACGGAGGGTCCCCAACCTTGCCCATCACCATTCCCAAGACCATGACGATCGCTAAAATCATGAATGGTTCATAGGCGATGGCGTAGAAGAAAAAGATGGTGCGTAGCGGATAAAAAATCCATGGCAGGAATCCCGCTGCGAAACCTAGCAGAATGGCTCCGGCGCGCCAGTCACGTTTGGCAACCCACACGCCGATGAGAAAGAGGATGGCCAGGGAGCCACCCCACCAGATGAGCGGGTTGCCAATACTTGTGATGGCGGCTGTGCACTTATCCACCGCGCAGCCGGCTTCTCCGTTCTCATAATTCTGGACGTAGAACGAGGTTGGCCTGCCCATCACTAGCCAGGACCAGGCGTTGGCTTTGTACGGATGATCTGAGCCCAGCCCGGTGTGGAAGTTATACGCCGTCGAGTGATAGTGCCACAAGGAGCGCAGGGAGTCCGGGATCCAACCCCACGGACCAGCCGGATTTTCCGCAGCCCAGTTCCTGTCGTAGGCATCCTTGGACATGAACCAACCCGTCCATGTGGCCAGATACGTGAGAGCTGCTACGGGCACCATGCTGATGAAGGCGAAAATGCCATCTTTCCAGACAGCTCCTAGTACCCAGTACTTGATGCCAGCAATACGGCGGGCGTTCATGTCCCAAATGACGCTCATAAGCCCAAAAGCAGCGAGGAAGAAAAGCCCTGACCACTTGGTGCCAATACATAAACCCAGCGACACTCCGGCAGCCAGACGCCACCACCGGATGCCCAGCAAGGGTCCGTACAGCAATTTCTTCGCCGGGATCAGGCCATCAGCACCGGTGAGGGAGGCCAGCTTGGCTGCCAGCCGGCGTCGTCCGTCATCCCTATCCAACAAAAGCGCGCCAAAGCCCAGAAGGGCAAAGAACATGACGAAAATATCAAGCAGTGAGGTCCGGGACAAGACGATGGCGTGCCCGTCGATGGCAAAGAGAAGGCCTGCCATAGCCCCAAGAATGCTTGAGCGGAACATTTTTTGGGCGATGAGAGCAAGAATAAAGATGGAGATGGTTCCCACAAGTGCTGCCGTGAATCGCCAACCGAAAGTGTTATCCGGACCGAAAATCCACATTCCAAAGGCAATCATCCATTTGCCCACGGGAGGGTGTACAACGTATTCGGCGGTGCTTTCTATGCTGGAGAAAATACCCTGATTGAACAGATCGTTGGCTTTTTCCGCCCAATTGCGTTCGTAGCCACTTTGCAGATAGCTGTAGGCGTCCTTGACATAGTAAGTCTCGTCAAAAACCAGTGACGGTGGTTGGCCCAGGCGCACGAATCGCAGGACGCCGCCAATGAGGGCGGTCAGTGCGGGGGCAAGCCAAAACCACAGGCGCATGCCGGGAGGGGTGGCCCAGCGAACCCCGAGAAGTCTGGCACGCAAGCTTGAGCGGCTGAAGGCAACGCCCGGATCTTGGATCCAGCTCCGACGTGCATCCTGCTGCGGCGCCCAACCGGTGGCCCGGTCAGAGCCTTTGGATGCATGCTTGGGGGCGCTTGAGCGGGATGCGTTTGGGCCTTTGGGTACGTGGTTGCTCGCATCGAGGCGTTGGGGTAGAACAGAATCGGGGTGCACCCAGCCAATGCTACCTAAGTGGGCTCTCACTGCCGCAGCCCACTACGCTGGTGTTATGGAAGATGACTTTGGCACCGAGCTCGACACCGCAGAACAGGCCGCTGAACAAGCCGATGAACCCCTTGACTCAAGTCTTGCCCCAACTGCCAAGCCGGGGGAGGGTTACATTGTGCTGGCAGCAACGCCCATTGGAAACATGGGGGACGCTTCCGCCCGTCTCATCGCGTGGTTGGAAGGCGCTGACATTGTTGCGGCTGAGGACACCCGCCGGCTGCACCGTCTGGTGACAAGCTTGGGTATCAAGGTTGGCGGGCAGATCATCAGCTATCACGAACACAACGAAGCCACTAAGACCGGTGAGCTCCTGACCCAGGTGCAAAGTGGAAAAACCCTTGTCATGGTCACCGACGCCGGCATGCCATCAGTGTCCGATCCGGGGTTCCGGCTTGTCAGTGCGGCGGTTGAAGCGGGTGTCAAAGTCACCGCCGCACCCGGACCGTCGGCTGTGCTGACGGCGTTGGCATTGTCCGGGTTGCCCACTGACAGGTTTTGTTTTGAGGGTTTCCTGCCGCGTAAATCCGGTGAACGCGCCAGCAGATTGCACGATCTGGCCGTTGAAAAACGCACCATGGTCTTCTTCGAAGCACCGCACCGCCTTGAAGCAATGCTGCGTGCGCTGCACACGGCATTTGGTCCCGCACGGCACGGAGCTGTTTGTCGCGAAATGACCAAAACGTACGAAGAGGTTATCCGCAAGCCGCTGTCGGGGTTGCTTGAATGGGCCGAAACCACCCAGATCCGTGGCGAAATTGCCATTGTGGTTGGGGGTGCACCCGACTCAGACCCGATCACACCCGAGCAGCAGGTGGCAGCCGTGAATGCTCTCATTGCGCAAGGGATGCGGCTCAAGGAAGCTGTTGCGGTGATCGCCCATGACGAACACGTCAGTAAACGCGAGCTGTACAGCGCCGTGCTGGCAGCACGTGGCAAATAGCGGGCGACGGCGGAACCGGGGTTAGCGATGCCGGTAGCACTTGCACGCAGGGTGCGGCCGCTTTGTGCAGTTGCACAGCAAAACTCCCGTCTGCAGTGCGTGTAAGCGTAGACATTTTTGGGTAACGGGAACTAGCGTGAGCTAAAAGCCGCATTCTGCGCCGCACGGCCATGGAAAACAGCAAAACTTCACCGGATGAGCCAGCTGGATCTACTAAGTCAGCTGGATCTACGCGGCGGGCAAGCTCCATGGCAGCGGCACAAGACAAGCACATGACAAGCACAAGACAAGTACATGACAAGCACCTGACAAAGGAGTCCCTATGACTGCGAAAACTGCCACCGACCTCAATGAGCGCGAAAGCACCTTGCTGGCAAGTGTTCCGACTGGATTGCTGATCAATGGTCAGTGGCGCAGCGCAGCTTCGGGCAAAACCTTCAAGGTCGAGGATCCTGCCACCGGCAAGGTGCTCCTTGAAATTGCTGACGCCTCTGCGGAGGATGGCGCTGCCGCTCTGGATGCAGCCGTTGCCGCCCAGGATGACTGGGCAGCCACAGCCCCTCGCGAGCGTGGAGAAATTCTGCGCCGCGCCTTTGACCTGGTGATGGAGCGCGCTGATGACTTTGCGCTCCTGATGACGTTGGAAATGGGCAAGCCGCTGGCTGAGGCTCAAGGCGAAGTGAAGTACGGCGCCGAATTTTTGCGTTGGTTCTCCGAGGAGGCTGTGCGCTCCTTTGGCCGATACTCCGGCAACCCCGAGGGCACACAGCAGATCCTGGTGCAAAAAAAGCCTGTTGGCCCGTGCCTGCTGATCACGCCATGGAACTTTCCGCTGGCCATGGCGACCCGCAAGATCGCCCCGGCGATCGCTGCCGGTTGCACAATGGTGCTCAAACCCGCCAACCTGACTCCGTTGACGAGCCTGCTTTTTGCTCAGGTGCTCAGTGATGCTGGCCTGCCAGCAGGAGTGCTGAACGTGATCTCCACCTCCGACGCCGGGGGTGTCACGGGCCCGCTGATCAAGGATTCACGCCTACGCAAGCTCTCCTTTACAGGCTCCACCCCGGTAGGTAAGCGCCTACTGGCGGATGCATCAACCAACGTTTTGCGCACCTCTATGGAATTGGGCGGCAACGCACCTTTCGTGGTCTTCGAGGATGCCGACCTAGATGCCGCAGTTGAGGGAGCAATGGCTGCCAAGATGCGCAACATGGGCGAGGCCTGCACAGCGGCCAACCGTTTCCTGGTGCACGAGTCCATTGCTGGTGAATTCGCGAAGAAGTTCGCCGCGAAGATGACTGCCATGACCATTGGCCGCGGCACAGAGTCTGCCACCACGCTTGGCCCGCTCATTGATGCCAAGAGTCGGGACAAGGTTCACTCCTTGGTCAGTGACGCGGTGGCCCAGGGCGCTACAGCGCTTGTGGGCGGTGCGCCGGTTGATGGAGCAGGTTACTTCTACCAGCCCACCGTCCTGCAGGGTGTATCACCTAGTTCGAGCATCCTGACCGAAGAAATTTTCGGCCCGGTGGCCCCGATTGTCACTTTCAAGAACGAGGATGAGGCAGTAGCTTTGGCCAATGCCACCGAATATGGGCTTGTCGCGTACGTGTTCACCAAGGATCATAATCGCGGACTCCGCATGGCTAACCGGATTGAGACCGGGATGATGGGTCTAAACGCTGGCGTCATCTCCAACGCCGCGGCGCCGTTTGGCGGCGTCAAGCAGTCCGGCCTTGGCCGTGAAGGAAGCACGGAGGGAATCGAGGAGTACCAGTACACGCAGTACATCGGCTTCCCGAACCCGAACAAGCTCTAACCCCTCGACCCTCCTGCAGTTTATGCTGGGTTTTACAGAACGCTCCTTCAGTTGCTGAAGGAGCGTTCTGCTTTTTACGACGTTAAGTGAGCGAGCGTTGATAGGGGCGGTGGATGAGCGACGCCGGGATCACCACTGCGCGAACTCGTCCCCCAAGCGTGGCGTTAGTACGCAACGCCTCAAGGAGGGCCTCCACAGCATCTGCCAGATCATCGCGGCCGATGATCGCTGCACCGGCGGATTGCGCAGAATCGTGGCCGTAAACACTTTGTTCATATGCGTGCAGGACCAGGGCGAGTCCAGCGGGGGTGGGGGAACCCAACAGCTTGGAAATATGTGCCGCATGCAGGGCAGGTGTCAGCGCCGGATCCCCCTTGTAGCCAAAATCAACTGCCGCAGCCAGCAATTCACGCCACGCAAGAACCTCCGCTGATGCTCCAGACCTTAGTGCAGTACCGGAACCAGTCCCGCGTACTTGGGCCAACCGCCGTCGTCGGAGAACTAGACGAGCTAAGGCAGGCACCGCCAGCAGGAGGAGGATCACCAAAAGAAACCCAGCCGCTTGCAACCATTGACCGAGGCCATCGTTGGCAGCGGAAGAGCCACTGGTTGCTGTGGGAGCTTTGCTTGGGATTTGTGAGGCGCTCGGGTTGACCGCTTCCTCAGTGGGAATGGCCGGGTCAACAGCCGATGTACCCGGGGCGCTCTCCTCCTGGGCATAGGCCGGTACGTTGCCACGGGACGGAGTCGGTTCAAAGGGGACCCAGCCCAGACCCTCAAAATAGAGTTCGGGCCAGGCGTGGGCGTCCGCTCCGGTGGCCTCATAACCCAACAGTTTCTGGCCGTCGAACTCGCTGACGCTGGCAGTTCTGGTCCCGGGAGCATATCCCACAGCAATTCGTGAAGGGATCCCCAGCTCACGTGCCATGACGGCCATAGCTGCGGAGAAATGCACGCAGTATCCCGCCTTGGCCTCCAGGAACTTGGCGAGGACCTCCATGCCTGAGCCGTCATAGTCTTCAGCAACGGGAGTGCTCAAACTGTAGGTGAAATCACCGGCCCGCAGGAAGTCTTGCAGGGCCATGGCTTTGGCGTACGGGGTGGCCGCCGAACCGGCCACCGTGAAAGCGGTGCTGGAGAGCAGTTTGGGCACGTTCCGTGGCAGCTGCGTATAAATCGGGTCCAATTCGGCGCTGGGGGTTTCTGTCGCGGCGTTTAGTAAAGCGGGAGTCAGCGCAGGCATCTCACTGCGTACCAAGTAAACCTGCTCGGAGGTTGAGGAACCTTGGGCTTTGAATGTTTGCGTTGACGGGTTCCACAACCATTTTCCACTGAGCTCCTGAACCTCTGTGGCAGAAAATGGTGTGGGCAGCCAGTCACCGGCCAGGCTTGCAATTGAAATCTTCGTCACCGTTTTGCTCACAGGGATGGCAGGAGAAGGCCCTAATGCTGGGGCCAGGTCCGAAAGAGTGGCCTCAAGTCCGTCGGGGAACTCCGAGGGCTCCCACGCCTTCCCCGTAAAGTCTTCCAGAGTGCTCAACCGCAGATACTCGGGTGCGTCGGTGTTGCTTAAGTAAGTCAAACTAACCTGTGTGGACTGGGAGCGTAGATCTTCGCCCAATGAAATCATTGGATCGAGCCGAGTAGTTCCGCCGGTCCCGTCAACCCGTGAACCCTGCGGAAAAGATCCTTCGGCGAACCCAGGAATGAGAGCAGTCCCAAAGCTCATAAGGAGTACCACTGCCCCACCCAAAACGGCAGCCTTGGACAGTGTTCCGCTGGCAATCGAGGCGGTCCCCGTCCTTAATTTTCCCTCCGGCGCATACCAGCGGCAACACCCCAAAATCAGTAAGAATCCAGTTCCGGCCCCAATAAAACCCATGGTCCCAATACCAGTTTTTGTTGTCAGCGCCGCAGGAAGCAGAATCAGGACCAGCCCCAACGAGCTGGTCGCAGGCATGGCCACAGTGATGGCAAGTGTATCGATCAGAAGCGCGGCAAAGCCCAAACCGGCGCAGATCAAAAAAACGATTGGCACCACGGCAGGAACCGGCGTGTTGTGGGTTGTGATTACTGTGGAGGATTCAGAAGCCAACTGAAGTGCTGCCTTCACGGTGTTCGTTGTTGGGAACACCCCCAACACAGCAGTTGTTGGGAAGAAGATAAGCGTCAGGGACATGAACCAGCCGGCCAACGCCCCCAACGGTGCGTAGGGGCCCAGCACCGGATACTTGCGTAAGAGTGCCGGAATCAATAACGTCCCGCCAACCACGAAAGCGGCCTGCGGCAGCCACCGCAGGTTCAGCAGCACCCCGTCCAAAGCCAGCGCCGCACCCATCACGGCGCCAAATACCGCCACAGCCAACACCCAGCGCGCAGATCCCGTCCGGGGCTCGCGCAGGATTCCTCGTGCCGAGTGGATTCCAGCCCGCCCGCCGCCGTCGTACTCTGGCATGGAAGGGCTCCTGTCTTGGAGAGTCCCGCTCACGAAAACCTCCGTGTCCCCGGAGAATGCTGATCCAGCTCCAGCCACGTCTGCAGCAGGGATTTATCCGGAGTCAGGGTGGCAACCTGCCAGCCGGCAGCACGCAAAACATCCACAGCGTCGTGCACCTGCTCAGCGTCCTGGCACACCACAATGGCGTGGGCGCTTTGTGAGGATTCAGCCAACCCTGCCAGCAACAGGGCATCCGTCTTTTCCAGCAAACCCGTCACGGCCACCAACGGTCCACTTTTTCTGCCCTGGCGCAGCTTGTGAACTAGCGCATCGCCGTAGGGGATGCGCCCGGCCCGTGCGCCCACTGCCCCAGCCTGCTGGGCCGCCGCGAACTGGGCTGAAGGGGACGACGCGCTTGTTGGCGCAGGTTCGGCAAGTTCCAAGGCCGCCAGCGCGGTGGCAACATCCAAAATGCCGTCCATCCCGTTGAATTCTTCACGGTCAGGGGATACGGCAGAGGCGGAGGAAGCAAACCCGGGCATACCCTCCTGATCAAGAATGCGCAGTGCGTAATTGCGTTCCAATAAGTGTGAGGCAACAGAGAGTGAGGCGATAACGGCGCGCTCAAAAGTCACCGACGTTAGTAGCTGGGGCAGGACCACTGTGCTGCGCCCAGCCATCTGTGGCAGCCCCGTCTGGGATAGCCCTGTGGCTCTGTTGTTGCTCTCAAAAGCGAGGGCCTGGCGGTCAAGGAGCAGAACCGCTTCGGGGGTGGTGACGGATTCTTCTGCACGCACCATCAACTTGCCTTGTCTGGCCGTGACTGGCCAGTGCACGCGCCGCAGAGAGTCGCCGTGGCGGTATTCGCGCATCAGGGCGTCATCGTAGCTGGCGTGAGCACGTTCAATGGTGCTCCGTGAACCATCCTGGCCACTGCCATCGGTGATGGAAATCGTGGGCAGTTCCACAGCCGCCGGGGCAATCGTGAGCGCTATGCCCGCGTCCAACATCCGGGGCAGAAGCGCCACATCAAAAGGGTCGGCGAAATCACCCCGCAGCGGACCAATGGTGAACACGCCGCGGTGGGACGGGTGCAGTGTGTAGTGGTACCTACTAAGCAACCCTTTGGGGACAACAGGATCCGGGTGGCTGAAGGTTGGGGTGTCACGGAAACTAAACGGCAATTCCTCCGCTAAACGCGTGCGTGAGCCCCCCGGACTGCGTCCGTGCACGTCCAAGTCGACGTCAACGGGGGTACCCACACGGCCCAGTGCCGGGTAAAGGGTGCGCTTCACTGTGAAACCGGGCCTACTCAAGTGCAGTGCTGCCAAAGCAAGCACCGGCAATGCAAAACAAAACCCAGAAATATTCAAGAGGTCACGACGGCCCAGAACAGCGGCCAGCAACAAGGCCAGTGCACCAAAGCCAAGAAGCAGCCAGCCACGGGGGCGGAAGAAACGCAGCGAAAACACCTGACTCTACCGGTTCCAGGCGTCCTTCACGGCGCGCCTGCCCGGTCTGCCCCCAGTAGTTCCAGGGCTTCCAGACGCCCCGCCAGAAGCAGCCCCACTAGAGCCCGCCCCACCCGGCACCGGCACCGTTGCCAGCAGTTCTTGGATCACGGCCTCTACCGTGAGACCTTGGCTAGCAGCGCTGCGCTCAAGGAGCAGACGGTGTCCCAGAACAGGCTGAACAAGGTTACGGATGTCATCCGGAAGCACAAAACCACGTCCACGCAGGGCTGCCGCCGCTTTGGCTGCCCGCAAAAGTTGAAGTAGCGCTCGCGGACTGGCACCCAGGCGCAAATCGGCGCTGTTCCTGGTTGCCTGACCCAGAGCCACTGTGTACGCACGCACCGCCGGGGAGACATGGACGGCGGCAACGGACTCGATCATCGCCGCAATCTGGTCCTCCGTGACAACGGCCTGGACGGAGTCAAGCGGGTTCACCGACTGGTGAGTTTCCAGCATGGCAAGTTCGGCCACAGTGTCGGGATAGCCCATGGAGATCCGAGCCATAAACCTGTCACGCTGGGCCTCAGGGAGCGGATACGTCCCCTCCATCTCAATGGGATTTTGCGTGGCGATCACCATGAACGGTGTCTGCAAAGTATAGGTTGTGCCGTCAACACTGACTTGGTGTTCAGCCATCGATTCAAGAAGAGCGGACTGGGTCTTGGCCGACGCCCGGTTAATCTCGTCACCAATCACAATATTGGCAAAAATGGCGCCGGGACGGAACTCGAATACTTGGGAGGATTGGTTGAAAATTGACACCCCTGTAATGTCGCTGGGCAGCAGGTCCGGGGTGAATTGGATCCTTGCCACGGAGCAGTCAACCGTCCGTGCCAGGGTCTTTGCCAGCAGAGTTTTTCCCACGCCCGGCACGTCTTCAAGCAGCAGGTGCCCTCCTGCCAGGAGCACGGTCAAGGAGAGGCGAACCGACTCTTCCTTGCCGTCAATGACAGTGTTCATGGCGGCCATAATTTTTTCGCTCAGCTGCAGGAAAATCTCTGCTTCCATGACCGCTGTCCGTTCCGCTTCTCCTCCTGTTGCGGAGGCGCCTGCTGTGCCGGGGGAGCCCAGAGGTGGTGGTTTCCGCCGCGCCGTGCCCGCGCCGTCGAGCGTCAACAATGTCTCCTGCTGGTGCATGCTCCACCCTTCATGTTGCTGCCGGACGCAAAATGCGTCCGAGTGCTGTGACCTACGCTACTAGCTTGAGAACTTTTTGGCGGCACCCGGGCAGGAAAAGTCCCTGCAGTTCCCCAGCTGCCCGGTAAAGTGGGCAACCATGTGCACTGACGAGGTTCCCCGCCCTTACCGCCCCGAAATGCTTAAGCACGACGGCGGTGCCCAGCGGGGTGCCTTTGCTCCGGCTCCGCCAGCACTGCCCATGCCCGTGTATGACAACCACACGCATTTTGATTTTGGCGACTCTCCAATAGAGCTGCAGGCGGCCCTTGATGCGGCCGAAGCTGTTGGCATTGCCGGTGCCGTGCAGGTGGGCTGTGACTTGCCCTCGTCTCGCTTCACCGTTGCCGCCGTTGATGCTGACCCACGCCTGCTCGGTGCTGTGGCAATCCATCCCAACGATGCACCGGAGCTGGCGCAGGCTGGCACCCTGGATGAGGCGCTGGTGGAGATTGATGCGCTGGCCGCTCATCCCCGGATTCGCGCCATCGGGGAAACGGGACTTGACTATTTTAGGACGCCCGAGGATGGTCTGCCCGCCCAGCACCATTCATTTCGTGGACACCTGGAGATTGCAAAGCAACGGGGCCTTGCTTTACAGATCCACTGCCGTGACGCGCACACGGATGTGCTGAACATATTGCGGGAAGTGGGTGCGCCATCGCGGCTTGTCTTTCACTGCTTCTCAGGAGACGCTGAACTGGCACAAATTTGTAACGAAAATGGCTGGTACATGTCATTTTCAGGCACCGTGACCTTCAAGAACGCCCACAACTTGCGCGAAGCACTTGTGGTGGCGGATCCAGCCCTTTTGTTGGCCGAAACTGACGCACCGTTCTTAACTCCCCATCCCTTCCGCGGGCGCCCCAATGCCAGCTATATGCTGCCGTACACGGTGCAAACCATGGCACAGTTACTGGAGACTGAGCTGACTGACATGTGCCAACTCCTGCGCAGAAACACCGAGTCCGTTTACGGATCATGGGCCGATTGAGAATGTAGCATTTATCACTCCACCGTTACCAAGCCTTGTCCAAAAGGTCACATTTAGGTTACGCTGAGGGACTATTAGCCGTGGTCGGGGAAGACCAACGGATGAAATACCGCACGATCCTTCCGTTCATAATGGATCTGTGGGAAAACGTTCGAAAGAACAATTTGGCGCTTCAGTCCGTGCTTTAAGGCGGCGGAAAACAAGCGGCGAATTGTTCGCTTCTTCTCCGTGCCCGGATGCTCTAGTAGTTACGGGAACCCGTGTTTTCATTCCTTACCGTCAATGGCAAATTGAGCTATCTGAAGCTTGCGTGCCAGGCCGCAGTCGCACTAGCCCTCGTGGCAGGTCTGATGGCCTTTGTCACTGCAAACAAGTCCGTCACCCTTGTGGTGGACGGCCAGAGTAGTTCAGTACGGGCCTTTGGTGGTTCGGTTGCTGACGTACTCAAGGGCGCAGACGTCAGCGTTGCCGGGGCAGATCACGTCACCCCCAGCCTTGCGGTTGCAGTAAAAGACGGGGACACAATCACCGTCAACACGGCCAAGGACATCACGGTGAGCCTAGATGGCGCAGAACAAACTGTCACCACCACCTCAAACAAGATCAGCGGGTTGATCAGCCAGTTGGGCATCGCCGCCAACGCCAGTATCTCCGTACCGGCAGATGCACTGATCGCCAGCTCTGATGACATCAGCATCATCACCCCCAAGCAGGTCACGCTTGTGGCAGACGGCAAAAAAACCGTTGCAACGACTACAGCGCAAAACGTTTCGCACTTCCTGGATGAAGTAGGCGTGAGCCTGGCAGAAACTGACCAACTCTCTGCACCCAGCACCGCCCCTGTGGTGGAGAACATGGTTGTTAAGGTCACCCGCGTTGACACCGCCGGAACCGCCAACGAAACCGAGTCCGTTCCTTTCGAGACTGTGGAGAGCGTTGACGCGAAGATGTTCAAGGATGAAAAGAAGACCCTCGCTGAAGGAGTCCCAGGCTCCCTGGAGAAGACTTTCCGTACGGTCACAGTTGACGGCGTGGTTGTTAGCCGGACCGAAACAGGCTCGAAAGTTGTGCAGGAACCAGTAGCCGCCAAGATTTCTGTGGGTTCCAAGGAACGCCCGGCACCCAAGGCTGCCCCGGCAGCTGAAGGTGCTGTCACCGGTGCGCCAGCCCCGGCCATGTCCAACGAAGCCATGTGGGATGCCATCGCTCAGTGCGAGTCCACCGGCAACTGGTCAATCAACACCGGCAACGGATACTACGGCGGCCTGCAATTCGACATCGGCAGCTGGATGGCCAACGGTGGCGGAGCGTACGCCCCCAATGCAAGCCTTGCTACCAAAGCCCAGCAGATCGCCGTGGCGAACACCTACTACGCCAAGGCAGGTCTCGGCCCGTGGGGCTGTGCCCACGCCGTGCGGTAACAAAACCGTGCGGTAATAAAGCTGTGCGGCAATAAAGCCGTAAATAGCTGCACATAATTCATCAGCTCCCCTGCCGCGATTCCCGCGGCGGGGGAGTCTTGTGTTAATAGCGGCTACGATTATTGGGTGACCTCCCCCGCTCCCAGCCCCGCAACCCAGCCCCTATTGGGTGCAACCGAAATTCGCCGCCTCGCGGAAGAGATTGGTGTGCGCCCCACCAAAACGCTGGGACAAAACTTTGTCATTGACGGCAACACCATCCGGCGCATTGTCGCTGCCGCCAATGTTGACCCCAATGAGACGGTCCTTGAGGTGGGGCCGGGTCTGGGCTCGCTGACCTTGGGCCTGTTGGATGCAGCTGCCCGGGTTGTGGCCGTTGAGATTGACCCGGTGCTGGCGGCTAAACTACCGTCAACCGTTGCCGCATTCCGCCCCGAACTAGCGGGGAACTTAGAAGTGGTGCTCTCCGATGCCATGCGTATCACCGAACTTCCCGGTGAGCCTACGGCCCTCGTCGCCAACCTGCCGTACAACGTGGCAGTGCCGGTGGTGCTACACCTGCTGGAGAATTTCCCTTCATTGCGTCACGGGCTTGTCATGGTCCAGGACGAGGTGGCAGACAGGATGGTGGCAGGACCGGGCTCCAAAACGTATGGGGTTCCTTCCGTGAAAGGCGCGTGGTATTCGCAAATGCGCAAGGCCGGAGTCATTGGCATGAATGTGTTCTGGCCAGCACCGAAGATCTCTTCAGGACTTGTCGCCTTCACTCGCCATGACCCACCGGTCACCCGCGCATCGCGTGCTGAAGTGTTTGCCGTGATTGACGCAGCGTTTGCCCAACGTCGCAAAACCCTGCGTGCAGCACTAGCTGGCTGGGCTGGCAGTGCAGCTGCGGCCGAATCGTATTTGCGCGTGGCCGGGGTGGATCCTAGTGCCCGTGGTGAAGTCATTGACGTTGCCGCGTTTGCCCGCATCGCCGAAGCCAAGATACCCTTCACGGCATAGCCCATGGACCCATTGAACAAGGCGAACATAAACACCGCTAACGAGGACGAGTTTGGCAGAGACCCGCTCTTTGCCGTTGCGCCACGCACGCTCAGAGTGAGAGCTCCGGGGAAAATTAACGCCTCCTTTCACGTGGGACCGCTCCGTGACGATGGCTATCACGGGGTTGCCAGCACGTATTTGGCCGTGTCACGTTATGAAGAAGTCATAGCCACAACCAAGCCAGGCACCGCACCCACAGACATAACCGTGAGCATTAGTGATACCAGCTCGCTTGACGCTGACGCACTAGCGGGCATACCGCTTAATAGCGGCAACTTAGCTGTTAGGGCGGCCAGGCTGGTGGCAGATGTTGCCGAAAACCCCTGTGGCGTCCATCTGGAAATTATTAAACATGTGCCCATTGCCGGCGGTATGGGTGGTGGTTCAGCCGATGCGGCAGCGACTTTAGTTGCCTGCGATGCGCTCTGGCACACAGGGCTTTCTCGGGAGGAACTCTCCCTTTTGGGTGCCGAACTGGGCGCAGACGTGCCGTTCGCGCTCTTGGGGGGTGCCGCCGTCGGACTGGGAGTGGGGGATGAGCTGACAGCGGCTCTGGCACCCACACCGCTGCACTGGGTACTGGTGCCAGCAGGCTTTGGTTTGTCAACACCGGTTGTTTACGGGAGGCTTGATGATCTACGCGCATCCGCTGGTTGTACGGCGGTGGAACCAAGCCAGGTTGACGCGGAAGTCTTGGCGGCCTTGCGGGCGGGCGATCCCCATGCGCTGGCACAGTGCCTGCACAATGACTTGCAGGCCGCCGCAGAGTCGCTGGCACCTTCCTTGAGCGCCGTTCTGGCGCAGGGGCAGGAGTTGGGGGCGTTAGCCTCGCTGGTATCCGGCTCCGGCCCAACGGTGGCATTTTTAGCCGAAAGCTCGGAGCGGGCCGGCGAACTGGCTGAGGCCCTGGCCAAGTATGGCCATACGGCGTGGGCTGTGGAAGGCCCCGTGCATGGTGCACATTTGGTCCCTTAATGATTGTTTATTGCAGCAAAAAACAAAGAACTTTAAAACAAATACCTGAAAGAAAGTGGTAGCCCGTGGCTCATTTGCTTGGCGGAGAAAATCTCAGCATCGCCTTCGCCACCCGAACTGTCCTTGACGGGATCAGCGTTGGGTTGGAAGAAGGGGACCGCATTGGCATTGTGGGACGTAACGGTGACGGTAAATCAACGCTGATGCGCCTGCTGGCCGGGCGGCAAACCGCTGATTCTGGCCGTGTCACAGTGCGTGGCGGGGTTCAGGTGAGCTACCTGGACCAGACAGACGTCTTGGATGGCGAGGACACCGTGGGCTTTGCCATTGTGGGCGAGGCAGCCGATCACGAGTGGGCCTCCAACCCCAAGATTCGCGAGATCATGGGTGCCCTGGTGGGCGAGGTTGATTGGCATGCGAACATCCACACGCTCTCCGGTGGACAGAAGCGGCGCGTGGCCCTGGCGAAGCTGCTGATCGGCGATGATGACGTCATCATGCTCGATGAACCCACTAACCACCTGGACGTTGAGGGCGTGGCCTGGTTGGCCAAACACCTGCGGCAACGCTGGCGGGCCAACGAGGGCGCCTTCGTGGTGGTCACTCACGATCGCTGGTTCCTGGATGAGGTGTGCACCCGCACCTGGGAAGTCCATGACGGGATGATTGAGCCGTTCGACGGCGGTTATGCCGCCTATGTGCTGGCCAGGGCTGAGCGTGACCGGATGAACTCGGTGGTTGAGAGCAAGCGTGTCCAGCTGGTCAAGAAAGAACTGGCGTGGCTTCGCCGCGGCGCACCTGCCCGGACGGCTAAACCAAAGTTCCGTATTGAGGCCGCCAACGATCTCATCGCTGACGTGCCTGAACCGCGCGACACCGTGGCCCTGTCCAAAATGGCTACGGCTCGTTTGGGCAAAGATGTGATTGATCTGGAAAACGTTTCCTTGACGTATGGGGAAGGAGAGGGCGCCAAGGAGCTGTTTAATAACATCACTTTGCGCCTGGCCCCGGGGGAGCGGTTGGGCCTGGTAGGTGTCAATGGTGCCGGCAAGACCACCCTGCTGCGTCTGCTCAACGGCGAGGTTGAACCATCCTCAGGGAAAGTTAAGCGCGGCAAAACTGTCAAGACTGCTGTGCTGACACAGGAAGTTGACGAGCTTGACGACGTCATGTCAATGCGCGTCATAGAGGTCATTGAGCGCGAGAAACGCTCCTTTGAGGTGGCTGGTAAGGATATGACCGCCGGCCAGCTCGTGGAGCAGTTGGGCTTCACCAAGGACAAGCAGTGGACCATGGTCAAGGACCTCTCCGGTGGTGAGCGCCGCCGTCTGCAACTGTTGCGCTTGCTGGTGGGGGAGCCCAACGTGCTCATGCTTGATGAGCCCACTAACGATTTGGACACCGACACACTGGCCGCCGTGGAAGACGTCCTTGACGGTTGGCCGGGCACTCTTGTTGTGGTCTCCCACGATAGGTACCTGCTGGAGCGCGTCACCGATCACCAGATGGCACTGTTGGGTGACGGCAAGCTGCGCGGACTGCCCGGGGGAGTGGACCAGTACCTGGAGCTGCGTTCTGACGCCGGCGTGGGGCCCTCTGCCGGGAACTCGTCCGCGGCCACGACGGCGCCCACTGGTGCCACGGAGGGGCAGAAGCGTGATGCCCGGAAGGTGCTGAACCGGTTGGAGCGTCAGCTGGGCAAAAATTCAGCCGCAGCCGCCAAGATTCATGCGCAGATGGCCTCCAGCGTGGGCGACTACGATGCACTGGCCGAGCTCAACGCCAAGTTGGCCAAGCTTGCCACTGAGCGTGAAGGCCTGGAGCTTGAATGGCTGGGCGCCTCAGAAGTTCTCGAGTAGCCACCCCACTTTGACTCCTGCGCACGGTGCTCCGTGCTGGTGCCGCCACCCTAAGGCTGGCGGCACCACGACCCGTCATGGTGCGCAGGAGCCAAAGTCACTCATTGCTCCACAGCGTGGGCACCAGCACAAGTTGTCCACATCTTTGCGAAAACTACGACGCCGGGCCCCTCACCTGCCCGCTCCGGGGCCACGCTGGTGTTATGTCACCACGCAACAGCGCCCCGAAAAGATCCGTTGACCTGATTGTCTCCTCTCTTGGAGGCACCGCACGGCGTAAAACACTGCTGGCCCACGGCGCAACGGACTGGACCCTGCACAGGGCGCTGGATACTGGGATGCTGGCGCTGCTCGCTCCGGGGCTCTATGCCCTGCCAGGGATCTCCACGCTGGATTCCCATCTGGCCCTCAACCAGGCAACGCGGGACTGTCTTAGCCGTGCACAGGAGCTTGGGCTGTGGGTGTTGCAACAGCCAGCCGTACCGCACGTGGCAACGGCTCACGGGCGGGACGTTCCTGGATGTGTAGTGCACAGGGTCAAGGGCCGGTTAACACTGTGGGATGTGCTGCGCCATTGTGTGCAGTGCGGAACCGAAATTGAGGCGCTGTGCGTTATGGAAACGGCAGTGGTGCTTAAAAAGTGCACCATCGCCGAACTTCGAGGTGCCTTTATCCGCAGCAAAGATGCCCAGGCGCGGCGCATTATTGCCATGATTGACCCACAAACCATGTCCATTGCTGAAACCTGTGCCAGATATCATCTGCGCCAGGGCGGCTATAACGTCCAGTGCCAGGTAAAAGTACCAGGCGTGGGGCACCTGGACGCTCTTGTTGACGGAGTCCTTGGTTTGGAGATTGACGGGGAGCAATATCACAACAATTCCCAAGCGTGGGAAGAGGACTTGCGTCGGGGCAATGTGCTTGTGATCCGTGGCATCCCCACACTGCGGATCAAGGCCAGTATTGCTCTTTATCGCCCCGAGGTGCTGCTTGACTGGGTGCACCAGGCGCTGACCACTATGACTCCGGCGCGCCGTCGGCCGTGATGGTGGCGCAGCAATCACGGTGGCGCCACATCCGTAGCCCACGGTGCGCAGGACTCAAGGCCAGAGTGTGAGCTTTCCCACTTTTAAACGTTAATTTCAGCGGCCGCGCAGCTCTCAACTCGCGAAATATGCTGTTCGCGTGGCACACTATATTCTCGTGAGCTTCCAGCGAGAGCAAGAAGCCCATGGTCCGCCCTGGTGTAATGGCAGCACCCCAGCCTTTGGAGCTGTGGAGTATAGGTTCGAATCCTATGGGCGGAACCACGTTCTCAACGATCGGGCGTGTTCCTCGAGCGGGTACCATGGAGTTGTTTCCCATTGCGTACGTTCGAAATCGGACTTTTGTCCGGGCAGGAGTGCCACTTAGTGAGCCCCCAAGACAACACACCTCAAGATTGCGCAGGCCCGGCAGCCGTTATTGTTCTAGCGGCCGGTGCTGGCACTCGGATGAAGTCCCGTGTACCCAAAATTTTGCACACCATAGGTGGCACCTCCATGGTGGGCCATGCACTGGCTGCGGCTAAGGGTCTGAATCCGGCCAAGCTGGCAGTAGTTGTCCGCCACGAACGCGATCTGGTTGCAGCTCACATTGCTGAACTTGATGACACAGCCCAGATTGTTGACCAGGATGAAATTCCCGGGACGGGCCGCGCCGTCCAGCAGGCTTTGACCGCCCTTGACGCCCAGGGGCTTGTGCAGGGCACGGTTGTTGTCACGTACGGTGATGTTCCGCTGCTGACAACCGAACTCCTGGCCGAACTCGTGGCCACGCACACCAGCGATAAGAACGCCGTCACAGTATTGACCGCCGTCCTTGAGGACGCAGCCGGTTATGGCCGCATCTTGCGCCACGAAGATGGCACCGTGTTGGGTATCCGTGAGCATAAGGACGCCACGGATGCAGAACGTGAGATCCGCGAGATCAACTCGGGCATCTACGCCTTTGATGCGGGCGTCCTGCGCCAGGCCCTGACAGGTGTCACCACGGATAACAATCAGGGCGAGATGTACCTCACCGATGTCCTCTCGCTGGCCAGGAACGACGGCGGCCGGGTCGCCGCAGTTTCCACCACCGACCGTTGGCAGGTTGAAGGCGCCAATGATCGGGTGCAGCTCTCAGCCCTCGGCGCAGAACATAACCGCCGCATTGTTCAGGCCTGGATGCGCGCAGGGGTCAGTGTCATTGACCCCGCCACCACCTGGATAGATTCCACTGTGCAGTTGGCCCAGGACGTCACCATCTTGCCCGGCACCCAACTGCACGGGCTAACAACAGTGGGCAGTGACGCCGTCGTAGGTCCGGATTCAACGCTGCGGGACGTGCAGATCGCGGCCGGTGCGGAAGTAACCCGTACGCACGGCACGGGCGCCATCATCGGTGCGGGAGCCCACGTGGGACCGTTCACCTACCTGCGTCCGGGCACCGTTTTGGGTGCGGACGGAAAAATTGGTGCGTTCTATGAGACCAAAAATGTGGTCATTGGCCGCGGCTCCAAACTCTCGCACCTCGGTTATGCCGGGGATGCGGAAATTGGCGAGGACACAAACATTGGCTGCGGGAACATCACGGCCAACTTTGATGGTGTGAACAAGCACCGCACAGTGATCGGCTCCGGAGTACGCACCGGATCCAATACTGTCTTCGTGGCGCCAGTGAACGTTGGCGACGGCGCATTCACCGGCGCCGGCGCCATTGTGCGCAAAGACGTGCCCGCCGGGGCCCTGAGCCTGACTGTGGCTCCACAGCGCAACGCCGAGGGGTGGACCTCAGCCAACCGCCCGGGCAGCGTCTCCGCACAGGCTGCAGCGAATGCCAAAAACTAAAACTTCTCACCTCCCCCACCATTGCGAGAAAGCGGATCCATGAGCGAATTAATTCATAACGTTGACAAGAAACTGGTGTTGGCTACCGGTCGGGCACACCCGGAGCTGGCTGAGGAAGTGGCACGCTGTTTGGGGACAGAGTTGTTGCCCATGTCAGCCTATGACTTCGCCAACGGTGAGATCTATGTCCGTTCCGGGGAGAGCGTGCGCGGCAAGGAAGTTTTCATCATCCAGGCACACCCCGCTCCGCTGAACAACTGGCTGATGGAGCAGCTGATCATGGTGGATTCCATGAAGCGCGCCTCGGCCCGCCGCATCACAGTGGTTGCCCCGTTCTACCCGTACTCACGCCAGGATAAGAAGGGCCGCGGTCGCGAGCCCATCTCGGCGCGTCTGGTGGCTGACCTGTACAAGACGGCCGGTGCTGACCGCATCATGAGCGTTGACCTGCACACAGCACAGATTCAGGGCTTCTTTGACGGCCCCGTCGATCACCTTTTTGCGATCCCGCTCCTGGCTGGGCACATCCGCAAGATTGTAGGGGACGACGACGTCACTGTGGTTTCCCCGGATACCGGCCGCGTGCGCGTGGCTGAGCAATGGGCCGAGCGGTTGGGTGGTGCCCCCTTGGCGTTCGTGCACAAGTCCCGCGACTTGACTGTGCCTAACCAGGCCGTGTCCAAGACCGTGGTGGGACAGGTCAAGGGCCGTACCTGCGTTTTGATCGATGACATGATTGACACCGGCGGAACCATCGCCGGAGCGGTGCGTGTGCTCAAGGACGCAGGTGCCAAAGATGTCATTATCGCGGCAACCCACGCCGTGTTCTCCGATCCGGCTGCTGAGCGGCTCGCAAATTGTGGCGCGCGCGAAGTTGTTGTCACTGACACGCTGCCCATCCCGGCAGAGAAGCGTTTCCCGACCCTGACGGTCCTGCCTATTGCACCACTGTTGGCCCGTGCCATCAAGGAAGTTTTCGAAGACGGCTCAGTGACCAGCTTGTTCGACGGCGACGCATAGCCCGCACGTACCCTCCCAACGTCCAGTTGTTGATGTCTCTGGACGTTGGGTGGGCGTTGGCGTGAATTCTGCTAGTATTGTGCAGTAAACCTTGGCGAGGGAGGCTCATTTATGAGTTTCCGTGATCGACTAGGTCTTCTACGCTCCTTAACTTTCATGTTGTGGATTGGGTTGACCTGTTTAGTCCACGCCCACCACAAAGAAATGAAGGAGCTTTTTTATGTCTGATTTGGACCTGACTGGCGAAGTACGCAGCGAATTCGGAAAGGGTGCCGCACGCCGCATCCGCCGCGCAGCACAGATTCCAGCCGTCATCTACGGCCACGGCGCAGCCCCCCTGCACCTGGTCCTTCCGGTACTTGAGACCATCCGCGCCATCCGCTCGGCGAACGCTCTGTTGACCATCACCATCGATGGTGAAAAGCACCTCGCCCTGGTCAAGGACATCCAGCGCGATCCCGTATTGCAGATTGTGGAGCACATCGACCTGCTGACAGTGAAGAAGGGCGAGAAGGTTGTTGTTGACGTTCCCGTTGTTCTTGTTGGCGAGCCCGCACCGGCAACCGTTGTTAACCAGGAAGAAGTTGTTATCAGCCTCTCCGCTGATGCAACCAACGTTCCTGTCCGCATTGAGGTTGACATTAACGGCCGCGCCGCCGGCCAGCACATCCACGCTTCGGATCTGGTTCTGCCTGCCAACTCCGAGCTGGTCAACGACGGCGATCTGCTGATCGTTCACTTCGCAGACCCCGTAGTTGTTGCTGAAGCTGAAACAACAGAAGCAGCTGCTGAGTAATCAGCACCCTTCATGAGTGAAACTTGGCTTGTAGTCGGGCTCGGGAACCCCGGGCCCGGCTACAGCCGTAACAGGCACAATATTGGTTACATGGTGGTTGAGGAACTTGCCTCCCGCCTTGGAACCACTTTTACGAGCCATAAAGCCAAGGCGCTAATAGCCACAGGCCGGTTAGCGGTAGGCGGGCACAAACTTATTTTGGCTAAGCCCACCACATTCATGAACCTCAGTGGAGGCCCGACGGCGGCACTGGCTAAGTTCTATAACCTGCCGGTTGGGAACGTGGTTGCCGTCCACGATGAAATCGACATTGATTTTGACACCGTCAAGATCAAAATGGGTGGTGGTGAGGGCGGGCACAATGGTCTGCGTGATATTTCTCGGACGCTCGGCACCAAGGAGTACTACCGTGTACGCGCCGGAGTAGGCCGGCCGCCCGGACGTGGCGATGCGGCCAGCCATGTGCTGCGCGATTTCTCTACAACAGAGAACAAGTCCCTCCCTTTTCTGATTGACAATGCCGCAGACGCCGTTGAGCTGCTGGTTAACGAGGGGTTACTGGCTGCCCAACAGAAGTTTAACGTTTAGATTCCTTGGACCGGCTGGTTCCACTAGCCAGCTTTCCCTGTTCTAGCCCTTGTCTGTTTCCTAAATGTTTGCTGCCAATGCTCTTTTCGTGTAACGGTGTTAGAATCACCAGTAATCGCAGCCATGCCTAAATGCTGGATGCTGCAGGGGACAGCAGTGGTTCAGGGGGATAAACCAAGTGACGAGTGTATGGGACGGACTGGCGACTCAAACCGAAATCGGTGACGGAAGCACAAGTCGACGCCGTGCCATGGGGGCCGGGGACAGACGAAGATGGTCGGCTCTTGCGCGTCAAGACACGGTTGATGCTGTTGTTGCCCAACTCAGCGACAATAATTTTTATGGTGCCGCCATTATGGGCCCCCGCGGGGTAGGCAAGACCACCCTCGCCCGTAGTGTGGAGCACAAACTCGCTAACAAGGCTCACTTCATTAGACTTTTCGGCAACGACACCGAAACCGTTGTGCCCTACGGTGTATTTCGGGTCCTCATGGCGCGGCTTACTGAGCGTCAAAGCGAGTCAGCGGTGAGTATTCTTGAGGCCCTGGCTGACGTTGTGAAAACAGATGGCAGGGGCCGCTTGGTCGTGATTGTTTTGGACGACTTGCCTTCCGTGGATACTTCCAGCATGGGAGTCATCATGCATTTACTCCTATCCGGGACTGCCAAACTGATGGTTATGGCCCGGCATCCAGGCGATCTGCCAGAAGACATCGTGTGGATGATCAAGGACAGGCTGCTGGGCGAAACCCGCATCGAACCATTCTCCAGAGAAGAAACCAGGGCACTGTTGGCTAAAGCCCTGGGCGGGACAGTGGTTGAATCAGTGGTGGGCAGCCTTTTTAACTCCAGTGCTGGAAACCCGCTAGTACTGCACGCCTTGGTCAATGAGTACTTGGCGCAGGGTGTGCTGCATAACCGTGCAGGTGTTTGGGTACTAGAGGATCTCTCAGCCGTGAGTTGGGACAGCGTCCTATCCGAGGTGGTCTTCTCCAGGCTGGCCCGGGAAAGTGCCGTGGTCAATCAAGGCGTAAGAAAAATGGCCGTACTCAAACGGCTACCGTTGTCTGTAGCCATCACCGTCTTGGGTGAGGAAACACTCTGGGAACTGGAGGAACGCGGCCTAATCAAGATTGCGCGTGGTGGCAGACGTACTGTCTCACTAGCAGAAAACTACATCGCTGAATCGGTCAGTGGTTGGTTGAGCACTGCGGAGAAAGCCTCACTCTTCCAGGAGATTTCTGAAATTGTAAGCTTGGATCCAAGTGGTATGACTGATCAGGAGCTCTTGCTCTTTGCGGCATGGAGTAATGATGCCGGGATGGTTATGGAACCAAAGGTTGCCATTGCAGCGGCCAGGGCCGCTGTTCAGTTGGGTGACCCAAAGCTGGGACTGGACTGCTGCGCGCATGTGCCCGCCGGTCATGAGCTGGAAGTAGAAGCAGCCCAAGCACGCAGCCGGGCTTATTATATTATGGCGAATTACCCCAGATCAGTTGCTGTTTTGGAAGTCGTTGACCCACGGATGTTGGCTGGCCGTTGCGCCGAAGAGCAGGCTGCATGGGCCAGTGACCTGGTAAATTCTCTGCTGTGGGTTCCTGGTGGTTACTTCAGGATTGAACAGGTGTTGGCAGAGCTGGAGCTGCGCTTACAGGAGTTTCCCACGGACCATCAGGAAACAGTGTTGGCTCGCAGACACCTCAATTTAGCCCGCTTTTCCTTCCTGGTACACAAGGGCGATTTTGCCCAGGTTGCTCAGGAGTTGGAGGCGGAAAGCAAGGGGACAGGGGACCTCGCATATCGGCTGAATTGTGCCTGCCTGTTGACCATGGTTATGGCAGCCACCGGGCGGGAAGTTGAGTCAATGGAGCTGTCCGCGTCCATTGACGCACAAGTGAACGAGTTTGATGTGGTGCTGAGGTTTTCGGACTGGCATCTGCAGGCCAGGGTGTTGGCGTTGACGTGGAGCGGTCAGTGGCGGACCTGCGAGGCGTTACTCAAGGACGTGGTTGAACAGTACGTACGCGTTACTCCGTACGGCGGTGGCGTGCTTGAGCTTGCCTTAGGCGTTGCCTACACCTATGCCGGCTTGGGTGCCCAGGCCGGAAGTGTACTTTTAACGGCGGCAGCACAGCTGGAGGTGAGGGATACATGGCACAGCCTTGGATTGGTTTATTCGGCACTGGCTTTCGCTTTTGCGCAGAGCGATGATGAAAAAAATGCCAGACTGTATCTGAAAAAGGCGCAAATTGCGGCGCCCTACACGCTGTGGACGCACCGTTCCGTGGCAAAGTTCTTCCAGCAGATGGCGCAGCGATGGATGGGCGATGATTCCATCCCCGCACGCATGGTTTCCACTGCACTGGCGGACGCCGCGGAAGGCAAATTCACCCCAGCCTCGATCGGATTCTTTGGTGCAACTCTCACAGGCACGGATGAAGAGTTCAAATGGCTAGAGGAGTCCTCCCTTAAACGGCAGGGAGCCATGGCTGGCATCAATGTTGCTCTCGCTCAAGCTCACCGCACTGGCAATCCCCGGGTGGCTTTGGAAGCAGCAGCGGAAGCGGAAGCCTTGGAACTTCCGGCAGTGGAATTCCGCAGCGCAGCCGTTGCCCTAGACCTGGCTCATATATTGGGAGATTCGAAGGCCGCGATGTCAGCTCAAAAGCGTTTGGACCGGTTACGCCATACCCTTTCCGTACTGCCCATTTCTCCCACGGTACCTGCAGTGAAATTGACATCAAGAGAACTGCAGATCGCGCGGTTGGCCAGACTCGGTCAAGGTAACCGCGCCATAGCAACACGAATTGGAGTTTCTGTGCGCACCGTTGAGGGCCATCTGTACCAGGTCTTTGCCAAGCTAGGCATCTCCTCCAGAGACGAACTTGAATTGTTTAGTGAGCTGTGAGCCCGCCAGAGCGCGCTGAGTGCGCCCGGTCGGGAACACCGGCAATCCTTGAACCACCTTTCTGCCGGGAGGCAGAGCTGCAAGACATCATCTCCGTTATTCGCACGGAGGAGTGCCGTGCAGTGTTCTTGACGTCAGAGAACGGATTAGGTGCCACCTCCATTCTCCGTGAGCTGAGCATTGAAGCTGGCAAATATGTGCCGGTTGTCTTTATCCACGGCTCTTTATCACTCTCTAACGTCCCCTACGGCGTGCTTGCCTCGCTGATGACTAGGGCGGGCAAAGGACACATAAATGCCGCAACGAATGTGTTGCACGCGCTGCTGGCAGAAGTTGAGCGGCTTAGAGAGCTGCTTCCTTTATCTGTGCAGCCCACCGCTGATCCACCGCTGATAATTATTGACGACGCCCACTACATAGACTCATCCACCTCGAAGCTTCTGGTGGATTTGGTCATGTCCGGCACTATGAACGTTGTGGCCTCACATGTGAGCCGAAAGATTATGCCGGAACCACTGCCGAAGTTGTGGTCTACAGGCATGGCAGAGAACATCATTTTGGAACCGTTGAGCCTGGAACAGGGCCGCCAGTTCTGTGACACTGTCCTGGGCGGCCCGGTCTTAGCGGCAACTAGCAGGCACTTTTGGTCCGCTTCTGCCGGGAACCCCCTCCTGCTGCGCATTATGTTAGGTGACGCGGCAAGAAATGGACAACTCGCGCTGAGACGTGGCCGGTGGGTTCTGGCACACGGCAATTTCGCTCACGGTCGGGAATTAAGCGAATCCGTTCGTACGCAACTTCGAGGACTTTCCGATGCCGGCAAGTCAGCCTTGAACTTAATTGCCCTAGCTGAGCCGATTGACGCCCCCGTGGTGAAGGAGCTACTCGGAGCCGTGGCTGTGAACGAACTACGTGAATGGAACTTGGTGCAGCACCGTCACCCAGACTCGGAGTTGCTCTCCCTGGTCAATCCCGTCTATGGGGAAATGATTCGTGAGCTGGTCCCGATCGGACAAAGCCGGCATCTGCATGAACAACTCGTTACGCGGCTGGGCTGGGAGGCCTTGGACTCCCACGCGCTGTTGCGACGGGTTTTATGGGCACTGGAAATCGGTGTAGATGTTGATGACAAGCTAATTCTGCAAGCTGCCACCTATGCGGGCAGACTCTATGAATCAGCCATCTCTTTACGTTTGGCGGATGCCATTGGCGGCAAGGAGTACCAACTCCGTGCGAACATGGTCAGGGCCCGGGCAAAATACGATCTTGGTGACTACACCGGAGCTTTCGCCTATATGCAGACCATGCCAGAGGACGCACAAAACCTCGAAGATCTGCTCTTTGGCACGTTGCTGCGTGCCTCAACCCGTTCGGCGTTGGGGATGCCGGTACAGGCCATTGAAGACGACGCTGACGCACTGCGCAAGGCTGGTGAACGGCTGGCGTTGGAGAACCCGGATCAGGGCGATCACATCCTGGAGCACAGCCGTAAAAGTGCGCTGCTTCTGACGCTGATGGAGTTATCCCGAGAGGGCCGCTACTCAGACATGGCTCCACTGGCCATGGTCCTTGCCCGGGCCAACAAACTGGGCACGGCATCAGAGAAGCTGTACCGCGCCGTGGCACTAGCCATGGATGCCGAACGGCTCACAGCTCAGGGTTATCCATTGCAGGCTTTGGTGCGGGCACAGGAATCGTTCGCAATTGAGCATTCTGAGCAGGATGATGTTTTCTTTCTGCCGGAAACCATACTTCTTAGGCATGTTGCGGCCACTTTGTGTGCTGGTGACTGGGCGGCTGCGGAGGGTGTGCTGCAGCATTTTTCTGTGGAAGCTGGACCAGTGGTTTTCTCATTTGGCGGCGGTGTAAGTGTGGTCAGGGGTATGGCATTTTTGCGGTGTGGACTGAACTCTGAAGCCCTGGAGGCGCTACTACCAGGCATCGATGCACTGAGATCCAGTGACCCGCAACAATTGCTCGGCTACTGCACGGCCATGGCCGCCTACGCGGCTGCGTGTTTGGGACGGCATGGGATGGCAACGCAACTCATGGAGGAATACGTGGAGAGTACGGGGATGTTTGTGGTCCTCGCACACGAGCGTGCCTACTTTTGTGCCGCCCGTCATCTGCTGCAACCAGAGGGACCCGGACTAGCCGAGTTGCTGGCACAAGCCAACGCGGCAGGTGCCGATGGTTCTTCAATGTTAGAACTAAACGCGTTGGTTCTTACGCTGGAACTGGGGGATGACAGCGTTGCCGCTCGTGTTGGAGCTGTTGCAGCCGGGGTAGAAGGCCCGTGGGCTCGCAGCGTGGGCGCCTATGCGCAAGCTCTTCTCACCGGTGAGAACCAGGCGTTGGTGGAGGCAGAGAGTCTACTTTCTGGCGCTGGCTTACTTGGGCTTGCACGTCAAGCGCGGAGCAAAATTTCGCTAGTAACTGCTGGGGCTAAGAAAAGCCTCAAACATCGTTCCAAGACGCCTCCGGCATCCGCTGCGCAGTTGGAGGCTCGGGCCAAGTTTGCGGTGAATGCGCAGCTGACGCGGCGTGAACGTGAAGTCACCACTTTGGCCGCAGCGGCTTGCAGCGACCGTGAAATTGCTGAAAAGCTTAACGTCTCACTGCGCACTGTGGAGGGTCACCTTTACCGGGCCTACGCAAAGTTGGGCGTTTCCTCCCGTGAAGAACTCGCGCTGGCGATCGAAGTGCTGGAAATTCAAAAATAGTTTTGCCTGGAAGGGCAACCTCCGGCACGGCCGGCAACTGAAATGGTGTGTACCTACTGCGGATAAACACGTCCATTTAACGCCAAATTCAGCGTTGAATTTGGCAGCGGAATGTGACGGTACCTAGTGCCCACGGCGCAGACCCGAGTACTTGGTAAGGAACCGAGTACACAGGTGAGTGCAAAGTCGAGTAGGAATCACTCGTGTTCTATGACTTGAACTGGCGTTGACTCTAATTACCCCGAGAACCTCGGGTGGTCTCAAACCAGAAGGTCTCATGATGCTCAGCACAATTAGAACGGCGTACCTCCATGCTGGAGGAAGAAACAACCAGCTGGAGATCAGCCGTTCTTTCTGTGCAGTCAGCCGCCAAAATCATGGACCAACTAACCAGCCCTACTGTCATGGTAGGACTCCACATGCGGAGCCGGCGGCGGATAAGCCTTCTGAGACCAAGGCTTTCCCCCAGCCGTCGTCGGCTCCTTCTTTTTACAAGAGGACCGCACCCCTGTTGACTTCGGGGAGCGGACAATGACGGAACTAAAGTTCCATCCTCGCTTGGGCAAAGCGCTGGCTCGCCCCCAGAGGAAAGTCTCTGACACCGGTAAGTCCTCCCCCGCGCAGCACAGCGTTTGGGATGCGCTCCCGGCTAGTGCTGGCACGGAGGCTCGTAGCGAAAGCGCCAAATGGAGCACCTCGTACTTAAACCGCCTACGGGTAAGCGATGCCTTGATCAGCGTTGTGGTGGTTGCCGTGGCTTATCTGTGGCGCTTCGGCCCCAGCCCGCTTGTGGGATCCACAACCACCTCCGAACGCGGATACTTGTGGGTTTGCCTGGCCATAGTTCTGTTGTGGAATATTGATCTGGAATACAGCCGATCCCGGGAAAAGCGCGTCTTTGGCATTGGTGTGAGCGAATACCGCCGGGTAGTGCAATCCACGCTGCGGACCTTTGGGCTCATGGCAATGATCATGGTGGTCTTCCAACTCAATGTATCTCGCGGCTTCTTTGCCGTTGCCCTTCCACTGGGCATACTGCTCCTGCTTACAGGACGTTGGCTGTGGCGCCACTGGTTGGGAGCACAACGCAGTGCCGGGAAGGCACTCTCCAACGTGGTGGTGCTGGGTAACCCGCAGGATGTGGAATACGTGATTGGCCACCTCCGCAGCAACCTCTCGGCAGGTTACTGCGTAGCAGGCGTGGCGTTGACCACCTTGGCTTCAGACACTGAACTAAAGCAGCCATGGTACGGGGTTCCCGTGTTGTCCACCTTGGCTGATATCACTGACGTTGTCCGCAAAACCGGTGCCGAGGCCGTTGTGGTAGCCGGCGTATTACCTGGCGGACCCAAAGCAATTCAGGAACTTGGTTGGCGCTTGGAAGATATGTCCACGGAGCTGGTCCTGGCGTCGAGTCTGACCAACGTGGCCGGTCCTCGCGTGCATTTCCGCCCCATGGAGGGGCTGCCACTTATGCATGTGGAATTGCCTCAATACTCCGGAGCCAAGCATGCGTTCAAACGGGCAATGGACGTTATCCTGTCCGCGACCGCGTTACTTGTACTGCTGCCGGTGCTGGTGATCCTTGGGGCTGTTGTCAGACTTGGCAGCCCCGGTCCGGCACTGTTCCATCAGGAACGTGTGGGTCGCAACGGGGAAACCTTCAAGATGATCAAGTTCCGTTCCATGGTTGTTGACGCCGAAGCCCGGCTGGCGGCCTTGAAGGGCAGTGATGAAGGCGCAGGGGTGCTTTTCAAAATGTCCAAGGATCCACGCGTTACCCGCTCCGGACTCTGGATGCGCAAATTCTCCCTGGATGAGCTTCCACAGTTCTGGAACGTACTTGTGGGTCAGATGAGCCTGGTAGGCCCGCGCCCGCCTTTGGCATCGGAGGTTGCTCTCTATGAACGCCCCGCCCACCGCCGCTTGCTCATCAAGCCAGGCATCACGGGACTGTGGCAAGTCAGTGGGCGCTCAGATCTTGCGTGGGAAGAAGCTGTTCGTCTTGATCTGTATTACGTAGAGAACTGGTCGCTCACAGGAGATTTTGTCATCTTGTGGCGAACGTTCAAAGCGGTTGCAGAGCCCGTCGGAGCGTACTAGAGCTCCACATCCAGAACCACCGCACGAACGTGCGGTACAGGAAAAAAATATAAAGGAAATGGAATTAGTGTCATGGTCTCGATACCCCATCCATTGGATCAACTGAACCTGCTTACCGAAAAACCCGTACTCAAGGTGGCCGTCATCGGCGCCGGGTACTGGGGGCCAAACCTGGCCCGAAACTTCAAAGCCAGCCCAGCCTGGGAGCTGAGCGCAATAGTGGACATGGATGTAGAGCGGGCGCTAGCGATAGCCCGCCCCTTAGGCGATGTGCCAGTGTTCGCCTCCCTGGATGAACTCCTAGCTTCAACGGAAATCGATGCCGTGGCCATCGCAACTCCGGCACGCACACACCACGGTGTGGCCATGGCTGCCATGCGGGCGGGCAAGCATGTGCTGGTTGAGAAACCGCTGGCTGCGCAGTGGCACCTGGGCGTGGAAATGGTTGAATTTGCGGAAACGAATTCCTTGACGTTGATGGCGGACCACACCTACTGCTTCACCCCGGCCGCACTGAAAATCCGGGAACTCATTGCTGAGGATGCGCTGGGGGAGATCTTGTTTATTGACTCTGTCCGCATCAATTTGGGTCTGATCCAACCGGACGTAGATGTTTTCTGGGACTTGGCACCGCATGATCTTTCCGTTATTGACTTCATCCTCCCCGGTGGTTTGCGCCCTGAAAGCGTGGCAGCCCAGGGCGCTGATCCGCTGGGTACCGGCAAGGCATGTGTGGGGCACCTGACGTTTGCGCTGCCCAACAATGCCATGGCCCACATCAATGTGAACTGGCTCAGCCCCACCAAGATTCGGCAAATGGTCATTGGTGGTTCTAAACGAACCCTGGTGTGGGATGACCTGAATCCACAGCAGCGCATCAGTGTGTATGACCGTGGTGTCAACTTTGAAAAAGCATCCACCAGCGAAGTCCAGCGCAAGGCACAGGCAGTCTCTTACAGACTCGGTGACACCTGGTCCCCGGCCCTGCCGGAAAAGGAAGCGTTGGGGCTGATGGTGACTGAATTTGCTGACAGCATCCACGAGGGACGCCCCTCCCGGACCGGCGGCGTGGCAGGGCTTCGCGTCCTCTCGGTCCTAGAGGCTGCAAGCAAGAGTTTGGCAGCGGACGGCGAACAGAGCCCCGTGGCCAATTACGAATTTCAACTGGAGGAAACGCGATGAGCAAGTTACAAGGTGCCAATGTTCTGGTCACAGGTGGCGCGGGAACCATTGGGTCAGCGATCGTTGACCAGCTGTTGGAGGCCGGTGTGGCCCATATTGATGTGCTGGATAACCTGGTGCGGGGAAGGCGGGGAAATCTTGCCACGGCCATGGCCAGCGGCAAGGTCCACCTGGTTGAAGGAGACCTGCGCAATCGCGATCTGGTCAATGATGTCACACGTGGTAAAGACATTGTGTTCCATGAAGCTGCCATTCGTATCACCCAGTGTGCTGAGGAGCCGCGGTTGGCATTGGAGGTACTGGTAGATGGTACTTTCACCGTGCTGGAAGCCGCGGCGGCCCACAAAGTGGACAAGGTCATTGCCGCTTCCAGTGCCTCGGTTTATGGAATGGCGGAGGTATTTCCCACTAATGAACGCCACCACCACCACAATAATGACACTTTTTATGGTGCGGCCAAGTCCTTCAACGAGGGTATGGCACGCAGTTTCAAAGCCATGAGCGGCCTGGACTACGTGCTGTTGCGCTACTTCAACGTGTACGGTCCACGCATGGATGTCCACGGCTTGTACACCGAGGTGCTGGTGCGGTGGATGGAACGCATTGCCGATGGCCGTCCACCCCTGATCTTTGGGGATGGATTGCAGACTATGGACTTTGTTTACACCGAAGACATTGCCCGGGCCAACATTTTGGCGGCAGCCAGCAACGTGACCGAGGGCGCCTACAACGTGGCTAGTGGCACCGAGACCAGCCTGCTTGGTTTAGCCCAAGAGCTGCTCAAAGCGATGGGTTCTGAACTGGATGTGGAACACGGGCCCGAACGCGCAGTCAATGGTGTGGAACGGCGCTTAGCTGATGTAACGGCAGCTCAGCGCGATCTGGACTTCTCCGCCACTACGGGACTGCAGCAGGGTCTGAAGGAACTTGTCCAATGGTGGGCACCTTTGCGTGATGAAATCGCCGCCGGCAGGCTTGTGGGTAGCGGTCAGGGTGGCGCTCGATGAATACCGCACCTGCCACTGAGCATCCCACCACCGAGTCCACCGCCGAGCCACTGCCACGAATCAACGTCATGAAGCCATGGCTTGGTGTTGAGGAGGCGCAGGCTGTTGCCGCGGTTATTGCCTCCGGCTGGGTGGCGCAGGGACCCAAAGTTGCAGAATTTGAGCAAGCTTTCGCTCGGAACCAGCAAGCCAACCATGCGGTGGCCACCAGCAACTGCACCACGGCTCTTCACCTGGCGCTCGCGGTGGCCGGAGTTCAGCCGGGGGACGACGTCGTGGTGCCTTCATTTTCTTTCATCGCAACAGCCAACGCACCAACGTATGTGGGGGCGCGGCCCGTTTTTGCCGACGTCGAACTGGAAACCGGCAATATTAGCGCTGCAACCATTGAAGCGGCGCTGACAGCCCGTACCAAGGCCGTCATTGTGGTGGACCAAGGCGGTATGCCGGTTGATTTGGATCCCATCTTGGCGTTGTGTGATCCGCTGGGCATTGTGGTTGTGGAAGATGCAGCATGCGGTGCAGGGTCAACGTACAAGGGGCGTCCGGTAGCGGCCGGTGCACACATTGCGGCGTGGTCCTTTCACCCCCGAAAGATCCTCACCACGGGGGAGGGCGGCATGCTCACCACCTCCAAGGAAGAGTGGGCGCTGCGGGCAGGGCGCCTACGGGAGCACGCCATGAGCGCATCGGCCAAGGACCGTCATTCGGCCCTGCTAGCCCCTCAGGAACAATATTTGGAGATTGGTTACAACTTTCGCATGACGGATATGCAGGCGGCTGTGGGTCTGGTGCAACTGGGCAGGCTTGCCGAGGCGGTAGAGCGGCGGCGCAGCATTGCGGCCAAATACACGGCGGAACTTCGGCATTTGCAGGGAATTCGGCTGTCACAGGATCCGTCCTACGGGACAAGTAACTTCCAATCATTTTGGTTGGAGGTGCTGCCGGAATTTGGCCGCTCCCGTGAAGACGTCCTGGCCGTCCTGGCCCAGGCCGGGATATCCGCTCGGCGCGGCATCATGGCATCTCACCGGGAACCAGCCTACGCGGACAGGGACACCGGCACGGCGAGCCTGTCCGTGACGGAGCGGCTCACCGAAAACACTTTGATACTGCCTATTTATCACCAGCTCACCGATGCGGAACAAGACCGTGTCATTGAGGCAATGCAATTGGCGGGAAAGAACTAGCCATGACACAACTGATCCTGGTCGCTGCCAGCGGACTAGCCCGCGAGGTACTTGCCTCAACGCGCGCTTCCGGCCTGTTTGACGTGGTCGGGTACCTTGATGACGATCCGGAGCTCGCCGGAGAGTACATTGACGGGCTTCCCGTGTTGGGCAGGATCAGCGACGCCACAGCATTCCCCACGGCCTCTTTTGTCCTGTGCGCCGGCAAGGGATCGGCGCGGGAGAAAATTGCGGGCGCATTGGCGGGCTTGGGTATTGGCAGTGTCCGCTATACCTCCGTGGTGGATAGGACTGCTTTCGTCTCGGAGGGCTCTGTCATTGGCGCTGGCAGCATCTTACTTGCCAACGTAGTTTTGACGGCCGGTGTCAGACTCGGCAGCCACGTAGTCGTTATGCCCAGCGTCACCTTCACTCACGATAACGAGGTGGATGACTTCGCCACGCTCACCGCTGGAGTGAGCCTCGGAGGGGATGTCAGCATTGGCCGCTGCGCCTACCTGGGCATGAACTCAAGCGTGCGCGAGGGCTGCGTACTGGGGGCGGGGGTCACCGTGGGCATGGGGGCCGTGGTTTTACAGGACATGCCCGACGACGAAACTTGGGTTGGCGTTCCGGCTCGCCGATTGCATGGCCAAGGAATACCGACGGATAAAAATTCTGAGAATGGAAAACACTGACATGGAACAAATTCCACTGGTTGATCTCCAAGCACAACAGGCAGAGATTCTCTCTGAGATCCGTCCGGAGCTGGATGAGGTTCTGAGTTCGGCAGCCTTTATTGGTGGCCCTGCCGTGGGCAGGTTCGAATCCGAATACGCGCGGTTTACGGGCACCTCACATTGCGTTGGTGTTGGCAATGGTACGGATGCGCTGGAACTGGCACTGCGGGCAGCAGGCGTGCGCGCTGGTGGAGAGGTCATCATTCCAGCGAACACCTTTGTAGCCACGGCCGAGGCCGTGGCGCGGATCGGTGCCGTTCCCGTCATTGTGGATGTGGACCCGGAGTATCTGCTCATTGATCCAAAGAAAGTGTCCCAGGCAGTCACAACTAAAACTCAAGCAATCCTGCCTGTGCACCTGTTTGGGCAGCTGGCGCCCATGGAAGAGATTCTGGCTATTGCCCAGTCCTTTGAGATTGCCGTCATCGAAGATGCGGCCCAGTCCCAAGGCGCCTCCTACGGAGGAAAAGTTTCAGGGTCCTTTGGGATCGCGGCGGCAACCAGCTTCTATCCGGGGAAGAACCTTGGTGCGGCTGGAGACGCGGGAGCTGTCACCACCAACGATCCGGATATTGCCGCGCAAATCCGCCTTTTGGGCGGGCACGGTAGCAGTGCCAAATACGTCCACGACGTGGTGGGCATGAACTCACGTCTTGACACCATCCAGGCCGTGGTTCTCAGCGCCAAGCTCAAACGGCTGGCACGGTGGAATGCGCTGCGCCGGGATGCTGCGGCTAGGTACGGTGAGTTGTTGGCGGAAGTGCCGGCAGTCACGGTGCCGCAGTCCCGACCGGGCAATACGGACGCATGGCACCTTTATGTAGTGCGGGTAGATGACAGGGACCGTGTGCTGGATGAACTTCACAGCGCGGGCATCGGCGCGGGAATTCACTACCCCACGCCGGTCCACCTGACAAAGGCCTTCTCATACCTGGGCCAAGGCGAAGGTGACTTCCCAGTGGCTGAAAGGGCTGCCGGCCGGATCCTGTCCCTGCCGCTTTTCCCGCACATCACACTAGAACAACAGCGCCGGGTCGTGCAGTCACTTGCAGAGACTCTCCGGATGCGGTGAGAGCAATGGCAATTCCTGCCCGGACCAAACAGTCAGTGTTACCCACGCCTTCCCGGGCGCTAGCACTGAGCTTGCTCAACACGGTCATTTCTAGGTTTGGCACCATCGGTATTGGGATAGTTTTGGCTCGTATGCTCGGGCCCGCCCAATTTGGCACTTATGCGATTGCGTTCGTGGCGCTGATAGCAATTCTTAGCTTTAACGAATTGGGCGTTAGCCTGGCCATAGTTCGCTGGCCCAGCGATCCGAAAGAGATCGCTGGGACAGTCACCACCATCTCGGTTCTCAGCAGTACCATCATTTTCATTGGTGCTTACGCACTGGCACCGTATTTTGCGGCAGCAATGGGTGATCCGGGCGCCACAAGCGTGGTTCGGGTTATTGCCACGTGCGTTGTCATCAACGGCACCGTGGCCACACCTGCGGCATTGATGCAGCGGGACTTTCTGCAAGGCCGCAGAATGGTGATTGACCAAGTCAATGTGTGGCTGGGTGCAATAATATCCGTGACGCTGGTCTTTATGGGCATGGGTGCCATGAGTCTTGCTATTGGGCGGGTCATTGCCAGCCTTGTGGCGGCGTTTTTGTTCATCAAATACTCGCCGCTGCCCGTCAGATTTGGCTGGAATAGGGAAAAGATCCACTCCTTGTTGGTCTTTGGGCTGCCCTTGGCGGGCTCAAGCATCCTGGTTTTTGCTGTGGGGTACGTGGATCAGATTATCGCCGGGAAACTTTTAGGGGCGGTGGCTCTGGGACTGTACGTGTTGGCGTTTAACCTTTCCAGCTGGCCCACCAGTATCTTCTCTCAGCCGTTGCGGGGGGTGGCTCCACCAGTTTTTGCCAAACTGCAGCATGACCCGCCCGCCATGCGTGCCGCAATGCTCTCACTTGTGGGGGTTGTGGCGGCAGCCGTGGTGCCAGTAGTTGCTGTGATGGCCGGAGCAGCAGTTCCGCTGGTCACTTTCGTCTATGGCCAGGTATGGGCTCCGGCAGCAGCAGCGCTGAGCTGGTTAGCTGTATTGGCCGCTTTTAGGATCATGTTTGAGCTGGTCTATGACTACCTAGTGGTGCTGGGAATCTCCGGAAAAATCTTCAAGGTACAAATTGTGTGGTTGGTCCTTCTAGTACCAGCGCTCTGGGTGGGGGCAACGTGGGGTGGGCTCGCCGGCTTGGCAGCCGCTCCGGTGGCAGTGGCGGCATTTGTAGTGCTCCCGATCTACGTGAAGATGCTGATCAACAGGGGCTTCCGTTTGATTGAACTGTTGGCCAAGGTTTGGTTGCCCGTGGTTGCCGCTATTCCCATTGCAGCCGGCAGTTATCTGGCTGCGAACATCATGGACTCGGCACTGTTGGGCATACTTGCTGCCACTTGTTTGGGCACGGCGGCCATGGTTATTTTGATTTTTGTTCGACGTCGGGACCTGGCTGCTATTCGCAGCTGGGGCAAGTCACAAGTGGAGTCTCTATGAAAATTCTTGTCTACCCTCACGATATGGCCATTGGCGGCAGCCAGCTCAACGCCATTGAACTAGCCGCTGCAGTAAAGGGCCTTGGCCACGAAGTGGTTGTCTACGGGCAGAATGGGCCCCTGGTGGACAAAGTCAAAGAATTGGGGCTTGAATTTCTGCCGTCCCCGGCAGTCCACAGGCGTCCAACACCGGGGATTGTCAGAGACCTGCGCAGGATCGTGAAAAAGCACGGGATCGATGTAGTCCACGCATATGAGTGGCCACCCTCACTGGAGGCAGCACTGGCCTGCACGGGTAAGAGTCCTGCGGTTGCCGTGTCCACTGTCATGTCCATGTCTGTGGCACCGTTCATTCCCAAACATTTGTCGCTGCTCGTGGGGACCAAACAGATTGCTGATCTCGAAAGCAAATTTGGCCGCGCGCACATGGGACTTCTAGAACCGCCCGTTGACACAGTCCTAAATAGCTCAGAAGCTCAACTGGACATGTCCAATTTTTTGGCCCAGGTAGGGGCTGATCCTGAGGTTTTCACCGTCTCGATTGTTTCGCGTCTGGCGCATGAGATGAAATTGGAAGGGATATTGTATGCCATCGCGGCCGTTGAGGAGATGAACAAGGATGCTGCGCTCCAACTTGTCATAGCCGGAGACGGTCCGGCACTTGAGGATGTACGGACTTTTGCGCAGCGAGCTAACTCGAACCTGGGTGTGCAGCGGATTTTTCTCGTTGGGGAGTTGACAGATCCTAGATCGGCCTACGACTGCGCCGATGTGAGCATTGGTATGGGCGGCTCTGCGCTACGGGCAATGGCCTTTGGACTGCCACTGGTGGTGCAAGGCGAGAGCGGATTTTGGAGTCTGCTCTCAGAGGAGTCCGCCCCCACGTTCTTATGGCAGGGCTGGTATGGGGCAGGACCGGGAGCCGAGGATGCAGTGTCCCGGCTGGTCGCGATACTTACACCATTGCTCACTGATCAGCACCTACGTAGTGAGCTAGGGAGTTTCGCTAGAAAATTAGTGGTCGAACGTTACTCGTTGGAGCAGGCTGCTCTGAGACAGTTGCAATTCTATGAAGAGGCTCGTTCCCGACCACCTATGGGAGTACTGGCGTTAGCCCGGCATTGGGGCGCCTCGAGTGCACGTTTTGGCCGGTACAAACAACAACAGCTCACCGCTCGTTTTCTCGGCAACCATTCACGCGACGATTTCAACGCTCAACCGGTACTAAAGTCCGGCACGCTACCGGTGGTGGTTAGAGGATGACTGCTGATCAGCAACGACTCGTTGTCATGATGCCAGGAAGTCGATGGGAAAATACTAGGGGAACAGATCATAGGCTGGCTGAAGCCTTGTCCAGGCGAACATCGGTTTTATGGGTTGATCCGGCCGTGCCAGTTGCCGGTCCGGCATCTAAGGGATGCCCACCCCTAAATCCTGGCTACGCCTTAGATGGTTTAAAACCGGGTTTGATGCGCCTTCGGGTTGCTGTTCCACCTGGTTTCACCCGTCCAATGATCCGCAGCTTTGCTAATCGTCTTGTTGGGCGAGCCATCCGCAAAACCCTTGCCAAGCTACCCTTCGATGAGTTCGCAACTATACTGCTCTCCCCCCGCGAGTTTTTTCCTGCAGGCGTCTCTGGAAAGAGGATCTTGCATATTACCGACGACTGGGTGGCTGGTGCTGGCATGATGGGCCTGTCCTGTGCGTCTGTTTCATCGACCTTGCGAACAAACATTGCTGCTGCTGACATTGTTTGCGTTGTATCTCCGGCCTTGGCAGACCTTGCCAGCGTTGGAACCGCTCGCCGGCGTGCCGTTGTTTTACCCAATGGTTGTGCTGTCTTGGCACTGGCGCCAGCCAATGAAGAGCGTCGTGGCGCCGTGGGGTTAGTGGGCCAACTTAACGAACGGCTGGATTTCGATGTGCTTGATGCGCTGGTTAAAAGCGGTGTAGATATTGAAGTGATCGGGCCGCGCCGAGAACGGGAAGCTGCGGCCACCGAACGGCTGGATCGTTTTTTGAACGCCAACAACGTCACTTGGTTTGGTGAGATTCCGGAAAACCAAGTGTTCGCCAAGATGCAAAACATGGCTGTGGGCATCACTCCTTATATAAATAACGAGTTCAACCGGGCGAGTTTTCCTATTAAGACGCTGGATTATTTAGCGGCTGGGCTGCCCGTGGTCAGCAGCGATTTACCCGCCACACGTTGGCTGAACAGTGAATGGATTGAGGTGGCTGAAACTAAAGAGAAATTTGTAGAAATGGTTCGCTGTGCCTTAGATGAACTGCCTACTGAAAGCGGCATTGCTTCTCGACGGGCCTTTGCGGGCATGCATACCTGGGATGCAAGGGCCAAGGCAATGATGTCCTTGATTGGAGGCACCCCAGCATGAGCTTCCAGCGAGAAGTAGATAAAGAAGGCAACAGCACCCATGAACATTTTGCCAGCCCGGAACAGGACGCAGCGATGAATATTGACCATGTGCTGTTGACCCGCTTCAATCTCCCCTCACTTGGCGTGGAAAGTTTGGTGCGTGCACAGGAGGGCTGGCTCAGAGATAGACAAATACTATTTGAAAAATATTGTCTGCCAGCAGTTAGGAGTCAAAGTATAAAGAACTTTCAGTGGATAATTTATTTTGACACGCAAAGTCCAAAATGGCTCAAACTCCGTATTGCCGAACTGGCCCGTGACGGAGACTTTATCGCCATTTATCGGGATGAAGTACCTCATGCAACGTTACTTGAGGATCTTCGAAGAGTGACAGGTGCCAGCCGAGAGGGTCTACTGACCACAAATCTTGATAATGACGATGGCATCGCATCTGACTTTGTGGAACGGCTCCAAAAGGCTGTACAGAATCAAAGCCGTACAGCCATTTACGTTGTTAATGGACTCATTCAACAAGGAAACCGACTGTATTTGCGCAGGGACAAGGTTAATGCGTTTTGTTCGGTGAGTGAATCCTGGACCAGCCCTGTAACTTGCTGGTCAGACTGGCACACTAAGCTCGGTGAGAAAATGAAGGTGCTAGAAGTTGGCGGCACCCCCGGCTGGTTGCAGGTCATCCATACAGGTAATGTCAGCAACCGTGTGCGCGGGCGCCGGGTCGGACCCGGACTATTCAGGGACATCTTTGCTGTCGGTATGGCAGATGCATTAGAGCCCCGGTCTCTAGAACTGGCCATGGACAGATTAGTGCTTAACCCTGCCCGAGCAACCAAAGATGCTCTGAGGGTAGTCGCTAAAAATGTGGTTCTGGCGTTTGGAGGAAAGGGTGGGCTGGAACGTCTCAAAGTCATTGTGGCAAAAAATAAGCGTGTAGAAGACCAATCGAACAGTGGTAGAGGCATAAATGCGGGATAGAGTAGGCGTCACAGGAAATAATGAGCTGTCGAGGGGGACGGTTATATGTTCGTAAGGGACATGCTTATTAGTTGTTTACGTAGATGGTACTTTCTCGTCATCGGTTTAATTATTACGGGTTTTATCACTTATTTTGCTTTTGTCACCGTCTCGCCAACTTATGAGGCAAAAGGTAGCATAGTCCTGATTCCCCCAGCTGTGGCTGTGACGGTAGGCGACAACCCCTACTTGTACCTCGGAGGTCTGGACCAAGCACTGGGTGTTTTGCAAGTAAAAGTTGTTTCTCCAGAAATAGCGGGACCTTTAACAGATAAGTATCCTGGAGCGAACATAGCAATTGCCAAGGATGCTACAACATCAGGGCCTATCATGAGTGTGGCGGTTTCTGCGAACAGCCCGGGTGAGACGATGGAATTATTGCGTGGTGCAATGGAGCTGGTCCCAACTACTCTTGGGCAGTTGCAGAAAGAACTGAACGTACCAGCCCAATCTGTGATCGCTTCCATGACGTTATCAGCTGACCTAGAACCAACAATAGTAGCGAAAAAACAAATCCAAATGACAGCGATTGCCGCGGTTGGCGGATTGGCAGCCACACTACTACTCACCGGGTTCATTGACAGGCTCATGTCCCGGCGTAGAGAAAAAAAGAACAAGAAAGACGTCAACAGCGCAGACACGCCTTTCGGTCCCATGCAGTTGGTTGCAGGGCAGGCCCCGCAGAGCGAGCCGCTGGCCGTGAATGACACGGGCCAGCCAACCAGGCCCGCTGCTGAGCGGGCGACTCGTCGCAGCGGTAAGCGACAACACGTACCGGAAGCTGACTCCGACGACGTCGAATCGTCCGCAGACGTCGGCACATAGCTTGCAAACGGCACAAGTTCGCAAGGGTAGGAGCTGGTTGAAAGAGCTCCCACAACCCCATAAATTGCAGCCCTGGGATGCTATCTCAGTGCTGACAATTTACTTGTTTTTATTGTTGGCTATTCCTTCTGACCGCGGTATTGGTGCACTTGGAGGGGCTGGATCTCCTTCCACCATTTTTGGTCTCGGCATGCTCCTGTGGTGGGTTTGGCATCATGTTCGCCGCATTCGACCTCATGAGTTCCGTCGGCTACAGCCCATAAGGATCACGTTCCTAGGTTTTGTCCTTGCCGTCCTCGTCAGCTATGTTGTGGCCGCTTCGACGTCGTTACCGTTCACAGACCAAAATTCATCCAACATGGTGTTGCTGAACATTGCCTCATATACAGGCGTTGTGCTGGTGGCCAATGACGGTATCAATGACCGCGAGCGTTTCTTGGTCTTCCTGCGCAGGTTGTCATTGGCCGGGGGACTGTACGCTGTCCTTGGATTGGCCCAGTTCTTCACCGGCCACAACATTGTCGATGCCATCCAAATTCCTGGGCTGGCATCGGGTGGTACCGGGGGAGTTGACACCCGCGGTGATTTTGTCCGTCCTGAGTCAACGGCACGGCATGCCCTCGAATACGCAGCTGTGTTATCCATGATTCTGCCCATTGCACTGACTATGGCTATTAGAGAATCGCACCGTAAGTTGTTTCCCAGATGGTTTCCCGTTGCAGCAATCTTCATGGCGGCATTTCTATCGGTGACAAGGTCAGCACTCTTGGGGATCGTCGCCGTACTACTGCTGCTCATCCCCACGTGGGAACCCGCCGTAAAGAGGATGGCGCTTTGGGCCGGGCTGGCCGGTGTTGGAGTCCTGTACGTGGTGGTTCCGGGACTGAGTGGGACAATCATTGGCATGTTTTCTGGCAATGATCCCAGCGTGGATTCCCGAACGGATAGCTATTCCGTGTTGGGTGGATATGTTGGAGTTTCGCCTGCCTTTGGTAGGGGGCTGGGTACCATGGGACCCCAGTACAGAATTTTTGACAACCAGTACATTGGTTTCCTCATCGAGATCGGCATCGTTGGAACTGCCGTATTCGTGATCATGGCGTTGACTGCCATGATCACAACGTTTCTGCGCAGGCGCGGGCCTGACCCGGTGATTGGAGCACTGGGGCCGGCACTATGCGCGGCCGTTATGGCCGGTGCATTATTGAGCGCCTTCTTTGATTCCTTCCACTTTCCACAAGCTATGGGCATGTATTTTCTCATTGTGGGCCTCTGTGGTGCTCACTGGAATTTTCGCCAAGCTAACCCAAGCACGTTGGAAGATCCCTTGAAGCACGGGGCAGATGCCCATGAAAATACGGGTGCTCGACGCATCGGGGGTGCTTTGAAACGACGGTGGTATGTTGCGTTGCTGGTCCTACTTCTATTTGTCCCACTTGGCTTCTCCGTGAACAACGTTCATGGAAGCTACTACGCCAAATTCAACATCGACTTCCAGGCGCCACCCGGAGCCACCAAAAGCAACGCATTGCGCACTGAGGCCTCATCGATCGTCAACTATGCTGCCATCATTCAGCGCCTTTATGAGGCCGGGCACCCCAACGCGTCAGTGCTTCCGACGACGGCGCCACTCTATGGCACCGGTCTGCGGGATGCCGTGGCTGTATATTTGCCAAGCGCCGGAGGGCAGTGGCAGACGAACTTTAATAGCCCCACAATAGTTGTGGAGATCGTCAAGGACTCTCCCGAAGCCGTAGAGGCAACCGCGGAAGAAGTGACTGCAGCCATCACAAAACTGGTGCTTGAACCGCAAGAGACAATGGGTGTCTTGGATAAAGCCAGAATTTCCAGCGAACGGCAGCCTGCCGTCATCGGTGTGCAATACATTCCCGTTCGAGCCAAGTACGCGATCGCAGTGATAGGACTTCTGGCAATAGCCGTCTCTATCGCCTCGGCAGTAGTTCTGGACAGGGGCGCACGTCACATTCGCCGGCTGAGAAGCGGACGAAAAACAGCTCGGTTCACGCACGATTAGGGCCGTTTCCAGCCACCCCGCGGGGTGGCTGGAAACGGCCCTAATCGTGCGTGAAGAGGATTACTTTATCTTGTAAATATGGTAACTAAACTCGCTGGAAAAATTGTCGGAGAATTTTCCATCGGGACCAACTGCGATGCTTCGATTCTCATCGACTACTTCAACCGAGTTCGCCTTGAGCCCCTTGGGCAGGGTGAACGCCCGGTTCCCCGGTGATGAACTGCCATCGACCATGGCAAATACGTATGCCGATCCGTCATAGGTCTTGAGCATGGTGTCCAAACCAGGACCAAAGGAGTATTCATAGGACTGACTATTGAGCACGGGGGCCAGTCGCTTGATCTGGTTGTTAACGGTGGTGGCTGCATCCACTTGAGCCTGACCGCAAAAGTTCTGGGTAACCTGTGACTGCCGGATCAGGCTGCCACCTTGGCAGGGCCCGGAGAGGCTCTGGTTGAAGTACACCAAACCACGTGCCTCGTTGATAATTGAGCTCATGACTGAGCCCTTCAGCTGGCCGGCAGAGACATTGGCTGTGAAGGGGCCGCCCCCGGGCCCACCATTGAGAAGCTCAATAAACTGCCACGGAGCCTGTAACTTCCCATCAGCGGAATCCTGCTTGCGCAGGGACTCCATGGTTTTCCCGTAGCTGGATGCCGTGCGGCAGTTTTCTTGATTGACAGGGGTGATGTAGTTCTGCCGGAACGGTGACCAGTCGCAGAATGGAATCGTGTACCAGTACATGTCAAGTGAAACTGCGTCAGTGTAGTCATTGACAAAAGCCTGGGAGTCCGAGGCTTCCATATCATTGCTGATAACCATTTGCGTGAAGTTGGAGTAGTTGAAGCGTCCATTGCCCGCGTTCTTATCCTTCAAATCCTGCAGGACCGCACGGCCTTCTTCAGGTGTGAATCGACCATCAACTTCATCGTCAAGGAAGTTACCCACCCAGTTACTGCTGGCTTCGGTGAACGTACTGTTCAGTTTTCCGCCAATCCAGAACAGATCATTGTCTTTGAACAAGCTGTACGGAGTGTTGGAGTCCATGCCAATGTAGGTGTTAATACCCACTTTTTTGTCATACTGGGCTTCGGCGTTGGAGCTTATCCCGTTGTACCAAGCAACAATCGGGAAGAATGAGGGATCAGACCAACCGGCATCATTTGCATGCTTGAACTGTTTCCAATAACTAGCCCCACCTTCCCACGGGATACGGGGGAGGTCCAAGGCTGCCGGCACAGTCCCGGGTGTTGTTGGCTCAGGCTCGGGTTTAGTTGTTGGCTCCGGCTTGCTTGTTGGCTCAGTTGTTGGAGGTGCAGGAGTCGGCGCGGTAGTTGGAACGGGTGCCGGAGTGGTCGGCACGTTCTCACCTGCCGAGGGGGTGAAAACAACGTCAACAAAGTAGTTGCTATTTTTGTAAGTGGAGGTGGGCAACTCTCCGCCAGTGCCATAGGCAAACACACCACCTTTGGCATGCAGTGTTAATGGTCCACGGGTCTGGCTTTGGTCCAGGCCGTTTTCTTCAACTGCGTAACGGCCCATGGGCGCCATATAAGAAGCTACGTATTTTTCGTTCTTCGAGATTGCCACCGGGGTCGTGAACTTTACAGTTTGCCAGCCGGCAGTGGTTCCCTGTGATGCTGGCAGTGTTGCGGTGGCAAGATTCTCACCGGTTGTTGACCATAAGTTGACTACATGAGGCCCCTCGTTGACTGGGGTCCAATAGAACCGAATTGCTGAGACTACTCCGGCTTGGCTGCTGGAGAATGTTGAGCCAAGCTCAACTGACCTCGTATCAGGGTCAACCAGGGTCTGTGGTACCCGGTTATCCAGAGCAGAAACTTCGGAAACTAGTTCGGTAGAAGCTGTTGTGGGAGGGGCTAGCAGCATGGGCATCAGCAACGCCAATGCAGCTACTGAAGCGAGGGTGATTTGTGGACGCTTGCCGCGGAAGAACTTGCCTTTGGCAGGCAAATCCAGGCGCGCGAGCGCTATCTTCTTTTGCATTATGGGATAGTCCTGAAGGGTTGTCGTTTCAGACCAAGACGTTCTCCCCCGTAACCAAATCGTAACATGTAAGTCAATGGGAAAAACAACTGTAGGTCCAATTCGGTTGGCCTGTCAGTGGCTTCCCCGGCTGCTTTCATCACGGTCCCAGCCCCCGCTCGTCGTCAGAGATTTACTCTTTTGAAGCTTGCCCATAACAGCCAAGGAACCATACACGCCCGCGTCCAGGGCGGGCTGAAAACCGTTCACGGAGCGCAATAGATTGCCAAGCCCGCTGCTCTGACTTGACCCGGCTTTCAGTTCGTCCTTGCCCCGATAAATGCGCCGCAGAGTCTTGATCAGTTCCTTTGACGATGTGGGGGTGCGCACCACTACGGGCACTGTTGCCAAAATTGCTTTCTCCAGCCCGGTGAAGAGCGAATCCACGTACAGGTCATCCGCGGTTGCCGAAGGAAACATCGAGAAGCGTTGATGTCCTGCAGCATTCACGGCGTAAGCGCCGGCGCCCCACAGATGTTCCTGCAGGGCGGGTATGCGTGCCCGGGCACGGTAGTACGCCCTGACAAAGAAGCTGCAGCCGGTGGTGTCATATGAAAACGCCGGCCGGGCCGAAAACGTATTGGGATTCTGTAGGTGCTCAAACACTGCGGCCAAGGCTTCGGTGGTGGCTTCAATGTCAGCGTCCAGGTACAGCCTGGGCCAGCGAGTGCACAGAGCGTCGGCCGCATTGAGCGAGGCGGTTTTTGAGGGTTCCGCCAGCTCCAGGACTTTCACGCCAGGGAACGATCGGGCAATGGCTGCTGTTGCATCAGTGCAGCCATTGCACGCCACAATTACTTCGATGGCACCGGACTCTGCCAGCGCAGCTAACGGCTGCAGTGTTCTGGCAATGACAGCGGCTTCATTGTGGGCGGGAATGATGACTGCCCCGTCGGGAAAGGGAGCCGGCGCAGATGTTCCAGCCGTCACTGCCGAGGAAGCAACCACGGCCTGGGGAAGTTTATCCCAGCGCGTCAGCCCGGCGAGGGCCAAACATGCCTTGCGCTCGCCTGCTTTGTAGCTGCGTGCCAAAGCTCCAGCGGCGGTGATGGTACGGATACCTGCGCTGTAGGCGGCGGAATGGTGTGCACTGGCATAACGGACACGGTTTACCGCCATGAGGGCCACCAGCGCTGCGGAGGCACCGGAACCACCCCTGCTGTGGACCATTGTTGCCCCGGGTTCAAACCAAACGCTGCGACCGCTTTCCCTCATTCGGCGGAAGTAGTCAGTTTCCTCGGAGTAAAGGAAGTAGCGTTCATCCCAGTCACCCACTTGGGCCGCGGCTGTGCCGGAAATGAGGAGTGCCGCCCCGGTGGCCCATTCAATGGCGTGTGGGTAGTGGTAGCTTTCCGCGCAGTAATCAATTTCGGATAACCAGTCCGGGCGCCCTGTTGCCCTGCTGCCCAGAACTGCATCACCGACGGCTCTGAGCGAGCTGGGCTCACGGCGCAGCGACGTGTACGTGGTGCCGTCATCGTCCAAGAGTTTGGGAACCACAATACCGGCGCCGCTTTGGCGCATCCTGCCCCTGAGGGTTTCAATAGCGCCCGGCAGGACCCTTAGATCGGGGTTGAGGACCAGCACATCCGCGTATGGTCCGGCTTCACGAAGTGCTGCATTGATGCCGCCGGCGTAACCTAGATTCCCGCCAGTTTTGACAAGCACCACGTCAAAATGATCGGCTACCAGCCCGATCGTCCCGTCGGTGGAGCCATTGTCCGCAACAACTACTTTGAGAGACTGTCCCTTGGTCTCGGCCCGCAGGCACTCCAGCAGGGGAGAGATATCTTCGGCGTTGTTGTAGGTAACCACAACAACACTGACATCAGCTAAGTTCTCTTTGGCCACAAAACAACCGGCCTGTGGTGCTTGGGTTGCTTGGGTTGCTTGGGGCGGGAGCCCGTTTGTGGACACAGCCTGTGTCAGCTTGGAGGTGGCAGCTGACCACCCCGCGAGTGGTGGAATTGCGGGGGAGAGCCCCACGGTACTGTCCCGCTTCATACGCAAATAAGCCTGCGGGCCCTGCACCAAGTACCGGTTGGCCAGGCGGCGCGGTTCCATGGCCAAACGCCAGGCCCATTCCATCCCTGCCGCGGAAACGGCTTCCGGAGCTCGCTTGATTCGGCCGGCCAAAAAATCCACAACAGCACCAAACGCCAGCAGAACTGGTGCGCCTGTCAGTGCGCCGTACTGGCTAATCCATAGTTCCTGACGGGGCTTTCCCAAACCAACCACTAAAATGTCGGTGGATGTCAGAGCTATCTCTTTGGCGAGTTTGGTGGAGAGAGCGGGGGAGGCCAGCTCGGCACGCTCAGGAGTCCACCAGCCGGAAACTTCCAGTGTGGGTCTGCGTTCGGCCAACTTGAGCTTGAGGAGCTCCTGCGTGTGTTCGCTGCCGCCAAGGAAGCCAACACGTAGCCCTTCCAGCTCGGCCTTATCCAGCAAGGGATCAATCAGGTCACTTCCAGCCAGTCTGGGCCATTCATGTCCCGTGAGCTGCGCTGCTTTTGTTCTCAGGGGGGCACCATCCAGCAGTGTTAGCCAGCCGACGGTACCAGCCGGGTCCAGGCTGCCCTCCCAGCGGCCCCCGGCACCAAAGTGCAGGATGTGATCAAGGTTGGCCGAGGCAACACCCAGCGGCTTATCCTGGGGCCCAGCTGCGGCAGCGATGATCTGTGCAACGGCGTCATCGAAGGTGCGTAGATCCACTGTTGCTCCGCCAATGACAGCGCTGCTGGCAAGCGTAGCGTCAGCGCGGACAACGGTTGGAGTGCTGCGAATGCGCCCGTTGCTGCCAGTACGCCCGTCATGTTGCTGTGGTGCCTGGGCCAGTGTGCGGGGACCGCTTAGCCGGCCTTTTGTCCGGACTGCGCCCGGGTTCTGTACAAGGTTGATGCCAAACATTCCGACCCCCATTTGGTCCACTGCGGGCCGAGTGTTCGGCCCTTAGAAAGAGCAGTGTCCCCAGGCGTGGATAGCCTGCGGAGTTACTGCTCTACTGGGGACTTTAGGGAGGGAAAAATGGCGCGGATAGAGTGAGGTCTTACCCGAATTTTGGGCGCGATACTCGCCCCTGGTGGGTAGATCTACCTACATTAGGCACGTAGCGGTACTCACTTTGGAGAGGGTGGCCTGCATGTCTGCGGACACCAAAGCAAGTGGTGGTCCTAGGGATTGAGCTGGCTGCCAGCCAGGGCCACAATATGTTCGGCAATGGCCATGGAGGAGGTTGCTCCGGGGGAGGGTGCATTGCGTACGTGCATCACGCGGCTGCTGCCTGTAATGACAAAGTCATCAACCAGCGATCCGTCAAAGTTCATCGCTTGGGCGCGGATGCCTCTGCGATCCCGCACCACATCGGCCACGGCAAGTTCGGGAACATAGGCGCGCGCAGCGTCAACAAACGCACGCGTGCTCACCACTGTCCGAGCTTCACGGAAGGCAGCGGGGAGGTTTCCGGCCGCAAAACGCCAGAATCCGCTGAATAAAAGCACATCGGCCAGGTCAGAGGGGGATACTTGATGGCCCCGGTAGGCCTCACGTCCTCCGGCCAGAAACGCGTTCGGGCCCACCATAATTTCCCCGTCGATCCGCTTGGTTAGGTGCACACCTAGGAAGGGATATTTAGGGTCCGGGACCGGGTATATCAGCCCGTTTACCAGGGCCCGTTTGGCCGGACGGAGCAGAAAGTACTCACCAAAGAACGGCACAATTCGCGGATTCTTCTCATCGCCTGAGGTCACAGCCAAGCGGTCGGACTGCAGGCCTGCACAGTTGATCACCAGGTCAAATGACTCGGTGGCGCCGTTGGCGGTTACGCTCGATTGAGCTCCGCCGTCCTGCACTTCTGTAACTTTATGTGAAAGCCGCACAGTGCCACCGGCATCGGTGAAATCCGCAGCAAGGGCCACTGTTACCGCCTTATAGTCGGTGATGGCGGTGTTGGGGGAGTGCAACGCGGCCACTCCGCGTGAGTGGGGTTCAATGATGGCCAGTTCAGTGTGGCTGATCAATCTCACTCCGGGTACGCCATTGGCCACGGAACGTTCAAAAATCGAGTTCAGGCGGGCCCGTTCTTTTTCGTCGCGGGCTACCACCACTTTCCCGCATTCATCAAAGGGCACGGCCCGGCGTGCTGCGAGTTCACGCAGTAGCTCCCCGCCACGGCGGCATAGGCGTGCTTTGAGACTCCCGGGTTCGTAGTACAGCCCAGCATGGACCACTCCGCTGTTGTGCCCGGTTTGATGGGCAGCCAGTTCAGCCTCCTTCTCATACAGGACCACCTCTGAAGCGGCGCCAGAAAGTAAGAGTTCCCGAGCCACCGCCACCCCAATAATTCCGCCGCCTACCACGCCGGCCCTGATCTTTTTCATGCTTCTCCACTTTCATTGGGCTGCTTTATGAACTCAGCGTAGCGCCGGTCACGCCTGCAGCCGTGAACTGACAGTCATACACGGGCCAGCTAAGGTAAGTCACCCCTGAGATGCCGCAACGCAGCAATGATGCAACAATTAGGTGAAATGGGTGTGATGTATTTACTCTCGCACCCGGCGGCGGTCCCACGGCCGATTGTTGCTGAAGCCAAAGTTGCTGACACTAAAGTTGCTGAATCTATCAAGGAGCGTCTGTTTTGATGCCACACTCTGTTGACCATGACGGTCCAATGACAAGCACTGAAGTCCTGCGCATCCGCAATGATTTCCCGATTTTGGCGCAGGAGGTCAACGGAGAGCCGCTGGTGTATTTGGACTCCGGTGCCACGTCTCAAAAGCCTATAAGCGTCATGGAAACTGAGCAGGAATTCTACGAGCAGCGCAACTCGGCCGTGCACCGCGGTGCACACACTTTGGCCGTGGCAGCAACGGATATTTTTGAGGACTCTCGGGCAACAGTGGCCAATTTCCTGGGCATAGCGGAAAACGAGCTGGTGTGGACGGCCAACGCCACCGCAGGGCTGAACTTGCTGGCCTACTCGTTTGGTAACGCAAGTATTGGTGAGGTGCCCGCCCAGGCGCGGCAGTTCGGCGTCGGGCCTGGGGATGAAATTCTTGTCACCGAAATGGAACACCACGCAAACCTGGTGCCGTGGCAGGAACTGTGCGCTCGCACAGGCGCGTCCCTGAAATTCATCCCCATCAACAATGATGGCACTTTGGATATGGACGCCGCAGCGCAACTACTAACCGAGCGCACCAAGGTTTTTGCTTTCACCCACGTCTCCAACGTCACGGGCGTCATCAACCCGGCAGCAGAGCTCACCGCAATGGCCCACGCCGTGGGGGCACTGGTTGTCCTGGACGCTTGCCAATCGGCACCTCACATGGCGTTGGATCTGCAGGCCCTTGACGTTGATTTTGCTGTGTTCTCAGGACACAAAATGCTTGCTCCCACGGGCATTGGGGGCCTTTATGGGAAGGCCGCGCTGTTAGATGCGCTCCCACCCTTTTTGACAGGAGGGTCCATGATCACCACTGTCACCATGGAAAAGGCCGAATACCTCAAGGCGCCACAGCGGTTTGAAGCCGGCACGCAGCCCATCTCCCAGGCTGTAGCGCTGGCAGCAGCCGTGAATTACCTGCATGAGACAGGCATGGACCGCATCCATGACTGGGAAGCTGCACTGGGGCAGCGCTTGGTCAGTGGACTTGAAGCCATCGAAGGCATCCGGGTGCTGGGACCGGCTTCGGGCATCCCGAGGGCTGGCTTGGCCGCGTTTGAGGTGGCAGGGGTTCATGCGCACGACGTCGGACAGTTCCTTGACGCTTCAGGGATCGCCGTGCGAGTGGGGCATCATTGTGCCCAGCCGCTGCACCGCCGGCTTGGCCTTTCCGCCTCAACCCGGGCGAGCACGTATTTGTACAACACCCCCGAGGAAGTGCATGTGTTCCTTGAGGCAGTTGCCAAAGTTCGTCCCTACTTTGGTGTGAGCGGAGAATAAAAACATGAGTTCATTAGATTCTCTTTACCAGCAGATCATTTTGGAGCAGGCTAAAACCCGCCACGGTGCCGACCTGCCGGCGGACCAGCTCCAGGTCAGCAATTTGCCGCAAGGGATGGGCCAGTGTCATCAGCTCAACCCCGTATGCGGTGATGAAATCACGCTGCGGGTGGAAACATCCTCCGGCCCGGAGACTTCCAGGAGCATCTCCGGCATCCACTGGTCTGGGGATGGCTGCTCCATTTCCATGGCATCGGCCTCGATCCTCAGCGAACTGGCTATTGGCTTACAGGCGGAGGAGCTGCAGGAGTTGATCGAGAACTTTCGGGAGGTTATGCGCTCCCGCGGCAAACTGGCCGGGGATGAGGAGATCCTAGGAGACGCAGCAGCACTTTCCGGGGTGTCCAAGTTCCCGGCCCGGGTCAAGTGCGCCATGCTGGCATGGGTTGCGGCCGAGGATGCCCTGATGCAAACAGCTTCCTGACGCAAACGGCTCAACGTTCCTTGATGTGTCAGGAATGTTTCCGAGTACTCGCTTTTCCGCTGAACTACTTGTTTCTGCCACTACTCTTGTGCTGCTCTAGCACCGGACCTAATCTCAGTTAAAGTCCAAACCCGTTGTGGGCGGGTGCCATTGTGATGGGGTGGCGGGCAGAGGAATAGAGCAAGGGCGTTACAGCAGCTATGAATGAATCACATGCACGTCTCAGCAGTATGCGTTCCGGCGGTGCCACGCCTATGCTTGGGCGCTCAAGGTGGCTTGTGGTGGTGCTGGCCGCATTGCTGGCGTGGGCCATGGTTGGTGTGAGTTTGATACTCGGTCCAATCTCGGCGGCACTGGCTGCGGATCCCTGCGGCGCCGGGAGTAACCCGATTTCTTGTGAGAACAGTAAACCCGGCACGGACCCGTCCGTTTGGGATATCTCTGGGGCGGGGGATGCAGACATTCAAGGGTTTTCCACCGACATTAGCGTCAATGTGGGCCAAACCATGGGCTTCAAGATTAAGACCAATGCCTCGAACTACAGCATCGATATTTACCGCACTGGTTGGTACCAAGGGCTAGGCGCTCGCAAGATCACCACCATCAACCCCTCAGCCGCCCTCCCTCAGACCCAGCCGCAATGCCTTTCTGACGTGTCAACGCAACTCTACGACTGTGGAACCTGGGGGCTCTCGGCGTCGTGGGCGGTCCCGGCCAACGCCGTATCGGGTGTTTATATTGCCTTGTTAAAAAGGAAAGATAATGGAAACACCAGCCACATCACGTTCATTGTCCGGGATGATTCCAGCCATGCGAAGGTAGTCTTCCAAACCTCAGATCCAACCTGGCAGGCCTACAACACCTACGGCGGAGCGGACTTTTATCAGGGGGCATCCATTGGCCGTGCGTTCAAGATCAGTTACAACCGTCCTGTTGTCACCCGTGGAGATGTTGACGGCCGGGATGCTTACTTCGCCAGTGAATACGCAATGGTGCGGTTCCTGGAACAAAACGGTTATGACACCACTTATATTGCCGGTGTTGATACGGACCGGCATGGCAGCCTGCTGACCAACCACAAAGTGTTCCTCTCAGTGGGCCATGACGAATACTGGTCCGGCGCGCAACGCGCCAACATCACGGCAGCGGCAAATGCGGGCGTGAACTTGCAGTTCCTCTCCGGCAATGACGATTATTGGAGGACGCGGTACGAACCCTCCGCCACGGATAACACCAGCTACCGCACCATCACCTCCTACAAAGAGACCTGGTCAAACGCCAAAATTGATCCAGCACAAGAGTGGACTGGAACGTGGCGGGACCCCCGGTTCGCTTCCCCTGCCAACGGCGGCGGCATGCCGGAAAATGCACTCAGCGGAACCATCTATATGTCCAACTACACCGACCTTCCGGTGACAGTGTCCGCCGCTGAGGGGAAGACCCGGCTCTGGCGGAACACGGCACTGAAGTCGCTGGCCGCAGGAACCAAGGCCGCACTAGCCCCGCACACGGTGGGCTATGAATCCAATGAAGACCTTGACAACGGCTTCAGGCCAGCAGGCCTGATCCGGCTCTCCACCACAGTTGGCAGCACACCCCAATACCTGCAGGACTACGGAAATGCTGTTCTGCCAGGAACCACTACCCACAACATCACCCTGTACAAGAACGCGGCCGGAGCTTTGATCTTCTCTGCCGGCAGCGTGCAATGGACCTGGGGACTGGACCAAACACACGACGGCGCAGGTGCTCCGGCAGATCCTCGAATGCGCCAGGCCCAGGTGAACCTTTTTGCGGATATGGGTGCGCAGCCGGCAACCCTTGACCCCGCACTTGTGGCAGCAGCAGCCAGTACGGACACCACCGCTCCGGTGGTTGTTATCGCTAGCCCGGCCAATGGTTCGGCAGTTATCAATGGCGCCAAGATGACGCTGAGCGGAACGGCCACGGATAGCGGCGGGGTAGTGGCCGGCGTCGAAGTTTCCACGGATGCGGGTGCCACTTGGCATCCCGCCAGCGGAACAAGCAACTGGACTTACAGCTACGTACAGCATGGAATCGGCACTCAAAATATCCTGGTACGCGGCATCGATGACAGTGCCAACTATCCCACCACGCCGAAAAAACTCACCTTGCAAGTCAACGGTCCGTACAGCGTTTTTGGCAATGAGGTGCCAAAGAACGCAGATTCAGGTGATGCTGGGTCAACCGTTCTTGGATTGAGATTTAGCCCAACCCAAAACGGATTTATCTCAGGAGTGCGCTTTTATAAGAGTGCAGCCAACACAGGCACCCACACAGGTAGTCTGTGGAACTCCTCCGGAGCTGAGCTGGCGACGCTGATATTCGCCAATGAAAGCGCCAGCGGCTGGCAGAATGCCAAGTTTATTACCCCTGTGAGCGTCACGGCAGGGCAGAGTTATGTGATCTCCTACCAAGCTCCCAAGGGGCATTACTCCTACGCCACCGGCTACTGGGACTACAAGGGGATTACGGCTGCTCCGCTGGCAGCAGCGGGCGGGTTCGGCGCTGCACCATCCGGTGTTTATAACACCAACGGCAGCTTCCCCACAGACAGCTATGAGAATAGTAACTACTTTGTGGATGCCATCTTTGAAACAACCGACACCTCCCCGTTGGTGGCTACGGGGCAGGTGCCGGTTGGTGGTGCTGGCAGTGTGGGTGTTTCTACTCCTGTCAGTGCTGTGTTGTCTAAGGATGTGACGGCGGGCAGTGTGGGGATCGTGGTGAAGACGGCGGCGGGGGTTTCGGTTGCTGGTTCCACCTTGTATAACGTGGCTACGCGGACGGCGGTGTTTACGCCGGCGGCTGCGTTGGCCAAGGGCACGGTGTACACGGCAACACTGAGTGCTGCTAGTGCTGGGGGTGGGGTTACTGCTGGTGCTGTGTGGTCGTTTACAACTGTGAAGCCGGATACGGTTGGCTGTCCGTGTGGTTTGTATCAGGACAGTGCTGTTCCTACTGTGTTATCGATTGCTGACGGGACGCCCTTGTCCTTGGGTGTGAAGTTCAGTGCGGCTTCTAATGGCACTGTCACTGGGGTGAAGTTCTACAAGGGGCCTGGGAATACGGGTACCCATACCGGTTACTTGTATAAGGCAGATGGGACGTTGCTGGCTTCGGCGGTGTTTGCCGGTGAGTCCACTACTGGGTGGCAGAGCGTGATGTTTGCAACTCCTGTAGCGCTCACTGCTGGGACTGAGTATACGGCTGCGTATAGCAATCCGGTGGGTACGTATTCAGCGACACCGGGGGCGTATGGTGGGGACGTTAATGTTGGTCCACTGCATGTGCCTGCGGGTTCGGCGGTGTACGCCTATGGTTCCAATTATCCGGTGAACGGATCCTCTGCCAGCTACCTGGTTGACGTCATCTTCACACAACCTGCCATGCCGTTGGTGGCTACGGGGCAGGTGCCGGTTGGTGGTGCTGGCAGTGTGGGTGTTTCTACTCCTGTCAGTGCTGTGTTGTCTAAGGATGTGACGGCGGGCAGTGTGGGGATCGTGGTGAAGACGGCGGCGGGGGTTTCGGTTGCTGGTTCCACCTTGTATAACGTGGCTACGCGGACGGCGGTGTTTACGCCGGCGGCTGCGTTGGCCAAGGGCACGGTGTACACGGCAACACTGAGTGCTGCTAGTGCTGGGGGTGGGGTTACTGCTGGTGCTGTGTGGTCGTTTACAACTGTGAAGCCGGATACGGTTGGCTGTCCGTGTGGTTTGTATCAGGACAGTGCTGTTCCTACTGTGTTATCGATTGCTGACGGGACGCCCTTGTCCTTGGGTGTGAAGTTCAGTGCGGCTTCTAATGGCACTGTCACTGGGGTGAAGTTCTACAAGGGGCCTGGGAATACGGGTACCCATACCGGTTACTTGTATAAGGGAGATGGGACGTTGCTGGCTTCGGCGGTGTTTGCCGGTGAGTCCACTACTGGGTGGCAGAGCGTGATGTTTGCAACTCCTGTAGCGCTCACTGCTGGGACTGAGTATACGGCTGCGTATAGCAATCCGGTGGGTACGTATTCAGCGACACCGGGGGCGTATGGTGGGGACGTTAATGTTGGTCCACTGCATGTGCCTGCGGGTTCGGCGGTGTACGCCTATGGTTCCAATTATCCGGTGAACGGATCCTCTGCCAGCTACCTGGTTGACGTCATCTTCACGCCAGTAGCAGCACCCCTGACACTGCTCAGCCAGTCACCTGTCCCAGGGGCAAGTGATCAGGCCGTGGATGCGGTTGTGAAAGCAACGTTCTCGGCACCGCTGGCGGCGGGCTACACGGGGAAGTTGAAAAACGGTGCCACGGTGTTGGCCAGCACCACGGCATTATCTGCGGATGGGAAAACACTGAGCGTGACGCCCGCAGCGGCGCTTCCGACGGGCGCCACCATTTCCGTGACACTGGGCCAGCTTGTGTCCGTCGAAGGTGCCGCACTGGCGGACGCCACATGGCAGTTTGGTACCGCAGATGGCTCGGCAACACCAAGTAATTACTCCATGTTCGGTGCGCTTGTACCGGCCACGGCAGCCAACGCAGATGATCCAGCAGCCATTGAATTGGGTGTGGCGTTCACACCCTCCATAGCCGGGAGCGTAACCGCCATCCGGTTCTTCAAGGGTTCAGGCAACGTGGGCGCGCACACTGGCTCTATCTGGAGCGGGACAGGTGTCAGGCTGGCCACTGTCCAGTTCACGTCTGAGACACCAACCGGCTGGCAGACCGCCACTCTAGCCACGCCTCTGGCGCTCACGGCTGGAACCACCTACACGGTCTCCTACTATGCACCGAACGGGCGCTACTCATCCACGGGGGCATTCTTTGCGGCACCGTTCACTCAAGGTCCGTTATCCGTGGGCGCCGGCAGCAACGGCCGGTACTTTTACGGAACTGGTGGAGGCATGCCGGTCAACAGTTGGAACTCCAGCAACTACTTTGTTGATGTGGTGTTCTCTGTGCCGCCAGCACCCTAGCGAACAACGGACGGCGACCACGCATGTTCAATAAACAGGGTGGGAGCCCCGCCAACAGTGGCAGGAACCAACCAAACATCACTGTCACCAACTGCACCAGCGCGGGGCAGACCATAAAGGAGGCTCGCATTGTCAAGCCACTCCACCTGATCGTCCACACTGCGTGTTTCCGACAAAACAGTTTCTACGTTTGTCGCCAAGTCCAGGACAGCAATATTCCAATGTGGATTGGGGCCAGGGACAGTGTTCTTCTTATAGGCAATGCGGGTGCCATCGGGGGACAGCGACGGGCACTCAGCAGTTTTCTGAATGGAGGTCAGAGTCCGTTTGGCCAGATCCCCGCGCACCAGCCACGTGTTTGTCCCGCTGGCTGCCGTGGCGTAGAAAATATTGTCATCCGCTGAGAACGTGACGCCCCACAGGTTCCTATCCACGGGGGCAATGGGGTCACCATCAACAATCAAAGCGAAATCTTCCAAATTTCCAAAGTCTCCACCCGCGGCCTTGGCAATGACTGTTGCCGTTGAAAATCCTGCCGGGGCATAGGCATGGCCGGTGACAAAAGCCGTGGATGCAACCATTTCCCCGTCGGGGGAGACCCTTGTCCGGCTGGGAATGCCAGGTAACGGCCAGGCCCGTTCTTCCTGCCATGTGGCGTTATAGACCGCAGCTTCAAAAGTGGTGACGATGCCGGCGTTGGTGCGCAGACAAGCGTTGGTACCACCGGCGGAATAGACGCGATCACACACCGCTTCGGTGACCTGGCGTGGACCGTCCGGATTGCTCAGGGGCACCGCTGCAACGTGTCCGTACCCGGCGCCTGAGGCGGTATTTCGAAAAACCACGTGAGGCACTGACGGGTCAATTGCTCCGCTCGTGAGCGTTACTGAAGCGGGTGCGCTCTGGCGCTGCTGGTACTGGATGAATGACCACACACCATAGCCGATGGCTAGGGCCAAGGTTATTGCGGTGATACTCAAAAGCCACGCCCAGCGTGCCCGGGACGTCACAACGGAACCTGTGTTGGCTTCAATCCGCGCACTAATAAGACTGCGCAGGGTATAGCTAGGGCCAGAACAACGGCGGCCAAAAGGATTGCCTGTTGGCGGCCCAAAGCAAACCACAGGATTCCAAAACCAACTGAGGCCACAAGCCTGGATAGCGCCACCACTGTTTGTGCAGCGGCGATCCCGCTCGCTCTGCTGGCTGGTGTTGAGAATTGGCCAGCCAAAGCGGCTAAGACTCCGTCTGTGGCAGCATAAAAAATGCCCAGAAGAAGCAGGCAAGCCAGCGTTGCCCCCGCACCGGTGGTAGGCAGTGCCGCGCAGAGGTAGGCCGCCAGCAGAGCCCCGTGTCCCACAATGAACAAGCGCATTCGGCCCCATTGATCTGCCAAACGGCCCAACGGTATAGCCAGCACCAGGTAGGCCACGTTGGTTCCAACATAAAGCAGCGGGAACCACTGGGTTGCAAAGGATGCCCTGCTTTGCAGAACCAAGTAAATGAACCCATCCCCTATGGTCACCAGACCAAAGATGGCAGCCACCAACAGTAGCCTGCGCATGCCTATATTGTTCAAGTCAGCCCACCGGAACGGGAGCCGGCGGGCTTGCGGGCCAGCCGCGGCAACTGCAGTCTCCGTTGTGGCAGAAGAAGCTTTGGCGATAATGGCAGCACGTTGTTTCCTGCCCGGAACTATCAGGCCCAGGACAGCTAGCCCAATGACACCGCAGGCAAGAGAAGCAACAAAAACTGCGTGATATCCATTCGGGATCAGCAAGAGCACAACGAACGCTAGCAATGGGCCAATCGTGGCACCTACGGTGTCAAGCATCCTGTGCACACCGAAGGACCTGGCTAGATGCTCAGGCTGGGCGGCTTCAGAGATCATTGCATCACGGGGACCAGTCCGGATGCCCTTGCCAATCCGGTCCACGGCAATGATGGAGGTGATTGCCCCGAAGCCAGTCGCCACCAGCAGCCCAACTCGCGAGACGGCGGATAAGCCGTAACCAAGAAAAGCTACCAGTTTGTGGTGGTCTGAGCGGTCAGCGGTCCAGCCAGCGCCAATACGCACCACCGCGCTGATCCCTTGGTTTATACCGTCCAGAAAACCGTAGGCCACCATGGTCAGTCCCAAAGCGCCGGTGATGTACAGCGGCAGTATGGCACTGACGGATTCGGAGGAGATATCAGTGAAGAGACTGACCAGTCCAAGTGAGATGATGATGGGCGATACTTTAAAGACAGTGGACGCGCGGGCTGGCATTTCATCTTTGCCGCCACGGCGATCCGAAAAGGAAAGATACATTTACTGGGTTTCCCTATTTTTCTGCGTGAAAAATGCCGAAGATGCTGTACTCCGTGCCGCCGCTGGGGTGTGGTGTGGCTGTTACGGTGATTTTATCCGTGCCCCGGGTGAACCACATGGCAGTTGCACCGGTGCTGGCGGGAGCCTGGGCTGCACTTAATCCCAGAGCGGCAAACTGCTTTTGGTAAAATGCCATGACGCCCAGCGGTTCGGTGGTGGTGCGGGCAACGAGGCTGACCTGAAGAATTGATCCTTGTGGGCTCACCGAGCTACTTTTCAAAGCTGAAGCTGGTTCGGTAAGAATCACGGCGGAGGGAAAACCGTCAACAAGCTTCCCGTTGGCGCTGGCCTCGGGCGGAAGCGGCGTCTTGATCAATGGCGCGTCCACCCGAGATTTAGGCAAAGTTGGATTTGTAGGTTGCCCAACAGGGGGAATTACTTCAAGCGGTCTTTTGGGGTCCGGCGTTGCGGCGGGAGCCTTGGGGTTAGCCGGGGCGGGCACTGCTGCATTGGTGGCCGGGGCTGGTTTGGGCTCTGATTCTTGGCTTGAAGGGGTAATGGTGGAAACAGCAACCTGTTTTTCGTCGGACTGAACAGGCAATAAATTCAGGACCACTGCCAAAGCAATAATGATCACAGCAAGACCCAAACCGGCCATTACCAGAATACGTGGTTTCATCATTGTTCCGAGTCTGTTGGTTCATGCTCCCACCAATAAATAAGATGACCGCTCAATTGCCGGGCCACCCTATATTCTTAGCTTAGCCCGGCCGCATCCGCGACTCTAGAGCTAGGGGCAGAAGTTAATCCGTTCGCAACGTGAAGGGATCCTAAATTCTATTATGTTTGATTTTTTCGGTGCATGGATTTCTAGCTTTTCCGCGGTGTTAGCCTACGCGTGCGGGGCCTGCGTACGGCCCACACGAACAGTACAAGTAGCGCGCCAAGGAAAGCTCCGGAGGTGTTGGCCACAATGTCGCTTAGTGCGGGCACTCGTTGAGGCAGGAATACTCCCTGAGCCAACTCCACGGCGCCTGAGACGGCTGCTGCAATGACGACGCTAAAGAACCATAGGCGGCGTGGCAAGCGCAAGGTTAAAATAACGCCAAATGGCACGAACAGAAGAATATTGGCACCGAATTCAATTTTGCGGTAGCCAACAAACCATTGTGGTAATCCGTGGGCGTGCAACCACTGAATGACATGAGTCAGTGCGCTATCAATGGGCCTGTCCACAGGGGAGGGCCAAAAAAGGATCCCTGCCAACGCAAAAAAATAAACGATGCCTAGGACTATTGCCACTTTGTGGCTGGTTGTTCTCACGTGCCCAGTCTAGAGGAGTGTTTCACGGACTTGCGGTGCTTACACCTCTGGTCTGTCTGGTTAACGCGGTAAAATGTTCCTTCGCAGGGGTTGCGTTCACATCCGCTTAGGCTGCGTTAACGTAGCTCGAAGTCAGTTGGGCTGCAGTTAGATTCCCGCACTGTCGTAATACTCTGAGTTGTCTAGCGGCATTGACGTTGCAGCCTGACTCAAGAGTTCTGACAAGGTCACTGGCCAGCTCGCCCAACTGGGCGGCACCAACCATCATGCTGGAACTGCGAAGGCTTAAGGCAGCGTCCATGGCGTTATCCAGGTGGCCAGCTTTGACGGCTTGGTGAATGCGGCGGAAACGCTCGGGCCACATGTCAATGAAGCGGCAGACGAAGCTGCGGCAAAGAGCCGTCTCACCGTTGAGCGATTCTTCTAGTGTGTGCAAAGTTTCGGTACAAACAAGAGGCATCATGGTGACAGTCATATTTGCTCCCAACTCCTGCTTCGTTGTGACACACAATCTCAACTGATGGTGTGTTCACTCTCAATAATAATGCCAGATTAGGCAGATGAGACCGGTTTTCACCTAAAAATTGCAATCTTGGCGAAACCTTATACAAAAGGACAACCTTTGTCTTTTAGAAGACCGTTTTCAACACAAAACCACTCAAAATCTTCCCGATTTGCCGTAATACTTGAGTCAATCTTGAGCTTTTCATCAGGCCCGAAGTCTGCTATTCAGTGGACACTGGTCTGGCTCGCCCAGCGTCAGCCGCACTCCCTGGATTGATTCGTTCAAGGGCAGCTGTTTCATCCTTGGTGGCCAAACAACCGGGCAACATGAACCCAATAGTGCTCCCCACCCCGGGCTTACTGTGCAAGCTGATGGTCCCGCCATGCTTGGCAACAATGGTCCGTGAGATCATCAACCCCAATCCGATGCCCGGAATGGATCGCTGCATGGCGGACTTAGCGCGGAAGAACTTAGTGAAAGCCTCTGCCTGCTCTGCACTATTCATGCCCATACCTGTGTCCTGAACCTCGCACCACAGATCCGCTCCGTGGGACCATGCCCGCACGGTGACTGTTCCGCCGTCGGGGGAGTACTTGACGGCGTTCGAGACGAAGTTATCCAGCACCTGCCCAATTCGCCTGGCATCGACGAACGCTTGGAGAGGTGCCTCCACGGCGTTGACCAAGGTGACTTTATTGGCGGCGGCAGCGGGAGCCGCTGAACCCAAACTCTCCTCAATCAGCCGGGCAACATCTGCGCGACCTATTTGAAGGGTAACGGCATCCGCCGTGAGGAGATCCGCCACCAAAGCGTTCAGGCGTTCCACATTTCGTGCTGCGATACCCAAAAATCGTCGCGCAACGTCTGGAAGCTCGGGAGTGTCCTCTAACACCATTTCCAAATAGCCGTGAATCGAGGTTAGCGGGGTGCGGAATTCATGCGAGACATGCTCCACAAAGTCATTCTTACTCTCTAGTGCTGCCATCATCTTGGTGATGTCATGAAACACGATCACGGCGCCGTCGAAAGCTCCGGCCGCGTCATACATGGGCCGTGCAGCAGTGGAAACCGCGCGCTTGGTCTCACCGGTTCCCAACCACATTTGGTAATCAGTAAAGGTTTCGCCCTCTATAGCCCTACGGACCGGGCGGTCTTGGGCCGGCACCTCAGTGACCGTATCCGGCCCAAACAGCAAGAGATCCTTCTCCTGGGGGTCCGCGATGTTCTCTGGGAGTGCTAAAGAATGGAGAGCTGTTTGGGTATCATTCATTAGGACATCGTGGCCGTCAGCGTCCACCACTACCAGTCCGACGGCGACCGTGCCTAGCACCGTTGACAACAACCGCTCCCGCTGCCTGCTCACTTCAAGTGCGGCCCTCAACTCCAGATCTTTGGCCTCCAAAGACTTGCGTTGCAGATTAACTCTTTTGGTCACTGCGATCACCATGATGGCGAAGGCCAGTATGACTAGAGGAAAAAGGACTGGCTTGACGAGCTGCTCCAGTGTGAAACCAGTCTGCGGACCGAAAACCGGAATCCAAACAATTAGTAAGGCTGCAAATACGCTGACTACTACCGAGATGCGTTTAGCCAACCCTGAGGAAGCCAACCAAAAGACAGGGAAAAAGATGAGCAAGCCGATTGCTGACAAGAACTGAGGGTGGCCAAACCGTAGGAGCCCAATCGCCAAGAAATCAAGATACGGGATTATCAAGAAGGCGCCTCGAGGTAGTTTGTCCCATGGCACGGCGAAGGCTGCCAGTAGTAACAGTGCATGCATTAAGAGGGAACTCATGAAGAGGGGTTCCCGAAACGACTGCGGATAGAACGCCATAGCCATGACTGCTGCAAAAACAACCAGGATCGACAGGGGCAGCTGTGTGAGGAAGGTCCTTCTCTGCAACGTACCCCTGGAGTTGAAATGACCGCCGGCACTATCCGGTGAAACTGTGGTTGGCATAACTACTTCGATCCTTCAGGGTGGCAGTCGCAACGGGCGTTTGATATGCAGCAGATAACGATAGTCCCACACGGACCAAATAGCGCTGTTCTATGACTCGAGTTGCGCAGCCAAGACTTTTTTGGCTGAGACTTGAGACTTTATCTTGAGGTGTTCTTGAGTCTTTGGGAACGGGGGAAAATCTTAGGGCATTCTTGTTGGAATCTTCCGGGTTTTCAAGGCTGATTCTTGAGTTGGGAGCGGCATTGTTATACCCATCGGCAGGAAGACTTGCTGAGAAGAACTTGAACAAGGGGTCTCGCATGAACAAGATGGTAAAAGGCGCAATTGCAACTGGCGTAGGCGTTATTCTGTTGGTAGGTGGCGGCGGAACACTGGCTACCTGGAACCAGGCGCAGGATGCTTCCATGGGTTCGGTTGTTTCCGGTGATTTGAACCTGGTAGCGGATGCCGGTGTTTGGAAGAACGCGGCCGGCACCACGATCGCCATCGGTTCGTATAAAGTAGTGCCGGGTGACACGCTCACTTACACTCAACCCCTGAACGTAACGTTGACGGGCGACTTGATGAAAGCCACACTGGTCACTAAAGGACTGCCGACCGGGGCTAACAAAAACTTTGAAGACTCCAATGTTGCGGTCACAACTGTTTTCACTGATACAAGTGCAGCCAAGAAAGTATTGACTGGCGATCTGATTCCCGGAACCCTCGTTGCTGCAACTGTTCCTGTGACCACCCCCGTGTCAACGTTCGCTCGCAACGTAAACGCCACAACCACGTTCACGTTCAAAACCGACACGCAGAACCGCAGCTCAGTAAACAGCAAGTATGACTTCAACGCAGAAGCCTTCGGATATAAGCTGGTTCAGGTAGCACCGGCAAACGCCAACTAACAGTCAGGCAATACCAGCGCTAGACCCCGGTGATGTGCTGGTTCCACCGGCACATCACCACCCTTAGACGGAAGCGGCCATGAAAACCACCCACGCGCTGAAAGCAACTGGCCTTGTGCTGATTGCAGTAGTGCTGGGAATGCTGACCGTTCAAGGTAGCTATGCACTCTGGAACAAGGTAGCAAATGCGAATGCCGGAAGTATTCAGGCCGCTAATTTTCAAATTAGTTTGACCGATAGCGTGACTAGTACCGCTATGAACATGACGAGTGAAGCCGGAAACGCAGCAACCATGTCATTGAGCACCACTCCGTTGGGAACGGTCATACCTGGACAGAGCGCCTATGCCGGCGTAAAACTTGGCAATGAGAGCGATGCTGGTGGTGTCTTTACCGTTCGCGCAATTACCAGTGCACCTGTCATAGATGACGATTCGGGTTCTGCATTGGCGCAGTACCTGGGAACCAAAGTAGTTGCTGCAACTTCTCTTGACCAATGTAGCCAGCCATCGTTATATTCGGCCGCTACCCCGGTGACGGCCACAATCGATATAACAAAGGGCAGCACAGGCGTGTTTTGTTTTCAGACGACACTCGCTGCAAACATGCCGGCAAGTCTCACGGGACAAAGCGCTGAAGTAGCCATCCCCATCGTCGTCAACCAACTCTAAGAGAGGCCGCCATGTCTGTTGTCAACAGAAGCAAGACGCCAGTTGAGCGCAATGCGGCGCCGGCTGTTGCGGCCAGGCCTCTCGGCAATGCTTCACGGATGGTTGGACGGGCAGCAGCGTATATTCTCTTGCTTGCTGCGATTATGGCAGCCCTAGCAATGATCATTGTTCCGCTGGTCACGGGGTCACAAACTTATACAGTGTTGACGAATTCAATGGCGCCAAAATATGCGCCCGGAACTTTCTTAGTCGTGAAACCGGCCCCATTCGAGAATCTTCAAGTGGGTGACATAATCACATACCAGATCGAGTCGGGCAAAGCTGATGTGATAACTCACCGTATCTCCTCCGTAGGTGTGGGACAAGATGGTGCTAGGGCACTAACCACCAAGGGAGATAACAACTCGCTTGAGGACACCGAAGCCGTGCAGGCTATCCAAGTCAAGGGAAAACTCTTCTACGCCATACCCTATGTTGGATTTGTTGCCAATGCAGTTGGTCAAGATCGCCACATTATTTTGCCGATTATAGCGGTTGGGCTCATCGCTTTCGGTGCGCTAACCATGGTTAAAGGAACGGTAGAGAAGAAGCGCGCACGTCCAAAAGGGAGGCGCAGCAAGTGAGGCAATCGAACAGATCTGGTTTGCCACGCTTGAGCTTGCTCCCTGGGGTGATAACCGTATTAGCGTCACTGATGTTGGGAGTGTTCCTTGCTACCCCTGCTCATGCTGCCCAAGACACAGACGCCATGCTTGAGCTCAGCCGGGACGGCGTCGCGTACAAACTCGGAAGCTTAACGAGCGTTTTTGCTGACAGCCACGGGTTCGTGCCTGGAGAATCAAGAAAAGCAAAGGTGTGGGTGCATAACGTCAGCTCAGAAGCTGCATATTTTTCTCTTGCTGTTGCCAATGTTGGCAGGACCAGCAGTGCAATATTGCCGCAGTACCTGGGTCTGCAGGCTGTCGCAACCAAGGGACTTGCAGATGCTCCAAGACTTCCCGGTCCTGGACACTGCACCGTGGTACTGGAAAAGTGGCCACTAAAAGCTGGTGAAGCAATGCCAATGAATCTTGATTTGCAGTTGGCGTTGCAGGCACCCAATGCCACCCGAAACCAAGTATCTGACTTTGAACTGCTCTTCGTTATGCAGGGTGTTGACGGAGGTACGCTTGTGTCTCCGTGCGCTGCAGTCTCGCCCAACACTCCGGCCGGTACCTCGGTTGGGCGTGCTCCGATGACTGGAGGAACGGCGACCAGCCCAGAAAAGATATCGACGTTGCAATCCAATGGCAACAACGATGCGGGTACTCAGTACCAGAATTTCGGTGGCGCGAATGTGCAGGGAGCCGTAGAGGGCGAAGAAAGGTCAGTTTTTTCGTTCTCTTGGTTGAACCGGTGGTCCGGGAATGGCTTAATGCACAGTAATGTTGCAGCTGTCACCCGCACGCCCTGGCCTTGGCTATTAGCGCTAAGCGCAGTCATGTACACGCTGATCTCTACGAGGAGACGGAAGAAAACTCGATGAGCCCTCTGGAACCACAGAAGAACTCTCAAAAGTCACGAAAATTTTCGCTATGCCGAGCTGGCAGCATTCGGGACATCCCTGGATTCACCACGGCTGCCGTTGCGTTCGTTATGGTTGTGCTTTTGGGTGGAGGTGGCGTAGCGGTTGCTAAATGGAGTCAAACCGCCCAGGTGGGCTACACCATTACAGCAGGGGCAGCTAAAACTACGGGTACGCAAAATATTGTGCGCAATCCTATTGTTGCAATGCGCCCGAACGGGATCATAACAAATTTCTTTACATGCAATTTAGTCAATAGCGCTGATAGCAAGATCATTACTCCTAGGTTTATCTGGCGGAATAACGGGAGCACTGGTACATCACATTATATTGTTACTCTTAGATCCGTTGCTGGGACTATAGTTTCCCAAACCCAGGTCATACCGCATTCTGGATCCCAGAATAGTGAAGCCGTTTTTAGTGTGGGCGTCGCCGCGGCTCAGGAGGACTATATCCTTCGTATCCAGCCTATGAACGGGGACGTAGCGGGAGACGCTTCGTATCGTACCGTAAAGCTCAGAGGCCAACTAAGCCCAACATGTGGGTACGCGACAGCACAGGGCCCATCGCCGCTTGGTCCGTTTAATGTTAGTACCAGTTCAAAGAACAGAGTGCTGAGCCTTAGCTGGTCAGGAAGTAGCGCAACATCTTACAAAGTGAGTATTAGGGCACACAACTCTTCGTACGGAGCGGAGTTCACCACATCATCACTCCGCGCTGATGTGGCATTCCCTGATGGGGTGCCGTCTGATGGTTATACGTTGCGAATCCAGCCGATGGATGGGAACGTAGCTGGAGACCCCGTCTATAAGACAATCGAATACTGGTGGCCCGCTTTATGGGTGAATTAGATAAACTAACGAACTATATGTCACGATCCTTTTGCGGCGCCATCGGACAGTGCTGACAGTTCAGTTTGTTTAGCATAAGGCGAGAATCTGGTTCTCGGCGCTATTTCCCGCGCAGATAAGCGAAGGCATGCTAGCAGCAGTCCCAAATACTTTAGTAAGTTACTGGTGGCGTCATACTTCTGCAGGGGTCGAGTACGTTGTAACTGTCAGTTGTGAATTACTTGGCCTCACACAGGCGGGAATGACGAAGCTCATAGTAGTTCCCACACCGTGCTGACTCTCTAGATTCAACGTACCGTCGTGACTTTCAATGATGGTTTTGCATATCATCAGGCCTAAGCCAATGCCGGGAATTCCAAGGTCAACAGCTGTACCGGCCCTGAAGAACTTCTGGAAGACGCCCGCCTGTTCGGTTGCGCTCATCCCGAGGCCTGTGTCCTGGACGGAACAGTGCAAATCAGTACCTTCAGCCCAGGCACGGACCGTGAGAGTGCCGCCGTCGGGGGAGTATTTCACGGCATTGGACAACAGATTATCCAGCACTTGGCCGATGCGTACCGGATCAATCATGGCAAAGAGCGGCTCTTCAGATTGGCAGTCAAGCACCACTGCATTGACTGCCGCGGCCGGAGATGCAGTAGCTATGCTGTCCGCCAAAAGCCGTGCCACATCGCTTTGTTTGCGTCTCACGGTAATTGACGTGGTGGATAATAAATCTGTCACTAATCCACTGAGACGTTCGGCGTTCCGATCAGCGATGCTCAAATATTTTCTTACGTGCCCAGGGTGCAGCCCCGGGGTTTCCAACGCCAGCTCCAAATACGACTGGATAGCCGTCAACGGTGTCCGGAACTCATGAGAGACGTTGGCGAGAAAATCATCCTTAGCCGTGATGGCGTTAAACATCTCGGTCACGTCATGATAGGCAATCACGGCGCCATCACGGGCGCCATCTTCATCGAGGATCACTCTAGCGGTGGTGGATAAACCACGAGCGCGTTCGCCGGCACCGATCCAGATTTGGTAGTTCGTGAATGATTCACCGGAGATAGCCCGCTGTACAGGTCGAGCCTCCGGGGGAAGTGGTTCTCGGTTGGCGTTGAACAGTAGTAAGTCGCCCTCTTGTGGAATAGCGACCCCTGATGGCTTCCCGAACTCATGCAGTGCCATCTGTGTGGAGTTAACGAGCCGATCGTTGCCGTGTCCGTCAACCACCACCACACCAACACCCACGGTATCAAGGATAGTTTCCATGAGGCGTTCGCTGTGCTGGCTTTGTTCCAAAGCAGCTCGAAGTAACCGGTCCTTAGATTCCAGCTGGGTTCTATGGTCATCCATGCTGGTTGTGAGCACCACCGAGGCTATAGAGAAGGCGAGCATCATAAATGGAAACAACAAGGGCTTGACAAGAGTATCCACGCTCAGAGGCACATCACTTTGAAAAACGGGGATCCAGACAATGACCCAACTAACTAGCGTGCTGATAATGACGGCTGTTCTGGGTGCAAAGCCTGAGGAACAGATCCAAAAAATGGGGAAAAGAGCCAAAATTCCTGTTGATGACAGAAATTCTTGGGCACCATCCCTGAAAAGCACCACCGCAATAAATCCCACGTATGGGATCACCAACGAGGCGACTGGAGGAATTTTGTTCCAGGGAACCACAATGCAAGCCAGGAGAAGCAGCGCGTTGAGTGTGCAACCTGCGATGAGGGTTGTCTCTCGTAAAAATTCAGGGTTCAGCACGGCAATAAGGGCAGCGGCCAAAGTCATAGTCAGGAACAGCGGCAGCTGAGATAAGATAATCCGTGTTCTTAGGGATCGCTCATGAAGGTGCCGGCCAATGAACTGATTTTTCGGTGTTTCAGACAAGATAACTTCCGTTGCGCAATTCTTTGAAGAAAGCCGTTGCACTAGGCTCCACAAAGCATGAGTGCGGCCTGGTGCAAATAATTGATCGCAAGTCAGGAAAAATTACAGTCCGCCGCTATTGATGATGCCATACTGGAGGATACTAAAGGCTCGCGAGCCTCAAAGCTGCTGTAACAACTTGGTCTTTTTAACGGTCTTAGTACTATTAGTGAGGGAAAAATGGACAATTCTCGTGTTGCGGTCGTCGTGGAAGATGACGAGGATATTCGGGAACTTGTCAGTGTGATCCTGAACCAGTCGGGTTTTGTTGTTCACACCGCCAGCAATGGAGCCGACGGCGTGGCCGCTATTAGGACGCACAGGCCAGCAATCGTCACCCTTGATCTTGGTCTTCCTGACATTGACGGGTTTGAGGTAGCGCGGCGAGTCCGGCTCTTCAGCGATGCATACATCATCATGCTTACCGGACGGGCAGATGAGATGGACACTTTATTGGGGCTGGAAACTGGTGCCGACGATTACCTGACAAAACCCTTCCGTCCTAGAGAACTCCGTGCCCGCATCAGTGCAATGATGCGCCGGCCACGAGTATCCAGCGTAGAGAATGTGACGGCGCAGGTAGTTACTCCAGCGATCGTCAGTGATATGGAGAGTTCCGGCTCTAAGGATCCAGCCTTAGCCGTGACGGCGACTGCTTTAGCTACTGAACCGCGCACTCTCAACGGACTGGTTTTTGATTGTGGTGACAGGACCGCTGAAGTGGACGGCAAAGAACTGGAATTAACGCGCACGGAATTCGATCTGCTTGCAGCGCTCTTCGACAGCGGTAAGCAAGTACGCACAAAGTCGGACTTGGTGCGCAGACTTCGAGGGGAAGAATACGATGTTGGTTCTTTCATCAGCGACTCGGATGAGCGGACGGTGGAAGTTCACATGGCTAACTTGCGTCGCAAACTGGGGGATAACCCACGTGACCCGCGCTGGATCAAAACCGTGCGCGGCGTGGGGTACCGACTGGTGGTTTAGTCCCGAAGATATTTAGCTGGCGTGATTGTCCAACCATTTCTGGGCCAGCGTGGCTTGCAAGTTCAGTGCCCTCCCAATTACAGGTTCTGCCGCTGTGGCGATCTTGACACCGAGAAACGGCACGCCGGACTTGACACTGCCCGTGAGTTCCACGAGGGTGGATTCACCGGTGGCCGAGAGTTTCTGAAGAGCGGCGATATCAACCGGTGCACCGGTGACTTTGAGCTCTATGGCGTTGTTGCGCGAGCCATCCGCTTCGGGAGCACTCCACGATTCAATCTGGGTCACTGTCAAGGTAGCACCAACAAACTTCTGCACAATCTCCGGCATCCGAGTAGTGGGAAGTGTGCGCACAGTCTTAGTGGTGAAAGCCGCGGTGGTGGGCCCGCTAATGGTGAATGACTTCAGCTCCCCACCAACTTCTTCGCTGACATGTTTGATGAAGTCTGCATTAGTAAAGACATCTGTCACACGCTGAGCTGTTGCTGTGAGCGTCGTTGAGGCGGCAAGCGCCATGTTTCCTCCAAAATAGGGGGGTGTTAGGGGGTGCTCCTAGGATACCAAGCCCGGGGCACTGCGAGTAAGCTGGATTATGTCCCGGGGATTGTATTAATTTCCGGGCTTTCGTGCTGTCCCCGGTACGGTAAACAACGCGCGCACGCTGGCAGTGGCCATCAAGTGGGCAGTGGTCAGGCATCAACAGGCACCAAGGAGAAAATCACCCATGAGTCTTGCAGGGTTGCGGACCGCGCTGTCACAGGATCCACTCTTCGCCAGGGTACGCAGCTACGCAGCGGCAGATCCCGCAACACGCAGCACGGACGTAGCCTTCAGCGCCCCTGCCGGCATGCGTGCCGTGCTCCTTGCCGAAGTAGCGGACGGGCTAAGCGAACGGAGTGCTACTGCAGCAGCCTCCGCTGACAGTGAACCAGGGGTGGTCCTGGCCATCACAGCGACAGGCCGCGAGGCAGAGGACACCGTGGCCGCGCTACGTTCGTACTTGCCCATTGGTTCGGTAGCGGAGTTCCCCAGTTGGGAAACGCTTCCGCACGAGCGGCTGTCTCCGCGCTCGGATACCGTGGGTCGCCGTCTTGCCGTTTTGCGCAGGCTGGCGCACCCCGAGCTCGACTCCGGAACTCACCTCCGGGTGATCGTGGCGCCGATCCGGGCTGTTGTGCAGCCGCTGGTAGCTGGTTTGGGTGAGCTTGTCCCGGTGCGCGTAAAAGTAGGCGAGGACATCCCGTTTACAGAATTGATCAAACTCCTATCTGATGCCGCATACGCTCGCGTAGACATGGTGACTCACCGGGGTGAATTTGCCGTTCGTGGTGGTATTTTGGACGTATTTTCACCCACCGAAAACCACCCCGTTCGCATTGAATTTTTTGGCGACGAGGTTGAAGCCATGCGTTGGTTCAGCGTTGCCGATCAGCGCACCTTGACGTCAGTGAAAGGCAACATTTCCCACCCTGCTGAACTGTATGCCCCGCCGTGCCGCGAAATTTTGATCACCCCCGCCGTCATGTCCCGTGCCGCAAAGCTCAAAGATATGATGCCTGCCGCATCCGCCATGTTGGAAAAAATTGCTGGTGGCATAGCTGTAGAGGGCATGGAATCGTTGGCGCCGGCCCTAGTTGACGGTATGGTGGCGATGACATCGCTACTTCCGGCCAGCTCAATCACCGTGGTGCTGGACCCTGAAAAGGTCAGCGCCAGGGCGCACGATTTGGTATCCACCAACGAGGAATTCCTCGAAGCCGCCTGGTCCACAGCATCCGATGGCGGCAATGCACCCCTGGACCTGGCCTCAGCCTCTTTGCCTGCGGACGGAATCGACCTGGCAACAGCTGGATTCAAATCTTTGGCGGAGACACGCGAACTGACACTTGGCCATGGAGTGAGCTGGTGGACCATGAGCGCACTGGCGCAAGACGAGGAACTAGGGACAGCTACGGATGTACTAAATCTGCACGCGCGGGAACCTCGCGGTTACCGCGGTGATGTGGCAGAAATGATGGAGTTTATTGGTTCGCGGATCAAGGACCAGTGGCGCGTTGTTGTCGCGACGCAGGGCCCTGGCCCAGCCCAACGCCTTGCCGAGCTATTCCACGAAGCCAACATTCCGGCGTCGCGCGTTGAAACACTGGACCATGAACCGCAACCGGGGATTATTGAGGTGACCACAGCGGATACCGGACGTGGCTTTGTTCTTGACTCGCTGAAGCTAGGCCTGCTCACTGAAGCTGACCTGTTGGGGCGTGCCTCAGCCGTCTCTACCCGGGACATGCGCAAGATGCCTTCCAAACGCAGGAATGCCGTGGATCCTCTCCAGCTACAAGCGGGGGATTACGTTGTTCACGAACAGCACGGTGTGGGCAAATTTGTTGAGTTGATTCAGCGCAAAGTAGTGGGCGCAGGAGTTGGCGGAGCCGCAGGACTGCGTGAATATTTGGTCTTGGAGTATGCCCCATCCAAGCGCGGTGCACCCGGGGACAAACTGTTTGTGCCCACCGATCAGCTGGATCAGGTGACCGCTTACGTAGGTGGGGACGCCCCGGCGCTGTCAAAAATGGGTGGTTCTGACTGGGCAGCCACTAAAGGCAAAGCTCGCAAGGCAGTTAAGGAAATTGCAGGAGAGCTCATCCGTTTGTATTCGGCCCGCATGGCAAGCCGTGGCTACGCTTTCGGAGCTGACACGCCCTGGCAGGCCGAGTTGGAGGAAGCCTTCCCGTACGTGGAGACGCCGGACCAGCTCGTTGCCATCAACGAGGTCAAGGCTGACATGGAAAAGGAAGTCCCCATGGACAGGCTGATTTCCGGTGACGTGGGATATGGCAAGACTGAGATTGCTGTGCGTGCGGCTTTCAAGGCCGTTCAAGACGGCAAACAGGTTGCCATGCTTGTGCCCACCACGTTGTTGGCACAGCAGCACTATGAAACGTTTAACGAACGCTTCTCCGGCTTTCCCATCCGCGTCAGACCGCTCTCTCGCTTCCAAACGGCAAAAGAGTCAAAGGAAATTGTTGAAGGGGTCAGAACCGGGACAGTGGATGTGGTCATTGGTACTCACCGGCTGCTTTCAAAGGACTTTGCGTTCAAGGACCTAGGGTTAGTGATTGTCGATGAGGAACAGCGCTTTGGTGTTGAGCACAAAGAAGCGCTGAAGAAGATGCGCACTAACGTGGATGTTCTGGCGATGAGTGCAACACCCATCCCGCGCACCTTGGAAATGTCTATGACGGGCATTCGTGAAACCTCCACTTTGGCCACACCGCCCGAGGAACGTCACCCTGTGTTGACCTATGTGGGTGCGCACAGCGACAAGCAGGTGGGTGCTGCGATCCGTCGCGAGCTCATGCGTGAAGGGCAGGTGTTTTATGTGCACAATCGGGTTAAATCAATTGAGCGCACCGCCGCCCATATTCAACAGTTGGTTCCTGACGCACGCGTAGCGGTGGCACATGGCCAGATGAGCGAGTCACGGCTGGAGCAGATCATTGTTGACTTCTGGGAGAAACGCTTTGATGTTTTGGTCTGCACAACCATCATTGAAACAGGACTGGATATTTCCAACGCCAACACGCTCATAGTGGAGCAAGCCAACAACTACGGGCTGTCCCAACTGCACCAGCTGCGCGGACGCGTGGGCCGCGGCCGTGAGCGTGCCTACGCCTACTTCCTCTACCCCGCGGACAAACCGCTGGGCGAGGTTGCGCTGGAGCGTTTGAAAGCTGTGGCAGCTCACAATGAGCTAGGTGCAGGAATGGCCTTGGCCATGAAAGATCTTGAAATTCGAGGAGCCGGAAACCTACTAGGCGGGGAGCAATCGGGCCACATCCAAGGCGTTGGGTTCGATCTGTACATCCGGTTGGTGGGCGAGGCAGTAGCCGAATACCGCGGTGAAGGGGAGGAGCGGCTGGCGGAAATGAAGATTGAGCTGCCCGTCAATGCTCACTTACCGCACGACTACGTTCCCGGGGAGCGCCTGCGCCTTGAGGCTTATAGGAAACTCGCGGCAGCTGTCAGCGTTGAAGGAATAGCAGAGGTGCAGGCGGAACTGGTTGATCGGTACGGTGAGTTGCCTCCTGCCGCCACCAACCTCATTGCGGTGGCTCACTTTAAGGTGATGGCTCGCGGTGCAGGGCTTTCGGACGTAGCGTTGCAGGGGAACTTCATTAAGTTTGCCCCTGCCGATCTGCCCGAATCAAAGGTGATGCGTTTGATGCGCATGTATCCGGGATCGTTGGTGAAACCGGCGTTGAATTCAGTGTTGATTCCGAAGCCCAAAACCGCGCGTATTGGTGGACGGGATCTAGCCGATGCTGAGGTTCTTACCTGGGCGCAGGGGGTGCTTGAAGCGATCTTCGATGCGACAGCAGTGCCAACCGCTTGAAGCCGGTTATTCTGCGGTGAATCGCAGCAAACGCATGGAATCCACCGCGGCCTCGCCGATACGGTTTAGCTGGGCTAGCGCCCCTTGGGCCGTTGCCGGGTCCGCTGCGAGGATCAGTTCTACGATTTGTGCCCCCGCAGTCTCTAGCTGTGTTGCGCCTACCATCGTGGCGGATACCCGGATGCTACCGGCCGCATCGTTAGCCTGCTCGTAATTTTGTGCCGCTACCGCCTGTTCCAGACGTGCCATACGCTGAGGCCACATCATGGCGAAGGCATTCGAGAAGTTGGTGGCCAGTTCTGCGCTGCCTAAATCCTCAGCTAGTTGCGCCAGAGTCCGCCGGTCAAGAACTGGCAGCTCACCAAGCATGAATACATCGGCCATAGCTAGGACGTTTCTGCCATCCTTGTTCCTAGCCGTCTTCGCCCAAGAATTACGCCCGGTCAATAGACGGCCTATAGCGCGGGGATAGTACAAATACGTAGCATAAAGGTAGAATAACGCTCCAACGCCCAGCAGTAGTCCACCAAATCCTCGCCCTTCTGTCCGTGTTTTCCTGCGATACAGGACCCCCCAACTCGAGTAGGGGATTAAAAGAAATAGGACGATCACCAGAACCTGCAGAATTACTGCGCTGGCGTCGAGGAAACCGAATCTGCCCTCAATGAGCGCAAAGTAAGTGAGGATCGGGATGAGCAACAAGTTACCCATCATTATCAACGGCTGAGCCATGAAATAATGAATTTCAAGTGCACCAGAGAATCTAAGCGACTTGGACCGGCGAAGATCAGAAAGCAAAGAAGCACATTCCATGTTGCCTTGTGCCCAGCGGGTACGTTGCGTTAGCAGACGGCGCGTGAATGGTAAAGCCTCTTGCGAGACATGACCCTCAGGAACATAATGGTTTCGCCAGCCGAGCCCCAATATTCGCAGTCCAAGTTCGTAGTCTTCGGCGAGCTTATTGCCCCAAGGCTTGCCATACTTTGTTGCTACCTCATCTAGAACGGACAGCCGGGTGAACTGTCCGTTCCCACCCATACCGACGGTGCCTGTGCGCACTCGAAGCATCTGCATGGCAGAATTAGTGGCCCGAAACTCCAAATCCTGCATTTTAATCAAGTATCTGGCCAATGCGTTTGAAGGTGTTCCCCGTTCCGGCAGTGGCCTCCGATCATCGCGATTTTTCATCCACACTTCAAGTTGGGCGGCGCCGACGTTTGGATCGCCGAAGGACTCAGGTCCGGACAAAAATTTGAGCGAGTCGTCTGAGAGATAACCGTCGGCGTCAAGAATGCCAATAACAGTCCGTGCCCGGCGAGAACTGTCGCTTCCGATGAAATCCGAAACAATCGTGAAAGCGTGGTTGAGGGCTTCACCTTTGCCGATTCTAGCCTCAGGGGGTACCCGGGATATCAGGTGCACGCGTTTATCGAAATCCATGGCACGGGAGACTACGGCTGCGGTCCCGTCTTCACTTGAGTCATCGATAACCCAAACATGTGCAAAGGGAAAACTGGTGCGGGCAGCAGAAATAGTGGCCGCCACCACGGTTTCCTCGTCTCGGCAAGGGATCAGAAAGTGCCAATCCAGAATCTCCGGGTCGCCAATGTTATTTGGGCGTCTGCGCAAATAGGCGTAATAGAGCATCGAAATATAGGTCAGTGCGCACGAAGCCGTTAACGTCACTGCCAGCAGCGCGGTGTCACGCCAAGGATTTTCACCAAAGTCTCCGAATAGACCGGAGCTGCAAAATACCAAAAATGCTGCAGCACCATAGACGAGAGCCAAAGCAACCATGACCACTGAATCAGCGCAGTGTGGGGCACGAGGCTGGTTTGTTGGCACTGTGGGGGCTTCCCTTTCAGCAGAAGTAAAGTAACTCTTCACTATACTGGGCACATGTTGGATTTTAGGGGAAAAAAAGCACTGGTCATTGAAGACGACGACGATATCAGGGGATTGCTGGAAATAGTTCTGAGCCAGATGGGCTTCTCAGTTACTTCTTTGGCAACGGGTCGGGCCGGCTTAGAAAGTGCGCGTAGTGCTCGGCCAGATTTGATCACATTGGACATTGGGCTCCCGGACATTAATGGAGTGGCTGTTCTGCGGGAACTGCGGATCTTCCACGATGGAAAGGTGGTGATGCTCAGCGCCCGTGGGCGCCAAGGGGATATTGACAGTGCCATGGCCGCGGGAGCAGACGCTTACATTCTCAAACCATTCAGGGCGACTTCGTTAAAGCAAGAACTTGCGGAAATCATTAGGCGCTGAGCCGCCTCGCGGTGACACGGACGCCACTTTACATCGCGGGTTGAGAGTCACTGTGGGGGCGGATTTCTTTGCCTTACCCCGTGCGTACAGGGTACTGTGGAGCCAGACTCCGCTGACCGTTACCACCTTGATTGTGGTGCTGTTCTTGCTAGTCATTGACCCAGACTTGGTAACAAACGAGCTATTTAGTTTGGGTGTTGCAGGGGTCTTCTTACTGACAGGCGCTGCTGCGCTGCTGCGCTGGAGCCGGCTGCCGCACTGGTGCATGTGGCTGGTTCCATTGGCGGATTTCATTCCCATTGGCGCGATGGTCCATGGCACCAATTCCACTTTGAATGGTGTGAGCCTTTTATCCGTCTTTCCCGTGCTTTGGCTTGCGTGGTCGGACATTCCCCCGCTCGTCACAAGGATCGTTGCTTTTTTCGCTCCCTTGGCCATCGCATGGGCACCTTTCATTTTTGCCACTACCGAGCCCACCCGTTCAGGCTTGATCAAACCGTTGCTGATCCCATTGATCATGTTGGCGCTGGCTATCGCAGCCACGATCGTCACCAGAAGTTTGACCGTGCAGGCGAAACGTTTGACGGAAACTTCTACCATTGCGCACCGACGGGCATGGCATCTTGACACCATTATCAACGTGGCAGAGGTGGGAGTAGTTGTAGTGGATGAAGAAGGGCGTGACGTTCTCATGAACACTCGACAGCGGACTTTTCACAGTTTGGCCGTACCTCCAGGCAAGCTCAATCCAACTGAAGCGGAACTACTAGTGTTCGGTTCTGACAGGACAACAGCTGTAGAGCCGGTCAAACGGCCGGTCCAGCGAGCAGTGGACGGGGCCGAATTTTCTGGTGAGCTGTATTGGTTGGGCAGGGGGGTCAATCAGCGTGCTATGTCAACGTCGGCACGACAAATAATTGATGACCGCGGGAACAACCAGGGAGCAGTTGTGGTGTTCCACGATGTGACGGAAGTGATGGAAGCGGTGGCGGCGCAAGAAGATTTCGTGGCCAGTGTATCCCACGAACTCCGCACGCCACTCACCTCCATTCTGGGTTACCTAGAACTGGTCATGGATGAGGAGAAAGACGACACGACGGCTGCCTATCTGAAAGTAATTTCCCGCAATGCCGAACGATTGTTGACCCTAGTCAGTGACTTACTGGACTCGACACGCGATGGCATGGCGGTCTCTTTGGTTCCGGAGGATGCGTATCCTCTGCTTATCTCGGCAGTGGACGCTGCCCGACCGCGTGCTGTGGAACGGGGTATTACGCTTCGTCTGGATGCCAAAGAGGGGATGGTAGGTAGCTTTGATGGCGGCAGGATCAGTCAGGCTATTGATAACTTGATCTCCAATGCCATTAAATTCTCCCCTACCTCCAGTGTTGTGGACGTTGTGGGGTGGAATGAGGATTCTGACGTGGTGGTGTTGGTACGTGACTACGGGGTGGGCATGAATGATGATGAACAAGCACGGCTCTTCACACGCTTTTACCGAACTGATTCAGCCCGCAGTGCCGCTGTGCCAGGTGTTGGTTTGGGGCTGGCTATCACCAAAGACATTGTCGATGCCCACGGCGGAACTTTATCGGTACACAGCGAAACCGGGAAAGGGAGTACTTTCACTCTGAGGATTCCGGCACTGGGCAAACAATGACTCGATTTCTAAGATTCGCTTAAGTCATATTGGTGATTCGTGGGAGCGTCTTTCTGCGCAGCGCCAGGAGTCCCTAGGCCGTGATGGTGATTGTGCGTTCCACCACGTTCATGGAGGTCTCATACAGTGGCGTGCTGTGGGAGCGTGCGTAGGAACGCAGGAGGGTAAAAGCCTCATCCATGGTGACGTTGGCGGTTTGCGCAATGACGCCCTTGGCTTGTTCAATCACGATCCTGCTATTCAGCGCCCGCTGGAGCTGCTCATTCACCAGGGTACTTTCCCGCAGTGCCCGTTCCTGCAGGAGGCTGATGGTGGCAATGTCAGCAAACCCTTGGGCCAGGATTGCGTCTTCCTCGCTGAGTCGGCCTTTCTCCTGACGGAAAAGGTCCAGAGCGCCGATGGTGTTCCCGCGCAGCCTCATGGGGACAGCATGAACTGAGACAAAGCCCTGTGAGAGCGCTGCGGCCTGAAAATGGGGCCAGCGTGCGCCATCGGAAGCAATGTCAGGGACAGAGACCACGGTGCCCGTCCGAAAACACTCAATACATGGTCCTTCCCCGGCTTCCAGCTCAAGTACTTCCACAAGCTGGCTTCTCTCGCTCGTGGAGGCAACCACCTGTAATTCACCTGCAGGGTCCACCAGCAGCAGCCCGGCTGCTGAAGCATCTAGAAGTCCAACGGTCTCCCCAACAAGTGTGTGCAGCATGTCTACAACGTCGTAGTCAGTCACCAAAGTGTCCGCTATCTTCACGAAAGCGGCACTCACGCGTCGGGCGCGGTTTATAGTCGACATTTGTTAATTCTACTCCTCTAGGAGCGCGGAGATCGCCTCATCCTTGTTGTGTGAAGTCAAGGCGTTTGCTGACCACATCACGTGAGACCTCATGCACTGTTTGATCATGTGAAAAAGCGTGGGCGCGTAATAACAAAAGCGCATTCGTGGCCGACAGTCCTGTTTGGACCAAAACCATACCCGTGGCTTGGTGGATTGCCCGGCGGGAAACTCGCTCTGTGGACTCTGAGTGCTCCATACTTTGGGTGCCCTCAGCCGGACCTAGGGACAAAATGTACCGTAAAAGGTGCCAGGAGGCGGCCTCGCAAAGCTGGATGGCTAGTGAATAATCCGCGGATTCCAAAGATCCTGGCGTTGAGCTATACATTTCTATAAGACCCACATCTACGGCACCAACACGCAGCGGGAACACAAATATGGCGGCTACCTCAAATTCGGAGACGGCTTTACTAAAAACAGGCCAGCTTACAGGCGCCTCCAATTTAACGTCTGGGAGCAACACCGGCTGGCGCGTTTGCAGCGCAGTCCACCGGGGCCCTTCCCCCAAATCAAATTGCAGCTCATCTATCCCGGCAGAGGTGGTGTCGCTGGAAAACACCGAGGTTTCTGGTCCAAAGCCCGAAGATGCTGACATAGAGATACCAGTAATGGGCAACTTCTGCAGAAAGCTTGCACATAGCCCAGCCCCAAAATGGGCAAATTCAGAGTCCACACTTTCAACCATTGGCTGTGCTCATAGTCACAACCGCAGAAGTTGACGCAGAGACCGGACGGATGAGGGTAGACACATTCAACCATGAGGCATTAGCGCAGGCATTGAGAGGCACGGGAACGCGCCTCCTTGGATTTGATTAAAAAGCACTGAAACACATCACAGGATTACTGATGTCCCTCCACCCTATGCCCGTTTTTCACGCTAACTACCCAGAAGACACGAGAAATTGTTACCTATTCTTCCTTTGTCCATCTACAATGAGATATTCGCCCCAGACCCCGGCGCAATATTAGCAATATCAATAGTCGCGATTTACGGGGGAGTGACGCAATGTCAATGAATCGACTGCAACACAGAACACCGCTGCTGACAGGTTGCTTGGCTTATGCCACGGCCGGGTTGCTGCCATGAGAGCGCCACGAGAAAATGACAATGCCACGAGCAGCAACCCTGAAATTACACCAGAAAGTCTGCGACCGCTGACTCTTGTAGGCCAAAGACGAGTGCGTCAATCCCGCGCGCAGCAACACCAACAAGTTTCGGGGGAGATCGTTGAGCTCGTCGTGGAGCTCAAGGACAAACTAAGGGATTACCTGGCCTTGAACGCCCTGAGCCCAACCAGCGGATCAGCGCCAAACGATACCAGAGACGCCGTTAAGTGGATGGAAAATACCATTGAAGATTTGCTGGCCACAGTGGTAGGCGTTGAGGCCACCACTGCCCGCACAGATGCCGGCCATCCCTGAACCGGGGCAGGCGTAGAAGGTTAGTGACGCCGTCGTTCATTACAAAAAGACCCGCACCAAATGATCCAAGGATCATTTGGTGCGGGTTACTTTTGTTACAACTACTTACTCACCAGCGGAGTTGGAGCGGCCCATGATTGTTACAGGGACAAAGATGGCCAGCGTGCACAAGCCCAGACCAAGACCGGCGGGCACAAACGCGTGCGCAAAGCTCTCCAGGGACCAGTAGGAGAAGGCAAAGATTCCGCCAAGAAACAAGGCGAAGAAGATAACAAACAAGACGACGGACTGCACAAGATCATTCTCGCGGCGGTAGCTACCGTTGGACACGGTTCCTCCTTACCCCAAGGTGGGGAACTGGGTGGGGTGCACCGGAGAGCCGGCGCGCTTATCTACCCATGATCTTAGTACGGATTAATACGAACTGGTGCCTGCACCGCCGGTGACGATGGCAATGCCTGAACTGGTGCCAATCCGGGTGGCCCCGGCGGCGATCATTTCAAGTGCTTTTTCGCGGGTACGCACGCCACCTGATGCCTTCACACCAATGTCCGGGCCCACGGTTTGACGCATGAGCGAGACGTCGGAGGCATTGGCGCCGCCACCGTTGAAACCTGTCGATGTTTTCACGTAATCGGCCCCGGCTTCCACCGCGGCTTGGCACGCCAGCACCTTTTCAGCGTCGCTGAGCAGGGAGGTCTCAATAATGACCTTCAGCAAGGAATCTTCACCGTGAACCACCTCAGCCACAGCGGAAATATCAGACACGAGCGCTTCCTTATCCAGTGCGCGGGCGGAGGCGATGTTGATCACCATGTCAATCTCATCCGCGCCGTCCATGGTGGCCCCGCGAGCTTCAAACACCTTCACATCAGTGTTGTGGGTACCCAGCGGGAATCCCACCACTGTGCAGGTCAGCACCCCTGATCCCAGCAACGCCTTCTTGGCCGTTTCTACCCAGACGGGGTTGACGCAGACAGACTTGAAGTGGTGCTCGGCTGCCTCTTTGCACAGCTTCAGGATCTCTTCCCGGCTGGCCTGAGGCGCCAGAAGGGTGTGGTCAATGTAGGCGGCCAGATCGTCAGCGGCGTTATTGGCCGTGAAGGGGCTGTTGGGTGTCATGATGAGTACCTTCCCAAGTGCGGTTGTAGACCTACTATGGTGCCACATGAGTTCGTGAAAACCGCGTGGGCGCTGTTGCTGCGGTTAGCTGGCTGCCAGTCCCAGCGCCGCTTTTGTGTCCTGTACGACGGCGGCCAAGGCCCGGTTGGCTTCCTCCCGGGCTGCACTAAGCTGGTCTTTATCTGCCACGGGCACTATCACCTCCAGATAACACTTGAGCTTGGGCTCGGTGCCGCTGGGGCGCACAATCACCCGTGTGCCATTCTCCGTCAAGAATGATAAACCGTCGGTGGCCGGCAGCTCGGGTGATCCCTGCGCCAAATCAGTGAACTGTGCAACCTCTGAGCCATCAAAGCTGAGAGGAGGTGCAGCCCGGAGCCCGGCCATCATGTCCGCTATGCCTTGGGGGTCCTCAACTCTGATGCTGACCTGAGTGCTGGCATGCAAACCATGAGCTAACGCCAGCCCATCCAGTACGTCAAAGAGCGTGCGCCCGGCAGCCTTAAGCGCGGCAACCATCTCGGCAATGAGCAACCCTGCCGAGATCCCGTCCTTGTCCCGGACCAGCTCCGGCGCCACGCAATAGCCCAGCGCCTCCTCGTAACCGAACGTCAACTGGGGAACTCGCGAAATCCATTTGAAGCCTGTCAGCGTCTGGACGTGGCGGTACCCTGCAGCTGCAGCAATCTTGGCCAGCAGTCTGGAAGAAACAATGGAGTTGGCGAACACCCTTGTTTCTGCGCCACTTGGGTCCTGATCCCTGACGACCATGTGGGCACCCAGCAGGGCACCCACCTCGTCCCCATGAAGCTGACGCCATTGACCAGTATTTGGATCCAGGGCGCCCACTGCGGCCCTGTCGGCGTCGGGATCGTTGGCCAGGACCACGTCTGCGCCCACCTCCCGCGCCAAAGCAAACGCCAGGTCCATGGCTCCGGGCTCTTCCGGGTTTGGGAAGGTGACAGTAGGGAAATCGGGATCAGGGGCGGACTGCTCGGGAACGGCGTGAACGTCGGTGAAGCCGGCGTTGTGGAGCACATCCATGGCCGTCTCATGCCCCACACCGTGCAGGGAGGTATGGACAATTCTGATATCCCGGTCAGGGAAAACAGCGCTGTCAGCCAGGGCCACCACCGCTATCTTGTAGCGTTCAACAAACTCGGGGTCCAGAACGCTCCACCCATTGGGGGCCAAGGTGATGGAGGAGGTTTCGCCGATTTCGCCGGAGTTCGCTACCGCCTTGATGTGCCCGGCGATGAGCGCATCATGCGGAGCCACAATTTGTACGCCGCGGGCTTCTGCCTCCACGGCCCGGCCACCAAGATAGACCTTGTAACCGTTGTCCCTGGCCGGGTTATGGCTGGCCGTGACCATCACGCCTGCTTCACACCCCAGAGAGCGCACAGCAAAGGCCAGAACAGGGGTGGGCAGCGGTGCCGGCAGCAGGAACGTCTCAATCCCTGCCGCGGTGAAGATAGCGGCAGTTTCCTGGGCAAAGTCCGCTGAGTTGTAGCGGGCATCAAATCCCACGACAGCCCTGGGCTGGTAGGTGAGAGAAGACGCGAAGGAGGTTCCGACGTCGTCCGGGGCCTTTTGGGCCAGTTCCTCCTGGGCCTGATCCTTGTGGGCCTGATCCTTTTGGGCCAGGGCCAGCAGGTGAGCGGCCACCCCGGCAGCGGCGCGGCGCACCACCACCTTGTTCATCCGGTTGGGACCAGGACCCATGGCCGCCCGCAGACCCGCCGTGCCAAACTGCAGATCGCCGGCAAAACTATCAGCCAGCTCGGCAGCGTCGGAGGGATCCGTGCTGGCGATCAAGGCCTGCAATTGCGCGGCGGTGGCCGGATCGGGGTCATGGGTGGCCCACTGCGTAGCGGCCGTCTTCAAGGCCGCAGCCTCGAGCGCAGCATTGGACTCGGAGCGGAACTCATTAAGATGTCTCACGAGACAAATGTAACCGGACTTCGGGGCGAACTCCTATAATTTGGCAATCACGTCTGCCAACAAGGCTGAAATCCTGGGCCCGGCAGCTTCGCCCGCGGCAATGACCTCACCATGGCTCAACGGTGTGGGACTGATCCCGGCAGCCAGATTGGTGACAAGGGAAATGCCAAAAACTTCCATGCCTGCGGCACGGGCGGCGATGGCCTCCAACGCCGTAGACATGCCAACCAGATCAGCGCCAATACGCTTGGCGTACTGCACCTCCGCCGGGGTCTCATAATGCGGGCCGGTGAACTGCGCGTAAACACCCTCATCAAGGGTGGGATCCACCTCGCGGGCCAGCGCACGCAACCGTGCTGAATATAGATCCGTCAGGTCCACGAAAGTGGCGCCCTCCAGCGGAGAGGCCGCCGTGAGGTTGATGTGATCGCTAATCAGCACAGGAGTGCCCGGGGCCCACGCCTCATTGAGGCCACCGCAACCGTTAGTCAGCACAATGGTGCTTGCTCCTGTGGCAGCAGCCGTGCGCACGCCGTGAACTACTGCACGCACTCCGCGGCCCTCATAGAAGTGGGTGCGGGCACCCAGCACCAACACGTTTTTGCCTGCAGGGGTGCGAATGGATGTCAATGAACCTGTATGCCCCACCACGGCCGGCGCGGAGAATCCGGGCACGTCAGCGGCATCCAGAACTGCCGTGACCTCACCAATGAGACCGGCAGCTTCACCCCATCCCGAACCCAGCACCACGGCTAGGTCATGGTGGGCAACTCCTGTGTGTTGTGCAATGTAGGCTGCCGCATCGCGGGCAAGATCGCTGGGGTCAGTGTGGGCCAAGGCCTGAGAATTAGTCACGGAACCAACATACCGGCACAACGCGCTGCGGCGCACTGTTGGGCCCTGTTGCCTTGGCTAAGTTGGTGCAAAGTCTCCGCTAGGGAAGAATGGATGATTGTGACGAGCCAACCAGATATCATTAATCCCTTTGCCCTCCCCAGTCTGGCCATCCTTGGCGGCGGTCCAGGCGGCTATGAAGCCGCCATGGTGGCTGCCTCAATGGGGGCCAAAGTGACCATTGTGGAACGCTCCGGTGTAGGCGGTGCGGCCGTTCTAACCGATGTGGTCCCGTCCAAAACGCTGATCGCCGTGGCTGAGGCCATGAACCGCAGCGTTGACTCCACTGAGATGGGTGTGAGTTTCAACGCCCAGGATGGTGACCCCAAGACGGTCATGCAGGCCGATCTGAAGCACATCAACGAACGCGTGATGCTGCTGGCCCGTGAACAGTCCACCGATATTCGGCGCGGGCTTGAAGCGGTAGGAGTCAAAATTGTCATTGGCACCGGCCGGCTCCTGGATAACAGGACCATTGAGGTTGACCGCGGAGAGTCCAAGGAGATCATCAAAGCTGATGCGATTCTGATCTCCGTGGGCGCCCACCCACGGGAGCTTGCCACCGCCCAGCCTGACGGGGAACGCATCCTGAACTGGACGCAGATTTACGATCTCGATGAACTGCCCAAGGAACTCATTGTGGTGGGCTCCGGTGTCACGGGTGCGGAATTCGCTTCTGCGTTCAACGGCCTAGGCTCGAAGGTCACCTTGATTTCCAGCCGTGAGCAGGTGCTGCCCGGTGAAGACTCTGACGCCGCGGCCGTGCTTGAGGACGTCTTTGAACGGCGTGGCCTGCGCGTGCTCTCTCGCTCGCGCGCAGAGTCGGTAGAACGCACCGAGAACGGCGTCACTGTCACGTTGGGCGATGGCAGCAAGGTCACCGGTACGCATTGCTTGGTCTGTGTTGGCTCCATTCCAAACACCACCGACATTGGTTTGGAAGCTGCCGGTGTTGAAGTCACGCCCAGCGGCCACATTAAAGTTGACGGGGTTTCCCGCACCAGTGCATCCAACGTCTACGCGGCGGGGGATTGCACGGGCGTGTTTGCGCTGGCCTCCGTGGCTGCTATGCAGGGCCGGATCGCCGTAGCCCACCTGGGTGGCGATGGTGTGCGCCCACTGAAGCTCAATCAGGTCTCCTCCAATATCTTCACATCCCCTGAGATTGCCTCCGTGGGCGTCTCGGAAGCGGATCTGGCCTCGGGTAAGTACCAGGGGGATGTTATCAAGCTGTCCCTGCAAACCAACGCGCGGGCCAAGATGAGAAACGTCAATGACGGGTTCATCAAGATCATTGCCCGTAAGGGTTCTGGCACAGTAATTGGCGGCGTGGTGGTGGGCGCTGGCGCCTGTGAACTGATCTTCCCGATCGCCCTGGCCGTGACCCAGAAACTGCACGTGGATGACGTTGCCAACACCTTCACCGTGTACCCGTCCATGTCAGGCTCCATCTCCGAGGCCGCCCGGCGCCTGCACGTGCACATGTAGCACTTGGACTCCTGCGCACCGTTGAGTGCTGGCGTGCCGCTACGGTGAGCGCTGCGGCACCTGGCCACTTCACGGTGCGCAGAAATCGAAGTGGCCGCCAGCAGCGTGTCCACATAGTGAAAAGATTGTCCAGTGGGTGGACGCAGGGTCTAGGATTAAAAGCCGCAGAGCGAATTAAACCGTCCTGCCGCTACTATTTACCCGCTAATCTCTAGATTTCTGTTAGCTTGGCTATTTATGCATGAGACACAGATCACGCATAAATGGACTGTTCGAATATGAGCGGCAGGGCCCCTAGAGAAAGCCACCCCATGAGCACGCCTGAAAAAGCGGAGACAGTGGAGAACCCACAGGTCAACACCAAAGGCCGGGTCATTGTTGCCAGCCTTATTGGCACCACCATTGAGTTTTACGATTTTTATGTATACGCAACTGCAGCAGTGCTGGTCTTCCCGGCACTATTTTTCCCCAACGCTGACGCTGCCACAGCCCTGCTGAGCTCGTTTGCGATCTTTGGTGTGGCCTTCGTTGCCCGCCCACTGGGATCGATTGTCTTTGGCCACTTTGGTGACAAGGTGGGCCGCAAGGGCACCCTGGTGGCATCCCTGCTAACAATGGGTATTGCCACGTTCTTGATTGGCTGCCTGCCCACGGCACTTGTGCCCGGTTGGGTGTTCTGGGCCCCGGCCCTCCTGGTTGTTATGCGCTTCATGCAGGGCCTTGCGTTGGGTGGGGAGTGGAGCGGTGCCGCACTGCTGGCTACCGAGAACGCTCCTGCCGGCAAGCGCGCCATCTGGGGAACTTTCCCTCAGCTGGGTGCTCCCATCGGTTTCATCCTGGCCAATGGCATCTTCCTTGCTCTGAGCTTCGGCCTGAGCACAGCCCAGTTCCAGGCGTGGGGCTGGCGCATCCCGTTCCTGCTCAGCGCGGTCATGGTCATCATTGGCCTGTACGTGCGCTTGAAGCTGGTTGAAACCCCGGCCTTCCAGCAGGTTGTTGACCAGGGGCACGTCTCCAAGCTGCCTGTTGGCCGCGTGTTCAAGACAAGCTGGCGTCCCCTGATCCTGGGCACCTTCGTTATGCTGGCCACCTACGTTTTGTTCTACCTGATGACAACGTTCACGCTCTCCTACGGCACCACGCCGGCAACTATTGAGGCCGCGAAGGCCAAAGCGGAAGCCGCTGGCAAACCCATGGGTGCCGATGCTATTGCTTCATGGGTCCCCGGACTTGGCTACACCCGCAACGAATTCTTGATCATGCTGATCATTGGCGTGGTGTTCTTTGGCATCTTCACCCTTGTCTCAGGACCTCTGGCCGAAAAGTTTGGCCGACGCAAAACGCTTTTGTGGGTTACCAGTGCCATCATCGCCTTCGGCCTAGTCTTTGTACCGCTGTTTGGTGCAGGCCTGGCAGGCGTCATGACACTACTTATCCTGGGCTTCACACTGATGGGGCTGACCTTCGGGCCCATGGGGGCGTTGCTCCCTGAACTGTTCCCCACCAATGTCCGCTACACGGGATCCGCCATCAGCTACAACATGTCAAGCATCTTGGGTGCTGCTGTTGCCCCGTTCATTGCGGTGGCGCTCTGGCAGTCTGCTGGCGGCAGCCCGGTCCTGGTGGGTATTTACCTCTCCTCCATGGCGGTCCTGACCTTGATTGCGTTGCTGATCATGAAGGAAACCCGCGACCTGGATTACACCTCCAACCTCACCTAACAAGGCGTTAAACTAAAGCGGGTCCCGAGCGTCGCTCGGGACCCGCTTTAGTTGGTACTTAGTCTTCGATGGATGCCAACACGGCACCAGCAGAAACTGTGTCACCGGCGGCCGCGCTTAGACCGGTGATGGTCCCGGCCCGGTGCGCCGTGAGGGGTTGTTCCATCTTCATGGCCTCCAGCACTACCACCAGGTCACCTTCTGAGACCACATCGCCGTCCGCCACTGCCACCTTCACAATGGTTCCCTGCATAGGGGAAGTCAGTGCGTTGCCGTTGGCTGCCGCCGGGTTGGAGGAGCGGTTGCGCCCGGCCTTCTTGGCCTTCTTCGCGCCGCTACTGTTGCCATTGCTGGAAGCGAACGACGCCGGGAGGGTCACCTCAAGCCGTTTGCCACCCACCTCAACGGTCACGCTTTGGCGAGTTCCGGCGTCGTCCGCTGAGCTGGAAACACCCGTGAGATCGAAGGCGGGGATGGTGTTGTTGAACTCGGTTTCGATCCAGCGCGTGTGAGTGGTGAAGGGGGTGCCGTCGGTGGGGGCGAAGGCGGGGTCGATCACCACTGCGCGGTGGAAGGGCAGGACTGTGGGCAGGCCGCCGACCTGCATTTCGCTCAGCGCGCGGCTGGAGCGTTGGAGGGCCTGCTCGCGGGTGGCGCCGGTGACGATCAGCTTGGCCAGCATGGAATCGAAATTCCCGCCAATGACTTCGCCGGCGGTGATGCCTGAATCGACGCGGACGCCGGGGCCTGTGGGCAATATCAGGGTGGTGACGGTGCCGGGGGCTGGCATGAAGCCGCGGCCCGGATCCTCGCCATTGATGCGGAACTCGAAGGAGTGGCCGCGGATCTCAGGGTCCCCGTAACCGAGTTCCTCGCCGCGGGCGATCCGGAACTGTTCGCGGACCAGATCGATCCCTGTCACTTCTTCGGAGATGGTGTGTTCCACCTGCAGGCGTGTGTTGACCTCGAGGAAGGAGATGGTTCCATCCGGGCCCACAAGGAATTCGCACGTGCCGGCGCCTGCGTAGTTTGCTTCCTTCATGATGGCCTTGGAGGCTTCATAGAGGCGCTTGTTTTGATCATCGCTGAGGAACGGCGCCGGTGCTTCTTCAACGAGCTTTTGGTTACGACGCTGCAATGAGCAGTCACGCGTGGAGACAACAACCACATTGCCGGCGGCATCCGCCAGACACTGGGTTTCCACGTGCCGGGGAGCTTCTAAGAAACGCTCCACGAAGCACTCGCCACGACCAAAAGCCGCCACGGCTTCACGGACGGCAGATTCGTAGAGTTCGGGGATCTCTTCACGAGTGTGGACAACCTTGATGCCCCGGCCGCCACCGCCGTAGGCTGCCTTGATGGCCAGGGGGAGCCCAAATTCATCGGCAAATGCCAGGACTTCCTGTGTGGATTCAACAGGGTTCTTGGTGCCGGGGACCAGAGGTGCACCGACCTTTTCGGCGATGTGGCGAGCCTGAACCTTATCGCCAAGAGCCGCGATAGCCGCAGGGGACGGGCCAATCCACGTGAGGCCGGCATCGATGACCCGTTGGGCGAATACGGCGTTTTCGGCCAAGAAACCATAGCCGGGGTGCACACAATCGGCCCCTGCAGCCTGGGCCGCAGCAAGGAGCTTGTCCATGACCAGGTAGGAATCGGCGGCCGTCTCACCGCCAAGTGCGAACGCCTCATCAGCCATGCGCACGTGGAGGGCGTCCCTATCCGGCTCTGCGTAGACAGCAACGGAGAGGATGCCTTCGTCGCGAGCGGCCCGGATGATACGGACGGCAATTTCGCCGCGGTTGGCTATCAGGACTTTGGTCAGCGGGGTTGCCTCCGCTGCATTGGCAGTTGCAGAGCGTGAAATGGTCACACGGGACTCCTTCTATTCTCAAACGAGCCTAGCGTGGATATGTCGATTTTCGGCACACATGAGACTGTTTATGCGTGTATGGACGGAATATTTTGTGGGTTTCCTACAAGAAAGTTCCTTTGTGACCCCGTCCCTGTTGGTACCGCCGCCAAGGCGGCTTGGCTGACTTGGCTGCACTCTGGCCCGGGGGCTTGGCTGACCTTCGGCCCGGGGGCTTGGCCCCGCTTCGAAATCGCGTGCGGGCTCCGGGGTATTTGCTACCCCGTTATCCGCTACCCGCCGGCAATCAGGCGCAGGGTGGCCAAGTGCTGCTCCCAAGCCTGAGTTCCCGAGGCTGTTAGTTTGACCGAAGTACGCGGAAACTTACCAACAAATGCCTTCTTGATATCAATATAGCCCGCTTTTTCCAGTGCCGAGAGTTGCTTGCTCAGCACCGAATCGCTGACCTGAATGGCATTGCGAAGGTCCTTGAAGTCCATGGTTTCAGTTCGTGACAGAGCTGCCGCAATGGAGAACCGCACGGGCTGATGAAGGACTTCGCTGAGTTCGTGGCGGGGGTGCTGCGCTGGGTTCTCAGATTGCTCCTTCATGCCCGCAGTTCCCTGAACGCACCGGCAAGACCGGCTGCTGCAAGCACCACGGCCGCAGTGATGTAGTACGCGAGGCTGCCGTGGGGAAAGGCCAGTGTTCCAATCAGCAGGGCCACAACGTACAAGCCCATGTAAATGGCAATTGATGACAGGAACCGTTTGGAGTAACCAGCCTTGGTGGTGCGCTGCATGAAGGTCCAGGTTAGTGAGGTGAAGATGGCCCAGAAAACAACCGACATGCTCATGAGCGCGGCGCCGTACCCTGTGTGGGCAACAATGTGCAGTCCAATCATGAGTAGGGAGCCGAAGATCGCCAGGCTGTTGAAGATCATTGCAGTGGGCCATCCGGTGTTGCTGATGGCTGTGCTGCTGATGCCGTCAGCCCTGGCCAGGAGCGCCCGCGCCTCTTCTGCCGAGAGGGAATTGTTGCCCTGAGTCATTGGGAGTACCTTTCATGGAATGGTTCGCTAAATGGTTCGCTAAATGGTTCGCTGAACCGATTCTAGAGAAGTACTTTCCATTACGTCAAGTACTTTCTCTAAATCCACTTCCCATTTGTGCTCTCGGGGGCTGTCGCGATTAGAAAGATCATGCCCATAAATCTGTGATTGACACGCCGGTTTTGGCTAACAGACGGCGAAGTGTGGAGATCGAAAGTCCCACAACCGTGTGGGGGTCGCCCTCAACACCACAGATGAACGCTCCCGCGAGACCGTCAATAGTGAATCCGCCAGCCACCGCGAGAGGTTCCCCGGTAGCCACGTAGGCGTCGATCTCGGCGTCGGACACGTCTTCAAAGGTGACCACAGCGCTGGTGACCTCACCGTGCCCAACGGAAGATCCGGCGTCGTCCAAGGAAATGAGCCAGTGGCCCGTGTGCAATACTCCTGACTTGCCGCGCATCATTTGCCAGCGTTCGCGTGCCACCTCCGGTTCCCATGGTTTGCCATAGGGCTCTCCCGCAAGTTCAAACACTGAATCGCAGCCCACAACAAGTGAGTTCGGGGCGTTCAAAGCAACCGATTCGGCCTTCGCGCGGGCCAGCAGGAGGGCGGTTTCGGGTGGTGTCAGGGGACCTGCAGCGGCGGTGGCGGCGTCCTCATCCACGTCGGAAACCATGACTGTGTGGGCAATGCCTGCTTCGCTCAGGAGTTTGGTGCGGGCAGGAGAGGCGGAGGCAAGCACGAGTGATTGGGTCATGCCTCAAGCCTAGACTTAGCCGGCCCAACTTTCCTGATCCGGCTTCCCGTCTCCAACTTTTCCGCCCCAGGCTTTTTCGCCTGCGACTTTTCTGCCTCAGGGGGCCTCGCCTATGCTTGAGGCTGGTTTGTGAACACGACGGAGGGAGGGGAACGAATGGAAATCGCCATGGCCGGCGCCATCGTGGTGGCCGTAGTGGCTGTCATTGTGCAAAAACGGCAGCAGTCTAAACGTAAGCGCAAATAGGCTTTATGCGTGTCATGATCTCCAATCTCAACCGGGGGGTTTGGGGTGTGCCTAGGGCGCGAGGCTTAGGGGACGGGGGCTAGGTCTGGGCGGGAACAAACCCGTCCACGAGCTTGGATCGGATCAGGAATCGTTTGCCTTCAGGGGCTTCAACGGAGAAGCCGCTGCCGCGTCCGGGAACAACATCAACGGTAAGATGCGTGTGCGACCAGTAGTTGAATTGTTCCTTGGACATCCAAAATTCCAGTGGTCCGCAGTCAGGAAGCTCAAAGAGTCCCAACAGGATGTCCGCTTCGGCTGTGATGAACTCTCCGGCCGGGTAGCACATGGGGGAGGAGCCGTCGCAGCAACCACCGGATTGATGGAACATTAACGGACCGTGCAAACCCCACAACTTTTGCAACAGCTCGACTGCCATGCCAGATAAAGCCACGCGTGATTTGCTCTCACCCGGGATGGTGATGGCGGCATCCAGAACATCGGCTGTAGTTGTCATTGCAGGGTTTCTTTTCTTCTCGGTTGCACGTGGAGTGAGCGCGCGACGACAAAAACACGACGTGGAGTGAGCGAGCGACGGCCAAAACACGACGTGGAGTGAGCGAGCGACGGCTAAAACACGACGTGGAGTGAGCGAGCGACGGGGCCGGGCACCGCTCTGAGTATTTGGGGTGCCCGGCGTCCGGTTTAGAAGAAGCCCTGCTTGTCCTCGCCGTGGCTGACCAGCAGGTTCTTGGTCTGCTGGTAATGATCGAGCATCATGGCGTGGTTTTCCCTGCCAATACCTGAAGACTTGTACCCACCAAAAGCGGCTCCAGCGGGGTAGGCGTGGTAATTGTTCACCCACACTCGCCCGGCCTGGATCTCACGGCCTGCACGGTAGGCCACATTGCCGTTGCGGGACCAGACTCCTGCGCCCAAGCCGTAGAGCGTGTCATTGGCAATGTGCATGGCGTCGGCGTAGTCATCAAACTTTGTCACCGCCAGCACAGGGCCAAAGATTTCCTCCTGGAAGATGCGCATATTATTTGTGCCCTCAAAAATGGTGGGCTTGACGTAATAGCCGCCAGCCAAGTCACCTTCGAGGATATTGCGCTCGCCACCGGTGAGGATCTTGGCGCCTTCCTGCTGGCCAATGTCCATATAGGAGAGGATTTTCTCCAGCTGATCATTGGAAGCCTGGGCGCCAATCTGCGTGTTGGTATCCAGCGGGTTGCCCTGAATGATGGCCTCGGTGCGGGCAATGGCGTCTACCATGAACTTTTCATAGATGGACTCCTGCACCAGCGCGCGTGAGGGGCAGGTGCAAACCTCGCCCTGATTGAAGGCATAGAGCGTGAAGCCCTCCAGTGCCTTGTCATAGAACGCATCCTTCTTATCCATAACATCCTCAAAGAAGACGTTGGGGCTCTTGCCGCCCAGCTCCAACGTAACCGGGATGAGGTTTTGGCTCGCGTACTGGCTGATGAGCCGCCCGGTAGTGGTCTCTCCGGTGAACGCGATCTTGCGGATGCGCTTGGAGGAGGCCAGTGGTTTGCCCGCCTCAACACCGAAGCCGTTGACCACGTTAATGACACCGGCCGGGAGAATGTCTGCCAGCAGTTCCATCAGGACCAGAATGGAGGCGGGGGTTTGTTCAGCAGGTTTAAGGACAACAACGTTGCCCGCCGCGAGGGCCGGCGCCAACTTCCACACCGCCATGAGAATAGGGAAATTCCAGGGGATGATCTGCCCCACCACACCGAGGGGCTCGTGATAATGGTAGGCAGTGGTGTTCTCATCGATCTGAGTGAGGCTGCCCTCTTGGGCGCGAACCACTGAGGCAAAGTAACGGAAATGATCGGCCGCTAGGGGGATATCAGCGTTGAGGGTTTCCCGGATTGCCTTACCGTTATCCCAGGTTTCGGCAACGGCCAGCAACTCAACGTTTTCATCGATCCTGTCGGCGACTTTATTCAAAATTCCGGCGCGTTCAGCGGCAGAAGTTTTGCCCCAGCTGGGAGCCACTTTATGTGCTGCATCTAGTGCTAATTCAATGTCCTCGGCCGTGCCGCGGGCAATTTCACAGAAAACCTTGCCGGTGACGGGTGTGATGTTCTCAAAATATTCGCCCTTAACCGGGGCAACCCACTCGCCACCAATCCAGTTCTCGTAGCGGTCCTTAAACGTGACCTTTGAGCCTTCACTACCGGGCTGTGCATAAACAGTCATGGTCTAACTCCTTTGCGTGGGGGACCTCAGCGTCCTTGGTTGGAAGCGTACGCGTGGGGAGGTTGCAAGCACGTTGCATGATCTGCCTCACACTGTATGAGGCAGATAAACGTGGCCTCGTTGCTCGGCTGGGCATTGCTCGGCTGGGCGTTGGTCGGCGGGGGATTGCTAGGCTGAGTAAATGGGGAACGAGATCTGGGTGTACGGGATAGCGGCACTGATAGTGCTGGTGACACTGGGAATTTTGTTGCTCGGCTGCCTGCTTTTACGGGCAATGGCCAGAGTGCGCAGTTGGAACTTTTACTTTGGCGCCGTGGGTATAGCACTGCTGGTCCTGATGTGGGCAGCCGCCAAAGTCAACCGACTCATAGGGCTCTCCGCGCAGGAGTGGGACTTGAGCGGGCCGGTGAGTGATCAGGAGGATATATACCTCTCGCTGTTTCTCAATGGTTCACTTTTCGCCATCGCTGCGGTGTTCATTGGCGGTCTCTTGCTGGGACTTCTTGGCTGGACTGCAGCCCGGGACCGGCACCAGCTTCAAGAACACGGCGAAGAGGCACGCGCGGGCTGACATGCGTGGGCCACTCAGTAACAGAGCCAGGGCCTAACGTTCCGGCGCCCCTTTTGCCCCTTGTATCTGTATCCGTGCCTGTGCCTAGTGTTCCAGCGGTTCTCTTTCCAGCGCCTGCACGTGGGCCACTATGGCGGAGCGCTTAGGTGAGCGCGGCGGGAGGAGACGCAACGCTGTGCGCCAGGCGTCGACGTCGTTCGCTACCTCGGGAAGCTGCAAGTAGGTCAGGAGCACCTCCGGACTGGCGTCGTTGAGGATGGCCTCGCGCAGTTGAACCGCAACCCGGTTCCGGATGGCCTCGATCTCCGGGGCTATGGAGCGGGGCATGACGGCGCCGCGGTATATGTTCAACGCCAGGCGATGCGCTCCGCGGTCAAGATAATTGCTGACCTGCTCAGCGTCCACCACGAGCGGGCGCGGCAGCCTATATGGCCGGGACGCCGGCACCAGCGTCGGTGCAACAGTGAGCAGTAACTTGCGCAGGCGCACCAACTCAGCACGGATACTGGTCAAAGAAGTGCCATCGGGGTAAATTTTCTCGGTGAGCTCCTCGGCGCTGAGACCGTGCGGGTACAAGGCCAAAACGGCCAAAATCTCGGTGTGCCGCTCACTGAGCGTGACGGCCTTGCCGGCAACATGGAGCAGGCCCTGATCGCGGCCCAGAAGCTGCAGAGAGTCACGGTAAAGCGGTTTAGTGGTGGCGGCAGTCTGGCCACGACGGCCGGCTGAACGCGAAGAACCCCGTTCCCCGGCATTGCTGGCCCGCCGTTCCAGACGATGGATGCGCAGCTGAGCCTCCGCGGCAGCCACCGTGGCTTGCACCAGCGAGAGCGTATTTGCCCCGACGGCGTCCGGACCTCCTGTAATGTCAACAACGCCCAAGAGTGAGCCGGAATCGGGATCGTGGACAGGAACGGCCGTGCAACTCCACGAGTGAACATCGGGGTTGAAGTGTTCCTGCCCCACGATCTGCACACTCTGGCCAAGCACCAGCGCGGTGCCCGGGGCGCTGGTGCCCACCACTGTCTCTGACCAATCGGCGCCCGTGGCGAAGTTGATGTTTTCACCGTTGCGCCGGGCAGGGGAGTCGCCTTCTACCCAGAGCAGGCGCCCATGCTCATCGCCCACGGCAACCAAAAGTCCTGTGTTGTGGCTGGGCTCAATCAGCAATTTGGTGATGACGGGCATGATGGCCGCCAGCGGGTGGTCACGGCGGAAATCGTTTAGTTCCCGGCTTTCCCACATGACAGGAGGCGGCCGCCCGGCAGATGAAGTCAGGGCGGCAAGGGAGCGTTTCCAGGATTCGCGCACCAAGTCCCGCATCTGTGGCGAGCCTTCACCAGAGGGGTGCAGCGGGGACATCAACTCTCCAAAACCAAGCAAGGGGCAATTGGCGGCTGGCGCTCAAGGCGAGAGACGTGCCGTGAGTCACAAGTGTAGTTCACTTGGTCACAGCCCGGGCAAGCAGAAGGCGGGCCGGGCCGAAGCCCTGCCCGCCTTCTGGGTGACGCCATGGGCGTCTCCTACGGTGGTGCTACTTAGCCGGCGCGCTTCCGGAAACGGGAGTTTCGGCGTCGTCCGTGGCAGTGATGGAAGCCAACTTGGCGCCTTCCACATCAACGTCGGGGAGGATCTTATCTAGCCACTTCGGCAGCCACCAGGCCGACTTGCCGAGCAGGTGCATGGTGGCCGGAACAATGGTCATGCGCACCACGAACGCATCAATCAGCACGCCAAACGCCAGCGCAAAGCCCAACGGGCGGACCATGGTCAGGTGGGAGAAAATGAACCCCGAGAACACGCTAATCATGATGATCGCCGCGGCGGTAACCACCGGGGCGGCATGCTTAAAGCCGGTCCGCACAGCCTGCTTGGCATCCTGACCATGGGCGTACGCTTCACGCATTCCGGAGGCAATAAACACCTGGTAATCCATCGCCAACCCGAAGAGCACGCCAATCAAAATAATCGGCAAGAAGCTCAGTACGGCTGCCGGATTCGCCACATCGAAGATCAAGCCCAGCCAGCCCCACTGATAGACGGCCACCACACCGCCAAAGGCAGCCACGAGGGAGAGCAGGAAACCGGCGGTTGCCAGCAGCGGGACCAAGATGGAGCGGAAGACCAGGATCAGCAGCACCAGGGAAAGTCCGACGACGATCGCCAGGTAAGGCGGAAGCGCCGCTCCCAGCTTTTCTGAGACATCGACGTTGGCGGCCGTTTGGCCCGTCAGCCCAATGCTGACGTCCAAATCTGAGCTGATGGTTGCTCCCTCAGCCCGCAGATCATGGATCACCTGGACGGTACTTTCGCTGGCGGGACCTTCTGCGGGGACCACTTGATAGACGGCGGTGCGCAGGTCCTTACTGACAGTGACAGGCACGGCTGCCTCAACATTTTTGACCTGGCGCAGCTTGTCAGCCACATCCAAATTCAGTGTTGTGGCGCTCGCTTCATCCAAGCCGGCAGGCAAGGAGCCAACCACAATGATGGGCCCGTTCATGCCTTCGCCAAAGTTCTTTCCAGTGATCGAGTACGCCTGGAAAGCGCTGGAATCGACAGGTTCAGAGCCGCCGTCGGGCAGGGCCAGCCGCAGTCCGGTGGCAGGAATGGCAATGACAACCAGAGCAATGACAGCACCCACCAGCGAGATGACTGGATGCTTTGTCACAAGACCGCCCCAACCGCGGGCGCTGCGGGCAACATCGGCCGCCTCATCAGCGTCAGCCTTCTGGGCGTTATTCATACCCACAAGGTTTGCGTTGTGCTTCGCGGTAGACAGGGAGTTCTTGGCCCAGGCCTTTTTGGAGATGAGCTTAGTGCCAATCAATGACAGCAATGCAGGTGTCAAAGTCAAGGCGATCAGGACTGAGACAGCAACCGTGGCAGCCGCGGCCAAGCCCAAGATGGCAAGGAACGGCAGGCCCGTGACGGAGAGTGCGGCCAGGGCAATAACAACTGTCAGCCCGGCAAAGGTCACGGCATTGCCGGAGGTGCCGGTGGCCTTGGCGATAGAGTCACGGACCCCCACACCCGCCAGAAGCTGCTGGCGGTGCCGGTTGACGATGAACAAGGAGTAATCAATTCCCACAGCCAGGCCCAGCATCAAGGCCAGCATTGGCGAAATGGAGGACATCTCAATAACGGTTGTCAGGGCCATCGTGCCACCCACACCAATGCCGACGCCCACAACGGCCATCAACAGCGGCAAACCGGCAGCAACAAAAGTACCCAACATGATCAGCAGGACGGCGGCGGCAACGGCAATGCCAACTACCTCAGAAATTCCGAACAGTTCGGAAACGTCTTCAACGATTTCCTTGCTGTAAGAGACACTGACGCCACTGGATTCCAAGGTGTTCAACCTGTCCTGGACCAGCTGGCGGTTATCCGGGGTCACGGCATTCATCGACTGGCTGAACTGGATCTGGCCAATGGCGGCCTTATTGTTCTCAGAGACAAAGCGGAGCCCGGCTGTGGCATCGACGGTGCGCTGGCCCGCGGTCAGTTCGGCCTTCTTGGCAGCCAGAGTTGCCTGGCCTTCGTCAAACTTGGCTTTACCGGCGTCGAACTGGTCCTTGCCGGCTTGCCACTGGGCCATGCCAGCATCCAGCTGTGCTTGCGCGCCAGCAACTTGTGCCCCTGCTGCCTGCGCCTGGGGTGACCCTGGCGGCAGTGCCGCTATCTGCTCCTTTTGAGCATCGAGCTGTGCTTGAGCGGCATCCAGTTTGGCCTTGGCAGCGGCTATTTCAGCGGCTCCAGCTTCCAATTTGGGGGCTTGTTCAGCGGCCTGTGCTTCTCCGTCCGCCAACGCCTTGGCGCCTTCTGCGAGCTTGGCTGCGCCGGCTTTCTGGGCAGCTGTTGTCAGGAACGGGTCTATGACATCTTTGACGGTGGGAACAGTTTTCACTGATTCAAGTGCGTCGGTGATGGCGCTTTCTTGGGCGGTAGTGAACGGTTCACCATTGGTGCTGGTGAATACCACAGAGCCCGTGCCACCGGAAGCTTCGGGCAGATCAGCCTTGAGCTTGTCCGCCATCTGCTGGGTCTCAGTACCGGGGATTTGGAAGTTGTTTGACATGGGGCCCATGAAAAGTACTGCGGCACCTCCCACCAAGCCCATGATCACGGCCCAGGCGGTGATCACCAGCCAGGCACGTCGAGCGGCGAACCGTCCCAATTTATAAAGCCAAAGGGCCATGGTGAATCCATTCTCTATAAGATGGCTGGGCGGACCCAGTCGATAAAAAACTAGTTATTGAAACCGTTACGTATGTGAGAGATTGTGCGTTCCAAGTTCGTGCGCAGCTGAGCCAATGACTCCGGGCTAGTACTGGTTCCGTAAGTTTGGGACCAGACCGAGAATGCTGCACGGCAACTACCCATGACGGCACCAACCAGGGCGCACAAATACAACTCATCTGTGCCTGCCGGGAGACGGCCCCGAGCTACTTCGGTGACTTTGAAGGTGCATTCCTCCCAAGCTTGCAATTGAAACCTGTCCAATTGGGGGTCTTGGGTGAGAGTGAACGTTTCGGCCAAAATGGCTAGATCGTGGGGGCTACCCACGGCGGAGAGCGCTATTTGGGCCGATTCAAGCAGTGACTCATCAACCGGCCGGGCTTCAAGCTCCACAATGACCTGATCCAGGTAGTTTTGCGTAAAGCTGGCAACAGCGGCTTCCACGGAGGAGAAGTAGTTGAAGAAGGTGCGTCGGGATACCCCGGCGGCGGCAGCAACGTCGTCGACCGTGAACGAGTTAACGCTCTGGTTGCGCAGAAAACCTAGGGCAGCGGTGGCGATGGCTTCACGCGTGGCAGTTTTGTTCAGCTCACGGCGCGAAGGCTGGTTGGGAGGGGGAGATGCGGGGGTGCTCACATGACTACACTAAGTGCAAGTTTGCACTTTGTGCAAACTGAAGGAGCGCCCGGAACCATGTGTTCCGGGCGCTCCGCTTCGCCGCTTGAGCTAGGTGCGCTGTGTCTTAGCCCTGCGGGTTTTGCGATAGATAAATCGACTGGCCTGTTGCGCCCGGCTGACCTTCAGCGAGCGGGATCGCGAAGACCGCTGTGCCATACGCGCAGACCTCAGTCCAGTTCCCGCCCATTTCGGAAGTGTCGAAGCGGGCGGCAACAATCGCATTGGCACCCTTTGATTGGGCTTCCGTGACCATCCGCGCCACAACCTCCTGCCGACTCTCATATAGGGCCTTTGTCATCTCAGGTAGTTCCCCGCCGCCGAGAGCCCGAAAGCTGGCGGTGAATTGGGCGCCAATATGCCGGGACCGAACCGTCAGGCCCATGACCTCGCCGAACACAGCATCAATTTTGTAGCCCGGGAGGTCGTTGGTGGTAACGATGATCATTGCTGTCCTTTAGCTGATGGGGCGCCAGCGGTGATGGATACCGGCGTAGGCTGCAATATTTACTGCCTGGTTCAAATCCTACGTGCGAACATTTGGGATCCGGGTTCCCTACACGCCTGCGAGATTACCTATGCATTGGCCGGTTCGCGCTTCGAATCGATCCCGTCCAAGCCTGAATCCAACGCTGCCACTAGATCATCGATGCTGTCCGTTTCAGTGTCTGGATCATCCGCGAAGGGATCGCCGTTGCGGGGAGCATTGTAGAGTCCCTCATCGAGGATGCCCTGGCGCTTGGCAACGATTGTGGGTACCAAGGCTTGGCCTGCAACGTTCACGGCTGTGCGGCCCATATCCAAAATGGGGTCAACGGCAAGCAGAAGTCCGACGCCGGCCAGCGGCAGTCCCAGCGTTGAGAGCGTCAGGGTGAGCATAACGACGGCGCCAGTGGTGCCCGCGGTGGCAGCGGAGCCAAGGACCGAGACGAGCACGATCAGCAGGTACTGGCCCAGATCAAGCTGAATACCGAAGAACTGTGCCACAAAGATCGCTGCAATGGCCGGATAAATGGCGGCGCAACCGTCCATTTTTGTTGTTGCGCCCAAAGGTACAGCGAAGGATGCGTAAGCGCGCGGCACGCCAAGGTTGCGTTCGGTCACACGCTGGGTTAGCGGCAGCGTGCCAATAGAGGAGCGGGATACGAAGCCCAGCTGAACTGCCGGCCAGACACCGGAGAAGTACGCCTTGATCGAGAGGCCGTGGGATTTGATCAGTACCGGGTACACGACGAAGAGGACAAGTGCCAGACCCACATAGATGGCAATGGTGAACTTCCCGAGGGAGCCGATGGTTGTCCAGCCGTAACTTGCAACAGCGTTGCCGATCAAACCGACCGTACCAATCGGTGCTAAACGGATTATCCACCAGAGCACCTTTTGGATGACGGCTAGAGCCGAACCATTCAGCTTCAGGAACGGGTCAGCTGCCTTGCCAACTTTCAGTGCGGCGATGCCGATGACGATGGCGATGACAAGGATCTGCAGAACATTGAAGTTCACGCTGGTGGTCAGGGCTCCGGACTCGGCAGCCTTGGTTGAGGCGCTCAAACCCAGGAAGTTGGAGGGGAACAGTCCAAGGAGGAAGGCCCACCAATCGCCTGACTTACCGGTGTAATCCGCGGGGGTCGCCGTGCCGGTGCCGGCGCCCGGCTGGAACAAAGTGCCCAAACCGATTCCGATGGTGACGGCTATCAGCGCGGTGATGGCGAACCACAGCAGCGTATTCCACGCCAAACGGGCCGCATTAGTGACTTGGCGCAGATTTGCGATCGAGGAGACCACAGCCGTGAAGATCAACGGCACCACGGCCGCCTTCAAAATAGAGACGTAGCTGGATCCAATAACGCTCAGTGTGGTGACCAGGCCGTTGGGGGTGGTCTCTGGATCGCCACCGAGCTGGCGCGCAATCAGGCCCAAGACCAGGCCGAGGATCAGACCGGCAATAATTTGAACGCCGAATGAACTTGCCCATTTGGGTAGCCTCGAGGCCTTGGGGGTAGTGGCCTTGGGGGTGGTGGCTGTAGATGTCATAAGGCAACGGTAGGCCGGGTGCTCTAGAGGCGGATAATTTGTGTTGCCCCTTGTTACGGATCTCAGAGGTGCCCAACGCCGCGAGTTGCCACATATGGTGTCCAGAAGCGCCCTGTGGACGCCATATGTGGCAACTCGCGAAGTTCCTCAGAGCGTTCTTGGCGCAGGAGTCGCCCGTTATCCACACATTCGAGTATTTTTTCTCTATGGCCCTCCACGGCGGATAGTAGTTGCTGTTAATGGGTGCATGGATAAGTTCAAACCACTTCCCTTGCACCTCTCAATCCGTCCCTTCACCATGGACGAGGCGAAAACCGCCGGAATCTCCCGAAGCAGGTCTCGGCGAAAGGACCTCTGGACGCCCTCACGGGGAATTCGAGTGCCCCAGGACGCGCCGCTTAGCCTCTTGGAAAGCTGCCGAGCGCACACGGCCGTGACGGCAAGGGGCATTGTCAGCCACGTGAGCGCGGCAACATTGCATGAGTTCTACTTGCCTCAGCGGCTTACACAGTTGCCGTGCATCGATGTGGCCACGCCCGTGGGTGCGCGCCAGCCCAGAAGAAAAGGAGTAACCGGCCATCTCCTGGCCCTGGGGCCCCATGATGTTATCCACATTGGCGGAGTTCCTGCCACCTCCGTGGAACGCACGCTCGTAGATATTGCGCAGCTGCTCAGTGTTGATGAATTGGTGGCCGTGAGCGATCAAATAATTTGTGAACATCGCAGGACATTTGGGCGTTTGGTGTGGCCAAAAGTTCAGCTGGAGGCGCTGGAACTTTATGTTCTCCAGCATGCAGGAGCTAGGGGAATGCGCAGGCTGCGGGCAGCGATGGAGCTAACACGTGTGGGCTCGGACTCACCTCGTGAAACCATGCTGCGCTTGATGATTGCCCGGTCCCCACTTCCGACTTTTGAACACAACGTAGAGATCAGGGACGCGGCCGGCCAAGGCAAAGTTGGTCCGGATTTGGCGTGTGAGGAGTACGTGACGTGCATTGAGTATGATGGCGGGCATCATTTCACCCGGGAGCAGCAAGTCAGGGACCATGACAGAGACTTCGTGACCGCATCTCTGGGCTGGCACCAAGTGCTGATCAACAATGACGATATCCGTGCAGGAGAATTAGTGGTTGTCACCAAAATTGCTCGGATGCTTAAACGTGGCGGCTGGCCGGATCCGACGAACCTGTCCGGGCGCTCGCTGCAGGGACGGCTGATGACGCGCAGAGACTTTCAGTGATCACCCACATCCTTGGCCGCGAGTTGCCACTTGTGGTGTCCAAATTCGCGATATGGACACCACAAGTGGCAACTCGCGGGCCATAGCGGGCCATAGTGGGCCTAGTTTCCGGCGGATGAGTCCAAAAGCGCCATTTTCAAGGTGTCCAGACCCACGGAGCCAAGGTTTAAGGCCTGGGTGTGGAAGTCCCGCAGCGAAAATTCGGAGCCGTCCCGTGTTGCTCGAGCGTCGCGGATGTCTTCCCACAGGCGCTGACCGAGTTTGTATGAGGGAGCCTGCCCCGGCCAGCCCAGATACCTGTTGAACTCAAAGTTGAGCTGGCCTGCTGAGATGTCCAAGTTTTGGCGCAGAAACTCTAGGCCCTTTTCGGCAGTCCACGTCCCGGAGCCCCACTGGGCAGGAATTTCAAAGCCCAAGTGCACGCCAATATCAAAGACGACGCGGGCAGCACGCATGCGCTGTCCATCCAGCATGCCCATTTTATCGCCCGGATCACGCAGGTAGCCTAAATCGTCCATGAGCCTCTCAGCATAGAGCGCCCAGCCCTCGCCGTGTCCGGACACCCAGCAAACATTGCGCCGCCAGTCATTTAGGAGAGCCGATTGGCGCGTGGCAGTGGCAACTTGGAGGTGGTGGCCCGGAACACCTTCGTGGTAAACGGTGGTGGTTTCGGCCCATGTGGTGAACGTATCCTCACCCTCAGGCACCGACCACCACATGCGACCGGGTCGCGAGAAGTCCTCGGAAGGTCCCGTGTAGTAAATACCGCCATCCTGAGTTGGCGCAATACGGCACTCCAGGGTGCGCATGATCTCGGGAATCTCGAACTGGGCCCCGGCCAAATCTGCCAAGGCGGTGTCGGAGAGCTTCTGCATCCAGGCCGTCAACGCGCCGGTACCGTGCAGGATGCGTTGCGGATCAGCGTTCAGAACAGCCTTGGCTTCCTCGATTGAAGCGCCCGGCTTGATCTGTTCGGCCACTGATTTCTGCTCAGCAATGATGCGGTCCAGTTCGGCCACACCCCATGCGTAGCTCTCCTCTAGATCTACTTCAGCCCCCAGGAACAACCGTGAGGCAAGGCTGTACCTGTCCCTGCCCACTGCATCGGCTGTGGGCGCCAAAGGCAAAAGTTCGGTGCGTAAGAAATCTACCAGGGTGCTGTAACTTGCACGGGCCAGCTCAGCGTTGGCGAGCAGCGCGGTGGTGAGTTCGGCTGGGAGGCTGGAATCGGCGTCGTCCGGAGAGGGCGAAGCATCCCGAGCCAGCGAAACGAAGAAACCATCTGCGCTGGCATGCCGTTCGCACTGCTCAATGACTGTGAGAACCTGACGGCGGGCAGCCACCAGATTAAGTGCTGCACCTGCCCGCAGAGAAGCGATATAGCCTTCGACGGCGGCGCAGACATTGGCGAGCCGGTCAGCAATGTGTCCCCAATCCGTGACCGTGGCGGTGGGCATGAGATCGAAAATAGCTCGGATACTTTGGGCGGGGGAAGCAATATTGTTCAAGTCCGCCAAAAGCCAACCACTGGCGTGCAGTTCAAGGTCAAGACCCAGGCGCTCGTTCATGGCGTGCAGGGTGACCCTGTCCACCTCATCGGTGGGCGTCAGGAGGGCCAGGGCTGCAAGAGTGTTGCGGGCGGCCTGAGCAAACGCGTCCAAACCGGCGGGGGAGTGATCTGAGTATTCGCTCTCATGCCCTGGCCGGCCCAGTTCTGTGGCAAATCCCGGATCTAAGGCCAGCAACGTCTCGGTGTAACTGTTGGCGGCATGGTCAATGGCGGTAGCGGCCCGAACGGCCTGCGCAGGTAAGCTCATGCCACCGAGCCTACCTGCCGCAGTTGGCTCCGCTACTCAACCAATTTGCCCACGACGCTCTCATCGCCCAACGTCATCAACGAAGCAGCCGCGCCAGGTGTCGAGATGACTGGCTCCTGGGACGGAAGTTTGTAAATTAATGGGGCGTTTAAGTCGGCTCCTATGCGCTCCTCTGGTGCTAGGTTCAGGACATGGACTCCTCTCAGGACGAACCGAACTCTCCCGCAGCAGACAACACACCAACAGTGCAGCAGAGCTTCCGCACCGAGCTTGTCAAAAAAGAGCACGATGTCGTGGACGCAGCGTGGGCCGGCGGTGTCCCACCGCAATTCGGTGTCGCCCCACGCATTCGGATTGGGAAGAACAAATGGTTCAATCTGCTCTGGTTGATCCCTATCGGTGTGCTCCTGCTCATTGTTGGCATCGCTGTGGCGAAGGGGTTGCGCGAACTCCCTGCGGTGCAGGACTTCATCACCCGCTACCCCGGCGAGTCCGAACTCCCGGGGAATGCCCCTGTCGGTTTTCCTGCCTGGCTCGGGTGGCAACATTTTCTTAACGCGTTTTTGCTGATCTTTATCATGCGCTCCGGTGTGACGATCCTCGCCGACCATCCACGGTTGTACATGACCCGTCACTCCACCCCAGGTAAGGATTGGTTTCGTATCCAGAAACCAATCCCAACCGATCCGCTCTACACGGCCAAGCAGGACTCCATCACCTTGCCCGATGGGGTGGGTCTTCCCGGTAGGCGGCACTCTATTGGGCTCGCCCGCTGGTGGCACTTGGGCGTGGACACGTTGTGGCTGCTCAATGGGATCATCTTCATGGTTCTACTCTTCATCACCGGGCAGTGGATGCGTTTGGTCCCTAGGAGTTGGGACGTGATCCCAAATTCCATCTCGGTCGCCATCCAGTATCTGTCGCTAAACTGGCCCATCGAAAATGGCTGGGTCAACTACAACAGCCTGCAACTCATGGCCTACTTCATCACCGTTTTCATCGCTGCACCGGCGGCGTTGATCACGGGGTTGGGGATGTCCCCGGCACTGTCCACCAGGTTCCGCTGGATCAGTTCCATCTTCAGTATCCAGATCGCCCGGACCCTGCACTTTTTGGTGCTGTGCTGGTTCCTGATGTTCATCCTTGTGCACGTGACGTTGGTCCTGACCACCGGTGCCCTGCGAAACCTGAACCATATGTACGGCGCGCGTGACGATGGCTCATGGGTTGGTTTCTGGATCTTTGCTGCGTCGCTGATCGTCATGATTGTTGCGTGGGTTGCTGCTTCCCCGCTCACCTACCGTTTCCCGCGAAAGGTCCAGAAAGTAGGCTATGCGCTGGTGGGACCGGCGCAAAAACTGTTCGAGCACATCGATGCTAAGCCTGGCCAGTACACCGAGAAGGACATTTCTCCGTACTTTTGGCACAACGGCAAATATCCAGAGACGGAAGAGTACAAGAAGCTGCAGTTGGCTGAATTTGCCGATTACAAACTGCGCATCAACGGCCTGGTGGAGAACCCGGTGGAACTGGACTTAGAGCAGTTGCGCGCGCTGGCCCATCACGAACAAATCACCCAGCACTTCTGCATCCAAGGCTGGTCAGGGGTGGCCAAGTGGGGCGGCGTCTCGATGAACACAATCCTGGAGCTGGCCAAGCCCAAGCCCGAAGCGAAGTGGGTTATTTTCTATTCGTTCGCGCTGGGCCCTGACGGCGGGATTTACTACGACGCCCAGCCCATCGAGCAGATGCACTACCCGCTCACCATGCTGGCCTACGAGATGAACGATGAGGACCTCTCCTTTGGCCACGGCGCCCCACTGCGTCTGCGCAACGAAGTTCAGCTCGGGTTCAAGCTCGTGAAGTGGATCAAGGGCATAGAGTTCGTTGAGCACTTTTCCGAGGTGGGCGGCGGGCAGGGCGGCTACAACAACGACCACGAGTTCTTCGGCTACCGCCAGTCAATCTAGGCCCAATTTGTATGGAAGTAGTGCCATGCGGGTGCGCTCAACGATGCGCTAGTGCCCCGAACGCCGCCACGATCCAGCACCAGGGGTGGGCGGCAGCTTCAACTGTGCCCGCCTAGCCCAGTGCCGTGTGGGAGTTTGGACATTTTCGCTGCTGCCATCGCTTTGCAGAGCAAGTACGACGGCGGTCACCGCCGCCAGTTCTTCGGCGGTGGGATTGCCGCGGGTCACCGTAAGCAACGGCGCTTCTAGGGGCTGGTCCGTCACAGCGGGATGTTCCCATGCTTCTTAGCAGGCAGCGAGGCTCGCTTGTCCCGTAGGGCTCGCAGCCCTTTAATGAGCTGGATGCGCGTGTCAGAGGGGGCAATGACGGCGTCGATATAGCCAAGTTCGGCAGCCTGGTAAGGGTTCAGGAGCTCATCCTCATAGTGGCGAACAATTTCTGCGCGGCGTGCCTCAACGTCGCCACCCTCTGCATCCACGGCGGCAAGATCCCGGCGGTACAGGATATTTACTGCGCCTTGGGCGCCCATGACACCAATTTGGGCTGTGGGCCAAGCCAGGTTCAGGTCGGCGCCGAGCTTCTTGGAACCCATAACAATGTAGGCGCCACCGTAGGCCTTACGGGTGATCACTGTCAGCTTCGGGACGGTGGCTTCGGCGTAGGCATAGAGCAGCTTTGCGCCGCGGCGGATGATGCCTTGGAATTCCTGGTCTTTGCCGGGCAGGAAGCCTGGCACGTCAACCAGTGTGATGATGGGGATATTGAAGGCATCACAGTTGCGGACAAAACGGGCAGCTTTTTCGGAGGCGTTAATATCCAAGGTGCCAGCGAACTGCATGGGCTGGTTGGCCACAATGCCCACCGTGTGGCCCTCAACCCGGCCGTAACCGATCATGACGTTGGGAGCGTACAGGGCCTGCATTTCCAGGAAGTGATCGTCGTCCAGGATTTGCTCAATCACTGTGCGCATGTTGTAGGGCTGGTTGGCGGAGTCGGGGATCAGCGTGTCAAGGGCCAGATCGGCGGCGTCGAGCACTAATTCCTGCTCATGCTCAGTGACGGGGGACTCGGAGAGATTATTGGAGGGCAGGAAGTCAAGGAGTTCACGGACAAACTCAATGGCGTCCGTTTCATCAGTGGCCAGATAGGTGGAAGTACCCGTGGTGCTGTTGTGCTGACGGGCACCGCCAAGAGTTTCCATATCCACGTCTTCACCGGTGACTGTCTTGATGACGTCGGGACCGGTGATGAACATGTGCGAGGTTTTATCAACCATGACAACGTAGTCAGTCAAAGCGGGGGAGTACGCGGCACCACCGGCGCACGGGCCCATGATGAGAGAGATTTGCGGGACAACCCCAGATGCATGCACGTTGTTGCGGAAAATGTCAGCGAACATCGCCAGCGAGGCAACACCTTCTTGGATACGTGCGCCACCGCCGTCGTTGATGCCAACCACCGGGCACCCGTTGCGCAGAGCAAACTCCTGCACTTTGACGATCTTCTCGCCATTCACCTGACTCAGCGAACCACCGTAAACGCTGAAATCTTGGCTGTAGATGCCGATCAAGCGTCCATCCACTGTGCCGTAACCGGAAACAACACCGTCACCAAGAGGTTTTTTCTTCTCCATGCCGAAGGCGTGCGAGCGGTGCACGGCGAGGGCGTCAAACTCCACAAACGAATCAGGGTCAAGGAGCATATCAATGCGCTCGCGGGCGGTGTTGCGGCCCTTGGCGTGCTGCTTCTCGATGGCCGCCTCACCTGAGGGCATCTCCGATTGAGCCAATCGGTCGCGGAAATCGGCAATTTTGCCTGCTGTCGTTGAAAGATCGTGGCTCATTGATACTCCGGCTCGGTAGTGGGAAAGCGTAGCGACCCTTCAGTAGGAACCGCACAAAAGGGCAAACTCTAAGATCAGTCTAGTAACGGAAATTGCCGTTGTGTGTGTAGGAACCCTACAAAGTCGTTATCCAACTATCTAAGGGTCCTCCACCGTGGCAAGTATGAGAGGGTGTGCCCCGAGCGAATGCAATGCTGTGCCGGATAGGATTGAAGCCATGAATGGCCTCTCACCTGAACAAAACCAGCACCCCCTGAAGAAAACGGCTCTGAAGGCTGCTCTGGTGCACCCCCAAGGCCGCTTTGCTCGTGTGGAAGTGGTTGTTTCCAGCGGTTCAACTAACAGTGATTTGGCCGCTGGTGCAGCAAATGTTGATGAATATTGGCCTAGTTTGAGCGTTTTGATCGCTGATGCCCAGCCAGCCGGAAAGGGCCGCATGGGCAGGAGCTGGGAAGTTCCCCCCGGTGCAGCCATGATCTCAAGTGTGTTTTTGCGGCCGGGGGAGGACCTGGGCCCGGGGCACGGAGTGGCCTTCGCACCAACTGGTTATGGCTGGCTTTCCATCCTGGCCGGCGTGGCGTTGTGCACGGTTCTGCGGTCCGTCACGGGGGTGCCCGCCGAGCTAAAGTGGCCCAACGACGTGGTGGTCAAGGGGCGCAAAGTAGCCGGCATCCTGGCCCAATTGGTACCAGCAACACCCGGCGCCCAAGGCAGCCGGGGGGCTCAGCCTGGTACCGGTGTGGTGCCTGGTACCGGTGTGGTGGTTGGTGCCGGTGTCAATGTCAGCCTGGACTCTGCGGATCTGCCCACGGAGCGGGCCACCTCACTACTGCTTGAAAGTGCATCGACCCTTGACCGAAACCTGCTGCTTCCTGCGTACCTGAACAAGTTTGCGGCACTGTATCTGGACTTTGTGGCAGTAGGCGGGGATGCGCAACGTCCGCTGGGCGGTGTGCAGGACCAGAGCGTGTTGGAGCTCGCGCAGGGCTGCATGAGCACTTTGGGCCAAGAAGTCCGTGCCGAACTACCCGGCGGAACCATGCTGCACGGTACCGCAACAGCCTTGGACGCAGACGGCAGTTTAGTGCTGCGCGATGCTAGCGGGGCGCTCCATGCTGTCAGCGCAGGGGATGTGATTCACCTGCGCCGCACAGGGCCTGGCGGCACGGTGAACTATGCGTAGTTGGTTGCGCAGCCGCGAACAGGTTGTTATCCGCTGCCGGCCGCACTCCCGAATTCTGATCTGGCCCATCACGGCAGGACTGCTTCTGGTTCTTGTGGGATCTGCCGCCTTGGCTAAATTACAATCCGTTCCTTTTGCACAGTGGGCACCAAGTTCCGCTGCTGCGCCATGGCGAGAGCCTGCCATTGTTATCCTCGTGGTGGCGGTGGTTCTTCTTGAGCTCATCTTCCCGGTGCGGCGAGTGCTCCGGTGGAACTGGACGCGGTACATCCTGACCAACCAGAGACTGTTGGTGCGGCGCGGGCCGCTGAGCCGCATCGAACAAATTCATGATTTTGAACAAGTCCAAGAGGTGCGCCCGGTACAAAAGTGGCGTCAAAGGATGGTTGGATCAGGAGATCTGCAGCTATACATGTACAGGGGCGCCATGCGGACGGTGGCGGAAGTTCCTGACTTGAAGAGCTTTAATGAGGAAACCCAACAGGCTTGGACAAGAGTGTTTCGGGAGTCCATACAGCAAACACCCCGAGAAGGGGACTAGGCTGGTTGAGTTGACATGACAGAGAAGGAGCTGCGCAAGCTTGGAAGAAACAACTGATCCACCCGAGCCGCTGTCTCCTCTTGTCTCGCGTAATCTCTTACCCCCCGCCTCTCGCAATCAAACGCGAGCTCTTGAGGCGCAGCTTCTTGGCGGCGAGCGGACGCTCAAGCGCCGTGATGTTGCCGCCGGAGTGGGAGTCTCACTCTTATCTGCGCGTAAAATTTGGCGTGCCATGGGATTTCCCAACCTGGGCGATGACGATGTTGCGTTTACCCAGCGCGACCAAAAAGCGCTGCAAACTGTTGTCACAATGGTTCGGGAGGGCCTCCTGACAGAGGAAACCGCCATCTCCGTGACCCGCTCCATCGGTCAGATGACTGACAGGATGGCTGTCTGGCAGATTGAGGCGCTGGTAGAAGACCTTGTTGTGGAACACGGAGTCAGTGACGCTGAGGCACGCCGTGCAGTGGTATCTGAGCTGCCGAACCTGATTGCACCGTTGGAAGAACTTCTGGTGTATTCCTACCGCCGCCAGCTCAATGCCGGAATCCAGCGGCTGGCCGTGCGCGCCGAAGAAGGACTTGCTTCTAGTGAGTTGGGACGTGCCGGCGATGAAGACGATGCGCCGCTTCCCCTGGCGCGGGCCGTTGGTTTCGCAGATCTTGTTAGCTACACGTCGCTGTCCCGTCGCATGAATGAAAAAACACTTGCCCGTCTGGTGCAGCGCTTTGAGAACGTGTGTGCGGAGATCATCAGCGTTGGTGGTGGACGCCTGGTGAAGACCATTGGCGATGAAGTGCTGTTCAACTGTGAAACCCCCGTGGCCGGCGCACAGATTTCCCTCTCATTGGCAGAGGCCATGGCTGCGGATGATTTCCTACCCGAGGCTCGGGTAGCCATGGTGTGGGGGCGGGTGCTCTCGCGTCTGGGCGATATTTATGGGCCAACTGTGAACCTCGCCGCGCGGCTGACCTCACTGGCTGAACCGGGCACCGTGCTCATTGACTCCGTCACAGCGTCAGCTTTGAAAAATGACGACAGATTTGTGCTGACCCAGCTGCCCGTTGAAAACGTCCGTGGATTCGGGGAGATCGCGCCCGTTCTTCTCCAACGTGGAACCGGCAAAGGCCTGGTTATCGACTGACCCGCCAGCCAGGCAACGCCTAACAAATAATCTTTAAGCCATCATGTGGAGCAATCCGCTAGGATGGCCAGGGGACTGATGATTGCTCCCATGTATTCATTCATACCCGATTCTCCGGCCGGCGCGGGGAAGCAAAGGTTTGTCATGGCATTGATCTCCCTGTTCACCTCCTTCACTAACAAGAGGCAACTCTTTACTGCTTCGGCAGCGATTGTTGTTTCGGCGGCAGTGGTGACAGGGGCAGTGATTTATCCAGGCTTCGCCACAGCTGACGTAGACCTCAACGACGGCAGCGTATGGGTCACCAACCGTGCCGACGGTTTGGTGGGCCACCTCAATGACCAGTCAAAGGTCCTCGACGGTGGGTTTACGGCCACGAGCCCCACCTTCGACGTAGTTCAAAATGCCAGTAATGTTTTCATGAGCGGTGATGGTGGTTCCCTGCTGAATCCCGTGAACGTATCCATGATGGCAATGGATTCCGAGACTAGCCTGGGCGGCGGCAAAACGGTTTCCCAGGGCAGCCATCTTGTAACGCTTAGCGATTCCGGTGCCGGGAAAGTTTGGGCAATGCCCAATGCGGAGGTGCCGGGTTTCAACGATAAAACCACCAAGCCCATCCTGACAAATTTGGGTGGCGCGGTTTCTGTCACCGCACCGGATGACACTATCTACACTGCGGACAGCGATGCCGGTGAGCTGATTACCACAGTGCTGAACGACGCCGGAAAAGTTGACTCCCAGGAGCGCACGGTCCTTGCCGGGTTGGCTGGTTTGGGAGACGTACAAATCACCGTTGCCGGTGGAAAACCGGTGGTCTTTGCCGCGGCGAAAGGAACGCTGTTCCTTCCCGGTGGCAAGACCATCACTATTCCCAACGCTCAGGGAGCTTTGTTGGCCCAGCCAACGGAAGAGGGTGATTTTGTAGCCGTAGAAACGGCTACTGCCTTGTTCACCCAGCCTCTTGACGGATCAGATGCGAACGTTCTGCAGTTATCTGGCACAGGAAAAACTGTGGCCCCGGTAGTTCAAAACAATTGTGTCCACGCGGCCTGGTCCCGAGCAAACAAATATGTGCTGGCCTGCAACGGCAGTGGTGAACTGGTGGACATCCCCAAGGCAAGCGGGAAATCAGAGTTTGTTTTCCGTAAAAACCGGGACGTAGTGGTCCTCAACGATGTCAATACCGGCAATGTGTGGCTGGTCAATCAAAATATGCTCCTGGTCAATAATTGGGATGACCTGAAGACGGACTTGAAGAAGGCGGACAACGCTGACAAGGACTCGGCTGACCCGAACGTTGTCAACACCTTGCCCGACAGGACCAAACCTAACCGTCCCCCCGAAGCAGTAGCGGACTCCTTTGGCGTGCGAGCAGGGCGGACCACCATCCTGCCGGTGCTCTTTAACGATTCCGACCCCGATGGTGACGTACTCACAGTGGAGCCTCCCGGTGTGGCACCTGAGATGGGTGCGTTGGCCTCCATCTATGATGGAACAGGCTTACAGATCACAGTCCCGGATGGACAAGCCGGGGCCGGATCCTTCGCGTATTCCGTCAACGATGGCCGCGGCGGCACCTCCACGGCGGCTGTCAATGTGCGGGTAGTGCCGGTGAGTGAAAACTCCCCTCCCGACACCATGCGTGACTCCACCCTGGTGGTGGAGTCGGGCCAGACCATGAGCCAAAATATCTTGACGGATTGGATCGATCCCGACGGGGATGATATCTATCTAAATGACGCGGTGTCAGAGGACGGCTCAGCCGTCATCAAGTCCACCCCTGATGGTCAGCTCAGCTATACCGACGATGGTGAAAATATTGGTATGAAGTCCATGATGATCTCTGTTTCAGATGGTCAGGACATCACCGAGAAAAAAATTCTCGTCAACGTCAAGTCGGCAGGGGCCGTGCCTCCGGTTGCCAATGCGGACTTTTTCAAGGCTGTGGTTGGTCAGCCAGTAGTGCTAGCCCCGTTGAAGAATGATCAGGATCCGGCGGGTGGCAAATTGCGGTTGGCGAGCGTTTCCAAGCCGGAAAATTCAACGGTTTCTGAGATCGCAGATAATGGTACATTCATCTTTACCTCCAGTGCTGTGGGACCTGTTTATTTGGAATACCAGGTGACGAATGGACCAATGAGCGCAACAGGTCTTATTCGAGTTGAAGTGGTGGAAGCTGATTTACAAGGGCTGCCTGTTGCGGTCAGGGATCTGGTCATGCTGCCCTCAGGTGGGTCAGCTTTGGTAGATGTATTGGGAAATGACTCGGACCCTGCGGGCGGCGTGTTAGTCATCCAGTCTGTTGAATTGCCTACAGGATCGCCTGTCTCCGCCACGATCATTGACCGAAACATCATCAAGGTGACGGATTTGCGTGGCTTGAAAGACAAAATGAGCATCAAATACACCATTTCCAACGGAGTCGGCAATGCTGCCGGCGAAATCTCGGTGGTTCGTATTCCCGCACCGGATAAGTTGCTGCCACCAAGAGTTGAGCCGGACACCGCCATTGTGCGGGTTGGGGATGTGGTGACCATCCCGGTCCTGGAAAACGACTCAGACCCCAATGGTGAGGTACTTAAGTCCCCCGTCGTGGTGGAGTCTCCGGATGAAGCCTTGGGCAAACTATTTACGGATCAGAACCAGCTGCGCTTTATTGCCGGTCCAACGGCCAAAACAGTCCAAGGCGTGTACAAGGTGGCGAACAGCTCCGGTCAGTTCAACTCGGCGCAAGTCACTATCACCATTGTTGCAGCCGACCCCGAACACAATCTGCCGCCGGCCCCTAAAAACCTTACCGGACGTGTTATTGCGGGAGACCAGGTTCGGATTGTGGTTCCACTGGACGGTATTGACCCGGAGGGGGATTCCGTTGAACTGGTTGGAATTGACCAAGGGCCGGGGCTGGGAACAGCTGAGACAGGCAATGGGTTTATTTACTATACGGCCGGCGGGAGCTCCTCCGGAACGGATTCATTCACGTACCGGGTGCGCGACAGGCTCGGTGCCGAAGCAACAGCAAGAGTTGACGTTGGTATTGCCCCGCCACTTGCTGTGAACCACCCTCCTGTCACCGAGGACGATTACATCACGATGCGCCCGGGGCGCAAGCTTGCTTTGGATGTTCTGCTCAATGATTCCGATCCTGACGGTGGACAGTTAGGGCTGGTCAAGGATGGCTTCCAGGGCCCGGCTGAGATGAAGCCGACTGTGACGGAGAAGTCAAAAGTGCTTCTAACATCTCCAGCGGAGCCCGGCATCTCCACCATGATGTACACGGTTTCAGATAAGTTTGGAGCCACAGCCACCGGCAATATCCGCATGACTGTGACAGCGGATGCACCTTTGAAAGCGCCCATAGCCCGCGATGACCGTGTCACGGTCAAACAGATGCTGGGCAAGAACACAGTTGATGTTCCAGTGCTTGAAAATGATGCTGATCCAGACGGGGTGACGGAGGAGCTCAAGGTCAGTATTCAAGCAGTCACCGGGATGAACTTAGATACTGCCACTGTCACTTCTGATGGAGCCGTCCGGGTTGAACTTGTCCCACAAGAACAGTTGATTCCTTACACCATTACGGATCAAGATGAGTTGAGATCCACAGCGCTCATCTGGGTTCCGGGGCAGGATAAGCAATACCCCGCGCTCAAGAGCACTGACGTCATTCGAATGACGGCCGGTGAGAGTGCCGTGATGAAACTTGCCGACTATGTCCAAGTCAGAGATGGACGCACTCCCCGGCTGACTGAGGAATCGAAAATCTCACTTGTTGGTGCAGGAAAAGACAATGTCATTGTTGGCGATGGTGCCGGAGTCAATTATGCCTCCGACATCAAGTTCTACGGTCCCGGATCAATCACCTTTGAGGTCACCGATGGGACGGGACCGAACGATCCAGCCGGGCTAAAATCCACGCTAACCGTCATGACACTGGTTGATCCTGCTAAGGTGTCTACCCCCGATAAAAAAGACGAAAAGAAGAATACCCCACCCACGTTCACAGGATCCTCATTGGATGTGCCCCAACAAGAAAAAGCCAGTTTGGATGTAGGCCCTTTGGCATTCGATATTGATCCAGGGGATAAGGAAAAGTTTAAGTACGCCATGGTGAGCAGCCAGCCTGGAAACTTCGAGGTATCTTTCGCCGGTACCATTTTGAGCGTATCCCAAAGTAATGGCACCCAGGTGGGTGCGCAGGCAACTGTGCAGCTTAGTGTTACTGACGGCAGCAACGATCCGGTTGTGGCCGAAGTCCTCCTGCGCGCAATGTCAACCTCACTTCCGCCCCCGGTGGCAAATGATGACATTGTGCTGGAGGCCTTCGCTGGCCGTGCTGAAGTAGTCAAAGTGTTGGCAAATGACGTCAATCCATTCCCCGATACGCCTTTGCGCGTGGTGGACACAACGACGGAAACCGGCAGTGCGGGTATCACCGTGACGCACACGGGCGACAGCGTGAGTGTTAACAGCAATGAAGATTACAAGGGCACGGTGGTGGTTAGATACACCGTAGAGGACAAAACCAAGGATGCGGGCCGGCACGCAACAGGCCGCATCAAAATCACCATCAAGGGCAAACCCGAGGCACCCAGCAAACCTCAGATTGTTGAAGAACGGGACAAGGCTGTCCTGCTGAAATGGGATCCACCAGCAGATAATGGCTCACCCATTACCAAATACACTGTGAGCTGGGCAGGTGGTACTCAGGATTGTGCCACCAACACGTGCACCATTACAGGGCTGACCAACGCCAAAGAATATAAGTTCGCTGTGGCGGCTAGCAATGCTGTTGGTACGTCAGCACCATCGCCGTTATCAGCCGTTGCGATGCCAGATAAAGTTCCAGACGCACCGGGAGCCCCTACTACTACTTTTGGTGATAAGTCGGTCAGCGTTGAATGGGTGACGCCCGTGGGAGAATTCTCCGCCGTCACGAAATTCAACGTTGAAATATCGCCCGCGCCACCGGGACAAAACGGCCAGAAACCCGGGGTAACTGGCAACTCCCTAACCTGGTCCGGGCTGACGAACGGAACTGAATACCAGTTCAGAGTCCAAGCCATTAATAAGGCGCCTAAACCTTCAGCGTGGAGCCCCTACTCAGCTTCGGTAGTACCGGCTGGCGTACCATCCGCCCCTGCCGCGCCCACTGTTCAGATGCTCAACCAGGTTGGCAGTCAGAACCAGATTAGCGTCCAGTGGGCGGCGCCCTTCAACAACGGCGCAGCTATCAGCGGTTACACGCTGACCCAAAGCGGCGGGGGTGAGCCCTCACGGGCCTACACGCCGGGCACCAACGCTCAGACCGTAACGGTGAACAACTCAACGGCTCCCTATACTTTCGCGGTAGTCGCCACAAACAAGGCTGGAACCAGCGGTGCCAGCCCTGCCTCAACCCCGCAACGAGCCGTAGGCAAGGTGGGCATCATGGCCGCACCGAGCATAAAGATAGTGGATGAAACCGCAGCTGGTGGGCGTGTTCAAGTTGGCTACACACCTCTAACTGCTGCGCAGCTCAATGGTTATGCAGCCAATGAGGTTACGTACTGCGTTACCCTCACCACTACGGGAGAAACCTGTGGAGTTGCTTCCGGAGCCGTTCTGTCCTCTCCTAATGGAAGTGGCGTAGCAGCCACCGTCAGGGCACGGGCCGCTACGGGAGCGTTCGCATCGAACGGGGACAACTCAGCAGCATCCCCCACGGTTACTCCTTACGGTGTTCCGCAGCGGACCACAGTGAGCGGAAACCAAGCCGGAGAGGGAGATAAGACCTTGAGCTGGACCTGGGCGGCGGCTAACAACAATGGCAGTGCCATCACCCGTTACGAAAGCAGCCTCAATGGTGCTGGCTGGGAAAGCAGGGCAAAGGCTTTGAGCTTTTCCTTTACGGGAGTCTATGATCAATCAGCAACTCTGAGCGTGAGAGCTTGCAACGCTGGGGGTTGCGGTGCGCCCTCCCCTGCGGTTTCAGCCAAAGCCGGGTCTAAACCACCACCTCCAGCGCCGCCGGTGACTGAAGTCCGTGTACAAGCTGGAGACTGGCACTCTTGTACGCAAGGACCTGGAGAACGCAACAACTTCTCATCCAACCCGGCTACCTGCGACGGTAATATTTCCCCTGGGGGAAACGTTGATCTTGGGGGAAAGTGGCTGGATTATGCCGATGGTTGGGTTCAGGTGACAGGCTGCAGCGGCAGCTGGTACGTCATGTCAACAGGTCCACAAGCCGGTCGCTGGGTTAAGGGCATCACAGTAGATGTGCGTGATCGCAATGGGGGCAACGTCCGCTGCTAGGTTTACTCCAACCCCAATGGGGAGGCGCTCCGACGGGCACAACTCCCCATTGCGAGCAATGCCCAGTTACGGAACACTAACAGTGGGTTAGTAGTCCTTAGGGGGAGCGCTGCCCAGTGTCACCACCGATCAATTATTTTTACAAGTGTCTTCTAGCCGGTCACCAAAATCCGGCGAGTTAAGGGTTTTTTCATGGCTTTAAACGTTTTTGCCGGGAAGATCACGCAACGGCGGTTCTTCTCAGTATCCGCCGCTGCAGTTGTTTCCGCCGCTGTTGTTGCCGGGGCATTGATCTACCCCGGTTTCAGCACCGCCGACGTGGATCTCAACGACGGCAGCGTGTGGGTGACCAACCGCAGCATCAACATGGTGGGGCACCTCAATGTCCCCTCGAAGGTGCTTGATGGCGGCTTCACCGCCACCTCGGATGGTTTCGACGTACTCCAGGACGCCGGAACGGTCTTCATGGACAACGATTCCGGGACCCTCCTGAACCAGGTTGACGTGCCCGCCATGACACTGACCCAGGACACAGCACTTGGCGCCAGCAAAACCATCTCCCTGGGCAGTGAAATCACTGTCATCACCGACCCGGCCTCCGGCAAGGTGTGGAGCGTACCCACCAACACCGCCGGCTCGTTCGATGAAAAAACCACAAAACCAATCCGGACGAAGATCACCAATGCACGCGCCGCCGTCGCCCTTAAAACGGACGACGGCGTGAGTCAGGTTTTTGTGCTTGACCCGCGTGCCGCCGTGCTCACCGAGCTAAACGTCTCCGGTGACGGAAAAGTTATTGAGGCTACGGACGCCACCATGGAGGGCTTGCCGGAAAACGGCCGGCTGACGCTAAGCGTTGTGGGGGATAAGCCGGTAGTGCTTGACCCCGAGACCGGGACCGTGTTTCTTCCGGGAAATAAAAAAGTGGTGGTCCCCTCAGCCAAGGGGGCAAAACTGCAGCAGCGCAGTGAGAAAAGCGATTTTGTCGCACTAGAAACCGGTAACTCGTTGGTGCTCCAACCCCTGGGCGGTGGCACGGCAACGATTATTGATGCGGGATCGTTGGGGACCCCCATTGCCCCAGTACAGCAGGGCGGCTGCGTCCACAGTGCCTGGAATGGCTCAAATAAATACCTTTTCCACTGTGTGGACGGTGAGTCAAAGCCACGGGATATTCCCAAGGCGACGGCGGCATCCGATCTGGTGTTCAGGAAGAACCGCGATGTGGTGGTGCTCAACGACATGGCCGGTGGGGACGTCTGGCTTGTCAATGAAAACATGATGCTTGTCAACAACTGGGATGATCTCAGTGTTGACCAAAAGAACGCCGAAGATTCTGATAAAGACTCAGCCGATCCCAACGTTGTGAACACGCTGCCGGATAGGACAAAACCCAACCGGCCACCCGTAGCCGAACCCGACCAGTACGGCGTCCGTGCCGGAAGCACCACGCTATTACCTGTGCTGTACAACGACTCCGACCCTGACGGCGACGTGCTCACAGTGCGTGACAGCGCCGAAAATATCAAGGCAGGGAGCTTGCAAACCGTCTATGGCGGGACGGGCTTGCAACTGGTGACTCCGGCTGACGCACCCGCCGTCACCGAAACTTTTAGTTACACCAACGACGACGGTCGCGGCGGAACAGATCAGGGCGCCGTGAGCGTTCGGGTGGTACCCGAGGCTGAGAATTCAGAACCTGTTTCAATGCGCCCCACCACCATGATTGTTGGCCAGGGGCAAACGATCAGCCAAAATGTTCTGGCAGACATGCTGGATCCTGACGGCGACAGCATCTTCCTTGTCGGAGCGTCCTCGGCCGAGGAAACCGGCCAGGTGAAGTTCACCCCGGACGGTGAACTGAGCTACACCGATGATGGATCCTCCAACGGTCTGCGCACCGTAACCATCAAGGTCTCCGATACGCGCTCCATTGTGGAGAAGAAGATCAAGGTCAGCGTCAAACCTTCCGGCGGCGTGCCGCCAGTGGCCAACGCCGATTACGCCCGGGTTGTTGTGGGCCAAAGCGCCATTGTTGCACCCTTGGCGAATGACCAGGATCCGCTAGGTGGCGAACTTCGCTTAGCCAGTGTGGACAAGCCGGAGAGCGGAACTCTCTCTGCTATTGCCGATAACGGCACCTTCACCTTCTCTTCTGAAACTCTGGGCGCCAGCTACCTGACGTACCAGGTCACCAACGGTCCCCAAAGCGCTACGGGTTTGATTCGGGTTGATGTGGTTGCGGCGCAGAAAGACCTTGCCCCCATTGCTGTGAAGGATATGGCGCTGCTGCCCGTTGGCGGCAGCACCTTGGTTGATGTCCTTGGCAATGACACCGATCCAGCTGGTGGGGTATTGGTGGTTCGCGGGGTTGACGTCTCAGCGGACGCAGGCGTCTCGGTAACCGTTTTGGAACACAACATTTTGAAGATTACTGACATCAGAGACCCAGGTTTCCCTGTCACCATTAATTACACAGTCTCAAACGGTCAGGGCACCTCTACCGGTGCTGTTGCCGTGGTACGTATTCCATCACCAGCTACGCTGCAACCACCCGTGGCGCATGATGACGTGGCAGACGTTCGGGTGGGCGATGTGGTGCGCATCCCCGTGCTCGCCAACGATTTTGATCCTAACGGGGCTACGCTAAAACATCCGGAAATTGTGGACCAACCGGATGAAGCAGCCGGAAAACTATGGGTGGATCAGGATTCGCTGCGTTTTCTGGCCGGGCCCACCCCGGGCGCTGTGAGCGTTATCTATCAAGTCACCAACGCATCGGGTCAAACCGATTCTGCCACCGTGACAATCAACATCGTGGCCCAGGATGTTGAACGGAATCTGCCTCCGGCACCTAAAAATGTCAAGGGGCGGGTGATCGCCGGTGGTCAAACCAAGATTCAGATTCCTCTGGACGGTATTGATCCCGATGGGGACTCGGTGCAACTTGCCGGCATTGACATTGCCCCTACGCTGGGCACGGCCGTGGCGGGTAAGGGTTTCGTCTTGTATACGGCGGCAGGAAATGCTGCCGGGACTGACAAGTTCACCTATAAAGTCAGAGACCGTCTGGGCGCCGAAGCGATAGGAACGGTTGAGGTGGGGATTGCTCCGGAAGATTCCAGCAACCGCCCTCCAGCAGCCGCCGATGACTTCATCTCTATGCGGCCGGACCGTAAGGTGGCCCTTGATGTGGTCCTCAATGACACTGATCCGGACGCAGACCAGCTCTTTGTAATCAAGGACGGTTTCAATGGTCCTGACGAGATGGAGCCTTCCGTTACCGATCTTGGACGGGTGCTGCTGACGAGCCCCTCAGCCACGGGTATTGCCACCATGGGGTACACGGTCAGTGATCCTTCAGGTGCCAGAGCAACAGCAAACATCCGAATGAACGTCACCCCGGATGCTCCTTTGCGTGCGCCGATTGCCCGCGATGATGAGGTCACAATTCAGGAGGCACTGGGAAAGAACACCGTCACTGTTCCTGTGTTGAAAAATGATGAGGACCCGGACGGTGTTGCCGATGAACTGGCGCTGACTCTGACGCTGCCCAATGAGAATGCCTCCATCAATTCCGATGGCACGCTACGCATCACCTTGAGCGCTAAACCGCAGATGATCCCTTACACAGTGACTGATCAGGACAAGCTCTCCTCGAGCGCCATTGTGTGGGTGCCGGGCTTGGACGCCCAATACCCGGTGTTGGCCAGCAACGAAGTCATTAAAGTCCAGGCGGGTGAGACGGCTGTGGCGAACCTTGGCGACTACGTCAAAGTCCGCGAGGGGCGCACGCCCAGGATCAGCCAGGCTGACAAGATCCAGATGATTGGTGCCCCTGCCCGTGAGGCATTGACAGCCGATGGTGCGGCGCTGACGTACAAGGCCGATCTAGCTTTTTACGGCCCCGGATCCATCACCTTTGAGGTTACTGACGGCACAGGCCCGGAGGATCCTGACGGTTTGAAATCAACGCTGACGATCATGACCGAGGTAACTCCGGCACCGGCAAAGAATCTGCCGCCCAAGCTCCAGGGAACAGAACTGACGGTTGCCCAGCTTGAATCCGGCACCGTAAATCTTGGGCTACTAGCCAGCGACCCCGAGAAGGATCAGCTGAAGTTCGCCATCACCGGAGATAGTCCCGCCGGCCTCAAGACCAAGCTCGACGGCGCGAGCCTCACCGTTGAGGCGGCAAAAGAGGCAGGACTGGGTTCGGCTCATTCTTTAGGAATTTCAGTGGAGGATGGGCACAACCCACCTGTCACAGCCGAGGTGAATATCATAGTGAGCTCCTCAACCAAACCCAAGGCCGTGGCCAATGCCGACTCAGTTCCTGATGCCCACGCAGGCAGGATGGAAACAATTCCTGTGCTGGAAAATGATGTCAATCCGTTCCCTGACACCGCCTTGAAAATAGTGGATGCAAAGATGGTCACGGGTGCCCCCGGCACACAGGTGTCTGTCGCGGGATCAAATGTCACAGTGCAGGCTCCGGAGGATTTCACCGGCAACGTAGTTGTTCTTTACACGGTGGCCGACAAAACCGAGGATCCGGCACGCCACGTTGATGGACGCATTACCTTGAACGTGAAAGGCAAGCCAGCCGTTCCAGCTGTTCCGCTGGTGCAGGAAGTCAAGAGTAAATCCGTGCTGCTGAAGTGGAGCACACCGGTGGACAATGGCTCAGCACTAACTGGTTACACAGTCAAACGCAGTGACGGTCTCACCCAGAGCTGTGCCACCAACACCTGTTTGATCACGGGGTTGACGAACTCAAAGCCTTATACCTTTACGGTGAGTGCAAAAAATGCTGTGGGGGAGTCCGCCTTCTCCAAAGCCTCTGCCTCGGCCACACCCGACCAACAGCCGGATAAGCCTGCACCGCCCGCCATTGTCCGTGGTGACACAACGCTGGATGTGAGCTGGGTGACCCCGGTGGGCGAGTACTCTGCCGTCAAAAGTTTCAACGTGCAGATCTCCCCGGTTCCTGCCGGCCAGAACCCGCAAAAATCGGTGACTGGAAACAAGCTTGTTTGGCCGGGCCTGACCAACGGGACAGAGTACACGTTCCGTGTACAGGCAATTAACAGCGCGCCCAAGCCATCAGAGTGGAGTGCGTACACCGCCAAGGCGGTTTCACCGGCTGGTAAACCATTTGCCCCTGCGCCGCCAACAACCTCACTGGTTGATCAGGTGGGCAATCAAAACCAAGTGCGGGTCAATTGGAGCGCACCAAAACTCAATGGCGGAGTGCTCAAGCAATACACGCTCTTCACGTATTTGGATGGGGCACAAAAAGATGCCATCACCACCACGCAAACAAGCCAGACGGTGTCCCTGCCCAACGCGGTTGCCAACTACACATTCAAGGTCCAGGCAACTACCGAAGTGTCAGGATCTGAGCTGAGCCCGGCATCTGCTGGCTGGCGATCAGTCAGCCAGCCCGGTCAAGTGGGCCAACCTACTATCGCTTTGGCCAACACAGGCGGATCCGGTGGACAAGTCACTCTTACTTTCCCGGCCCTCAGCGGCGCTGCCCTGGGTGGGGCCACGCCAGGGGAGATAACGTACTTTGCCAATGTGAGCCCAGGGGCCAACAACATACCTGTGACATCAGGACAAACGATTTCCGCCACCAATGGTGCAAACACCACCGTCACTGTGCGAGCCAAATCGGCAGTGTTCGCCAGCTCTGGAAGTGCCTCGGCGCCGTCGAACTCGGTGAAACCCTACGGCACCCCAGGGACAGCCGGACTTAGCGGCAGCAATGGTGGTGCTGACAGCACCTCTGTTTCCTACTCCTGGAGTTTCCCCGGAGGAGCCGTGGACGCCAAGCACGTGGAGATTCTCCTCCCAAGTGGTGGCTGGTCCAGTAAGAATGGGAATGGAAGTGCATCGTTTAATACCGGCGGATATGACACCCAGGTCACCATCCAGGCACGGACGGTGAACTCCATTGGCCAGTACGGTCCTGTGCAGACTGTCACGCCCAAGAGCGGGAAAAAGACGCCACCGAAGCCTACCTCGTGGACTCTTTCGGTCAATCCGCGGAGCTGCCTGGAGAAGGCGTCCGGCAACGGTGACCACTTCACCCCGGGCAGCCCTGCCAACTGCTCATCGCAGTGGTTGGAGGCCAACACCCCCGTGCAGGTCAACTGCTACAAGTATTGGGGTGGCAGGAATGATTCGCACAAGTGGTATCACATCACTTCGCCCGGCTACAGCGACTGGGGATATGTGAAGGCCGAGTCTACGAATATACCAACTCCGGGCGGTATGGGGGAGTGTTAGCGGTACTTTCTTCACCGGATGCTGCCGTTCTACAAAGCCGGCTAACTAGGAAAATCAACTCCCGTAGGCCCGCCAATGGCGAGTAACACTAATTACTGGATAAACTAATGCAGGTTTGCTGTGTGCTAGGCACGCAATAACACGATCGAAAGAGGAACTATGTCCATGACCCCGGAACAGTCCACATGGTTTGCAGGAACGTTTGAGAAACTTGTCTCTAACGTTGGCCAGGCAATCTTGGGCAAGTCTCATGTCATTAGCCTGACCCTTGCGGCAATGCTGGCAGAAGGTCACGTGTTGTTTGAGGATGCTCCCGGCACGGGCAAGACCATGCTGGCCCGGGCCATTTCGGCAACTGTCAAGGGAACTAATTCCCGTATCCAGTTCACCCCCGACCTGCTGCCCTCAGACGTTACCGGAGTCATGATCTACGATCAGAAGGCGCAGGAGTTTGAGTTCCACAAGGGCCCGATTTTCGCCACCATTGTGCTGGCGGATGAGATTAACAGGGCCTCACCCAAGACCCAGTCGGCTCTGTTGGAAGTTATGGAAGAGTCCCGTGTGACCATGGATGGCACCACGTATGAGACGGGCCGTCCGTTCATGGTGCTGGCAACCCAGAACCCCATTGAGCAGGCCGGTACTTACCGTCTGCCCGAAGCCCAGCTTGACCGTTTCCTGGTCAAAACCTCAATTGGTTACCCGGATCATGCCTCCACTGTGCAGCTGCTCTCCGGCTCCGGCCAGCGGGATAGGACTTCAACGCTGCAAGCCATCATTACACCGCAGGCCGTTGCCGAAATGGCTGATCTGGCTGCAACTGCGCATGCCGATGCGGCGGTGTTGGAGTATATTTCACGGCTGTGTGAAGAAACCCGTAGCGCTCCTGAAACTCGTTTAGGTGTTTCCGTCCGCGGTGCCATCGCCATGGTTCGCATCGCCAAGGTGTGGGCTGCCTCAAAGGGCCGCAACTACGTACTGCCAGATGATGTGAAGGAACTTGCCCCTTACGTGTGGACACACCGGTTCGTCATGGATCCGGAAGCTGAGTTTGCCGGCGCCACTCCTGAGGTTGTTCTCAGCCGTGTCCTGGCCGAAGTGGCCGCACCCCAACAGCGCGCGTCAGTTTAGTCCCGCTAGGCCACGTTAAAGCAGCAAAGCCACCACGCCCCGCCGAGCTGGTGCACACCCAGCTACAGCGCATTGAGCTAAAGGTAAAAGATGAGTATGAAGTCCAACGCAGGAAAGGCCAAAGAGTTTCTCTCCCGGCCGTTCCAACGCGAAGGCACACCCACACGCCTGCACCCCACGTCCCTGTGGCGTGAGGGCGGCAGTTTCGCCAGCATTTATGGCGCTCCCGTGTGGTTGAAAGTCACCACGTGGTGGAAGCGTCACGTGGTACCGGTGCTTGAAACCATTAGTACCTTAGGCTTCGTGGCCATGGGTGCAGCCATAGTGTTGTGGATTGTTGGTGCCGTCTTTGGCTGGCAGGAAGCCAAGATTGCCGCATTGTTTAGCGTGGTGTTGCTGCTCATCGCCATCGCCTTCATCCTGGGCAAGTCAATGTATGAGGTGACTCTTGATCTAGCGCGCACCCGTGTGGCCGTTGGGGATCGCGCTGTTGGTAGCATCGCCGTTACAAATACCTCCCCCCACGCTGTGCTGCCTGCCTCTCTTGAACTTCCGGTGGGCGCGGCAACTGCGCTCTTCCATTTGCCGCGCATGGCGCCGGGGCAGGTCCATGAGGACCTCTTTACCATCCCCACCACACGCCGTGCTGTGATCACCGTTGGGCCCGTGCGTTCCGTGCGTGCTGATCCATTACAGCTGCTGCGTCGCCAGGTTTTGTGGACCGATCCCACCGATCTCTTTGTGCACCCGCACACGACCGCCCTTGATGGGCCGGCCGCTGGATTCCTGAAGGATCTGGAAGGCCTCACCACCAAGGACCTCTCAAGTTCGGACATCGCCTTCCATGCGTTGCGTGACTACGTCCCCGGTGACGATCGCCGGCACATCCACTGGAAGACTACTGCCCGGACCGGTAAATTGATGGTCCGTCAGTTCGAGGAGACGCGTCGCTCCCACATGGCGGTGGCGCTTTCGGTGAACATGGATGAATACGCGCACGACGACGATCTTGAGTTAGCGATCTCGGCTGCGGCTTCGCTGGGCCGTCAAGCGATCAAGGAGAACCGTGAGTTGAGCGTTATGACGCAGCGCGGACCCATCCGCTGTGAAACAGGGCGGAACCTCCTTGATGATATGACACGGTTGCAAAGTCACAACCGCAGAGGCACAGCCGTGGATCTGGCCCGCACACTCTCTGACACCGTTCCCAACGCCTCGGTGGTGTTCTTTGTTGTTGGCTCCAGGGTTACACCCTCACAGTTGCGCAGTGCAGCTGCCGCTGTCCCGCCAGGAGTGCGCGCCTTTGCTGTGCGCTGTTACTCGGGGGCCGAACCCGCCAGAGCAAATATTGCAGATCTCACAGTGCTGACACTGGGCGATTTGGCTGATCTTGCCATTGTTCTCAGGAAGGCAGTCGCGTGAGCGCCCGCAGGAAAGCACACCCGGCCGTTGCCACCCGGAGTCCTTCGGCAAGTCCTTCGGCTTTTGCCGGAGGGCGCCGGTGGTGGCATTTCCTCCTGGACGGCGCCGTATTGGCTATTTTGCTGGGCGTGGCCGTTGTGGGTTTCGGGCCGGCATTTGGGCATAACCCGCATTACCTGGTTGCCGGTTTTGGTGCCATTGTTCTTGGTCTCGGTGTGGGCGCATTGGGTGCCCACTGGCGTTTGGGCCTGATTACCATGATTGGCCTTGGTTTTGTTGTTTACATGGTTTTTGGCAGCGCATTGGCCGCTCCCGGAGAATCGATCCTTGGCTTCATCCCCAGCCTTGGATCATTACGTGGACTCTTGCTGGGCATCATGCTTTCATGGAAACAACTGCTGACCCTGGCACCTCCCGTAGGGACGAGCGTAGAGGTATTAGTTGTCCCGTACTTAGCCGCTTTTGTGGCAGCCATTCTCACGGCAACGCTCGCTTGGCGCCTGCGCAACAGTTATTGGGCCATGATCCCCGTGGCGGTTTTATTCATCACAGCTATTCTGTTTGGCACCACGGAAGTTTTCCTCCCGGTACTGCGTGGATCTCTCTTGGCTGCAGGTGCCATCGCCTGGTTCGCTTACCGGCATGAAGTCCTCCGCCGCGAAACTGCAGGTGCAATTTCTGCCAACCAGCAAATCCAGGACAAAGCAGCCACCCTGACTTCACTGCTCCGCCGTATCGGCATGGGCGCAGGTGTCATCCTTGTTGCCGGTGCCGTGACAATGGCGGCGGCACCCGCACTGACTGTCAGCGCCGATCGTGATGTTTTGCGTGACACAGTGATCCCACCGCCAGACCTCCACAATTTGCCATCCCCGCTGACAAAGTTCCGTGACTACGTTAAAAATGAAAAAGACACAGCATTGTTGACGGTGAAGGACCTGCCAAAGAATGGCCGCGTCCGCCTTGCCGCCATGGACAATTATGACGGCGTTGTTTTCAACGTGGACCCCAACAGTTCTGCCTCCTTTGCCCCGATCGGGGACCCCAAATCATTGAACAACGGCATAGCCGGAACAGGAACAAGTGTTGGCGTTGTTGTAGATGGTTACAGCGACGTGTGGATTCCCACCGTCTCCGCCGCACAGAGCCTTAGCTATGAAAGCATTAGCGGCCAATCACCCAACCTGTACTTGAACAAGGCCTCAGGCACAGCATTGAACCTGGCAGGTGTGGCCAAGGGGGATGAGTACACCATGGATGTGCAGCTTCCCAGCGTTGATGCTAATAAACTTGCCGGGTCCGGTTTTGGTTCAGTTCCCCTGCCCAAGCTTGAAAATGTACCACCGGTGGTAGGGACCAAGGCCAACGAAATTGTCGGAGAAGTTGACACACCGTTGAAGAAGGTCCAGGCGCTGGAGAGTGCGCTGCAGCGTGAGGGTAAGTTCAGCAACGGCCTTGAGGGTCAAACCACCTCCAACTCTGGCCATAGCGCGGCCCGCATCACCAAAATGCTGAGCGGGAAAGAGATGGTGGGTGATGACGAGCAGTATGCAACAACAATGGCCCTAATGGCACGGCATTTGGGGATTCCGGCCAGGGTTGTCATGGGTTTCTACCTGGATGAGAAGGACCCTAACAATGGTGCCGGGAGTGTGGTTGTCAAAGGATCCGATGTTCACGCCTGGGTTGAGGTGAACTTTGCCGGCGTGGGCTGGGTACCTTTCAACCCCACCCCGGATAAAGACCACATCCCCAACCCACCAGAGCCCCAGAATGCTTCGAAACCCAAGCCTCAGGTCTTGCAGCCTCCGCCGCCGCCGCAGGAGCCGGCCGACCTGCCACCAGATAGCGCCCCCGATGCTTTGGACACTGATGGTAAAAAGAATAACCAAGCAGGGATCTTCGGAACAATTCTGATGATTCTTGGGGTGGCAGCCATCCCCATCATCATCATTGCCCTGCCCTTGGTTCTTATAGTGGTGCTTAAGACTCGGCGCCGCAAGAAGCGTCACAGCACAGGTCTTCCCACCGATCGTGTGGGTGGGGGATGGTCTGAAGTATTGAGTCTGGCCACCGACCTTGGTGCCGAAGTGGGCGGCAACGGGACTCGTCGGGAAAGCGCAGCCTCGCTTAACAGCGCCTTCCCGGCAAGCCAAGCCAGTACGGCGCTGCTGGCCGAGCGGGCGGATGCGGCTATTTTTGGCCCCGGTCAGCCAAGTGAAGAGGAAGTAGCCACCTATTGGCAGAACGTGGACCATTCCGTCAACGGCATGACTGGGTCGGTAGGCTTCTGGAAGCGGCAACGGGCCAAGTTCTCCCCACGGTCGCTGCTGGCTGAGGCGAAAGTGCGCGCCGGCAAGAAAGCACGTCAGCGTGGTCTTCGCTCCAGCGAAGCGGCAAATAGTAGTGGTGTGGCCAATAGCCAGGGCGGGGCGGAAAAACGCTCCAAGCTGGCCCGGTTTCTGAAGAAATCCTAAGAAGGGTATGAGTCAAATGGCGCAAAAAGAGTCGGATCTTTGCCGGAACTGTGGAGCAGAGCTGGCACCCGGTGCAGCCTTCTGCACCCTGTGCGGTGCCGCTGTGGCTAATCGTGCCGCCTCGCCGGCGCCAACATCGGTACCCTTGGGAGGTCCGGCTCAAAATACGCAGCCTTCCACACTCCCAGGCATCATTGAAGTAGGCATGTCATCGACGGCGCCGCTCATGGCTCCGCAACAGGTTGGCGTTGACCCGCGCATCGCTGCTGCAACCGCGCTGGTGCCCGGAGGTGCAGGACGCCGCCTGGGCGCTAAAGTCATCGACGGTGTTTTGCCCTTCATTTTGGTGGGCGCAGCCGCTGGTATTGGTGCACTAAACATCAAGTCCACCCAGATGGGGAGTTCAGTCCAACTGGACTTGAGCTGGTTGCTGATCCTGATCAGCATCGCCAGCCTGCTCTCTGTGGCCTATGGCATTTGGTTGTGGCTTTGGGAAGCGAAGTCCGGGAAAACACCTGGCAACCTCATGGTGGGACTGCGAACAACCAATATGGAAGGTAGCCCGGCAGGGGTCCTGGCAATCTTTCTGCGCTACCTGATCATCTGTGTGAGCAACATTGTTCCAACGGTGGGTCCGTTGCTGGTGATCATTTCCAACTCCTGGGATTCAAACCAGAAGAAGCAGGGCTGGCATGACAAGGTGGCGCACACACTGGTTTTCAACGTAAAAAAGGGCCGCGACCCCCTTGAAACTGGCGGAATCACTGAACGGGAGAACTTCTCTCCAGCCGGCGTGCCAACAATTTCCGAGGTCAGATCACCGCTGAGCCGCCCGGCAACCAACCGTGCCGAGGATTCCTTTGCGCCCCAGCTGTTTGCGCCCCAGCCCGTTGCGTTCCAAAACCAACAGCAGCCAAAGCAACAGGGCCAGCAAGAGAATCCTTTTGCGCCGCCGTCCCAGCAAGCACAGCCAAACCAGCAAGCCCAGCCAAACCCGCAAGCTCAGCCAAACCAGCAAGCCCAGCCAATCCAGACTCCTGCTGAGCAGGGCCCCATCAGTTCCATACCGGGGTTCAGCGCCAAGTTTGTCCCCGAACGCCCAACCGGCCAAACCGCGCCAACTGTCCCGGATCCCTTTGCGCACGCTCCTTTAGCTGGTGCAGACGATGAGGTGGGGGAGACCCGGGTTCGCCCCGAGCCAGCCATCCCAGCCCTGCGGTTGACCTTTGATGATGGCCGCTTCGAGGACGTTAATGCCCTTGCACTCATTGGACGCAACCCCGCCGGTTACGATGGAGAGATGATTTCGCGACTCATCTCAGTTCAGGACTCCAGCAGGTCCGTGTCCAAAACACATCTGCACCTACGCGTGGCCGCGGATGGTCTCTGGGTCACAGATCGAAACTCCACCAACGGTAGCGCCATAACCAACTTGGCCGGTGCCATGAAACCCTTGAGCGCTGGCGCGCCCGCACTAGCTGATGTTGGTTCCCGAGTGCACTTTGGCGACCGCTCATTTGTGGTGGGACGCGCATGAGCCCGGCAGATGGTGTTGGCGAAGATACCTCTGCGGGTGTCATACTCAGCTTTGGGTTTGGCACTGACCGTGGCCTGCGCCGGGAATTGAACGAAGATTCCTTCTTGGCGGCAGACCCGCTATTCACTGTTGCCGACGGAATGGGCGGACACGAGGCGGGCGAGGTTGCCAGCCGCGAATGTATTGCCATTCTGAGCAACCAGGACTTCCTCACTGCCGCCTCCCGCACGGCTACCGCAGCTGATTTGCAACAGGCGCTTCGCCGCGCGGACGCACGGATCCGTGAAGTCACCAGCGATAAAGCGGGAACAACCGTCTCAGGTGTGGTTTTGGTAGAGGAACGCGGGGTGCCTTATTGGCTGGTGTTCAACGTGGGCGACTCCCGGACGTACCGCCTGAGTCAGGGCAGCTTTCGCCAGGTCAGTGTGGACCATTCCGAGGTTCAGGAACTCGTTGATGCAGGGTTCATCACACCCGCGCAGGCGCTGACCCACCCCCGCCGCCACGTGGTCACACGGGCGCTGGGCGCCGGGTCCGACACCGAAGCTGACTTTTGGCTTGTGCCGGTTGAGGAAGGGGACAGAATTCTTGTCTGCTCGGACGGCCTGTCGGGGGAACTGAGCGACAGTGCGATTCATAGGACGCTCAGTACCCTGAGCCACCCTCAAGATGCCGTAGATTCACTGATTCAGTCCGCGTTACGCTCCGGGGGCCGGGATAACATCACAGTGATTGTGGTTGACGCCAGCCATGTCAATGGAGTGGCCGGGGATGAGACATTGAACAATCCGAAAACCGCTCAGATGGCAGTTCAAACCGGCGGTGATGACACACTTCCACGGATGCTGGCCCCGGAGAAGGACACCTTGGAAGCTCCTACCGAAGTTATTCCCGAAGACGTTCTGGAGTCCATCCCGGCGTCTGTACGAACACCCGAAAAATCAGTCCCGTCAGTCCAACCCACTGCATTGCTAGAAAATAGTGCAGCACCCTTGCACGAGGAGAATCATGGTTAGCACCCAGTACAGTACAGGTTCCTGGCTTGGAATTGTGCGCTCAGGATCGGTCATCATTTTAGAAGCACAGACCGATTCGGCCACCGTCAATCACCTGTGGGAGTACCTTGGCCAAAAGCCAACCATCCACGGGGTCCTGAATGAAGTCACCGAGAAATTTGGTACGGGCCTCACAGGCATGCCGGACTTCGCCGTGGTGGTTCAAAGTGACCGCCTGCACGCAATTTTGCGTGGGGACATCACCTTGCTGGCGCACACGGAGAACGGCACGGAGATTGTTTCGGGACGGGACGTCACCACCTGGAGTGAGCGCTCGTTGCCGCTTGCCGAATCTATTGAACTGACAATGGCCGAGCCCGATTCACACAGTGCGGCACTTGTTCTGCCGCTTGGCGAGGGGGTTGTGGCCCTGCAGTCGCTGACAATTCGGCTAGTGGATTCCAAGTCTGCCGATTTCAAGTCTGCCGATTTCGTTGGGCCTTCAGGGACAGTCATGGGGCACAGCGCCTCCTCAGCCGAAACGTACGACGACGCGGTGGCGCCTCTGTTGCCATTCGCCGCCCATGCTCACGAGCAAGCAAATGACGCACAGGTTTTTGTCGCTGATGCCAGCAGCGGGGACGCCGGCTCTCACGCAGAAACCGAGACCAGGCTGTGGGATTCGCAGGCTCATGGTGGCGAGGAGGCTGTAGCCGTTCATGATGCACCTAGCCACGAGCCAGCAGAAGAGGACGGCTCAGACTCGGAAGATGAGAGCTCCGCTGAGGCAGAGAGCGCGGAGGCAGAGAACTCCGCTGAGGTAGAGAGTTCCGCCGATGGCGACTACGAAGCTGATGACAGGTATGAAGACGCAGAAGCGTTAGCGAATTTTGCAAAAGCCGCAGAGGCTGCCGACGCCGAGTGGAACGCTCAGCTGGCGCCCCTTGACGTGGCAGGTGACGGACCAGGACCGGACTTAAGCCGCACGATCCGCCCTGACATGGGTGAAGACCACCAATTGGGTGAAGACCAGAACCTCAGCGAAGACCAGGACCTCAGTGGTGACCATGATCCAGTCGAGAAGACTGACGAGCATGAGCCCTCTGCCAGCGCTGCGGGTACCCTGGGCGGGGAATCGGCACCGTCGGGGCAGGAACAAGTCGATGATGGATTCACCATCAACTACGACTACTTGTTTGGTGCCACCACCATGGCTCAAAGTGTGGAAGCTGCTGCTGTCAGATTGGATGAAAACGGCCAGCCTCTGCAACAGGAAAACTCGGAGCCTGCCCTGCCGCCGCGACCACCGAAGCCCCCCGTGGCAGGCAATGTGGCAGGCGCACCGGCAGAAGATGCCGCAGTTGACTCCGAAGATGCTGGCGGCTCCGGCTCAGGTTCTGGCAGCGAGGCAGAGGAAGCCGTTGATTCCGTGGCGGGAACATTCCAGAGCCCGGAGGCGGACCCGGATAGCCAGATGATCGACTCCGTGCCTTGGGGGAATTCTGGCAACCAGAACCAGAACCAGAACCAGTCTGCTCCGGTGGCATCGGTGCAGGATGTTTCTAAAGCCAACGAATCCTACGATCCCGATCATGACGGTCACACTGTGATGCGCGGAGATGTTGCCGTCGAGTCGGCACCACCGGTTGCCGAGCCTCTGGAGTCCCGTCCGCCAACAGGTCCCATGGTTCTGGCCCGGATGTGCCCCCATGGCCATGCCAACCCGCCAAGCCGCTCGCAGTGTTCAGCCTGCGGTGCCGGTATCAATTCGGAACCGCGTGAAGTGGGCCGGCCGCGGCTTGGCACCATGCACATTTCTACCGGCGAACTGGTGGAACTTGACCATTCGCTCATCATTGGCCGCCAGCCTTCAGTGTCCCGGGTCATGGGTGGAGCCATGCCTCGCCTGGTTCAAGTCCAGAGCGGTAATGACGATATTTCCCGTTCCCATGTGGAAGTCCGTCTTGACGGCTGGGACGTGCTCCTTGTTGACCTCAAGGCCACTAACGGCACTGTGCTTGTTCGTGAGGGTGCCGCCCCGCGCCGTTTGAGCCAGGGAGAAGAAGCCATCTTGCTGAACGGGGACATTGCCGAATTGGGTGACGGTGTTTCGCTGCTCTTCGACGGTTTGCTGTGAGTGCCAGACGCCCTCCGGCAGCGCCTCCCGTCCTGCCTGGCTACAGCTTCATTTCGGTGCTGGGTTCGGGTGGGTTCTCGGATGTGTACCTCTATGAGCAGGATCGGCCACGCCGAAAAGTGGCCATCAAAGTCCTGACCGCCGATTTAAAGACTGAAGGGGCCAGAGCCAGTTTTGAGTCGGAGGCCAACCTCATGGCCCAACTGTCGGCGCACCCCTACATTGTCACCATTTTTGAGGCCGAGATCACCGAATCGGGCCACTCCTACCTGGCGATGGAGTACTGCTCCCGACCAAGTCTTGACTTGCAATATAGACAGGGGCGGTTCAGCGCGGACAGGGCGCTGGAAATTGGTATTCAGGTGGCCTCAGCGGTGGAGACCTCGCATCGTGCAGGCATTGCCCACCGGGATATCAAGCCGGCCAACGTCCTTGTCACCGACTACAACCGGCCCGCCCTGACTGACTTTGGTATTTCCGGTGCCATGGATACCGTCCAGACCGACGGCGGTGGAATGTCAATCCCATGGTCGCCACCAGAGTCCTTTGGAGCCGGGGCAACGGACGGTGTAAGGGTGGATGTCTGGGCCCTCGGTGCCACGATCTACACCTTGTTGGCGGGGCACTCACCTTTTGTTGTCCCGGGGGCCGATAACTCCCAACGGCAACTGATGGACCGGATCAATTCAGCACCCCTGCCCCGGTTGGGCCGTGCCGACATTCCCGAAGCCCTTGAATTGGTGTTGGCTACTGCCATGGCGAAATCGCCCACCTCCCGGTACGGTTCGGCCAAGGACTTTGCCCGTGCTTTAATGCGTGTACAAGCGGACTTGAACTTATCTGTCACCCCGTTTGAAGTTCAGGAAGAAGTCCCCTCCCATGAGGCGCGCCCGGGGGATCAGGCCGAAGAGACACGAATTCGCAGCATTGTCTCCATTGACCCTGAGGCTGGCTTCTCCAACCCGACTTTCCCATCACGTGCAGCGGCATCAACGGCAACTGATTCAACCGCTAGCTCTATGACTGGTTCAACATCCGGTTCAACTTCTGGGCTGACTCGCAACGGTCAGACTGTACCCTCGCAGGGATCGGGCCGCGCACAGGGACCGGCACAGAGATCAGAATTTTCTGTGCACCCGCAATCCGGCTCTGACAAAGGCGCCTCTGCAGACTCGGTAGATGGCCCAACGTTCCGCAAAGGCTTTTCAAACATGGCCTCGCCCACAGCGTGGAATGATTCCGTGGCCTACCGGGGGGAATTACCAATTGTCCCGGGTTTTGCTCTTGACTCAACCATTCAACGCAGTGAACTGTTGGCACCAACCCCCGATGCTCATCCAGCTGCGGCGGTAGCCCCGGTTCGAAAAAAACGACTATGGCCGGGACTGGTGGCGGGGCTGGGACTGGTGGCCGCCGTCGTGGTGGGAATTATTGTGTTCATGACGGTAGGCCCCACAGCCCCAGAGGATACGCTTGCGCAACAAAGCTCAGTGCCACCCACGGCGCTGGTTGTAGGCGCCGAGGTTCCAGCCGTGACCGAATTGAAGGCCACACCGAAAAATGGCGGCTCCGAATGGACCTGGACCAACCCAGATCCGCAAGACGGAGACAAATATCTGTGGGCCTCAGTCAGCGCCGTTGACTCCGGGGTGTTCAAAGCAATTACCGAGACCAGAGCATTTGTTGTCAACAGTTCCAACGATCAATCCTGTATTTCAGTGAAGCTTGTTCGTAAGAACGGGCAGACCTCGCCGGAGACAAAAAAGTGTTCCTAACGATCGGGACCGCACGCAGGCAGATGACTTACAAGCAAACAAGGGGGCTGCCATCATGGCCGAACTAACCATAGATTTCTGTGGCGAATGGTACGAACCGTCACCGGAGACCATTTTCAGCATCGGCCGTGAAGGCGATATTGAGGTGGATGACAACCCCTACTTGCACAGGAAGTTTTTGGAGGTTAGCAAGTACGACGGCATTTGGTGGCTGACGAACGCCGGCACCATGCTTTCGGCAACCATTGCTGACGCCGCCGGTGGCATGCAGGCCTGGATGGCTCCCGGGGCACGAATTCCACTTGTCTTTAGCCAGACAAACGTGATCTTCACTGCCGGTCCCACCACCTACGAGTTCTCGGTTCACCTCACGGCGCCGTCCTTCATGTCCCAAAGCCGCGAAGAAGACTCAGCCGGTTCCACCACCATTGGTCCGGTGGTCTTCACAGACTCGCAGAAGGCTTTAATAGTTGCCCTGGCTGAGCCCATGCTTCGTCGTGGCGGAACCGGTTTCAGCTCCATCCCCTCCTCGGCGCAGGCCGCCAAACGGTTGGGCTGGGCGCTGACGCGCTTCAACCGGAAACTGGATAACGTCTGCGACAAACTTGACCGTGTTGGTGTGGTTGGGCTGCGTGGAGGTGGTGGGAAACTGGCCACAAACAGGCGAGCCAGGCTGGTTGAACACTCAGTCACCTCCCATCTGGTCACTCCGGATGATCTCCCCTTGTTGGATTCTCAGCGTGGAACGGAAGTTGAATGAGGATCAGGCTGACCCTCAAGCGTGAACCGCAAGAGGATAAAAACCTAGCCGTCACAGTGGACGGACTGGCGTCTGTGGGGGACATCGCCACAGAACTATATTTAGCTGACCCTTCCCGCAAGGGGGCCAGTGCCCCGCAAAACCTCTCATTATTGGTGGAGCAATCCATTGTGGGCGGTGTTCGCGGCCGCACACTGCCACCGGAAAGTAACCTCCTTGAATCGGGTTTGCGCCCTGGCGCAACCGTCTCTCTCACCCAGGTTAGCGAGAGCTTCGCAGCAGCAAATCAGGACCGCGGACCGGCTGCCGCGACCCTTCGTGTGGTTTCCGGACCGGATGCGGGCGCTGAATTCGCTTTGCCTGCGGGGACAAGTTATGTGGGCCGCGACTATGACGCAGATGTCAGACTGAGCGATCCCATGACCTCAAAACGGCATGCACGTATTACCGTCGGTGAGACTATCGAGATTTCTGACACCGGATCTGCCAATGGTCTGATGATGGAAGGAACCCAGGTTTCCCGTGCCGTTTTGGGATCCTACGATGAAGTCACCCTGGGCGAGACAACTATTTCAGTTGTGAGCCTGGGCCGGGGCGCACAGCAGGGTCCCAGCAGCCCTCTGGTTGAATTCAACCGGTCACCGCGCGTTGTGGCGCAGTTTAAAATTGAAGAACAAATGCTGCCCTCCGGACCCCAACGCCCGCAGCGCCAGCGCTTCCCAACCATCATGTTGGTGGCACCCATCCTGATGGGTGCTGTCATGTTTGCTGTGACCCGGAGCTTGTTCAGTGTTGTCTTCATGGCCATGATGCCGTTGATGATGATTGGTAGCTGGATGGATCAAAAAGCCAACGCCAAACGTGACCTAAAAGAGGCCATAGTTCAGTTCCGCGGGGCAATTGTTGAGTTTCGTCGGCAAATGACCAAACGCCAACAGGTGGAACGTGCCGTGCGGTTGGCTGAAAGCCCCTCAACGGCTGAAACAGTTGATGCGATCTACAAACTCGGTCCGCTGATGTGGACCCACCGACCCGAGCACAAATCGTTTCTTTCCCTGCGTTTGGGTGTTGGCCGGCAACCCTCACGCACTCCCGTGAAGGCGCCAAGCGATAATAAAACTCTGCCCGAGTACATGGCGGAGATCGAGGACATCAAAACGGAATTTACCGATATTGATGGAGTTCCCGTTGTAGCCCAGTTCCGCACCAGCGGTGCATTGGGTGTTGCCGGGCCTCGGGGAGTGGTTGATGATGTGGCACGGGCTCTGGTGCTTCAAGCGGTAGGGCTGCACTCGCCGGCCGAACTGGCAGTGGCCGCCATGACCTCTGCTGAATCCAAGAAGCGGTGGGAATGGCTCCAATGGCTCCCTCACGTAGGCTCCGTGCACTCTCCGCTGACCGGCGAGCACTTGGCCTCAGGTAACGGTGCGGCCAGCGTACTGCTTGCAGCTCTTGAAGATTTGATGGTGCACCGCGGTGTCAATATGGCGGCCAACGGCGCAGCCCACAGGGGTATCCTGGATCCCAATAAACTTGAGATTCCCGCGCCAGCCACGCCCGCGTTGCTCGTCATTATTGAGGACGACGTTAAGGTTGACCGGGCCCGTCTCACCCGCCTGACCGAATACGGTGCCGATGTGGGCGTGCACATTATGTGGATAGCAGGATCTGTTGAAGCGTTGCCTGCTTCCTGCCGTGACTTCATCCACGTGGCTGAAACGGCAACAACAGGTCAGGTCCGGCTAGGGCAGCTAACGTTTCCGGTGAGTTGTGAAAGTGTCAGTTTGGAACTTGCCGCACAGCTGGCCCGCATGCTGGCACCGGTGGTTGATGCAGGCAAACCTGTGGATGATGATTCCGACCTTCCCCGCAGCGTCTCCTACGTTGCGCTCGCCGGACACGATCTTGTGGAAAGCACCTCCGGGATCACCGATAGGTGGCTGGAAAATAACTCTGTCTCCTCCCGGGCAGTGAAGAACCGTAAACACCAGGGTTCCTTGCGAGCTCTGGTTGGTTCCAAAGGTGTTGAACCCATGTACCTTGACCTAAAGACTGAAGGCCCGCACGCCCTTGTTGGCGGTACCACCGGTGCTGGAAAGTCCGAATTTTTGCAGGCCTGGGTGCTGGGCATGGCTGCCGCCTACAGTCCCGATAGGCTCTCCTTCCTGTTCGTTGACTACAAGGGTGGGGCTGCTTTTGCTGACTGCGTGCAGTTGCCGCACACAGTGGGTCTTGTTACTGACCTGTCCCCGCACCTGGTCCGCCGCGCGCTGACTTCCTTGCGAGCCGAACTGCACTTCAGGGAACACCTGCTCAACCGCAAGAAGGCCAAAGACCTGCTGGCCATGGAGCGTGAAGCAGATCCGGAAGCACCGCCGTCGTTGGTCATTGTTGTTGATGAGTTTGCCGCATTGGCCAAGGAGGTTCCCGAGTTTGTGGACGGTGTTGTCGATGTTGCTGCCCGCGGACGCTCCCTGGGATTGCACCTGATCCTTGCCACGCAGCGTCCTTCAGGTGTTATCAAGGACAGCCTGCGGGCCAACACCAATATGCGCATCGCTCTGCGTATGGCAGATGTGGATGACTCTCAGGACATTCTCGGTGACTCCACGGCAGCGTACTTTAGCCCGTCCATCCCGGGACGTGGCGCGGCTAAAACGGGGCCCGGACGGATCCAGGGATTCCAGACCGGCTATGCCGGTGGCTGGACAAGCCGCACCCCGCAGCGTCCGCGCATTGACATTGTTGAGATGGATTTTGGGGCTGGCGCACCGTGGGAGCAGGAAATGGTTGCCGCACCCGTGGAGGATTCGGCCGGGCCCAATGACATCTCCCGCGTGGTTTCCAACATTTCTCTGGCCGCCGTGGAACTCGGCGTGAAGCCTCCCCGCAAACCGTGGCTGGGTGAGTTGCCCGAGATCTATGACTTCTCGAAGCTGCCAACACCACGCACCGATGAGCAGCTCCTTCTCGGTGTCATGGATGATCCCGAGCACCAGGCCCAGCCAACCGTGTTCTTTGAGCCGGACAAGGATGGAAACATGGCCGTCCTGGGGGCCAGTGGCTCCGGCAAATCGGCCGCGCTGCGTACCATTGCCATCGCCGCGGCGATCACACCACGCGGCGGTCCCGTGCAGGTGTACGGCATCGACGCTGCCTCCAACGGGTTACAAATGCTTGAGGTACTCCCGCACGTCGGTGGGATCATCAACGCCGAGGACAGCGAAAGGGTTGGGCGTCTACTGCGGTACGTTCGCGGCATCATCGAGACGCGCGCGGAGAGTTTTGCCCAAGTCAAGGCCGGCAGTATTGCCGAGTACCGAAAGCTGGCCAACAAGCCAAATGAACCGCGCATCATTGTCATGGTCGATGGTCTGGCCACGTTCCGTGAACTGTACGAGTTCCGCGTGGGCATGAACCAATTTGAAACACTGCAGCAGATAGCCACCGATGGCCGTCCCATGGGCGTGCACATTGTCATTGCCGGTGACAGCCCGAAGTCGCTCCCGGCGTCGTTGGCTTCATCTGTTCAGCGCCTCTTGGTGTTCCGTTTGGCCACCGCCGATGATTACTCCAACCTGGGCTTGCCGCGCGACGTCCTGACTCCGGCCTCACCGCCCGGCCGCGGCATGATTGACGGCGGTGAAATCCAGGTGGCAATCTTTGGTGGCACCTCCAACTTGGCCCTCCAGGCCCGCCAAGTGGCCAGCCTGGCCGAGACCCTCCGGCGCCAAGGCGTGGTGGCAGCTCCCCGAGTGGAGTCGTTGCCTGAAATGCTTGACTTGGACGTGCTGCCGGCAGCAACTCCAGGAAATGTGATCATTGGTGTTGACGATTACAATCTTGAACCCACCGGTCTGCAGGCCACCGGTGCGCTCATGCTCACGGGTCCGCCGTCGTCAGGGCGCACAACAGCTCTGGTGACCCTGGCTGAAGCGCTTAAACGTTCAACTCCGGGAACACGGCGCATTTACTTTGGTTCGCGCCGCTCCGCCATCGCCAACCTGCCATTGTGGGATGAATCCATTGTGACGCCGGGGGAGCTGGAGCCTGAACTGCAGCGCTTTATTGACCTGGTGGAAAGTGAAAGCCAAGCGGTTGCCTTCTTCATGGAGGGCGTAACCGAGTTTGCCGACTCCGAAGCCGAAATGGACCTGGTGACCTTGATCAAAGCGGCGGTGAAGACCAATTGCTTTGTTGTGGGTGAGGGAGAAACCTCCACCTGGTCCGGGGCGTGGAGCCTAGCCGGACTCTTCAAGGCGGGCCGGCGCGGGCTGCTCATGAACCCCGGTGATGTGGAAGGGGACACCTTGATGAACACTTCCCTTGGACGGGTCTCCAACAATAAGTTCATCCCGGGCCGGGGCTATGTGGTTGGTCGTGGAAAGGCGTTCAAGCTGCAGGTGGCCACCACTATGGACCACGAGCGGTAAAAATTGCGGGAGATAATACCCTCACACCCCTCGGTGAGGTTGGAGATAATGACGTCACAACGGCCGACGGGGAGATGTCCCCATCGACGTTGGTCCGCAATCTTGTTAGATTTCTATTAGTCGCCCGGTTGGACAAGCCAGCGGGGCATCTACTTCAACATAAGGATGTGCAGCATGGCAGCTGGAATGATTGGTAACGATCCCCAGGACATGGCCGATTTGGCCTCAAAGCTCGGCACCGCCATTGACCAGATCACTCAGGTCATGTCTACCCTGGACAGCAAGGCACAGTCCGTTCAGTGGGAAGGCCCCGACGCCACCCGCTTCAAGGGCACCCAGTGGCCCACGTCCAAGAAGTCACTTGCCCGCGTCATCAGCGACCTCGGCGACGTCAAGGTCATTGTGAACAAGCAGAAGCAGCAGCAGCTCGACGCTTCCAAGTAAGCAGAGCCCACAAGCTCAAACAAACCTGCAGTACTGGCGAGAAAATAGTGCCCAAGTGGCCTACATTCCTCCACTACTGTGGGTTTGTTTTGTTAAGAAATGGAATAAGCGGTGGTGCACCACAGTGCCTAAGTGGGGCAAGATAGTACCGTGAGCAGCGAGCCAACAGAACCCCAGCCAATTCCCGCCAGGACGAACCCGGGCCAGACACCGCCCGAGAAAAAGTCCGCGCCCGAGTCTGCGCCGGCGGAACCCGAAATGAGCCTGGAAGTCATTCCTGCAGACGCGGACAGGGAACGCTACGGCGTCCTGGTGGACTTGGTCGAAAAGTACCGCACGGCGTACTACAACCAGGATGCCCCCATAGTCTCTGATGCACATTTCGATGAACTGTATAGAGAACTTCAAACCCTAGAGGCGCTGCATCCTGAACTGGTAGCCAACGATTCCCCAACCCAGGTGGTGGGTGGGGGAGTTTCGGAAGTCTTCGCCGCAGTGGAACACCTGGCCAGAATGTACTCACTTGAGGACGTATTCTCGCTTGCTGAACTTGAGACGTGGCTGGTGCGAGCCGTTGCCTCGATTCAGAAGCGCGGAGGGCAGGAACCGCAGTGGCTGACGGAACTAAAAATTGATGGTTTGGCCGTGAATCTTCTCTACCGAGACGGCATACTCATCCGGGCCGCTACCCGCGGCGATGGCACCACCGGTGAGGACATCACCCACAATGTGGCCACCATTAAGGACATTCCACAGAAGCTCCACGGCAGTAACTTTCCACAAGAAATTGAAATCCGCGGTGAGGTGTTCATCGCGTCCAAAGATTTCCTTGCCCTGAACGAGACCATGGTGGCCGCCGGAAAAGCTCCCTTTGCCAACCCCCGGAATTGCGCCGCTGGATCTTTGCGTCAGAAGGACCCGGGGGAAACTGCCAAACGGCCGTTGAGCATGTACGTGCATGGCATCGGTGCCCGCACGGGGCTCTCGACCCAGACGCAATCGCAAACATACGAGTTGTTGAAATCGTGGGGTATGCCCACCAGCCCGTACTACAAGGTGGTCTCCAGCCTGGCTGAGGTTATGGAGTTCATTTCCTACTACGGTTCGCATAGGCACGATCTCATCCATGAGATCGACGGCATTGTGATCAAGGTTGATGACCTTGCCACACAGCGGGAACTAGGCCACACCTCCCGTGTGCCGCGCTGGTCGGTGGCGTACAAGTATCCCCCGGAAGAAGTCAACACCAAGCTCCTGGACATCAGGGTTAATGTGGGCCGTACTGGCCGGGTGACCCCCTACGCAATCATGGACCCGATAAAAGTAGCCGGCTCCGTGGTGACGATGGCAACTTTGCACAACCAAGACGTGGTCAAGGCCAAGGGCATCCTGATTGGCGACGTGGTGGTGTTGCGCAAGGCCGGGGATGTGATTCCCGAAATTGTTGGGCCGGTTGTTGCTCTGCGCACGGGCAATGAGAAGGCATTTATTATGCCCACGCATTGTCCGTCCTGCGGGACCGAGCTGGCCCCCGCAAAGGAGGGCGATATTGATATTCGTTGCCCCAATACGCGCTCATGCCCAGCACAGTTGACGGAGCGGGTGGCGCACCTGGCAGGCCGGGGCGGATTCGATATTGAGGCGTTGGGTTATGAGGCGGCCATGGCGCTGACCACCGGACCCGGGCCTGACCCCGCAAACAATGGCGGGGTGATCGCCCCGGCCGGTCCCGGCCCGCTGGTGAGTGAAGCGCAGGTCTTCAACATCGCGGAACTGGACCTATCCGGCGTCGTGGTGTGGCGTGAAAAGCGGTCAAAGGGGGAGAGGAGTGGCCAATTCGAGCTGGTGCCCTACTTCTATAGCAAACCCACGGCCAAGAAGGCCACGGCGCCCAAGAAAACAACCACGGATCTGTACCGTGAGTTGGAAAAAGCCAAAAGTGCTCCGCTGTGGCGCGTGCTGGTTGCTTTATCTATCCGGCACGTTGGCCCTACAGCTTCGCGCGCGCTGGCAACCCGGTACGGCACCATGACAGCCATCCAGACGGTACTGCTGGCACCGGATGCGCGGGAGAAACTCGCCGACGTTGACGGTGTGGGCAGCATTATCGCTGAGGCGCTGATCGAGTGGTTTGCAGTTGACTGGCATCAGGAGATCATCGAATCGTGGGCTGAAGCTGGCGTGCTTATGGCGGATGCCGCGGATGAGTCAACGGTGCGTACGCTTGAGGGGCTGACGATCGTGGTGACTGGCACGCTTCCCACGCTTAGCCGGGATGAGGCCAAGGAGGCCATCATTGCCCGTGGTGGCAAGGCGGCTGGTTCGGTCTCCAAGAACACCTCCTATGTGGTGGCCGGAGAGGCTGCCGGAACCAAGCTGGATAAGGCCGAAGCGCTGGGAATTCCAGTACTCGATGAGGACGCATTCAAAGAGTTGCTCGCTTCCGGAGCCGCTCCGGGACCTGAGGTTGACTAACTCCTCGCTCCACCAATCACCTTGTAAAGGATCTCCATGACCCCGAACGCCGTATTAGTTGCCGAACTACTTGATGTTGCTTTGCGCGCTGCCGCAGCGGGTGCCGCCGTGCTGGCTGTCCGGGATCCTGATGGTTTTGGGGCCACGGAAAAGTCGTCCGACGCCGATTGGGTGACAGCTTTTGATCTGGCCGCCGAACATGCTGTACGGGCTGTTATCACCAGTGCCCGCCCGCACGACGTCATCACCGGGGAAGAACTTGCGCCTGCCCTGCCCGCGGATCCTTCGGGGTACCGGTGGAGCATCGATCCCCTCGACGGCACCATGAATTTCATCCGTAACATTGCCTACTACGGAACTTCGGTGGCGGTGATGGGGCCCGACGGCGAATGGTTGGCCGGGGTGGTCAACGCACCCGCCCTGCGGAGGATCTACTTTGCCTCCCTCGATGGTGGGGCGTGGCTAGATGAAATCCGGGCCGACGGTGTGCAATCGGTTCGCCGTCTCAACGGTCCTGTTCAAGCACGGGGTGGGACGCTGCTGTCAACGGCACTGACCTATGACCCTGTGGTGCGCCGCCAGCTGGTGTCCGAGTTGAACACTCGAATGGATCACTTTGGTGATTTCCGCCGTTTGGGTTCGGCAGCCCTTGAATTGTGCGCTGTGGCTGAAGGATCGGTTGATGCCTACTTGGAATACGGCCTGTTTGAGCACGACTTCGCAGCCGGTGGACTGATAGCTGGAGAAGCCGGTGCCTGGGTGCACCGTCCTGTTCTGAGCCCGGCAGTTGAGGGGCTACCCACCCGCGAAGAAGTGCTGGCGGTATGGACCGCCGCGTGCGTGCCGGGCTTAGAAGGCGGCTTCGCCCCAACCAGTGAGTGATCCGCTAATTTTTCTCAGCCTGGATGCCAGCCCTGTTGCTTGAGGGCTTTTGCGACCATGGCGATGACAAACGCGTCACCTCGCTGCATATCGGATTTGTATACCTTTACTTGTTGCCAGCCTCTAGCGGCCGTGCGCACATCCCGGTTGCGGTCGAAAAGCTGTTTCTGGGATGTCTTGTGGATGTCCCCTTCATACTCAGCGCATGTCTTGTACTCTTCGCAGGCAAGGTCAGGTGCCACCGGTGGATCCCCGGCTATGGAGTAATTTGTGGTGAATGTGGGAAGCCCCGCCCGCTGTAAGAGCAGGCGCAAACGAGTTTCCCTCGGCGAGTCCACACCAACACGCATCAACTCCACGGCGGCTCTGGCCTTGGTGAGACCGCGGACATTGTGCTTACTGGCGATGTAGGCGCGCAGTTCGGCAGCGGAGATGATGGCTAACTTTGGTGGCTCAAAATGCCGATTGTGCGCACAAATCAGAAAATCTGCAACGGCAACAAGCGTTTGCAGATCCAGGATGTGACCCAGATCTAAGAACGTCCGGGCGGGGGTTGTTACAGGTACACCGCCAAAGTCCATGATGTCTTCCCCCGGCAGTCTGATGCTATGCCCAATGATGTGCTTGCGCCGCGGCTGAACTGATGCGGCGGGCCGGGTGATGTGGACAGTTTTGATATCTTGCTCGAACCACGGAAGCGGCATCCCATGTAATTGGGCAGCCGTGACATGGGAGATGCAGCCACGATCACACAATGCAATATACGGGCGAACCCGGTCAAGTAGATTCTGCGATTCTCCCCGCGGCACCCGAACTTGCCGGCTGGGACTGGAGAGGTCCTTGGCGCGCATCCTGCTCAGGGTCGCACCGGCGGAGAGCCCTTCTTCGTAAGTGAAGGACCTCCGTCCCAACGCGGCAGGAAGTGGCGGTCTGCTAACCATCTATCAAGTCTTGCCTAGAAACGCCCACCCTGCGGCCGGTTATCCACAGGTTCGCGGCATCTGCCCCTGCCCTTCATTTCGTTTAAGCAGCTCCTGTGGGTGTTTGGCCCGAACACCCACAGGAGCTGCTTAAACGAATCAGGATTAGGAGATTCTGCGGATGTGGGCGTCGTTTTTCTTCCTGGTGGCCTGAAAATGCGGCGAAATGGCTACGAATTTCCTCAGTGACACCTCGATACGGAAGACTAGGAAGGCACGTTCCACCGTGGTGGCGCATTCACCAGGCATTAGCATCCAGAGAAACTAGAGACATGACACAGATTGTCCGGCCCATCACCGAAGCAGATTATGAGATAGTGGCCCGGATTACGGCCGAGGCATACCTTGGCGCCGGCTACTTTGACAGCATTGAATACCCCTATATGCAGAAGATCCTACGTGTAGGGGAGCGGGCAGCTGTGGCAACTGTCATTGTTGCCGAAAGTGCGCAAGTGGTGGTCGGCTCGGCGACCCTGGCCGTGTTTGGAGATGTCTGGGCTGATATTGCACTGCCGGATGAACTCGAGTTCCGCCTGTTGGTGGTGGACCCGGCTATTCAACGCAGCGGTGCCGGGACAGCCATGGTAGCGGCAATTCTGGAGAGAGCACGTGCCATGGACGGTATCAACGCGGTGAGCCTGACCACCGGCGATGACTGGCATGGTGCCCATGCGCTGTACCAGAAGATGGGATTCGTTAGGGTGCCCGAGCGAGACTGGCCCGTCCCGGAGAATGGCAAAATGCTGCGCGTGTACCGCTTGGAAGTATAAGTTTAGCGAAGTGGCAGCCTAGCTAAGCAGCTCCACGAGGGCTTCGGAGACGGCAAGTGAGGCCCCATAGGTGACAATATCGGCGCCACCGCGAGGCCATCCGCATTCCACCACTATGGTGTGGTGTCCCGCAGCGCGCAACGTCTGTGCAACTTCCCACACCTGGTGGTCCTTGGCCAGTCCACGTCCGGAAACAGCCACCTTTTGTCCAGGCACAAGCTGAGCAACGTCAACCGTGGCACCCGTTGCCGCAGGTCCCCAGGGGACCACTCCCACAGCGTAGTTGGTGGTGGTTTCAACCTGAACCAGGGCAGCATCCGAGGGGTCTTCCAGCCAGGATACGGCTTTGGGTGTGACCTCAAAGGCGGCACGGATGCCTCCTGGTGTGGGAACAGGATCCGGTGCCGAAATAGCCTCCGGTGTCAGGCTGACCGTGGCGGGGTAGTTGGCTTCCAATTCCGCAGTGCGGTCAGCAGCATCGCGCAGGCGTGAGAGCGGAAGAGTTCCATCCACAACAGCAGCCTCGATGGCATCAAGAACCTGCAGGTACTGCTCTTGTGTTGTTTCCGAACCAATGCACAGCAGGTCAGCGCCAGCAGCTAGAGCCTTAACCGCTGCTGCCGGAACGCCGATCTCTCCGGAGGCGCCCACCATATCCAGCGCGTCTGTGATGATAGCGCCAGTGAAGCCCAGCTGGCCGCGCAGCACATCCATCAGCACAATGCGCGAGAACGTGGCTGGATTCTGCGGATCCAAAGCGTCAACGATGATGTGGCTGGTCATAATACTTGCCACTCCGGCAGCCGCTGCCGCCTGGAAAGGCAACAACTCCCGCGCCGCCAGCGTTTGCGCATCCACTAAAATGCGGGGTAGATCCACATGGGAATCAGTGGAGGTGTCTCCGTGCCCCGGGAAATGCTTGGCACACGCTGCCACGCCGGTGCTCTGCATCCCGTCAATCCACGCAATGGTGTGTGCAGACACAAGCGCCGGCGAGGCGCCGAAGCTCCGCGATCCAATGACAGGGTTATCTGCTGCGGAGTTCACATCCGCATCGGGGGCCAGATTCAAATTGATGCCAAAAGCGGCAAGTTCACTAGCTATCGCTGCGGCTGAGGCGGTGGTGGCTTCCAGATCATTCAGGCGGCCCAAGACGGCATTGCCTGGTTGGTTTGAGCCGGTCAGGTAATGCAGCCGTGTGACGTCACCGCCCTCTTCGTCAACTGAAAGCAACGCGTGGGGTGCGCGTTGGCGTAATTGAGTGCACAAATCACTCAACTGCTCCCATGACTGCAGGTTGGTGCCAAACAAGCACACCGCGGCCAAACCGTCGTCGAACGCTTCAAGAAGCCATTGCGGTGCCGTGGTGCCAACAAATCCTGGCATCAGTGATCCGGCAGCCAAACGTCGAAGTTGGGAAGATTTCATAACCATCAGCCTTTCACCGCACCGCTGACAAGACCGGAGCTCATTTTGCCCTGGACAATCAAGAAGAAGATAATCACCGGAACGGCTACCAGCATTGAGGCGGCCATCACCATGCCCCAGTCCGTTTCACGGTTGGCCGAAGCCTGAACAAAGCCGCGCAACCAGAGCGGCAGCGTTTTGCTTTGGTCCTCGGTCATAATGACCAATGCCACCGTGAACTCGTTCCATGCCTGCAAAAATGCGTACACTCCGGATGCCACCAAGCCTGGGGCGAGCAGCGGGAAGGTGATCTTCAAGAATGCCTGCGTACGGGAAAGCCCGTCAACCATGGCGGCCTCTTCAAGTTCTGCCGGAACGCCGGCAACGAACCCACGCAGCATCCACACCGTGAACGGGACTACTGCCGCCGTGTAAAGAACTGTCAGCCCAATGATGTTGTTCAGCATGCCAACCGAGCTCATCATCTTGTACTGGGCAATGAACATTCCTTCAGCGGGGAGCATCTGGATCAGCAGCAAGGCAAGAATGAAAGACTTCCGGCCCTTGAACTTGAAACGGCTGATGGACAGCGCACCAAGGAAAGCAATAATCAGCACAGCCGCAACGGTAGTCAGGGTGACGGCCAATGAAATGCCAAGTGCCTTCATGAATGTGCCATCGCTGAGGGCATTCTTGAAGTTATCCAGCGACCCGCCGAAAGGCAGAAAAGTCGGTGTTGTGGACTGCAAGACGATGTTTGGCAGAAAAGATGAGTTGAACATCCAGTAGACGGGGAACGCCCACAGGGCAGCAACCACCAATGCCAGCAACGTGTATAGGGTGTTGGAGACGGATTTCAGCCGCATTTTATACTTCTTCCTTCATCAGGGAGCGGACGTAGTACCAGCTGATGGCAACGGTGATGATCAAAAGCAGAATGGAAACGGCGCTGGCCGTACCGAAATCACCTGAGCCAACACCTAGCTGGTAGATGTAGGTGCCAAGCAGGTTTGTCTCGTTCGCGATGCCACCGGCATCCTGGAGCAGCTTGATCTGTGTGAACACACGCAAGTCCCAGATGAGTTGCAACAGCAACACGATGGAGAGCACCGGGGCAATCAGCGGCATGATGATAAACCGGGTACGCTGCCAACCGCTGGCGCCGTCTATAGCCGCGGCCTCGAGGACTTCGCCGGAAATCTGGGTTAGGCCCGCGTAGATACTCAAGGCCACGAAGGGCACGCTGATCCACACAACGATGACGACGGCGATGATGAAGAACGTGACCGGGTCCGCTAACCAGTTGTGGCCTTGGGCATCGATGCCAAACTGGACGAGTAGCCAGTTAAGGACGCCGCGGCGCCAATCAATAAGCCAAACCCATACGGTCATGGCCGCCACGATGGGCATGGCCCAGGCTAGGAGCAGGGAAACTTGTAATACCAGCCGAGCGAAGGTGCCAACCCGTTTCATCAGCAAGGCTAGTGAGCCTCCGATGAGTACGGTTGCGCCGGCACAGATGAAGCAGTAAAGCAGCGAACGGCCAAGGACAACCCAGAATTCCTGGTTAGTGAGCAAGGCAGTGTAATTAGCCAAACCAACAAATTCGGGTTGGACGCCAAACTGTTGCTTGAGACCAAATTCCTGGAAGCTAGTGATGGTCTGCCAAATCACGGGATAGCCCAGTGCTGCAAGCAGGACAATAATGGTGGGCAAAATGAGGAAGAAAGGGACCTTAGAAGTCTTTTTCTTGCGTGGGACGAAACTGTTCGACGGGGCCGGCCTACTCATTCTGCGAGTAGCTGGAGGCGCTGGGGCGTCCGTGGACATAGGGGGCCTTTCGTGACGGCGGTGGCCGTGGTTCTCCTGCCTGCGGGGCAGTTTTTTCTTGCGGTGGCGAAAAGATGCGGTGGCCGAGGTTCTTCGCCTCGGCCACCGCTAACTATGTTTACTTCAAGTTCAGTTTCGGGGTGATCTTTTCGTCGTATTCCTTGGCCAGAGCAGCCAGATCATCCGTGTCACGGATCTTGCCGAAGAACTCTTCCAGAATTGAGGAGGACTCAACAGCTGCCCAGCCCGGAGCGGCGGGGGTTAGCTTGGAGTTGGAGGCTGAGGCAATGGCAGCCTTGGCGAACTGGTCTGTGCCAAGAGCATCTACGTATTCGGCGTTAGCCGGGCCGAGGCCTGCGCCACCGAGCTTTTTCTGGTAGTCAGCGGAGTAGATAATGCGCATCAGTTCCTTGGCCAAGTCCTGGTTCTTGGATGCAGCGGAGATACCAATGTTGGAGCCACCTGCCAAAACCGGGGCGGGCTTGCCGTCATTGCCGGGGAGAACAAAAGCACCAAAGGTCTTATCGTTCCACTCGCGAGCATCCTTGCCATCCTTCTTCACAGCGTCACCAATGGACCAGTGAGCCCAGCCCGGAGCCATGATGGTGGCTGCAGCGAGGTTGGTCTCGCCAGTGGGCTTGCCGTCATCATCGAGGATCACGTCAGTGTCGTTGATGTACAACCACGGAGTGGCATCCTTAGCATCTGCAGGTGCCTTGGAGGCGTTCTTGTAGATGCCTTGGAGCTGAGTCAGGCCCTTGATCGTGTTCGGGTCAGACAAGGTGGAAACCCACTTGCCGTCCTGCTTCTTGGCCAAGTCGCCATCGTTGGCGAAGATCCAGGAGACGCCGTTACGCCAGTCTTGACCACCCAAGAAGAAACCCGAGAAGTCCTTGATGTCGCGCGGGTTTTTCTCGGTGATTGTCTGTACAGCTGAGTTGAACTCATCCAGCGTCTTGGGCGTTTGGACACCGGCTTCCGTCCAGACATCCGTGCGGTTGAACATGTAGCGCGAGCCGAAGTAGTAAGGCAAGGTGTAGTTCTTGCCATCCACGGCACCTGCTTCAACGAAGGACGGCAGGAGCTTCTCGCCCCCCAATTCTTCATACATATCCGAAATATCGCTGAATGCGCCGATGTTGGTGAAGGTGGGTGACTGGGTGTTGCCCATTTCCACTACATCCGGAGTGTTCTTGGCATCCGGCATGGCTGTGGTCATTTTAGTAACGATGTCACCCCAGCCCTGCTCTTCAATCTTCAACGTGGCGCCGGTCTTAGTCTTGAACGTATCGGTCAAGTAGGTGCGCAGATCATCGCTGGTGTCGCCACCAACCAGCCACAACGTGATGGAGCGATCAGCGTTGTCGGCCGGGTTGTTTGCTGCGGTGGAGCCTCCGCAAGCTGATAATGCCAGAGTGGCGGCCGCGACGGCTGCTACTCCTATGTACTTCTTTTTCATGCTGTACCTCTCAAAAGGGGCGGCCGTGACTACTTAGAGGTAATCCGTGCCTGAACGGGATGGTGCAGGTGATTCAATCCACTCCCAACTGGTTGGAAAGGACCATGACGGCAGTTCCTCGCAGAACAGTATTTTCCGGTTCGTCCGTGAGCCGGACGTTTGTTGGGGGTGGTATGAGGCGAAGTACTCTGTGAGCGAGCGTTTCGCGGACGCCTTCTAGCAGCGCCCCTTCCAATAGCTGCGGCGGACCACAGAGGACAACCTCTGCCAGATCAAGCGCCGCAACAATGGGGGCAAGGGCAATTCCGAGTCGTTCCCCGGCCGTGTGCAACACTGCATCTGCGGCTTTTTTGGGGTCATGTTCTTGGGCGGTCGCGGCAAGAGCTGCTTGCAAGGCGGGGACCGATAGCCAGGTTTCCAGGCAGCCTGTTCGCCCGCACTGGCATACGATGGCGTCTGCCTCCGGAGCTCCGACGGTGACATGGCCGATCTCGCCTGCGGCCGAGTGAACGCCACGGGCGCGTACCCCTCCCACCATCAGGCTGGAACCAACACCGCGGCCAATTCGGACCAGGATCATGTCATCAGCGCCGTGACCAAAGGTGTATTCGCCGTGAACAGCGGCGTCGGCATCGTTGTGCACAAGAGTGGGGAGCCCGGTGGCTTCCTGAATAATGGCCTGCAGCGGAACGTTTGTCCAACCAAGGTTCGGGGCAGTGAGAACCACCCCCGCTGAATCCACGATGCCGGGGGAGCCGACGCCAATACCCAGCAACGTTTCGGTAGCCAGTTCGACGGCGGACTGGGCCAGTTCCACAATCAGAGCGGTCAGCTGTTCGCCGGTTTCGTTGGTGATGGGCCTGGCAAAGCTGGCGAGGATCATGCCGTCTAGATCCATGACGGCTGCGCGCAGAATGGCATTCTCAGTCAAATCAAGGCCGATGATTTGCAGTCCGTGCCGGTTGATGTCTACCAATATTGCCGGTTTTCCGGGACGAACTGTTTCATCAAGGCCCAATTCCACAGCGTGCCCGCGGGCAATGAGCTCGGTGACCAAATCGGAGATGGTCACCCGTGTCAAGCCCATGGCGCGGGACAGGTCTGCCCGGCTCATGGGTCCTGCTGCGTGCAGGGTGCGGAGCGCGAGGGTGAGGTTGTGGGCTCGGCCATCCGAGGGCAGGCTGGGTAGGCCTTCTCCTGCGGTTCTGTAGCGGTTCCTGGAGTTGTTCATGGATGTTAGTAAACTCTACTAACAAAAGAAATGCTACGAGTTTCTGTCCTTTTGGATAGTTGTTGCCAAACTGTGATGTAGCACTCAGGTGCACGGTGTATGTGAGCCGGGGCTCCTGGAAATCTTTATGTGGCAAGGAGACTAAGCTAGAAGGGACACAATTAATCTTTTGCTTACAGGGGAGATCCATGGCTGCGATCAACCGTGAGGACGTGGCGCACCTAGCGCAACTGGCTCACATCGAGATGAGTGACGACGAACTGGACCGCATGGCCACAGAGCTGGCAGTGATAGTGGATTCAGTGAAGAGCGTCAGTGAGGTTGCCGGGGATGATATTCCCGCCACCTCGCACCCAATTCCACTGACAAATGTCATGCGTGAAGACGTGGTTGGCCACGTGCTCACCGCTGAAGAAGCCCTGTCCGGGGCACCCGATTCTGCTGATGGACGCTTTAAAGTTCCAGCAATTCTGGAGGAAAGCTGATCCATGAATGCACATGATTTGATCCGTTCCAGCGCGGCCGAAATGGCCGCTAAATTAGCCGCCAATGAGGTTTCAGCCGTAGAGCTGACCCAGGCGCACCTTGACCGTATTGCTGAGGTTGACGGTGGTGAACGCGGTCTCAATGCGTTCCTGCACATCAATACCCAGGAAGCACTCGAGGTTGCCGCCGACGTTGATGCGCGCCGTGCCGCTGGCGAGGAATTGCATGAGCTGGCCGGTGTGCCGATCGCCATCAAGGACTTGATTGTCACTAAGGGCCAGCCCACCACGGCAGCGTCGAAAATTCTTGAGGGCTGGATGAGCCCTTACGACGCCACGGTGATCAAGAAGATCCGTGCTGCGCGCATGCCGATGCTGGGTAAGACCAACCTGGACGAATTCGCTATGGGTTCCTCCACAGAGCACTCCGCCTACGGCCCCACCCGCAACCCGTGGGATCTTGACCGGATCCCCGGTGGTTCAGGCGGTGGATCGGCTGCCGCAGTGGCCTCCTTTGAAGCACCCCTGGCTTTGGGCACCGACACTGGCGGCTCCATCCGCCAGCCCGGTTCCGTGACCGGCACGGTGGGCGTCAAGCCCACCTATGGTGCAGTCTCACGCTACGGGGCCATCGCGATGGCTTCTTCGTTAGACCAAATTGGTCCCGTTTCACGGACTGTTCTGGACTCGGCCTTGTTACAAGAAGTCATTGGCGGCCACGATCCTCAGGATTCCACCTCGCTGAGTGATCCCTCAACCGGTCTGGTTGCGGCTGCGCGTATGGGCAATGTCAAGGGCATGAAAATTGGTGTCATTAAGGAATTGCACGGCGAAGGTTTCCAGAATGGTGTGGAAAACAGGTTCAACGAATCGGTTGAATTGCTGCGCAGTGCGGGAGCAGAAATCGTTGAGGTTTCCTGCCCCAACTTTGGTTACGCATTGGGGGCTTACTACCTGATCATGCCAAGTGAGGCTTCCTCAAACCTTGCCAAGTTCGACGGCGTCCGCTTTGGTTTGCGCACGTTGCCCACCGAAGGTCCGCTCACCATTGAGCGCGTCATGGCGGCTACTCGTGCCGCCGGATTTGGGGCAGAAGTTAAGCGCCGGATTATCCTTGGCACCTATGCGTTGAGCGCCGGCTACTATGACGCCTACTACGGCTCCGCTCAGAAAGTGCGCACACTTGTGCAGCGCGATTTTGAGGCGGCCTTTGCCCAGGTAGATGTGTTGATGTCTCCGACAACGCCCACCACGGCGTTCAAGCTGGGTGAAAAAATCAACGATCCGCTGTCCATGTACTTGCAAGACGTTGCCACCATTCCGGCAAACCTGGCCGGCATCCCCGGCTTGACCCTGCCCGGCGGTTTGGCTGATGAAGACGGCTTGCCCGTAGGTATCCAGCTACTGGCTCCCGCCCGAGAAGATGCCCGCGTCTACCGTGTGGGTGCTGTGTTGGAATCGATGTTGGAAGCCCAGTGGGGCACCACCATGCTCAACCAGGCGCCGTCGTTATCTGAGCGCGTAAACGCCGCCCAGGGCGCTTTCGCAGCCAAGGAGGCTAACTAATGAGCGTTGAGAACATTTTGAGCTTCGAAGAAGCCATGGAAAAGTATGATCCCGTTCTGGGCTTTGAGGTGCACGTTGAGCTGAACACGAAAACCAAGATGTTCTCCAGCGCCCCGAACGTGTTTGGCGATGAACCCAACTCCAACGTCAATGAAGTGTGCCTGGGACTGCCCGGTGTGCTGCCGGTTGTGAACAAGAAAGCTGTTGAGTCCTCGATCCTGATCGGATTGGCGCTGAACTGCAAGATCGCACCGCACTGTACTTTTGCCCGCAAGCAGTATTTCTACCCGGACACGCCTAAAAACTTCCAGACTTCACAGTATGAAGATCCCATCTGCTACGACGGTTGGATCGATATTGAGCTAGAAGACGGCACCGTTTTTCATGTGGAAATTGAGCGTGCGCACATGGAAGAAGACGCCGGGAAGCTGACCCATATGGGTGGGGCAACGGGCCGTATTCAGGGTGCTGATTTCTCCTTGGTGGACTACAACCGTTCGGGTGTGCCGCTGGTGGAGATTGTCACCAAGCCCATCGAAGGTGTTGGATCCCGTGCTCCCGAGTTGGCCAAGGCTTACGTTGCCGCCATTCGGGAAATTGTGAAGAACCTGGGCGTTTCGGATGCCAAGATGGAGCGCGGCAACGTCCGTTGTGACGCCAACGTTTCCCTTCGTCCTTATGGCCAGGAAAAGTTCGGTACCCGTACCGAGACCAAGAACGTGAACTCTCTGAGGGCGGTTGAAAACGCCGTGAAGTTTGAGATTCAGCGCCACGCTGCCGTGTTGGACTCTGGTGTGCTCATCACCCAGGAAACCCGGCACTGGCATGAAGATACTAAGTCCACAACATCGGGCCGGCCCAAATCCGATGCTGACGACTACAGGTACTTCCCTGAGCCTGACCTTGTGCCCATCGTCACCTCGGCGGCCTGGGTTGAGGAATTGCGCACGCGTTTGCCGGAACCTCCCGCCGAACGTCGCAAGCGCCTGCAAGCCGACTGGGGCTACACGGATCTGGAATTCCGTGATGTTGTCAACGCCGGGCTGATGGATGAAATTGAGGAGACAGTAGCGGCTGGTGCCTCTGCTGCGGCGGCCCGCAAGTGGTGGATGGGCGAGATTGCCCGCCGTGCCAAGCTTGCTGACGTGGATCCCGCAGCGCTGGGTGTCACGCCCGCTGTTGTGGTTGAGATTGAGAAGCTCATTGCCGCAGGTAGCATCAACGACAAGCTGGCCCGCAAGGTGCTCGACGGCGTCCTTGAGGGTGAAGGTACGCCCGCCGAGGTTGTGGCCAAGCGTGGCCTGGCCGTGGTCTCCGACGATGGCGCCCTCCAGACCGCGATCGATGAAGCTCTTGCTGCCCAGCCGGATGTGGCCGCGAAGATCCGGGGGGGCAAGGTTCAGGCGGTTGGTGCAATTGTTGGCGGGGTTATGAAGGTCACCCGCGGACAGGCCGATGCCGGCCGTGTGCGGGAATTGATCTTGAAGACCTTGGGCGTGGAAGGCTAAACCTTCCCGCCGCTTGAGTTCCGCAAACCTTGGGCGCTCGCTCCGGCTCTTTGTCCCGTGAAAACGGGCGCACAGTGCCGGAGCGAGCGCCCGTTTTTTATTGCGAGGTCCTATTCGCCAGTGAGTTCTGCCATGACATCCTGCAACGCCTGTGCCACCAACATCACGGAGGCACGCCTGAGATTTTCCGGACGGGCCAGCAGATCGATTCTGCGCCGGGTGCTTATCCCCGTCAGCGGACGCAGCACCACGCCAAGGGGAAGCATCCCGCCGGATGCCAGTGTCCTGCCGGAGGCCAGAGCCGGGCTGGAAGTGTAGCGGGGGAGCAGGCCAATGACTTCGCCGGTAGACACTAAGGCAGCAGCTGAAGAGTAGTCATTGATGCGGTGCAGCACCTCTACAGGGCGGCTGGCAACGGCACCAATGGCGGTGAGGACATCCGCCGGTGAGTAGCCGCTGCGGCTTGTCACCCATGGGTAGGCAACCACATCCTCAGGGGAAAGGGAGTCCTTGGCCGCTAGCGGGTGGGATGGTGCCACCGCTATATCCAGTGGTTCGTGGGCCAGCGGGATGACCCGTACTCGCGTGTCCGGCCACGCTGGGCTGTGGTCCATCCGATGCGCAAGTACCAGATCGTAGCGGGCAGTTAATGCCGGAAAATCGTGCTGAGCTACATCCTCATCCGAGAATCTAACGTGGGGCACGCCTGCTTGCGAACCGACCGTGCGTGCACCATCGCCCGCAGCGCCATCGCCCGCAGCGTCTGTGCCCGAAGCACCATCGCCCGAAGCGCCTACGCCTATGGTGGCATCCATGCTGGCTCGCAGAGTGGCCAACCGGCGTACTAGCGGGGCGAACAGGGCCTGCCCGGCGCTGTGGAAACCACTGATGGTGACAGTGCCGCCAGAATCATGCTGGTAGGCGCCGATGGCTGCTTTTGCCCCGGCCATGGCATTGATGACTTCCGTGCCAGCATCTGCCAGTACCCTTCCGGCCGCCGTCAGCACCAGATTCCGGCCTTCTTTGCGGGTTAACGGGGTGTCCACCTGGCGTTGGAGGAGCGAGATTTGTTGGGACACGGCCGACGGTGTGACGGAGAGTGTCTCCGCCACGGCTTTGACGCTGCCCAGCTCGCCTAGCTCCCGCAGAATTTGTAGTTGATGAAGTTCCACCTGACAAAACTACCATTTAGCATTCCCTAAATCGATGATGGAGAAAATCTCGATTGTGCTAAATGGTTTAGAGCGCTGTAATGGACAAAGCAATCAACCAAGAACAGGACTGCCGCACATGAAAGCACTCTACAAATCCGGCCCGCACGCTGGGTTCGAACTCGTTGACCGACCCGAGCCCACAACAGGTACCCGGGATGTGAAAATTCAGGTACACACAACGGGCCTGTGCGGCACGGATCTGCATATCCAGGCGTGGGATGCATGGGCCGCTAAAACCATCAATGCCCCCTTGATCGCCGGTCACGAATTTTACGGCGAAGTTGTAGAGATTGGTTCCGATGTTCACGACGTAGCCGTGGGGGACAAGGTCTCCGGCGAGGGTCACGTGGTGTGCGGAATGTGTCGCAACTGCCGCGCAGGACGCCGGCACATGTGCATCAACACGATCTCAGTAGGTGTCCAGCGTGATGGAGCGTTTGCCCAGTACGTGGTTATCCCGGAATCCAATGTCTGGGTTCATAAAGACGCCTCCGTCACTCCCGAACTTGGCGCCATCTTTGACCCGCTGGGTAATGCCGTTCACACAGCGCTGAGCTTCGGCTTGGTTGGTGAAGACGTCCTTGTCACCGGCGCAGGGCCCATCGGTTTGATGGCAGTGGCCGTAGCGCGGCACGCAGGTGCACGTAAGATCGCCATCACGGACGTTTCCGAGCCCAGGCTGGCCATGGCTGCAAGGATGGGCGCGGATCTTGCCGTGAACGTCTCCAACACCCGGTTGCGAGATGCGCAACTGAAATTGGGTATGTGCGAAGGCTTCGATATTGGTTTGGAGATGTCAGGCCACCCCACGGCATTGCCTGAAATGATAGACAATATGAACCATGGTGGACGGATCGCCATGCTTGGTCTGCCCAGCGAGTCCATTGACATCAACTGGAGCAAAGTAGTCACTCATATGCTTACCCTGAAGGGTATTTACGGGCGCGAAATGTTTGAGACCTGGTATGCCATGTCTGCCATGCTTTCCTCCAATCCGGTGTTGCGTGAAGCCGTGGCCTCCGTGGTCACAGACACTCTGCCCGCCACCGAATGGGAGCAGGCTTTTGAGATTGCCCGTTCCGGCAGTGGTGGAAAAGTGATCCTCGACTGGAGCGTTTTCGCTTAGCTTTTCCTTACCCACACCAACCACTAGCCAAGGAGTTCCCATGTACACCGCCATGAAATACCAGCTCGCCACCGAACTAAGTGAAATACGCACCGCCGGCCTGTTTAAAACCGAGCGTGCCATCACCTCCGCCCAATCCAGCCATGTCCTAGCAGGCCCGTTGGGCGGTCCCGCAGCGCCGGTGCTGAACTTCTGCGCCAATAACTACCTGGGGTTGGCCGATCACCCTGAGATCGTTGGCGCCGCCAAGTCCGCCATGGACAGCCACGGCTTCGGAATGGCCAGTGTTCGCTTCATCTGCGGCACCCAAGACCTCCACCTGGAACTCGAGCGCGCCGTCTCTGACTTTCTTGGCACCGAAGAGACCATTCTTTTCTCCTCTTGTTTTGATGCCAACGGTGGCGTTTTTGAATCCCTCTTTGGTGCCGATGACGCCATCATCTCCGATTCCCTGAACCACGCCTCCATCATTGACGGCATCCGTTTGTCCAAGGCCGCCCGTTTTCGGTACGCAAATCAGGACATGGCGGAGCTGGAAACTGCGCTGCAGGCGGCGGCTCAGCTTCGTGAGGGTGTTGGAGCCCGCCGAACAATTATTGTCACCGATGGCGTATTCTCCATGGACGGTTTCCTGGCCCCGCTGGAAGCCATCTGCGATCTTGCTGAAAAGTACGGCGCCCTGGTCATGGTGGATGACTCTCATGCCGTAGGTTTCATGGGCGCCACCGGTGCAGGTACTCCAGAGCACGCCGGCGTGAGTGATCGCGTGGATATTTACACAGGAACCTTCGGCAAGGCCCTGGGCGGAGCATCCGGTGGTTACGTGTCCGGGCACGGTGAAATTGTGGCCATGTTGCGCCAGAAGGCGCGCCCGTACCTGTTCTCAAACTCACTGGCACCTGCCATTGTTGCGGCAACTCTTAAGGCGCTTGAGTTGGTAGCGAATTCGGCGCAATTGCGCACCCGGCTCTTCGAGAATGCGGCATTGTTCCGTCGCCGCATGACCGAGGAAGGCTTTGAGCTGCTCCCGGGCGAGCACGCCATTGTTCCTGTCATGTTTGGGGATGCCGTAGAAGCCGCACGCGTAGCCGATTCCATGCTGGCGCACGGCGTATTTGTCACAGCCTTCAGCTTCCCTGTGGTTCCTAAAGGTGCAGCCCGCATCCGGGTTCAGCTCTCGGCCGCCCACAGTGCGGACGACGTCGAAGCATGCGTGCGCGCATTTGTTGCCGCTCGCGGGGGAGCCGAATAACCACTCACCGGTGTGTCCGTGGCAGGATGAAACTATGACGTTGGCATGGGAAATCCGGGCACGTGTTCAGTTCGAGGGCGATTCTCATGTACAGGAGGACAGCTGCGGTTTTAATGGGCCCAATGCGTGGGTCATTGACGGCGCCACCACCTTGTTGGAGCCACTGGAGTTACCTGCCGCCTCAAATCCGCAGTGGTTATCTGCCCAGCTGAACAGCATTCTGGCCGGGGCGCCCACCGATCCGCGGCGATCGGGGGTCAGGGCTGTGCTGGCCGGGGCACTTGCTGCCATTGACGCTACTGCAAACGCGTTGGTAGGGGACGAACGTGTGCGTTTCCCCAGTGCGGCGCTGTCCCTGGCGCAATTGAATGCACAGGGCGTGGAAATTGCCAGTCTGGCGGACTGTTCCGTGGTGGTCAGGACGCACGACGGCGCAACTCATCTGGTGCGGGCACAGCTAGCAAACGCCCACGTTGACAATGCTGGCAGTGCGGGTAGTGATAGTGGCAGTGCGGGCAGTGATAGTGGCAGTGCTGGCAGTGCTATTGGCAGCGGGGATAGCTCCCTGACCCGGCGGGAAAAACTGCAACGCGACCGAGAACTGCGCAATACTCCCGGGCGGCTGTGGGTTGCCCGGAGGGAACCGGAAGCTGCGGATCACGCAAAAGTGGTACAGCTTGCTGCGCCAGAGCTCATGGTGATGGCAAGCGATGGAGCCTGGCGTGCAGTCGATTTGGGACTTGTCAGTGGACCCGAAGAATTCCTGGCCAGGACCAGTACCACCCTAGAAGCGCTGGGTCTGATGCATGAGCTGAGATCGCATCAAAAAGCAATTGGCGAGGTATCAGATGACGCCACCGTGCTGACCTTGGCCCCTGCGACGGTGCGAAAGCCCAAGTTCCCGCTTGCCGACTCCGGCGAGTTAGCGCTTCGAGCAGCCAATCGGTAGCGGTTGCAATAGGAGTCGTGGCACAGATATGAACCGCCGCGCATGACCCGCCCACGGCCAATCGTTGGTCCGAGCGGATCGGTAACAATGCCCTTGGCCAGACAGCTCTTGTAATACTTGGGCAGGAACCAATCAGCGCACCACTCCCACACATTGCCGCTGGTTTGATATAAACCATAAGCGTTGGGTTTGAAACTGTTCACGGGAGCAGTGGTGAGGTATCCGTCGTCGCACGTGTTCTCCGTGGGGAAAACCCCTTGCCAAATGTTGCAATGGTGCAGGCGCTGGCCGCAGGAATCCAGTCCGTGGAGCTCATTGCCCCAAGGGTAGCGGCTCTGCTGGAGACCCCCACGGGCCGCATATTCCCACTGGGCTTCAGTGGGTAAGGCGCGCCCCGCCCAGGCGCAATAAGCTAGGGAATCGCTGTGGGAGACCTGTGTGACGGGATGATCGGGAATATCCAGCCATGAGGAGCGCGGCCCGGCCGGGTGCGCCCAATCAGCGCCACGGACATTCAACCACCAGGGAGTTCCCGCGGCAGAGCCAAGCACATCCGCAGCATCCGCCTGCAGAGCGAGATGGAACACGGCCGAGCTGCCGTAGACCTCAGACTCAGTGCGGTACCCGGTGGCGTTGATAAAGGCGGCAAACGCAGTGTTGCTCACAGCCGTAGTGTCAATGCGAAAAGCGGAAATCTCAACCTGGTGGACAGGCGTTTCGCCGTCGTTGGGATAGCCCTCATCGAACGGGTCGCCCATGGCAAAACTCCCGGGGGGAATGAACGCTTGGGGCTGCTGGGAATGGGGAGTGGACGCTGGCACCTCCAGCGAAAAAAGCTGCTGAACTGTGGAGACGTGTTCGCCGTGCTCTGCCCGGCCGGGACTGCAACAACTGGACGGGGGATCGGGCGGCACCAAAGAAGACATGTTCTCTAGTCTATGCAGGGTTACTGTGCGCCGTTGTAGGCGTTGGTCAGGGTCAGGAAACCAGGGTGGGGCCGGTACTTCTAGGGGAAGGGTGCGCCGGATTTGTGAATAAAGCCGCGGAAACGGTGTTAGCTTGCCGCGCCGGAGGCTATGACGCCTACTCCGAGGACAGCCAATACGCCACTGCTGATGCGTTCAATCATGGTGTTGACCTTTGGCTTGCGGAGCCACTTCATGGCTTTGTAGGCCACGATCGCAATGCTCGTCAGGTACAAGAAGCCGATCACGCCCAAGGTGGCCCCCAAGATCATGGCCATGGCCAACGTGTTCCCGCCCTGTGGAATGAACTGCGGCACCACGGCCAGGTAAAACAAACCCACTTTGGGATTGAGGAGGGTTGAAACCGTCCCGGCAGCATAGCCAGCACGTTTGCTATAAACCAAAGGCTGATGGGCAGCGCCACCGGCGGCAAGGCCAGCTTTAACTGCCCTGCGGGCCTTCAAAAACGAGGAAATGCCCAAGTACAGCAAATACAATCCGCCGGCAACCTTAATCCAGCGAAAAACTTCTGCGGACTGTTCCAAAACGGCGGCCAGCCCAAGCCCAACCAAGGCCCCCCACAGCAAGGCGCCCGTGGCGGATCCCGCGGCTGCAGAGATACCTGCACCAACTCGATTTAAAGAGATACACAGCACCATGAAGGTGTCCGGCCCCGGGATGAGAGCCAACATGATGCACAGCCCGGCAAAGCCAAGTAAAGAAACGAAGGTCATGAGGCAATTATCCGGGCGGTTGGTGCGATTAAATGACCACCCGCCCACCCTGGTGTCCGTAATTCCAGACAGCACCCAGGTAGTGTCATACAGGCGGCCCAATCATGTAGGACGTCTCACGCGGCCATGTGTGAGAAGTCACATAAGGGGGCATCTGTAATGCCAGACGCAATGCCCGGTGCGCGCACCCAAGGTGCCTGCCCGGCGTCGTACGCTAAGGGCATGAGTGAATTAATCAGCAACATTGGCGAGTTAATGACACAAGACGGAGAGCACGGCACGCTTCGCAACGCCGCAATAGTTCTGGAGGGCGAGCGGATCTCCTGGATCGGGCCCACGGCTGATGCGCCAGCCGCGGATGTCCATACGGATGCCCAGGGACGTGCCGTACTGCCTGGCTGGGTGGATTCGCACACGCACCTCATTTTTGCAGGGGACCGCACCGCCGAGTTTGAGGCGCGCATGGCCGGTGAAAGCTACAGTGCTGGCGGGATTGCGGTCTCCGTGGAGGCAACACGGAGCGCCAGCGATTACGATCTCACCCGTCTTGGCATGGGCAGGGTAGCTGAAGCCGTTTCGCAGGGCACCACGTATTTGGAGACCAAAACCGGGTACGGTCTGGACGTGGATCAGGAGGCCCGCAGTGCCCGGATCGCTTGCACCATTGCCGATGAGGTGACCTATTTGGGAGCCCACTTGGTCCCGGCCGGTATGGATGCCGATGAGTACACCGAGCTTGTGTGCACTGACATGCTCCAGGCGGTCCGTCCCTATGCCAAGTGGGCTGATGTGTTTTGTGAGCGCGGGGCCTTTAGCCCGGAGCAGTCCCGAAAGGTGCTTTCCGCGTGCCGCGACGCCGGGTTGGGATTGCGCGTCCATGGCAATCAGCTCGGTCATGGCGACGGCGTGAAGCTGGCGGTGGAGTTCGGCGCGGCAAGTGTTGATCACGTTAATTTTCTAACGGAGCAGGACGTGTCCCTGTTGGCGCAGTCATGGTCGGGGTGGGATGGTGGCGCCAATGGAGGGCGCGGGTCCGGTCAGCGCGGGACGGTCGCCACGGCGCTTCCGGCTTGTGATCTATCCACCCGTGCACCGTTGGCTCCGGGGCGGGAACTATTGGATGCCGGCGTGCCGCTGGCCCTTGCCTCCAACTGCAATCCAGGGACTTCTTACACCTCATCCATGGCGTTTTGTGTCACAACTGCCGTCCTGCAGATGCGGCTAAGCGTTCATGAGGCGGTCCGTGCGGCAACCTATGGGGGTGCGCTGGCGCTGGGACGCGAGTCCGGGCTCGATGAAAACGGGAAACGTGCAGTGGGTTCCCTCGCTGTGGGGCATCGGGCTGATCTGCATATGCTCAAGGCCCCGTCCGCCACACATTTGGCGTACCGCCCAGGGGTTCCGCTGACGGCCGCGGTGTGGCGGGCCGGCGTCAGGGCGGTCTAACCCCCTGACGCTCGCTCACTCCACGTTGTGTTTGTCCTGACGCTCGCTCACTCCACGTTGTGTTTACTGTGACGCTCGCTCACTCCACGTTGTGGGTGAGGCAGGAGCCTGAATCGTGCTGTAAGCACACGGGCGGATAGTGATTGAACATGACGTTTTCATGCACCTTTTGAGCATCTTATGTTAGAGTTGGGTCAACCAATACGCCCCGTTGTGCCACGTAGCGGCTTTAGCGGGCCCCAATCAAGGAGAACGCAAAACATGAGTGAGAATAATCAGCTCGGCCCCTTCATGGATGCAGAGCTCACCAGCCAGCCTGAGGTTTGGGCAAAGGCTATTGCCCAAGCCAAAAGCGAAAACCTGCTCCCGGCCGACGGTCAGCGCGTTGCCGTTATTGGTTGCGGAACCTCATGGTTCATGGCCCAAAGCTACGCAGCAGCTCGCGAAACTGCCGGCAAGGGGGTTACGGATGCATTTGCAGCCTCCGAGGCATTCTTGGGCGCCGATCGTGGCTATGACGCTGTCATTGCCATCACCCGCTCGGGAACCACCACTGAGGTTTTGGAAATCTTGACCGCGATCAAGTCCAAGATTCACACGGTTGCCCTGGTAGGTGACACCAACTCGCCGATCATGACGCTGGCTGACGCCGTTGTTGAACTTCCCTACGCCGATGAGCGCTCTGTGGTGCAGACCCGCTTTGCCACAACAGCGCTCACATACCTCTTGACAAGTGTTGGCATGGATCTCAGCGCAGCCGTTGAGGATGCCAAAACCGCTGTATCTGCCCCCGTTGAGCAGGAACTGATTGACGCTGAGCAGTTCACTTTCTTGGGCACCGGCTGGACAGTAGGGTTGGCCCACGAAGCAGGGTTGAAGATGCGCGAGGCAGTGCAGGGCTGGACCGAGTCCTACCTGGCCAAGGAATACCGCCACGGTCCCATCTCCATTGCGGCTCCTAACCGTGTCACCTGGATGTTTGGCGAGCAGCCCGAGGGTTTGGACCGCGATGTAGCCAAGACTGGTGCCCTCTACGTGAATACCACCACGCACCCGTTGGCTGAGCTTGCGCGCATCCACCGAGTTACGTTGGAGCGTGCGCGCGCTCGCGGCATGAACCCGGATCTGCCGCGCAACCTGTCACGTTCGGTCATCTTAGAAGACTAGAAACAGGTACGGGTCAGGATCTCTGGCTAAAATGTTAGGCACCCCACTTCCTTGAAGTGGGGTGCCTAGCGCTTACCCAACCACCTTCCCGCCATACGCCATGCCCGCGGGCATCTGTACCCGAAAGAACTTGAACTTCATGAAAACTGTGATGAATCCGTCCCATGGCCCGGGTGCTCACGCTGCGGCGGACGCTTCCGGAGGCAATGAGGTAGGCAATGAGGTCGGCAAAGAGGTTGTACTGGCCTTTGATGTTGGCGGGACGGACATGAAATCGGGGATCATTTTAGGTGAGCTGGTGCCGGGGGACGTGGGTGTGCGCGATCTTCAACGCCATCGCACCCCGCTTGACGGAACCCGTTCGGGTCACAGTGTGTGCGCGCGGATCGTGGAGCTGACGGAACTTTACCGTGCAGCGCACCCGGATCTTAACATTTGCGCCGTCGGTGTTACGGTGCCGGGCATTGTCGATGAGGAAGCCGGGATCGGTGTTTACTCGGCCAATCTTGGCTGGAAGGATTTCCCTTTCACGGCCACGTTGACACAGGCTTTGGGGGTACCGGTAGGTTTTGGGCACGACGTCGGCATGGCTGGTGAAGCTGAATTCCGTCTCGGTGCCGCTGTGGGCCGGAAAGATGCCCTGGTTTTGGTGATTGGCACAGGTATTGCCGGGGCTGTGCTCTGTGACGGGCGCCGAGTTGCTGGCGGGGGATATGCCGGGGAGATTGGGCACGCGATGGTGCCGGGGCCGGATGGTCAGCTGGTGATCCTGGAATCCCTGGGTTCTGCAGGAGCGGTTGCCCGCCGCTATACCGAAGCTACGGGAAAGGCCGTAACCGGTGCCCGCGATGTGGTGGCCCTGGCAGCCAAAGGCGATGCCGCAGCGGTCACTGTCTGGAGGCAGGCTATTGATGCACTGGCGTTCAGTGTGGCCCAATGCGTTTCAATCCTGGGTACCGAAACAGTTGTCTTAGGTGGTGGCTTGTCGATGGCGGGAGCCGCACTCTTTGTTCCGCTGGCTGCACGGGTGGATGAGTTGCTGACCTTCCATCGCCGCCCTGACTATGTCCACGCCGCCCTGGGTGAGAACGCTGGGCTCATCGGTTCGGCGTTAAAGGCGCGCAGCCTCGTCAGTGCAGCAGAGAAGGTTAGTACGCCAGGGCCCAACGTTGGAGCCGGAGCTGGAGCCGGACTTGGAACTGGTACTGGCACTGGAATGGGGGAGCAGGCATGAGCGCCAATAACGTGGTTCTGACGGTCACGCCCAACCCGGCCGTCGATGTCACTTATACCGTTGCCGGTATCCACTTGGGGTCCTCGCATCGAGTGCCTACGCCTTTGTACCGGGCCGGGGGCAAGGGCCTGAATGTTTCTCGTGTGGCACACCAGCTGGGTCACCCCACACTGGCCATCGCCACAGTGGGTGGAGCCTCCGGTGAACAATTCCGGCAGGACCTGGTCACTGCCGGCATTCTGCATCAGCTGGTGCCCGTGGCGGCAGCGACCCGGCGGACCATTGCCCTGGTGGATACGGCAGATGAAAACACCACGAGTATTTTCAACGAAACTGGACCCGCTCTCACGCCCGCCGAATGGCAGGGGCTCGCCGCCGCCGTCGTAGATAATCTCAACGGGCTACAGACCGCCGACGGCGTGAGCCGCCCCGGTGTGCTGGTGGGCTCCGGTTCCCTCCCGGAGCAGGCCCCGGCTGATTTCTATCCCGCGCTCGTGGCGTTGGCCCACGGTGCCGGTATACCGGCCATCATTGACACCTCGGGCAGCGGTATTCTGGCTGCAGCCCAGGCCGGGGCCGACCTGCTCAAGCCCAACAACCACGAGCTCATGGAGGCCGTGGGGGAGAAGGACCTGGTCAGGGCCGCGCGAAAACTGATGGACATGGGTGCCAAACGGGTCCTCGTGAGCGTGGGTGAGGAAGGCATGCTCGCTTTCAGCGCGGAGAACCCAGGTAGCTACATCCAAGCCAAACTCCCGGCACCGCTGTGTGGCAACCCCACGGGTGCCGGAGACGCGGCGGTGAGTGCGGCCGCCGTCGCACTGGCCACCGGCGTGGATGACCTGCGCGAAATCCTGCGCCAGGCTACAGCATGGAGCGCGGCCGCCGTGCTCATGCCAGGGGCCGGAGAAATTTCCCCTCAATACACTGAATTGGCCAAAAAACTGATCATTACAGAGAACTAAGGACCGCACCTCATGGCTTTGACAAATACCCGCACCATCATGGAACTGGCTGCGAATGCCGGTACGGGGCAGGGCGCCTTCAACGTGATCCACCTTGAGACCCTCGAAGGACTGATCGGTGGTGCCGAGGCCGCCGGGCTCCCCGTTATCTTGCAGATTTCTCAAAATTGCGCAAAGTTTCATGGTGGTCTGGAACCGGTGGCCCTGGCAACTTTGGCTGCGGCCCGCAAGGCGTCTGTGCCGGTAGCCGTGCACCTTGACCATGCCGAAGACGAGGCGTTGGTCTATGAAGCGGTTGACTTGGGCTTCGGTTCCGTCATGTACGACGGCGCCCACCTTGAGTATGCGCACAATGTGGAGGTGACAGCCCGTGTCACCGAGTATGCCCACCAGCGGGGTGTCTATGTGGAAGCGGAGCTGGGCAAGGTTGGCGGCAAGGACGGGGCGCACGCCCCGGGTGTGCTGACCGACCCGGCAGAAGCAGCCGCGTTTGTTGCTGCGACAGGTGTTGACGCGCTCGCCGTTGCTGTGGGTTCCTCGCATGCCATGACAGAGCGCAGCGCGGCCTTGAATCTGGGCCGAATCGCGGAGTTGAAGGCCGTACTTGAGGTGCCGCTAGTGTTGCATGGCTCATCTGGCGTCTCAGATGAGAGCATTGTGGCAGCGATTGCAGCAGGTATGACCAAGATTAACGTTTCTACTCACCTGAACGGTTTCTTTACTCGGGCAGTGCGTGAGTACCTGACAGCCAATCCTTCGGTTGTGGATTCGCGCAAGTATCTGGGCGCCGGACGTGCGGCCCTGGTGCCTGAAGTTTCACGGTTGCTGGCGTTGTTTGCCGGTGCTTCCCCTACTAAAAACTAGATGAGACGGCTGGTTGGCCGTCCAGGAGTTGCGCATGAACAGAACTGAACGACTCACAGCGATCTTGGACCTGTTGGCCGCTCACGGCCAGGTTGAAGTTGATGGGATTGTGGCCCAGCTGGGTGTTTCCCCGGCCACTGCCCGCCGTGATTTGGACTCCTTGGCCAATGAGCGGCTGTTGACGCGCACCCGTGGCGGTGCCACCAGCGGCTCTGTTTCCTATGACCTTCCGGGACGATACAACCGTGACGATCATGCTGAGGAAAAGCAGCAGATTGCACACGCCGCCAGCGCCTTAATTCCCTCTGGAGCCGTTATTGGCTTGTGTGGGGGCACTACCAGTACAGCGCTGGCGCAGGTATTGTCCACGCGGGAGGACTTGATTCTCGCGTCCAACAGACCAACGCTGACAGTTGTCACTAACGCCATCAATATTGCAGCTCAGCTGGCCATCAGGCCCAACTTCAAAATTATGGTGACCGGGGGGATTGTGAACCCTCGCTCATACGAGCTTGTTGGCCCGTACGCCGACTCGATTCTGCAGCGTGTGGCGCTGGACTTCGCGTTCATTGGGGTGAACGGCATTGAGCCGGGAGCCGGTCCCACAACCAACGATGAGGGAGAGGCGTCAGTGAACTCGAAGATGGCCGGACGCGCATCTGAGGCCTATATTTTGGCTGACGCCTCCAAGATCGGCAAACGGGCGTTTGCGACCATGGGGGAGTTGGCGTGCCGGAATCTCATCACTGACTCACGCGTCACCCCGGAGCAGCTCGAGGCGTTCCGTGAAGCGGGAACCAACGTGATTGTGGCGCCTGCCCTCTAGCTCTGCCCCCTCCAATGACGCCCCCGCCCTGTTGAGGTTGGAGATGATGACGCCCCCGCCCTGTTGAGGTTGGAGATGATGACGCGCCATCGTCCTCCGCGGTGTCATCATCTCCAACCTCAACAGGAAGAGCTGGCGGTTTTAATCGAAGAATTCCTTGCCGTAGTAGCTTCCTGGCGCGGGGAGCCCGGCAGGTACGGCAAACACTGCGGAGCCAACATGCCTGATGTACTCGTTGAGTCTGTCTGAGCGACCCAACTTTTGTTGCAGCTGCACAAAATGCTCCGGGCTCTTCTGAAAACTCAGGAACATCAAACCCGCATCCAAGCGTCCCACGGAGTCCAGACCATCCGTGAAGTTGTAGCCTCGACGCAGCACCTTGGTGCCGTTGTTGTTTTCGGGGGCCACCAGAGCAATGTGAGAATCCGTTGCAATGGCGGGTTTCTCCCCCTGGCTGCCAGGAGAGGGCGCATGGAAGTCAGGGATATCGTGTTCCTTGGTTCCAGACAACGGGGCGCCTTCCTTTTTGCTGCGCCCAAAGATGCTTTGCTGATCCCCAATTGGGTCCTCGTCCCAGGTTTCAATGAGCATGTGAATTTTGCGTGCCACCAGGTAGCTTCCGCCTGCCATCCATGACTGGCCCGCCTCCGAGCCCACCCAAACATGTGCGCCAAGATCCTCGGCGTCGGTGATATTGCGGGTACCGTCCTTGAACCCCATTAAATTCCGGGGCGTGGTTTGGTTAGCTCCGGCGGACGCCCGACCAAATCCCAGTACAGTCCACTTTGTCTTTACCGCTGTCCGGGCCATACGGGCCAAATTCCGAACCGCATGGTAGGCCACCTGTGGATCGTTTGAGCAGGCTTGGATGCAGAGGTCCCCTCCTGTCATGGACGGCTCAAGAGACTCACCTGCCATGGCTGGCAGTTGCGCAAAATCGATGGGTTTGAACTTTTCCAACCCAAACCTTTGATCAAACAGGGACGGCCCAAAACCAAGTGTCAGCGTTAGACCATGCGGGCCCATATCACTAGCTTCACCGGTGTCCCCAGGGATGGCGTGCTCACGCGCGGGCTCCACTTTTCCAACCGGGGCACCCGCTGTCATTTCGGCCATAGCGGCGGACCATTTGGCAAGTACCAGTTGAAGCTCGATCGCGGTCGTGGCCGTGATATCGAAGGCTGTGTACACCAAGTGGTCCTGTGGAGGAGTGGCAATCCCACTCTGGTGTTCGCCATAAAACGGATACGTGAGCGAGGACCCCGTCACCATGTGATCGGTTTCCGATGTTGATCCGGACGCCGTGGCACCGGTCAGAGCAGCCCCGCCACCGACTCCCAGTGCCAGACCGCCGGCACCGGCCAACGCCACCGACCCGCTGAAGAACGTGCGGCGGGATACGCGCTCGGCAGGAGGAATCGAATCAGTCATTTAAACGGTGGCCACCTTTTCGGAAATCTTTGCCAACGGTGCCTGCAATGACTGGATCAAAGCGGTGAGTTGAGCGGCGTCGGACTTTTTTAATTCCTCCGTGTACGCCTTCCAGCCACCCAACGAGGAGGGATCCTTGTACGCCTCCAACGCGGCATCGACTATCTCAAACTGGGCAGTAATGGTGCCTGTCAGCTCGGCATCGATCTCCTTCAACGCCGGTTTCAGGTATTCGAAAGCCTGCTGAGAACCCTCGATGTTGGCAGCAAAATCCACCAAGTCCAACTTGGAATAAGCTTCCTCTTCACCGGTGATCTTCGAGGACTGAATTTCTTCCAGCAGACCGCTGGCACCGTTCGCCAATTCCTCGGGTTTGTAGGAGCCATCGGCTTCCAGCGCAGCCGTCAAAGTCTTGAGTGTGGCAACATTTTTTACCAGACCAGCCGCCAGTGCCTTGGAAGAATCGCTGATCGCCTGAGTCTCGAACAGATCTTTTTCCAGCGGGTGGAAACCTGTCCATTCGGTGCCGGGTTCGACGTCGGCCACGCGAAGGTCAAGTGCTGGGTCCAGATCGGGGAAGCTTTCAGCCACCGGTTCAATGCGCTCAAAGAATGGGCGCGCCTGGGCATAAGCCTTCTGACTGGCACTGACATCACCGGAGTCCACGGCCGCCTGCAAGGCAGCTGCAGCAAGAACCAGAGAATCAACCTGGCCTGAAACGTACTTGGCATAACCATCGGTACCTTCCTTGAGCAGCTCGCTGACACCGCTGGCGGATGAGGATGCGGCGGCACCTGTGACGCTAAACGGCTTAGTCTCTGTGGCTGCTCCTGGGCAGTACAGCTGGTATTCACCCCCTGCCAGGGTGAGAGTGAAACTGACGGACTTCAGGCCGGGAATAACATTTTCACGTTCACCCAGGATGCGCTTGTCGCTGAGCAGCTCAACCTCGCTGACACCGGAGGCGTCCTTATTGGTGATGGTGAAGGTCACAGGACCCGCCGGAGCAGATGAATAGTTGGGCACGCACTGATCCCCGCCCTCGATCCTTTCCACGCTGACCGCTATCTGCGCCGCGCCATTACTGACCGGCGCGGACGCGCCACCGGAGGTTCCCGATGTCTTTTCTGCTGGCTCGGCACTGCCGCAACCCGCCAGCGTGAGCGCCAGGACGGCAGCCCCGGCTAACAATGCCGGAGCTGTGGAGCGCAGGTAGGTGCTTGGAATAAAAGTCATGAGAGTCCTTAGGTGGGGCAATTTTGCAGATTTGGCAAAAGGAGCAAGAGGAGCAAGGAGTGCGGAAGGGGTAGATGGTGTAGCTGGTGTGCGGTGGGAGCCAGTGTCTAGGGCGAGGGTGCGCTCACTAGAAGTTGGCGTTGATTCCGGCGCCCGGCGGCGAACAGCACCAGTGCAGAAATGATAAACACCACGGGCAGGTAGCGGGACCACAGCACGTTTTCGGCGGTGGAGGCCTCAAAGCTGCTTAGTTTGGTGACGGCTGCCGTGACGTGTTCTTCAGGCACCTGCCAGCCATCGTGATCGGCCACCGCGATGGTCCGTGGTGAGGCTAACCCTCCACCGCTAAGTGTCAATGAGGATCCTTGTGTGCTGACGGCATCAATGATTGAGCCGTTGACAAGCCATACCTTGACATTGCCTTGGTGTTTCCACGCGGCCTCAAACGGACCAGGATTGCTGGAGGCGCTGATGCCTACGGGCATCCGGCCGCCGTTGAGCTCGGTCAGTGCTGCGACTGTGATGGTGGGCGGTTCCGGGCGGGCACTCTGGTTCGCTGCGGCGGAGTAGATGGATGCTGTGCGGCCCGCATGTGATTCGGTGCCATGGGATTCTAATGCGTAGCTGTTTACTGTGCCATCGGGGCCGGTTGCAACGAGTGTTTTTGCGAATTCACCCGCGGTTGCGGCGCGCATATTGGCTCCGGCTGCCTGTGCACCGGCTGCCTGCGCACCCAATCCGTGTTCAGCGGTGGTGACCCGCAGCGATACGCCCACGGCGCCGGAGGTGGTGATGGTCGGCGTCGAGCTTTCCGCTAAGGGAGCTGGCGGTACGGCCAAGGGTGCAGCCAAAATTAAAGCCAGGGCTGATACGCCAAGTGCTCCGGCGGTTATGAACTGTACACGTGGCAGCATGGCGGCGGAGGGGCGCCAGGTGCGCGGCCACAAGATGAAGGCAAGCATGGGGATCAAATACAGGGCCCAGCCGAGGATTTCAACGAATCGAGGGTCGTTGGGTATCCCGAAAACGCCCGTGAGGAGGGCTCCACGCGCGCTGCCGTTGGGGGCCAGCCAGTTCAGATTGATGGTGCTGCCCTGGCCAACGTTGAGCCAGCCAGCCTCGTGGGCTGTGCGCAGGGACTTCATCACCAGACCTGCAGCAACAAACACCAGGAACACGCCTGTGGCCTTGAAAAACTTGGCCAGGTTCAGTTTGACGGCGCCACGGAAGAGCAACAAGCCAGCGCCGGTGGCGATGACCAGGCCCAGCACTGCTCCGGTTCCAGCCGCCAGCGGATTCAGAGAGGACTGGAAGGCGGCAACCATAAATACGGCTGTTTCAATGCCTTCGCGCAGCACCGCCAGGAATGCCATGCTAGCCAGCGCAAACACGGATCCGCCTTTAAGTGCGGACCCGGCATGGGCCTCCAAAGAGGATTTCATGGAGCGCGAATTTTTGCTCATCCATAGAATCATGAACGTCACGATGAGCACCGCTACGGCGCCGATAACGGTTTCCATGGCTTCTTGCTGCTGCTGGGGGAGTGCCGCCGAGACGATCTCAAGCGTGACGCCGATGAGTGCGCTGAGTAGAACTGCCGCGCCAACACCCAGCCACATGGCTTTCAACGCAATGCCGTTGCGGCGCAGGAACGCGGCAATCATACCCACGATCAGCGCAGCTTCGAGACCTTCTCGCAGGCCGATAACCAATGTAGCAAGCACCCAGATACTCCGCATTTTTGTTGACGTTTCAACGGGGGTCTGCCCCTGTACTCAGGCAAGGCTACCCTTTGCAGAGTAAAAAACATAATTAGGCCAGCTAAGTGTGGCGTAATGAAGCCGGAGCCCACACGACTGACGCCCGGAGAGCCTACAGTTGCGGTTCTGTAGCCGATCCCCAACTATGCTCCGGGAGATCCACCACGGTTGTTGTTGGCTCAGCCTGTGTCCATTGCTCAAAATTGGCATCAAGAAGATACTGCTGGCCATCACGAACCAAGGTGCGAGTTTCCGCATTGCCTGGGTTGTTCAGCGACTCAAAATACTCCACCGTCCAGTGGAACCAGCGCATGCAGAACAGTCGCATTGTCAGCCCATGCGTAACAAGCAGAACGTTGGGGGCGGATTCATTTCTATTCCAGTGCCTAAACAGGGTTTCCATGAAGGAGGTAACCCGGTCATAAACATCGGACCCCGATTCGCCCTCGCGAAACCGGTAGAAAAAGTGTCCGTAGGAGTTGCGGAGCTCCTTTTGGTCCGCGATCTCCGTCGGGTTCTGGAAGTTCGCCCAATCCTGCTCCCGCAACCGAGGCTCTTCCATGATCGACTCCACGAGATCGCCCAAATCCATGGCCTCAAGGGTTTGGTAGGCGCGTAAGTAGGGCGAAACATAGACACGGACTTTTTCCCCGGCCAGCTGCTGCCTGACTTTCCGGCCGGCTTCTTTGGCTTGGGCCACACCCAGCTCGGTCAGCGGGATCCGATAGTCGGGAATTCTGTTGTAAATGCTCTGGTCAACATTGGCCGCTGACTGTCCGTGGCGGATCATGATGATCTGGCGTGGGGAGCTCATGCCACTGAGCCTAACCCCTGCTTGTCGCCAACCGCTGTTCCGCCTCCGCGGACTTGCGGCGAAAGTCTCGCCGCGAGTTCGCCTATGCCATTTCGCTTCAGTGCGGGCATGATTACCCTATGACTGAATCGGTGCCTACTTCTGCCGCGAACGACGCCGGTAGCCCTGCCCCAGCCCAGCCTTCCCCAAGTGCCGGGTTGCCAGCTGCGGCGGCTGGGACGGGGCCGCAGGCGAAAGCCGACGGATCCGGCGTCGAGCATCAGGGGTGGGGAGTGAAGTCGCGCCGCCGTCTGATTAGTGAAGTGCTGCTGGTTCTGGGACTCTCACTGGGACAGTCGGCCGTGTACTCGGTGGTATCACTTCTGGATAAGATGAGCCGGGCGCCCATATCGCAGGGCACTTCAACCCTGAATGTTGTGCGCAACAACCGCGAATTTTTTGATTTTACGTACCAGATTCTGGACATCTTCTTTGCGTTGGTCCCTGTCATGCTGGTGCTTTATCTGCTCGCTGAACCCGGGAAATCTGCGTTCGCGCGGATAGGCCTGGATATCCGGCACCCTTTTCGCGATGGCTTGGGTGCGCTGGGACTGCTTGTTGTTATTGGCGTTCCTTCGCTGGGGCTTTATGCTGCCGGACGGGCCATGGGGATCACCACCGAGATCATTCCCAGCGCCCTGAACCAGTACTGGTGGACAGTTCCGGTGCTGGTGCTTTCAGCCATTCGTGCCGGCGTACTGGAGGAAGTTATCCTCAATGGTTATTTGCTGGGCCGCCTGGAAAAAATTGGGCTGGGACCCTGGGCGGCCATCCTACTCAGCGCCTTGCTGCGCGGAAGTTACCACCTCTACCAAGGTTTTGGGCCGTTCGTAGGCAACTTCGCCATGGGGCTGCTCTTTGGCTGGGTGTATAAAAAATATGGCAGGCTTGCTCCGCTTGTGGCGGCTCACGCACTCGTGGATATAGCCGCGTTCACGCTGGGCCCGGCGTTGGGCTTCGGCGGCTAACATGACAAGAGCGCACGGTGGCGTGCCAATACTGCGCCACCGTGCCGGTGGCGCAATATTCGTGGACAACGGTGCGCAGCAATCCAACGTGAGGGCATAAAAGCGGCACCCGCCCAGCATGGGGAAGGTGCCGCCGCACGAAAGTGCTAGATAGTAACGGGACCGTTTGCCGTTTCAAAGGTGACGGACATGATTCCGGGGGTGCCACGCGGGGCTATCCACTCCACGGCGACGTCATCCAGAGGCGCTTCCACGGGCTCGCCTAGCCATTCGGTGACACGTTCAGCGCTGCCAGCGATTGTCAGCGAGGAAAGCCTGACGCTGGAGGGACGCGCCTGTGATGGGTGCAAGGTGGGATCGCCCTCCCATTTGAGCATGTACGGGACCTGCGGATCGGCGATCAGGCCCTTGATGCCGATCTGTTGCCAAATCAGTTCCTGACCGTCAGGGAACTTGCGGTTGCCCGGGACGGCGCTGCGGCCTAGACGTTCTTCGAACGGGATGAGGTCGTCAACAGCTACGCACCAACCCATCCAGCCGCCGCCCGCTGCCGAGCGCGCTTTGACAGCTTGACCGAACGGCGCCTTATCCGATGCCGGGTGGTTTAAGCACTCAACAATTTCCAGATAATGGTGGTCGGTGAGGGGGATAATCATATTGCGGGTGCCGAAGCGTGGGTGGATTCCCCCCTTGACAGCATCGACCCCCAGGGCGGTTGCGATTCGCTCCGTGGTGGCAACCAATCCATCGGATTCACTGGCGTAAGAAACATGGTCCATTCGCATAGCTTCATCTTGGCACTTTGTGATGAAGCTCTCGACTTACCGTTGCCTTATCGAGGTAGGACATCTGATCTCATTTGGACTCCGGGGCGCCGCTCGTGAGGCAGAATTGAGAGGTGACTGAAACAAGTATTGCTCCGCTGTCCCTGCCCACTCCCGCTGCCCGTGAGGACCGCATTGCCACCGTTATTGCCGCGGAGTTGGGTGTGCGTGCCGCTCAAGTTCGCGCCGCGATTGCACTGATGGACGACGGCGCCAGCGTCCCCTTCATTGCCCGGTACAGAAAAGAAGCCACGGGGACACTCGATGATGCCCAGCTCCGGGATTTGGAAGAGCGCCTGAGGTACTTGCGAGAGCTGGAAGCTCGTCGCGCTGCGGTACTGGAAACAATCCACGGGCTGGGCAAGCTGACGCCGTCACTGAGGCGCTCAATTGAGGCGGCCACCACCAAATCTGATCTTGAGGATCTGTACCTGCCGTACAAGTCCACCCGAAAGACCAAGGCTGACACGGCCCGTGAAGCCGGGTTGGAGCCATTGCTGGATGTACTGCTCAAGGACCCGTCAAGATTCCCTTCTGCGGAGGCGGATTCCTTCGTTGATACTGGGCGAGGGGTGGCCACTGCTGATGACGCACTGGCTGGAGCTCGCGCCATCTTGATTGAACGAGCCGGACAGGATGCGGCGCTTGTGGGGGAGCTGCGCGAAAGGCTCTGGAAAACGGGTCGGCTGCGTTCCACCGCGAAGAGCGGGAAATCTGTGGATGGGGAAAAGTTCAAGGACTATTTCGACTTTGCCCAGCCCCCACACACACTTCCGGGGCACAGGGTGCTGGCCCTGTTGCGCGGTGAGAAGGAAGGCGTGCTGTCGCTGGATCTGGCGGAGACGGACACAAAGGATGCTGAAGCTCATGCCCAAGCCCGGTCTCGATACGAACAGGCTGTGGCTCGCTCCCTGGGTATCAATGATGACGGCAGACCGGCCGACACCTGGCTGATGACAAGTGCCCGCCTTGCCTGGCGCACCCGGATCCTGACCCGGCTGTCAGTGGATCTGCGAGTACGACTGTTTCAAAGCGCAGAGGAAGAGTCCGTTCGAGTCTTTGCCGCGAACCTCCGTGACGTTCTTTTGGCCGCACCGGCTGGAAACCGGGCCACATTGGGCCTGGATCCGGGCCTGCGAACAGGTACCAAAGTTGCTGTTGTTGATGGCACCGGGAAAGTGGTGGCTACTGAAACCATCTACCCCCATGCCCCTGCTAAACGTTGGAACGAGGCGCTAGCGACTCTGGTTTCGCTGGCGCAGCGGCACAGGATAGAGCTGGTGGCCATCGGCAATGGCACGGCGAGCAGGGAAACCGACAAACTGGCTGGCGAGCTTGTGGCCGAACTCAAGCGTCTGGCTCCGGAGCGTCAGGTGACTAAACTTGTGGTCTCAGAAGCGGGTGCCTCGGTTTACTCGGCGTCCGCGCTGGCTAGTGCTGAGCTGCCGGGTATGGATGTCACCCTACGCGGAGCTGTTTCCATTGCCCGTCGCCTGCAGGATCCCTTGGCAGAGTTGGTTAAGATCGATCCGAAGTCCATCGGGGTGGGTCAGTATCAGCACGATCTCACCCCTGCCAAACTTGAACGCTCCTTGGGCGCAGTTGTTGAGGACTGTGTGAACGCTGTGGGTGTGGACTTGAATATGGCTTCACCTGCACTCTTGGCCAGAGTGGCGGGGGTGGGGCCGCTTCTGAGTGAGAACATTGTGGCTTACAGGAACGAACATGGCCCTTTCGCCAAGCGGCGGGACCTGCTCAAAGTGGCCAGGCTCGGACCGAAGGCCTTTGAGCAGTGTGCCGGATTCTTGCGTATTACCGGGGGAGCGGAGCCACTTGACGCCTCTAGCGTGCACCCTGAAGCGTATGGTGTGGCACGGAAAATTCTTGGTGCGGTGGGGGCTTCGGCAAAGGATGTGACAGGCGGGGTTGTTGGTGCCGCAACGGTGAACCCGGCCGACTTCGTTGACGGCAGCTTTGGGCTGCCCACTGTGCAGGACATTGTTGCGGAGCTGCAAAAGCCCGGCCGTGACCCCCGGCCCCGCTTCGAAACGGCAACGTTTACAGATGGCATTGAAAAAATCACCGATTTGCTCCCCGGCATGATCCTTGAGGGAACAGTGTCCAATGTTGCCGCATTTGGTGCCTTCGTTGACATTGGTGTGCACCAAGACGGACTTGTACATGTCTCAGCCATGAGTAATTCCTTTGTGTCTGACCCGCACACAGTGGTTAAATCCGGCCAAGTGGTTCGCGTGAAGGTCCTTGAAGTGGAGCCCGAGCGTAAGCGTATTTCCTTGACGCTGCGCCTGGATGACACAGCCGCCAAGTCTGACACCAGACCTGATGGCAGGCCTGGAGCCAGATCAGGAGCCAGAAACCCTGGGGTCAGAAACCCAGGGGCCAGAAACCCAGGAGCCAGAAATCCAGCCGGCACATCCGAGGCTGGCGCTACTGCTCAGCCTCGAGGACATAAGCCCAAGCCCAACTTGGCTCCGGGGGCAGCTCCGAGCAGCGCAAACACGGCTATGGCCGAAGCGCTCCGGCGCGCAGGTTTGGGAAAGTAGCAGGGGCAGGAGCAGGAGCAGGAGAAGGAACAGGGGCAGGAGCAGGAACACTAGCAGGAACACTAGGAAACGAGCAATCCCCAATCCGTTAAGCAGCTCGTGCGGGTGTTTTGGGCAAACACCCACAGGAGCTGCTTAAACGATTCGGGCGGTTGTTGCCCGAAAAATCTCTCACTAGTTCAGTGAACTTCCTCTTATCGCCCAAAAATCAAGCAAATCTTCGCAAAAAGTCACAAACCGGTCATAATCTTGCGATGATGCGGGGATTCTTTCACACTGGATGTAGGTCATGAGTGTCAGCTGATAGCCCCGGCTTGCTGACCGGCAACCCTCCATCCGCGGTGGGGTGCCCCGGGTGAAGACCTGGCACCGAACCGACCGGTTTACGGTGCAAGCGCGGGCCATAGATTCCAAGGCCCTTCCGAGCCGTATGCGCCGGAGGGTTTCACGGACGGCCCCTAGTATGAAGGAACCCATCCATGAGTAACGGTTGGTCATTTGAAACTCGTCAGATCCACGTAGGTCAGCAGCCGGATGTCACAACTGGTGCACGGGCATTGCCCATCTACCAGACCACCTCGTTTGTCTTCCCGTCAGCGGAAAGTGCCGCCGCACGGTTTGCTCTGACTGAGCTGGAGCCAATTTACACTCGTATTGGCAACCCCACCACCGATGCCGTGGAGCAGCGGATTGCCAGTCTTGAGGGCGGAGTTGCGGCGCTGCTGCTGTCTTCTGGCCAGGCGGCAACCACCCTTGCCATCCTCAACGTGGCCGACGCCGGGGATCACATTGTTTCCAGCCCCAGCGTCTACGGCGGCACTTTCAACCTACTGGCCCACACGCTGAAGCGACTCGGGATCGAGGTAACCTTCGTCTCCGATCCAGACAACCTGGATGAATGGCGTTCCGCTGTGCGTCCGAACACCAAAGCATTCTTTGGTGAAACTGTCTCCAACCCCCGCCAAGACGTGCTTGATTTGGAAAACATCAGCACCATTGCCCACGAAGCAGGCGTGCCGCTGATTGTGGACAACACCTTGGCTACTCCATACCTGCTCCGACCGCTGGAATGGGGTGCCGATATTGTCATCCACTCAGCTACCAAGTACTTGGGCGGTCATGGTACTGCGATTGGCGGCGTCATTGTTGATGGCGGCACCTTTGACTTTGCCGCCAATCCTGAGAGGTTCCCGGGATTCAACACCCCGGATGAGAGCTATAACGGGCTGGTCTACGCCCGGGACCTCGGCGTGGGGTGTGCACTTGGGGCAAACCTGGCTTTCATCCTCAAGGCGCGAGTGCAACTGCTTCGCGATCTCGGTTCCGCTATCTCCCCGTTCAATGCTTTCCTCATCGCCCAAGGCATTGAGACACTGAGCCTGCGCGTTGAGCGCCATGTCAGCAACGCCGTGAGTGTTGCGCAGTGGCTTGAAAGTAATGCAAATGTTGAGGCTGTTGCCTATGCCGGCATCCCATCGAGCCCGTGGTTTGAGCGCGGACGCAAGTACGCCCCCAACGGCATCGGTGCCATCATCTCCTTTGACATCGTGGGTGGAGCGGAAGCCGGCCAGCGCTTCGTTGACGGCTTGGAACTTCACTCCCACGTTGCCAACCTTGGCGATGTCCGCTCCCTGGTTATCCACCCGGCGTCCACCACCCACGCGCAGCTTTCACCCGAGCAGCAACTTGCCGCCGGAGTGCGCCCGGGCCTGGTGCGACTGTCTGTGGGGCTGGAAAATGTTGCTGACATCATTGCCGACCTTGAGGCAGGGTTTCGCGCTGCTAAGTCTTCCGTGAGCTGAGTGAGCCATGTGAGTCACGTGATGAGAGGGGCAGGGCTGGCGAACGCAGCTCCAACAGATGCGGAAACCAGTTCAGCGGGGCGCGCCGGGAGTTCCTTCTCAGCTGCCGTTGGCCAGGGCGGAGGTGTACTGCGTTCGGTTCACATAGGCGCTCTGGCACTTGAAGCAGGGGGGGCATTACCGTCGGTAACAGTGGCCTTTGAAAGCTGGGGAACACTCAACGAAGCGGGTGATAACGCGGTACTCATCCAGCACGCACTCACGGGAAGCACCCACGTAAGCCGGGGTGACTCCGAGGAGGACGGCTGGTGGGAAGGCCTGGTTGGACCCGGTGCCGTCATTGATACGGACAAATACTTTGTTCTCTGCGCGAATATGGTGGGGGGCTGCTACGGAACCACGGGACCCTCCAGCATTGCCGGGGACGGGAAGCCCTATGGTTCCCGCTTCCCATTCATCACCATTCGGGACTCCGTCCGTGCGGAAGCCAGTTTGGCGGATAAACTCGGTGTCACTTCCTGGCATGCTGTCATTGGCGGTTCCATGGGGGGCGCCCGAGCTTTGGAGTGGGCGCTCACTTACCCCGAGCGGGTGCAGCGCTGTGCCGTGGTTGCCTCGTGCGCTGCCAGCACTGCTGAGCAAATCGCATTTGCCCAGACTCAAATTCTGGCTGTCCGCCAGGACCCGAACTTCGCCGGCGGGGACTATTACGACGGCGCGGCTCCCACCATGGGACTGGGGCTTGCCCGCCGGATCGCGCACATTACCTACCGCAGTGAAACTGAGATGGATTCGCGCTTTGGCAGAAAGGCCCAGGACGACGGCGGCACCATCAGCCACGAGCGGCTCGGAGCGCTCGCTGTGGGCAGGTACCAGATCGAAAGCTATCTGGACCACCAAGCGCATAAGTTGGCGGGCAGGTTCGATGCCAATAGTTACATCTCTATTACTGAGGCGCTCATGAGCCACGATGTAACCCGGGGTCGTGGCACACTTGCGCAGGCGCTGGCAGTCGCCGATGGAGTGGAATTTCTGGTGGCTGCTGTCAGCAGCGATCGGCTGTACTTCCCGGCCCAATCCGAATCCCTGGCGGAGGCGCTGCCAGGGGAGGTTAGCGTTCAGATGATCGATTCAGGGATCGGTCATGACGGGTTCCTCACCGAAGTGAGCGCCGTGGGGAAAATCTTGCGCAAGTCATTTTTCAAAGACTAGGACGCCAGCCAGGGAGCAACCTTAGAAGTTCCTGAAGATCGCTTCGCGATGTACGCCGTACTGTTCTGCCGTAACCTGCCCACTGCGACGAGCGGCGTCCAGGGCATCAAGCTGGCGTTTGAGCTCAACCTCTGCCTGCATGCGCTCGTTGGCGAAACCAGTTGTCTGGTGCCCATGGGTGTTGTCATAATTGCGCATCGGCACACCATTGAGCAGGGTTCCCACGTAGGGGACGTTGTTTGCCTGGTGGGCAACTCCAACACGCTGTGTTGGATGGGGCTGATTGGGATTTCCCTGATTGGCGCGCTTCTTGCGAGCTGCTGCTTTGGCAAAGGTGCTGATCAACACCCCCGCAACGATGACGAGTACAAAAAAGGGCTGAATACTAAAAGACGATGAAGAAGATGCAGCGACACTGCCAACTGCTAGTGACCCGAGCATGACTGGCACAACACACCTCTTCCTTGTGGGGTGCGAAAAATACTGCACCTGTGCCCATCTTAGTCGGGTAGTGAAGGAAAAGTTGGCTGTCCTGACAAGGTCCTATGGTTGTTCTTTAAAACTGGTCCCGGGGTGGGGCGTTTCGCGCTGATTCCATCACCGGAAGACTGATGCCGCAGGCGTCGTAACACCCAAGGGAACAGAAATTCTTTGGCCCACACGAAGTCCTCCGCTCGTGCGACCTGCCATTTTTGCTGCGGCAACGGTGTTGGCTCAAGAGGCTCCAGCGAGTGCTGGACGTTCAGTGCGGCCAAGACCATCAGGGCTATGGTGTGGTGGCCCAGCGGGGAGAAATGTAACCTGTCACCTGCCCACATTTGTGAGTCACTTAGCTGACGCAGTGACCACATGTCCGCCACGATGGCATTATGGCGCGAGGCGATTGTGCGAAGGTTCTCGTTGTAGATGGCAATTCGGCCGCGGACCATGCTCAGAACAGGTGTATCCCGAATATCGGGCCCGTTAAGCAGCAGAACTGTAGCCCCGGTTGCGGTCATCTCCTCCACTGCAACATCAAGTTGTTGCGCCAAGGCGTCGGGATCGGAGCCCGGTCGGATCAGATCGTTGCCACCGGCCGAGATGCTGATCAGATCGGGTTTAAGCGCAAGGGCCGGTTGCAATTGTTCCCCAAGAATCTGGCCCAAGAGGCGGCCTCGGATGGCAAGATTTGCGTACCCGAAGTCCTGGCAGCCACTGCTGAGTTCTTCCGCCACTCGATCAGCCCAACCTCGGTAGCCGCCGGGGCTGGTCGGTTCGGGATCGCCGATCCCTTCAGTGAAGGAGTCGCCCATGGCGACGTAGCGGGACCAGGGATGTTGCTGCGCTGAATCATTCACCTATCAATCCTGCACCGTAAACGAGCACTTTCGCCAGTCCAAAATTCCGGCCTAATTTATACTTGGTTTTTTGGACCGTGCCCGTTGCATGGAAAGATGTGGCTATGAGCGAATCCCTTACAGTCCTTTGGTCACGTCCTGAGAATGAACGCCCCGGAACGCCGCTGCTGGTGATTTTTCACGGCTATGGCGCAGATGAGGCAGACCTTTTCTCACTGGCAGCTCAACTGCCAGCAGACTTTACTGTGGCGTCCGTACGCGCACCGTTACAAGCGGGAGTAGGTTACGCCTGGTTCCCGCTGCGCAATGATTTGAGCTATTCGGTGGCGGCCGTAACAGAGGCAGCGGCCGGGGTTGAAAACTGGCTTGAGGGAATCCGGAACAACCACACCTCTGTAAGCCTGCTCGGATTTTCACAGGGCATGTGTATGGCCACCTCGCTACTGCGCCACCAGCCCGCCAACTATGCCGCGGTGGTGGGTCTGTCAGGTTTTGTAGTGGATGCCGAGGCCGACCCGTACTTTAACGACTCCGCAGTGGCTGCCCTGAAACCGGAGATCTTCTGGGGCCGGGACCAGGCCGATCCGGTGATTCCGGAGTTCGCCATCGAAGCAACCAACACATGGATGCACCAACACGTAAAGCTGACAAAAGTCCTATACACGGGTATTCTGCACGGCATCAACGCCCAAGAAATTGCCCACGTTGGCGAATTTTTGCAGTACAAGGTTCTCGATGCAAGCACTGCCACGTTATAGTCATAGCCGAACGTGGCAGTAGCCTGCCTGCGCGGGCCTATTCGCTGGTGATGCGGACCGTTTCATTGTTGATGCTCACTGTGTCGCCGGGGTGGAGCTGGCGGCCGCGGCGTTCTTCGACGTCACCGTTAACTTTCACTTGGCCGTTCTTGATGAACTCTGTTGCTTCAACGCCGTCCCCCACCAGACTAGCTAGTTTGAGCAGCTGGCCCAGGCGGATCATGTTGTCGCGGATGGGAATCTCAATGATCTCGTGTGAACTCATAGGTTAATTGTGCCGTATGGATGCCGACGTTGCTGACAGGTGTGCGGAGGGACGCCGGAATCCGGTGACCACGAGGTATACGCAGACGAGCACTGGAACGCACAAGAGAATAGCGGTTGCCCCCGGAGGAAGTCCCGGGATGACAGGCTCGGAACCGCCGTTTGTGGAGGGTGCCATGGGCCAGAGGATCAGACGTGGAAGAACCCATCCGCCAAAGACGCCGCCCGGCAGCAGAGCCGTGCCAATAACTTTTTCCCAGAGCTTCCAGCGTGTGCCCATCCAGAGTCCTGCCACTCCTGCGAACCATCCGATACCGAAGATGAAACCGCCAAAACTGAGAAGTCCGGCCGTTGTAAAATCCACAGTCTTGAGGACCTATGCGGCTCTGTGGTGATGTCCGGAGCTTCCGGACCTGCCATTTCTGACAACACATCATCAGGGTTCCCCAGCTGGGACAGAACCTCTGACACTGAACTGCCGTTTCGGGAGAGCGCGTGAATAATGTGTTCTCGAATGCCCAAGAGGATCTCTTTTGCCTGCTCGGGCGGCAGATTTACCAGCCTGCTCTCTAAGGCGCTGAGGTAGTTCTGGATTGTTGGCTCATCCATTAAGTGCTTCATCTGAGTCCTCCCGTGCCGGGTTGATTATCTGATTGACGGATTTATTGAAAACATTCCAGACACCAGTAAAAGCATGCAAAGCGTCTTTACCCTCCGGGGTCAGTGTGTAGTATCGCCGAGCTGCTCCCTGGTTGGACTCGCGCCAACTGCTTTGTACCTGCCCGTTGCGTCGTAACCGGGCCAACAGCGGATAGAGAGTGCCCTCGCTGGTGAGCAGACCGTGGATGTGGAGCCGTTCGGCGATGTCTACCCCGCAATCGATCAATGGACACCCCATGCTTTTAGGAGCTGAGAAGGCTAGCGTTGTTTTAGGGCCAAATTACTGGGCCGCAATAATCCTTGAGGAGACCTTTCATGCTTTCCGACGCTGAGCCCACCATGTCTGTTCCTACTCCTACCGAGTTAGCTATTTTTGTTAGCGGTTACACCGAGGATGGTGCTGGTCCGGGTCTGGGCTGCTTTAAGCTGATGAGCGACGGTTCGGTGGGAGAGAAGCGAAGCGAAAATCCAGCTCTGGTGAATCCTTCATTCGTCATCTTCGCGGGGGACTACTTGGTGGCAGTTCAAGAGAAAGCCGTTGGCAGCGTTGTGGTGCTTGATCCGCTGACCCTCAAGGTTGTGGGCACGGCTCCAACAGGGGGAGCGGATTCCTGCCATGCGGCGTTGATTGGTGATTTTATCTGGAGCGCCAACTACTCCTCCGGAACCGCCTCCGTACTCCCGTTGGCCGGCGTTATCCAAAATAACAGTGCCCACAGCAGCAGCGCCCCACTTCTCCTGGAGCACCCTGGAAGTGGGCCAGTTGCGGGGCGGCAAAGCCAATCTCATGCCCACCAAGTGACGCCGACCCCTTGGGGAACGGCTCTGGTTTCTGATCTTGGCGCGGACAGGGTCGATGAATACGCCCTAGCCCCTGGCGACTTTGCCCTTCTGCGATCCGCCCAATTCCCGCCAGGAACCGGTCCGCGGCATGTGGCGTTGAAGGGGGACTTTATGCTTGTCTCGGGCGAGCTGGACGGCTACCTGCACGTGTTACGGAAAACACCGAGTGGGGATGGTGACGCGGACGAATACTTCTGGCGCTGGCTCTTCAAAACAGCGCTGGCGAAAAATCCACAAGATTTAGAAAGCGCCGCTGAGTTTTATCCCTCACACATTCAGCTTTCCGACGACGGCAGCAAGCTCTATGCAGCGGTGCGGGGGCCCAACACTGTGCTTGTTTTGGATGTCAGCACACTGGAAAGTGCGGGTGCTGGTGGTGAGGTCCCCAGAGCACTTGGCGTGCTGAGTGAAGTATCAAGTGCTGGCAACTGGCCACGCCATTTCGGACTAAGCCCAGCCAAGGACGGCCGGGCGAGTAAATTGTATGTAGCGAACCAGCTCTCCAACACGGTGGCAGTCTTTGATCTGGACAAGAACGGACTACCTGGCACAGAGCCTGTACAGACACTGGATTTTGGCAGCCCGAGCTGTATTTTGATCGCCTAGAGAGAGTTTTTTGTGGGGCAGATCAGCCACTGCCGAACAGCACGAATTCTGCCCAAGCAAGCACCCGACTGTAGGGTTGTTCCCGGACGGACCGCACCCAGCGGCCTCGTAATTTTTAGGAGTAGATAGTGGCGCCCCAATCCAAGCTAGATCAGGTCATTTCCCTCGCGAAACGTCGCGGCTTTGTTTTTCAAGCCGGTGAGATTTACGGCGGCTCACGCTCCGCCTGGGATTATGGCCCCCTGGGTGTTGAGCTGAAAGAAAACATCAAGCGCGAATGGTGGCAGGCATTTGTCCGCGGTCGCGAGGACATGGTGGGTTTGGATTCTTCCATCATCTTGCCCAAGGCTGTTTGGGAAGCTTCGGGCCACGTTGCCACGTTCACCGACCCGCTGGTTGAGTGTACCCAGTGCCACAAACGCCACCGCCAAGACCACCTCATTGAGGCGTTCACGGCGAAGAAGAACCGCGAACCGGAAAACGGCATGGATGACATCGTGTGCCCCGATTGTGGCACCAAGGGACAGTGGACCGAACCGCAACTGTTCTCAGGGCTCATGAAGACCTTCTTGGGCCCGGTCGACAACGCCGCCGGCATGACATACATGCGCCCCGAGACTGCTCAGGGCATCTTTGTGAACTTCAACAACGTCCTGACCACCTCTCGCAAGAAGCCCCCGTTTGGTATTGGCCAGATCGGGAAGGCTTTCCGCAATGAGATCACGCCCGGAAACTTCATTTTCCGCACACGTGAGTTTGAGCAGATGGAAATTGAATTCTTTGTGCCCGGCGAGGACGCTGAGCAGTGGTTCAACGAGTGGGTTGAACTGTGCTGGAGCTGGTTCGTCGACCTGGGTATTGACCCTGACAACATGCGCCGCTTTGACGTCCCCGACGGTGAACGCGCCCACTACTCCGCAGCAACGATCGACTTTGAATACAAGTTTGGCTTCAAGGGCTCGGAGTGGGGCGAGCTCATGGGTGTTGCCAACCGTACAGACTACGATCTGAATTCACATACCAAGGGTTCCGGAACTGATTTGAGTTACTTCAACCAGGCCACCGGTGAGCGCTTCACACCGTACGTCATTGAGCCCTCTTTCGGTCTGACCCGTTCCATGATGGCTTTTTTGATGGATGCTTTTACCGAAGATGAGGCACCCAACGCCAAGGGTGGCGTGGACAAGCGCACGGTCCTGAAGCTGGATCCGCGACTGGCTCCCGTCAAGGCTGCGGTCCTGCCGCTGAGCCGCAACGAGGACTTGTCCCCGAAGGCCAAGGAACTCGCCAATACTTTGCGCAAGCATTGGAACATCGAGTTCGATGATGCCGGGGCAATTGGCCGCCGCTATCGCCGTCAGGATGAAATTGGAACGCCGTTCTGTATTACAGTGGATTTTGAAACTCTCGAGGACAACGCCGTAACCATCCGCGAACGCGACACCATGAGCCAGGAGCGCGTACCCCTGGATCAGGTGCAGGCGTACCTGGCAACACGACTTTTGGGTGCCTAGGCGTGGCTGAACTGACATACCGGCCCTGGCAGGATGGCGACGATCTAACGCTTCGGCAGCTGTGGGGTGACGCCGAATCCGCCCCAGCCGGGGCGTTCCGTGCCGCGCTGGCACCGGAGCAGGATAAAAACCCATGGCGACGCACCATAGTTGCCGAGGACCAGGGTATCCCTGTTGCGGCGGGCGTTGTTTATTCAACCAAGCTTCACCCGGCCCGCTTGTGGGCGTTCGTGGAAGTTGCCAAGGACCACCGCCGTGCTGGCGTGGGTGGAACTTTGCTAACCATGTTGCGCCGTGAAGTTGACGGCGCGCGTGCTGGCGGATTGGTCGGTACAGCGGCGTTGCGCACCAAAGTTGCCCCCGGCACAACCGGCGCGGGGTTTGCCGAGGCGATGGGGTTGGCTGTTCTGCAGCGAAACCGTGTGGTGGAGGTTGGCCCAGGGGCGTTGAAGCTGCCTATGTTTGGTGAGGGTACCGAGGAAGAAGCCACTGCCCGCGTGCAGGATCTGGCGACGGGTTCGGTGGAACTAACCGACATTGTGGGCCGTTACTACGAGTCCGTGAACCGTTGGGATCCCACCGGACCGCTTAGTCCAGGTGTTGTGCAGCGGATGTTCTTGGATGACCTCACAGGTGCCCATGGCGCTCTGGTGCTGCGGGCGGAGCCGGCCAGCGCCTTTGGCACCGACGTGGCGCCCAGCAAGAAGGGTAAGATCCAGGCATTTGCGCTTAGCTACTCGCAAGGCAGCATCGCTACTTCTGAAGAGGTGGCTGCTGCTGCCTCCGAGGTTTTTCTTGGTGTTGAGCCAACGCTGGAACACGAGGAGGCTGTCCAGGCCGTCTATGACCTGCTGGCCTTGATCACCCACCAATACCCCGTACTGGTGGAGCTTGACGATTCCATGGAGGCACTCTCGGCCGTGATCAACCCGATGATTGCTGTGAATGCTGCCAAGGTGCGCGGAAGCGAAACGCTGGTCCTGGGGGAGTAGCAGCCACCCAACCTCCGTTGACATTGGAGATAATGACACCTCCACCGCACCTATTGAAGGATTGCTGAGCGCCCATGGGCCATTCACACGGGCCAGTTGATGAAACGGGACTGACACGTCCGGAGCTGCGCCGCCGCAAGGCGGCGCGGCGCCGGGCCGTGGTGTTACTGAGCTGGATTTTAGGCCCCCTTGCGCTTTTGACTGCCGTTGCCATGGTCCTGATGTTCCCTGGCGCTGACACTGCGCCGCCTTCGGTGAACAGCCCTTATTCTGCCGCGCCGGGGGCCAGTATTGACTCCGGGACGGTGCAGCGCACGGCGACTGAAGACTGTGCGGTGAGCTCAAGCGGGAATCCGGGCAGTAGCTGCTTCATTGCCTACACCGTTGTGAAGGGTCTTGGCGAGGTTCCCGTGTTGGTCGGCTCCGACATTGTCCAAGCAGGTGGGGTCGATGCTGGGGACACCATCAGCTATTTGAACCTCTCCGGGTTGGCAGCTATTACCGGAGCCGATCATGTGGGGCCAACCTATGTGTTTATGGACTTTGTGCGCACAGTGCCCATGGGACTGTTGGCGCTGCTGTACGCGGTTGTGGTTGTTGCGGTGGCCAGGTGGCGCGGGTTGCGGGCCATGGTGGGGCTTGTTGGCGCGTTTGGTGTGCTGGCGTGGTTTGTTTTGCCAGCTTTAGCCCAGGGACAGTCGCCTCTTTGGGTAGCCCTGGTGGGATCCTCCGCCATCATGTTTGGTGTCCTGTATTTTGCTCATGGTTTTTCCGCCCGGACGTCCACCGCGTTATTGGGCACCCTGTTTGGTTTGGGTGTGACTGCCGGGCTGGCAGCCTGGGCAGTGGACGCTGCCGCCTTGACGGGAACTTCCGGACACAATGCGTACCAGTTGTTGAATATGACTGAAGGCATGTCCCTGTCGGGAATGATCTTGTGTGGGCTGGTCATTTCGGGTCTGGGAGTGCTCAATGACGTGACCATCACGCAGTCTTCGGCCGTCTGGGAGATGTATGAACTGGCCCCGCACACCAGCACCAGGGATTTGTTCACCTCCGCCATGCGCATTGGCCGCGATCACATTGCCTCAACCGTCTACACGATCGCCTTCGCCTACGCCGGCAGTGCGTTGCCGGTGCTGCTGATGGTCTCGCTCTACGATCAGCCGTTGCTCGGCGCCCTGACAGGTGTGGAGTTAGCGGAGGAGATCGTGCGGATTTTAGTTGGTTCCATCGGATTAGTGCTGGCCATACCGGTCACGACGGCGGTTGCGGTTGCCGTTGTGAAGGCAACGGGGCGTCCCGCGGCTATTGCGGTTGCGCCGTCAGTTCAGGCTGAAACCGTGCATGGTGAAGCGGCGAACCACCAGCTTGTGGAACATCGGTAGCCGCAGGAGCGGCTGAAGGCCGGCGTGTCGAAGATGCAGGGCCGACGGCGGCAATGGCCGACCCAGCGCCATGTTAAGCCACGCTTGCCGTCCGGCACTGCGGGCCGCGGCCAGCCGGGTCCGCTCATATTTTTGCAGTAACAATCCAGTATTTTGCCCACGCAGTGCAGCCGTAATGATGGGCGCCAGTGCGGCAGCATCCAGCCATCCCAGATTCATACCCTGACCACCTATGGGGCTGATTTCATGGGCGGCGTCACCAACCAGGGCGGCCCGGCCCGCCACCATGGAAGTAGCCAGCCGGAAGCGGACACCAAAAGCGCTGAGCATGCTGTTTGCCTGCGGATCCAACTTAACCCCGGTGCGCTTTTGGACAAGGGCTGCCAAGTCAGCCGCCGTTGCATCTTTCAATAAGGAATCGGTGTGGAGAACCCAGCGGCGCAGCCCCTCCGGAAGCGGAAAGGACTCGACGATTCCGGCAGGCTCTAAATGCAGCACAGCGGCACTGCCATCAGTCCCAGTGTCGGGAAAATCTCCCATCAAATACGTGTCCGGGTAATCACGGCCGCTAGTGGAAATGCCCAGTAGCCTCCTGACAGTCGAGTAGGCGCCGTCAGCGCCAATAACAAGTTTGGCCCGGTGTGATCTCAGCTCTTCCGCCTCGCCCTGGTGACCTGTAAGCGTGAGGAAAGTTCCGGCGTCGTACAGGGAATCCACACAAAATCCCCGCTCCAGGGCGGCCGGGTCCAGTTCCCTGACCCGTGCCTCCAACAAAGCTTCGGTGCGGGCCTGTTTCAACGTGAGTACGAACGGCCATCGCTGGGACGCCTCTCCGAAAGAAAGCCGCGCCACCTGGTGCCCGCCGCTTCGGGCAATTCCTGCCGGGATGCGCACGCCCTCGGCCAGCATTGCCGACGCCACCTGGGCCTGGTCCAAGGCGGCAAGTGCTGGCGGGTGGATGCCTATGGCCCGTGAATGCAGGCTGGGTTCGTTGCGCTGCTCCAGAATCCGCACACTATGCCCCTCCTGCAACAGCAGCACGCCCAGGTACAACCCGATGGGGCCAGCCCCCACAATCACAACATCAAACATGCGCAGCAACGGGAGAGTAAAGCATTAAAATACGGTACGGAAAAGCCGTCTTGACCCGCCATCCCGGCGGCAGGACGGCGCGCATTTCGGAACCGGTGTAACTGCGCCTAATGGAGGTCAGCCCGTCACGCCGGATGAAAGACCCGGGGAAGAACGGCAGCGTGGCTAGTGAGAAGGCTGCGTAGGCCAGTGGACTGCGGACAATGTCGCTATGGATCACCGCCTGCCTCGCCAAAACGGCAGAATCAGTCAGCAAGCCCTGCAACTCGGCTCGGGTGAGGTGGTGGATCATGTGGTTGGAAATAACGAAATCAAACACCGCACCATCAGCAACCAACTCGCTGCTGTGAACGCGCCGGAAACTCACGCTCTGGTTACCTACCGGCTCCGTATCTGCTGGCTGGTTGGCAACGTTGGCCCGGGCGAAGTCAATGGCCCGCGCGTCGGGATCGATGGCCGTGATGTGCAGCTGCAGCCCGTCGCGTGCCGCCCAACGGACAAGGGCGCCGGCAATGTCTCCGCCCCCGCAGCCAATGTCCAAAAGAGTTGTGGGGTGCCATGGTGAAAGCAGCGCTCTGATGTGTTGTTTGTAAACCCCGTGCCAGCGAGAAACAACACTATTAATCAGCGGAAACTGAGCGTAGGTGCGGGTCAGTGCACCAGGATCGCAATCAGGCTTGTCCATTTCCTCAAGTGCATGCTCGTCCCTGGCGGCTAAAAAACGGTGCTGTCGGCCAGGAATCTGCCGACTGTAAGACTGCCCAGGCTCAGGAGGGATGCTAGTCATGATTTGCCGGAACCGCTGCAGGGGCAGCGGGTGTTGAGCCTGGGGTAAACTCCGCATCCAATCCGGTTGCTTCCTCCTGAGCTGATGCCGATTGCGCGGACACCGTCTGTTCGGCAGTGTTCTGAACCATCTCAGGCTGCACCGACTCAGGTAGCACTGCCAGGCGGGGATCAACTTTGGTAAAGAGTCCCGTCTCCACTGTCAGGCCCGGGCCAAAGGCCATGCCGCAAATGGTTTCGCGCATTTGCTCGGCCGGCTGCTCCAGGATGTATTTAAGGACGAACATGACTGTTGCACTGCTCATGTTCCCATAATTTCTCAGCGTCTCCCGGGCAGGGAGCAGTTGTTCGTGCGTAAGTTCCAGTTTTGCTGCTACCTTATCCAGGATGCTTCGCCCGCCTGGGTGGATGGCCCAGTGCCTGATGCTGCTGTAAGGCAGATCGGCCAACTCCGGTGCACGGGCGAGTAAGGGTTCCAGCGCACCCACAATATGCTCGTCAATGATTTTGGGTACATAAGTATCCAACACCATTTCAAAACCGTGGTCACCAATGTTCCACGCCATCGAGTCTTCTCCCACAGGTGTCAGCACTGTCTCAAAGAAATCAAGTTCAATAACAGGCTCAGAAGACGCCAGCTCGCGAGCCGTGACAAGTGCGCCGGCGGCGCCATCGGCAAATAGTGAAGAGCCCATGATGGTGTCGGGGTCATTGGAGGTGCGCACATGCAGTGAACAGAGTTCCACCGAAACCACCAGGACCACGGCGTTGGGGTCGGCCTCGCAAAACGCCTTAGCGGCTCGCAATGCCGGGAAGGCTGCATAGCAACCCATGAAGCCTAGGTGATAACGCTGCGTTGCAGGGCTGAGCCCCAGGGCCCGCACAATCTTGTAGTCCGGGCCGGGGTTGAAGAAGCCCGTGCAAGAGACCGTCACGACGTGGGTGATCTCTGCTGCGGAAATTTCAGGGCAGGCTGCAACAGTTTTCTGTGCTGCCTCAATGAACAGGGCCGTAGCTTGTTCCGCGAAGAGGTCATTGCGAGCCTTGGTGCCCGGGTTGAGCAACAGGCCAGTCTCGCCGTCGTAAAACATTGGATCAGGGCCGTGGGAATCCAAGCTCATCTCAGCCACCGCCGTATGGCGGGTGTCAATGGCTGCCGAATCAAAACATGTTCGCACCAAACGTTGACCTAGCCTTGTCAACCCCGGTTGGTTGGCGAAGACGTCCCGGGCCTGCTCCTGGATCAGGATGGTGGGCGGAACAGCAATTTCAAGGGACCTCAAGGTGACCGTCATAGTCCATTCTTATGGTTTGAGAGCACAGAACACAATGCCGGTTCGGCGGTGCACCCAGTGATTCGTGGTTCACCATCCCTGTGGCCTAGAATTGCAAGGACGCCCGGATTTCTCCTGAAACTCTTTCAAGGGCGCGCGCTACGCCCAACGGGGCATTAGATAGTTGGAGGTGAGCCGGACTCATGGATGACGGACAAAGTCGATCTACCACACCGCCCGAGCCTCGCTTTCGCCAGTGGGAAAAAGCCCCTCATAATCCTTAAACATCGTGATGACCCACGGTAATTTTTCGTGTTCTAGGTCATTGCTGAGAAGGTGCACGAGTTAACTGAACTACTAGTTCAGTGGGTAGTCCCTCTAGGCCATGGGTTCTTGCGGTAGCAGCCTCAGCGCACCACACCACCACACAATTCTTTGCAGACGTCCTTTCAGCGCGCCGCGGTTTCCGCTGAGGCTAGAGAACGGATGCACTCACCGGAGGGAACCGGACAATGATTAAATACCCCGTCCAGACGTTTGACGACAGCGCCGATCTGCTCAGCCGTGCCTTGGGCGCCCATGACCTGGCCGCCGTCTCGCAGGCGTTGTTGCCGTTGAACGTCAACGAGACACTGGATCAGTTGGAACGGCTAAACACCGTGGAGCGGGCAGTGGCCTACCGTACCCTACCCAAGGGCCGTGCGATCGAGATTTTTGAGCGCCTTGACGCCGCGCTTCAGGCAGATTTAGTAGCCGGGCTCCAGGAAGCGGACGTTGCTGAAGTTTTCGCCAAGCTGAGCCCGGATGACCGTGTGGCGTTGATCGATGAACTCCCGGCATCGGTTGCCAACCGGCTAATTTTAGGGCTGGATGAGAGGCAACGTGCACTGACAAGCACAGTGCTTGGCTACGCGCAGGGAGCCGTTGGGCGCTACATGTCACCTGAATTTGTGACAACGCACCCGCAACTGAACATCCGCGAAACCTTTGCCCGGGTACGCTCGCATCTCGATGACGCTGAAAGTGTCTACACCATTCCTGTCACCGACACCGGCCGGCACCTGGTTGGTGTGCTCTCCCTGCGTGACGTTTTACGGGCCGATGACTCGGCGCTTGTAGCGGAAATCATGAAGAAGCCCTTGAGCTTCCCCGCCACGCAAAGCGCCGAAGAAGCCGCACGTTACTGCGCCGATGCCAAGGTCCTGGTGCTGCCCATTGTTGACGCCGAGGACCGTCTAGTGGGCATTCTGACAGTGGATGACGCCCTGCAGATCCTTGAGGATGCAGAAACCGAAGATGCGGCCCGCTCCGGTGGCACCGAACCGTTGCGCCGCCCATATTTGGCCACCCCGGTCTCTAATATTGTCCGCGCCAGGGTGGTGTGGCTTCTGGTGCTGGCGGTGGGTGCCACGCTGACGGTGCAGGTCATAGGCGCCTTTGAAGCGACTCTTGAACAACAGGTTGTGCTCTCACTGTTTATCCCTTTGCTGATAGGGACCGGCGGTAACACCGGCAACCAGGCGGCCACAACCATTACGCGTGCACTGGCGTTGGGCGATGTCCGTCCCCGGGATTTCCTGAAAGTCTTTGCCCGCGAGGTGCGTGTGGGGGCGTTCCTGGGACTGCTGCTCGGCTCCTTGGGCTTTGCGATCGCCTCATTGGTGTTCACTGTGCCGATGGGCTTGGTCATTGGGCTGACGTTGTTGGGTGTGTGCACCATGGCCGCTAGCATCGGCGGGTTGATGCCGCTGCTAGGCAAGGCTGTCAGGGCCGATCCGGCAGTGTTTTCCAACCCGTTCATTTCCACGTTTGTCGATGCGGCCGGGTTGATCATTTACTTCCTGATCGCCACCAGCATCCTCGGGCTGTAGAGGAGAACTTCCGCTCTAAAAAAGTACGACGGCGGTTTCCCCCACCTTCCATAGGGAAGGCCGAGGGAACCGCCGCCGTTTTTTAGATGCCGTTTTCTAGATTCTGAGCGCTATGTCAACGATGTGGGTGAGCCGGGATTATTCCGCCAGCTGGCCTGAGAACAGGAACAAGATGGCGGCAGATACTTCGTCGGCGGGAGTGTCCGAGCTAAAAAGTAGCCATTCCAGCCCGCTCACCAGCGTGGCCCCAAAAATACCGCCAGCCATCAGCAACCTGCTGCCCTCGGAAGTTCCCGGTGGGACTAAGGGGAGCAAGGCAGCACCAATCTCTGTTACTGCCTCTCGACGCAGCACCGAGACGGCATCCTGCCATGCCCTGTCGGTGCGAAAAATTTCTGCCGCCATCATTTTTGCCAGGGGCCGATTCTCTGCGATCAACATCAGCATGTCCGTGACCATGGCGTCAATGGCGCCAAAGCCGGTGCTCGATTGACGGGCCTGACGCAGTGTCTGGGAAAGCGAACTGACACCGGTTGTCAGCAACTCCTCAAAAAGTTTGTCTTTGGATGAGAAGTTGTAATAGACACTGCCCTTGGCCACCCCGGCCCGCTCAGCCACCTGGTCCATGGTGGTGCCGGATATCCCGTGCAGCGCACCGAGCTCCAACGCGGCAGCCAAAATGGCTTGTTTGGTGGCTGAGATGCGGGGCACGGGATTCCTTTGTTTCTAGGGATAAGACATATATGAGGGTAACGAATCAGTGCTGCAGGGCAGCTTACATTTCCAGTTCGGGATGCAAACGCTCAATGGTGAAGACACGCTGGCGCCCCGCACTGAACGCGCTGATGGCGATGGAGGCAATCGTCAAAATAGCGAGGAATGCTACTGACACCCACAAACGGGAGTCTATTCCACCAGTCATCAACTCTCTAAGTCCACTCACCACATAGGTGGCTGGCATGTAAGGGTGCAAGGCTTGGAAGAACACTGGTGTGGTTTCCACAGGGTAGGTTCCACCAGATGAACTGAGCTGCAACATCAACAGCACAAGGCTAAGGACCCGCCCTGCCGCAGTGCCAAAGACAATGATGAACATTTGCTGCAACGCCAGGAACGCCACCGTTGTCAGGTAGATGAACGCCGCCATGGCCACAGGGTAAACGGGCTGCATATCAAGTCCCCACAACAGCACAGCCACCATGATCAGCACCTGGCCCAAACCAATGGCAAGGGCAGGCAGCAGGCCGGTCATGGCCGAGCGCAGACCACTGGCTCCGGCTGCAAGAGCACGCGTGGGCAGCGCACGCAGGAGGAGCCAAGAAATCAAGGCACCCACAAAAGTCGCCAAGGCGATGAAGAAGGGGGCAAAGCCTTCACCAAAGCTCTTTGACTGGTTTGACCATTGTGCATTGACGGCCACGGGTGTTGCTAGAACTTCTGATTTTTGGGACAGCAGGTGCTTCGAGTCGTTCGGGACGGCTTTGGAACCCTCGTCAAGTTTAGTGCTTAGCTCGTGGCTTCCCGTGGATAATTTTTCAGCTCCAGTTGATAATTGTGTACCACCTGCAAGGAGCTTTCCGGTTCCGTCCGCCAGCTCAGAGCTGCCGCCGCTGAGGGTTCCGGCGCCGGTGGCTAAAGCCGCGGCGCCATCTTTGGCGGTGTTGGCGCCGGCAGATAGTTGGGCTGCCCCGCCGGATAGTTCTGAGGCGCCCGCTGCTAGTTCCGTTGAGCCTGCAACGGCAGTGTGTGTGCCTTGCGACAGGGTGGCTGTTCCGCTTTCCAGGGCGGCGGCGCCGGTTGAGAGTTTGCTGGCGCCGTCAGCGGCTGCCGTGACCCCACCCGTCAACGAGGTGACCCCGGTGGAAACACCCCCAGCCCCCACCGCCAGCTTGGCGGCACCGCTGGCAAGAGGAATGAGCCCCTTAGTGGAAAGGTGGTTCGCGCCAGCAGCAAGCTGGTTTGTGCCCGCTGCCAGCGGTGAGACACCTTTGAGCTGCAGTTGCTGCAAACTCTCAACCAGTGCGCTCGCCGGGGTTCCGGCAGGCAGATTTTGAGCTGTTTCAATCAGTTTGGCCAGTTGGGCTTCGGCGGCAGTGGCGCCATGAGCGAGGTCCCCGGCGCTGGTGGCCAACGTTGCTGCTGAAGAGGAAATGCTCGCCGCACTTTCGGAGAGGGTACCTGCGCTTGAGGAAAGAGTTACCGCACCCGCATCAAGTTTCTGTGCCTGCGGGATCGAGTTAGCCAGCGAGGTTGCTAGCTCTGAGGTGCCGGCAGCAAGGGTGCTGCTGCCGGTATGCAGAGCGGTGGCACCGGTATCAAGCTTGCCGATCCCCGATGCGAGGGAGCCTGCCCCGGTGGATAAAGCAGTGGCGCCGTTATTGAGGGAACCGGCACCTCCGGCCAAAGTATCAATACCGGTTGAGAGGTTTGTGGCACCGTCTGCCAGCGCGAAGGCACCATCTTTGAGAGTTACCGACCCGGCCGCCAAATCATTCATGCCAACCACAAGTTTGCCGGCACCGTCCTTGGCACTGTCGATGCCCTCGGTGACCTGGGCGGAACCTTCCGCTGCGGCACGCAATCCGGCACCGGCGTCGTGCAAACCAACAAGGAGAGCGGAGGACGTCTTTTGGCCGAGCTGTTCTGAGACTGCGTCACGGACCTGGGTCATGGCTTGTTTGCCCAACACGCTGGAGAGGAAATTGTTGGAGTCGTTGAACTGAACATCCAGCCTGGTTTGGGCGGGTGTGTCAGTACCCACCGAGACGGCCGTTTCGGAGAAGTTCGCGGGGATCGTCAGGGCGAAGTAATAGGTGCCATCGTCCACCCCGTCGGCCGCGGCCGCTGCATCGGTCTGCTCCCATTTCATGTCCATTCCGGCCATCAGCTTGGTAGCCAGGTCATCGCCGGCATGGACAGCCTCATCGCCGTTAGTGGCGCCCACATCCTGATTCACCAGGGCCACGGGCAGATCATTCATGTGTTTGTCAGGGGCCTGGAACGCCCAAAGGTAAAGAGCGCCGTAAATGAGCGGGATGAAGAGCATCACGGCCACGGCAATTTTAGGCATCTTGCCTCGCTTGAAGCGGCTCAATTCAGTGCCGGAGGATAAGAAGGCAAACATTAGATAATCTCCTCGATCAATTCATGCTGTTCTGTGGCTGTTTCGCTAGGTGTATCTGTATCTGTATTTGTGTCTGTGTCTGTAAAGGCGTGCGCTACGGGCTCGATCTCTGCCGGAGGTTCCTGATCGTTGAGATCCACGATGTGCGGCTGGATGTCCAAGGCCTCCCACAGCCCAACATCGAGGCTGGAAGCGGAGACAACCACGGTGGTTTTTCCGGCAGCGAGCCAGGCCAGCCTGTCCCAGATGATCGCCCGAGATTCGGTGCCGCGGATCTGCTCCACATCATCGACAAATAAAAACTCTGGTTTGGCCATCATGGCTAGGGAGATCCTCAGCAGCATTTTTTGTGTGTCAGTTAGATCCCAGATGACTGTAGTGGCGGCCGGGATGGCTTCGGGGCCAAAAACCGGGGCGGCGATCCGGGCCACATCGGCATCGGTGAGCTTGCGTACCAGTGACCACCACGGAGATAACCACGCGCGGCGTTCGCGCAATGCGGCGCCAACTGTGACGGATTCTTCGAGGCCGTCAATGCCAGTGAAACCGGCTACTGCGCTGATCTTTTGAACGGCACGGAGGTTGCGGGGGAGTTCCTCTCCGCCCACGGTGAGGGTTCCGGCGTCGTGCTTCATGCGGCCAGCAAGGGTGAGGAGTAAGGAGGTGCGTCCGGTGCCGGCATCGCCGCGGAGGACGTTCAGGCCGCTGTCCAAGCTAAAGGTCAGCGGCCCGTAAACAGGGCCGCGGCCTGCTGACAGCGCTAGGTGGTTGGCGTGGATCTGCACAGTGGTTCCTTTTCTGGGGAAGATGATGGGTTTCGAAGCTGGTGGAACAACACTTAGTTGGTTCCCAGCGTCAGCGGCACTTTCAAGGGGCCACAAACTACCACTTCGATTCTTTGTACTGACCAGTCAGTTTAGCAGTCTTTTGCGCTGCTTTTTTACGGTCCTGACCAGATTTTGTGCGTGACTTTGTTCACTGGGGTACGGAAGGAGCTAGGAAAAATGAGGAGGGTTAGGTTTAATTTGGTGGGATTTGAGAGAATTATCCGGTGACTGTTACTGATATCCCCACCAGCGAAACAAAAATCGATCTGCCGCCTTTGAAACTTGGCAACATCACAGTGGAAACACCTGTGGTGCTTGCCCCCATGGCTGGCATTACGAACACGGCGTTCCGCAGACTCTGCCGTGAACATGGTGGCGGCGTTTTCGTTTCAGAAATGGTGACCTCCCGTGCGTTGGTGGAGCGCACGCCGGAATCGATGCGTTTGATCAGCCACGACGAGGATGAGGCAATCCGCTCGGTTCAGCTTTACGGCGTGGACCCGGAAACTGTGGGCCAGGCCGTACGCATGCTGGTGGAGGAAGACCACGCGGATCATATCGACTTGAATTTTGGCTGCCCGGTGGCCAAGGTGACCCGGCGTGGCGGCGGTGCAGCACTGCCGTGGAAGCTTGACCTGTTCACCTCCATAGTTCAGACAGCTGTCCGTGAAGCCGCCAAGGGTGGGCTGCCGTTGACTATCAAAATGCGTAAAGGTATTGACCAGGACCACCTCACTTACCTGGAGGCGGGCCGCATTGCCCGTGACGCCGGTGTGGCCGCGGTTGCACTGCATGGGCGCACGGCCAGCCAGTTTTATTCCGGTAAGGCGGATTGGGATGCCATTGCGCGTCTGCGTGAAGCGCTCCCGGATGTGCCGGTGCTTGGCAACGGAGATATTTGGAGTGCCGAGGACGCTATTGCCATGGTTCGTCAAACAGGTGTTGATGGCGTGGTTGTTGGCCGTGGCTGTCAGGGACGCCCGTGGCTTTTTGGTGATTTGATGGCTGCTTTTGAGGGCAGCGATGCCCGCCACAAGCCGGGGATGGCTGAGGTTTCGGCAGCCGTTTACCGCCATGCTGAGCTGTTAGTGGATACCTTTGACGATGAAAATAAGGCTCTGCGTGATATCCGTAAACATATGGCCTGGTACTTCAAGGGGTATGTGGTGGGTGGCGACCTTCGGGCCAAGCTCTCTACCGTGCCAACCTTAGAAGTTCTGCGCGGACTGTTGGATCAGTTGGATATGACCGAGGAGTACCCTGGCGTGGATGCCGAGGGCCCCCGCGGCCGTGCCGGTACACCCAAACGCACGGCACTTCCAGCTGGTTGGCTGGAACACAGGACCCTGAGCGGTTCACAAAAAGTAGAAATTGCAGGAGCTGAGCTGGACGTCTCCGGCGGCTGACGCTCGCTCACTCCACGTTGTGTTTACCGTGACGCTCGCTCACTCCACGTTATGTTTACCCTGACGCTCGCTCACTCCACTACCTGGGACATGCCATTGATCTCACGGAATCAGTAAGATCCCCCACGTACCTGAACACCATTGTCCTGGCAGACTAACTACTTCTGACCTCAGTGCCGGTATGGGCAGTGATCGGCGCAGCTAGTGGGCAACGTCCCCGGAGTGCCCAGTGTTGGCCCTAAACTTAGGGACATGTCCACCGAAATGCAGCCAGTGTACTTGCCCCATGACCAACAGCGTTGGGTTCAAGAGGCAGTGAAATCCAGTTTCCGCACAGTGTTTGAACGGGACAGGGCCAGGGTGCTGCATTCCTCGGCGTTGCGTCGCTTGGGTGCCAAGACCCAGGTTGTTGCCCCAGACACCGATGATTTTGTGCGCACCCGGCTCACCCACAGCCTTGAGGTGGCCCAGATTGGCCGGGAATTGGGAAGAACACTGGGTTGCGACCCTGACGTGGTTGATACTGCCTGCCTGGCTCACGATCTTGGCCACCCGCCCTTTGGGCACAACGGCGAGTCTGTCCTGAATGACCTCTCGCACACCATCGGTGGCTTCGAAGGCAACGCCCAGACCCTTCGCCTTCTGACTCGGCTGGAATCAAAAGTTCTCACGGCTGACGGCGGCTCGGCCGGTCTGAACCTGACCCGCGCTTCCTTGGATGCATCCTCGAAATACCCGTGGCTTGCCCAGAACGCACCCTTGATTGATGGCCTGCGGACCAGCAAATTTGGTGCTTACACCGACGATCTTCCAGTGTTTGAGTGGCTGCGTGAGGGAGCTCCTGCGGGGAAAACCTGCATTGAAGCGCAAGTAATGGACTTGGCAGACGATATTTCCTATTCGGTTCATGATGTGGAGGATGCCATTGTTGCCGGGCATGTGCAGCTGAAGTGGCTGGCAAATGCGGACCAGCGCAATAGGGTTTTGGGCTACACCCAGCAGTGGTATTTGCCTGCGGTCAGCACGGCTGAGATCGATGCTGCCCTGCAGCGTTTGGAGGCCACTGATGTGTGGGTCCGCCACGCTGACGGGAGCCGGCGGTCCATGGCCGCGCTGAAGGATATGACCAGTCAGCTGATCGGGCGTTTTTGCCAGAGCGCTGTGGGGGCAACCCAGGGAATCTATGGAACCGGCCGGCTGGCGAGGTACGCCGCTGATGTTATTCTTCCTCATGAGACCCTGTTGGAAATTGCTGTCATGAAGGGCTTGGCAACCACATTCGTCATGACAACAGACCATCGTCAGCCCATCTACCAGCGTCAGCAGGACGTGCTCAGCGAGTTGGTTGCGGTGCTTAGCGCTACCGGGGACGCACATTTGGAAACCATGTTCGCCGCCGATTGGAGGGACGCGGACGACGACGATTCCCGCCTTCGCGTTGTCATCGATCAGATTGCTTCCCTCACCGATGTATCGGCACTGGCGCTGCACGAACGACTCGTGGGAACCGAGCGCACGTTGCTTTAATATTCTCACCTCAGGCTTGTACGGCTCCGCCTGGATTGTGGTGAAGGGGCGCTGCTGGAAAGTACCGGCAGCCTGCCCGCCTCGTGTGGGCAGCTATCCTGCTGTGCCAGTGATTCCCCACGATTTGCCACTTGCTGTGGTGTTCTCCACAAGCGCATGCTGATGTGGGGGCGCAACAAAATATGTCACGTAAACTGGCCGGGTGGCCGGGCTAATTAAACGAGAAGACATTGACGAGGTGCGCACGCGCACCGATCTCAAGGAAATTGTTGACGCCTATGTCACATTAAAATCCGCTGGGATTGGCTCCTACAAGGGGTTGTGCCCGTTTCATGATGAGCGTAGCCCGTCCTTCCACGTACGCCCCCAGATGGGGTATTTCCATTGTTTTGGCTGCCAAGAGAGCGGCGATGTTATTTCCTTCATTCAGAAGATGGACCATATTTCATTTTCTGAAGCCGTTGAGAAGTTGGCCGGTCGCATCAGTTATGAATTACGTTACGAGGATGGCGGTACAGGTCCACGCCGCGAGGACATTGGCCGGCGCCAGCGCTTGCTTGATGCGCACAAGATTGCAGGAGAGTTTTTTCGTGAGCAGCTACTGACACCGGCAGGGGCAACAGGACGAACATTCCTCTCTGAACGTGGTTTTGATCGTGAAGCTGCCGAACGGTTCGGTGTGGGTTTCGCCCCGCAAGGGTGGGAAACGCTGCTTAAGTACCTCACGGGTAAAGGCTTCACGCAGGAAGAGCTGAAACTAACGGGCATGTTCTCTGAAGGTAACCGAGGGATCTATGACAGGTTCCGGGGCCGGCTCATGTGGCCCATCCGGGACATCGCAGGGGACACCGTGGGCTTTGGTGCCCGCAAGCTCTTTGACGATGACCAGGGTCCAAAATATCTCAACACTCCAGAAACTACCCTCTACAAAAAATCCCAAGTGCTTTACGGCATTGACTTAGCCAAGCGAAGTATCGCCGCCAAGCGGCAGCTTGTGGTTGTTGAGGGTTACACGGATGTCATGGCCTGTCACCTGGCGGGGGTTCAGACAGCTGTGGCCACGTGCGGAACCGCGTTTGGCACTGACCATATCAAGATCGCCAGACGGCTGCTTTCCGACGACGGCACCGGTGGCGAAGTGGTGTTCACTTTCGACGGCGACGCGGCCGGGCAAAAGGCTGCGCTCAAAGCGTTTGATGAGGACCAGCGTTTCGTAGCTCAGACGTTTGTGGCTGTTGAAGCCTCAGGTGCTGACCCTTGCGAACTACGTCAACATAAGGGCGATGAGGCTGTCCATGCCCTGATTCGATCCCGCAGACCGTTGTTTGAATTTGCCATCCGGTCCACGTTGGCGAAATTTGATCTGAGCACTGTTGAAGGCCGCGTAAGTGGCCTGCGGGAGTCCGCCCCAGTGGTGGCCGCCATTCGTGACGGTTCCACCCGAATGGGCTACAGCCAGGAACTGGCTGGATGGCTCGGGCTGGCTGACCCCAACGAGGTATTGCGTGCTGTCAAGAGTGCCGAACGCAAGCTGCACAGCCAGCCCGACGCCAAGGGGCACCGCCATGGCCAATCACAGCACCAGGGTCAGTCGTCACAGGGCCAAGGGCAGCGTCAGGCCTACGAACAGAGCCATAGGGTCGTTGGGCAGCAGGATGGACACCAGCAGGGTCAGTCTGGCCAAGGTTCCTTCGGCTCTGCCGCGACAAACTCTGAGAGCGAAGCGGCGGGGTCGCAAGAGGCTCGGCCAACATTTACGCGCCCGGATCCTCGTGACCCGCAAAGCCGGATGGAGCGGGAAGCGCTGGAAGTTGTTTTGCAACACCCGGGACTCCTATCTGCCGGCAACTGGCAGCATTTTTCAGCCACTGAGTTCGTTATTCCCGCATACCGTGCCATCCAGCTGGGCATTGCGCTGGCGGGGGAGTCTGCGGTGGCTTCCTCTCAGTGGCTTGAGGCTGTGCGTGCGAACGTTCCAGTGGAACTAGAGTCCTTGGTGGCCGAGCTCGCCCTGAGTCCCCTGCCTGCCACGCGTGAGGACACTTTGATGAGGTACTGCCGCGATATTTTACGCAGATTATTTGAACTGCAGATCACGCGTTTGAAAGAGGAACGGCTGGGAGCTTTGCAACGCATGGATCCGGCCGTGGATCCGGAGAACTACCAGCTTTTGCAACGCGAACTCATGGAGTTGGAAACAGCACGCAGGCAGCTTCGCGGAGACGGGTAGGCGGAGAGGGGAGCTCCGATTTCACAACCGGCCAAGCCTTTGTTATTGTTGTTCCTGCACGATCCCCTATAGCTCAATTGGCAGAGCGTTCGACTGTTAATCGAAAGGTTCCTGGTTCAAGTCCAGGTGGGGGAGCCAAGGCGATATTGTCTCCGGTCACATTGTGAGCCGGAGACAATTATTGTGTTGGATGTGCTGGAAAAATAGTTGGTGAATTCAGCTGTAATTTGCTGCTACGATTCAAGCTGCTTCATTCCCCTATAGCTCAATTGGCAGAGCGTTCGACTGTTAATCGAAAGGTTCCTGGTTCAAGTCCAGGTGGGGGAGCTTTAGCATAAAGAACCCCCGCACTCCTGAGAGTGTGGGGGTTCTTTCTTGCCTCAAATTCCAGAACCTGTTGGGACTGGGGTGCAGTAGAGGTGCTAGATCGCGGGGACTGTGCGTGGGCGGACGATGAACCACAGCGAAGCCATGGCCAGCAAAATAGCGATTCCCATGATCAACGCCATAGGGGTTGCGGTTTTTACTCCGACCAGCCCAACAACAGGTGTAATCAGCCCGGCAAAACCAAAGTTAACAGCACCCAGCAGTGAGGCAGCGGTGCCGGCCTGCCTACCGTTACGCACCAAGGCTAGGACTTGGACGGAGGGGAACATGAAGCCGGTGGCACAGATGAAGAACCACAACGGCACAATCACACCCCACAAACCAAAGTGCAGTTGATCAAAAAGGACCATGGCCGCTGCTGCTAGCACCTGGGCCACAGTGGCCCATGCGATCACCCACTGAGGTCCAGTGCGGCGCATGATGCGAGCCGCCAACTGCACGCCGGAGACGACGCCCAGAGAATTTACGGCAAACAGAAACCCGTACTGCTGAGGGGAAAACTGGTAGGTGACTTGAAAAAGGAACGTGGATGCTGAGAGGTAAGTGAACAATGCAGCGAAGTTCAGCCCACCCACTAAGAGTGTGCCAACAAATATTCTGTCGCTGAGCACCGTCTTATAGCGGCCGGCGACACTTACGCCGTCGAACTTTCGCTTTTCAGGCGGGAGAGTTTCGATGATGAAGAAGAACGCGGCAATAACCACCAGGGCGGCATAGGCGGCCAAGAACCAGAAGATGCCGGGCCAGTCCATGATGCCCAGTAGCTGTGAGCCAATCACCGGGGCGAGAATCGGGGCCATGCCATTGACAAGGGCCATGCGGGAGAGCATCCGGACCAGTTGGTAGCCGCCAAAGAGGTCACGAATCATTGCCATGGCTACCACTGCGCCACCGGCTGCACCTATTCCCTGCAACACACGGAATAGTCCCAACATGGTGATGTCGGTGGACATGGCGGCCCCTACGGAGGCGCCCACATGCACCACAGTGGCCAGAATCAGGGGCATACGTCGACCAAATTTGTCGCTAAAAGGCCCCACCACCAGCTGCCCAACAGCGAAGCCGATCGTGGTGGCCGTCAGGGTCAGCTGCACGGCGGCAGCACTGACACCAAACTCTTGGCCAATGATCGGGAAGGCAGGCAGATACAAATCGATCGTGAAGGGCCCCAAAGCCGTAAGGAGCCCCAAAACCAAAATATAGATCAATTTTTGGCGGCGGGACAGGGCATCGCCTGGATGCGCGGTGGTGGTCAAAACGAGAGTCCTCAAGAAAGTTTAGAACGTGTGGGTGCAGACCAGTGCGAAGAAAGGACTAACACATGGTTAATGCTATGCGTATTTATGCCTCGGGATTGACGACGCCGGAAGCCAGTTTCGCTGCCCCGAAACCATCAACACCAGTGAATGCTTTACTATTCCGCAACAATGCCCCGGCAAGGCAGCGCCCACAGCGGGGCGGATGGATGGTAATTTTGACATTACAGCGGTGCCACTGAGAGGTGGTGCTACAAACATTTCGGGTTCGTGCGGGTATTCAAATAGACACCGTGAACCCTCACTATGGAGGCGGTCTCAGTGACGGACTGGCAAAAAGACATGCATGGCTTTGTGGATGACAAACCGAAGACTAGTGGATCGGCTCTGGTCGAAGCAGTTAAAACTGCTTCCCGGCTGGTCCCTCGCCAGCTTAACGATGAGATTTCGTTGGTCAAGCTGGAACTGGAACACAAAAAATCCCGTGTGAGCGGGGTGGCCATATCGGCAGGCTTAGTCTTGGTCTTCGCGGTCCTATTGGTCATTGCTTTGGTAGTTGCTGCAATTGCAGGGCTGGCGACCATCATGCCGCTGTGGCTGTCAGCATTGCTGGTCAGTGCTGCGTTGCTGCTGATCATGGCTATTAGCGGGCTAATTGGCTACAAGAAGTTTAAGGGGTTGCTGCCACTGATTCCCGAGCATGCTTGGCGAGGGGTACGCCATGATCTGGGCATCTTGAAAGAGGGCCGCGACTTTGATCCAACCACCCTTGACCCTGAACCTCTGACCAAGGAGGAAAAGAAGGTTCGCAAAGTGGAAGCCGAGGAAGCCAAAGCCAAGGACGCTGCAGAGCGTGCTGCAAAGGAAGCCGAGCATGGCCCCAAAGCCAACACAACTGAGCTTCTCAAACGCACCACCGCACGCCGTGAGCACCTGTTGGACCTGCGTGAAGAGCTCCTGGCTGAGGCAGATGTTAAGAAGCAGACTACGTACCTGGTAGATACCGCTAAACACAAGGCGAAAGAGTCGGTGAACATGGCTGCATCCGGAGCCGTGGGCGAGGCGGTTGGCACAGTGAAAGAGCGCTGGAAGCCGCTGAGTGTTTTCGCCGTCTCAGCCACCGCTTGTTTGGTGTTGCTGCGAAAGTTGACGAAGAAATAATTTCACTCGGCACCGTTGGCATGTTCTACATGAGCCGTGGCACTAACAAATTGAGCACTAGCAAACCCAGCACCGGCAATCCCAACACTGGCAAATCCAGCACTGGCAAACTGAGTGCTGACCATTGTGCCACCCGCGCGAAAACCACCTGGGGAGGTGACACCGATGTCCAGGAGTTCAGGCGCACCCATGGATAGCTCCAACGCCATTCTCACCATCCCCAACGTGATCACGGTGGTGAGATTCTTGGGGACCCCGGTGTTTGTGTGGCTTGTGCTGGCCCGCCACGAATACGGATGGGGTGTTTTTCTTCTAGCCTTGATGGGTTGTACCGATTGGATTGACGGTTTTGTTGCCCGCAAACTCAACCAAACATCTCAACTCGGGCGAATGATGGACCCATTAGCGGACAGAGTGGCGTTGGTAGCTGTCAGCATCACCTTGGTAATCGCCGGCATCCTGCCCTTGTGGCTGCTCCTGCTGCTGGTGATACCCGACGTGGTCCTGCTGAGCGTTACGCTATATTTTTTCCGTGGGGACGCTGACCTGAAGGTCACGTTGCTGGGGAAGACACGGACTGCAGCGCTCATGATCGGCACGCCCATGCTGCTGCTGGCTAAGGCGCTTGAATCAGATTTTACAAACACACTCGCGTGGATATTCTTGGGTGCTGGAATGGTGATGCATGTGATTGCCTTCAGCCAGTACTTCGTGAAGGTGATAGCTAAGCACCGTCAACTCCATCACCCAAGCACTACAGCGCAGGACCGCACATGATGTGGATCGCCGTGGCATGCGCCGTGGCGGGCGCCTTCTTCCTTGCCTTCGGTGCCCAACGCCAGGGCAGTGCCGTGCAGAATAACACCGGCGGACTGGCACTGGGTGGGGCAGGATTCCTGCGGCTGCTGCGAAACCCGCGCTGGGTGTTGGGGCTCACTCTACTGGCTGCTGGTACGGTGTTGAACGTTGTGGCGCTGACCCTGGGCACCTTGACTGTGGTGCAGCCGATCGGTGCCATAGCACTGGTGATCACCACCATTGTTAACTCCCGCGACCAAGGCATCAGACTCAACCGTGCCACAGTTGTCTCCATCACAGCCTGCGTTGCCGGCAGTGCGTTGTTTGTGCTGATGGCCGTGAACGTTGTCCGCGAAAACACCCACGTCACCTCCAATCAAGAGCTGACCGTGGTGTTGTTGCTAGCCGCTGTCGTCATCATTTTTGGTGGCGCCCTGCTCATGTTCAAGCATCGCCTGAAGGCCTTTTTCTATATCCTGGGTTCCGGCGTCTTATTTGGTTTTGTCGCAGTATTAACACGGATCATTTCCAAGCAGATCTTTGACCCCAACGGCCTGTTTTTGTTGAATGTCCAGTGGTATTCGGTCATTGCCATCGCGGCAGCGGGGGGACTGGGTAGCTGGTTTGTGCAAAGCGCTTATGCCAGTGGCCCGCCCGATTTAGTGATTGCCGGGCTGACAGTGATTGATCCAATGGTTGGAGTGGCCATTGGGATAGTTATTTTAGGTGAGCTTCGTGACGATGTTCCACCAGTGGTGGCGATTGCCATGGCGGGAGCAGCTTTACTTGCTATTGTTGGGGTCATTGCGCTGTCCAGGCACCATCCCGATGTGGTTAAACGCCGGAAAGCTGCAAAAAAGGATCAACGCAAACAATGAGCGGGCCCCGTGCTCTTCAATCAGCCAGCAGGAGTTTTATCCGTGACATCCACCCGGAATGAAAGCGCCCAAAAGCCGCTTACCATCTTGATCGCAGCCGACACTTATCCCCCGCACATCAACGGGGCGGCGCAGTTCTGTTTCCGTCTGGCTACGGGGATGACAGGCAGAGGCCACCAGGTGCACGTGATGGCATGCCGCGCAGATGGCGGGCGCATGTTCACTGAGCAGCGTCCAGAAGCCACTGTGCACCGCTTACGGTCGCGTTCGGTGCCAACCCACGAGTATTTCAGGATCTGCCTACCGTGGGAGATTAAAAAGGACATTGCGACGCTCTTTGATGAGATTAAACCTGATGTTGTGCATGTGCAAAGTCACTACATGATCGGTGAACACGTGGTCTATGAGGCTGCACGTCGGGGCATCAGGATTGTGGCAACCAATCACTTCATGCCGGAAAACCTGAACCCGTTCTTGCCATTCCCGCAATGGTTTAAGAATATTATTGGCCGGGTGTCGTGGCGGGATATGGGCAAGGTGATGAGCCGCGCCGACGTTGTGACTACCCCGACTCCCTTGGCCGCCAAGGCAATGCACGAGCATGCCTTCCTGCGTAAAGTTTTGCCGCTCTCCAATGGTATTGAGTCCGGTAATTATGAACTTGCTGTTGGTGAGGACGTTCCGCGGAATCCCTATCCCACGGTTGTGTTCGTGGGTCGTCTTGCCGAAGAGAAACACATTGACGTTCTCATCGACGCCATTGCCAAGACCTCCAGAGACCTCAACCTACACCTGGTTGTGGTTGGCGGCGGAGAAGTAAAGAATGCGCTCCGGGCCCAAGCCGAAAAGTTGGGATTGTCTTCTTTGGTGACGTTCACGGGGTTGATCACCGATGAAGAACTCCGTGAGGTGTACCTCAAAGCGGATCTGTTCGTCATGCCTGGCACCGCAGAATTGCAGTCACTTGTGACCTTGGAGGCCATGAGCGCTTCCACTCCTGTGGTGCTGGCCAATGCAATGGCTCTTCCGCACTTGGTGGAGAACGGCGTTAACGGATTCCTGTTCACTCCCAACGACAGCGATGACTTGGCAGAAAAAATTACCACCATCATGAGCCTGTCTGGCGAAGACCGCGAAGCCATGGGTGCTGCTAGCCATGCGATGGTTTCCCGTCATGGGTTAACAAAGACACTTGACACTTTCGAAGATATTTATCGTGGCGGCAGCTACGAGGATCATGCACTTTAGCCTGTGACGCACTAGTATTGTGGGAGTGCTTTTTCCTGGACCGCATTTTTGATGTGTGGAACAAGATGGGCACCTTGCATGGGGCCATAGCTCAGCTGGTTAGAGCGCAGGACTCATAATCCTAAGGTCCTCGGTTCAAGTCCGAGTGGCCCTACATGTAAAGCCGCAGGTCAGATACCTCAAAGTATCTGACCTGCGGCTCTTTTTTTGCCCGGATTAGTTCCAGCTGAAATTGTTACGTCCGGAATATGGACCGTGAAGGGCAAAAAAATGTGAAACGTTGAGCACTCAGAGGAATTACACTGTTGCTTGAACAGCGCACATACGGTAAGTTACCCATCAGTAACATGTTCGGTTTGGGCCGAACAATTCTCCATTCAAAGATGAGTTCAAGCAAAGGAATGCCCGTGTCTAAGGCTGCAGTAGACCTCAACAACCTCCCCTACGCCGATGGCGACTTCTACGGATTTGAGCAGTTGCTCTCCGCCGAGGAACAGGAGCGCCTTCAGGAACTTCGCGACTTCCTCGCCAAAGAAGTCAAACCAATTGCCACTGATTGTTGGAACCGCGGTGAGTTCCCGATGGAACTCATCCCGAAATTGGCAAAGCTGGATATCATGAGCCCAGTCCACAGGCAGGGCTACTCAAGCCTTTATGCGGGACTGAGCCACGCAGAATTTACTCGTGCAGATGCTTCCATCGCAACGTTCATGGGCGTGCATGACGGACTGTTTACCGGTTCCATTGAGGCGCTGGCCTCCGAAGAGCAAAAAGCCGCGTGGCTGCCAGATATCTACGCTATGAAAAAGATTGGTGCCTTTGGTCTAACCGAACCCCTCGGCGGTTCGGACGTTGCAGGTGGCACGCGCACAACCGCTGTGCGCGAAGGGGAGAACTGGATCCTCAATGGCGCCAAACGCTGGATTGGCAACGCAACGTTCTCCGACTGGGTCGTCATCTACGCCCGTGACGTGGCAGATAACCAAGTTAAAGCATTCCTCGTTGACACGAAACTGCCCGGGTATGGGGCCACTAAGATCGAAAACAAGACGGCATTGCGCACAGTGCAAAATGCTGACATCACCCTTGAAAACGTGGTTGTCCCGCATGAGTTCAAGCTTGCCGGTGGAAACAGCTTCCGCGACACCAACAAAGTCCTGAAGGTCACTCGTCTTGCCGTTGCATGGCAGGCCGTGGGGCAGCAGATGGCTGCTTTCGACGTAGCTCGCCGTTACGCTGTTGAGCGCCAACAATTTGGCCGGCCCATCGCCTCCTTCCAGATGGTGCAGGACCAGCTAGTGAAAATGCTGGGCAACACTGTGGCATCTACCGGCATGATGGTTCGTCTGTCCCAGCTAGAAGACTTGGGTCAGGCAAAGGATGAACAATCCGCGCTGGCTAAGGCCTTCACCACTGCCCGTATGCGCGAGACAGTAGCTATGGGACGGGGCCTCCTGGGTGGGAACGGCATAGTGACAGACTTTGAGATGGCAAAGATCTTCGCAGATGCCGAAGCCATCTACTCCTACGAAGGAACCTACGAAATCAACACGCTCGTGACAGGACGTGCTATCACAGGGATCTCGGCGATCGTATAGTTCCACGGCGATCGTATAGTTCCACTGACCCGACGTGCGCTAGCGAGCGCACGTCGGGTCAGTCGTTTAAAGGAAGCAGGATGGAGGGCCGCAGATCCAAGATGAACTGCAGGGGATCCAGGTACTCTTGCCCTCGTCGCACGCCCCAATGCAGACAGGAGTTGATGCCGGTGCCGGCTGCCGCTCCGTCACAGTGGCTTGGACCCTCCACGATGCCAATGGTTTGCCCTTGCGCCACTCTCTCACCCACGCGCAACGTTGACGTCACAGGCTCAAAGCTCAACCGCAGCCCGTTCTCAACGGCAATGGTCAGCACAGGACGATTCACAACTATTTGAGAAAATGTCACCACACCCGAAGTAGGCGCATAAACAACTGTGCCCTGAGGAGCAGCAAAGTCCACTCCCCGGTGCCCGCTAAGCCACGGCTTGGCTGGCGGAGCGAAGGGATGTAGTACCTGCGGTTTTCCTGCCAATGGCCAAGCCCAGGACAGCGAGGCTGGTAGGGGAGAGGCCGCCGTCGAGCGTGCATCATGGAAAGTAGCCAATGCGTGCGAAAGCACGAAGGGCCCGGAAGAAGTGGGCAGAAAAAATACTACAACCAGAAGGGCACCCAGCAGAGAGGTGTGTCGAGTTACCGGCCCGGGTGAGTCCGCGAAGTGATGGCGAGAGCCAAACCGGGAGCCAAACCGGGAGCCAAATAAGGTCTTCATCCCTAAATCGTGCGCTAACCCGTGGCACCCGTGGGCCTCGCCTGAGAATTTGTGCAAAGTCAGTCAACCGGACGCCCCTGTGGAGGAGTTGATGCGGGCGAATTGACAATAACTTTTCAGTGGTGCGCTTTGGTCAGCCAGCATTGCTGCGCTGTAGTAACATTGATAGAGCAGTGCGCTGTTGTGCACTGACTACGCGCACCCCTCCCTGATGAGGTGTCCAAGAGTGATCTTGGATCCTACTGATGGATTGTGACCATACGGTCCGCCTCACGGCGGTTTATGGAATGCACAATGGGTGCCAGGAGCAAAGGAAACGGCCTTCGGACCGGTTCTAACATGCTAAATAACCGTTAAACATAAATTGAAGGAGCGCCGGCATGCCCGTCGTAACAATGCGCCAGCTGCTTGACAGCGGCGTCCATTTTGGACACCAGACCCGTCGTTGGAACCCGAAGATGAAGCGATTCATCCTCACGGAGCGCAACGGCATCTACATCATCGACCTGCAGCAGTCACTGTCTTTCATTGACCGCGCTTACGAGTTCGTGAAGGCCACCGTTGCACACGGCGGCACCGTACTGTTCGTCGGCACCAAGAAGCAGGCTCAGGAAGCAATTGCTGAGCAGGCTACTCGTGTTGGCCAGCCTTACGTAAACCAGCGCTGGTTGGGTGGCATGCTCACCAACTTCCAGACGGTTTCCAAGCGCATCTCGCGTATGAAGGAACTCGAAGAGATCGACTTCGACGACGTAGCTGGTTCCAGCCACACCAAGAAGGAGCTCCTGCTCCTCAAGCGTGAACTGACCAAGCTGCAAACTAACCTCGGCGGTATCCGCAACCTGACCAAGGCACCGTCCGTGCTCTGGGTTGTAGACACTCCGAAGGAACACCTCGCCATCGACGAGGCGCACAAGCTGAACATCCCCGTTGTTGCCATCTTGGACTCCAACTGCAACCCTGACGAAGTTGACTTCCCGATCCCGGGTAACGACGACGCCATCCGTTCAGTTGCACTGTTGACCCGTGTGATTGCTGATGCCATCGCTGAAGGCTTGATGGCTCGCAACGCCAAGGCAACCGGCAACGAAGAAGCACCGGCTGAGCCGCTGGCTGAGTGGGAGCGCGAACTCCTCGAAGGCGACAAGGCAACTGAAGCTCCGGCCAAGGTTGAAGAAGCTGCAGTTGAAGCTCCGGCCAATGCTGAAGAAGCTGCTGCGCAAGAGCCTGCCAAGGCGCAAGAAGCTGCTGTTGAAGAGCCTGCCAAGGCGCAAGAAGCTGCAACCGAGAAGTAAAAACTTTTCCTGGCAGTGACTGGTGAGGGAGTCATCCCTGACCAACACAACCAAGTAAGAAACCAGACGCTGGCAGGATCGCACCGCCCCTAGGCAAAGCGGTCCTGCCAGAACTGGCCTAACTACTGATTTCTATACTCAAACATCTACACTGAGGGGTTCATATGGCGAACTACACCGCCGCTGATATTAAGGCTCTGCGCGAGCGCACAGGCGCTGGCATGATGGACGTCAAGAAGGCTCTGGACGAAGCAAACGGCGACGCCGATAAGGCCATGGAGCTCATCCGCATCAAGGGCCTCAAGGGCGCCACCAAGCGCGAGGGTCGCTCAACTGCTGAAGGCCTTGTTGCCGCAGCCGTTGAAAACGGCGTTGGCGTCATGGTTGAAGTCAATTGCGAGACTGACTTCGTGGCCAAGGCTGCTCCCTTCATCGAATTCTCCAACAAGGTACTGGCCTCGGCCATCTCCTCTGGCGCTGCTGATGTTGAAAGCCTGTTGGCTGTTGACGTCGACGGCAAGCCGATGTCGGAGGTCGTTATCGAAGCTGGCGCACTTTTGGGCGAAAAGGTAGCCATCCGCCGCCTGGCCCGCGTTGAGGGTGCAACGGTTGATTCCTACTTGCACAAGACCTCCAAGGACCTGCCGGCCCAGGTTGGCGTTTTGTTCGCCATTGACGGCGACAACCAGGAAGTGGCACACGACGTAGCTGTGCACATTGCTGCGATGTCCCCGACGTTCCTGGTACGCGATGAAGTAGCTGCCGATGTCATTGACAGCGAACGCCGCATTGCCGCCGAAACTGCACAGGCTGAAGGCAAGCCTGAAGCAGCCATGACAAAGATCGTAGAAGGCCGTCTGACGGGCTTCTTCAAGGAGATTGTTTTGGTTGACCAGTCCTTCGCAAAGGATGCAAAGAAGAGCGTAGGCGCTGTTCTGGAAGAAGCCGGTGTTAAGCCTGTTGCTTTCGCACGTTTCCGCGTCGGAGCATAATCCACGCACGTGTTCTAGCTGGATGTGATGAAGAAGGGGTAATCGCAATGTGCGGTTACCCCTTCTTTATATCCAACGTCAGATAAGATTCTTAAGGCAGCTCTTGAACTGCCTCGCGCCAGGTCAGAAACAGCACAAGCCCAGGCAGAGCGCTGATGCGAGACTGTGCAAGCGCTACCAGCAAAAGCGGGCACCTACGGAAGGCACCATGACCACTAATATTTCGCAGACTGCGCCCAGTGCCACTGCAACCGGAGCAGTCAAACGTCGTCGGGTTTTGCTTAAACTCTCAGGTGAGGTTTTCGGCGCAGGCAAGCTGGGTGTCGACATGGACACCATCCGGGACATCGCCAAACAAATCGCCAGCACCGTAGACCAGGTGGAGGTTGCCATTGTGGTGGGCGGAGGTAACTTCTTCCGTGGAGCACAGCTCTCTCAAGCCGGCATGGACCGTTCGCGGGCAGACTACATGGGCATGCTTGGCACGGTTATGAACTGTCTGGCCCTGCAGGACTTCCTGGAGCAGGCCGGTGTGGACACACGAGTGCAGAGTGCCATCACCATGGGCCAAGTGGCGGAGGCCTACATTCCGCGCCGCGCCATCCGACACATGGAAAAAAGCCGTGTTGTCATCTTTGGTGCGGGCGCCGGTCTGCCTTACTTCTCCACAGACACAGTGGCGGCCCAGCGCGCGCTGGAAGTACATGCCGACGTTGTCCTGATGGCCAAGAATGGTGTGGATGGTGTTTACACCGCCGATCCAAAGAAGGATCCCACAGCCGTAAAACTTGATCACTTGAGCTATGACGAAGCGATGGCCCGGGACATTCGTGTCATGGACCAGACCGCGTTTAGCCTGTGTAAAGACAACAATGTCACGATGCTGGTCTTTGGGATGGAAGGCGAAGGCAACGTGGCCCGCGCCATCCTCGGAGAAGAGTTGGGCACGCTGGTCACCCCGTAAGGGTTCATCAGTTGGGCAAGTGAGCGTGTGGCGGCCCCCAGCCGCCACTCGTGTCACGATAGGATAGACCCAGAATTGCCACGATTTGTATGGTGGATTAGTTGTGTAGTCATTTATGAGGGAGAGACGCGTGATCGAAGAAACTTTGCTCGAGGCCGAGGAAAAGATGGATAAGGCCATCGAAGTTGCCAAAGAGGAGTTCTCGGCGGTTCGTACAGGCCGTGCCAACCCAGCCATGTTTCACAAGGTCATGGTGGATTACTACGGTTCCCCTACGCCTCTGCAGCAGCTGGCAGCCTTTGCTGTTCCGGAAGCCCGTACCTTGCTCATAACTCCTTTTGACAAGACTTCAATGCACGATATTGAGCGTGCACTGAGCTCCTCTGAGGTGGGTGCCAACCCCTCCAATGACGGCAACGTCATTCGTATCGTTATGCCTGAGCTCACGGCGGAACGTCGCAAAGAATACGTTAAGATCGTGCGCACCAAGGGTGAAGATGCCAAGATTTCCGTGCGCAACATCCGCCGCAAGGCCAAGGAGCAGCTGGACAAGCTGGTCAAGGACGGAGATGCGGGTGAGGATGATGGAGCACGCGCCGAGAAGGAACTGGATACGTTGACCAAGTCCCACACGGAGAACATCGATGAGCTGCTCAAGCGCAAGGAAGTCGAGCTTCTCGAGGTCTAATGGCCGACCCCAAGAATACGCCGATCGGAACCGGCAAGGTACCGGAGGTGTTAAACCCTAATACTGGGCTCATTCCGGCACCACTGGACTACCAGTTCGCGTCGCGGAAGGCCAGACGTCATGCTGAGCTGACGGGCATGATTCCCATCATCATCCCCAAAAGTGCTGAGCCCCAGCCTGAGGTGGGGCAAGAAGCTGCTCAGTCACCCGCGGTTCAGAAGCAGCCTTTGCCGGAGAAGAACGACGGCGGCGAAAACCCAGGAGAAGTGCGTCCGGACACCCTCAGCGGCCCAGAGACGGATGAAGCTGAAGTTGGGCAGGATGAGGCAGCACCTCTCCCGGTGCCAGCAATGCGGATCACCGGGCTGCCTGTCATTCCCACCTCACAGGGGACTCTGGCGTCAATGCCTGAGGCGGCCACAGCCTTGAAAGCAATCAGGACCCCCAAGGCGGGTCGAGACCTTCCGGCCGCCATCAGTGTAGGTTTGGCACTGCTGATCCTTGTTATTGGATCACTGCTTTTTTACCCGGCGGCTTTCGTTGCGGTTGCGACAATCTTTTCCTGTGTTGGTGTGTGGGAAGTAAACCGTGCACTGGCGGACAAAGGGATCAAGGCACCCACCACTCCTGTCATGATCGGGGCGTTGGCCATGCCGGCGTGTGCCTATTTCGCGGGTGCCGAAGGGCTACTCTTTGCCTTGGTAGCCAGCGCCGGGGCTACGGTTCTGTGGCGTTCCCTGGACGCTGAACCCGGGGCAGCGAAAAGTATCCTCGCCGGAGTTTTCTCCCTCATGTGGATCCCCTTTTTGCTCAGCTTCGTGTTCTTGATGCTGCGCGGGGAGAGTGGAGCCACCCTGGGGCTGACCTTGGACCTGAACGACATCAACCCTGGTGTGGTGAAGGTGGTCATCATGTTGTTGCTGGTGGTTGCCAATGACACCTTCGGTTACTTGGTTGGTGTGTTCTTTGGCAAACACCCCATGGCGCCAAAGATCAGTCCCAAAAAATCCTGGGAGGGCTTCGCCGGTTCGCTGGCCGGGGCAACACTGGTTGCCATACCAGCAACGGTTTTCCTGCTCGATCAGCATTGGTGGGTAGGCTTTGCGCTAGCCATTGGTATGGTTTTTGCAGGTACTGGTGGAGATTTTGCCGAGTCCATGGTCAAGCGTGAGCTGGGCGTGAAGGACATGAGTAACTTATTGCCAGGTCACGGCGGCGTCATGGATAGGCTGGATTCAATCCTGTTTGCTGCTCCCGTGGCGTACGCCATCTTTACTGTTTTAGGCCGGTTCTAACGCGCTGGAACCGGTGCCCGGCAAGTTGCCACTCATAGAGAAAAGTTCAAGAAATGACTGTGACAATGGATGAGACGCCCCGGACCAAATCAAAATTTAAATTGGTGGGTCCCAAGGAAATAGGCTACAACGTCAAGCAGGTTGACGTGTTCCTCGAGCGTGCCCGGGCCTATTTCCTGAACACAGACACCGAAGACTTGGCCATAACGAGCCATGATGTGCGCACGGCCGCCTTCGACTCGGCCAAGGGCGGATACAGCGCCCATGCTGTGGATGCCGCGATGGACAGGATCGAAGATGAGTTTGTACTTCGTGA